>NZ_JBHXIZ010000001.1:1131077-2404286 GCF_042723305.1 Paenibacillus sp. NPDC058367
GGCTGTGTAAGCCAGTGCACCACTTGTAAAGGTTGGACTCAGTGTTACTCCGCTTAAGGATAAGTCGCTTAATGTGGCATCCGAACTTGCCGCTCGGGTTACTTCAACGGTGTATTCCTTCTTCGTGATCCCATCTTCCGCTGTTACGGTTACCGTAATTATGTTTTTTCCAACGGACAGAGATTTCGAACCAAGATCATCTGCTGAGATCGTAGCAGTTTCATCATTCGTAGCTGCTGCCACGATGGTGCTCTTCACATCATTAGCTACATTGGCTGTGTAAGCCAGTGCACCACTTGTAAAGGTTGGACTCAGTGTTACTCCGCTTAAGGATAAGTCGCTTAATGTGGCATCCGAACTTGCCGCTCCGGTTACCGTCACGGTATAGTCCTTCTTTGTTCCATCTTCTGCAGTGACGTGAACGGTGAGTATATTCGCTCCTACCGATAACGTCTTCGTGCCTAGATCACCTGCTGAGATCGTAGCAGTTTCATCATTCGTAGCTGCTGCCACGATGGTGCTCTTCACATCATTCGTTACACTGGATACGTAAGTGAAAGTATCCTCATCAAAGGTTGGACTCAGTGTCACTCCACTTAAGGACAAGTCGCTTAACGTGGCATTTGAACTTGCCGCTCGGGTTACCGTCACGGTATAGTCCTTCTTTGTTCCATCTTCTGCAGTGACGTGAACGGTGAATATATTCGCTCCTACCGATAACGTCTTCGAGCCTAGATCACCTGCTGAAACCGTTGCGGTTCCGTCATTCTTAGTTGCTCCAACGGTCGTGCTTGTCACATCATTCGCTACATTAGCTGTGTACGTTAATGTTCCACTAGCAAATGCTGGACTTAGTGTTATTCCGCTTAACGTAAAGGCACGGAGTGTGGCATCTGAACTCTTCGCTCTTGTTACCGTAACGCTATAATCTTTCTTTGTAATACCATCCTCTGCGGTGACGTGGACAGTGAATGTATTCGCTCCTACCGATAGCAGCTTCAAACCTAGATCTGCTACGGGAACCATAGCAGCCCCACTATTCGTGCTTGCTCCAATAGTTGTACTAGTCACATTGTTTGCTACATTAGCAGTGTACGACAAAGTGCCGCTAGCAAACACAGGACTGAGTGTCACTCCACTTAACGTCAGCGCACTCAAAGAGGCGTCTGAACTTGTCGCACGAGTTATCGTCACGGTATATTCCTTCTTCGTGACACCATCCTCAGCTGTAACATGAACAATAAAGGTATTTACTCCAACGGACAGCGACTTCGAACCTAAATCTATCACTAGGATCACAGAATCCTTATTCCCTTTGGTTGCTGTGATTGTCGTATTCGTTACGCTATTAGCAACAGCTGCTGTATACGTCAATGTATCCTTAGAAAATGTAGGGCTGAGCGTCACATCGGTAAAGGTCAGTCCGCTTAGGGTCGCGTCTGCACTTTTTGGGTTTATTACATCTGATTCAACGGTCAGCTCTTGTACTTCAGACGCAGGTAGTTTAGCTGTTTCCGCTATACGAACTGAGATCGTATCGTTTTCATTAACAATGAGGTTATCAACACTCGTACCGGAAATCCCTTTATACGGGTTCTCATTGATCTTATATTCCATCTTTTCCGAAACATCACTTAGCTTTGTCGTGCCACCAATCGTTCCTGGCGCCAATAATCCAGTTGGCGCTCCTGCTGATTTGATATGCGCTAAACCAACTTTTAATTTTTGGTCGAAGGACGCTGGTTCTGAGGAAGTTGCCGCAAGACGAACAAAAATCGTATCGCCCGCATAGACAGAAATATTATCCTCACTTGTATCGGTAATTTCCTCATACAAGCCCGAATTGACTCTATATTCCATAGCTCCACTTACATTGATTAGCTTCGTAGTTCCCGCGGTGGTTCCCACCGTTAAGCTGCCTAAAGTGGGTCCGGCCTTAATATCTGCTACACCTACTGTCAATGTTTTGGTGCTTGTTATATCTCCTGCTACTCGGACTTTAATTTGATCTCCCGCATCTACAACAATGTTATCTGCATCAATGTCTGTTATTGGAATATAATTGCTATCGTTAAGCGAATATTCCATCCCGTTAGATACATTATTAATCTTTGTTGTCCAGCCTTTAGTCCCTGGAGATAAATCCGTAAATGCCCACAATCTAGGATACTGATCCGGGGTGATATACCATGTGGAATCGAAGTTCCAACCGCTGAAATTAGCCTTAGTATGCATCTCTGCAGTTGTTCTTCGTTCACCTTTTCCTGTATCCTCTTGCTGTGCTGTATCTTTGTCATAGAAGCTATTCGCTAATGGTCCATACATGAAATAGCTACCAATCAAACCACCAACCTCACCAGTCCCAGGACCAGGCTTCACAGTTCCAGTCGCGTAGCTGTTGCTAATGTTTGTATAGAGAGAATAACCAATCAAGCCGCCAACGCCGTTTATTCCATAAATACCAGTCCCGGTTACCGATCCTGACGCATAGCTATTACTTACCACTCCAAAGTAAGCACTCCCCACCAAGCCGCCTACATAATAACCTCCATTCAATGCTCCATTCGCATAACTATTAGTGATGGATCCATTTTCGCTATATCCTACCACTCCTCCAACATATCCACTACCTTTTAGAGATAACCCAGTAACATAACTATTGTTAATGGTTCCACTACTAACTCCAGTAATAGCACCAACAAAAGTACTACCACCTGTGATGTTGATGTTTTCCAATCTCATATTTGTAACTGTACTTCCAAAATCTATATACCCGAATAGTCCCACATAATAATTGTAATTATTATGAATACTCAGGTTCGTAATTTTATATCCGTTGCCGTCTATATTTGCTTTAAATCTTTCACTACTATCACCGATCGGCGTCCAGCTTGTATAACTTCCTAGATCGATGTCTGCTATAAGTTTGAAATAAGTACCACTTTCCATATGGTTTCTAACTTCACTCAGTTGATCGGCAGTCTGAATCAGATAGGGCTCACTTTCTGTACCTGACCCATTACCCGTATACTTTTTGATCATCTGTTGACTTACAACCACATCTGGATAACCAAGCGCTGCCACTCTAATGTCATGACTGCCTTTTGTCATCAGTACACCGGCTTTTATCGTGAGCATACCGGCATCAACAGCGTATTGTGTCTCTTTACTTAATACTGCCTCTCCATCTGACACCGCCGTGATCGCTTCACGCCACAGAGAATCGTCAGGAAAAGTAATCGTTATATCTTTATCGGTGTAGTTATTATCCGTATCCCCTGTTAGAACAGGCGGAGTAAATTGAATATTTGTAATCTCAATGGGCTGACTATATGCGTTATCTGAGATATCAACAAATGCTCCCGCATCGATTTTCAGTGCATTTGAATCCCCTAATAAAGTGTCTTTAAAATGAATTTCTAGCGTACTACTTGTATCTGTATAGGTTACGTTTGTAACGGTGTCCTCTACGTCAAGAGGTGCATAAGCGCCGCCGCTTGTTTTCTTCACTGTAATCTTTTCTCGCAAATCCTCTATTGTGCCTGCCTGTCTAGCATACACATTAAATGTAACCGTTAACGTCTTGTTCTGCTCACTAACGACTTTAGTCAATTCGCCGCTATCAAGCTGAAGGTCACGATAATAACATGCCTTTCTTACTCCGCCTTGAGGGTCTCCCATTACGTCATTTGAACATATCGTACTATCGGTAACAATTTTCGAATAATAGTTATAATTCCCCCCAGTAGCCCAATAACGGACTTCTTTCCTCCCTGGAACTATGCAAGTATTATCCTCTCCTTCGTCGGCACAATAGGTCCATCCGGGGCTTCCATCAGGTCCTGTATTCCCATCTTGCGCAGAAACAACGCCTGTAAATATAAAGGAGAACGATGAAAATATCATCAATCCTACTAATAAACGAATCGTAAATCCTTTCAGCCATCTTTCAGTAGAACCAAATATTTTTCTTATTAACATAGCTATATTTACTCTCCTCCAATGTACCTAACAAACAGGTAAAAATAATTCCAAAGTGCGATAAAACTGCCAACCTTTACAGCCATTTTTCGTTTTTCTACACCTTCTTTTCATAAAATTTCTTGTTGCAAAATATCTTTGTATGTCGAATACTCAGCAATTACCTAACTATAAGACTAACTTTTCCAAAAAAAAACTCCCCAAAAGGGGAGGATAGTCTTACTTATAGGGGGCTTCATACCTATTATATGAATGTATTGAAACATTGGAGCGCTTGTACACGATTGTTTACTCCAAGCTTTCTATACATATTTTTAATATGAAATTTCACTGTTTCACCTGTAACAAATA
The DNA here is from genome assembly GCF_042723305.1 of Paenibacillus sp. NPDC058367. Classification (NCBI taxonomy): domain Bacteria; kingdom Bacillati; phylum Bacillota; class Bacilli; order Caryophanales; family Paenibacillaceae; genus Paenibacillus; species Paenibacillus sp. NPDC058367. The sequence goes on from NZ_JBHXIZ010000001.1 coordinate 1,135,410, forward strand.
GCTTGTCGGCGATTTCTTTATTCGACAGCCCACTTGCGATTAAATGTAGAACTTTCATTTCCTGTTCCGTTAGTATTTCTTTGAGAGATGGCTTGCCTTCCATGGTTACATTAAAAGCCTGGATCAACTGCTTCACATAGAACAATGAAACCTTTGGATTGCGAATTAGACTACCTATCTGTATCTTCAGATAAGTAGATAGCAGTTCCTCCATCTTAGAACCTTCATCCATAAAGCTCCGAATATAACCTTCTGGCTCTGCTAGATGTAGTGCGGTCTCCAAGTGCAGATGAGCTTCCGCTGTGCGGCCGATGGACTCAAACGTCATACTTTGCGCAATACATACCTTAATTTGATCTCGGAGACGATTTTCCTTAGATAATAACAGATTCAGTTGATCCAATACTTGTAAGGCTTCCGCTGAACGTTCGCATGCTGCCAACACTTTTGCCAGAGCAAGATACTCCGCGATTCGATTCATAGGAATTTTATCCGTAGGTGTTAACCCACATTTCCTTAGCCATGTCAGAGCTGTTTGAATCGAACCCTGCTGCAGAGATAAACAAGCTTGCTCCGCTTCAACACCTAACATAAACAAATCATAGTCAGGAGAGTCAATTTGCAGTTTCAACTGTGTAAGCAGCTGTGATGCACGCGCTGGATCTCCTTTGGCTTGCTGAATCCTTGAAGCGCTAGTGTAATTGTGAATCAATATTCGAGCGAAAGGCTGCATGTCCTTACGTTCAAGGACTTTACTTGCATACCGTTCAGCTTCGTCCAATCGATTCCATTCATAGAGCAATTTGCTATAAGAAGCATACAAATAACCAACAAAAGGATACTCCTGTTTGTTCTCCCAAACTGTAATCCATTTTAATAGGAAGGCTTCCGCTGCGTGAAGATCATTAATAAGTGCCAAGTGATCATCAAACACATCATTCCCTTGATAACGATTACGCCCCATTGTTTGAAACAAACTACCTTCTGGCACGAATTGCTCTACGAGCTCAAAGTATGCCGACGTTCGCTCAAGGTCCTTTTGCAGATAAGTGGTGACTGAACAGAAAAAGTAAAGATTGCCCATAATCTGATTCCACTGGGTATCATCCATTTTCCCCTGCAACGCTAGAAACCGTATTTCAGCCTGCTCTACTCTCTTAAATGCCGTCTTCCATTCTCCAACTCCCAGCAATACAGAGATATAAAACAATTCAATCATAGGCTTCTCTGCAAAAGAGTTCTCCGGCAAACCAGACACCCAGCGAATCAAAACAACGCTTTTCGATTGCACCAACGTATGAAGATTCTTCTCGATTAAACGAACAGCATCTGCAAACTTCTTCCCTTCTATATGATGCTCCACTGCTTCTCCAGCAAAGCCATGCTCCTCCAGCCAATTTGCCGCTCGAGTGTGTACTTGCATCCACTTATTCGGATCTGTTCTGAACAATATTTGCTGCAAGAAGTCAGAAAGCAAATGATGATACCTGTACCAATTCCTTTGATCATCTAAGGGAATAACAAATAAATTCAAATGGACTAACCTCTCCAATTGCTCTTGGCAGTTCATTTGACCGGTTACAGCTTGACATAAGGAATGATTCATCCGATTTAAAATAGAAGTTTCCAGTAAGAAAGTGCGTACGGAATCCGGAAGATGATGAAATACTTCTTCTAGCAAATAATCGGATATATGCTGCTGTTGACCTCTAAATTGCTGAATGGATACAGCTATATTGTCACTTCGCTTGAGACTGATCGCCGCCAGCTGCAGGCCGCTGATCCACCCTTCGGTCTGATCATACAGCTCGGTAATTTGATCTGTGGTTAATTGCAAATCGGTTGTATCCCGAAAAAATTCAAATCCCTCATCCAGTTGAAAACGCAGATCCTGCATGATGATTCGATGTAACTCACCTTTTGCCAAAAGCCTGGTAGTAGGTATGGTCAAATCAGTTCGACTAACTACATATAGATGAATATGGGGAGGTAAATGCTCAAGTAGATAAGCCATAGACTGATGTATTGTGGGGGTTTCGATGACATGATAATCATCAAGAATAATAATTAGTTCATTTGTTAAGTTATTTAACTCATTCAATAGCGCTACTATCGCTGGCTCCAAAGTCATAGAAGGCCCATTGATCAGAAGGGGTTGAACCGTTGATCCAAACTTAGGGCAACTCTCCTGGATAGAGGCTGTTACATAACTCCAAAACTGAGCCCAATCGTTATCCTGCATATCTAATGAAACCCAAGCCACTTGCATATCACAATGTCTAATCCATTCACTTAATGCTGTGGTTTTGCCATAACCGGCTTGAGCAGAAATAAGCGTCAACTTGTAGTCCATTCCTTCATTAAGTTTACGCATCAGCCTTGGGCGAGAGACCAAAGATTTACGAACACGAGGGATATGGAGTTTCGTTCCAACAATCAATGATAACCCCTCCGAATATGTATAATGCTATGGGTAATGCAATAAATTCAATCTATTTTAGTAGCATTTTTTAGAATTCAAGTCTATTAATCACAGTATATCAGATAGAGGAATATTAAAATATGAAATGATGCCTTCTGATAAGTGTATCTATATTCTGCGAAAAAATAAAAAACGGCATCTCTGCCGTTTTCTTGAACATAATCGTATAATAGATCCTTTTAGTTCACTTTAGTAAAAAACCATTTCTGAGCATCGCTTCCGTTATCCGTCCACTGCTGAACCGCTGCGCCATCTGCCGTTGAGGCTCCGTTTACATCCATAGCTAATCCACTCACTTTAGAAATTAGTTTGTAGTAGCCACCCCCTACATCTACAATGCTCCACCGCTGAGCGTTGGTACCATTGTCATCCCATTGTTGCAACTGTACGCCGCTGGCGGTTGATGAATTTGGCACATCCAACACTTTTCCACTATGCACTGCTGTCAGCTTATAGTAGCCATCTCCTGTACTTTCCACCTTAAATTTCTGATTATTAGCTGTGTAATTAGTCCATTGCTGCATCTTTGCCCCACTTGCTGTGGATACATCCACTACGTCCAGAACCTTGCCACTAGCCTTGTCTGCTAAAGTATAAATCCCACCACTAACGATGCTTGAGGTAGGCGCGGATTGATACACACGTACATAATCAACCAGCATTTGCGCCGGGAAAGCAGTTGAAGCGTTTGGACTTCCAGGCCAATTCCCACCAACGGCAAGGTTTAGCAGGATAAAGAAGGGTTTTTGGAACTCCTCCGTATTGCCTGTTCCATTCTCAATATAAAAAGCATTAAATTGGTTGTCATCTACAAACCACTTGATATAATTCGCATCCCATTCAACGCTATACACATGGTATTGAGAGAAATCCAGATTTCCGGATACCTGCCCATACTCGGCATGCCCATTGGCATCCCAGTGTACCGTCCCATTAACAAAAGCATTATTGTTCACTCGTTCCATAATGTCCGTTTCACCGGATTTAGGCCAACCTACTGTATCAATATTTGATCCAAGCATCCAAAATGCTGGCCAGAGACCTTGGCCTGAAGGCACCTTGATTCTAGCTTCGATTTTCCCATAGGTAAAGCTTTTAAGTCCTTGTGTTTTGATCCGTGCAGAGGTGTAACTCATTCCATTGTAGGATTCTTTTTGCGCTGTAATAACCAGATTTCCACCCGTAACTTTCAGGTTCTGCGGACGACTAGTATAGTACTGAAGTTCATTGTTACCCCAGCCACCGCTCCCTGTGCCGATTTCGGCGGACCAATTACCAGTATTCAGAGAATTCCCGTCAAATTCATCGCTCCATACCAGATTCCAGTTCGAGGCTGCACTTGAATTGCCAGTAGGCACTAGAGCAATCATGAGTGTGAACAGCAGAAATAGACTTAGCATTTTTCCTTTTCTCAACATCGTCGTCTCCTCCTAATAAATGAAAAAATTATAGGACACAGGAATGCTTAAGACGATATCTGCTCGGAGTCAGCCCAATGGAATCACCTCTTTGATCTTATTGATTTCATTGCACGGCGCGCTCGCACATTTGAAACCGGTTTCGTTTTTAGATAAAACAAAACGTTATCCCCAATACCAGCTATTACAGCCAGAGTCAGGTTAACGCATCACTTCATTTGCAGTGTACGTCTTCTCTAACCGTAATATGCCAAGATTTCAACCTTACTTATGTACTTTAATCCCATAACCACTTCCTAGCTTACCTCCTGCCATTAAAAAGGCTTTTGCGCTCCGTTGCAGTTGGGTGTTCTCTTCATACTCTTGAGGGTTCACGCTTAGCTTATTAAATATTCTTTGCTCTGCTTCCTTCGAACTCTTATCAACCTCATAAATATTGAACTGACTTTGAAACTGAATAATGTTCGATTCCGGGTTCAAGATCTCACTTAATTCCGGATCAAGCAGCCATGAATGACAAATAAATACCGGCGATATACCTCTGAAAAAAGCTCTGGCTAACTGAAAGGATTCCTCTACACCTTGAACTGATAAAGGCGCTCCAGCTGGAATATGCACATTAAGCACGATTTGATTAGTAAAGATTTTACAACCATCAACGACTAAATCCCTGTCCATCGCAAAAGGTTGAAATTGCATTCTTCCTAAACGAAATAAACGAAGCTGAACATGCTCTTGCAGCCAGTTATATTCTTCAATACCATATTCACCGTAATCACGCATACACTGCATGCACCAGATCTGAATATCCGAGAATGTATCATAATAAATCTCATCCTCAATGTTACGGATACGATACTCTTCATAAGCATCTACTGCGAATCTCACAAATAAATATAATAGCAGCTTTCGATAGCCAACCGATTGTTTCACGGATTCAAAAAAAGAAAATCTGTCAAAATAAAAATGTTGTTTATAAACTAGATATTCATCCTCTTTCATCTGAAACTCATAAACCTGCTGTCTGGCAGCAGGATCAAGCTTAATCCCTTCACACAATGCTCTGATGTTCACTAGAAAACCTCCTTAGTTCCTATGGATACAGCGAGCCACTTGTAAAAACTCATAAAATATAACAAAGAAACGACACTTCTGCCGTTTCTTTGTTGTATGGATGGCCAAGGCTCAGAGCCTGCTTTACTCCAACCCATGTTCCTTGCGGATGTTATACATACCTTGAACAAGCAGCTCGGAAGGATCCCGATTTAATTGCAAGTGCGTTAACAATAAATGCAGTGGGAACGCACACACGTTATTTCCATCGCTTATCGCTGGAAAACCAGCCTCGAAGACCGGACCTAGTTTTTCGTTCCAAGCTAGACCTACATGTACATCCTCTGGCGCAAATTCTTCAGTTATTTCTTTAATACATTGCGGAACTAATACATTGTCTATGATCGCTTTAGCTTCCTCTTCACTTGAAGGCGGTTTTGGAAGCGTTTTGCCTCCCTCAATCTTCATCAGATCAACAAAGAATGAAGCCATCCATGCTGCAGGATCCTTACCCGATTGGAATCTTGCAATCAATTCACGCAGAAAAAAGCCGCAAGAATAGACATGGTCTAACTCAGACTTTACGTGAAAAACAAAAACCGGGCCGTAGGCCTCCATATTCAACACTTGTCCTTCAACGTCTTGAAAGTGCACTCTCAAAGCTACGAGACCGTTATGATGAACAGCCATCACCAGCTTATTCATATCCTCCTCAGACATTTCTGGATCATTGGTTATTTCCTCGTTCTCGTTTAATGTTTCTTCGTTCTCATTGGTTATCTCATTGGTCATTTTAAATTCCCTCCCGCTCCTATCATACCATCTAGTGAATTGAACTGACACTTTAATAATAGACAAATTCCTACCAGTTGAGGAGAAAATAAATAAACGGCATCTCTGCCGTTTATTTATGGGTCAACTCTTACTTAAGTCACATCCATTATTTTCTTCACTACTATACTGGTTAATTGTTTGATATCCCCAGGATCTAACTTGTAAGCAGAAGTAGCTTTTCGTGTCGGTTTAGGATTTGTCGATATTAAGTCGGCGATATACAGATCTATAAATACAACGGGATCAGCCCCAGTTCTTTTCCTGAGTTCGCCTGGTACCTTCGAGTTGGGTCCGTCCGCTCCGCCACTGATTGAAATAAAACCATACTTGTTCGGGTTTGTTTTCAAATGCTTTAAATAGGGTCGGAGTGGTGTGGCCACTTGCCCCATCCAGATCGGCCCGAAAAAGAGGATCAAATCATACTTTACTAATACATTAGGTGATGGCTGTACCAACGGTATCCTGCTGAAAATCATATCCATTGTAATGGAACTCAATGTCCGCTGCTTGGATTCAGAAATCTGAAAATATTCAGATGACAGTTCTTTAGCCACACTGCCAGCTAATGCATCATTGTTGCCTGTGAATGAATACGATATGACTGCAATGTTCATCTTAGCCCTCCTGAAACGAATTATTTCGTCTTTGCTTGCTCCAGTGCATTTTCTAGTGCCTTAAGATGTGCTTTAGAGGTAAGCGTTGCCCCACTAATAACGTCTACCTGAAGGGATTGTGATTCAATCACATGTCTAAACAAATCACCAATGCTTATCCCCCCCTTCATTTTAAGCAGATTTCCATTTTTATCTATAGCGCCTTTGAGTATTTTAATATCTAAAATTTGACCCTCAGATATTGATGCCTGAACCTTAGTATCTCTGGAATGATCCTTTGTGCCGATATATTCTCCCACATAGGTTCCATCACGCAGCTTTTGGAAATCAATGACGTCGATAGTAAGCTTCTGAACTTCACGCCTCCCTGGAGCACTTAAGAGAATCCCTCCCCATACGATGACTACAATCACGACGAAGATGATCAGTATAACCATCCACATTGAGATCTTCCTTTTACTACTTACAACAATGTTCATTCGCATGCCCCTCTTCTCAGTTTTTGAATGAATATTATAATATTCATTCATTTTAAGGGATAAAAAAACTGCCTCATTCGTTCTATTTGGGGCAGTCTGTAAGACCCTTCATGATTAGTTCCATCATATGGTCCAGTAATTGTGGAAAGAACTCCAGTCCTATTTCTTCCTTGTGGGTCTCCACATTGATCATGGCGGCGAAGACCATCATAATCATTTTGCTGTCCATATCGCTTCGCATCTTGCCTTCGGTTTGCCATTGCTGCACAATTTCATGGAAGCTATCATATAAGAAATCGTTCACCTGAATGCCGGTTTCTTCTCGATAAAGCTGTTCGATTTTCCCAAAAACACTTTTGTTATACCATTCCTTTAAAATGGGGTTGGATAATATGCCTTCCATATTGAGTGCCATCATCTGCCGAATTACAATCACCGGGCTTTGGGTCATGTCAAGGGATTCCATACAGTTTTTTTTGAGTTTCGCATTTTCTTCAAGAAAGATATCCATAAAAAGCTTTTCCTTAGAAGGATAATAATTGTAAAAGGTTCCTATAGCTATTCCAGCTTTTTTTGTAATGTCCGAGACATTCGTATCCTTAAAACCTTTATTGCTAAATATCTCTTTCCCACAATCATAAATCTTTGTTTTTTTATCTTCCACTTTCCGCATCTCCATGAATGAATAATTATTTTTTCATTCATATTATAATGTAAAAATCTGGATGTGTCAATGCAAAACTTATTTGTTATCTTTTCGTTCATTGAGCGATAATAAAATAAAAAAACGGCATCTCTGCCGTTTTCCCGATAGTTACAGAAACTTATAGTTTCATGAGATCTTCTTAATCCATCAGGTACAGATCCCCGAAGGCATTAACATCCTTCGAAGAACCTATGCCACTATTGTATTCCAGCCAGCCTCTACGCCCCTCGCCTTCATTATCATTGACCAACAGCGAAAACTTAAGCTTCATTCCTTGCTTCACCTGCGTAATGTCATGGCTCAGTTCACGCCAGGGTATGGCTAATTCATAGCTGGTTGTTGAATCTGAACGACTCACCGCATACTTTAGCTCTAGGGCATCATTTATATTGAATCCCCTTGGGGTTAGCCAGCGCCACTTGAGTAAATTCCCTGCATTTCCCCGAGCCACACCTAGTTCATGATACTCCGAGGGTACCGTTCCGTCTGAGTTTGCAATACCAATCCCAATCTGAATGCTGTCCCCACTCCAAATAGCATCACCTGATGCCGACTGTTCATGCTTGTCATCTATAACTTCTACCCCTAGATAAAGGTTATCCGCGTCCCAAGCTAAGGAACCGGTCGCACTGATATCCTGCTCACCTCGCCAACCATTGATTTTGATATCCTTCACATCAAAGCGAGCCAGATCACTCCAATCTGATAGGTTACCATTGATTTCAACGGGCTTACTGAGTTTTGGCAACAACAGTGCGTTAAAGGAATCTAACGTCGTCTGCAATAGATTACCTATGTCATTATAAGATTTAAGCGTCCGTTGTCCTCTAGCAAGCTCAGGAATCTCTAACCGCACACTCTTTCCTGATTCCAGATTCTCCACAGTGGCGTTGTAGGTCCCCTGAGTAGAACGTCCTGTTTCATAATCGGCTTCCACTGAACCATTGAAATTGTTCGTAGACTGATTAGTAACATCCATATGAGTTTTTAATTCCTTGGCAGCTTCATCATAATATGTCTCATATTTCACCGTCAGCGGGTCGATTACGTTAACATTGACAGCGAAGCTCATTGCCGTTTTAGGATCTTCGCCTCGTGAGACAAACAGTGTATCATTTCCTCGCACCAAGCCTTCCGGAACCTGTATCCGAAGTCTGTCTTCTTTCTCCTCCTGCTCACGAAGTATCCAGCCCTCAGGCAAATCGATGTTCATCGACTCCTTCGCAGGAATGCGATAGACCTCAGGCAGCTTAATATCAAAGGCATCGCCGGAAGCAATCGAAATTCCGGAATTCTCTGGCAGCTTTGCAAGATCAGAACTATTCATGACATTCCATAGAAAATGTGTTGTCGTCTCCATAATTTCATCGATGTATTTATCATTCTTGTAGTCATGTCCGACACCTTCCATGGTGAGTAGATTATGATACACCCCCTTCTCTTTCAGCTGTTCGGCCAAGTCAACACTTTGCTGGTACGGCACCAGTTTGTCTATCGTTCCATGAATGATGAGGACCGGCGGCAGCTTGCTGTCCGCACTTTTCGTCAGATCACCACCATAAATATCAACAATAGAAAATACAGATTTAATGATGGAAGGATCCTGTGATACATATTGATTGACAAAGTTTATGGCTAGATGTCCCCCCGCCGAATCACCACCGATAACAATACGGCTTGCATCCATCCCGTAAATCTCTGCGTTATCGTTGATCCATTTAATCACATCGGTTATATCTTCATAAGCGTCATTAAGTGTGCGGCTGAAATTAGTAAATGGATCTTTTTTCAGCCTATAATCAACGGACAATACAGCATATCCTCGCTTCGCCAATCCCGTAGAAAAATCTGCTGCATCGTTCTTATTCCCTTCTGTATAACCACCACCGTGAATGAAAATAAATACAGGCCTCTTCTCGTTATTATCGCCAGACGGCTCGTACAGATCGAGTTTCAGCGTTTCTACAGCATCTGTCTCATTCTTCTTGCTCGCATACAAAATATCTCCTTTCACTGTAACCTTATAAGCGGGAGTCAAGTACTGAACCGAAATTTGTCCGTTATTGACAGTAACTTTAGCCGCTGATGTACTACTGTCAGTAGTAATCACGTTAGTCACTTCTTTTCCTTCCTTTTCTAAAGCGCTCTTATTCTCTTGGTTATGCAGTAACAACCAGGAACCTAGAACGATTACTAGGATCGTAAGAACGTAAATAAGCCTACGCATCATTATGACAACCTCCCAGAATGATTTTGGATTTGAAAAAGTAATATAATTCCAATATTATCATTCTAGAATTCAAGGCATCGTTTAACAATTATGTATTCCTTCGTGAATTAGGTTTAATATTACGAACTTTTAGTGAACAAGAAAGCGTATAATTAGGTAGAATCGGCTTTGTCATAGAAATAGATAGAGGAGGACATTACAATCATGAAGTTGAGCATGAATTGGGTAACGCTTAGGGTGCGCGATCTGGAGGCTTCCCTTGATTTTTATAACCGGATTCTGGGGCTTCCCATTGACCGCAGATTTGAGAGTAGAGGAAAACAAATTGTTATGTTAGGCACGGTGGATCAGCCCAAAATCGAGCTTATTCAGGGTAGTGATCCGGCACTGAAGCCGGAATGCGGCGTTTCTGTTGGTTTCGAAGTGGAATCGCTCGACGATGCCATAGCGTATTTGAAAAGCCAAGGTATCCCCGTCGCACGCGGACCGATCACACCAAATCCCCATCTGCGATTCTTATATATACTGGACCCGGACGGCTTCGAGGTACAGTTAGCGGAGCATAGCTAGGCTAGCACTCTTCAAGCAAAAAAAGGAAGTGTCCCAAAAGCCATGAAATGGCTGCGGTGACACTTCCTTTTTTTTGATTATATCTGCTAATTTGTTATGGGTTGAAGGCTACTACTCATTCTGTTATCTTACGAGCTACCAGCGCTAAGTCTTTCAAATCAATCACACCATCTTTATTGATATCGGCACGTTTAGCCTCAGCCCAATCCGGACTGCTGGTATCCTTGCCATAATTAGCAGCGACAATCGCTAAGTCACCGATGGACACTTTGCCATCTTTATTGATGTCACCAGTCATACCAGGCTCCGGCTCTTCTGCTGTTATCTTGAGCTTATGGCTCGACGTGACAGTTTCGCTCTCCTTGCCTTCCGCATCGGCTACGATCACTTTTTCAATCTGAATAGTACTCTCTGTAGCTTCCGCTACTGTCTTAGTACCAAAATCCAAGGATAACAGCTGCAGATTGCCAGTCACAGCATTTCCCGCACCTTCACTCACCACCAGCAGTCGTAGTTTTCCAGGCGTGTGATTAGCAGTTTCAAGCACCTGGATTCCACTACGCAAGGAAGTAGCAGCCTTGAATTCCAACAGCTTAGGATCATAGTTCATGGTTATATCCATCGCATATACAGCATCTGTTACACTTTTTACCCCAAACGCCAGTTGAAAGTCATTACCTCCAGCTACAGTGTCTACCCCAGACAGAACAGAAGTCATCTTACCCGATGGATCAACTTCACCATTCCCGTCTTTTTTAACGGTAATGATCTCGTGGATTTTGGGTTTAATCGAACCCTCCCACTGAATCTTCACTTCAAACACATAACTATACTTGGAGGTATCAAATGTATTATAAGATGAGGACAGGTTACCAACCTTATGCCATCCAATCGCATCTCGAACGGACACCACAGCGTTTGAATTATCCGATGGATTTTGCAAAACTATCACTTCTTTTACCTTCGTATCCTTCGACAACTTATAATTTAAGGAACCCGTATTCCCAGCACCCGGCATATAGAAGGTGGAGAGCTTTTTGTCAACGGACAGCAATGCTTCATTTCCTATGTTTCCAGCAGGTTCAGCCTGGATAGCCGGATTGGAAGTTCCCGGTCTTTCAATCCCTTCATTAACCAAAATTTCATTAAGCGCGAGCCATGCATCATAGGTTTCAGTTGAAATCAATCTTACATAGCGGGCTTGCTTGCCGCCGTCAACTTGAACACGCTTATAACGGTAAGGCACCTCATGCTCAGGGAAATTCAAACTCCGATCATTTGGATTAGTAAACGTATGGATCGTATCCCATGTCTGTCCGTCTAGTGACAGCTGTAAATCTCCCTTACGGAAGAAATCTCCTTCACCGTCTCCAATCACGACAGCTACATTCTGGACATTCACCACACCGCCCATGTCGATCTGAATATACTTCCCTTTCGATTGAATCGAGCCGAACCAAACCTTGTTCTCTAAAGAAGCATTGTACACGTTGTTGATAGAACCTTCATAAATGCTTCCGTAATTATGAGTAATCATTGGTGGAGAGAATTTGTTCAGCTTGATCATGAGCCTTGTCAGATCTACAGTGATATTCTCAGTTCCCTTGTTTATGATCCGGAAATAGGCAGCACTAGCAAACGCCCCATTCCCCTCATTAACCTGTTCCCATTCCACACCGTTCTTTGATGATTCTAACCGGACTTCTCCGTTTGAAGCTTCCAACACCACTTGCGTGATCTCTTCAATGGATTTCAAATTAATCCCAACATATTGGGATGGCTTTAATGTGATTCCGTTCATATTCGATAATTGCACAGAATTATCTGCTACCATAACAGGAGTATCCTTCAACTCTGTCACATCGGTGTAAATGGCTACCTTATCTTTACCTGCATTTACGGAAAACTCGCGAACTGCCGTCCATAAATCAGGCTTACCTCCAGGTATTCCAGCATGAGTCAATCGATATCGAACCATCCTTGCCTCCACATTGAGCCCGGAAGCAGAAATTTTATACCCGGAACGCTCTTCTCCGATTGCAGTCCATTCTTGACCGTTCACGGAATACTCTAGAATCCCCCTTTGGAAAATATCGAAATCCGTGTCATTTCTACCTTGTGTGATCGCTATTTCTTCCACTTTAATGGTTTTGCCAAAATCAATGCCATACCAGTCCCCATTCTGTTGAAGCGTCTGAATATAGACGTTCGTTGCTAAATCTCCGTCTACCATCAGGTTTAATCCTGAAGGAGAACCATAAGAGCTTACAGCTAGAGGTTTAACATATTCCTGGTCTACCAAAGTATAAATCTGAGCATCCAGTTTATTGATGAGCTGCTCAGCAAAAGGAACCAGCCGCTTTGCTCCTGCCTCGACCGTCACATCTGGAGAATTAAGCTTCTCAATTTTGAATGTTTTGGATAAGCTTAATGCGCTTGTGGCCTTAGCCAGTGCTTCCCATGCCTGATCAACATTCTCTTTCTGGATTGCTATCGCAGAGAGAACTGCCGATTTATCGGCAAGAACGACATTTTGCAAGCTATTTAGCCATGGATCAATTTCTTCTTCCATATTTTCATTCGTGTTATTTACTCTAAACGACGCGATGGCATCCAATACTAGATCAAATTCTTGAATCAATGTATTCCCCGTTGTTTCTATCGGCTGACCACTTGAGTATTGACTTAAGAATTGCGCTAGCTCAGCTTTAATATTTTCCGATTCACCTACTACAAGTCCATGGCCGCTAGGCGATGGGTCACTCATATGATAGGCGATCGTATTAAGCTCAGAGGCAACTTCAGGAGCAATATGCTTAAATGAATCGAGCCAGCTCTCCTCTTGATCAAAATCATCTACATTCCAAGTGTAATCCGCAACCGCGAAGATACCGATCTTAGATAATTCCGCATGCTTCATAGGATTTGACACTACACCTGAAATATTATGTGTACCTGGAATGAGCACTTCTGCTTTACCAAGCAGCAGTCTTGCATCCTTATAGTCATTCACTGGCCAGTTTAACCACATATAAGGGTCTCTTCCATGTGCATCTTTGGGCCACTGCATATCTGCTGCATTAACAGAGGCAACAACACCGTTTCCGGTCCACATTATATCTACATTCTCTGGCACATTTCTCAAGGCTTCAAGATAGGGTCTGCCAGTCGTTCCTGTCCAGCTTTTATTATAATATGGAGGACAATAAATTAATGATTTGACGTCTTTCTTGGACGTTACCCAATTCGCAACATCCGTAATAAGCCTAACATGTTTGTCCTTATCCACTAACGATTGTGATGTGCTGATATCATCCATAAATAGTCCAAATTGACGTACGCCGACACTGTACAATTGTTCAAGCTTCGCAAGTAAGGTTTGGAGTTCAGCATCATAATTGTTCCAATTGATCATATTGAACCCTGGATGAATCGCCCATACAAACTGCGTCTTGGATTCATGACCGACATCCACCAGTTCTTTGATCTTGGCAAGCTCAGCTGCAGGATAAGGTGTTCTCCATTGCGCGTTATGGTACTTATCATCTTTAGGTGCAAAAATATAAGTGTTCATCTTCAACTCTCCACCGAAACGCATCAAGCTCATTCGATCTTCATGTGACCAAGGTGTGCCGTAAAAGCCTTCGATAAATCCCCGTGAGCGAGTATCAGAGAAATCTTCGATGGTGAGATTACGAACCTGCAGATCAGGAATTTGATCAAAAATCATCTTCAGCGATGCCAGGCCATAATAAGCCGCATCCGTATTTTTACCTAATATCGCAATAACACCTTTATTCTGTTGCTTGGTGCTAACGTTAAGAACATAAGCGTCCAGCTCATTGAAGTGATCCGCCTCATAGGGAATATTCTGAGTGAAGTAGTTGTCTACATAGCCTGATGAATTTCTAGTTCCCAAAAAGATATTTGTTTTCCCTGCTACTACAGCTCCTGACTCAGTGACCTGAAGTGATTTGGAATCCAGTATCCTTTGAAGCAGCTTTCTTGTCGGCTGGTCAATCGTATCTTCAATAACAACGTTTACATTTTGTGTGATGGTTAAGGTTGTTGCTTCTTCGGTTTGTTGCTGCGGTAATGGATAGATTTCATAGGATTCCGTTATTTTCGCATCATTTTGCGGAAGATCAGAAGCTACATCCGCTGCAGCTGCAAAACTGGAGAACAAGCCGGCCACCATTATAAGTGTAATGAAGATACTGAGAATCTTCTTCGGCATTTCCTTAACACCTCCTATAATTAACCTTTCAACGCACCTGCTGTTAACCCACCCGTAATTTGACGTTGATACAACACATACATCACAATGACGGGAATCATAGAAATGGAAAGACCCGCAAACAATGGCCCCCATTCCGTTCTGTACTGCATTTCCCCTTGCATAATGGCTATTCCGACAGGAATGGTGTATTTCGCTGGATCGTTGATCAATACCGTGGCCATGATGTACTCATTCCACACCGTTAAAGCATTCATAATTCCTACTGTGATTAATCCTGGCTTCGATAATGGCAACATGATCTTGAAGAAAACGCCGTAAAGTGAAGATCCATCAATTGTTGCGGCTTCTTCAAGCTCACGGGGAAGTGCCTTGAAAAATCCAACCAGAAAGAAGATACCGAATGGAAGGATGCCAATCGTTCCGACAGAATAAACAAGCGTGAGCCCTACTAAGGAGTTGGACAAATTCATATCTCCGAGAAGAAAGAACAACGGTATCAATCCGAGTGTGGTTGGAATCATCATTGAAGCAACGTATACAAAATAAAACAGGCCTCTAGATTTAAAGGTAAACCGAGCTAATATATATGCTGTTGTAGCAGCCATAATAAGCGATAACAGTGTACTAGCCACGGTTACTATAATGGAGTTCAGGAAGTAATCGCCAAAGTTTGCTCTGCTCCACACATTTGAATAGTTTTCAAAACGAAAAATAGATGGGAAATCCCACGGTTTCCCGAGCATAACCTGCTGATTATCCTTTAAGGATGTCAGGAATGTCCAAAGAACAGGATATAAGACTACCAAGCTCCACAAGATGAGGAAAAAACGAACTGCAATTTTTGATATCAGCAGAAGTGGTTTTTTGGCGGGATTATCGTTCAAAGTATTTTCCTCCTTACATTTCAATGGACTCTCGGTGAAGAATGCGCTGCAAAATTAGAGTAGTGATTAAAGATAACAGTAAGATCAGCACCCCGATGGTTGCCCCGTAGCTTAAATGGAACTGTTTGAAGCCCATCTGATACAAATAATAACCGAGCACTTGTGTCTGATTATCCGGGCCACCATCCGTCATCAGCTTAACGATAATAAAGGAGCCGTTCAGTGTTGTGATTACGATGTGAATGATAGAGGTTTTGAATTGCTCCCAAATCAGGGGTAAAGTAATTCGAGTAAACTGTTGCCATTGCCCCGCACCGTCAATACTGGCTGCTTCATATAGCGAGGAAGGAATACCTAGAATAGAAGCGATAATGAGCAGCATATAGAATCCGATACCAGCCCATACACTAGGAGGAAGAAGTGACCACATTGCGAGGTTTGAATCACCTAACCAGTTCGTTTCCACTGGTTTTCCTGTAAATAACGAGATGAATGCATTCAGGAATCCAAGACGGGGATTGTATATAAAACTCCACAATACACCGATAACGGCTACGGAAATGATATTCGGAAAGAAAAACACCACTCGGTAAAAACCGTATTCTTTCAATTTTAAACGGGTCAATGAAACTGCGAAAAACGTTGCAAATAACATGATTAAGATGACCTTCCAAAAAATCAAGAAATAATCATTCGAAATGGCTTTTGGTATGATCTCATCCGAGAATAATTGTCTATAATTATCAATACCGATAAAATTCATCGATTCGGAACCGCCTGACCAATCGAAGAAGCTTAAGTACAAGCCTCGAAACAACGGATAAATAGTGAATAAACAAAAGATAGCAAACGTAGGCAGCAAGAAACTCGCAATAAACAAATTACGTTTCCACAATTTATTGTTCTTCATGGGCGTAAGCCATCCTCCCCTTAAATTTGAAAGAACAATCAGAGGCACGTATGTCCTCTGATTGTTTAGAAAGAAGAGTCATGAATTTACTTCCGGATTTTGGCTGCCGCCTTCTCCATACGGTCCATCCATTCTTCTGGTGTAATGGAACCTTGCAGCAATGCAATGGTTGCATCATTCTCAGCCTGCTCAATGTCCGCGGCCAATTTAAATACAGGAGCAACGATCGTGTCACTACCGTTGAAATATTTCATTGCCGTTTTAACAACATCACTTGCGCCTGAAGATTCCAGATCTGCCTTGACGTTCATCAAAGCGCCAGTCAGCTCAGCCCAACGAACTGCGGCTTGTTTCGTAAAGATAAATTCAATAAATGCTTTTGCTGCATCTGGATTTTTAGCCTTCTTTGCAATTGCAATGTTACTAGTGTAAGGAATAGCTACAAATTTACCGCCTGGCTTTTGCATAACGGAAGGAATGAATCCAAATTTGAAGCCTTCTGGAACATCTTTTTTCATTTCATTTTCGAGCCACAAGCCATTAGGAATCATTGCATCTTTATGCTGTAAGAAGAGCATTTGGGAGTCTGTATGACTCATACCGAACGATGCGTTATCGAAATACCCTTTGTCCCTCATATCAACGATCTTTTTCAAGGTATTCGCTACAGCATCATTTTTGAAAGAACCTTCTTTTGCTGCTTCTTGATCCTTCAAGATTTGCGGATTGTCTCCATTCTCAGATACAAAACCTGTATTTAAGAGACCTCCCACGATGTAGTATGGGTATTTACCGGTATGGATGTAAGGATATACGCCATCCGCTTTGATTTTTTCACTTGTGGCGAGGAAGCTATCCCAATCTTTCGGAACATCCCATCCCTTTTCAGTAAACAGGGTTTCATCATAGAAGGTTCCCCATGATCCGAATACGAGTGGAATCGTATAGTTTTTGCCACTGTAGTCTTGTGGAGGTGCGATCAAGTTGCTCGTAAGCTGCTCGCCGTCCACATTGCTCGCATCTTTAACCCAATCTGTAATATCCATCAATTGGTCGTCGAGCACCATTTGCGTTTCGTTCGAGCCTGCTCCATCGATGTATACAACATCTGGCGGATTACCTTGGATCCAGCGGGGCTTCATTTGCTCGTTGATTTGTGAACCTGCGGATTCTTTAATGTTGACATCTGGGTACTTCTTCTTGAATTCACCAATGACTTCTTTCCACCAACCGTCTCCATAACCACCGACAAAGTATTGGATTTCGAGGTCTCCCGCTACTTTCGGCTCTTCAGGCTTGGGCTCGTCTGTCTTCGCTGGCTCAGTCTGCGTCGCAGCTGTTGTTTTCTCGGGAGCTGGAGCTTCAGCCCCATTTGTCCCCCCGCCACATCCTGCCAGAGACAATACAATGGACATCATAACTAGACTTAATGCCGCTTTCTTTTTACCCTTGCTTTTCATTGGCTATCCCCCTCGAATAAACTTGCTCGACTTCTGTAAGCACTTGATTTTACAATTCTGACTGTAATTCCATTAACACTTTTCCATTATATAGGCTATAAAAACGTAACCACATGATCTCTTTTGATGTGGAGTTGATACTTTTTGTCCTATAGAACCTTTTTTGTTTACAAAAGAAGGACACCTGAGTAAAAACTCAGGTGTCCTTCTCTCAATTCAATATTTTTTGAGCAATTGCTGCTAAATCCATAATGTCGATCTTTCCGTCATTATTAAGATCTGCACGCTTAGCCGTCTGCCAATCTACACTGTTCTGATCTTTACCATAGTGCGAAGCTGCAATCGCCAAGTCACCGATGCTCACTTTACCATCCTCATTTAAGTCTCCGGATTTTATCGGCGGCTGCTCATCTGCCTTAATCTCGACTTCGATATTTGAAAGATCGGCTTCTGTCTCCAGTCCATTCGCGTCACCAAATACAGCACTGCTTACCTTTATGCTCGCTAACTCAGACTTCGTCACTGGCTTTGCTTTGAAGTTTAGTTCAAGCACCTTGGCATCACCGGTTAGACCAGTTCCCGTACTAGCCGTGATTAGGCGAATGGTTCCGATTGGATCATTCTTTGATTCTAACACCTGTATCCCATCGTTCATCGATTCGCCCGAGATGTACTCTAGAAGATTCTCGTCGTACTTCAATCTAATGTCTTGCGCATAGGTCGCATCCGTGACATTGCTAACGCCCATGTCAACTGTAAAGGTCTGACCTTGATTTATCGACTTAGGTCCACTTAAAGTTATTGCAGTAGGTTCATTCCGTTCAACAGGAACATATTCGAAAGCATCAATCATCGCAATGGTATTCGAAGAGGCGTTGTTCTTCGCCCCTTTCACGACAATCTTAATTGTATGTTCCCCTTTAGAGAGATCGGATTGTTGGAATAATACCTGCTGCTTCATCGTCGATGGACCATATCCATCAACACCCTCAGCGACTAGCCCTCCATCGAGATACACATCGAAATGTCCGTGGTTTGCCTGCAAAGCGCTGATAAATTTAATTGATGTTCCTGTAAACGTGAACGACGCTGAAGCCCCTTGCTGATTACTATAGCTTTCTGTGCCCTTGTAATCGCCTGCGTCACTGTAAGGACTCCACTTTCCGGTATATACAATCGACGGATCTTTATCATCTACTTTTATTGGAAGCACTGGTGGCTTTACACTGGATACAATCTTATATTGCTGTCCTTTCACTGTTGGGAATTCAATCAAGTTCCCATTCACCGTGAAGTTGATGGATTCCCCGCTTCCTGCGCGAACGACCTTGAATTTATTGGATTGGACAAATCCAGGGTATTTAACAGAAGCCTTATTACCCTGCTTAGAAGTAAGCAAGGCTTCTTTCAAGATCGTACCTTCCCAGCGCATATCCACTTCAAATCCGCCTCTTGCCACAAGTCCTTTAACGTTTCCGGTAGCCCATGCATCTGGTAAAGCAGCTAATAAATCGATACTTCCAGTTTGGCTTTGTAGAAGCATTTCTGCGATTCCTGAAGTTGCTCCGAAGTTACCGTCAATTTGGAACGGTGGATGTGTATCGAACAAATTGTCGAGCGTGCTGCCTCTAAGCTGCTCACCTAACAGTTTATGCGCTCGGTTACCATCAAGCAGACGTGCCCATAAATTGATCTTATTCGCTTTACTCCACCCCGTTCCACCATCGCCACGAGAATTCAAGGTGACTCTTGCTGCTGCAAATAACTCCGGATTATTCACTTCATTAATAAGCGTACCTGGATACAAGCCGATCAGATGCGAGATATGGCGGTGCTGATCTGTTGGACTATCGATATCATTCTTCCACTCCTGCACCTGCCCCCAGCTTCCGACCTGCGGCATCCATAGCTTGCTTCGTTTCTCCATGACCTCGTTACGCAGCTGTTCATCCACACCCAATATTTCACTAGCCTTGATGAACTGTGTGAACAACTCCCAGACTAATTCCTGATCATAAGACACACCGACGGATATATCCCCTTGCTCTGGAGAGTAGGAAGGAGATGATACTAGACTTCCGTCTGAATCTTCGACCAGGTATTTAATCCAGAATTGTGTTGTTTCCTTGATAATGTCATACACTTGGCCTCTTAAAAGATCTTTATCTCCACTAAAAGCATAGTGATCCCACACCTGCTGCACCATGAAGGCGTTAGCAGCCGGTGACCAGCCCCAATAAAAATCAGAGCCTGGCGCAGTATAACCAAATGGGTTGTTGACGGTATGAATCGCCCAGCCTTCCCCTTCAATTCCATGATGTCTTTGGGCTGATTCCCTACCCGGCTCGCGCAGGGAATCAATATAATCAATGTACGGAATATCGGTTTCCGCTAAGTTAACAACCTCGGAAGGCCAATAATTCATCTGCACATTGATATTCGTATGATAGTCACTGTTCCATGGTGGATTATTTACTTGGTTCCATACCCCTTGTAGGTTAGCAGGCAGTGAGCCTTCCCGGGAGGATGCGATAAGCAAATAACGACCATATTGGAAAAATAATGCCTCCAAGCTTCTTTTCTCTTCGTCACTAGCATTCGTTTTATAACCATTCAAAAGCTCATTCGTAGGAAGATTTGTAGCAACCCCACCAAGTTCAAGTGAGACTCTATCGAACAGTTCCTTATAATCTGTCAAATGGGATGCACGCAACTGATTGAATGAT
Source organism: Paenibacillus sp. NPDC058367 (assembly GCF_042723305.1). Taxonomy (NCBI): domain Bacteria; kingdom Bacillati; phylum Bacillota; class Bacilli; order Caryophanales; family Paenibacillaceae; genus Paenibacillus; species Paenibacillus sp. NPDC058367. The sequence goes on from NZ_JBHXIZ010000001.1 coordinate 1,156,016, forward strand.
TTAGCGGATGCTGCGTTTAGGTTCGCTTCTACAATTTCTTTTGGCGTCTTGTCACTCTTATACGTAGGATAATTATTGGCATAATCTGTTGCAGCGGTCATCAGGATCGTGACAACACTCGCACCGTTCACAGTAAGTTTCCCATCCTTCGCTGTTACAGTTCCTCCTTCATGCTGTACTTGAAGCTGCGCTTCGTATGCCATCTTATTACTGGGTACCTTTCCACTTAACGTCAGTTTATTTCCTTCCCCCTTCACCGTATTGGACGGCTGAGCTCCAGTAAGGCGAACATCGAAGGTCATCGGCTGATGCTCATCCGTTGTCAGTCTCAACACCATGACCTTATCCGGATAACTGATGAAATACTCACGCTTGAATTTTACATTGCCCGAAGTATAGGACACTCTTGCCATGGCATCATTAAGATTCAATTCACGCCGATAATCAGAGTACGTCTGAGCACCGCTGTTACCCGATGCGCTTGTCATCTCCATCTCGGACAATTGAATTTTCGTTCCGCCCTTGCTTACAAGATCGAATTTATAGAATTTATAAGCTGTAGCATTGGAAAAAGTATATGATTTCTTCTGTTTGCGGCTTGCAAACTCTTCATTGGATCTGTTATCTAGCGCGGTCCACTGCTGCCCGTCATTCGAGCCTTTCAGCGTCCAGCTCTTCGGATCCCGATCAGGCACATCATTCCCTGAAGTGAACGAATAGCCGGTAATTACCTTAGCCTCTTCATATGCCCACTGCACCCAAAAAGGTGGTGCTCCATCACCTGAATACCATTTCGTATTTACCGAACCATCGGTTAAATTGGAAATAGGCTCGCCGTATTGTGGATTATCCGAGCTCGCTGTTACCGTATACGCTGACTGACGGTTAAAATCTAAGAACACGTCACCAAATGCTTGATACGCCCCGAAAGAACTATCACCAGCACCCATAACACCAGTAATCTTCCCTACAAGAGCCTTAGCTTCATTAATTTTCCCTTCTTTTAGAAGCTGTCTTATGGTCTCAACATGTTGCTGAGCACCGTCTTTAATACCATATTGATAATTTGAATCTGCTCCAGGCCCACCGCTCCACAGTGTCTTTTCATTAAATTGAATTCGCTCCTGCTCAACACCACCAAATACCATGCCACCCATATAACCATTTCCGATAGGGAGCGCCTGCGTCTCCCAGTTCGTGGCCGGTGCTTGATACCATAATGACAAATCCTGATCTGCCGTAGGCGCAGTTTCAGCTGCCGACTGAACATCTGCATACACTTTTGGACCCAAAACACCATTAGACGGAAGTATGCTGATAAGTAGCTGCGAGCAAGCGATCCATACAGATAGTAGAATTGCAGTCTTTCTGACTAATCTACTTTTACCGATTGGCATGCGTTGATCCCCTCTCATAATAACAACCACTGATTGTAAAAATGAGGCAACCTACTACTCCACAATCTTTTTCGCAAGTGCAGCAAGATCAGCAATATCTATTTTGCCGTCCTTGTTCAGATCTGCGTGATTAATCTTACTCCAATCTGGACTGGAGGAATCCTTACCGTAATGCGCGGCCATGATTCCTAAATCGCCGATACTCACTTTGCCGTCGCCGTTAAGATCTCCAGGTAATCCTGTATTTACTGTGATCTGAATGGTTAAGGATGCCGGTTGGAGCACGGATTCTTCCCCTTGACTGTCACTTATTATCGCTTGAGTAAGCCGGATAACTCCCTCTGTGTCTTGTATTACATCTGCTGCTTTGAAACCAAGTTCAACAATTTCAGCATCGCTAGTAATCGGATACTGACTACCCAAACTTGCCAAGAGAACCCTTAGCTTACCGGGAGTACTTGTAGATGGTTCATTGATAATAATTACGCCTTCCTGCAAAGAGCGAATTGAATCTGGAAGGTATTCCATGACAGCCGGATCAAATTCAAAGATAATGTCCTGTGCATACACATCACTGGAGACACTGGTGATCCCATACTTCACGGTAAAAGACTCCCCCGGCGCAACAACCTTCTTACTCCCTACTAAAGTAGCAGAAGGTGTAGGATCAGATGCATCTGCGTTCACTACAGGGTTCGTAAAAGATACACAGCTTAAAACCACGGCGATAATGGTCATCATTACCGCCTTTTTGTACCATCGACTACTGTTCAAATTCTTCTCACCTTCATCTTTTAAATTTTGTTCAGGATGTTAGTGTGTGTTATTGAGTTACGATTTGTTTCGCTAATTGAGCAAGATCTGTAATATCGATCTTACCGTCACCATTCATATCCGCACGCTTCGCTTGCTGCCAATCAGGACTTGATGAGTCTTTGCCGTAGTGTGCAGCAACGATACCCAGGTCACCAATGCTGACTTTTCCGTCGCCGTTAAGATCGCCTGATATTCCTGTTTGTTCTGGTTTCACTTTTACAGAGATTGTAGCTGGGGCAGTTGCGGTCTCTGCTCCGTCTTCATCACCTAGCAGTACCTCTGACACGCTGATATTAACGGTAACCGTCTCAGATACTTCTTTTGCCTGGAATGTCAGTTCGGCAATTTGTTGATTTCCGCTTAATCCGTATTCCGCACCTTCACTCGCCATAATCAAACGAAGCTTTCCAGGTGTTTTAATTGTCTCTTCAACAATCGCAACACCTTGGATCAGTGATTTAGCGGACACATAATCCATGCGATCAGCATCGTACTGAATGGTGATGTCCTGTGCAAATACCTTCCCGGAGATATTGTTCACATCATACCGGACAACAAAAGGCTTGCCGGAAGTAACGGATGCATCAGCACTCAATACGGCTTGCACATGAGCCGTTTCCTGCTGCACTTGATACACTGTAATCTCGGCTGCGGATGCGAATTCACCCACGCCTTTTACAGCTTCCAGCTTAATGTGAGTCGCTTCCACCGGAGCGAAATTCACTTCCTTGAGCTGTTTGCTTCGCAGCCAGTTCCCGCTTGTCATGAGCGTGTAATTCACACCATCGGTGCTTGTGTACACGTTATAAGCAGTAATTGTGCCATTGCCTTCATCCGGCCGAGGTAAGTATCCTAGCTTGCTGATGGTATACTTTCCACCCAGATTCACCATAATTGATTGCGGAAGTGGATCAACGTTAAACCACTTCGTATGCCAATGTGTATCCGGATCGCCGTCCAATGCCAAATTCGGATCGTTTTCGCCTGCTTCATAGCTCGTAGCTTCTGCACTCATTTGACTTTGCGGAATTTCGGTTAGGTTGCTCTGTCCAGTAACCGTCACCACACTTGTTGCTGTAAATCCGCCTTCTTCCGTCGTCGCGGTAATCGATGTCGTGCCCTGCCCTTTTGGTGTGACCATTCCTTTACTGTCCACACTGGCAATACCAGGATCACCGCTTACCCACTTCACAGTCTTATTACCGGCATTCTCAGGCTCAATGCTCGCTTTCAATTGAACCGGTGCGTCCAACGCCTTAAGTGAGAGTGTCTCACGGTCAAGCTTTATGCCAGTAACCTTCTGTCCGTCTTCCAGCGGGATGCCGAACAGCTTGAATTCACGAATAGCAGCCTTTGATTGAGCATCAGGCAGTCCGGTGATCGTAATTCTAGCGAATCTACCCTGGCTTCCAAATGTATCCTGAATGGTGCCAGTTTCCTGATTATTCGTTCGATTCGTTACTGTAATCCAATTGGAGTTCGCGGTTTCCCGAACTTCAATTTTGTACTGATAAGCCTTGTTACTGTGTTCAAAAGAAACTTCGGAGGATTTAATGGAATGCATCATACCGAGATCAACCGTCCAGCTATGGCTATTGTTCTTATCCGCTGCTGACCAGAATGTGTCCACATTCCCATCATTAGCGAGGCCAGCCGGATGCGCTTGATCCTCACTGTCCGCTGTAGCAGGTTTACCTTCTGAAATCAATCGAACTTCAGGAGCTGCCTTCGGCGCCTCATAGACATCGACCTCCGAAGCCGAAGCGAACCCTCCAAGTGCAACAGCTGCTTCAAGCTTCACATAGCGGGCGGAAACACTATCGAAAAGGATGTATTTTTTCAAGTTGTTTCTGAGCCAGGTACCACTGGATACCTTCGTATATGCTTCTCCATCTGTGCTGACGTAAAGGTTGTATGAGGTAATGGTTCCGTTCCCAGCATCCAGACGTGGTGCATACCGGAATTGGCTAACATTGCGAACCTTACCTAAATCGAGAATGATGGATTGCGGGAGCTTATCGGATCCATCCCATTTCGTATGCCATGCGGAATTCCGGTCCCCATCAATCGCTTTAGCTGCTTCCGCACCAGGCTGAAAGCTTTTCGCTGAGGCTGTCATCTCATTTTTAGGTATCACTGTCGGTGAAGGCTGTGATAGATCACGATACAGATTGATCTCTGCAGCAGATACGACACCCCCAACAGCTTCTGTCGCTTCAAGTTTCACAAAAACAGCTTCAACTGTATCAAAATTCACCGTCTTCTCTAGTTTGTCATCATTCCATTGTCCACTGCTTACGAGCGTATAGTTGGTTCCATCCATACTCGTATACAGCTTGTAACCTGTAATTGTGCCGTCTTTGCCACCGTACTGTCTTGGCAAGTATTTCATTTTATTCACATACTGTTTAATCCCCAGGTCTAAAGTGATGCTCTGCTTACTTCCAGCATTTGCTGAAGAAAGCCATATCGATTCATAGCTGCCATCCAGCACATTAGCTGCCGGCGTATCCGAAGCCGCATTCGTTGCAGTTGCAATCATATCTTCCTGCGGAATACGACTTGGGTCTGTGTCCACCTGAGGCAGCTCAATTTTGACAGCATCTACAAGTGGAGTCGTATCTGCTGTAAAGCCTGCGACTTTCACAACAAATTCCTTATCAGTGGATATGGATGGTGTTTTAATGTACAGGATGCCGCCTTTATCTTGCTTAGCATAGTACCAGCCACTTGTTGCGCCATCCCATGCTGCTTTGGACTGCAATTCAGGATAGGATGTTCCATCTACAGAAACAGCCTCCGGGTGATCTGGCATGTGGATTGTAAACTGATTCTTACGTGACTCCAATTTGCCTTTATAGTCACCTACGCTTGCTCCAACCTTTATAATCAAGTCTCCACTCCCTTGCTCAGGAGCGGTGGAGGTTATTAATGTTTTGGCAAATTTGCCTGTACGATGCTCCTTCGATATACCATCATCTTCATACATCGTAAAGCTTGACGATTTATAAGGATAAATATCATAAGTAATTGGATCAGGAGGAACCTGACCGTCGTATAACGATTCAGGATACATCGGGATGATAGCCCCGCCCTTTACTAGAAGCGGCAAGCGATCCAGTGGAGCATTGTATTCGTCTAACATTTTTGAACCGTAATGTTCTTCTCCTGTCCAGTAATCGATCCATTTTCCTTTCGGAAGATATATTCCGTTTCGCATAGTCGTGTCGGTATATACTGGCGCAACCAGGAACGATTCCCCAGACATGAATTGATACTGTGTTAAAGTTCCTTTGGAGTTCGGATCATTCGGATAAGAATAGATCATTCCCCGCATGATCGGAGCCCCGGACTCGTAAGACTCATTGAGATAGGTATACAAGTATGGTGTCAATTGCTGTCTTAGCTTCAATGCATCCCTGTTATAGCTCGTATAAGGTTCTCCCCATACCCAAGGCTGCTTATCTTTGGCTGCCCAACCAGACATGTTCATCAGGATTGGAGTGAAGATCTTCCACTGTAAGTCTCGAACGTAGGTTTTAGCGCTTCCTCCGAAAATCCCATCAATATCTCCGGTTGAGTACGGCATCCCAGATAGCCCTGCTCCGATCATCGACGGGATATGGAATCGAATGTATTCCCAGTTGCCCGACTGATCTCCGGACCAGACGGTAGAATATCGCTGGGTACCTGCCCAGCCACCAACGGACCAGACATAACCTCTGTCGTCAGAGTTATCTTCAATTCCTGTAAACGCCTGTTTGCTGGCACCCAGGGCGAAATCGTATCCAGGTCCCACCCAGGCAACGTCGAGTTTAGCGAGCCTTGTACCCTCTACGCCAACTTCTTGCGCGATTTTATCAACACCATTTTGAGTCCATAGTCCGGTATAGAAACCTTCCTTGTGTAGTTCGTCAACGGTGTTGCCTAGATCCGTATAACCGCAACCATATCCGTCATTCGGTAAAATCCAGGCTCCAGGCATATCATTTTCCCGATATTTTTTAGCAATAAGGTTAACGACATCGGAGGTCTTTTCTGGATCTCTGTTGTAACAATCCGCATCACCAAGTCCCATACCCCAACGAGGAATCAAGGATGGTTTACCTGTAAGATCTGTATAAGCGTTCAAAATATCTTTCATTGTCTCACCGTAGAAATAATAAGCATCAAACCGATTTTCGTTATGCGTCAGCTTGACGGTCGAATCAAAATCATAAGTACCGCTTTGAAAAGTGTTACGAAGCACTCCATATCCTGCAGTACTCAAGTAGAATGGTGCAGGATTCGAAACCGTGCCGCTTCCCCAATCCCCATAGTTGTTAGCGATAGTAATTTTGCGATCACGATGATTGAAGAATCCATTCTGCATACCGCCGCCGTAGAAATATTCATCCTCACCCCGGATAAGCTGTTGTGAGGCTGTCTGTCCGTTATAGTTCAAGCTAGCAGATTCTTCCCACACCACCGTTTGGTTGTCACTTTTGTACATGGCGAACTTCAACGGATTTTTGTAGGCTCTCAGCACGAATTTTCCTGTTTCCATCTTGTAATACGTACCTTCATCAGACCACTTTACATTAACAGGTCCGAAATCATCCTTGATGACGATTGGCTCGATCGGCTTTTCCACGCTTTTTCCTGTCAATTCCTTGAATTGCCCGTTCACACCAAGCCAAATCCGGAACATATCCTCCCGCTGAAAAATCACTTTAATCTTGTCAGAGCCTGACGTAATCTCAAACATGTTATTATCTTTCTTTACGAAGTCAGAAATGTTACCAACGGAAGCACCATGGGCGGTTTCCGGGCGAATCATGAGCCCTGTAACCATAAGGATCATCAATGCCAGCATCCACATACCAAAGCGATTATAAATTGATCTCAATCCATTCCCTCCATTCAAATGAAGCGGCAAGACAGGATACAGCCTCCACTGTAGTTTGAATTCCTTGTCTTGCCGCTTGGATTCAAGCTGCTATTGTTATTCAATCACAATGTCTTTAGCTATAAGCACCAGGTCCGTCAGATCGACCTTGCCGTCACTATTGATGTCTGCCCGTTTCGCCTTATCCCAATCTGGGTCTGCAGAACTCTTTCCGTAGTTAGCTGCGACAATAGCCAGATCGCCGATGCTGACTTTGCCATCACCATTCAAATCCTTAGAAGGTTCTGGCACTGTTGTTGTAAACTCCACCTGAGCCGAGGAAGTAGCTGCGCTTGTTTCCTGTCCTTCGCTATCCCCAAGCGTTGCACGCTTTACAGTAATACGTCCGGTTTGGGGTTCTGTCAGATCCTTAGCCTTAAAGGTAATCTTAGCTACATCAACATCCCCTTTAATCGCACTCCTTGAACCTTGGCTAGCCAGAATCAGACGTACAGTGCCTTCTGTATTCTTCGTCTCAAGGATACTCACGCCGTCCACCAACGCATTAGCGGATACATAATCCATTAGTGAAGCATCGAATTCAATCGTGATATCTTGGGCGTACACCGCCTTTGTAACATTGTGGAGACCTATCGTTATGTCGAAATTCTGACCATAAGGAACGCTTTTCGGAGCAGCTAAACTTGTTGCCACTTCACCTGGAACCTCCCTAGCCACTGTAATCTTACTCACTGCTTTATGTCCTCCGGATACGGTAGTTGCAGTAATATCAGCGGTTCCTGCCTTTAACGCAGTCACGACAGCTTTCCCGCCTTGAACTTGAACAGTCGCAATAGCTTCATCGCTGCTATTCCAGGTCACCTGTTTATTCGTTGCATTCCCCGGTTGAAGGGAGGCACTCAGCGTTTGTGTTTCTCCGGCCTTCATCGAAATTTCAGCTTTATCCAGCTTGATACCGGTTACCGGAACTTCAGGAACGTTATTGCTGTATATAAAATTATCAAACACGGTAACTGAAGGACCGAATACTCTAGCCCCCATTTTCCCAGCGTCTGGTGGGATCTGTGCAATAGCATCATCAAAATAAGTCGTTCCATTGATAATCAGCGCTACATGTTTCCCTTCAAACTTCACTTTTACGGTCGATGTTGTGCCTTTTTTCAATTTGGCGGCCTGAGCATTGCTCAATAAACCGTACGAATCCTGAGCGTTCACCCAGTACCAAGCACCTTGATCAAAGCCTATAGAAGCCCAAGCATCATTATTGACATAGCGCAAAATAACACCCGTTCGTATAACATCACTCTGCGGCGTAATCTTAAACTCGATCTCACCATCTCCAATGCTCGGAGATTGCTGATCGATAAACAGATTATTTACACTGTTCGAGGTGAACTTAACGGCATGCTCACCCGCTTGATCAGGTGCTTCTACAAGCTCCATACGTCCGACACCTTTACCGATGACATGCTCCCAGCCTTCGAGCGAGTTATTCTCAAAGCTCGCTGAATATCTCACAGGCGCTGGAACTTCTACAGGATCCTCTGGGTTAGGAGCGTAGACTTCAAATTCATACATGGAGTAACCATAGGTTCCCACTCGCTTCGTACCTAACATTCGGACATATCTCGCTTGTTCAGTTGGGAATTTGACAATCTCTACTCCGCCAACGCCAGCGTTAGTCGTGTAAACGTCCCGCCAGTTCTCCGCATTATCGGATACTTGAACTTTATAGCCTTTGGCATAAGCACTTTCCCATTTGAAAATAACCTTGCTAATGTCAGTACTTTGGCCTAAATCAACATAGATCCACTCGTTGTCGGTATATTTAGAGGACCAGCGAGAAGCACCCGTATCAACCTCATCCACTACAAGACTAGCCGGAAATTGAGGTACTTCGACGGAAGAAGCTACTGCTGTTTTGTGAGCAGCTAAATTGATGGTCCAAGCGGGTGATCCTGCTTCCTCCGCAATTTCTTTTCCTGATAGCACCCGATTAAAAATCTTGAATTCATCCAGTAGTCCAGTGATTGCTTTGGATGAACTGCCGATGATAGCCGCAGGTAGCATTGTCGTTACAGTAACAGAACCTTTTAGATCCCCATCAATATACAGAGAAGTTCCATTTAGATCTCCTCTGAAGGCAACATGTACCCAGCGCCCAACTGGAATCGCTGCATTAAAGCTGTAATCATAGCCCTCTCGGGTGAATCCGGCATTTGGTGTCCCTTTCTGCTTCAGCTTTATTGCACCATATTCGGATTCCATCAGTATTTTTTCATCCGCTTCTTGTTGATCATTAAGCTTAACCCACGTGGAAACCGTCCAAGGGAAGCCCTTTATTTGCAGCGGTGTTTGAATATGATCTGAAGTCCCTGCAAACCGTACGCCTTTTCCTGTTTTTCCATCATCCACGCGAGTAACGCCAGCTCCTAATGTAGCATCATAGGAATTTCCGGACTGATCAGAGACTCTCTGCGCGCCTTCTTCAAATGGATAATGAACAACAAGATCAGTGGCCGTATTCACTTCATGTAATAAATTCGTTCCAGGACCTTCGCCTAGCTTCGCTGACAACTGCTGGAACTCGGTGAATGTGCTGTCTGTGGACTGGCCTCTCCACATCTTTTCTGCAAGGACAGGCATCGCTTTCTTCACACGATCGTGGACGTCCGCCTCACTTACTTTCTTGCCCATCATATCGTTCCAAGCCCCAAACATCGCACCGAGCAGGTTCGGCTCACCTTCCTGCAGCTTCGTATTTCCACCAAAGTTCGTTGGGTCCCAGTTATTAAACAACCACTGAGAATCCAGATAATCATGGTAATATCCAGCTTTCGGTACAATGTAGAGCGTGGAATCCACCGTATTGATAATTTTGAATCCATCTCTCACCGATGCTACCGGATCTTGCCAACCGTTATTCCAGGCGTTTACGGCTATATCCTTATCTACTACCGTGGTACCCGGGAATGCATTCAAGCTGCCCCACATTCTTGATTTCTTTCCCTTGCTCTTTAAGTGTTCGTTCATCGTGTTCAAAAACTCGCGATACTTCTCAAAAGTAGTCCGATCATTAGGTGCGAATTCATCGCCTCCAAAATGAACCGTTTCTGAATCAAACCATTCCCCATCTAAATATTCGTCCCACACATCCTTGATGAAATCGACCGTTTCCTGACGTGTAATATCCAGATGATCGACAGGCAAATTATCCTTAACCAGATCTGGTCTAACCTTTGTAAATGAAAGAGCATGGCTGGGGGTATCAATTTCCGGCGTGATGTTAAGCCCCCGTATTTTGGCGATGTCCTGCAATTCACGCATATCCTGTTTCGTGTAGTGTCCATCCTTTGCCGTTAATTCCGGATACTTGGTACTTTCTAAACGGAAAGCCGTATATTTGTTCCAATGCTCCCTGCTGTTATCCTTAAAAATCTCGTTATCGTTCAGATGGAGCTGGAAATCATTCATTTTGTAATAGGACATAAATTTGGCGTAATCCTTCAGGAAGTCTATCGTGAAAAACTTGCGTCCTACATCAAGCATAAAACCGCGTTCTCCATACTTAGGGAAATCCTTCGCTACCCCTTTTACAATGCTTGCCTTCTCAGGATCTTGCTCCAAAATTTGTAGTGCCGTTCTTGTTCCATAGAACACACCGGTCTCGGTGTTTGCATGTATTTCCACGTAATCGCCAACTTCAAAGTAGTAGCCTTCTTTACCAATTGATTCATCAGCTGACTTATCGAGCCTAAGCAGGAAGTCACCTTTTGAAGCAGGCTTATTTGGGACAATCGGTAAATCGTACCCTGTTAATTCTTTAAGATCCTCTTGAAAGACCTCTGCCGTAGCTGGTAGTTCGCATAAACATTCACTCGTGGGAATTACGATTTTGGAACTGTCCGTCATCTTGAAAGAACCACTACCGCCAGTCCACTCTTGTAAACTTGGTATCACTTTTGGTTTAGCATTCTCTGCTTCAGCTGCTGCTGCAACTGGTAGTGGAGTAGAGTAAAGCACTAGACAAAAAACTGTAAAGCCGTACAACCATTTTTTCATCTGTCATCCTCCTACTAGTCAAATCATCAATTTTGAAAAAAACCAGGTACATCATGTTTAGTTACTCACACATGTACCTGGCCTATGACTTTGATTACTCTACAATTTTGCGTGCTACAATAACCAAATCTTCCAATCCGACTTTGCCGTCACCGTCAATATCTGCTTTCTTCGCTTTCTCCCAATCAGGGCTTGCTGAAGTCTTGCCATACTGCGCTGCAACCATCGCCAGATCCCCGATCGTTATTTTACCGTCACCGTTGATGTCGCCTTGCGTTCCTTTCTTACCAATCTCGATATTTACGGAAGAGATCGCTGCCGAAATTTCTTTACCCTGATCATCTGAAATGATTGAACTCTTAACGGCGATTGCCCCATTTACCGTTTGGTTAACTTCCTTCGCTTTAAAGGTTAATTCGAGGACATCTGCACTGTTACTAATTCCATGGGTCGCACCTTCACTTGCTACAATAAAGCGAAGTTTACCTGGGGTGCTGTTGATTGAATCAATAACGCTTACCCCACTAATTAACGAACGCGCCTCAACGAATTCCATAACATCCGCGGCATACTCTAGGGCGATGTCCTGCGCAAAAATCTTATCAGACAGATTCCGTAGTCCATATTGAACTTTGAACACTTCTCCTGGCTGAACTTGACTTGGCGCTGTCAAAGTAGAGGAAGATTTTAACTCACCGTCTGTTTCTGTTACGATGACACGGCTGGTCGCAGCGAAGCCCCCATCCATTGTCGTTGCCGTAATTACGGTTTCGCCTACCTTCAATCCCTTAACTAGAGCATGACCTTCTTGCTGTTCAACGGTTGCTACAGCTTCATCACTGCTGCTCCAAAGTACTTTTTTATTCGAAGCATTCAGAGGCTCTATCACAGCGTTCAATTCGCCCGTGCTGCCTACTTTAATCTCTAGCCGTTCTCTATCCATAACGACGCCTGTAACTTTTACTGCTTCTGCCTCATCCTCCGTCTTGAACACATTGAGTTCTGCAGCAGATGCGAAGGTACCCACGCCTTCTATAGCCTCAAGTCTCAAATATGTTGCTTCTACAGCTGTAAAGCGAACAATTTTTGTGGTCTGATCGAGGGGCCATGATCCATCTGCAATTTTTGTGAAATTCGTTCCGTCAACACTCGTGTACAGGTTATAGCTTGTAATCGTTCCATTGGTTCCAGATACTCTAGGTGAATAATTGAATTGGTTAATGTTATATTTGCCTCCGAGGTCCAAAGTAATGGATTCCGGTAAGTGTGCCGGGGTCCATTTCGTATGCCAGATTGTAGACATATCTCCATCGAGTGCAAGACTCGCTTCACCTCCAGGCTGGAAGCTACTCGCCGTTGCAGTCATTTGCGATTGTGGAATTTGCGTGTTAGGCATATACACATTAATCGTCGAGGTTGCACTTTTTTTACTTCCATCCTTTGCGGTAGCAGTAATGATGGCTGTTCCCGCTTGAAGTGCAGTAACTTTTCCCGCCTGATCCACCGATACAATTTCCGGATGGTCAGAAGTCCAGAGCAGTGTCCGGTCCTGAGCATTTGCTGGTTTTACCTGAGCGCTAACAGAGCTTGACTGTCCTTTGTTCAGATCCAGCTTATTTGGCGTTAGCGTAATAGTCGAGACAAGTACACCTTCCTCCGGAACGATCGCACCCTCATCATCGACGCGAATGTTATCGACCACCAGCGTACCGGTTAACTCCTTCTGACTGTTCAGCTTGTTTTTGATAATGGCCAGATAGGCATCTTTCACCCCTTCGGTTGTAAAAGACAGATCCAGCGTACTGCGTCCTTCTTTCAAATTCTCACTAACCAGATCACGAACTACCCCATTCTCCTTCACTCGAATAGCCACTGTGTACATATCCGTCTCATCCGAGTTGTAGTCCATCGTCAGATGGTAGCGGTTATCCTCCTTCATTCGGAGCGTGTGAGGCAATGTACGCAGCCATTCACCGGTTGCATCTTCATTCGTTTTAAGCGACCAATTACCATCCAGAACATAATTCATGATCTGATTGTCGCCTTTTTCAACTAAATGCGTACGAACTGGACCTATTTTAGAATAAACAAAGGGGCCCCAGCCCTCATCAACGTTCTCGAAATCCTCGAATAATACAGAATTACCAACGTCGGTTTTGGTTGGATTCTCCCATACCCTTACATCATCAAAGGTTACCGTCGAATTTCCATCTTCTACCTTCATATAGAGATTGGCCGTCTCACTAACCGCATCAAAGGTAACCTTAATCCGCTGGAAGTTCGTGCTCACATATTTATGCTGCTGGGCTAAAAAGCCATGCTCTGTGTTATCCAGTGTATTGACAACCTTGTCAGCCCCTTGCTTCACACCGATTTCCACGGTGCGTTTCCCATCTACTTTCACCCATACTGATGCAGAATACGTCTTGCCCGGTGTAAGTCCGGTAATCTCCTGCTGAATTACTGCATCACCAGGACCCTTCACTTGAAGCTGGTCATCGGCGTTACTGTTCTTCACAAATTTAATGTGATCATCACTTGCAGCTGTGGAAGATTTCTTCCAGCTACCGAATGTTTGGCTGTCAAAGCCCGGGTCCTTTACCGAACTCCCTTCGCCCCATACCATTTCCGGCTCTTCAGCAGCTGTTGTCTTATACAGGGCATAACCAATCCCCGGCTGCGCGGTAAGTGTGACTTTACCTCCAGTTACTTCTACACTGCCAACATGCTCACGTCCTAAATCTGTCAGCTTATATAACTGTGCCGTCGTTACGTTACTCCATGAGTCTGGAAGACTCCAAGTCGTTTGGCCACCCGCTGGATTCCAGTGATAGATTTTATCTTCTGTCTCAGGACTCCATGGAATAAAGACCGTACTGTCACTAATGTTGCTGCTATCTGTCATGATAGCGATTTCACGACCATCCTTACTTAAATGGATCTTACCGTCCTGCTTACGTTCAACTACAACCTTCTTTTCAAAATCGATACGGTTATCGGTCATCTTGATGATCGGGAAATGCTGCATATATTTTGTTGGTAGATTGTGATTGAAGAATGCCGCACTAGTTGATTGGTAGCTGTAGAATGGAGCACTGTTCTGCCAATAACCCACGCCTACCTGCTTATTCCCTTTCAGTAAAGGGGTTGTTAAGAAGCCATCCAGCGATTGATTCCGTAGGAAACGGGTAACCTTGCTATCGTCACCTTGGTTCGGGTACCCCGGATCTGTTCCCCAATGAATCCAAGCTGCCTGCTCAAACAGAGGTCCTGCAAATTCTGTACCGAGCATCCAGCCGTTACCGTTGATATAATCTGCGAGTTTCTTCGCATTGTAATCGGCACCATCATATACATCTACATATACAAAGGATAGGTTGTCGCCTGTGTCGCTTTTCAGCATATCCAGACGTCTTTTTAATTCACCGGATTCCACATCTTTGGTTTTGTTAACATAGAATGTTTGATCCAGCCAGCCCCAACCTTTACTCAATGGCTGATTCATATTTTCCATTTTGGTGCCGAAAGCATCCAGCGCGTATTCTGTTGCGTTAATGTGTACACCGCCGCGGATATTGTATTTCTTTCCTTCACTCAAAATATAATTAAAATCCTTCTCTCCACCCTGACGAATACCGATATGGCCGCCGTAATCTGGGTGAGAGTCATCATGACCTTCCGCTTGATATCCTTTGAATAGAATCAGCTGTCCAAAGCCATCCGTGAGATTAGAGATCTTCTTCGCATTATCAAAAGCACGCAAGAACGGAGAGGTTGTAGTAGATCCGATGTTCATGCTGATATAAGAGATATTGTCCCTTATCATTTCACTGCCGGTTGGAGCATCCGTATTCTGACGATATACAATAGCTCCATCTTGCCAGTCAACAACTTTGTCTCCATTCGCATCTGGGGTCAGTACAACCTTAGCCCAAGGCAGTGGCTCCGGATCAAGCACAGTACTTCCACGATAAACCCATGAGCCTCCTGATAACGCTGCTTTCTTCGTATGGAGTGCTGTATCATCGCCTACCTTAATACGTACCTTATCAAAGCCATTTACTACATTAGTGATTACACTCGCAGCTAAGACGTCGGAGTTAACGAATGCATACGCACGTCCCCCACTCACGTCTGCTACTCCCGTCTTAAGGTCGTTAAATTCGTCCTGTACAACGTTCCAGCCCCCAGTTATCCGGACAGCCGTTTCCTGCGCTGTAGGCTGGGTTCCAATTACAGAGACAAGGTCATGATCAGGGAATTCGATCGTTCTTACTTTTTCAGTACCATTCTCTTCAATGCTGGCCACTTTGAACTGAAGAATGTTATCCTGAACCTCCATTTCAACTTTGAGATTCACTTTAATTTCTGGAATCTGAAGCGTGTAGGCTGCAGTCTCACCATGAGTGGCATCTGCTGCTTTTTTACTAAAATCAGAAGCGACTATGAAATAGGACTTCTCGTTGATTTTTATCTCATTAAATCCATTTAACTGTCCATACATTTCCGCGCCGCTGTCTAACCATGTGTATTGTTTAACCCGAGGGAACTCTTTATCGATTTCAACCTTCATGGTGTCAGAGCTTAGAGTTTCAGTAATCGTAATCGGCCTCGGTACTGGATCAGTGGATACAATTGGAGTTACCTTCACATCGTCAATCCATAGGGTCTTGTTATTAAACCAGCTGCGTAGTCCAATCTTCCCTGCACTTGTCGATAATGAGGGAAGACTCGTCGTAAGCACGTTATTGCCATCGATCGATAAAGCTACGCTACCTTTCTCATAGCGCAATTTGAGGGTATACTGTTGGTCAGCAGCAAAGGTAAAACTAGGAGCCGTAATATTTCCATACGATTCCGTCCCTCCTTTCATTGCATCCCAGCCCCAAGAACCCGCATCATATTGGATAACATTGTAGTTATTGCTATCGACGAATCGGTAGACCAGTCCAAATCGTGTGGCAGGCTGACTAAATTTTAACTTCACCTCATATTCAGCATTGGCAACCTGAGGTGAATCTTGGTCTGCTAAAATAACAACCCCTTGTGTCACCGCCTTAACAGCACCTTGATCCGCCGAAAAAGTAGTGGTCCCCTTAGCTGCAGCCCATCCGTCGATGTTGCCATCATTGTAATCTCTGAAATACACGTCCGATTCTTGAGCCGCGAATACGGCTGCCGATGGCAAGCCAAGCTGTACCCCTAGCAACAACGTCAATAGCAAGCTAACCGCTTTGTAACGTTTTCTCATCTCTACGACCTCTTTTCACTTAAATATAAGTAGAATGAACATTATCAATTCACATATTTCCTTTAATTGTATGTTTTTGACATCACAAGGACATAATGAGCCCTCCTTCCATAAGAAGGTGCGTCATTATATGTTTTTTTGTATTACTTGGAATTTAACAATCGCTTGATAACAGCGGCTGATTCCGCTCTTGTAGCAGATTCTTTTGGTGCAAATGTAGTCTGAGTTCTACCTTTCATTAATCCAGATTTCAAGGCAAAGCCCACCGACGCTTTAGCCCACGGGCTTATTTTACTATCATCTTTAAACGCAGTGGTGGAATCTGAGGCCATACTATCGACCTTTACACCGGAAGCATAAGCTTTCGCTCGCATCAGCATCGTTGTCATTTCTTCACGAGTAATGCTTTTTTCCGGAGCAAATTTCGTCTTGGACAAACCACTAATAATTCCGGCTGCATAAGCTTTCTTTACCGTATCTTCGTACCAAACTCCTGATTTCACATCCGTAAACGGATTACCTCCAGAACCTTCTTTAAGATCTAATGCTCTGGCTATAAGAGCTGCGAATTGTGCGCGAGTGATGTTATTATTCGGGGCAAAGCTGTCGGCATCCATGCCTTCAACAATTCCTTTAGTGACCATTTCCATGATATCTTGCTTCGCCCAATGTGAGACGATATCGCTGAAAATCTTGGTGAATGTTGAGGATTGATTCGGGGTGAATTCCTGATCTTTCAGATTACGATCAAGAACCTTTAATGCGGTCCATTTTACTGCAGTTGTACCAGCCCTTTTAGCTTTAAAGGTAATCGTGGCAATGTCCAAATTACCCTTTTCACCATTCACATTTCCGATCTTGGTATGGGCTATCGTAATTTCATTGTTTTTAACGATTGGAGATACAGAAAAGCCTTTGATCTTCGTTTCTGCTTTTACAATCTCAAGCACTTTCGGGTCAAAATTAAATTTAGCTTCATATGCGTATAAGTCTTGAATATCTTTACCCTTTAATGTAACGGTGAACGTAGAATTAGCAGATTCAGTAGCTGATGTCTGCATCTCGAAGTCAGAGACTTTTTCAGCATGGACTGTACTCAACCACATGGAAGAACATAACGTACAGATTAGTGCGAATGTGAATCGTTTGCGTCTCATAAGAACATCCCTTCACCCGTGAATTTTAACTCCCCCCTATCATATGGATTTTGAAATCGGATACACATGATTTATTTTGTTCAACATTGATTATTTTTGTTATTCATTCTCTCTTCGATAAGCTAAGGGACTAATTCCTGTGATTTTTTTAAAAATACGACTGAAATGTTCTGGATTCACGTATCCTACTTGCTCAGAAACCTCGTATATTTTCATTCCGCTCTCCAGCGCCTTTTTAGCCTTCTCGATTCGCAGATTCGTCAGAAACTGAATGAAATTAACACCTATTTCTTTGGAAAACTGTTTGCTTAAATAGCTCTCGCTTACACCGACAATCTGACTAATATTCGACAAATGGACATCTTCGTTAAAGTTTTTCTCTATGAGCTCTTTCGTTTTAGCAACAACAGGGCTAAGAAAGCATTCTTTGGGTTGATCTTTCGGATGCAGCTTTTGATGCAGATGTTCCAAGAACAGTCTGCACCAATGCACCGTATTCTCCCAGGTTTCCTGCTTATAAATATGATCCGTGATGGGATAAGGCAGCTTATCATGAAGCTTTTCCCAAGAAACGCCTTTTTGATAAATTAATGCACTTGCCTCCCAAGTCATATCGACTACATCTGATTTGATAAGCTCAGGTGAACAAGGGTATCGCTGAATCAACAAGTTACAGCAGTGTTCATAGACCTCCTGCCATTTCATTAAATCCGGATCACTTAATGACTTCAGCATTTCGGTTCTAGCCAAATACCATGCTTCTTTCCAGTCACTTTCCTTAATAGCTGGACGCCTTTCAGCTTCCGGATAATATAATCGATTGTACCCCTGGTAAAAACTCAACCCTGCTAATCGTTCAGCTTGGCGGAATAATCGGTTCCACTGCTGATGACCATCCACAATATCACTGATGCCCATAGAAAGCTTCAAATTAATAAATTGCTTTAATCTCATGCTCACCTCAGACAAGATTATGTCTGTCAATCTACGAATGGCGATGATGCTGCATTGCTCTGGAAAAGAGAAGAACAAAACATAATGCCTGTCATCATATCTGCATACTTTGCAGATTCCTTCACTTCTACTTCGATTCGTTACCGTTCGTATCGTCTGCATAATCATACGGTGTGAATCTTCAAATTGAACGGTATCTGATAGCCTAAGAAGCGCAACCTCCAGATTTTTTTCCCCCATATGCTTTCGAACAAGCTCCAACGAAGGCGTTATATCATCATCTGTCACTTCTAAAGAATCCGATAGACAAAGTCGATGCAGAACAGAACAGATCGAAGCTTCAACGTCCTCTAAGGTTGATACTGTCTTTGAGGAGCTTTGCCGCCGCTTCAATTCATCCACAGTCTTAGTCAGTACCGGTGCAATATAAGTTTCATCTAACTTGGCTTTAACAATGTAATCAAAGGCGCCGAGCACAAAGGAATCTCTTACAAAAGAATAATCTCCGTATGCGCTAAGCATGATGGTTAACGGTTGATTCGAAAAAGTAGTGTTATTCAGTGCTTCGAGTAGCTCTACTCCATTCATATTTGGCATTTGAATATCCGCCAGAACTAGATCCACATCTGGATGAATTTTCAGCATATTTAATGCCTCCTTACCATCTCCTGCTTCCCCTGCAATCTCAAAATCGGTCGAAGCAATGGATATATACTCCCGGAGGGCTAACCTAGCTAATGGTTCATCATCAACAATGAGAGCTTTAAATTTCATCATAAATCCCTCCATAATTGATCTATAGGATTACCTCAAAGCCTCAACCGCTATCTCCCAATCATCATTCAATTTTTCTTGAATATCGGCCACCTCAGCACCTGAAAAAATTTCTTGTGCAGCCTTCTTTTCATCAAACTGTATGGCATTTTTTACTTTTTCAAACTTCTCATCGATCCCCAGGTACATAAACGGCTCAAAGGGGTGCTTCTCTTGAACATTGTTGAAGAACGGCAGGAATGATTCAATATTGATCACTGTCGATGAATTTTGCGAATAATTAATATACACTTGGTAAACATCCCGGCTAAATACCCACTCCAAAAATGCTTTAACTTCTTCCGTATTCTTGGAATTTTTATTGATCGCCATATATTGATCTGGCATAGTGATTGCCTGCAAACGCTCTGAAGTTGTCTCTCTCCAGGGCAATGTGAACGCATCTAAATCTTTATCATCCTTCATTTTGGATAAATGATCTCTAAGATACCACTGACCGAGTGCAAGCATAGCCGCTTTATTATTTTGAAACAGCAGTGTTGCCTGATCCACACCAATATTGAGTGCATCGGGCCCTGCTAGTTCATTCTCTGCTATTTTCTTAATCATCACTGCTGCTTTCTCGAAAGGAGAACCTTTTCCGAAAGGGCGTTTTGTCTGTGCGATTGAAGATAAATAATTTTCATCCTTGGATAGTAGAGGCGGTCCGAACTCAGTGAAAGGATAAAACGTCCAATTCTCTTTCCCACCAATCGCAATCGGAATATATTTGCCATGCGCTTTAATCTTCATCATCACATCCATAAATTCATCCATCGTTTGCGGAATCTCTACGCCGGCCTCTTGAAAGATGCTTGGATGGTAATAGACATATTCAGAGAAGGATACAAGTGGTAGACCAAGAATGGAATGATCTAATCTAGCGGGATATTTATTGTTTTTTGCTGCGGTTAATCCATCCAGTGGAAGAAGTACTGCTTTGTAAGTGAGTAGGTCATCTGGCTTCAGGTAAAAAATATCCGGCAAATCATTGGCTGCTAATCGAACCTTTAAATACTGACCGCTATTATCGGGAATTGTCTCTACTTCAACCGTTACATTAGGCTTAATTTTAGAGTAGTCTCTTACTTTTTCCGTCCAAAATTTGATATCTGTCTTCGCTTCCCACATGCCGAATTTTATTTTAATCGGTTGATCCAGATTCACCTTTCCCTGTTGTTGCTCTATTGCCCCTCCTTTGGGACTGAACTTACTTAAAGAGAAGAAGCCACCTACAAAAATAAGAGAAATGATCCCTATTAGAGACACACGGAGTATTATTTTCACTTCTATTAATCACAGCCTTCGAAAAAAGTTTATACCATCATACCTCCTCTGAAGTTACACATGAATGATGTTTTCCCTCTGGACTATGATCTTTTATGATCCTCCGCAGCATTTTGCTTCATCCTCCCTCCCCTAACAACTGATCCTGCATCTCTTCCTCCGGCGTGTCGATCAACGGTAGTCTTATCGATACTATCGTCCCCTGAGGTTTATTCTTCTCGTACTTTAAACCGTAACGCCTCCCGTAATGTAGCTGAATTCGCTTATTAACGTTACTGTTTCCCATACCACTGAAAGAATGCTGATGGCGTATACCATCGCTGTCATATTCCTGAGCATCCATATCCAACATGCCTACACCATTATCAGCTATAGTTATAAGAAGATCTTCCGCTTGTTTGCTCACTATGATTTCGATGATACCAGGATAGTCAACATTCTTTAGTCCATGAATAATACTGTTTTCTAAAATAGGTTGTAGTAGCAATTTCAATATATAATAACCTGCTAAATCCTCATCTACTTCCCATCTCGTTTGAATGGGTCTACCAAAACGAATCTCCATGATATACAAATAATTCTTTAAATGATCTATTTCCTCATCAATCGTAGTCAGAATTCCACCTCGATTAAAAGAAGAAGCCAGTAGACGAGTTAGCGCATGTGTCATATTCCGTATGTTATCTGCTTTACTGATTAAAGCCATAAACTTGATTGAATTGAGTGTATTTATTAAAAAGTGTGGATTGATCTGCGACTGAAGTGCTGCAAACTCCGCCTTTCGCTTCTCCACCTCTTGCCTTTCATGATGGTAGAGCAGATCCTGAATACGCTCCGTCATGTGATTAAAAGAATGCCCAAGCTTAATTAGCTCCAGGCTGCCGGTTCTCATAAATTTAGCGTTTAAATCACCTTCAGTAACCAGATCCATTTGCCGGAGAAGCTCATTTAACGGCTTAGTAACATTAGATACAAAGTAAAATGAAACAAGAATAAATGCTAAGATGATCATCAATGCAAACACCCAGACGATATAATTCACACTAAGGTAATTGGCTGTTAGATCAGCATATGGAATAGACTGTACAAGCCACCATCCGGTCTGATCAATCTTGGCGTAGGTTATCAAATTTCTATATTCACCATTAACATCCACAACGTACCCTTTTTCCTGCGGCCCACGATTTGCGAACCAGTGCATTTGGAATTCCGCCCCTCTAGAGGCAAGGGTATTGGATGAGATAATTTGACCTTCCTCTGTGACGATAAAAAGGCTGGATTCCGTATTATCACGTGACTGCAAAATATGATCAAAGGCACTACTCTCAAACGTAAAAAGAATCATTTCTAGCTGGGATAAAGGATTGATTACACTTGGAGATAGGGCAGCAACCATATTGTAAGGATTGTAGTTACCATATAAAATATTGGGCATCATCCCCAGAAAATGAACGCTATCGGGATTATTTAGCACCTGCCCATACCACGTTTTTTGGCGAAAATAAGAATCATCCAAATTCAAGTTCTTTAAGTACGAATAGGATTGATGATCTTTAAATAGGAAGTTCACCGACAGTACTCGTCCTGAGATGGATGCCGTGTACTTCTCTATTAAGACCTTTAGCTCATAGTAAGCCTGCTGTTTCTCGACTCCACTCTTACGATTAATTTCATAAAGCTTTGCCATCACATCCCTGTCCATACCGATAGAAGCAAATAGTCCCGTCAACCTCCTTATTTCCTGACTAACGGAATAGGAGATCGCTTGAGCCGTTTGCTGAGATCGTGATGTATTTTGCTGAAGAATATCTCGCTTATAAATATTTAGAATAATGATGGAGAATAAGATGATCGGCAGAATGACTACCAGTATAAAAAAAAGCCTTAATGTGCTAGACATCCGCCAATTTTTTCTCATAAGTTCCCTCCCCTTTAAAAGATAACTTATAAACGCTTACTTCTACCTCACCATGAATATTGAACAACATATTCCCTTAAATTTGTGCTACTTCCTGCATGGCGACAAAAGTACTCAGAATATTACACATTCAAATTTACTTCACAAATAAATCCGAGTTTATTTTCATCTTTCGACATCGCTTACGAGCTGATTCAAAATGAAAAAGAGCCGACACTATTGTAGAAAGTTCTACTTTAGGATCAGCTCTTTTAGTTCGGTCAATCGTCTTTTCAAACCGCTTGAGAATTAAGGATATGTTAAAAGGGAAGACTCACTTCAAACAATATTCATTTGCATAAAATAATTTAATTTGATAGTATAACTGACGAACGTTCGTTAATATCGAGGTGATTTTTTTTGAAAAGTAAAGAAATTAAAGACATTGCTTTGAAATGTTTCACAACTCATGGATATGAGGGGGCTTCTTTGTCTCAAATTGCTGAGCAAGTCGGGATGAAAAAACAATCTCTTTATGCCCATTTCAAAGGGAAGGATGATCTTTTTCTGCAAGTTCTACAAGATGCCAAAGAGACAGAAATCTCATCCAAACTACAATATTTGAGTAAGGTAGGGACTCATAATCCTAAAACAGATTTATTAGGATATCTGCAATTGGTCATTGATATGTTTCAAAAGAACGAGCAGTTAAAGTTTTGGCTGCGTATCTCTTTTTTTCCACCGCCCCATCTTGCTACAGCGATTGATGAAGAAGTAATCGACACAGAGAAAAAGATTCAACCCGTACTTGAAAGTAAATTCCAAGCTTGGATCGATGCCAAAGTCATCATGGAAGATGCAGCCTCCATCCCAACGCTTGCCTTTTTAGGTGTAGTTGATTCGATCATGCTAGAGCTTGTGTATGGCAATAATGAAATCCGTTTAAATGAAAAACTAAATGCCTCATGGACCGTATTTTGGAGAGGTATTTCACAGCTGTGATTCTACAAAGAGAGGTATTACTTCATGAAGAAACCATTGAAAGAACAAAAAACAGTCTTACTCATTCTACTAAGTAACATATTCATTGTTTTTCTAGGCGTTGGGCTGATCGTCCCTGTTATGCCTTCCTTTATGAACATTATGCATTTGTCAGGTAAAACGATGGGGTATCTTGTAGCAGCATTTGCATTCGCGCAATTACTCATGTCTCCTCTGGCAGGGCGTTGGATTGACACTTACGGCAGAAAAAAAATGATAGTTATCGGCTTAGTGCTCTTCAGTGCATCGGAATTAATCTTTGGTTTAGGCACACATGTATCCGTTCTTTATATCGCCAGAATTCTTGGTGGGATTGCTGGTGCATTCATTATGCCTGCCGTCACAGCCTATGTTGCGGACATCACCTCAGTAGAGGAAAGACCTAAGGCAATGGGTTATGTTTCTGCCGCCATTAGTATTGGTTTTATTATTGGCCCAGGAATCGGAGGATTTATTACTGAACTAGGTATACGTGCTCCATTCTATTTTGCTGCTGGCTTCGCCTTAATCACTTGTATTTCGTCGATATTTATTCTGAAAGAGCCACTATCCAAAGAGCAGCTTTTGGAAATCAGTAAACTTAAAAAAGACACCAACTTTATCAGTGATCTGAAACGCTCGTTTCATCCAGCATATATTATTGCGTTTATTATAGTGTTTGTCCTCGCCTTTGGCTTATCGGCATATGAAACTGTGTTTAGCCTGTTTTCTGATCATAAATTTGGCTTCACTCCACGGGATATTGCAACCATCATTACAATAAGCTCAATCTTCGGGGTGGTTGTGCAGGTCTTTTTATTCGGTAAAATGGTAGATAAGCTCGGTGAAAAAAAGCTCATTCAACTCTGCTTAATTGCTGGCGTAGCCTTAGCTGTAGCCTCCACCATAATCAATAACTATTTAACTGTTCTGCTAGTAACCTGCTTCATCTTTCTCGCATTTGACCTACTCCGTCCAGCACTAACGACCTATTTATCAAAAACGGCTGAAAAAGAGCAAGGCTTTGTCGCTGGCATGAACTCAACCTATACTAGCCTTGGTAATATCATCGGACCTGCATTAGGCGGAGTATTATTTGATGTAAACATCAACTATCCATATCTCTTTGCGGCTGTCATTATGTTTATTGGTCTTGTAATTACGATGGTATGGAAAGAAAAACAAGCTACTAGTGGGTTGGTAAACTAAGCGGTGGAACATTCACAAGAACATATAAATATGTGACAAAATATTTTTTTGAATATTTTAAATCAGCAAAAAGACACCCGATCAAACAAAACCGGGTGTCTTTCATTTTGAAAAATCTCTATCGAATAATCCTCGCAACGAGTTTTATCCTTTTACAGAACCACTTGTGATTCCTTCAACATAATATTGCTGCAATTTCATAAACAGGATTGAAATCGGAAGCGCAATCAAGACGCAACCCGCAGCAAAAGCCATATAATTGGAATTGGAGCTGGACCGGGTCATCATAGAATATAAACCAATCGCAACGGTATACTTCTCAATATTATCTCCCATAATCACTTTTGCAAAGATAAAGTCCATCCAAGGCCCGGTAAACGACATCAGAATAGTGTAGACGATAATCGGTTTAGACAACGGCAATGTAATGCGTGTAAAAATATTGAATTTCGTCGCCCCATCAATCATCGCCGATTCATCCACGGAATGAGGTATGGTATCAAAAAAACCTTTGGCGATATAAAAACTCAAAGCCGCGCCGGAAGAATATACGAAAGTTAGCGCCCATAGGCTTTGCGTTAGGTCCATCGATTTTAAAATATAATAGATTGCGATCATACTCATAAAACCGGGAAACATATTAAGGACCAAGGCTATTTTTAAAATCTTCTTCCGAAATTTAAATCTTAACCGGGATAAAGTATAGGCCATGGAAACTGTAATAATGGTGCTTAAAATACAAGTAGCGATGGAGACAAATAATGTATTCAAAAACCACTGTAAAAACGGATAATTATCGTTCGTAAACAGATATTTATAATTATTTAATGTATACGTTTTCGGGAAAATATACGATACAAAACGTCCGCCTTCTTCCCGAAAAGAGGTTAACACAATCCAAATGATCGGAAACAGCCATAATAGAGCGATTAAGCTTAATATGACTTGTCCTACAATGCCTTTTCCCTTTTGCATTTAGAATTCCCCCTCTGACTTGAAGGCTTTGGATCGCGTATACATAATCATCGAAAAGGTTGCACTTAAGACAAAAGTTAATATACCGATGACGGACGCTAGGTTATAATCCGCTTTCTCCACCGTAAGTTTGTAGAGCCATGTCACGAGCAAATCGGTGCTTCCCGCCCCATAATAATTGCTGTTCGCCGGTCCACCGTCCGTCAGTAGATAGATCACATTGAAGTTATTGATATTTCCAATAAACTGTTGAATTAAATTAGGCGTCATTACGAAGATTAGAGTGGGCATCGTAATTTTCTTAAAAATTTGAAAGACAGAAGCACCATCGATTCGGGCCGCTTCGATTTGATCTTCCGGCAGATTCATAATCACCCCGGTAGCAATCAACATGTACACAGGGATTCCGATCCACATATTAATCAAAATAACAAAGACTTTAGCTAACAAAGGATCGATCAGGAATGGAATCGGCGAATGAATAAGTCCAATGTTTAGCAGCCATTCGTTAACCGGTCCGGAGGTGTGAAACAGATTTCTCATGATTAATAATGACACGAATTGCGGTACCGCTATGGTTAATACGAAGACGGAACGGTATAGCTTTTTCCAACGAATCGTCTTTTTCTGAATAAACATTGCCAATAATATTCCGAATATAAAACAAGTTAAGGTGGCCAAAACAGCCCAGACAATCGTCCATGTTAGAACAGGTAGAAAAGTCTCGGACATTCGACCGGTCAGGATATTTTCAAAGTTTTTAAACCCTACCCAGGTAAACAGATTTTTCGGTGGAAGATTCGTATGATCAAAGCTAGTAAAAGCGATAGAGATCATATATACCAAAGGCATGATTGTAAACAAGAGCACCCCGATACCCGGAATACTTAACAAGGTAATATGAAAACGGCTGTCCAATAAGCTTCTTAAATCCTCTTTGAGATTGGGAATGGGCTGTTGCTTTAACACCAGTTGAGCAAGAGATTTCATACTCCGGATATAGCTGATGAAAAAGCAGATAAACACGATTATCGTTATTAATGCGACAATCCCGTAAATCAGCAGCAGCATGGAGTTATCCCCTTGAACCAACCGTTCAATACCTAGCTCCTTATCGAATATCCAGCCTTGTTGCTCAGTACCCAAGTGATTTAAGCCCAGAAGATTCTGAACACCAGCTGTTCCCATAAAGAAAATGACCAGAATTTCAAGGAGAAAAAAGAGCAGGCCTTTCATAACCTGCCCATGGATGACGTGGTAAAGCCCCATTATCGCAAATGAAAGTTTATACATGATGTTTTTTTCTACATTAGGTTTTGGCATAGTTCTCTAAGCCCTCCACATGCGCATGTTATTTGGAAACATCCGTAACTAAATCATCAAGTTTTTGCTGCATCTCGTTTTCCTTGATCTTCCCCGCATATGCATCGTTGATCAGTGGGCTAGCTTGAGTCCAGAACGCTGCGACTTCCGGGATTTTCGGCATCACGACGGAATGGTCTTCTTGTGACATGATGGCCACAGCTTGACCCACAGCATCATTTTTAACATCTTCCGTTTCTTGCGCGTTACTGTTACTAGGAATAATCCCCGTTAATTTGAATCGCTTCAGTTGATTTTCTTCGCTAATTAAATAATTGGCTAAAGCCATTGCTTCCAGTGGAGCCTTCGTCGCAGCCTTTACAGCAAATAACTTCACACCTTGGAATGCATACATTTGTTTGGATCCACTTCCAAAATCAGCTGTCGGGTATGGAGCGACTCCCAGATTTTCTCCTAAACTGGCCAAGTCCTTTTTGTTCCAAGGACCTCCAATGGCGGCCGCAATTTTGCCATCCAGCATACTGCTCACCATGTCGTCCTTAACATGTACCACATTAGGGTTAGCCTTCAAATTACGAATCCACTTTAGAACTTCCAGACCATGCTCGTCGTTAAAGGTAGTGCCTTGTGGATCCTCCCCATTTTCCCCATAAAGATAGGAGCCGTTGGCTACAAAAAAGGGAGCAATTTGATAATCCGCAATAGATTCCGAGAGGTTCATCCCGATTTTTCCTTTTTGTGTCAAGCCTTCAAACGTTCGGATGTCCTCTTCCGTAAGGATGGACTTGTTATAATAAAGAACGCCGGTTTCTACCCCGTATGGGTAGGCATATAGATCTCCGTTGTAAATAGCGCCCTCTATGGAGGCAGGTGTCATGGCTGCCTTTATTTCGTCTGCATACTTGGTGTTTTTATAAATGGAGCCTGACTCCACCAACTGCCCCAAGTGGTCATGAGGAAGCATAAATATATCGGCAGCGGCTTCCGGATCGTTTTTGACATATTCTTGAGCTTTCATCGAATCCGAAACGACAACTTCAATTTCATATTTTTTATCACTGTTTTCTTTGGCGAAGGCTTCGGCCATCTCTCTCGTTTGGGAAACGGATTCTTCATCCACCCACACTTTTAACACGACAGGTACGCTCTCAGCATCCTTTGAAGCACCCGAATTTGAGGTGTCTCCACAACCAGCTAACAGCAAAATAAGACCGATAACTCCCACATAGAACAATCCGTTTTTCATTTTCATTATTTTCCCCCCTTGAAGAATGAGCCTCGATAAAAGATTATCTAAGCGTTTTCAAAAATAAAAAACTAATTTATAGTATTTAGTATAGTGTCTATAATTGATAACCTTTTTAATATATTGTCTTGAATCTATTCAAATATTGTCATCGGAGGTAGCAACGCATGAGGGGTCATCCGATAATCAGTGAGGAATTTAAGGAACAGGTTCAGCATGGAAACGAAGATTTCCAATTACAGCTTTATAGAGAAGTAGAATATTACGAAAATGGCTTGATTTTTTATAATCATTGGCATGAAGAAGCGGAGATCCTTTATGTGATCGATGGGGAATTGGAACTGGTGGTTGACGGGAGATCCATTTTTGCTAAGAAAAATACGGTAATTTTAATTCCACCGAATCTCTTGCATGTTGCCTATCAATATCAGGGGGAAAAATGCCGCTTTTCATCCATCGTGTTTCATTCGGATTTTATCTCCAGTAAAATCGAGGATAGGATTCAAATAACACAATTGAACCCATTTTTTGAAAATACGTTTATCTCCTCTTATGTCATAACTCACAGCGACCGAAATGGTGAGATCGTCAAGCAGTTGTTGAGTGAGTTCGAGCGATGCTATCTGGGGGATCAACCTTATAGGGAGCTTTTATTAAAAGGGTATCTGTGCCAGATTCTATTTCATCTTCTTCAAAAAGAGGAGATCCACAATGTAAAGTCCGCTACGGATTATCTGAACGAGGTACGAAAGAAGAAAATCATTACCTTTATCGAGGACAACTATCAGAATTCGCTTAGCTTAAACGATCTAGCTAACGTAGTTTCCTTAAGTAAAGAACAATTTTGCCGTTTTTTTAAACAATCCTTTCGCTCAACACCCATTCATTACTTAAATCGGCATCGTATAAATCGCGCCATGGATTTGTTAAAGCGAACCCATTTATCGATTATAGATATCGCTATGGAGGTGGGCTTTGACAGCGGCAACCATTTCGCCATCGCTTTTAAAAAGACAACGGACATGACGCCGAGCCAATTTCGAAAAATGACATGATATTAATGAAAATTGACATGAATGTAAACGTCCCCTTCCCAAATAAAAACTACAATGATCTTAATTCGATCGTTAGGAGGACTAGAACATCATGTCATTTTTTTCGATAGGCGAGAACTATTTGGAATATCGTAACGGAGGAGAAACCCTTCGGATCATGGGATGGGGAGTAAATAGCCTAAGGGTGATCTCCGTACCGAGCGGACCGCTGGACCTTACAAGCAGCGCATTGCTTCCCCAATCCACAAAGGCTACGATCACGGTGGGTGAGGAAATTGCTCAGATAGTGAATGGAAATATTTCTGCCGTTATTGATTCGAGAGGTTGGAATAGTGCGGCGGTTATCACTTTCTTCAATGACAAACAAGAAGTCATTTTAAAAGAAATCGACGGCGGTGGTGCTTTGATTCGTAAAGCTCGCCATTTCAAACCCCATATTGGTGGCGACTTTCGTTTAAAGGCAACCTTTGAAGCCAGCTCAGAGGAAAAGATCTATGGGATGGGGCAATATCAGCAAGATATTTTGGATCTAAAAGGCTGTAATATCGAACTTGCCCACCGAAATTCTCAGGCCTCCATCCCCTTTTACGTGTCCAGTCTCGGTTACGGTTTCTTTTGGCATAACCCTGCCATAGGCAGTGTTTCCTTTGGAAAGAACACAACCGAATGGCGGGCCGATAGTACGAAAAGATTGGACTACTGGATTACGGTCGGTGATACGCCAGCCATGATTGAAGAACAATATAGCGCAGTAACAGGTCGTTCCCCGATGATGCCGGAATACGGACTGGGCTTTTGGCAATGCAAATTACGGTATTATAACCAGGAGCAAGTGCTTGATGTTGCACGGGAATACCATCGTCTTCAAATTCCGGTCGATGTGTTTGTAATTGACTATTATCATTGGCCACGCTGCGGAGATTTCCGCTTTGATGAATATTTGTTTCCTGATCCCCAGTCCATGGTGGATGAGCTGCGTTCTTACGGAATGGAAGTTATGGTTTCTGTATGGCCCCAAGTGGATTGGCGTAGTGAAAACTTCGAAGAAATGTACAGAAAAGGATTGCTGGTTCAAACGGAACACGGCTTAAATGTACAAATGAGCTTTCAAGGGAACAATGTCTTTTTTGATGCCACAAACCCTAAAGCCCGGGAATATGTCTGGCAAAAGTGCCAGGAGAACTATGGGAAATACGGCATTAAGCTGTTTTGGCTAGATGAAGCGGAACCGGAATTCAGCACCTATGACTATGACAATTATCGTTATTATGCCGGCAGCGTCCTTCAACAAGGGAACTTATATCCTAGGGAATTTGCCAAAGGGTTCTATGAAGGTCAACAAGCTAACGGGCAAAGGGATGTCTTAAATCTGGTAAGGTGCGCTTGGGCAGGAAGCCAGAGATTCGGAGCGTTAATCTGGTCTGGAGATATTCATTCTACGTATCAGGATTTCCGGAATCAAATTGTAGCGGGTTTACAAATGGGGTTATCGGGGATTCCTTGGTGGACAACCGATATTGGTGGATTTCATGGCGGAAATATTCATGACAAAGATTTTCAAGAATTGCTTATTCGGTGGTTCCAATTCGGCGCCTTTTGTCCCGTGATGAGACTCCATGGTAATCGTCTTCCAAGGGAGCCATTGTACAAAGCTGGTGGAGAGGTAACGGAAGGCACTGGAGCCTCTAATGAAATATGGAGTTATGGGGAAGAGAATTATTCGATCATGAAGAAGTTTATTATGATTCGTGAATTGATGCGAAATTACACGCGCGAGCTTATGGAACAAGCACATATAACAGGAGCGCCAGTGATGCGTACGATGTTCTACGAGTTTCCTGAAGATAATGAAACATGGGATTTGAATTCACAATATATGTATGGCTCGGATCTTTTAGTTGCTCCAATCGTTAAAGCTCATGCGACATCTCGCCAAGTCTACTTGCCACATGGAGCAGTCTGGACCGATGCGCGTACAGGAGAAACATTCAATGGTGGTCAATGGCTAGAAGTATTAGCTTCTATCGAAACGCTCCCTTTATTTTTACGTGATCAGAAACAATCGTATTTAATTGGGAAAGTTTAAAATTGACGAAATAAAAATACGTTTTAGTGGCTTAAAGTATAGGACTGAGCCCCAGCGTAGTGGTGCGTACTCGGCTCTAAAGTGGCATTTCCACTCCCTTAGAGCCGGCACCAAAAGCCTATGAAGCAAAAGCATGTCATTCACAGAATCTTATTTTATCCTCGTTTCCCCTGCCTGTACATTAAATATACAAAGAATGGAGCCCCTAGTATCGCTGTAAATATCCCCGCTGGTATATCCATTGGAACAAACACGGTTCTACCTATAAGATCAGCCAACAATAGCAATAAAGCGCCTATTATCGCCGAAGCAACCAAGACTACACCATTATTATTTGCTACAATTTTACGAGCGATATGAGGGGCCATTAACCCTACAAAACTAATTCCCCCTGCAATTCCTACAGCTGAACTGGCTAGAATGACGCTTAAGGCTATGAACAGGAATCTCTTCCTCTCCACACTCACTCCAACACCCGTAGCAATCTGATCACCAACTTCTAAGATGTTCAGCGTTCTAGATTGAAATAATGCGATAAGCCCGCATAAGATTACCCATGGTGCCAATACAATGACATGATTCCAAGAGGTACCATATACTGTTCCTGCCATCCAGCCTAAAGCCTGTGATACCAAATAAGTAGGTCCAGCAATGGTAAAATAAATCGTTAATGCCCCAAAAGCGGCGGAAATCGATACTCCGATCATTGCTATTCTCAGTGGTGAACTTCCATCCTTCCACGCAAGCATATACGTTAAGGCTGAAGCTGCACAGCCTCCTACCAATGCAGCCAATGGAAGCCATGCAACACTAATTTGTCCATTCATAATCGTTATGAAAGCAACTACCGCTGCTGTAGCCCCAGAAGTAGTCCCCATCAAATCAGGAGAAGCCAGTGGATTTCTTACCAACGCTTGCATAATTGTACCGGAAATAGCCATAGCTGCACCTACTAATATAGCGGCAGTTATTCGTGGTAAACGCAATTCAAATAGAATAAGCTGATATTTTGCCTCTCCCATCCTTACCAACGCTTTTATAACATCTAATACAGGCACATGTAAACTTCCGAGCCCGATGCTTAGTATAAGCGCAACAAATAAGAGAAGAGCAAGAGCTGAAATTTTTAAGGAAATGAATCGTTTACTAGATCTGGCCAAGTGTCTTCCTCCTTACGAGCACCACTACAAAAAAGACACCTAATATGGCTGTAGTAACACCTACAGGCACTTCTTTGGAATCAAGCAAAAATCGGGATAACAAATCAGCCAGCAGCAAAAAAGTTGCACCTAAGACTGCACTGTAAGGTAATACCCACCGATGATCATTTCCAATGATCCAACGTGAAATATGTGGAATCATAATGCCAACGAAACTAATGGGACCTGCTAGAGCAACACTTCCTCCCGCCAATATGACCACCACCAATATCGTTACCACTCTAATCCATGCCATACGTTGTCCAAGCCCTGTTGCCACATCATCTCCCATCGCCATAATATTGAGAGAACGGCACATGAAGAGAGCAATCACCCATGCAATGAAAAAATACGGCAACATTTGTAGCGTGTGATTCATATTGCTATTGGACAAAGAGCCTGTTAACCAATACAGCGCATTTTCTAATGTTTCATTACTAATCAGCATAAATAAAGAATTCAAGGAAGAAGCAAAAGACGCCAAAGCTGATCCTGTTAATATCAGCTTTAATGGCGTCATGCCTCCCTTACCTATCATTGCAATTATGTAGATAAGACATGCTGTTATTCCCGCTCCTATAAACCCGAACCACATTAACTGAGAAAAGGAAAACACAGCACCGTACCAATATAGCATCGCCACAATTGACAACGCAGCACCTGCATTAACTCCTAATATAGAAGGAGAGGCTAACGGATTCCTTGTCATTGCTTGTAACAGGACCCCGCTGATTGCAAGGCTACAGCCTATCACAGCAGCAGTTAATGCACGAGGCACTCTCGATGTTCGGATAATAAGCTGCTCATCGCTGCCTGTAAATGATGAATACGACCCAATCACTGTAGCAAAATCAAAGCTTTTCAATCCAAACAAAACACTTGCAGCAGCTGCTAAGATAAGCAGAAACACTGCTGCAACGAA
The DNA here is from genome assembly GCF_042723305.1 of Paenibacillus sp. NPDC058367. Classification (NCBI taxonomy): domain Bacteria; kingdom Bacillati; phylum Bacillota; class Bacilli; order Caryophanales; family Paenibacillaceae; genus Paenibacillus; species Paenibacillus sp. NPDC058367. The sequence continues at coordinate 1,189,573 of NZ_JBHXIZ010000001.1, forward strand.
TCCTAAAGCTTTTCTTTTGTCACTCGACAAAAGAGAGTTCATTGCTTGCCTCCCCCTCTTTTTATAAGAAATAGTCCATTTTAAATTTGAATATTTTCAAAGTATTTTTCAATGTCTGCAATTAATAGTTTAGCAGCAATTATTCCACCAGCTGAATTCCAGATCGCCTCATCTACTTGATAGCTCTGTCCATTTTTATTAATATTCATATTTTGTGCTATAGGATCAGCGAGCCATTCTTTTGCCGTATCAGAAGCAGCGGTTTCACCACTACGATCTGATGCAAAATAGAACAATACATCACCATCTAGAACACTAATTTGTTCCTTCGTAATTTCTTCAGCGAATTCTTCTTTATTTTGAGCTTCTGTTCTCGCAAATCCCAACTGGTCAAGAACAATACCAGCAAAATTTTGCTTGTAGTATACTCTAGCTTTACCTGCTTGGAAGCGAGCAAGTGATACTTCTAATTTCGTTTTGTCTCCAAGTCTAGCAGAAGCCTCAGCAATCAAATTGTCGTAATCAGCAAGAACCTTTTGACCTTCTGCTTCTAAATTCAATGCTTTAGCGTATAAAGTGAAATTCTCAATCATGCTATCCCCAAGATTTTCAGTCATTACTGTTGGTGCAATTGCCTTTAATTGCTCGTAAATCGCCTCTTGTCTGACCTTCGTGCCTAGAATCAAATCCGGCTGTAAGCTAGCGATCAGCTCGAGATTCGGTTGCGTCTCATCCCCTAAAATTTCTACGCCCTCCATTTGATCTTTAATATGATCATACCAAGGATCTCCAATCCAGGATTGAACAGCTCCTATTGGTTTGATTCCTAATTCTAATAATGTCTCAGTACCTTGTGTCGTTAATACAACAACTCTTTTAGGTGTGCCAGTAATCTCTGTCTCTCCCATGGCATGGATAATCTTTCTTATTTCCGTAGCCGCAGTGGGTTCCAGCGTTGGCGCATTTGCAGTTTCATCTGAATTAGCTGCATTGCTTCCACAAGCTGTTAATATCGTTAAGATCATAATCATTAAGGCCGATGCAAGCATTTTTGGTGATACTTTAAACTTTTTCACAATCTCACTCCTAATTTTCAATTCTAATAATGAATATCATTATCAATACCATATCAAAAAAATTTATCACTTTCCCGATGCGCATACGGTTCTGCAAATGTTACAATTGTAACATTATTATAGTTTGCACCTCATAGCAATAGATGGCTTACGAAAATGGACAGAATGAAGGAAGTGTTACATATAGATAATTTCATCGAAGGACAAGTGAAATCAAAAGAATGGATTACCCTCTCATTGCTCTATCTTATGGAAACTAAAGCTTATTCTGAGATCAAAATTACGGAGATTGCCAAAAAGTCTGGTTTGGCCAGACAAACGATTTATCGCAATTATCCAGATAAAGATGATATTTTATATGAGTATTTATGTCATCAATATAATTTCTTTGATAACGAGCTTAGCGAAGAGGAGTTGACTGAAGAAGCTGTATTTATTTCGTTTTTTCAAAAGTGGAAAGAATACACAACATACCCGCTATTTCTAAATATTCAACTGTCCGATCGTAAAATTAGACAAATCATTTATCGAAGTCTAGAGTATTTAATTCAAAATAAATATGTGAAGTATTTCATGTCTCCGCAATCGTCAACGAATGAACTATATGTCTATGCCTTTCGTTCCTTTGCCTCTATTTTGCATAGCATATTAATTGAATGGACTCTTCAACGCTATAAGCAATCTCCTGAGGAGATTGGCTTGCTTACCTATCAACTGACCAATTCCATACGAGAATACTGCAATCAAATTCCTGTAACCTCTCCTTCCAGGAGAGAGGAATAGATCTTACCTCAGCGTAAAAAAATAGGACAGCCACGATCAGCTGTCCTCTATCTATCTTCTTATTCTATAATTCTTCAACCTAGAATGGATTGATCACATGGTAAAAGACGTTAGGCGACGCCATGCGGTAATAATAGCTGCACCAGCCTGCACCTTTGTCGGTGAAACGGTTCGTCGTGCTATACAGCAATCGTTCCTGCTCCAGCTCCTCGATCCGTTCGAGCTTTCCGTCCGCATATTCTAACAGTCTCATGCTCGCTGTATCCAGCCGGCTTACGACGCCGCCGTAACGAATATCGAGCACCTCCCAGCCAAACGGTTTGAACATCGATAGCCATTGCTTCCGGTGTGCGGCGCGAAGATTTTGCACACCCAGCGAAATTTCGGGCAAAACATCCTCTGCAATCCGCCTAAGTACTGCCTTGTCTCCACTGTCATAAGCTCGCTTCAGCTCAAGACCGATTTCGCTCTTCTGCTTCAACACCGCACATAGCTTTTGTGGCACCTCAAACAAGTAATCTAGCTCTGCCTCAGCTTTTCTGCGGCTTGCAATTTCGCCTTCCGCCCATGCATAATGAGCCGCCATATCTAGCCCATCAATCTGTTTGTCGAACAGCCCCAGCAGTACATCCTGATACAACAGAAACTTAGACGGATTGCTCTGCTTCTGATTATTTGGTGCAGCTCCCGGTGTCTCGTCCAAATACTTCAGCCCCATGTAAGCATCCGCCTCGATGCCGGTGCAGAACCGAACGCGCTCGGCCAGCGCCTTGTCAGTCGGCGTCGACGAAGAATAAGCATGCTCCGCATAAAACTGCAAGCCGAGCAAAGCGATGTACGGATTGCTCTCCATTCCGTCATCACCCCACATCGTCGCATAAACTTCCCTGATGCCTTCCTTCTTACATACCGTCAGCGCTGCATCAGTCGCCGGCAAGGATAGCCCGTAATTGACGCCGAACGTATTGAATACCCACACAGCACCCGCAAAAATAAGATTATTACCGAGCGGCCGGTGTTTGGCGATCAATGTTTCGTAGTCCTTCTCCTCGACATGGTTATAGTCCCAGTAAACCATATCTATGTCCTTAGGAATGCGGCTCGACATGTCCTCTGATATTTGCGTCTCATGGCCATAATAATCTTCACCGTTAGCTGAAGCCAGCTTCAGGAACATATCGCTCCACATCATCGGTTTCAACCCTAAGCGTCGAGTTACTGCGAGCACCCGCTCCAGATGGCCTGTCATAATATCAAAACGGTTCATATGTCCATTGCGATCCAAAAATTTACCGCGTCCAAGCTCTTCCGCTTCATCCATGCCGATGTGGATTTTCCGGCTGCGGAACGGCGCGCTAATGCTGACAATCATATTTTCGACCAGACGATCGGTCTTCTCCGCTCCAACTAGCAACGCGCCTTTTGTATCTTTATATTCCTTTACCGGCTCCCATTTCAGAAACTCCTCCAAATGAGCCAGTGTCTGAATGCTCGGGAACGCTTCAATGCCGAATTGATCGGCGTAATCGTCGATTTCCTTCAACTCCGCCGCCGAGTAGCGGCCGCGCATATAACCGAAATAAGGCTCGCCTTCTATCTCGTAAGTGTCTTCCAAATAGAGCATGACGCTATTCAAGCCCATCAGCGCCATTTTGCGCAGCATAAACTTGAAGCTTTCAACGGTTAGCACTCCATTGCGCGATAAATCAAACATCGGACCGATTGCATCGAATTGTTGTTGCTCTGTAATTTGAAATTGCTCTCCGCCACTAATATTCTGAATCAACAGTCCCAAGCCGCGGAAGAACTGATGTTTAGCACTATAACGAATATAAGCGCTTTTACCATCATAACCCACTTCCAGTTCTCCTGAAGACGGTTCTATTAAAACGGGAATTCCATCCTCCGACCATTCTGTCTTAAGTTCGGCAAGCAGCAACTGAAGCCCTGATTGAAGCTCGCTCAATTCTCCTATAAAATGTAACTTCACTATCAATCCCTCCACAAAAATGAAATATATATAAAATTACACCAAAAACTCGATCAAGGGTGTTAACCTTTGACCGAGCCTGCTACCATGCCTTTCATAATTTGCTCTTGGAAGATCAAAAAGATGAGAATGGTTGGTATTGCAGCAATAAACATCGCGCCCATCGTTAAGCTGTAGTCCGTTCCGAATCCGTCGGAGAAGAGCGACAAACTGAGGGGCAGCGTCTTCAGCGCTTGAGAATTAATAAAGACGAGCGCGAAGGAGAAATCATTCCAAAACCTCAAAAATGCAAGAATTGTAATCGTAGCGACGATCGGCAGGGACAATGGGAAAATGATGCGTCCGAAGATTCCCCACCAGCCGTTGCCGTCGATCATCGCCGCTTCCTCTACTTCTCTCGGAATGGATACGATGTAGGACATTCCAAGGAAGATCGCAATTGGTAATTCAAATGCCGTATACGGTAGGATGAGTGACCAGTACGTATTCAGCATCCCGAGCTTGTTCATGAAAATAAACAATGGAACGAGTGTGCTATGAATTGGAATGAGCATGCCTAGCAAGAACAATCCTTTTATAACGCCACTCAACTTGAATGGGAACCGGGCAAGCACATAAGCTGCAAGCATGCCGAGCACAATGGTCAGCAGCAGTGCTGAGAGGGTAACAATTGTGGAGTTGAGCACCGCCCGGCCCATATTTCCGAGATCCCATGCCCGGGTTATATTGTCGAACTGCCAATGCTGCGGCCAGGAATAGGGACGATTGAAAAATTCCTGATTCGACTTGAATGCACTTATTCCTAACCAGTATAGCGGATACAATGTAATTATGGCATAAAATAACAGGATGATTTTCGCAATTCCGGAAATCGGCTTACGCCACAGAGAGCCTCTCATCTTCTCCGACCGAGCGTCTATCATTGCTTGCATAGCGATTCACTCCTTCATCGGCCGGGCTAACATTAGCCGACCGCCCATTAGCCGCGTCTCTTCGTGATGATATGATTTAGGCCAATGAGAACGGCGCTAATCAGAATAATCATTGTGGATACCGCAGAGCCGTAGCCGTAACGGTATACCGTAAAGGTGTTATTGTACATATATGTGGCGAGCAATTCTGTCGATTGTGCAGGACCGCCGCGCGTCATGACGATAACATGGTCGAATGCCTTCAAACTTCCAGATATGCACAGTACGATGGTTACAACAACTGTTCCCCAAATTATCGGGAGCGTCACGAAAAACAGCTTTCTCCAGGCTACCGCCCCGTCGATCTTCGCAGCATCTTCAATTTCTGAAGAGATATTTTGGAGTGCAGCGATAAAAATGATAAGATACGGGCCGATATTCGCCCAGTTAATCGGGATCGATACGGCAAACATATTGATTTTAGGGTCGTCTAGCCAAGGCCGGCGCCAAGATTCCAGTCCCAGCGTCTCCAATAATTGATTCAGCAAACCGATTTGCGGGTGATAAATATAGCCCCAGATGAGACCGACGACGACTGTAGACAGCACCATCGGGAGAAATACAGCGGAGCGCATCAACCGATTGAACATCGTGTTCTTGAGCAAGAACAATGACAGCAGCAATGCAACCGATACTTGACCTATTACTGCCGAGACAACAAGGATCAGGTTGTTTTTCAGTGCTCTCCAGAATACTGGATCCTCTAGTATCATTCGATAATTATCCAACCCGATAAGCTTAGCAGCACCGAGTCCCTTCCACTCAAAGAAACCGTAGTAAGCTGACCAAAAAATCGGGACGATCGCAAAGATGATAAAGATGAGTAGTGCAGGAAGCAGCGCCATGATGACGAAGCTTCTGCTGCGCAATGATGCAGGCATGGCGACAGCCTCCTTTACGTACTTTTGTCTGATTACTTTTTAGTCGAACGCGCTTGCGCATCCTGCAGTTTTTTAGCTACATCCTCCGGCTTACCGCCCATCATAAGCTCTTGAAGACCGTTGTTGATCACTTCGCCTGCTTCAGCAGATAAATAGGCGTCATATACCGGCGTAATTTCAGAATTCACAGCCAATTCATAAGCTTTGAAGTAAAGCGGGCTTACTTTCGACTTATCCAGTTCTACTTTGTACATAACCATTGAGTTGCTTTCTGCGATCGCCTTTTGGCCATCTGGTCCGCTTACTGCGTAGATCAGATCAAGCGCTGCCTGCTTCTGTGCGCCTTTTGTATTTTTGTTAAGCGCGAAGCCTGCGCCTGCGCCACCGGAAATCGTATTCGGTTTGCCTGCTCCACCTTCTATGCCAGGCATTGTTGTGACTTCGATAGGTGCCAACTGCTCAGGAGTTGCAGATGCTGCAAGATTCGTAAGCGACCATGCGCCGTTAATCATCATAGCTGCCTTACCTTGAATGAAGTATTGCTCTGCTTGCGTGTTGTCGATGCTGTTTGCGCCATCTTGAAACGCTTTATTGTCAACGAGCTCTTTGTACTTGCCCAAAGCGTCAATGAACACAGGATCTGTAAAAGATGCTCCATCTTGAGCTGCAGCTTTCAAGAACCATTCCGTGCCCGTCACGCGGTCAGCCAACGAACCGATAATCGTCGATTGTGCAACCCATGGCGCTTTATTGCCGAGGGCAATCGGCGTAATGCCGTTGTCGTTGAACGTTTTAATTGCAGTCATCATCTCTTCCCAAGTCGTCGGCACTTTTACACTATGCTTCTCGAAAAGATCTTTGTTATAATACATGAACGAAGTTGCTGACATACCGAGCGGCGCTGTGAAAATTTGTCCTTTTTCAAACTCATAGCGGTCGAATGCACCTGCCAAGAAACTGTTCTTCCATTCTGGGTATTTATCCATCAACTCTGTAATCGGTTGAAGCTTACCGGCATCATAGAACTCTTGGGATTGGCTGCCCGCATATACGAAAAATACGTCTGGCATTTCATTTGCCGCAGCCACCGTGCTTAGGCGTTGACGATAACCGTCAACCGGGATCGCTTGCGCGTCTACCTCAACGTCTGGATGCTCCTCTTTATACTTGTCGATCAGGTCTCTAACCGCTTTGGCACGAAGGTCGTCACCCGCGAAGTTATGCCATATTGAAATTTTCGTTTTTTCTTCAGAGCTTTTGTTGTCTCCATTGCTCTGCTCTTTTTTTCCGCTATTGTTGCAAGCGGTTGCCAAAAGGGCAATCATCAAGATAATTGTCGTTACAAACGCAAGTCTCTTCTTCATTCAAATATTCCCCCTTTAGTGATAACCCTAGTATAGATAAGACAGACGAGAAGTCGTAGGGGGGAAAGTTAAGCCCATACGGGGGATATTTTCACCTTCGTCTATTCATTTTGAACGATATTGCGAAGGGGTTTCGCCACTGTAACGCTTAAACAGCTGGTTAAAATGCTTCATATCCTCGTAACCTACCCGCTTAGCGATCTCACTTACCTTCGCTGGCGTTTCCTTCAACAAACGGCTAGCCCATTCCATTCTCGCCTCAGTTACATACTCAATATAGTTCTTACCTGTTTCCTGTTTAAACAGCTTGCTAAAATAGTTCGGATTCATATGTACGCATGCCGCTACCTGCGCCAAAGACAAGCTGTCTGCAAGATGCTCGCGGATATAGGCTACAGTTCGGTCAATGGCTTCATTCCGGCTGCCATTTAATCGTTCATACTGCGCATGGATTGCAAGCAGCATCTGCTGCAAAGTTTCTTCTGGATTCGCAGTAAGCAGCTTTATGTCCAGCTGTTCAATCTGTGGAAGCTTTGGCATCGATTGACCAACGGATGCTGCTGCACGCTCTAGCCAGCGGTACCCCCCAACAATCAAGGAATGCAAATACGCTTGAACGGAACAAGGCGTCGCTTCCGCATCCTGTCTAATGCTCTCCAGTTCACCTTTAATCCACTGCTGTACGACTTCTCGGCTCCCGCTTCTCAGAACGGCGGTTAGCTTACTCTCCACTTCTTCCGTACAAACGGTCCGCATTCCTTTCCGGTCTTTAATATCCTCATAGGCCAGCATTCTTGCTTCCTCTGCCAACCAGCGGTACGAGGCGGTATGTTCGGCGGTGCGAAGTGACTCCCTAAGTTCTGCCAAATTGCTGGCCCATACACCGCATGCTGCAAAAAAAGGCTGGCTATAAACGCGCTCCGCCCGCTCCATCGACGCCTTAACCAATCGCTTCGCGCCCGGCTGCCCCCTGCGGAAAATAAGCAGCCATCCATAGTCCCAATCCAGAATGACACAGCCAAGTGAATCCCTAATCATCGCAGCCGCCTCATTCATTTCACTTTCCGTCTCCTCCTTCATTGTCAGTGGATAAGCAGATGTCACTAGCCATAGCTCTAGCTTCTCCATATCCGATCCGAGCCTCAGCTCAGGATAATAGATCAACAGTTCCTCACTTTCACGCTCCGTCAGGAGATTGTCCCCGCGAAGAAACCGATCCAGTTGCTTCCAACGGTATGCCGTTTGATGGATGGCGCCTTGATGATCAGCCTCCCGTCTATTGACGATACGCTGCTTCACGCGCATAACCGCAGTCATAATATCGCCAGGACGGCTATTTTTAAGCAAATAATCACTTATTCCTTCCCGCATCGCTTGCTGTGCATATGCAAAATCATCGAATCCAGACAATATAACAATTTCAATGTAAGGACAATTCCGCTTAACCTCGCGAGACAATTCCAATCCCGTCATTCCCGTCATCCGAATATCGGTTAGAATGATGTCAGGACACTCTATCGGAATGCGCATCAGCGCTTCCTCCGCGGAAGCAGCCGGCGCGAGCAGCTCAATGCCATTCTCTTCCCATTTAATAACCGTGCTAAGGCCGGTCCTAATAATGACTTCGTCATCTACAATTAACAGCTTCATGTACAGATTCTCCTTCCTTCCCACAAAGGTTGCAGCCTATTTGATTTCTGATTGGAGCGGTATAATCGTAAAACTAACTTTAGTGCCGCATCCTTCTACGCTTTCGATCCGTAAACCGGCTTCATGCCCATAATGAAGCTGCAGCCGATTATGAACGTTGCGCAATCCGTAGCTGCTGCCTGCCGAGTCATTATTCTTCAGCGGATCAATGCCCAAGTTTGCGCTTACCTTCTCCCTCAACAGCTCCAATCTTTCCCTGCTCATGCCTACACCGTCATCTTGAACAATAAAGGTTATATGCTCTCCCGCTGACGCCGCTTTAACGATAATGCTTCCTTTACCCTCTCTTTTCAAAATGCCATGAATCATCGCATTTTCAATTAGCGGCTGAAGCAGCAGCTTCAGCATTCTCATATCGAGCAGCTCCGCCGGAATATTCGCCTCGTAATCAAATTTATCCGGATATCGAATGGACTGGATCTTCACATAATGATCTACATGCAAAATTTCTTGGCTGATTGCACAATATTCCTGTCCTTTATTTAAGCTGAAACGAAGAAAATCACTCAATGAGCCGACCATATCTGCAATTTTTTCGTCTCCCTTCATTAGTGCCATCCAGTGGACTGACGATAACGTATTGTATAGAAAATGCGGATTGATCTGCGCTTGAAGCGCCGACATATCCGCTTCCTTCTTCAACGCTTCGTTTTGCTTCACCTCATCGGTTAAATTAATAATTCGCGAGCTCATCCGATTATAGCTAATAATCAGTTGTCCAACCTCATCGATCGATGTGACGGGCAGCGTCGGCAGCGGTTCGTCCGGGCTGGAATTTCTAAGAAAATTCGTTAATGCTGACAACGGTTTCGTCACCTTTTGAATAAGTACAAGTACAAAAGCGATGACAAAAAGCATGGAAATGCTGACTGCAATTGCAGTTAACGTTAAAAAATACTGGTTCTGCGCTCTGTAAGCTTTTGCCGGAATGATGCCTACGAGCCTCCAGTTAACATTAGGCATCTGATAGTACAGTACGGTACTCCGCTCCTCCGCTTCTCCGTAATCGAACGAACCCGACTTACTCTTGAAATCAACTATTCCGGGAAAATAATCGTTCAAGTTCTTGTTAGTCGAGTACCCTTCCGGCCCAGCCAATATCCGATTTTGTTCGTCCAACAGCAAGGCGACGCCTTCACCCTCTAGTCCAGCTTGCTTTAAATGGCTAGAGATAACCGATTGTGTCAAGCTAATTTTAAGCATGCCGATATCGTAATATTTTGATGTGCTGCGAATCGGCCGTGACATCGTAATGACATCCTCTTTGCCGTCCGACGTAACGAAGTGATGCACCGGAGACCACCATTTAGGATGTTTCTCATAATAACTGGGATATTCGCTCTGAATATCGGCCCATTCTGATTCGAGGACGGATCTGAAGGAAACCGACGGCTTATTATCTTCATTCGATTCGATCATGACATTGGCGATATATGGTTTGGAAATCGATAATGTTGTAAGTAAATTAACGATCGAGGTTTGCTTTAGCAAATCGTGTTCCGGTGTTTTCAAATAGCTTTGGACATCAGGGTGGCCGATGAGGAATAGAGATAGATTCTCAACATCGCTCACCATATTTTCCAAATAGGCCCCAATTTGCCTAAGCGTGTTCATGCCTGAACTTTTCGCTTTCTCTTCCGTTAAGCTTTCAGCAATATAATAGGAGAACAGTCCCAGAGACAACACCGGTACCAATACCGAAATAATAATCAACAAGCTCAGCTTCTGCTTTAACGATTTACCCAACCAGTTTTCCATCTTATCCTCCGTTCAGATTACCTTTATGCTCTGTTGCTAAATTGTAGCTTTCAAGACTTCCAGAAAACATGTTTGCGCTTTCATATTAACCTAAGTCGCTCGTCCCGACTAGAGTCTATTGTTGACTTGATGAAGCATTGCCTGGTCTTGAGGTCGTCGATGTACCGGGAGCGAGCACCGGATCTTACCTCAGCACAAAAAAATAGACCGCCCTCTCGCAAAGGAATACGCTCTATTTCCTGTTTGATCCTTCGAAAAGCGGCTATTGCACCGGCAGTCGTGTTTCCACACGGCTCTGCTTGCATTAGAGTCCATATGATGTTTGGTGGAGCCAAGGGGGATCGAATCCCTGACCTCATCGCTGCCAGCGATGCGCTCTCCCGCCATTGTTGGTTTCACTACCAAAGACACCCCGAAGCAATCAAAAATTTTCCAAAAAAACAAGATGCAATCCATTCTATGCATTTCGTCGGGACGACGTTATCCGGCTATACGCCGCATGCCCCTCGGTCCGAAGGCCCCAACCTGGAGCTCGTCCGGTGAATGAGCGAAGCGCAGTGCGTTACCGTTCGTCGCGGAAGGCGCATCAGGACACCCGAGGAAGCGGCGTCGGCCATGCGCGCCGGGGCGGCTTACGTGGGGGGGTCGGAGGCGCCATCACGCGCCCGCAGTTCATCGCGGAAGCGCGGGACGGCTTACCGGCTTCATCCGTCCATTCAGGAAGTTTTATTCTGTATCGTCGAAAAAGCACATTCCGGTCGCGTTGCCGCACTAATCGGAATGTGCTTTAATCAATTGTTTCCGCGTCTACTCCTGCTGCTGCCCCTCGATTAATTGAAGAACGCGATACAAGAACGTCGCCGCTTCCGCTCTGCTGGTCGTACTCTTCGGCTTCATATAACCGCCCGAGCCCGTAACCAGCCCATGCTCGAACAGAGTTGCCACGCTGTCCGCAGCATATGGCGCAATCTGGCTCGCATCACGGAAGCGCTCAAGTGTTGAACCGGATGTGGACGGCTTGATTGCCCCCGTCGTTTGAAGCGCTCGGGTTAGCATAACCATAGCGTCCTGGCGGCTGATTGAGTCACGAGGAGCAAAGTTAACTTCGTTCACTCCCGAAACGATTCCCAATTGCTTGACGATGGACACCGCATCGTAGTAATAATCATTCGGTTTCACATCGGTGAACGTCGAGGTAATCTCGGCGCGCAGGTCAAGCATGTTCACCAGCATAAGGATAAAATCAGCTCGCGTTACTTGATTTGCGGGGCTGAAAGTGCCATTTTCGATCGAAGTGCCTTTGACGATGCCTCTTTCGGCCAGCTTCTCTATTGCCTCGCGCGCCCATTCATACTTGCCAAGGTCAGTGAACGCAACTGGTTTCTTGCCGCCGACAGCATAGACGCCGACTTGGTCGATGGAGAATCGCAGTACGCCCTTGTCTTTGTCATAAGACGTGCCATCAATTACTGCCGCGCTGTCGCCCGTCAGCTCGAAAGCTTGCAGATCAGCAGCTTGCTCGCCCGCTTGAATCGAATACGGAATCGCAATGGAAATCGGTGCCTTCGCATTATTCCAAGACAGAACTTCACCGTCCAGTTGCAATGCAACTTCAACGATTGGTCTGTTGCCGATCCGGCCAGCCGTTTCGTTGCCGCGATACTCGCCTGCATGGTCGCTTACGATAACGAGCAGCTTTCCGGCATTCTCCTTGACTCCAGCCAGCATGTCGCCAGTCAATGCAAGCTGGGCATACGGCGTGGAGATATGCAGAATCAGATTAGACTGGTTCGTCAGATTAGCTGCGGGAAGCTCCAAAGCATAGCTGCCAGCTGCGTTCGACAGCTTCAATTCAAGACGAATATGCTTGTTGCCGTTGCTGTCGGCTGTTGCCTTGAGAATCGCGGCATTCAGATCCGCTGCTCCGACCGAAGCCACAGCCTGATTGCCTTTCAATATCGGGACAAGCACGACTTTGACTGAACCGTACGTTTGCAACGTATACGGATCTTGCGCCGAACCGCCTCCAATGCTGCCCTCATTGCCTCCGCCAGTGGAAGGCGGCTTGCGATATTCGAAGGCGGCCTTCGCTGGAGTCGTCATGTCATCCGTTTCTAGCTCGACCGTATACAGTCCTTGCTCTTCTCCGGTCAATGTGAAGGCGATGCGGAAGCTTCCGTCATCCTCAGTGCCCGTCTGGCCGGTATATTGAATGTTGCCTTTTGGGTCAAGCACTTTGACATACAAATGTTCTTTCTTGCCGTTCATGACTAACCCATTGATCGTAACTTTCTTCGTGGAGGCGTCCACGGCGGCTTGTATGCCGTCCAATGTCTTCAGCTCTTGCCGCTGGGAAAGATTGTACACGCCGAATTCATAGAAGGAATAACCGTAGAACGTAGCCCGATTCAGTCCCTCAAACTTGATGTATCTCGCCGTCGTTGCCGGGAATACCAGCGTATTCTTGCCGTCGGACGCTTTAACCACGCCATTGTTGCCGACTTTCAAGGGCTCCCACGTCTGCTTATCATCCGAGACGCTCAGACGGTATTGGTCCGCGCGCGCATATTCCCAATCGATGCGGACCGTATCGAAGGTTTGCTTGCTGTCCAGATCGATCTGGAACCAAGCCGTATCGCGCACTTGGCTCGCCCAGCGCGTACCCGGTGCGCCATCCAGAGCCTTAGAAGGCTCTAGACCTGCGGCTTCCGTCGAGGATGCCTCTGCTTCTTTGTCTTGTGCGATGCTGCCAATCTCATAATACACGCCTTCCTTCAGGGCCGTATAAGCGCCTTCCGTTACAAATTCAAGGCCTTTAGCCCCATCCAGCTTCGCATTGAATGCCAGCAAATAGCCTATGGCTTCCTCAGGATCGCTCTCTTGCGTACGCTCCATCATAATCAGAGCGTTGCACATAGCGCGTACCGTATCGGCATTGCTAAGCTGCTTGTTGTCTGCGTATTTATCAACAAGAGCCAATAGACCTTCAGCGCCCAAACGAGCTTCTATTACGAACTTAACCGTCTTGGATTTGGCAGCCGCCACCGTCAGCTCCAGCACATGCTTGCCCGGCTTGCCCGTCAGATCTACTATAGTTCCTTGCGTATAAGGTTTGCCGTCATACTTGGCCGTTACTTTGACGATACCGCTGTCATCATCTCCCGGAATGGCCCAGGTGAAGGCGGCCTGTGTCGTATCAGGCACAATCGTATGCTCCGAGATCGGCTCCCCGTTCATGAGCGCTACAACATCAGGCGCAGCGGCGTCTTGCTTCTGATAAGTGCCCTTCACGAATTGGTACAGCCAATCGTAGAGGACGCGGATAGCAGGATCCTCGCTTTTCGCCGCGCTGAAAATGGCGTTGTTGCCTTGATAATACGCTCTATACCCTTGCTGCATTAGCCCTGTATCCACGCCGCTGTTCAAGTAATCGATGAACCGCTCGCGGAAGACGGCGTCATTGATCATCCGGTCATCGAACTCCAGCTCCAGCGACATGCCGTACCGTTTCGCCATATCCGCTGTATCTTCCAGACGCGAGAACTCCATTTTCTCGAAGAAATAGTTCGGCTGCAGAGATACGGCATCGATGCCGACATCCTTCCACATGAATTTCTTATAAGCCAAAGAATGAGGGATCCAGAACATCTTCAGGTCAGCGTTATGAACGATGTCGCTCGCTTTCTTGACCATCTCCGGGCCAGTCGAATGCGTGCTTATTTGTTCCTCCAGCCAATACATGCCGACGAGCTCCAGATTCGAGTAGCCCGCAGCCGCCCATCTTGCTTGCACTTCATCGGTCCACCACTGAATCGCTTTGGCCCGGTTGTTCAGCGATGCGGCATTACCGACCACACTTAGGTTGAAGTCCAGATTTTCATCGTTAATGCTGCCAAAATCGGACTGATATTCGCCCGGATCGGGTATCATCATAACAACCTTCGTCTTACGGTCAGGCTCGCCAAGCTTCGCGCCTACCTCGGCCGTCGCCTCGTTCAGCGCGCTCATATCGCCGCCGGCGTTAAACGTTTTATTCAAATACCATTCCCATTCCACTCTTCTGGCTTTGCCGGCCGCTTCAACCGCGCCGAAGCCTCTGCCGTTTTCCGACGTCAAACCCAGATACAGCACGCCGTCGAACAGCCAATCGACAGGCTCTCCCTGCTTGTTCACATAGCTGATATTAGGGATAACCCGTTCCTTCGTCCAGGTTCCTGTACCATCCGGGTAATGCCCGTTATACAGCAAGCCCAAATTTTCAATCCCGCCAGTAGCCTCCCCAGGTTGCTGGAGACCATAAGGTTCGGGCTGCACTGGCTGGGCTCCGTCGATCAAGCCGTCCGCACCGGTTATCGTCACCTCGTCGATCATAGTCCACGCCCTCGGATGCACGGAGAACACCACTTTCACATACTGAGCGTAAACCAATCCTTCGGTATAATCGCCACGCTTGACGACTCCGGTCTCTGGGCTGCCGTCCCATTTATACGTCTCGGTGTTGGTCTGATCGCCCCATAACAATTTAGTCGCATTATGAGACAATACGCCCCAGTTCACCCCATCGTCAGACGCGTAGAATGAAACGGTGAGCGGTACAAGCGTTTCGTTGTTCGGCCAATCTTGCAAGAAACGCGCGCTCACATCCTTGATCGTTTTTTGCTCGCCTAGATCAAACACAACCGAACGAGATTTCTTGTAGCGGTGGCCCACCCAGTTGCCGCTGTCACGGGATGTGTCTACGGCATTGCCGTCCGTCAGCTTCGTCCCGTCATCCGGGAAAGCGTCCTCCGGCTGATCCAACCATGTGTACGTTTTCCCTTGAACCAAATTATAAAAGCTGGTACTCTCTCCGCCCGGCTCCTCCGCATACACGGAGGATATCAACGAGAACAGCATGACCGGGACAAGCAGCAAAGCAGTCAAACTTCGTCTAGTTTTCACTTAAGCTCACGCTCTCTTTCTATACATAATTAGTTCTGCTCCTGCGCTTGCAATTCTGCAAGCGCATCGAGCATGTTCAGAATGACGACCACAGCTTCAGCACGCGTCGCCGAGGCGGCCGGGGCAAACCGGTTGTCCCCCCGACCGTTCATTACTCCCGCCTCCTGGGCTACTGCCACATACGGCTTCGCCCAATCCGGGATTTGATCCGCGTCCGCATAAGAGAGCTCATGCCCTTCCGAAGTCTTCAGGCCCAAGCTGCGAACAATCATCGCTGCCAGTTCTGCTCGGCTAATCGAAGCCTTCGGACGGAAGGTCCCATCCGCATAGCCATTGATCAGGCCGGATTCCAAGGCTTGCGCAATATAAGGTTTCGCCCAAGCTTGAATTGAGCTTGCGTCCGCGAAGTCCAGCGAACTGTTCGTACCTTGCAGCTTCAACGCTTTGACCAACATGACGACGAATTCGTCCCTGCTGACCGTCTTATTCGGCTTGAACGTCTCGTCGGTATAGCCCGCTACGAATCCAAGCTCGACGGCCCGTTTGATGGACGCTTTTGCCCAATGGCTCGCAATATCGTTCAGTCGAACCGTTGTCGATCCGCCAGACTCCCCGCCATTGCCGTTGCCGTTCTCATTGCCATTGCCTGGATCTCCGCCTCCCGGATTCGAACCGCCGTTTTGGCCTTCTTCCGGATCTGGAGTTATTGGAGTCGGAACCCATCCTCCGCCACCAGAGCTAGGCAACGCTTTGATTTTGATCTTGAACGTTTTTTTCGCGGATGCATCTCCCTTGCTGATCGTCGCGGTCAGCACGACCTCCATGTCGCTGCCTGACGGACGTTGCAACAATTGTCCGTTGGCATTCAGATAGTCGGGCTTCGAGCTGCTCCAGACGATACGCGTGCCGAGCTGTCCTTTCTGCGGTAGATAGAGATTCGCGGCAATGCTTTCATTCACATTAAGCTCGATCAGACCCATTACGTCTTCGATCGTTAGACGATCGCGCGCAATGCTCAGCCCGGCATACGCCTGCTCGGCCTCAGGACGAGTCAGCTGGGCGGTTTGAATCGCCGCAGTCGCTTGTACCATCGCCTGTTGAAGCTGTGCCCAGCCCTCAGGAGAATAATTGTCCTCCACGAGCTTGTAGGCCTCGATAGCCGTCAACAGGTCGATAATCGGCCGTATATTGCCGAGCTTATATTCCTCGCCGTACACTTCAAATTCCTCAAAGGAATAGCCGAACATGGTAGCTCTGGATACGCCTTCGAACTTCACGTATCTGGCCGGCGTGCTTTGGAAGGTAGTCACGACGCGTCCCGGCTTTCCGTTAATCTCGCCGTTGTTGTCTTTCACGACATTCGTCCAGTTCTCCTTGTCCTCGGACACGAGAATGCGGTACTTCGAACCGTAAGCCGTTTGCCACAAAATAGATACAGCATCAATGTTCTTCACTTCACCCAGATCCACCATGAACCAGGTATCGTCCACCCAATTGCTGGACCATCTGGTGTCCCCTCTGCCGTCCACCGCTTTGTCCGCCGTGTAGGACGAGGATTCCGGCAGTGAGGATTCGGCTTGCTTATGCAAAGCCAGATTTCCATGCAGGTCCACGTAGGTGTTCCTCACGATGAGTTCGTCAATCAAGCCTTTAAAAGCATTCGTTTCACTGCCTATTTTGGCTACTGGCAATACGAACGTTTCCAACTTGGAGCCGTCTTTTAGAGTAGCCGTATACTCACTGCCGTTAATAAAGATGGAGGTCCCCGTGTCGTCGCCGATCATAATGACATGGGTCCAGCGGTCGGTCGGCAGCTTATAATTGAATTCGCTGACGTAGTTTTCTTTCGTGATGGCCAGTTTGCCACTGCCCCCGATGTTATATCTCAGCTGTCCATCCGGAGATTCCAGCAGCACAGCTCCTTGCGGGTTGTCAGCGTCCGGTTTGATCCACATGGACATCGTCCATCCGAAACCGAGCGTGCGAAGCGGCGTTTCCACGTAGCTGGCTCCGCCTTTGAGCCTTACTGCTTGCCCGAAGATTCCCTTTTCCGTGCCTGCATTCACCGCGTTGCCGTCAAAGCCGTTGCCCGAACGATCCGCGAAGCCCTCGTCGAAAGTATAATCGAGAACGATATTGCGCTCATTGTCGACTTGAAGCTTGTGCGACTGATGAACATCCGGCGGGTCCACGTACTTTGCGGCATCCGCCTGGAAGCTTGCAAAGTTCCGGTCGACACGGTTGCCTCTCCACAGCTTCTCCGCCAACACTTGCATGGAAGGCAAGATACGCTGATGCGAGTCCGCCATGGAGACGCCCTTCTCTACAGACACGTCGTTCCAGAGCGCGAACATGCCGCCTTTTACCTGCGGGTGCCCATAAGGAAGCTTCGTCTCCAGCCAATCGTTAGGCTCCCACTCATTGTAAATAAAATCGTAATTCAAATAGCTGCGGTACAGTTGCGGAACGATATAGAGCAAGTTCGTGTTGGTATTGACAACGTCGTAGCCAAGCTTAATGGCCTGCAAGACACTTCCGTACGGCTCATACCAGATGTCCATCGTCGCATTGTTGCTGACTGGCGTCGTGCCGTCATATGCGGACAGACTGCCCCACAGACGAGCGCGCTTGCCTTTGCTGTTAATGTGGTTAAGGAGCATATCCGCGTACCTGCGGAACGCCTCCTTGTCGTCGCCGAAATATTCATCCGTGCCGACGTGCACGTCCGGGCCGACGAAGGTCGGATTGCTGCCGTCGAGATACTCGTCAAAGAGTTCTTTAATGAAGTCGAGCGTCTCCGGACGATTGATATCCAGCTGATTGTTGCTGCCCAACCTAGGGTCGTAAGCGATGAACGCGCCGGAATGGCCCGGTGTATCGATTTCCGGCACGACGTTTACGCCGTATTCCATCCCAAGCAGCTGCAGGTCTCTGAATTGCTGCTTCGTATAGAAGCCGTCCTTGCTCGTCACTCCCGGGAATTTCTCGCTCTCCAGACGGAAGTAACCGACATCGCCGACATCATCGTTCAGATGAATCTGGAACCGGTTCATCTTATAGTAGGACATCAACTTCACATAATCCCGCAAAAATTCGATCGTATAAAACTTGCGGCCCACATCGAGCATGAAGCCTCGATCCGCGTATTTCGGATAATCGCGCGATTGCCCCTTGGGCATCGTCTTATGATCGGCATCGTGGCCGAGCAGTTGAAGGATCGTTTTTGTGCCGAACATGACGCCCGTTTGATCGGAGCCAGCGACGGAAGTATATTCGCCGATATTCAGCTCATAGCCCTCTGTCCCCAATCCCGTTTGCGCGGCATCCAGCACCAAATAGATGTCCCCCTCTTGAGGTGAACCAACCGTAACCGTCAGCGGAAGCTTCGTTAAATCAAGCAAGTCCTTCCGCAAAATATTGGCCGTCCCCTGCAGAGCCGCTTCATCCTCCGCGCGAATGACGATATTGGATTTATCCGTCAAGCGGAACTCGCCGGTTGTGCCCAGCCACTCACGCAAAGAAGGAATGACTCGCGGCTCCGGGTTCCGATCGCTCGTCTGCTCGTAGAGACCGGGTACGGTGACTAGCGCATTATCCGCTAACAGATATGTCGGATCGCTGTCGCTCTCGATTTGCAGCAGCAGCTGAACCTGAGTATCCACAAGCGGCGCATGAATATTGCCCTGCTCGTCGATCACCGGCAAGCTGTCCGTGTTCACCAGCGTCAGCGTATAACCATCCGGTACAGCGGGCAGGTTCAGCTGAGTGTCTCCCTCGGAGACGATGATGCTGTTTTTGACCGCATCCATCATAGGCGGCAACAGCGGTTTGCCCTTGTATACCTCGAATTCCCAGAAGGAGTATCCGTAATAGATATCCTCAATTGGACGTCGCGTTACTCCTTGGAACTTAACGTATTGCGCCAGTGTCGGCTCAAAATCGATCGTATCCTCGACTGGTCCGCGGGCGACGAGCACGCGGTTGTCCGCGAATACGTTCCTCCAGGTTACCGCATCGTCAGACACAAGAACTTGATATTGTTCCGCCGGAGTCTGCCAGTTGATGATTACTCTTCCAATTTCTACAGGCTCGCCTAGATCAACGTAGAACCACTGGTCATCCGTTCTTTCCGAAGACCATCGGCTTGCATCCCGATTGCCACCGTCGACCGCTTTCTCAGGCCCGAAAAAGTCTACTTCGTTCGACGACGAATAAGCCGTCTTTCCTAAAGCCAGATTACCTGTTGCGGCGTCGGACTTCTCCGATGAAATGGCAACTAAAATGAAAGCGGTAACAAAAAACACTAAAAAAATATTCCTATACCGTAAACGCACTACGATCCCCCCCGTTGTTTATTAGCTCGAATTTTACTCCAGCTTACCGCATGACTCTCCATGCTCAACTGCTGCAGCAATTTTATTATAAGTAGGGGCATTCGTTTCATCGATATACTTATCTTTACAATACATATACAAATGTGGACATTCGGCCTTCTATAGTGAATCAAGCATGCCAACATTTCTGTCATATCTCATGCTAATTAATAGTACAAAATCGTGATCCTTTCGAAGAGTAGTGAAAAATAAAAAAGCCATTTCAGTAGAATTGGCTTTTCTTCATGTTATGGAAATAGAGCCTAGGGGGAATCGTCCTAGGCTTTAAGCCCTATTCTCGAGGGGGAGTATATCCGTTGCCCTATTCAGGACCCGCCGATCTTATAGGATAATATAGAAAATGCATCCACTTGAATAGGGATGGGAGTGATTCCTCTTGTTACAATTAAACAGCGAACTGTGGGGCAAGCTAACCGGTCCTTACGAGTCGGGCGAAATGGTACCTGAACTGTTGGAGCGTCTGATGCTTGATTTCGATAAAGAAGTTTTCGACGAACTATTCCAGGAGCACTTATATCACCAAAATACGATCTATACCGTCACTTACGCGGCAATACCTTATCTGGCCAAACTTGCTCTCGCATCAAAAAATATGGAAGTGCGCCATGAAATCTACATCACTTGCGGGATTATCGAGTCGTGTCATGACAAAACAAGATCTGAGCCGTATCCCTCGGATTGGAACGAACTCGCTGCTGAAACGGGAAACGAGGTTTGTACGGAGATGTACCAATCTTACTTAAAAGCGATAGCGGAGCTTGCTTCGCTGGTTCCAGAGATGTTGGCCTACGCCAAACAAGAAATAAGCAGCGATACCGAAAAAAGATATGTTCTCATTGCCGACGCGGCTTATCGGGAATCCCAGAGCGTGGCAAACATGTTTCTGAATTTTACGGCTGGCGACGAATATGTGGCCGTTTGCGGAGTATGTAATCAAGAGGCTTACTTGTGGCCGAGCGGAGTAGGCGGTCGTATACAAGCATTCGCGGAAGATCCGGTATTCGAACCCCTTCAGGCAGCACATGAGGTTACTCCCGTTGAGGCATTCGTTGAAGCGGAACATCAAATACTGGCGGAGCGAGCCGATCAGCTGGGCGATTCCTCTTTTTTGAACCAATTGCCGTATTTGGCCGGGGAAATGAATTGTCCTTCATGCGGCGCCAGAATGCAGGTTTGGCCTAGTTTGCTTTCGACTTTTGGAGGGTAATAAACAGGAACTGGATATCGCATCCATTTCTATGTTTGGGGGGAATGACTTATCAGTGTTTCTATTTATTACACATGCACGAGGGAATACGTCCTAACAGAAAGCGAACAACAAGCAATCACAGCCATTGTCCAACGTTATGATCAGGATTTTGAAGGGAAAGACCGGGCGGAGTCTTTCACAGTGTACAAATTCGATTCGTCCAGATCAACGGAGATCTTCGCTGGCGCTACCAAGCTGTCCATGACGGATCAAATTGAAGATTTGCTGAACGATTTATTTCATTGGTTGAAATGTTTGACCGAGATACGTAGAAAAGTAGACGGTGGTGAATGGCATGTTCACCTGGATGATATCGATGCCGTGTGGGATGATGAATTAGGCTGGAAAATGCCTGAAAACTGATTTCCATAATGAATGCCATGCACTTGCTTGCCAGCCTTCAAATCATAATCATTACCTTTTAGACTACTTACACTTGAAGTCGCTAAAAACGAGCTAATGTTCAATTTTAACGTCAGTTCTACTGAATCTCGGTAAACCCTAACACACTCAATGATCGTACTAAGCATCATTTTCTTTTTAGCAGTAGAAGCTTTCTTAAATACCTCGCTCCAAACAGGAATATAGGTCTGGTGAGCCTGCATTTCAACTTGTTCTACCTTTTTAGCATTGAGCTTCTAAATTACCTCAAAAAGAAATAGACCGCCCTAGTCCAAAGGATGCGGTCTATTTCTGCCCGTAATACCTGAAATCAGCCGCCCTTAAAAGCGGCTATTGCACTGGGAGCCGTGTTTCCGCACGGCACTCTTTGCATTGTACGATTTATCTACCCAAACTATACCACGATCAAAACCAAATAAAAAGTCACTCCGCTTCCTGAACAACAAAAAAAAACGGCATTTCTGCCGTTTCTTTAGGATGGACTCTCAGGGGCTCGAACCCTGGACAAATAGATTAAGAGTCTACTGCTCTACCAACTGAGCTAAGAGTCCATATGAAGTTTGGTGGAGCCAAGGGGGATCGAACCCCTGACCTCATCGCTGCCAGCGATGCGCTCTCCCAGCTGAGCTATGGCCCCAAACGTAATTTTCAGATGTATGTAATCACACATTCTAAAATTCAGTTCGGTGTATTTAAGTCATTCTGACAAATCCAAGCGCCGTAGGCGACTCCTATATAATATAAAAAATCGCCTTCGCTGTCAACACTTATTTTAGTCATTAGACTAGCCACAACTCTACAATCTGTCCAGATCCCCAGTGCTCTTAGATAGCAGACCCTTCAGTTCCTTCATAAACATGTTAATGTCCTTAAACTGACGGTATACAGAAGCAAAGCGAACGTAGGCGACTTCATCTACTGGATAGAGCTGTTCCATAACCAACTCACCGATCTGTTGGCTCTCTACCTCAGCTACGGCGATGCCGCGTAGGGATTTCTCCACCTCAGAGACGATCTTCTCTAGACGTTCTACAGAGACGGGGCGTTTTTCGCAAGCCCGAATTAAACCACGCAGAATTTTATCACGGCTGAATTCCTCACGGCTGCCGTCTTTTTTGATCACGATTAACGGTGTTTCCTCGATCATTTCAAAGGTTGTAAACCGTTTGCTGCAACGCTCACATTCACGCCTGCGGCGGATGGACTTATTCTCATTCGCTGGTCGAGAGTCGAGCACTTTAGTATTTGTGTGATCGCAGTAAGGGCATTTCATAAGCTTCATCACTTCCTATTACATAATGTTTTTAGTCCCGGTATGTTAAACATCCGGCTTTTAAAGGGCTATTTCATTTTTTCCAGAAATCACCGTTTTTTTATTGTAATGATTATGGCAAGTCCGGCACATAATACAGTTACCAACAGAGGAGGTGAACAGCAATGAGCCAAAACAACAGCTCCAATAACCTTGTAGCTCCAAATTCCCGTGGTGCTTTGGAACAACTTAAATATGAAGTTGCCCAAGAACTCGGAATCACGCTTTCCCCAGATGGTTACCAAGGCAATAAAACTTCTTATGAAAATGGTTCGATCGGTGGTTACATCACTAAACGTCTTGTAACCCTGGCAGAACAACAATTGGCAGGTCAATACAAATAACCTGTCCACATAAGCTTACTGAAGAAGTATTAAACGATCGCAAGATCGTTTAATGCTTCTTTTTATACATAACACGGTTTTAGAATTCGTTGTAAATATCCGTGTACTGATCATAGTAATAGTTGACGCGCTGTACATAATGTCGGGTTTCACCAAATGGAATATCCTTAATCGTAGCATCCGTTCCATCCCAGATCCCCTCATCCAGCCATTTTTGAACTTTACCCGGTCCAGCATTATATGCAGCGATAACCGCTGTACGTTTACCTTCGAATTGACGGGATAATGTTGAAAGATACCAGGTACCTAGTTCAATATTTGCTGATGGTTCATGCTTTAGCTCCTCCATAGAAACATCAGGAAGCTTGGCCTTTTCAAGGGCCCATTTGGCGGTATCCGGCATAAGCTGCATTAAACCTATAGCACCTTTTCTGGATTCTCGTCCAGTTTTGAAGTTCGTTTCCACTCGGATAATCGAAGCCACTAGAAATGGGTCAATATCGTACGTAACGCTGTGCTTACGGATCTCATCTTTATAATGGATCGGATAAAACCAGGACATCCAGTTCGTACTCAGAAACAATATCGCAGTAAAACCAATGAATAACAGAAGAAGGACTCTTTTTTTACGTAACCATTTCATGATAAGCCCAGCCTGTCCCAAAGAACAGCAACCTGTTGCTCAGTGTGCGCAAGTTCGCCACTGTTGTCAATGATATAGTCCGCTTTGTTTCGCTTCGTCTCAATATCCAGCTGTGCATTTAAGCGTGCTTCTGCTTGTTCTAAAGAAAGTCCGTTACGTTCCATTAATCGCGCGATTTGCACTTCACGAGGCACGTAGACCACCAGTATTTCATGGAACATGTTCTCGAGTCCTGATTCGAAAAGAAGAGGGATATCCACAATTGTTAACTTCTTTGGATCTTCTTCCTCCATGCTGTTCATACGTTCTTTAATTTCCCGCCGGATTGCGGGATGCGTCAGATTGTTCAGGGCTTGCAGGGCCGCCGGGTCTTGAAATACAATATCCCCCAGCTTGCCCCTATTCAGTGTGCCATCCGGAGAGAGGATCTTACTTCCGAATTGTTTCACAGCCGCAGCCAACACCTCATGACCGGGGAGCATAACTTCTCTGGCGATCACATCCGCGTCAACCAGCCTCGCTCCCTTGCTCACAAGCAGTGCGGACACCGTGCTTTTTCCGGATGCAATGCCTCCGGTTAAGCCAATAATCATGTACTCACCTCATAATAGCTTCAGTATTCCCATTGTAATTAATAATAACGCGGGTAGTGCAGCAGCATGCTTCATCCAGTAGTTCCCAGCGAATCTTAATCCAGTCTTCATGCCCAGCAATAGAAATGTACCACTAAACAGAGCAATTGTAAGTGATGTCCATATCGGATTGAACCCCAGCAATGCTGCGCCAAGTCCAGCTCCAAAAGCATCTAGAGAGAGGGCAATCCCGAGCAGCATAGCCTCCATCGAAGAAATACTCCCGGAATCATCCATATCTGCAGAAGACGGAGTACGTAAGATCTGTACAACAATCCCCAATCTTCGTAACTCAAGGGAAAAGACAGCCGACTTTGCCTGCTCAGGAGCCATGGTAACCTGTTCTACAACATCTTCAGTATCAACAGCTACCTCTGCCCGAGCTTCTGTGGATAGCACATTTTCTTCACTACCTACTTTACGCTCACCTGTCTGTTCCTTCTCTTTCTGCATTAACATCTGGACGAGCGACCAGCACCCCATTAGCACGAGTATAACAGCGCCAACCTCAGAAGCTGCATGTGGAGACACTACCTTGGCAAGCAGAACACCCACTTGCATAGATACACAGATAACTACCCCCGAACAAAGCGAGATAATCAGAATGGAGAGCAATGGTATTTTCATTTTACGCAGTCCATATGTAATACCAACGCCAAAACCATCCAAACTCAAAGCAAAAGCTAGTAATATTAGTGAAAAAAATGGGCTGAGCACCCGCAATCCCTCCTGTGAAGAACCGGAACACTGAAGAATACACTTCATTCAGCTTCCGTTCTCTATTAAGCATTCTTCACACAGTATATGGGCGGGACAAGTAGTGGGTGCCAACCTAATTACTTCTTCAGTTTTCAACCTTACGCTGACAGCTTGGACAATAATGCGTTCCGCGGCCACCTACAACCGTTTTCTCAATCATCGTTCCACAGTGGTTACACGGCTGATCTTTACGACCGTAAATCAACAGCTGTTGCTGATAAGTGCCGCTCTCACCTTGACCATTCACATATGATTTTACAGACGAACCACCAGCGTTTACCGCTTCCGTCAGCGTACTGACAATAGCGTGATGCAGCTGATCAAGTTGCTCATCCGAAAGATCTTTGGCGCTGACTTCAGGATGTATCCCTGCACGATGTAACGACTCATCTACATAAATATTACCTATGCCGACGATATATTCCTGATTCAGCAGCAGCGATTTAATTTTTGTGCTTTTGCCTGATACAATCTGCTTAAACCTCTCCGGCGTAAAGGATGGCTCCAGCGGCTCCTGTCCTAGCTTATTAAGAGGAGGCAGCTGGAGGTCTTCACCAATCTGAAAAAGATGCATTGTACCAAACTGACGAACATCCGTGTAACGCAGCTCAGTGCCATCGGTAAAATGGAATATCACATGCGTATGCTTGTCCAGTGGATCTTCGTTCGAAAAAAGTCCGTAACGGCCCTCCATCCGTAAATGAGATACCAGCACCAGACCGTCTAACACGATGCGCAAAAATTTCCCTCTCCGTTCAACATTAACAATGCTATGACCTGCGAGCAGGTTGGCAAAAGCCTGAATATCATCCGGCCGCTGAATAATCCGGGCCAACCGGACGGTTACACTCTCTATCTGCTTTCCATTAACTAAATCATTCAGTGTTCTCTTGACTGTCTCTACTTCCGGTAATTCCGGCATGATGTCTTCACCTCAACTACATTATAGCTGATATGCACACCTTAAAGGGAGCCTATTTCGCTTCGTACCAGTTGCTACCAAAACTTACCTCTGCTTTAAGCGGCACCGATAACTGCAATGCTCCACCCATTACTTCCGGCAAAAGCGTCTTCATGAGCTCCATTTCATCCTCTGGCACCTCGAATACAAGCTCATCGTGTACCTGAAGCAACATACGGCTCTTTAGCCCACGCTCAAATAGCGCCTTGTCCATATGCACCATCGCCAGCTTAATAATATCAGCGGCAGTTCCTTGTATAGGTGTGTTCATTGCTGTACGTTCCGCAAAAGAACGTAGATTAAAGTTCTTCGCATTAATCTCAGGCAAGTAACGACGGCGTTCCAGCAGCGTGGTTACATAACCATGTTTCCTTGCATCAACTACGATATCATCCATATATCGACGTACACCTTGGTATACCTCGAAATACTGCTCAATAAATTGAGCGGCTTCTTTGCGAGGAATATTCAAGTTCTGCGACAGACCATAATCACTGATTCCGTACACGATACCAAAGTTAACGGCTTTAGCAGCACGACGCATATTGCTATCAACCTGATCGGCGGTAACTCCAAATACATCCATCGCTGTCTTCGTGTGAATATCCATATCATGGAGAAAAGCTTCCTTCATCCGCTCATCACCGGAGATGTGCGCAAGTACCCGTAGTTCAATCTGCGAATAGTCCGCCGCCAGAATGGACCAGCCCGGTTCGGATGGAACAAACACTTTACGGATTTTACGTCCTTCTTCTAAGCGGATTGGAATGTTCTGCAGGTTCGGAAATTGGCTGCTAAGCCGTCCTGTCGCAGCAATCGTCTGCCGATAGAATGTATGCACCTTCCCTGTTTTCGGAGAAATTTCCTTGAGCAGCCCCTCTACATAGGTGGATTGCAATTTGGCAATCGTGCGATATTGTAGAATCAAACGTACCACATCGTGATACGGTGCTAACTTTTCCAGCACCTCTGCGTCTGTTGAATATCCGGTCTTCGTCTTCTTGACGACAGGAAGACCCAGTTTTACAAATAAGATCTCGCCCAACTGCTTAGGTGAATTCAAATTAAACTCTGTGCCACAAATTTCATAAATTTCGGTGACCAGCTTGGAAATCTGAGCTTCGAATTCTTTTCCTAATTCTTTAAGATCCCCTTCGTTGACTGCAATCCCCTGTTTCTCCATATCCGCAAGAATACGTGATAATGGCATTTCGAGATCCTCGAACAGTCCGGTCATCGCCGTTTCGATCAATTCCTGCTGTTGTTTCTGGGCGATGCCAAGTACCGCAGCACTCTTACGTGCGACATGATTTCCTAAGATTTCAAGCTCAGGAATCTTATATTTGGCGCCTTTACCAAATACATCTTCATCAGGTGACAATCTTGGCAAGCCGTATTTCGTAGCGAGATCGTTTAGGTTCTGATTAGCTTCTGTCGGATCCAGCAAATAAGCCGCCAGCTGCACATCATGGGCTGCACCTGCAAAAGCAATTCCCTGCCAATGCAGTGCCAAATCAGCACGGTGAAGATCATATCCGCTCTTCGGAGCCTTCTCATCTCCTAACCAGTCGCGTAGCTTCGCAGCCGCTGGTTTCTGTAGTAATTCAAACGGCACATAATAATGTCGCTCCAGAGTAGATAGCCCTACCCCGATCACCTCGGCACGATGCGGATTATCCCCATTGGATTCTACATGCAGTGCCGAAATACTAGGGAGCGCTTCATTTAGCGCCTCAAGTTCATCTTCACTCACGATCGAAATATCGAGTGTAGCAGCTTCTACTTCCGCTGCACTCTCTTCTCCATCAGCTACTGGAGCATAGGCACTAAGTGACAACCTTTCCAGAAGTGATTTGAATTCTAATTTTGCGAGTGCGGGTCCTGCTGTATCCGCAGAAATTCCGTTAAAGATCATATCTTCCCACGAATGCTCAAGAGGCACTTCACGATAGATGGTTGCCAGTTTCTTACTCATGACAGCGTCTTCCGCGTGAGCTTCCAGCTTTTCTTTCATTTTACCTTTAAGCTCACCGGTGCCAGCTAATACACCTTCAACCGATCCGAATTGATGCAGCAGCTTGAGCGCTGTTTTCTCACCAACACCCGGAACGCCCGGAATGTTATCACTCGCATCACCCATCAGTCCCTTAAGGTCGATGATCTGCTCGGGTGTTAAATCATATTTTTCTCGAATTTGTTCTGGTCCATAAAGCTCAACCTCAGTAACTCCTTTGCGGATCAACGCAACGGTCGTATGTTCGGAAGCCAATTGAAGCATATCCTTGTCTCCCGACACGATCATAACCTTCCGGCCTGCTTCATCTGCTTGGCGAGAAATGGTTCCAATAATATCATCGGCCTCATAATTGCCAATTTCAAACTGCGGTACACCCAGATTTCTGAGCAAATCTTTCAGCAGTGGAAACTGCTCGGAGAGCTCGGGAGGTGTCTTTTGCCGACCGCCTTTATAATCCTCATAACCTTCATGCCGGAATGTGACTTTCCCTGCATCGAAGGCAACAATCATATGTGTCGGCTTGTGTTCTTCAATTAAACGGAGCAGCATCGTTGTGAAACCGTACACCGCGTTCGTCTGTTGCCCTGCTGTATTCGTTAGCGGAGGCATCGCGAAAAAAGCGCGGTAAATAATATTATTTCCATCTATAAGTATCAACTTGTCCATAGTGCACCTCGCCTTTTTCATGCTTACTTCTTACATCTTAACATATGGCCTGTCCAAGTAGAAACGGCTATACCAACTTAAACAATGGGATTAGCTGAAATGTTAGTAACATTAAGAGCAAATATGGGGGAATACAACAAGTAGCCGCCCTTATAAAAGGACGGCTACTTTAATTTACCTAAAAACACAAAAGATGTGAAGGTACGATAGTAATGGAGGAGAAGTTTGGAACTGTAGGAGCGAAGCGCCCGCCTTTGTCTCCGGATTTCAACCATAAAAAGCGGTATAAAATCAAGAAATCTGGAGACAACAGCGGCCGGAAGTCCAAACATTCTCCGCAGTTACGACAAGTACCAAACATCTTTTGAATCAAAACTATTCATTCAAATCTGGACGACTACCGGTAACCAGGTAAACTACGCTTTCACCAATGTTAGTAGCGTGATCGCCAATCCGTTCGATATATCGGCCTACCAGTGTCAATAACATAGCTTGGGATACTGTCTCCGGCTTTGTTACCATATAAGAATACAACTCATTGATCATCGCACCATACAATTGATCGACCTGATCATCATCCTGTGCCATTTTATAAGCCAGATCAGTGTTCTCATCCAGGTAAGACTGGATCGCCTCATCGATCATAATTGTCACGATTTCAGCCATACGAGGAATGTCTACAAGGGGCTTAATCAGCTGTTGGCCTTGAAGACGCATGGTCGCCTTAGCTACATCAATCGCCAGATCCCCCATGCGTTCCAAATCGCTTGATATTTTGAAGGCAACGATAATGCGGCGCAAATCTTTAGCTACGGGCTGCTGCGTAATAATTAAGCGTGAGCCAATTTCCATGATTTTATCTTCCATGGCATTCAGCTGTAAATCCGCTTCAACGACTTCCTGTGCGAGCGTTGT
Source organism: Paenibacillus sp. NPDC058367 (assembly GCF_042723305.1). NCBI lineage: Bacteria > Bacillati > Bacillota > Bacilli > Caryophanales > Paenibacillaceae > Paenibacillus > Paenibacillus sp. NPDC058367. The sequence goes on from NZ_JBHXIZ010000001.1 coordinate 1,219,341, forward strand.
ATCTAGATTTTGTAATGCATTAATTGCACCTTCAAGAGCATCCTTAACATGCTCACCCATCTGCTGCAGCAGACTGCGCAGCTCTTCCAAGTCTTTATCAAATTCTTTTCTGCGAATCATAATAAGAGCGATCCTCCTCATTAACGTATGGTCAGCTTGCCATTTCCAGGGACGAACACCCTTTTAAATCTGATCAGCCGAAACGTCCGGAAATATAATCTTCAGTGCGGGAATCTTTAGGGTTCGAGAAAAGCACCTCTGTGTCCGCCGCCTCTACAATTACACCATTTAAGAAAAACACGGTTCGACCGGATACACGTGCGGCCTGATGCATGTTATGAGTTACCATAACAATGGTATACTCACTTCTTAATTCCTGAACAAGCTCTTCTATCTTGAGAGTGGATACAGGGTCGAGCGCAGAGGTTGCCTCATCCATTAGCAGAATATCCGGCTGTACCGCTAACGCTCTAGCAATACAAAGCCGCTGCTGCTGTCCACCAGACAAGCTAAGGGCAGATTTCTTCAGAAAATCTTTCACTTCCTCCCATAGGGCGGAGTGACGCAAGCTTTTTTCTACGATCTCATCCAGTTCACTTTTGGAACGGATGCCGTGTAAACGGGGCCCGTAAGCTACATTGTCGTAAATCGACTTAGGAAAAGGATTCGGCTGTTGAAACACCATACCGACCTGCTTACGCAGGCTTTCCACCTCTACCTCATCACTATAAATATTTTTGCCACCGATGTTTACAGTTCCTTCTATACGTGTGCCAGGAATCATATCATTCATACGATTCAATGTGCGAAGCAACGTGGATTTCCCGCAACCGGAAGGTCCAATAAAAGCGGTAACCTGTTTCTCCGGGATTTGCAGATTCACATTCTTCAGTGCGTGGAACGACTCATAGTAGAGATCAAGATTCTCTATGTCAATGATGGATTTCATTAGTGTTTACGTCTCCTTCTCATCATCTTCGATCTCCATGATAAGCTTTTAGTGTAAATACAGTTGGAGAGAAATGTTAACGCAATGTAAAATCAGTGAGATGAATGGGTCCACATCACAGTATTTCCCCAGAAGCCAACTAGTACTCCGAGCATTTCTTATTTATGAAAAGTATAGAAAAAATAGAACTCCAGTCACTCTAAATGACCGGAGCTCTTTTTTTATTAACCACTAATTTATAGCCTACGCCTCGAATCGAATCGATATGAACGGATTCTGGATCCAGCTCAAGCTTTTTACGAAGTGAACTCACATGCACGTCCACCGTACGCTGCCCACCAATATAATCAAAGCCCCATACAGCATTCATGAGATCATCTCTCGTCAACACAACCCCTGGCTTACGAGCCAAATATAATAGCACTTCGAACTCTTTAGGCCGTAAATTAATACTATGACCACCGAGGGAGACTTCATATCTCTCAGGGTAAATCTCTAATTGACCTAAGATAATGGTAGAAGCAGAGATAGGTGTTTCTGTCGGTGCTTCCTCAGCAAGTCCAGAAATCCTCCGAAGTACAGCACTTACTCTAGCGAGCAGTTCAGAGACGCCGAATGGTTTGGTTATATAATCATCAGCACCTGATTTCAGCCCTCTAACTACATCTTCTTCCGCATTTTTAGCGGTCAACACAATAATAGGTGTTCGGATACCTTGTCCACGCAATTTATCAAGGATGTCAATGCCATTCATACCTGGCAACATCAGATCTAATACGATCAAGTCAAAAGGTTCCCTCGTCGCACGATCATATCCTGCCGTACCATGATCCTCTACTGTTACCTCGTAACCTTCCTGCGTTAAGTTATAGGACAGCAGCCGGGCCAGTGTCGGTTCGTCTTCAATGACAAGCAATCGTTGAGCCATAGGTTCCCCCGTCTTCCATATAGTTTGATTTTTACAAAGCAACAACAAAACAATCATATCACCACAATGTTAACTTGGTGTAAAATCGATAAGGTGAATTTACAAAAATCTAATCCACCTTTTCTTCCTGCAAGAGCGGCAACTCAATAATAAATGAACTTCCGATCCCCAGATCACTTTTAACCGAAATCACACCATGGTGCAGATCTATCAAGTGCTTCACAATAGACAGTCCCAGCCCCGTTCCACCGGAACTTCTTGATCTTGCTTTATCCACTCGATAAAAACGTTCGAAAATGCGCGGCAGATCCTTTTTGGGAATTCCCATCCCTGTATCGGTAACGGTAAATTGGACATTCTCAGAACCATCTGGCTTCAGTATATTCTTAACGTAGACTTTTACGCTACCCCCTTCATGCGTGTAATTAATCGCATTGGAGAGCAGATTCATAAAAATTTGACGTAGTTTATCTTCATCGGCCTCAATGAACAGCTCCTCAGGAACCTCTACGTTAAGACTAATACTTTTCTTCTCAGCCACTTTGCTAATGGTTCCCAGCACGGAATCAAAGAATTCAATGATATGAACAGGTGAGCAATCGAGCTGCACACGTTTAGATTCGATTTTAGATAATTCCAGAATATCTCCAATCAATCGATTTAAGCGTTCGTTCTCATCATAAATAATTTGCAAGAAGGAACGGGCTGTCTTCTCATCCTTAACCCCACCACCCAGCAAGGTCTCGGCAAATCCTTTAACAGCGGCAACCGGCGTCTTCAATTCATGGGATACGTTAGCGACAAATTCACTTCGCATCCGCTCCAGGCGACGAATCTCTGTTACTTCCTGCAGCAGGAAGAGCATGCCTCTATACGTCCCGTCCTGGATCATAGGTACTGCGTCCATACGTACAATCCGCTCTCTCGGATTGTAAATACTTCGTTCTTCATGGAGCGGTTCTTTATTCGATACCCCTTCTTCAAGCAGACGTGTTAACTCATAATGACGCTTTAGCTCCTTGTACGAATGACCCGCCATTTCACTGTTGCTAACATCCAGCATCCGCTCTGAGGCTCGGTTCAGCAGGGCAATTTCTTCGTCCGCATTGATCATTATGATGCCGCCAGTCATATTGTCCAGTACGCTCTGCAGCAGATCCTCATTATCACGAATGGTCTTAAGCTGAGCTTGAAGACTGTCAGCCATGGCATTTATCGCTGTCGCCAGCTGCCCAACCTCATCTTTACGCTTCAAATGGACTCTTGCATCATAATCAAGATCTGTAATACGCCGCGCGACTCTCGTGATTTGTTCAAGCGGTGAAGTCATGCTCGATGCCACTTTGTAGCTGACAATAGTTGCTGCCAGGAACAAAACAACTAACCCCCCAGCCATAATCATCCAAGCACGGTTAAGCCCTTCCGTTACTGCATCCAGTCCCATCGAGACCCGAATGTAACCGTCAAAACCATGATCTGAGGTCACCCGCTCAGCTACATATAACATCTCGCGATCTAAAGTTTCGCTGTAACGAATGGCTCGTCCAGTCCCCTCTTTAGCCGCAACAATCTCCTCTTCACGATTGGCGTGATTGTCCATCTCCAGAGGATTTTTCTCTGAATCCCCTAAAACTTTGCCTGACTTACTAATAAAAGTAATCCGGGAATCTAGAAGCTCGGCAACATGCTCTGCCTGCTCCGTGTAATACGGAATGGCATTGGTGGCGTTCATATCTACAAATTCCAATGTGCCTGCGAGTAGATTTATTTCCCGGGACATGTTCTCTTCGAGAGCAGCTATATGGGAGCTCTTAAACAGATGAGCCATCGTAAATCCAGTGCCAATCATGGAAATACCGATTAAGGCCATAAGTATAAACGTAAGACGAGCGCGAAACGGTTTCATCTGAAGTGTGCCTCTCCCTTTTTCATTGTATCTTTTATCCTAACTTCATTTTCATCAAAAAACCAGTGCTACTATTTTCGTGACATAAATCCCTACTATAATAGATTATATAAAAATAACAGCCCAAGTTGATTATCTCTGGACTGTTACTTTGTATTACTTTTGTAAAATATCATGATTTCATTCTATACAGGTTGCAAGAAACCACTGATTGCCCTGAGTATCTCTAATACCCGCTCCTCTTTCCCCATAAGGCTTATCTAATGGTTCTTCTATGATGGATGCCCCGGCATCCAAGCACTTACGAAAGGTCTCATCCACATTTCTTACATATAGATGAATAGCGAGCTGTACTGGTGAATATTTCTCATTAGCCTCGGAAACCTCGATGATCGAATCTCCTATTCTAAGTTCTGCATGTCTAATCTTGCCTTCATCATTCCGCAGCATATCATTAATTCTTGCATCAAAGCAGTTCACAACAAAATCAATCAATTGATCTGCACCAGCCACGATAAAATACGGAGTAACGTTAAGAAGACCATTTCTAATATAATGTGGTACCATTCGTAAACCTCCTTTAGACAAGCATAAACACCTTCGGCGTCCCTATCTATATAGACGCTAAGTGATTACACGAGGAATATAAGGATAAATTATAGCGTGGAACATATAAATTCTTATATTTTCGATAAAACCGGAGAAAAAGCCATAGCAGCGGATGTCCCCACTATATGACTATTTCACCGGACTGTACCCGACTTATTTAAATACAGGTTCTTTAAACTGAGTTAATTTTGCTGCGGAATCTTTCTCTACATCTGCGTGCAGACTGTTGCCATGGGCATCCATCGTTACAATAGCAGCGAAACCATCCACATCCAAATGCCACATTGCTTCAGGAATGCCAAATTCCATAAAATCAACAGCATTTACCTTCTTGATGCATTCCGCATAATACTGTGCAGCGCCACCAATCGCATTGAGATATACGCCCCCGTGCTCCTGAAGAGCTTTTAACGTTTTAGGACCCATTCCACCTTTTCCGATGACGGCACGAATTCCAAATTTTTTGATAATATCGCCTTGATAGGGCTCTTCACGGATACTAGTAGTCGGACCCGCTGCTTTAACATGCCAGCCTTCCTCGTCCTTCATCATTACAGGACCACAGTGATAGATAACTGCACCGTTCAAATCCACCGGAGCCTCATGATCCATTAGATATTTATGAAGTGCGTCGCGGCCCGTATGCATTTCACCGGATAAAATCACTACATCCCCAACTCGTAAACTACGGATATCCTCTTCACTAATCGGTGTAGTCAGGTGGACTTCGCGAGATCCAGTAGCTGCATTGTCTTCACCTGCATCCGCCACTTCCGTTTCCGACGCCTGGTCCCGTCCATCATCAACCGAAATCCCTGTACCACTCTCGTACAACCAGTCCTCTATATTTCCTGTTGACGGATCAACCAGCACACCTTGGCGACGGAAAGCCCAACAGTTGTAGGCAACAGATACGAAAAAGCTGGCTGGCAAACGATTCATTACGCCGACCTTACAACCAAGCAGCGAAACTTCCCCACCAAAGCCCATCGTTCCAATACCCAACTTATTGGCATTCTCCATGATATAGTCTTCCAGCTTGCTGAGATCCTCTATTGGATTAACATCCTCCACTTTGCGGAACAGCTGCTTCTTAGCCAGCTCATAGCCAGTTGTGCGGTCGCCGCCGATACCAACACCAATAAAACCAGCGCTACAGCCTTGCCCTTGTGCCTGATAAACAGCATGTAAAATACATTTACGAATTCCGTCCAGATCACGGCCTGCCTTGCCCAATCCTTCTAATTCTGCTGGAAGGCTGTATTGAATATTCTTATTCTCGCAGCCGCCACCCTTCAGAATCAGTCTGACATCTATTTTTTCCTCTTCCCATTGTTCAAAATGAATGACCGGTGTACCTGCTCCCAAATTATCTCCGCTGTTCTCACCTGTCAATGAATCTACAGAATTTGGGCGAAGCTTACCATTCTTGGTCGCCCGTACAATGGCGTTGTGAATATCTTTTTTCATCTCAATCTGATTGATTCCCACAGGTGTGTGAATGATAAATGTAGGCATTCCCGTATCCTGACAGATCGGTGATACTTGCTGCTCAGCCATTCCGATATTTTGAGCAATCGTAGTTAACGCAAGACCTGACCGGGTAGCTCTGTCCTCTAGTGCGCGACCCTTGGCGACCGCCCGGCGTACATCACCCGGCAAGTTCGTGGACGTTTCAACAATTAGATTATAAATGCTGTCTTCAAAATGCTGCATATTCATTCAAGCTCCTCTCAGCAGATCCAGATTATCAAAAGTCTGATACAATTAGTATAATAATATCATACCTAGCAGCTCATGAAAGGGGTTACTTTAAAATTGAACTACCATTTTTCCGCCTATTTATATCGGCTTCAATATATTCAGCGCTGGAGCCTAATGCGCAGCACCGCACCTGAGAACGTTGCTGAGCATTCTTTCCATGTAGCTCTGCTCACACATATGCTCTGTTCCATTGGTAATATTCATTATGGACGTTCATTAAACGCCGAAAGAGCAGCAACTATGGCCCTGTTCCATGATGCCAGCGAAGTGTTCACGGGTGACATTGCCACACCAGTGAAATACAATAATCCTCGGCTACTAACCAGCTTCCGCGAAATGGAAAGAATTGCTGCGGAACGCTTGACCGGTATGATTCCTCCCGAGCTTCAGGGCATTTACACGCAGCTCATGCAGCCAGAAGACAGTTCTCCCGATTCGGAGGACGTTCTCCTGCACAGCTACGTTAAAGCAGCCGATCGACTGGATGCTTACCTAAAGTGTGTCTGGGAGGTTGCTGCGGGCAACCGTGAATTCGCAGCGGCGAAAGAGCAGACAGGTGCGAAGCTACGCGGACTCGGCTTACAGGAAGTAGATTATTTCCTCACTCATATGGCTCCGAGCTTTGAAATGTCGCTCGATGAGCTGTCTGCTGGAAACTAAATCCCAAGATCAATACAAAAAGCTCTAATTCGAATAACCCTGAATTAGAGCTTTTTATATAAGTATCTAGGTTTGGTTGGCTGAGCATCTACCCGTTTACGACCTCGCCACCATTTACATGGATAACTTGTCCGGTCACATAACTCGAATCGTCGGAGGCTAGATATACATAAGCTGGGGCCAGCTCCTCCGGTTGTCCCGGTCGCTTCATAGGCTGCGTACCGCCGAACTCACTAACCTGTTTTGCATCAAAAGTAGATGGAATAAGCGGTGTCCAAATTGGACCCGGAGCAACGCCATTTACCCGAATGCCTTTCTCTGCCAGATTCGTAGATAAGGAACGCGTGAAGCTCAGAATGGCTCCTTTCGTTGACGAATAGTCCAGTAATTGTGGACTACCACGATAAGCGGTAATCGAAGTCGTATTAATGATAGCTGATCCTGCTTTTAGATGAGGCATAGCCGCTTTGGTCAAATAAAACATTGCAAAAATATTCGTACGGAATGTACGCTCTAGCTGCTCGGACGTAATATCCTCGATCTTAGCTTGTGGATGTTGCTCCGCCGCGTTATTGATGAGAATATCCAGTTTCCCGAGGCCCTCTACCGTCTGTTTAATGAGATCTTTACAGAAGGTTTCCACACCAATATCTCCTGGAATCAGAATGCATTTGCGACCTTCCTGCTCCACCTGGCGTTTCGTTTCCTCTGCATCAGAGTGTTCATTCAGATATGAAATAACTACATCAGCGCCTTCTTTTGCAAAAAGAACAGCCACTGCCCGTCCGATCCCGCTGTCTCCTCCAGTAATAAGTGCTGCCTTGCCCTGCAATTTACCTGCCGCCTTATAATTAGCCGGCTCATATTTCGGCAACGGCTTCATTTCGCTCTCAATTCCTGGCTGATGATGCTGTTCTTGCGGGGGTAAGGTTTTCGTAGCTTGCTTGTCGTTTGACATAATCCTAGCTCCTCTCGTTAAGTAATTGATAGTTAACTGATCGTCTTAGGATGGCTCAAGCGTATACGTTTATACGCCGGCTTTATCATTTTTTTTAAAATTGCTGTATGAAAAGTTACTTACCACAATGCAGGTAGAATCAAACAATCCGAAGTTCATTTGAACACAAAAAAACCCGCTCTCCTTTACGGAAGCGGGCTCATAGTGCTACAGATTAAATAATATCGTTAAATACCATGAAGAATACCATCAGCAGCAATGACACGGACAGCAGCGCACTAAGCGTACGCAATTTGCCTGTTTCTGCTTTGACATCACGGTTCTCACGAATTCCAGCAGCAGCAAGACGCAAAGGCTTGCTCATAATACCACCAAGTGCAAACATTGCTAGCAACAATACAACGATAATGATCATCCATGCTACAGAATAATCACCCTTGGTCATCATGTAACCACCTGTAAGTAGTTGAATCACTAAACCGTACTGTGCAAAGCGGTTAAATCCAGTAACTGCACTTAACGTACCTTCTTTTGCTGCAGGCGACAATTTTTCAGCACGACCGATGATGAAAGGCAGTACAAGGTAAAATCCTAGTGCCAGCGTCCCGATCATATGTAAGAAAAACAAAACGTTCCAATCCATATCATATCTCCTCCAATTTAACTGTGATAATAGTTACATATAATTATACCCATAATATTAGAATAAGAAAAGCAACTTAGGTGTCCATTCTTTGAAGTTGTTGATATAAAAAAAGAGAGCGCCCTTAAGCCATTTCACGGCCTTCGGGACCCTCCCCTTTCATCTGACACAATCTACACAGATAATATTGCTGTTACACTACGTACGGACTCTGCGGACTTATCTAAAGCCGCTTTCTCCTCAGCCGTAAGCTCCAGTTCAAAGATCTTCTCAATCCCATTCGCACCAAGAAGAGCTGGAACGCCCAGAAACAGATTGTCATAACCATATTCGCCTTCAAGCAAGGCAATAACCGGAATGATCCGTTTCTTATCCTTCAAGATCGCTTCCGTCATCTGAACTAAAGAGGCTGCAGGAGCATAATACGCACTACCATTTCCTAAAAGGTCAACGATTTCCCCGCCACCCACACGTGTACGCTTCACAATCTCCTCAATACGATCCGTAGGAATCAATGTATCGATCGGAATGCCTCCGACACTAGAATAACGAACGAGCGGTACCATATCATTGCCGTGTCCGCCTATTACGAAACCACGTACATCTTCAACGGATACGTTCAGCTCTTGTGCAATAAAAGTGCAGTAACGCGCTGTATCCAGCACGCCGGATTGTCCAATTACGCGGTTTTTCGGAAAGCCTAACGCTTCAAATGCAGCATAAGTCATCGCATCTACCGGATTACTCAAAATAATTACGATGGATTCCGGTGCTACATCTCTTACGTTCTCGCATACCGACTTTACAATCCCTGCATTGATATTCACAAGATCGTCGCGGCTCATCCCAGGTTTACGGGCAATCCCTGCAGTGATAATTACAATATCAGAATCTACAGCATCTTCATAACTTGAGGTTCCAATAATATGACTGTCGAATCTCTGCACAGGACCTGCTTCTTGCATGTCAAGCGCCTTACCCTTGGTTGGGTTCTCCATTTGTGGAATATCGAGCAGCACAACGTCTCCAAGTTCCTTTTGAGCTAACATAAGAGCTGTAGTAGCGCCGGTAAAACCGGCACCTACCACTGTAATTTTATAACGCTTGATCGCCACAGATTCGCCTCCTAGAAATGATAAAGGTAAGGCTAATGTTATCTGGCTAAGGCTAATCTAACCTATAGGTGGTTAATAATTTCGTCTGCAAATGCGGAGCATTTCAGCTCAGTTGCACCTTCCATCAGACGGGCAAAGTCATAAGTCACGGTCTTATTGTTGATAGCAGTTTCCATACCTTTATAAATCAGGTCCGCTGCTTCCTGCCAGCCCAAGTGCTCCAAGAGCATTACGCCGGACAGAATAACAGAACCAGGATTCACAACGTCTTTGTCTGCATATTTAGGAGCTGTACCATGGGTAGCTTCAAAGATGGCGTGGCCAGTAATGTAGTTAATGTTCGCTCCAGGAGCGATCCCGATGCCGCCGATTTGTGCAGCCAGTGCGTCGGACAGGTAATCCCCGTTCAGGTTCAACGTAGCAATAACATCGAAATCAGTTGGACGAGTCAGAACTTGTTGCAGCGCGATATCCGCAATTGCATCCTTGATAATGATTTTGCCAGCAGCTTCAGCATCCTTCTGAGCAGCATTAGCGGCAGCCTCACCGTCACGTTCCTTAATCACATCATATTGACTCCAAGTGAAGACCTTATCTCCGAACTCTTGCTCAGCTACTTCATAACCCCAGTTTTTGAAGGCACCTTCAGTGAACTTCATTATGTTTCCTTTGTGAACAAGCGTTACACTCTTACGTCCGTGCTTGATCGCATATTCAATTGCAGCGCGCACCAAGCGCTTCGAACCTTCGGAGGATACCGGTTTGATACCAATACCAGAAGTTTCAGGGAAACGGATTTTGTTAACTCCCATTTCTTTTTGCAGGAATTCGATGACTTTCTTCACTTCAGCAGAGCCTTCTTGATATTCAATCCCTGCATAGATATCCTCTGTATTCTCACGGAAAATAACCATATCCACCAGCTCAGGACGTTTAACAGGAGAAGGTACACCTTGGAAATAACGAACTGGACGCAGACATACATACAAATCCAATTCTTGACGCAAAGCTACATTCAATGAACGAATACCGCCTCCGATTGGAGTAGTAAGTGGTCCCTTGATCGCCACAAAATATTCGCGGATTGCTTCCAACGTATCATTTGGCAACCATTCACCATATGTATTGAAAGCTTTTTCGCCAGCAAATACTTCGTACCAAGCGATTTGCTTAGTGCCACCATAAGCTTTAGTTACTGCTGCATCAAGTACGCGCTTGGAAGCTTTCCAAATATCACGGCCTGTGCCGTCACCCTCGATAAAAGGAATGATTGGATTATTCGGAACTTGTAGTTTTCCTTCTTTAATCGTGATTTGTTCGCCTTCTGTAGGTAGATCGAATTTTTCTAGTTTCAACATTTGAGTGTATTCCTCCTAAAGTTTTGTGGGATTTAAATAGCATTGACAAGCATCCAAGCATAAACGCCTTCGGCGTCCTTATAAGGACGGTAAGTGTTTAAGCGAGAAATATAAGACATAAAGTATCGTGTGAAACTTATACTTTCTTATATTTGAACAAAACTCTCATCATCATTAAAATCAAAAATTTAAAACACTATTGCTAGGGTTCATTCTACTAAACTTTAGGAGCAGCCCGCAAGGCTGCTCTTCTATCTTTCGTCTACTGGAACGTATTTCTGTTCAACCATACCCGTATATTCTGCACGTGGACGAATAATGCGGTTATCTGTATATTGCTCCAGAATATGCGCAGTCCAACCTGAAGTCCGGCTAATTGCAAAAATAGGAGTGAACAGTTCACGATCTATGCCTAGCTGTGTATAAACAGAAGCCGAATAGAAATCAACATTCGGTCTTAATCCCTTTTGCCCGGTAATCAATTGTTCAATATTTACGGACATGTCGTAAAGGGTGGTGTCATTTTTCATCGTGCCAAGCTCCAGCGACATTTTCATCAAATGTTTTGCACGTGGATCACCGTTCTTATATACTCGATGACCGAAGCCCATGATTTTCTCACGGTTATCCAGTTTCTTACGGATAAACGGTTCAACCGCTTCCAAACTTCCGATCTCCTCTAGCATCTTCATAACAGCTTCATTCGCCCCACCGTGAAGCGGGCCTTTGAGCGCACCAATAGCGGAGGTGACCCCAGAATAAATATCGGATAATGTCGCAACTGTAACCCGGCCAGCAAAAGTTGAAGCATTCAGCTCATGGTCCGCATGAAGTACAAGTGCGGTATCAAGCGCTTTGACAGATACGCTGTCCGGCTCTTTTCCCCACAGCATATACAGGAAGTTCTCAGCAATAGAAACGCCTTCTTTCGGAGCCACTGGTTCAAGCCCCTTGCGAATACGCGACAGTGCCGCCACAATTGTTGGGAGTTGTGCCTGCAGTTTTACCGCCTTAATTTCGTTCGCTTCTCTGCTCATATCGTCAGCCGCTTCATCATAGAGAGCAAGGCTTGATACAGCCGACCGCAATGCTGCCATGGTGTTGGCGTCTTTTGGATAGAGCTTCATCTGCTCGATTACCTGTTCAGGAATCTGTGCGAAGGCACTAAGATCCCGCTTGAGCGCTTCCAGCTCTGGCACCGTCGGCAGACTGCCGAACCATAACAAATAAGCTGTTTCTTCGAAGGTAGCATGTTCTGCAAGTTCATCAATATCATAACCGCGGTAAGTGAGTACACCATCCACAATAGAACTAATGGATGAAGTTGTTGCAACGATACCTTCCAAGCCTTTGGTAGCTGTCATAGCATATCTCTCCTTTGCCAACAAGGTATAAAAACAATCTTAGTTCCATGAAAACATTTCCAATTCAAAGCATTAAAAAATCTAATAAGTGCGTGTAAGAACATTTCCGTCAGGAATGCTGTATGACCAACATGCTTCGTATCTTTATTCATCATACTGGATTTTGTCGGTTATGTGAACAATGTGGAAGCTTTGGAGCGCATCAAATGATTTTATCAGAGAGATAGAAAAAAACTTCTAATCCTCTGATTCAATTTTTTCATTTCAGTTTACAGATTCCGGCCCATTCTAATATTTATCCCGCATTCTAGTCTTTAAATCGATCCTATGAATATATATGAAGACGAGCTCTTATTCCCCTGTCTATGCAGGAATGAAGAAGGTGTGGTCTCGGTATGGATCGTTTGGTATTAAAAAGACTGCTGCGCGGCCTGTGGGTCGTTCTGGCAACTTCCATCCTCCTGCTCGCAATCTATTTATTACTTCCGCTGTTATACCCCCTGTTGCTCGCTTGGCTGCTCGCATATATCATGCATCCATTAGTACTTATTCTTAAAGGCTTTAAATTACCAAGCTGGCTTGCGGTATCACTTGCACTGCTATTTTATATAGGCGGAATCACACTAGTCTTAACCGCGATGATTACAAGACTCGTAAAAGAATTAATCGTCTTGCTGCAAACCTTTAATCTCCACACCGACCAATGGAAGGATCTTCTGATGTCCTTAAGCCAGAATGCAAGCATTCAGAACATCATCAACCAGATTAATCAATTCTACCGAGACAATCCTGACTATCATGCTACGATTGACAGCAACATCAGCAGAACAACGGAAACTGTAGGTTACGCAGTCACGCAAGTGGTCACGGGATTTTTTAATGTAATATTGAAACTGATCTCCGCACTTCCTAGTTTGGGTACGATTCTTATCGTGGTTGTCCTTGCTGCCTTCTTCATAAGTACGAGTTGGGAGCGTCATAATGATAAACTTACAGGCTGGCTGCCGACAGTATTCCTAAAGCCTGTGTCAGATATCTGGAGAGATTTACGCAGAGCGCTCTTCGGTTATCTACGCGCCCAGGTCATCCTCATCTCAATCACAGCGATCATTGTAGTAATCGGGCTGCTGCTGCTGGGTGTGAAGTCTGCATTTGCTATCGGCTTAATGATTGGCTTTGTGGATCTACTACCTTATCTCGGTGTGGGAATTGTGATGCTGCCTTGGGCGTTATATTCTTATATGACGGACAATCTGGCACTAGGGATAGGACTATCCATACTTTACGCTGTTATTCTTATTACCCGGCAGGTGCTTGAGCCGAAAGTGCTCGCCAGCAGCATAGGACTCGATCCCCTTGCCATGTTAATTGGCATGTTCGCCGGTCTGCAGTTGTTCGGTATGCTAGGGCTGATCATCGGCCCCGTTGTCCTAGTAGTCCTTGTTGCCTTTAACCGAGCGGGCGTATTCCGAGCTTTGCACAGCTACATTGTTAGCGGCAGATTAAGATAGGAACCGATAATCATCAATTCGTAAAATAGCAAACAGAGCGGTCCCTTCAGCAATGACAGGGTCCGCTCTGTTATTGTTGTAAAAAGTATACTACCGACGGTAAAAGGTGAAGGTGCCATTCTTCATCTTCTTCTCAATCCACTTCAGCAAAAATATACGGTACAAAGGCCGAGTCAATGGAAATACTAGCGTGAAACCGACAATATCGGTTACGAAACCCGGCAATATCAGTAGCAATCCTCCGAAAAAAATACATAAACCATCCAGCATCGTCCGACCAGGAACGCGGCCCTCCTGCATATGTGTTCTGCTGTCCTGCAGCACCTTCTTACCTTCAAATCGCATCATTAGTAGACCGATTACTGAAGTGGTCAGCATAAGCAGCAACGTTTTAAATGCTCCAAGTTGATCTGCTACGTAGATAAAACCGAATAATTCCACAGCAGGAATAATAAATAGTCCAGCCCATAACCATTTGCTTCTAATCATACTGAACCCCCTTCTTCCCGCAGCGCCTCTTTTATTGCGTGAAAGAGCTCTGGAAGGGCTCTATCCAGCCTAGCAGGCCTCCATTCCTGGTTCACCCAAACATGACTTGTCGTGCCGGTAACCAGCAGCTCCCCAGGTGGATCCATCGACCGCAACTCCCCTAGAGTAGCCAATAAATCTTCTGAATTTCCACCTTCTTCTTCCGAAAGCCTCCGCACTTGATACTCAAATACGACTCGTAACGCTGAGAAGGTAGTCATTCGCGCATACACGGAGATAAGATCATCATATCGCGCCGGACTTTTAAATTGCAAATCTGCTGAGGTGACAGGAAGTAGGACGCCTTGTTTCTCAAGTTCGCGATAAGTAAAACCAACCTGACGAAACATCTCCGTACGACCAGACTCAAACCAGTTCAAATAATTCGCATGATACACGACACCCATCTGATCACTTTCCTGATAGCGAACACGCAGGGTCGACTTATACCATCGGCTGGGCAAGCCAGCTCGTTCTAATTCCATCTATAAATACTCCTTTCAGCATAGCAGCAGGGAAGCGTTAAGCCTGGGCCCCGCCTGAAGATAGCGTGGTCGATAATTTGCGCCGAGAGTTTCTGGCAACATAGAACAGCAGCATTGCTCCTGCGATAGAGCTCAACATACAAGACAGATTCATTACTTCTACCCCGCCTTGATTGAGCAAGAATCCATTCAGTAAATTACCGACAATGCCAGAAAAACCTGCAAACACCATATTAAATACACTTTGGCCAGTGGCCTGCATCTCGTTAGACGTGATCTGAGATACATATTCGACTGCAGCAATATAAAAGAACCCAAATGAAAGACCATGCAGCACTTGCACTCCGATCATTACCGATGGATAAGGAAAAGCAACCTGAATACCCCACCGCAAAACATAAATAAGAGCCCCAAGGAGCAAGGTCCGCTCACGACCCAACCTCTTAATCACCTTAGAAGCAAACAGCATGGAAGGCACATTCGTCACCGATGCGAGAAAGAGCGCAATCCCTGCATAGCGCGTAGACCCTCCTACCGATTGAAAAGCGATTACAAAGTATGTACCAAAAGCAGCCATCGTCTGGTTCACAAGAAAGCTGCCACCCAAAAACGCAAGGAAGACCCGATTCCCCAGCAGTTGTCTTACCCCCTGAGTAAACGATTGCCTCATCATATGATTCTCTTCCGCCTGCTTCGGCAATGTAAACGCAATAAGGACTGCAATCAGATTAAAAAAGAGAAAAGGTAGCCATATCGTGGATACAGAGAAGGTAGATACGTACACCCCTCCTGCATAAGCTCCCAGAGCCGCTCCAATGCTCATCATAAGCCGGATGCTACCGTAAGTGGCTCCGGCTCTATTCGCCGCCGAGATCGCGTAAGAATCGGCTATAGGAGCCTGTGTAGAGGAGAAGATCGTTGAGCACGTATACACCAGAAGAAGTACAATGAAATATTCCGAACGATAAAAGACGGCTAGTAAGGCCGGAACCGCCACACTTAGGATTAGTACTAAACGCGTCTGATTATACCGATCAGAGATAATCCCCCACATCGGCTGAATGGTGATTGCAACTAGCGTGCCTGTTGCCATTAGTATACCTATCTGTCCACTGTTAAGTCCATTATGGACCAGCAGCAGCGAAAGATAAGAGCCAAATGAACCGCCGGCCAATCCTAAAAATAGATAAAAGCCGCGCAGCTTCGATAATTTTTCCATTTGTACTATGAGTCCTCCAGCTTTATATTTTTATATTTTAACAGAATACCCGTACTTCATATGTAATCATCGCATTTAATATAGCAGTACTATAAAGGCGGTGGACAAGTTGAGCATAAAATATAACTCTCTCATGGTAAATCATCCTTGTCTAACAGACAAATCTAATGCGAGCAATAGACAAAGCTCTGCTTTTGGCTGGTCATCTAAGAACTGGAGTGGCTACACTGTTACTGGTAGAAAAGGTGCCTTCAATCGCATTTCCGGTGAATGGACCGTCCCATACGTAAAACCAACCCACAAATCCACCTATTCCTCCGCATGGATTGGCATCGACGGCTTCAAGAACAGTAACCTTATTCAGACGGGAACAGGTCATGAATTCGTAAATGGGATTGCCCGTTATTACGCCTGGTGGGAAATACTACCTGACGTCGAGACCGTAATCCCTTTTCCAGTATACCCTGGAGATCATATGAAGGGTACTATCACAAAAATAAACCACACGAAGTGGTCTATCACACTCCGGAATTTAAGCCGAAATTGGACCTTCCGAACGCTTCAGCGATATACTGGTCCGCAGACCTCCGGCGAATGGATTATGGAGGCTCCTGAGGTCGATGGTTCCATCGCAAAGCTGGCCCGCGTTGGTACTACCTATTTCAACTGTTGTCGAATCAATGGAAAACGACCTAGGTTAACTCTTTCTAATGGAGGGATCATGGTCCAGAATAACACCACCGTTGCGGTTCCTTCCAGTCCAAGCCCTCGAGGGGACTCTTTTAGCGTCAAACGTATATACTAACAGCATAAATGGATTCAGCACAAAAAAAAGAGCTGCCTCATTTGTAGATTTTCACTACATCTGAGACAGCTCTTTTATTTCTCGCCTAAACGCTTACCGTCCTTTAGGGACGCCAACCGCGTTTAGGCTTGGCTAACTAAAAACTATGAATCAGGCAAAGCACAGTCGAGTACTACTCGATTGTGCTTACTTTTACCAAGTTAGTGGAACCGGAACGTCCAAGTGGAATTCCTGCAGTAATCACAACTAGGTCGCCAGCTTGAACCAGACCGGAATCCTTACCACCTTGGATTGCTGTTTCAAGCAATTCATCTGTGGAAGTAGCTACTTTACCGAATACTGGCGTTACGCCCCAAACGAGGGACAATTGACGCATAGTTCTTTCTTGTGTCGTAACAGCAATGATTGGTGCTTTAGGACGGTATTTGGAAACAACGCGTGCAGTATGACCTGTAACAGTCGAAGAAAGAATAGCCTTAGCGTTCAGATCCAAAGCGGAAATTGCAACGGATTGGCTGATAGCTTCTGTAACTGTAGTTTCTTGTAAAGTTTGTTGTTTCGAGAAAATTTCACGGTGATCCAGAGCGGACTCCGCTTTCTCAGCAATACGGGACATTGTAAGAACGGATTCTACTGGATATTTACCAGCAGCAGTTTCTCCGGAAAGCATGATTGCATCTGTTCCGTCGAAAATAGCGTTTGCTACGTCACTTGCTTCAGCGCGAGTAGGACGTGGGTTACGTTGCATAGAATCCAGCATTTGTGTAGCTGTGATTACTGGTTTGCCAGCAACGTTACATTTTTGAATCATCAATTTTTGAGCCAAAGGTACATCTTCAGCTGGAATTTCAACACCAAGGTCACCACGAGCAACCATCAGGCCATCGGAAGCTTCTAAAATTTCATCAAGGTTGTCAACACCTTGTTGGTTTTCGATTTTGGAAATGATTTGAATGTGAGAAGCGTTGTTTTTCGAAAGCAGCTCACGAATTTCCTGAACGTCGCTAGCTTTGCGAACGAAGGAAGCGGCGATAAAATCGATGTCCTGTTCGATACCAAAAAGAATATCGTTGGTGTCTTTTTCCGTAATACCCGGCAAGGAGATGTTTACTCCTGGTACGTTAACGCCCTTCTTGCTCTTGATCGTACCACCGTTTACAATACGGGTCTTGATTTCAGTTCCTTGAATGTCGACAACTGTCAAACCAATCAGACCGTCATCAATAAGGATGGTGGAGCCTACTTGAACATCATTAGGAAGCTCGCTGTACGTGATGGAAATACGTTCTTGGGTGCCAAGGATTTCTTCCGTAGTTAGTGTCAGGTACTCGTCCTGAACTAGTTCAATCGGTTCTACTTCCAACTTGCCTGTGCGAATCTCCGGTCCTTTTGTATCGAGCAGGATAGCAACAGTTTTGTTCAGTTCCTTAGATGCTTGACGGATCGTTTTAATCCGAGCACCATGCTCTTCAAAATCGCCGTGGGAGAAATTCAAACGGGCCACATTCATACCAGCCAAAATCAATTTTTTGATATTCTCCAACGATTCACTCGCAGGTCCGATCGTACATACAATTTTACTTTTCCGCATTAGGTTTTCCTCCGTTTTTTCGTTCTCTCTGTCTCACTTTTTCCAACTACAAAATCTACTACAAGGCTAACTAATTAAATAGGAACTTTGTCACATGTGCCTTTAACTACGCCCTTATGAATATTACTGCAACTTAGACACAAAATCAATGTTGTAGGCTCTTTTAGATGTAATTTGAGCTCGAATTATCTGAACGCACAAAAAAAATTAAAATAATCCCGGCATTGCGTCGAGATTATTTTAATTCCAATAAAATGTATAATTTACACTTAATTCAATATGGTCCACTAAGTATGGTTATATGTCTTAAAGTGCAAATGGAAAGGCACTATTCACACTTCAGATTCCACTTCTTCTTCAAGGAAAATCTGCTCCTGCTGGACTTCAGCAAACTCACCAATTTTACGGAATTTACGATAACGATCTTCTTTCAATTCCGCTCTATCCAGAGGAATTAGCTCCTGCAAGTGACGCCATAATGCATCCTTAATTGCAGCTGCCGTAGCTTCGTAATCACGATGTGCGCCGCCTTTTGGCTCAGGAACAATCTCTTCGATGACTTCCATTTCAAGCAGATCAGATGCCGTTATCTTCATAGCTTCTGCCGCTTGATCAGCCTTCGAAGCATCCTTCCATAGAATTGATGCAGCACCGTTAGGAGATATCGCTGAATAAATGGCATGTTCCAGCATAAGCACTCTATTACCAACTGCCAGTGCTAATGCGCCCCCACTTCCGCCTTCACCGATAACCACACAGATTACAGGAACACCAAACTGAGACATCTCGCGTAAATTACGGGCAATTGCTTCAGATTGTCCTCTTTCCTCAGCTGTATTGCCTGGATATGCACCTTTAGTATCTACAAAGGTTATAATGGGACGATTGAACTTGTCCGCTTGCTGCATCAGACGCAGTGACTTACGGAAGCCCTCAGGGTGTGCACTGCCGAAAAAGCGTAAAATATTCTCCTTCGTATCTTTACCACGCTGCTGGCCAATGACCGTAACCGGGACGCCGTTAAGTTTAGCGATACCGCCTACAATTGCAAGATCATCCCCAAACATTCGATCCCCGTGAAGCTCGATAAAATCTGTGAAGATCTGCCCCATAAGATCAAGAGAAGTCGGACGTCCTTGATGTCTAGCTAGATGCATTTTTTGGGAAGGCGAGATATTAGAATAAACTTCCTCCTCAAGCACACGGTACCGTTCTTCCAGTCTTGCTACCTCATCCGTAAAATCAATACTTTTCTCTTCGCCAAACTGCTTTAGCTCGGCAATTTTCTTGCGCATTTCAACCAGAGGCATTTCAAAAGGCAACTCTCCTGCCAACCTAAAATCCCCCTTTCACATCATGCAATTCCAAAATTTTGGTCAGTGTGGCGCGCATTTCTTTACGGTGCACAACCATATCAATCAAGCCATGCTGCAGATTAAATTCAGCCGTCTGGAAATCATCCGGAAGCTTTTGGCGAATTGTCTGTTCAATGACTATACGTCCTGCGAAACCGAATACCGCCCCAGGCTCAGCAATAATAATATCGCCAAGACTAGCAAAACTCGCAGATACTCCGCCAGTTGTCGGATCCGTAATTATAGAAATATAAAGGCCTCCCACTTCGTTGAAACGAGCAAGCGCTGCACTGGTCTTCGCCATTTGCATGAGACTTAGAATACTTTCCTGCATTCTCGCTCCGCCAGAAGTAGAGAAAATAAGGAGTGGAAGCTGCTTCTCCGTGGCTTCTTCAATCGCCCGGGTAATCTTCTCACCAACTACAGATCCCATACTGCCGGAGAAAAATTCGAAATTCATCACAGCTACGATCACTGGATGTCCGCCAATAGATCCCTGCCCCGTAATCACGGCATCAGTTTGTCCCGATTTTAGTTGCTGTTGCTCCAGTTTAGAGGCATAACCCGGGAATTTCAGCGGATCTATAGAATACATTTCACTATCAAACTCAATAAAGCCCTCTGGGTCTAACGTCATAGCAATACGCTCTACGGCGTTCAAGCGCAAATGATGACCACAAGTAGGACATACTTTTAGATTCTTTTCCAATTCCTTGCTATACTGGATCGTTCCGCATTTATTACATTTACTCATTAATCCTTCTGGAATTTCCCGTTTGGGGCGTTCGCCTTCTGCAGGCACGCCGCTTCGCTCCAGACGTTCTGAAGGAATAGTCGCGTACTTCCGTTTCTTCTGAAATAAATCTTTGAACACACCCGCACCTCTTCAGCCGTTTATTTGCGTTATGCAGCTTGCCGCTGTCATGACTTTTCTCTTGATAGAAATTCAGGGATGCAGAATAAGATTAAGGACTTCCTGTACTTCCTCCAGTTCACCTGAAGGAACCAATATCTCAAACTGCTGCTTGGACATATTGATTGGACGGCATTTTACTAAAAAACCTTCTTCAGTCAGCTTACTCTTAATCATATCCGCCACTTTGGCGGTCGGCGCGATATATATTACCGTCCACATGCCTTGCAAGGCCTCCCCAATCTTAATTCCCAGCCGTATCCCGTATAATGGAATTATGATAACACAGTTTTCTTTTTTCCCGCAACAGGCGTAGGGCAAAGGAAGCAAGACTGAGGAACTCGTTCAAACGAAATGAATCGGGTCATTTATTCCGTATCCGTGACCAGAGGATATACTTTTGCCCCTTCCTGCCGATGAGCGATTCTAGCAGAAGCAGCTGCAGCGATACCCGCTACTAAGTCATCCAAGAACACGTGAATCCTCCCCTTATCATCGTTCAATTCACCAATGATTCCAAGCTTTATTTTGTCCAAGTACCCAAATCCTGTAAGTCCGATCATCCCATATACCCCTGTGATGCCAAGGGCTAGAGTCTCGTCCGCTCCATAAAGTGATTCATCCGCTTCCATTACTGCCTGGAGCGGCTGCGGAAGCAGTCTTTTCTCTGCCAGCTCATCAAGTGCGATCCCCGTCATTAACGTGTACTGCACTTCTCTTTTTCCCAATACAGATTTCACACTGGAAAGGCATTCTTCCTTGGATAAACCGGGATAATAGACCGATTGTAAAATATATACGATTTCAGCAATGGAAGAAAGTGATACGCCTCTTCGTTCCAACAGATCAACTGCCATTTGATAGGACATGATGTGATTCCCCTTTCCGCCCAGGGATTCGCCCTGTGGTTTCCTAATGTATGCGGAAAAGGGTGGAATTGTTCTTATTTTATTCTTACGGTACCTGCCCCCAGCATAGACTCGATAGCCGCGATTAGCTCCTCGGTAGGCTTAATCCGATAATTATCGCTAAGGGCCAGGAGCTTCTGATCCCGTTCGTAGAACAGAATCGTCGCTACTGGGCCTGGATGATTCTGCAGCAGCTCCTTCAGGCGCGACAGCTGCGCAGCATTCTCGGCGGCCGGCGTGATCTTGATAAAGACACGCTGGCCTGAGCCCGGCGCTGGCGCAGCGGCCGGTGCAGGTGTTGCAGGCGCAGCTGCGCCGCCTGCAGGTCTGCCAGCGGGGCCAGTGGCGGCCCCGCTAGCCCGCGAAGCAGGAGCCGCACCACGCGGCTGCGCTCCTGCTGAGGCCGAGCGTCCCGCGCTATACGGACGGGACGCGGCGGCACTACGGCGCTGCAGCAGGCCGCGGAGTGTCTCCGCGGATAGCAGCGCCACTTCCTCGGCCAGCAGCTTGAAGCCTTCGTCCTCCTGCTGCACCTTGGCGCGCAAGGCCAGCAGCGCGCCCTTGGCAATCAAGCCGCGGCTTCGCTTCCACACCTCGGGGAAGAGCACGACTTCGCAGCGCTCGATCTGATCTTCCCATTCGATGAAGGCCATCGATTTTCCTTGCTTCGTCGTAATTTCCTTAACGGATACGACCATGCCGGCCGTAACCGTCTGGCTCTCATCTGCGGCTTCACCGAGATCCATCAGCCGCTGTATGCCCGGCTCCTCAAGCAGCTCAGCGCTATCGTCGAGCGGATGACCTGATAGATACAGCCCCAGCAGCTCACGTTCCATCTCCAGCTGCTGTCCTACTGTGAACTTAGGGATATCCGGATAGCGAATCTCCCAATTCGGCGTCTCCACCAAATCGTCGAACAACTGGATTTGCAGTTCATCCCGCTCCTTGCGCCATTTCGTCGCGGCGTCAACGGTCTCGTCCAGCATAGCCAGCAGCTGGGCCCTATGACCCGGCAGACAGTCAAAGGCTCCTGCCTGCAGCAAAGACTCCACTACCCGCTTGTTGCAGACCCGCAGATCCACACGTCGACAGAAATCGAGCAGGCTGTCGAACGGCCGCTCCTTGCGGACCGACATAATATTCTCCACTGCTAACGTGCCGACGTTCTTAATCGCTGCGAGCCCAAAGCGGATATGCCCTGTTCCCGTTTCCTCTCCTGGAACAGGGGTAAACAGTACGCCGCTCTCATTCACATCCGGCGGTAATACGCCGATGCCCGTACGGCGGCAGTCCAGTACATATTCCGCCACCTTACGGTGGGTTCCCATCACAGCGGTCAGCATAGATGCCATAAACTGTACCGGATAATGCGCCTTTAGATAAGCCGTCTGAAAAGCCAGCACACCATAAGCCGCCGCATGCGCACGCGGGAAGCCGTAATCGGCAAACCTTACGATCATATCATAAACGGCATTCGCATCCGTTTCGTTATATCCTTGCTGCAAGCTCCCCTGTACAAAATGACTGCGTTCCTTATCCAACGTCTCGCGCTTCTTCTTAGAAACCGCTCGGCGGAGCAGATCCGCTTCACCAAGCGAGAATCCAGCCATAAGCGAAGCAATCTGCATGATCTGTTCCTGATACACAATTATCCCATAGGTATCCGCTAATATAGATTTCAAATCAGGGTGCGGATACTCTACTTCGATCTGACCGTGCTTACCTGCTATATATTTCGGGATAAACTCCATCGGACCCGGACGATACAAGGCTAGAACCGATACGATATCTTCAAAGCCATTAGGCTTCAAATCCTTAAGCACACGTCTTACACCCGCCGACTCCAGCTGGAAGACCCCAGTCGTCTCACCAGCACCTAACATTTCATACGTGAGCGGATCATGATCTGGTATGATTTTAAAATCTGGAACACTGCCACTCATTTCTTTAATCGAATTCATACAGCGTTCGATAATCGACAAAGTACGCAGGCCCAGAAAATCCATCTTCAGCAGCCCAACACTTTCCAAATGCTCCATAGAGTACTGAGTTAACGCTGTACTTTCGTTGCCCTCTTGAAGGGGTACAGCATCAGTCAGTGGACCTTTGGAAATAACAACCCCGGCAGCATGTGTCGAAGCATGACGAGGCATACCTTCCACTTTCATTGCCATATCCAGCAAGCCTTTGATCTTCGGATTACTGTCATACAGCGCTTTTAGGTCTGGAGTAGTCTCCAGCGCTCTAGCAAGGCTGATGCCTAGTTGTCCTGGGATGAGCTTGGCAGCCTTATCTACCTCGTTATAAGGTAAATTCAGTACCCTGCCCACATCACGAACTGCAGCCCGTGCAGCCATGGTTCCGAACGTAATGATCTGTGCCACATGTTCTTTGCCGTATTTCTCCACCACATAAGCGATAACCTCATCACGACGCTCATCACTAAAATCGATATCAATATCCGGCATCGTGATCCGTTCTGGATTTAAGAAACGTTCAAAGAGCAAGTTATACTTAAGCGGATCTACATCCGTGATTCGTAGGGAATAAGCGGTAAGACTCCCCGCGGAAGAACCCCGGCCCGGACCAGTAGCAATCCCCTGACGATGACAATAAGCGATAAAATCCCACACAATTAGAAAATAATCGCTAAAACCCATATTCTCGATGACGCCAAGCTCATAGGCAAGACGCTTTTCAGCGGTTTCTCTTTGCTCAGGCGATGCCCAAAGCGGTGTGTCTATATACCGTTCTTCAAGCCCTTTAAAGCACAACTCTCGCAAATATGCAGCGGAGTCCTTACCTTCTGGAATTGGTGAATAGGCAGGCAGAATATGTTGACCGAAGGTAAGCTCCAAATTACATTTTTCTGCGATCAATAGCGTGTTACTGATAGCTTCAGGCACATGCGGGAACAACGCCGCCATCTGATCACTGCTTTTGAGAAACAGCTGATCTGTTCCGATTTGGAGCCGTTCCTCATCATCCACAGTTTTACCTGTTCCAATACAGATCAGAACATCCTGTACCTCTGCATCTTCCTTGGCCAAATAATGGACGTCATTCGTAGCTACAAGTGGGATCTCACAGGCCTTGGCAAGTGCGATCAGCTTCGGATTTACTCGTTTTTGCTCGGAAATTCCGTGATCTTGAAGCTCCAGGTAGAAGTCTTCGCCAAAAATCTCCTTATATCGCAGCGCAGCCTTTCGCGCCTCGTCATCTCTTCCATGCAACAGATGCTGCGGCACTTCGCCGCCAAGACAGGCACTGAGGCATATGATCCCCTCCGAATGAGCGGCCAGAGCCTCCATATCAATACGAGGTTTATAGTGATGACCTTCCAGATGGCCGATAGAGATCAGCTTCATCAGGTTCTTGTAGCCGGTTTCATTCTTGACGAGCAGAATCAGGTGATAAATCGGTTGATCTTTACGACTGCCTCGCTCACGGCGAGAGCCCGCGGTTAAATAGGCTTCACAGCCGATAATCGGCTTGATTCCATTCTCTTTACACGCTTTATAAAAGGGGATCGCCCCATACATCACTCCATGATCCGTAAGCGCCAGCGACTTCATGCCGTATTCGCCGGCCCGGCGCACGAGATCGGTAATGCGCGCCGCCCCGTCCAGTAAACTGTATTCGCTGTGCACATGCAAATGCACGAAAGGGCTCATCATCCCACTTCCTTCCTACTACAAAAATCAAACATAAATAGTTGTTCAAAAAGTCCGCTTTTGATCACGAAGTAACCCAAGAAGCTTACTCGACATCGAAGATTGAATTCAGGCGAAACTTCCGGTGCTCACGTAGCTCCCACTACGCTCCGCTCCTCATTTTCTACCTTCTTTCAATCTTCTCGGTGCTGAAAACCGTACTTTTTGAACTCGCACTATAAGATGAAACTATTTTATCATATTAAAGGGGGACCCGCCCATAGAATGGATTAAGAGCACATGGACAGGCAACGTTTATAGATGCCTCGTCCGGGAAGGGGCCTTTATGAGCATATTTATGAGCAAAGCCATCCTCGATTTCTTTATCGCCTTCGGCATCGTACTTGGCGGAGCTATGGTCGGCGGAATCGGCGCCGTAGTATCCCTGCAACCACCGACGCAAACAATGCTAGATGTAGCAGACCGGATTAAAATATGGGCACTTGCCGCCGCTGTAGGGGGTACTATGGACCCTTTACGGGTCATTGAAAGCAATGTGATTGGAGGTAACCTCTCCCCCGCCATCAAGCAAATCATGTATATTGCCTTCGCTTTTCTCGGAGCTCATATGGGCAGCGAGCTAGTAAAATGGGTGTGCGGCAGGGGGTAACACCAGTGAGAGTTCCACCATTCAGTCGTTTTCGTAGATTCACCCAAATTTCCGCTATATTCATGCTGGGAATCGTCGTAGGAGCCGTCATATACAACGGTATATACCATGTTGGATATAACGTGTTATGGCTGCAAAATCAAGACTTACGCGTAGACATTGAGCAATATCAGGAAGATATTAAAACGCTCAAAAAATACAATAATACCTCTACCGTAATCAGAGAAATCAAAATCCGTTCGGAAGAGAGCAAGTCCAAAGAAGATAACCCCCTTGACCCCGTAACTGTAAAATTAATTATAAGCCAAATGGGCTCAGATCTGGAGCCCATGCGTGGCCGCAGCATGTTCGATATTGACACAGACAGTAAACTGGTTAGGCTGCTGCTGGATGGCAAGCTTTACATTGTGCGTGATAAGGAATACTCTGTCAAAATCCGGACGATGCTCGTCATGGAAGGTGTTCTGCAAATCTGGGTGGAAATCAGTCCTTTTAAGCGCAACTAACAACAATCGTGTGATACAATAATGGACAGACAAAAGTGGAAATTACTTCAAGGCTTTTGCAAGACATGATAAAGGAGCTGGCTGTCCATGGTTTTATTTATCAAGTACTTATTGTTTATCCTGCTGGTGATCTTTGTAATCGGCGCCGCTGTGTACAGCTTATCCTCTCGCCGTGCCTTAAATCCCCAAGATAAGGGGCTAAAACGCTCCGTCATGAATGTGATGCTGGGCTGTATGCTCGTAACGCTTTCCCTGATTTCCATGTTTCTATTTCGCGGCTCCACCGTTAATATCATTGTTGAAGCTGCCTTTCTTCTAATCGGTGTGTTTAACATCTTCTCAGGAATACGCAGCTATAGTTATTACAGCCGTAGCCGTAGCCAGGAACAACACCAGTCGAAAGCCTAGACTATCCCTCTGATAGGATTACAAGAATAAAATAGACTACCCTCACTATCATCGTTGAGGGCAGTCTATTTAGCATGTTTGTGATTCATTATCTATTAGCCGTGATCAATGGATTGCAGCATCAGGACAGCTTTCGCTACCAGGGTATCCGAATAGCTGATCTCTATTTCCAGCTTACATGTACGGCGACTAATCTCGAGCAGTCTCGGCATTACAATAATCGCGTGTTCGATCTGTACCGGCCGGATAAAATAGGTGGACATATTATCTAATACATAGTCATTTCCTGTAATATCCTTAGCTGCCTTAAACGCAGAGAGCGTCATTAGCGTAGACAGTACACCTTCAGAAATGGTACCAAGGTCTGTGGCCATCTGAGGCGTAATAAAGCCGTGAAAAAACAATCTTCCCTCTTCATCCCGCTCATCCGCAAAACCGTTCCAGATGAGATGATCGAAGGTCTCCCCAAGCTGCGGAGTGTTACGGACATCTCGCAGACTTTGCAGCACTTCTTTACGGGTTAGGGAGCCCACCAATTTGCGATTACGGTCTACAATGGGTAGGAAATCGACACCTTCCCACATCATGATCTGCGCAGCCGAAGCTAGTGAGGTATGCAGCGCAGCGGTAACCGGACTCCGAACCATAGCCTTTTCAATACTTTGCCCTTCTGTCAGGTTCTCTACTTCGCGTCGGCCGATAATCCCAATCACTCGGTTCCATTCATCTGTAACGGGAAAACGTTGCTCTCCAGTTTCCTCTGAAATCTGTCGTAGCTCACCTACGGTGCTTGAAATTTTTAACGTAATCATACGCGGTTTGCTGTCGACAATATCTTCTACCAGCATAATTTTTTTCTTAATCAATCTATCAAAAATCGCTCGGTTAATCATTGATGCCACGGTAAACGTGTCATGTCTTGATGAAATGATGGGGAGATCCAGTTCGTCGGCTAATGCCTTCACTTCACGACTCGTCCCGAAACCGCCTGTAACCAGAACTCCGGCACCCTGCTCTAGCGCCAAGGAGTGAACATCATCGCGGTTACCCACAATAAGCAGACTGTCTGCGTCTATATAACGAATCATCGCGTCGACCTTCATCGCACCGATTACATATTTATGTAGATGTTTACTCAGTCCGCTAGCCCCGCCGAGAACATGACCTTCCACAATATCAACCACGTCACCAAACGTCAGCTGTTCAGAAATGTTACGAGGCTTCTTTTCTACACGTACTGTACCAATCCGTTCCTTCGTAATGACAATTCCAAGATTCTCAGCTTCCTTAACGGCACGATAAGCCGTTCCCTCACTGACCAACATTTCTTTTGCAAGCTTACGAACAGATATTTTGGAGCCTACCTTAAGACCTTCAATATGCTGCAGCAGTTGCTCGTGTTTAGTAATTGCATCGCCTTGACCTTCCAACTGTTACACCCCCGTACTCCGATCTGTACTATACTGTACTCATTATACACGGAGAGAATGGCACAGTACAACCGATTCATAAGCATCGAATTCGAATTTAACTGCCCGTTATTTAGCAACCTTTTCCTCTTTTTTATAGTCTGAGAGTTAAAGAAAGAGGAAGGGAGCATTGTGGATATGAACAAGACCATGTTAATAATATTTACCATTACTTTGCTTTTCATAGGACTGATCGGCTGTGGAAATGCGAGAACCGAAGTAAAACAATCAAGCCAAATAGAACTGGATGCACAAAATATAGTTTCTATTAACTTAATTGAAAAAAACCAGCCGGTGACGACTATTTCTGAAGCATCATCCTTGGAACGTTTCGTTCAAGCCATAACTGCTGCTGAATATGATAAAGGACAACTAGATATTGCTCCAAGCGATTACAGAACCACCGTAAACATGAAGGAAGGCATAAGTTATGAGTTCTCTTTTTGGATCGTCGGAAGCAACAGTGGGTTACTCATTAAATCGGGACAAACGGGTCACTATCGTCTTTCGGATATCAGCAAAAAAGATCTGTTGGACTTATTCCAATCGACTGTTAAAGAAGATAAGATTTCTCCAGCAGACACTACTAACCCACAGCCCCCTAACGTTCAAGTTACTGTTGGCGGTGAGCATTTCGATGCCATTCAAGGCTCTTATTGCTGGAATGACAATGGCAAAGGCGTCTGTGTAGATATGGCTTCTTATGATCAATTAGTTACCAAACAGAAGGTACATCCCAAAGCCATCAGCCGTGATCAGGTAGAACTCAAATTCTCATCTGCACCCAAGGAGATAGAGGTTGTGGCTTCATTTCCTGGTGAGGAACGTCCGGACGAAGCTCTTTCCGTAGAAAATAACAGTTTTCAGCTCGCAGCAGGTAGCGGAAAACATCTGTATATAATCCAAGCAAGATGGCCTCAGGGGAGCGCCAGTTATGTATTTGAAGTAGAATGCTCTGCCAGTAAAGAGTAACCCGTTTGTTAGACAAATTGGGTAGTGGGTAGGCGAATAGAGAATAGTCCCTTAAGAAAAAAGGAAAAATATGTTATAATGGAGAGGTGAAAGGGGATGACTTTATGCAATTTCTTTTTATACTCGCGATTCTCGTTCCTGCGGTGTGGTACTACGCGGCTCTAGGTAAACGGATATCTGCAGAAGAAAAGAAAGCTGGAAAAGATCTCTCGGATGAGATCAATCCTTTTACAGGTGCAAGATAACTTTAATCCCCCTGCTTTGCGGGGCAATTTTAAAGCCCACTGGCTTAAGCTAGTGGGCTTTTCTGTGAATCTAAGGGATTTATACCCTTCTTTTAGCTAATTCGGCGTTTTTCACGGGAATCTAGGGGATTTATACCCCTCTTTCAGCTAATTCGGCGCTTTTCACGGGAATTTAGGGGATTTATACCCCTCCTTCAACTAATTCGGCGCTTCTCACGGGAATATAGGGGATTTATACCCTTCTTTTAGCCATTTCAGCGCTTTTCACGGCAATCTAGGGGATTTATACCCTTCTTTTAGCTAATTCGGTGCTTTTCACGGGAATCTAGGGGATTTTTACCCTTCTTTTAGCCATTTCAGCGCTTTTCACGGCAATCTAGGGGATTTATACCCTTCTTTTAGCCATTTCAGCGCTTTTCACGGGAATATTTAAATCTAGTTACTTAAGAACGCAGCCCCAATTCTATGATCTTTGTGTAACTCTAGTTTCTTCTTTCCATTTGGACTGCCATTGCTCCAATTTTGCTTTTCGCACAGCTTCCAAACGCTTGGTCTTCTCCTCATCAACACCGATAATAAAATGGAGATGTGCCGCAATGACCATAAAGGCAAAAAGTGACCAGACCACCCCAAAACCAAACACCCAGCTAGGCCCATTCGCAAGCGATAACTTCGGCAGAGCATACAAAAGCATGGCCAACGCCAGCAACAGATAGACACCATGTTTAAACTTGTTTCTTTTTCTCATAACCAACAGCTCCTCGTAGACAAGATATTCGATTAAATCTATATCTCTACTCTATGAACATGAAGCCCGTAATATGAGACAAGTCCATAAAAATATACTTCTATTCAAAAAATTATATAAAATAATACGCATTTATGTAGCTAGCAAAGCTTATATATGAGATGATTATTTCATTTAGGGGGCGATTTAGAATTGAATGCAACTTATACTCATACCGAATACATAATTCGAAAAAAGGTATTTTCGATCATGGGTGCGAAACTTCATATTTATGATAACGCCGAGCAGCTTGTACTCTATTCACAAATGAAAGCATTCAAGTTGAAAGAGGATATTGCACTGTACACGGATGAGTCTATGCAAAAGGAGCTTCTGCGTATAAAAGCCCGCAATGCCATCGACTTTAGTGCTGTTTATGATGTGCATGATTCGGAGACTGGCGAACACGTTGGTGCTCTTCGGCGTAAGGGACTCAAATCGATTTTGAAAGATGAATGGACGATTCTCGATCATCATGATCAGGAAATTGGAAAAATCAAGGAAGATAGCACCGCGATGGCTATACTCCGCCGCTTCATCTCTATTATTCCTCAAAAATATAATATCGAGATGAATGATACAACGATCCCGACTTTCAAACAAAATTTTAATCCATTCGTTACAAAAATCATCGCTGACTTCTCTGAGGATCCCAAGGGAATGCTTGATCGCCGCCTAGGTTTGGCTGCTGGTATTCTTCTCTGCGCAATCGAAGGAAAACAAGATTAGCGAGTTTACTCATGTGCTAGTCACAAAAATAAATAGGGTGTTCCCAATGCCAAACGGCTTCGGGAACACCCTATTTAGATTACACTGATCAAACTTTTCAGGTGAATACCCGCTTACTAAAAGCGTTTATTCGCCATACAATTGCGACAAGCTCTCGGTAATGATCTTGTTTACATCCTCGATTACAACACTCAAACGGCGTTCTGCATCGAACAGACGGCGAATCCCAAGATTCATGTTAAGCACCTCGAATAATTTCTCCATTTTCTCCATTTCTTCCTGTGGAGGCATATCTCCGCTCATCATCCGTTGTTGAAGCTCCAATTGACCATTGCGGAAGTTGTCGAGCATCGCCTTGGCTTCAGGATCTGTTTCTACCAGTTTCATCGCGTTGGTGATATCCGCTACCTCAGTGCTTTCTTTAATGGCTTTCGCCAGTTCATGTGCTTTGTCGTGAATACTCATTATGATTCCTCCTAAAAGTTTTGTAAGTCACTACTTCTCGATTCGTCTTCGTACAAAACTCACTTCGAAAGCGTTGCTTAAGTTTTGTTTGCGTTCGCTTCCTAGAGTTACTTCGTACAAAACTCACTTTGAAAGCGTTGCTTAAGTTTCCAAATATTAATTCATCCCATGCTTGTTTCGCTTCTTGGGTCAGACTTATGAAATGATGCGGCAAGGTTTTTAAAGAGTAGGTCAATCACCAAGGGTCATATGTCTCCATATGATGAATGATATGTAACCCTTAGCTACCAAATTGCCGGCATCATGCTGCCTACCGGAAGGAGATCCACGATGTCCCAATTCAAGATCCCGGTCCATACGGTCCACACGGGCATCCTGCAGGAAAACGCTATAATGCTTGGCGAACGATCCATGAAAAGACTCAAAATCCCGGCTCACGGAACGCTCCAGCTGGCTTTCGGCTCTTTCCGGCAGGAGGTCACCATTATCCCGGCTCCCAAATCCGAAAGCCTGCGTGTAAGCGAAGGACTCGCGCGGCGGACCGGATGGAAACATCGGCAAACCCTCAACGCCTCTTACAGCTCCGTAAGTCGTACCTTGCGACTTGGCCCGTTGATCGGTGTACTCGTCAGCCGTGACCATCCAGATAATCTCGACAGGCTGTTTGGACCCATTACCATGTTCTGTCGAGAATTAACAAATGCCTGCCACTCACAAGGCGCCTATGTATATTTCTTTACCCCGGAAGCGCTGGAAACAAGCAGCTCTTCCATCCAGGGCTGGGTATACAACGAGGGTTGGAGGAAAATGAGTCTGCCCATCGCCGATGTAATCAACAATCGGCTAACGACGCGAAAGGTGGAGAATAAACCTAGCGTACAGCATTTTTTGGCGGATGTAAAATCACGGTATGGAACGCATTTCTTCAACGAAAAATTTCTTGACAAGACAGAAGTATTTGAAGCTTTAACGCAAGACCCTTCATTGAAGCGGTATTTACCGGAATCGCATGTTTTAAACGGTTTTGCCGTTGTAAAGAAGATGTGCAGCCAATATCCAAGCGTGTTTCTAAAGCCTGTACGAGGCAGTCTCGGCAAAGGCATTCTCCGAATCTCCAAAGATGAAGGCGGAGGATACCGTTTGTTATCTACTACCTCTATAGGTACACGCAAGCAAAGCTACCCAACATTAGCTAAACTGTATCAATCCATTGCTCCCAAGATGAAGACAACGCGCTACCAGATTCAACAAGGATTGCCCTTGATGGAGCTCGGTAAGCGTCCTGTAGATTTTCGAGCACTTGTACAGAAGAATGGTACCGGGAAATGGGGCGTTACCTCCATTGTCGCTCGCACCGCTGGAAGCAATCATTTCGTCTCCAATCTAGCAAGAGGTGGCAGTCTCAGTACTGTCCGTGAAGCCGTTAGCAAGAGCAGCCTTCCTCCAGGTACCAAGGATAGCGTACAGCTTCAGCTTCCAAGAGCAGCACTTGCCATTGCAAGAGGAGTAGAAACCTTTATCCCTGCTCATTTTGGAGAGCTCGGAATCGATCTGGCACTGGATCAATCCGGACGAATATGGCTCTTGGAGGTTAATTCCAAACCTTCCAAAAACGATAATACACCGCTAAACGATCAAAAAATCAGACCGTCCGTCAAGCAAATGATTCTGTATTGCCGCTATTTGGCCGGTTTATAAGGAGGACACAATGACTGAAACAGCTATGGGGTTCCTCGGCATTATGACGGGCCGTCGTCACGGGAATCCTCCGATTGCCGAGCCAGAATTTTGCAGTCATTTATGCCGTGCAGCTCCACGCTATAACCTTAAAGTCCTCGTGTTTCATCCGGACGGAGTAGCGGCAGACGGGTCATCTATAACCGGTTATACATGGAAAGACGGAAGCTGGCACAATACGACCTCTACACCACCAGATATCATTTATAATCGTTGTTTTTACAATAGTCCGAAAGAAAGAAAAGAAGCCTCTTCTGCACTCTCTTTCCTTCACCGCTCACTACCTTGGTCAAGAGGTTTACCTGATAAATGGGGCGTATACGAGATATTGAAGCGCAACCGAAGAGCCGCTATTTTACTGCCGGAAACTGTTCTTTATACCGGTACACGCAAGTTAAGCAATATGCTCGCTGAAAGAGAATACGGGGTCTTCCTAAAACCCAAAGCAGGCTCTCATGGCAAACGTACATTGCATGCCATACTGCAGAACAGACGCTCTGGAGGAGGCATAAGAGTACGAGGGCGTGATGGGACAAATACACCCTTTCAATATGTATTCAGCTCGCAGGATGAAGGACTGAACTGGATTCATGAATTTATCGGCACACGCCGCTATATTATACAGCCTTATCTGCACCTAACTAATCGTAAGGGGCAACCGTTCGATGTGCGTGTATTGATGCAAAAGAATGGCCTCGGTCGCTGGGATCTTACTGGCATGGCCGTTCGGCTGGGTAATCATGGTTCACTGACTTCGAACCTGCATGGCGGTGGAACTGCGGTTCCTCCTTTGCCCTTTTTACTTGCAGAATATGGTCAGGACGGAAAAGACATCATGCAGGAGCTTGCTGCAGAAGCTGCATACTTGCCTCCTCTTCTGGAGGCCGCATGCGGTAGGCTTGGAGAACTCGGCCTAGATTTCGGTATTGATTCGAGCGGTCGGATTCATTTACTTGAAGCAAATTCCAAGCCAGGGCGCACGGTATTCCGGCTGACGGGCGACCGCCGGGCTGCTAAGCTCGCCGCCGAGAATCCACTGTCTTATGCGCGCCATCTGCTACTCACACAGCGACGGATACCATCCCTATCTACGGACAGCTCCGTTATAAACGGGAGAATGATAACAATGGTTCCTAAGGAGGATTCATAAATGAGTCTCACTTTTTGCAATGTGCATTTTACTAAGCAGCCCCAAAGAGTTGTATATGTATCAGGTGCACTGATGAAAAGCTTGAAATTAACCGGGAAGAAGAACATTCGCCTTAGACTCGGTAAAGATGCCATCCCGACCATGATCAAGCCCATCAAGCGCGCCGGAAATCATCTATTCCTCGCCACTGGTGTAAAGAGTGCTATCAAGGTTCCGAAATCTGGTGGTATCTATTTACGCAATCTGCAAAACGACGAGGTACAGCTGGGACCTTTAGTCGGTGTATTGACCGATGGGCCAGCATCTTCAAATCAACCCTTCGGTTCTCGCACTGGCTTTATAAAGCAATTACTGCGGGAAGGCAGTAACAAATGTTATATATTTGCCTTTATGCCGCGTGATATCAACTGGCAACAGGAGCAGGTCTATGGTTATTTCTTAACCGCAGGCGGCAAATTCGAACGTAAAATGGTTCCTCTGCCTGATGTCGTCTACAATCGGCTACCCAGTCGGAGAGCGGAGACTTCACCTTATATCAACCAGCTTCGCGAACGCTTTATGCGCAAGAAAATCCCTTACTTCAACTGGAGCTTTTTCAATAAGTCCGATATTTATCGGTTGTTAGAGAATGACGGAGCAGCAAACCGTTACGTACCTGAGACACACAGCAATCCCTCCTCCGAAAAAATGAGAGAAATGCTGGATCACCACCATTTTGTATATTACAAACCTTCCGCAGGCAGCCTGGGTCACGGGATTTACCGACTTACCTATCTGCCGAAAAAAGGATATTTTGCCCGCTACCGCAAAGGTGGAAAAAACGTACTTCTGCGCTTCACTACCTTTGAAAGCCTCATGCGTATGCTTCGGTCACGACACGGTCAAGGCCTGCAAAATTATATCGTCCAACAAGGAATACGTTTGATTGAAATTGATGGCTGCCCCATTGATTTCCGATTCCATATGCATAAAAACGGCAGTAATCAATGGATTGTAGTTGGTATTGGTGCGAAGAAAGCCGGCCGAGGCAGTGTCACCACTCACCTCAAAAATGGGGGGGCATTGCTTACACCTGGGCAGGCGCTCGGGCGTGTATTCGGCAGCCGAGCAGATGAAGTATTACAGCGTGCGAAGAGTACAGCCATTAAGCTGGCAGAATCCTTAGAAATCCAGCATCGTCATTTGCTCGGTGAAATTGGCTTTGATCTCGGCATTGATCAGGATGAAGACATCTGGATGTTCGAGGCCAACGCCAAACCAGGACGTTCCATCTTCCGTCATCCTTCCCTGCGCGCTGAGGGCAAAGCTTCCATCGAGCACATTCTGGAGCATTGTCTATACCTCAGCAAATTCCGCAGGAGGGATGAGATGTGAACACCCATATTCCGGATGAAACAAAACCCGTTATTGCCATACTGACAACCAGCGATAAAGTAAGGCATTTTAATGGCAACCGTAATAATTTCCGGGACATCATTCGCACAGGCAAGGAACTGGGATTTCTTGTCTACGTCGTCACTGTCCGTGACTTGAAGCTCGAGGAACGGATGGTGAACGGTTATGTCCCATCATCCAGCGGAAGAATATGGTACAGCATTCCTGTACCTCTTCCACAAATCATCTATAATCGAATTCCTACCCGTGAGGATGAGGAAAAACCTGCTGTCGTACGCAAAATAGCTCAATGCCTGGAACATCCAGGCATTAAGCTATATAATCCATATTTTTTCAATAAATGGAGTCTATTTGAATGGCTGAAGGGCTCGCATGCCACCTCAAAGCATGTTCCAAAAACCAGACGTTTACGCAGTGCAAACACGCTTATTGCCATGCTAAATAATCATACCAGTCTCTACCTAAAACCTGAGAATGGCAAAGCAGGTAAAGGAATTATGCGTTTAAAATACCGTGCAGATACCACCTTACCCTATCGTCTGCAAATTCAAAGCGGCAAAAAAAATGTGACCTACAAAGCTGCCTCAGTAGAACGCCTCTGGGCACGGATAGGAAAAGAAAAGGGAAGCTCACGCTATATCGTACAGCAAGCTATTGAACTAGCAACTCACCGAGGACGACCATTTGATCTACGTGTACTTCTGCAGAAAAATGGCAGAGGCGGCTGGGCAATGACCGGCATAGGTGCACGTCTAGCTGGTGCCCGCAGCATCACTACGCATGTACCTCGTGGCGGAAGTATCGAGGAGCCCTCCACCATGCTGGAAAGCACATTTGGAACCGAAAGAGCAGCCTCTATCTTAAAAAGTGTACCTACAACTGCTCTGTTAATTGCCAGACAAATTGAAAGAGCCTCTGATTCTATGCTTGGGGAGATGTCGATGGATCTCGGTGTCGATGAGAACGGTGGACTCTGGTTCTTTGAGGCAAACTCCCGTCCGATGAAATTTGATGAGCCTGCGATTCGCAAGCTTTCTTTGGAGCGAATCTTTCAATATGGCCAGCACTTAGCACGCCATATCAAGTAGAATTCATTAAAGGATGTGACACAGCATGCAGATATCCTCTATCTACGACACTGATGCTAAAAAGTGGAAATCGCGGCTAACCGGACTGCTTGAGTTTATAAGAGAGCATGGGGAGCGTCGGATTACAAACCAGGCTTGCAAGGTAATGGCCCGATTAACTCCAGAACAGTTGTCAGAGCCGGGTGTCTCGCTGCTTGTCGCCACCGTACGCGGTCAGAATGGGCGCCAGCTAGCAGGAGTAAGCTTCGTATCCGGTTTCGGTGAAGAGGCCTGTCTCGTTGCCGTGCATCCCTTATACCGAAATAGGCATACCGGCACCGCCCTTATGGCCGCCCAGTTAAAGCGTTTAGGCCGTCTGGAATGCAGTGTTGCCAGCGATAATACAGCCAGTCTGAAAATGTGTTTCAATGTTGGTCTTGCCGCAGTGGCGCTTTCTAGTGGCCCTACTGGCAAGCCAACTTTATTGATCCGGTCACCACAGAATACCGTCAGTACTACAAACTCTCCACAAGAAGGTGAACTCCTGTGCCAGAGCCCGTCTTAGGCATTCTTACTTTGTATATAAATGAAGCCAAGCAGCTTGAAGAAAAGGCCGTGTACCGGAGAATGATCATTGAGGGCAATCGAATGGGCTTGGATGTTTTTGTGTTTACCCCCATGGATGTCCATCCCAGCAAAGAGCAGATCCATGCCCTTGTCTTTGATCCAAAGAGCGGGAAATGGTCACGCAAATGGCGTTCCTTCCCGAACATGATTTATGACCGTTGCCGTATCCAGCGCAGCACGCGCTTTCAACAGTTGCTTCGTTTCCGTGAACGCTATAAACATCTGCTGTTTCTGAATCGTCCACTGCGCAACAAATGGACCATTCACCAAACGTTCTCACAAAAGAGTCGCTTCCGGCAGCATATGCCAGAAACATTACTATATAACTCCTCTGCGGATCTGCACCGAATGTTAAAGCAGAGCCCGGTCCTCTATATCAAGCCTGCAAACGGCACAGGTGGACGCGGTATCCTTAGAATTGAGCGGGTAAAGAACAGTAAAGGGGTATTTGATATTCAGGGCCGCCGCCAAGATCGCCGGATTATTCCACCCCGAAAGGTCTCTGCCTCCCGATTGGATTCCATCGTTCGACAATGGTGTATTGGTGGACGTTTCCTCGTCCAACAGGGGATTCCACTACGTTTGCCTGGCGGACGTTTCCATGATTACCGCATGCTCGTTCAAAAGAATGGGCAAGGCGTCTGGGAACTGACAGGTATGGCAGCAAGGGTCGGTGCGGCGCGAAGCGTAACCTCCAATCTTCATGGCGGTGGGCACGCCGTTCGAGCTGAAACGCTCCTGAAGGAATGGCTGGGTAGTCAAGATAAAACCGATAAGGTTATGAAAACTGCCGAAAGGTTAGGTCTTGATGCCGCTGCCTTCCTGGAAGAAAGTTTCGGAGCCTTATGTGAACTTGCACTGGATCTTGCCATTGATCGAGAAGGAAAAATCTATGTGCTGGAGGTTAATCCAAAGCCTGCACGTGAAGTGTTTGCCCGATCAGGGGACGGCAACACCTATCGCAAAGCACTAGTGCGACCTTTAGAATATGCGTTATGGCTATATAATAACAAAGGTGCCCCAACCACAGCTAAGACTACTGAGGAATAAATTGATACTCAACAACAAAAGCAGCGGCTTCCCAACTTGGGCAACCGCTGCTTTTGTTAAAAATAACTATTTAAAAATTCACTGCTACAATTAAGGATTTATGATTCCCGACTGAATCAGAAGTCTTCTTACTGCAGCGGCTGCTTCAGCGCGAGTAATATTCTCGTTAGGCGCCAGCCGCTCATTTCTACCTACAATGATGCCGGCAGAAAGATTCATTTTCACGTCTTTTTCTGCCCATTTGGCAATCGATTTCGAATCCGTAAAAGACTGAAGCAGCTCTAAATACTGCTCTTCACTGCGGGTAGATACTAGCTTGGTAATTTTCATCGCTCTGCTGACGATGGTCATCGCTTCTTGTCGGGTAATGCTGTTATTCGGTCTGAATGTATCGTCAGGATAACCGGCAATTAGACCATACTCTATCGCAACTTCCATTTCCCGTTCATACCAGACATGTGCCGGGACATCACTGAAGGATACAGACCGCTCATCATAATTGACAATTCCCAAAGCTCTGACCATCATAGCCGTGAATTCCGCTCTGGTGATTGCGCGCTGCGGCTCATAGACCGTATCGCTCGTGCCATTCGCAACGAGCCTGGAGCCCATAACATTAACATCCTGTTTGCTCCAATGCCGCTCAACATCCTGGAACTCTTCCGGATTCCAGATTAATCCGAAGACTCCGGTCTCGAGGCTGTTAATGCGCGCATAGTAACGTCCATTCTCTATATTCACATAAGTTGGCTGATGATAAATCTCACCATCCTTGTAGAGAACACCTGTTGTAATCTTCATTCCTTCCGGTACCGGCAACGTATATTCTCCCCAACCTTGACTTGAAACGGATCGGGTCTGATTTTTATACGATGCTTCGATATAGAACTTGACAGGTTGACCTACAGGCTGTACCTGCTCCCTCTTGGCTGCCAGTTTGAATCCTTCAATGTAACTCTGATCGGCTGCGGTTAATCCTACACGAATCACAATGTCTTTTGGATTCATATGTTCTTGTCCAAATAGCTTCTGGATTTTATCCAGACTTACATTACCAGAATTCAGCTTGATAGTACCTAAGTCGGTTTCAACCTTAATCACTCCATCCTGATCTTGCAGCTCCTTCAACTTCTCGCCAGTCAGTTCAGTACTTCTGGTGTCTGCTGGTACCGGTACAGGAGCAGTGCTGACAACAATCGGGTTGCCGGAGTGCTGAGAGTCGTCCGATTTCTTATCTGCGATTTGAATCATTTGGAAAATACTGAATTTATCAATCCGGAACTCTGCAAATTCCGGATCACCTTTAGCGGTGTATCCAATCCGGAGAGGAGAATACACTACAATGTCTCCGTCACTATGCTCAACATAGATTCTCAGACTATCCAGGAAGGCATCTCTGGCAACGGAGCTCTGAACAGGAATCTTGTCAGTCAGCTCAGACAGCGGAATCCGGATATACGTATTGATCCCACTGTAGTTAGTCTCAATCCCCCGCGGTATTCCCTGAACTTTAACGGTATGGTTATTGGCTAGTAAAAGCTTCGTAGTACCAATATTAACGGCGTTCGTCTGGAAGGTCTGCTGTTCCTTTAAATTCCGTACCGGTACAATTCTGAAATACAAGTCTGTACCGGCAGCTTCAAGCTGCTTGATACTTGCTTCATCCAAATGAATGGATGCCAGACTGGTGACGATATCCAATGCAATGTTGCGCCCTGCAAGGGTCAATATGGCCGATGCCGGAATTTCTATGGCAATCTCATCCGCATGTTCAGAAGGATCGTCCACGTGACTTATGATCAGACTTCGATTCGCCACGTCTGGATCATTCGGATTTACAGCTTCCACCAGATTAAACATTTCATTGTCATCCACAATGATTGTATCGATCTTAGTCCCATCCGACATATTCGTTCTTAGGATGTTGATACCTTGCTGCAACGGCTTGCCATCGTTATTAATAGACAACTCTGCCTGTCTGGAGGTCACCTGACGGATAGCTCCGTCCTTTGCCACTCCCAGCGCCTTGACAATCAGCAGATATTTTTTGGTCGCAGTTTTGCCATTTCGGCTAAAGGTTGCTGTCAGGATGACGTTGGTCTCTTCATTTTTCCGGTTAACCTTGCCTTTAGCTTGATCAGCGTTCTGATCAATTCCGATCACTGACGGTTGATTAGAGGCCCATGTAATATCAGTGCTGTACTTTCCAGTCTGCAGCAGCAGGAAGCCTTCAGTTACACTTTCCCAAATGTCACCTTCTGCAAAGACTGCGGCATCGTCTATCTTCAAACTTCTTGCTGCCTCGTCCACTGCTTCTTGATCACTCAGCTTTTTGACGATGACCGTAAACGTCTTGACTCTAAATTCGCCCGGCTTATCCGGATCGGCAAGCCGCACGGTAAGCACTATCTTTACATCCTCTTCTTCCGGACCTGGTCTGCTGACCCGGCCAGTGTTCGAGATGATGTCAGGATTACTAGATGTCCAAGTCAGTAAGGAACCCGTATCTCCTTTAGTCGTCAAAAATAAATTTTTCTTTACAGAATTCTCGGAATCTCCTGGTGCGTATACAATATTCGCATTAAGTTCATCCTTGGGAAGATCAACCAGACTTGTTCCCTTAACCGTGATGTAGAAGTCCTTTTCATGAAAGAAGCCATCCTTCGTTACCCGGGCGGTCAATCTGACAATCGTATCTTTCAATGGTCGCTGGATTTCTCCTGTGTTACTGACAATATCGCTTCTATGGCTGGTCCATACTACTTTGGAATCATAGAAGCCATTCGAGATCAGCTGGATATTTTGCGTTACGCTGTTTACCGAATCCGGATTGGTATAGCCAATTCTCAACATACCGATTTCTTCGGCCAATTGTTCATTAATATCTGCAATCTTTGCCTTAACAATAAGGATGAACTCTTTCTTAAAGGTGACTTCACCCTTGCTTATCACTGCGGTCAGGGTTACCGTCTGGTCCCCTTCCAGATAACCAGGACGCGTTACCTTGCCGTCTGTATCAATCACTTTCTTATCCGACGCACTCCAGGTAATGCCGCTGCCGTTGCTGCCTTTTGTCAGCAGTTTCAGCAGCGTCTTCACGTCTTTCTGGCTTTCATTATCGGCCCGAATCATCTCCCAGGTTAACAGATCTAAATCTTCAGCAACCGACTGTTCATCGGTTCCCGCTTCTTTTTTGACAATAAGAATAAAGGTCTTCGTCTGGACAGAAGAACCGTTCTTGAATTCCGCTGTTAATGTAACCTCTTGATCCCCTTTCTCGAATGAGGGTCTAGTAACAGTACCGTCAGGCGAGATGACCGCTTCATTCGTAGATTTCCAGATGATCTTACTTCCGTAAGTCCCCTTCTCAGTAAGATATACATCCGAGGTGACAGACTCTTGCTGGATATTCTCTTCCCGGATCGTGTCCCAGGTAAGATCAGTCATATCCCTAACAATTAGAGAAGTTGCATCCGGCACCTGCAAATCGAAATTATTTGAGGTGAGTGATGCTGCAGCGTCAATGACAATTGCAGGATCAACTGTGACCGAAGCAAATGCGGAAGCATCGGATTTCTTCGTTGCCTGCCCCGTAAAGTGGACTTCGAGTATAGTGTCACTGATGCGCACCACAGTGAAGTCCAGTCCCTCCGGTAGGTTATTGATCGTTACACCAGTGTTAACCTCTTCGGTAAATCTGCCGTTCTTCAGGGTTACCCTCAAGGTCTCCTCGACCGAGCCGTCGCCCGCATCATGGAGAACATCTGGAGAAGCCGAAATGGACGGCGGCGGAGAACGGAATAGGACCGAGAAGGTAGTTGACGGGATTCCCGCGACCGTCACCTCCGCATTATTTATACTATCCGTGATTTCGTGGCTGTTTGCATGTCCGGCAATAGATAAGGTTATTTGGGTAGGATTGTCAATCGTAATATCGCCTATTTCCAACCCATCCGGCCAATTCACCGCGTATACTGAATCTGTAACGGATGCATCAAAGATTCCGTTCTTGAGCTCCAGAACCAGTACATCGGCAATACTGCCATCATTAAGGTCGGATTCATAAACAGGTGAGTGAACGACCAGAAAAGGCTCCTTGTCCTTAAAATCAATCTTAAACGTATTAGTGCTTAGAGATGTCGGACTTCCGACAAGCTTATCAGCCGCTACCGTTACGTAGGCATTGTATACGTCCTCCGTCTCCATTGCGATGCCGTCAAAGCCGATTTGAAGCTCCTTATCAGAGATTCTCTTCAATGTCGCGCTTAGCCCGTCAGGAAGATTTCGAATCTCGATATCATTTGAACCAATATCCGAAGCAAATTTGCCGCCGGTAACGGACAACAGCAATGTCTCGGAAATCTGCCCACTTCCGTATACCGCCTCCGAGACAATGCCTTTATCCAACCTCAGCATAGCTGGATCAATAAAGGTAAGACCGAAGGTCTTGGTTGTTAAATCAGCGGAAGTCCCGATCAGATTCTCTTTGCCGACTGTCACAGACAAGTTATCTACACTAAATTCCTTACTGTGGTTTACCGCTGCACCGGTCAGCTTGAAGTTGAGCTCGGTCTCACTCAGCCGGGTCACCTCAAAGCCCAGTCCGGTGGGCAGGTTGTTGATCCGAATATGGTTCACGTCAATCGGATCGGTAAGGGTAGCTCCAAGGATGTTGACCTTCTGGTTACCCTTCACCGTACCATCATTGGCCTCCGTCTCAGTCAGAGGGCCGCTGCCCTCATCCAGCTCGATTTCCGCGAGAACCTCTTTGAAGTCCCGCTCGTCTAGACTGGTGTAGTAGGTGAAGCTCTTGCTCTCACTTGGAGCCAGAGCGCCCGAATCCCAGGTCATCGTGATACCCGTATCAGCCACCACTTCCTGATTTTTAGGCTTCGGACTGTCATACGCCTCAAAGGCATAAGGATCTACATTGGTAAATCCGAATACGGATGCCTTGGCCTGCGGATTGCTTGAGTAAAAGAAGATAGGTGCTCTCGAACTAAATGCTTTAAAGAGCGGGTCTGCGTCCGAATTGGTCTTCGCTTCAACGACAGCAACGCCATCCTC
The DNA here is from genome assembly GCF_042723305.1 of Paenibacillus sp. NPDC058367. Classification (NCBI taxonomy): domain Bacteria; kingdom Bacillati; phylum Bacillota; class Bacilli; order Caryophanales; family Paenibacillaceae; genus Paenibacillus; species Paenibacillus sp. NPDC058367. The sequence continues at coordinate 1,262,907 of NZ_JBHXIZ010000001.1, forward strand.
CTCTACGGTATGAGTTACCCTATTAGCCGTTGCATATGATCCGCCCTGGTCTACCGTATTATCCGGATCCATTGAACGCATATACCGAGCTCCATCCCAGGTCTGGTCGGAGAGATTCTTAATGGTAACGTCATTACGGTAGAACTTGTAATCTTCTTTAAAGCTTATAACCTGCTTAATTTCCATTGTTCCGTCCCATGTAGAGACGATAGTCGCACTCAGGAGCCCTTTATCCTCCTGCGAGGTATTCAATACCGTAGTCGGCATTTGCTTGGTGTTCATCACAGCTGAATTGGATTTCGCATATGTATTTCCACCCACCTTATAGCCTACCGCGAACCGTTCCTCGGGAGTCCCAGGCAAATAATAATCCACGGGCAGATCCAAGCCAGTGCCATACCCGTCATGATCCGCACTCATGCCAAGATTATTTCTACTGCTTGTTCCGCGGAAGTTCGCGGGTTTATTGCCCTCAGTGCCGAAATCGCCCCAGTTGCTGATTCCAAGCTCTATATATTTCCCTCCCAGGAATAGCTCAGACCCGCCTAATCCGCCATATTCGGCCCTTGCCCCCGCTGAACCTGCAGCCGCGTTTACTGTTGCAGGTGCAACAGGAAGCATGGACAATACCAAAGACAACACCAACATTATCGAAAACAGCTTATACCTCTTCATTGTTCACTCTCCATTCCTCATAGTCGTTTTACTGCCTTCACTTTTCCGGTGTATGAAAAATGATGGCAGGAGACTGCGAATGTTTACAGCCTGCCACCCCCAACGGGGGAACTTGCTAACAGGCAGGATGTCCAATTCGCGCCAATCTTTCAGTTTGAGCACCTGCACTCCTCCTTTTAGAGAATGATGTAGTTTCATAAAACCAAATCAATCTCACAAAAAACTCACAAAAACTCGATTGGTGTCGAGATATTTTCCAGCAGCACAAAAAAAGCAGAGCGAACGATGGCTCGTTGGCGCTCTGCCTGCATAGGTTATGAAAATTGCCGAAAGGTTAGGTCTTGATGCCACTGCCTTCCTGGAAGATTCTGATGTTCTGAGGAACTTATATTAGAAAAACTCGTTGTATTGAAGATTTTGATTAGCTCAGCCAAGGCGTTAGAAAAAAGAAGAGCATAGTGGTACCCACACAAATATGGAGCAAGAGCTGTAAGTCCTTTTCTAATAGATGTTTTATAAACAAAAGATAGCTCACGATACACAATAAAAAAACAGCAATATAAAAAAATAAGGAATCATAATGAGTAACTATAAATAAGTCTCCGCCACCAATAGAAAAGACTATACCTATTACTAAAAACCACATGCCCACTCCAAGTGCAGCGCTTAAAGCAATAAAAAGGAAGCTCATTATCATTTTTTATACTCCTTTAACATGCTTCTCGATTCCTTATCATCACATAGGAATAATCCCTTTCCATGATCTATCGGATCATCCCCTTTGTTTATGTATATCTTTTTAGCTTTGAGCTATTCCTGCATCTGCATTTAGAACCTTAACATTAAAAAAGGCAACCCTCTGCCTAGATGAGGTTTGCCTTTTATTCGTTTACCAAATATAAATCGCGATATTCCTATTCGCTAACCGATGCGTTGTCGTACAAGTCTATCAACTCATCAAAGGAAGTGATAATTACATCGGAGCCCTTCAGCTCATCCTGACGGCCAAAACCTGCATACGCACAGCCGATGACGGTTTGAGCATTTCCCTTACCTGCCTCCACATCAGACGAGCGATCACCTACCATCCAGGCACTCTTGATTCCATGATTGTCCAGCAAAATGCGTAGCAATTCTGTCTTCGTCGCAGTGCCTTGACCACCCGCACTATACAATCCTTCAAATAACTCTTTAAGCTCATGCACCACAACTATACTGTGAATGTATTCCTCCAGCCCATTACTAGCCACAAACAACCGTACTCCACGCTCTTTTAGGGCAGTCAGTGTTTCGACCACCTGAGGATACAGTAACGTCCCACCTGCTTCAAGTCCTTCGACCTCAAGCTGCAATAGCAGCTCATCTGCACGGCGGTGCACTGCCTCATCGGCATCAGGCATAACCTTCTTCCAAATATCTGCCAATAGCATCCCTAAGCCGCTTAGAATAAGCTCTTCCGGCGGTGTTGGTCCTGAGTATAATCCCTCTTCCCGCAAAATATCGAACATTTTATGATATGCAGGTAATAAAAGACTTTCAGTCTGGAACAATGTTCCATCCATATCAAAAACAATCGCTTCCGGCTTGTTCAACTCCGAGTGAACCGCGTTCAGTTCTGTTCCTTGTACCTCTTTACTCATCTGTTGTTCCTCCCCATTCTCTTTTGCTTCAGGTAAGCACATTCATCTGCACGAAATTTCCAGTACAAGCCCTATGATATATGATATCACTTCGGAATGTCCATGCTCTCCACTTTTCTTGTTGCAGTTTATATTTCAACATGTTATATTACAATCTGTAATATAACATGTTGAAATATAAAGGAGAGATAACCATGTCACGTCCATTAATCATGCGCTTCCTCAAGCAGCCTGCTACACTCGTCGGGATTATAACTGCACTGTTGTTCCAAGTCTTTTTCAGCTTAATCTGGATTACAGGGTATGACCATGTAACTGATCGGGTAGATCGGTTGCCGATTGCTATTGTGAATGAGGATGGTGCGAATGCTCAGCCTGTAGTCGATGGCATTACCCAGTCCCTTCAGTTCGTAACCAGACAGGACCTTCCACTACAAGCTGCCAAGGAAGCCCTTGAGCATAGAGAAATCCGCATGATTATCAATATTCCACAAGGGTTCACCGGAGCGGTTAGTAATCCATCCGGAAAGACTGAACTCCGTTACCTCATAAATGAATCTAATCCGCAAATGGTTAGCAATGTTATGCAGACTGTAGCCCTTAAAGTCACGGCTGCCATGAACACACAAAGCAGTAATACAGCACTAAACCAAACCCTCGAAGCTATGAAGCTGCCACAAGCACAAGCAGAGATCATCAAAAGTGCGGCAAGCAGCCGAATCTCCGCAAACGTTGAAGTCATCCATCCTACAACTAATTTTGCACAAACTATGGTTCCGTTAATGATTGTTACTGCCTCCTTTACCGGAGCTATGCTACTCGCCATGAATCTGCAAAAAGCTTCTTCCAACTTATCGGGTCAATTTGGTAAATGGGATCGCTTTGGAGCCCGGTTTGCCATTATGGGTGCAACGGCTGTACTAACCTCTCTAGTGGGGACTATCATGGTTAACTCACTCGGGATCCACTCCAACCATGGCTTTCTGCTCATGTGGCTGTTCGAATTCATTGTGATTCTCTCCTGCATGATTCTTGCACAGTTCAGTCTGCTGCTACTCGGCGACGCTGGTGCATGGCTAAATATCGCACTTCTTTCCATACAAATGTTAGCTTCCGGAGCAACAATTCCTCGTGATGTGCTTTCTCCTTTTTATAGCTGGATCGGTCCCTTCTCACCTGCTTACTACGCGGTAAATGGCATGCTCGACCTAGTTATCGGAGGCAATGGTGTATGGAAAGATATGTTCTATCTACTCTGCATTGGTGCAGCAATAGCTGGATTAAGCATTATCCTAACCTTCATTCGCAAGGAAACTCAGTTATCACAAGAACAAGAGCCCGTACCAGCAAATGCATAATTATTTAGTTTGCCTCCTTGGTTATGCCTTTTCAAATTGAGAGCGAAATGCAGTTGTGATATGGTAGGAGGTGAAAGAGAGGAGCGACAATGATTCATGAATATACAAGATGTCATTCTAGGGATATTAAGTGAAAAACCTCATTCGGGTTATGAGATAAAACGGCATTTCGAGGAATACTTTTCTTTTTTCTTTGATGCCAGCTACGGCACCATCTACCCAACCCTGAGCAAGATGGAGAAGCTGGACCTAATCACCAAAGAATCCATACGGCAGGAAGGCAAACCTGACAAAAATGTATTTACCATTACCCGTGCCGGCTTGGATCAGTTCCATGCTTACTTGCAAACACCGGCTGAAAAGGAAGTTCTGCGTTCAGACTTTTTTATGCATCTGTATTTCGGAGATAAGACCGATAAAGAGAACATAGATAATCTACTTCGGCAAGCATTGATAGAAAAGCAGGCAATGTACGATGATCTTGATCAGAAATTAAAGCAACTAGATTGCAAACTGTCCCCTTACCAGAAGCTGTGTATGGAATTGGGCCTAGTGCAATATGAAGCCTTTATCAAAAAAATTCAAAGTGTGCTGGAGTCTGAATAAGGATCGTGTGAGCAGTAGATTTCCTATTATTCTAGGGGATTTACTGCTTTTTTTGTTGTGCTATCATAAAAAAGAACCGGCAGCATGCACAAATCGTGCTTGCTGTACCGGTTCTTTTTTAGCAAAAATGTGTAATCTATCGACTACACTCTATCAAAGCTAGAAATCAGCTCATCGAGAACATCTTTGCTTACCATTTTACCTTTGAAATTGATGAGGTTCTCTGCGCTTCCGGAGAAGATACAAGTTGGCTCGTATTTTCTAAGAATAATTTTCTCTCCATCTACAAAAATCTCGAGCGGGTCTTTTATGTCAATTCCCATCGTTCTACGTAGTTCAATAGGAATTACGATACGTCCCAATTCATCTACTTTTCTTACTATGCCTGTCGCTTTCATCATCGTACATCCTCCCTTAAATTCACATTAATAATCATTTTTGCTAAAAGCTATGTAGGCTTCTAAGTGATAGTAATGATTACGCTATACTCTAATATTAAAGTGCTATTCATTCCCTGTCAATTTTATTTCTACAAAATATGATATTTATCGACAATTATTCGACAAAAATATGTACACTTTCGACAAAATGCTGTAAAGCGATCCAAATTATTTGTCTTGAAATTAATAAATATCCAACATTGCGATTACAAATCAGCTTGCAGAGTATCCCAATTGATACCCTCATTTACCCAATACATCAAGTCTGGAAACACTCCGACGTATATCAGAGCAAAGAAACGTTTAGTAGAGTTAATACAGACTATTTATGCTTTATGCATCTACTTTTTTCGACAATCCAGCTTTCTACTATGTACTGATTTAATATAAGTATTACATATTATTAATAGAAAGATCAAATATTGGATAAATTTAGTATAATTAATTGAATTTAATTACAAAAAAAACCGACCAGTGATCTCTGGTCGATCTATTCTATCGTTATAATGGCTTCTCCGTAACCCTGCCATTCGCATCAATAATTGCATTATAAGATAGGCTATTCATTAGCTTGATCGTCTTCTTATTATAAGAATCGTCCATGAAGTTCGGCTGTCCACCAATAATTTTGACTGGCGTAATCTTACTAGTCACCTTGGCCTCATTAATCTCAAAATTCACCAGCATCGAGTGAAGTGTCTTTTCTCCACCACGTGTTGAACGATTAAACACAAAGTTTCCAAGTGAATAATAGATCGGTTTATTTTTGTAGTATTCGATGCCCATCAGGCAATGGCTGTGTGCGCCGAGTATGATATCTGCACCACTATCAATCATCTGTTTGGCTAGCTTGCGGGCGTATTGTTCAGGATAATCCTTAAACTCTTCATTCCAGTGAATGTACACAATCGTGTAATCATTCTCCTTAGACATCTTCTGGATAGCCGTAAGCATAGGCTGCGAGGTGTACGCTGAGGCAGCTCCCGGTTTATTGTTGCCGGCATACCAAGAAGGGCCTGAAAGCACTCGACTTACACCTAAGATAGCGATCTTCTTCCCCTTTACCGTCCTTGTATACGGTTTGAACGCTTCCTCTACATTTTCACCAGCTCCTGTATGGCCAATCTTGTTTCGATCCAGATGCACCAATGTATCGAGCATAGCGTCTGTTCCGAAATCTAAAATGTGATTATTAGCCAAAGAAACGCCGTCAATCCCAGCGTAGGTTAAGCCACTAAGCACTGCTGGTTTAGACCTAAAGGCAAAGGTTTTCTCTGCTGCCTTCCCTCGAATAGACACTGGCGTTTCCAGATTCGCGAAGGCGATATCTGCCTTTTGCAAGGTAGGTGCGACTTTCACAAACGGAAAGTTCACTCCGTATTTCGCGATCTGATCACCCACAAAACCGTCCAAGAGAATATCACCAGCAAAAGCAAGTCTGATAGGTTCTGAAGATGGCGAAGCTGCACTAGATGCAATCGTCGAAGGGAGAATCAGTGATAATAGAAGTGTAGTAAGTAGCATGCTGCGCAGTACATTCGACCCTAATCTCAAAAAATACAGCCTCCTATCCTCATTATGGAATCTATAATAGCTATTATTCTAGCTTACTGGAAATAGATTACTAATTTAAGGGTAAGAAGACCTGTTATCCCTTTGATTTTTTCAAAACAGCCCGGAAGCATTGTAACCCACCCCACAAATCTGTGGACACAGCATCTGCAGGCAACTCAAAATCCGTCTCCCCCCAATATTGAAATCCAGCCTGCAGCAGCAAATCATTCATAAGATTTAAGTTTACCGTCGGGTAATCAAACGTTAGCACGAGCAGCCCTTCTTCGTTCAACGTTCGGTGAAATTCCCGTAAAGTGCCGACCGTATCCTCTAAGGTCAAATGCTCCAGCACTGATATGCAAAAAATAGTGTCAAAGCTCTCGTCCTCATATGGAAGAGCCGCAAGATTGGCCTGAGCAAGATGCAAGTTGTTCGTTCTTCTAGCTATAACCTGCTTTGCCGCTTTTTCCCCGATCTCATCAGTAATCGCATCTAGGATGTCCTCCCGGTAAATAACCCTGCTGTCCATATCGCAAGCATGAACCTCTGCACATACCCCAGCTAAATAAAATTTCAAGGGATGAGGAATTCCACAAGCAGCATCCAGCACCACACCATGTGGAGAAATAAAGTTAATACACCACTCGTATTCAAAGGGACGGCTCCACCAGGATTCTGGCAAATCATAAATTAACTTCTCACGGCTTGCATCTGAGTTTACAAAAAAACGCGAGACAAAGGGATGTGTTGGCATGGCCAGGACTCCTTTTTAACGGAATTTAAGGTAGTGAGAGTATATTCATGATTTGCTGATTCATTCCATAACCTTACATTGAGCTAGACAAACCCAAAAAAACGGCTGCTCCCTTAGGAACAGACCGTCTTTAAATATTAACCGTACAAATCTTATGAGTAAAAGGATAGAGGCTTGGCCTGAACTCCATGTTTCTCGATCAAATGATCTAGTAAAGCAGACCATTCCGCATCAACCGTGCATTGATCTGGATGAGCCTCGAACCAAGTAATTGACTGCTTTATCCCTTCAGAGAAAGGAACGGCAGCCTGGAAGTCAGGCACGAGACGTTTGATTTTACGATTGTCAAAAACACTGCTGACCGCTTGATCGCCGATCAAGCCATCCGCCGTCCCTGGAGGGGAGAAGGCTGTGATAAAGTCTGTAGCGATATGAACCACTTTCGGCTCCACACCTGCCGCTTGCCCAATGGCCGCATAGATCTGATTCCAGTTCAACACCTCATCAGAAGTAATATGAATGGCCTCCCCAATCGCTTCCGGATGCCCAAGCAATCCGACGAACCCTTTGGCAAAATCTGAGTTATGCGTCAGTGTCCACAAAGATGTTCCATCTCCATGGATGACTAAAGGCAAGCCACGACGGATACGATCAATCAAGGACCAAGGATGCTGTCCGCTCGTGAGTGCCGCAGGGATAGCAGTATTTCCGTAAGTATGGGAAGGACGAACAATTGTAACCGGGAATCCGATGCTCTTGTGTGCCTCCATCAATAATTGCTCGCAGGCAATTTTATTTCTCGAGTACTCCCAATAAGGATTCTCCAGAGGTGTCTCTTCTGTGATTATATAATTACGCTGTGGCTTCTGATAAGCCGAGGCCGAGCTGATAAAAATGTACTGCTTCGTTTTACCTGTAAACAGGTCAATATCTCTCTGCACATGTTCTGGTGTAAAAGCAATCCAGTCTACCACTACGTCAAATTCATAATCTCGCAATACTTCGGCAGCCTCCGCCGGATTACGAATGTCACCTTGAATCACCTTCGCCCCATCCGGAACGAATTCGCCTCTTTGTCCTCTGTTGAACAAATACAGCTCTATTCCTTGTTCTACGGCAATCGGGGATACAGCCTGACTAATCAGTCCCGTACCTCCGATAAATAATACCTTCATTTCACACGCTCCTTATAGAGGTTGTTCAAAAACCGTACTTTTTGAACTCTCATTTATAGTAAAAGTAAACCTGGATCGTCATTTATTCTTTAACGTAATCACGCCATAAGTGCTTTGGCTGCCAATTCAGCAGCTTCTTCGCCTTCGCATTGCTGAGTAACGACTCATGGCCTTCCAGCGGCTGGCGGAAATCCGTCACCTCTGGATAACGTGCGGCCATTAACTCTCTGCTAGGAACAGCCATACTGGTCTCATCTGCGCATATATTAAGAGCAACTGCGCCCAATCCGTCCGTTTCAATCGCCAATTGGCAAGCTGTCGCTACATCCCGTGTATCAATATAACTCCACAGAATCCGATCACGCTGCGCGGGATCATGAATGAAGGAAGGGAAACGTTCATACGTCGATGGGTCAATGACATTTCCGATTCTTAGGGAAACGACTTGTATGCCCGTTCTGCGCTGGAACATCTCTGCTGTCTTTTCATTCACAACTTTAGATAGACCGTAGCTGTCTTCAGGAAGTTGTGGATGATCTTCATCCATCGGTACATACTGGGGTCCCAACGGGTTAACCGCAAAACAGATGCCATAAGAGGATTCACTGGAAGCAATAACTGCTTTGCGAATGCCTAGTCCAGCAGCAGCCTCCAGAATGTTATAGGTGGATACTACATTATTTTGAAAGGTGACTTCACTCGTCTTTATATTTGCGGCTGGGATCGCAGCCAGATGCACAACTGCATCAGCGCCTGCAAGTACGCCGTACACTTCACCTAAATTATTCAAATCAGCAATGATCGTTTGGCACAAGGAATCTGGAGATTTTTGCGTATCCACATTCACAACCTCATACCCTTGCTCAACAAAATGCCGGACCACCCATCTGCCGAGCATCCCGCTTCCGCCAGTAACAACTACTTTCGCCATGATCATATCTCCTTTTTTATGAATCTATCTCTAGTTAAGAATCTCTTCAATTTTCTTCAAAATATCCTCGGAAAGTTCTATTCCCGAAGCCTTAACATTCTCTTCGACCTGCTGCGGACGACTGGCACCCACTAGCGCACTTGCTACATTAGGCTGACGCAGAATCCAAGCCAAAGCCAGATTTCCCACAGAAATATTCAGCTCCGCAGCTACCCCGCTTAGTTGGCGAACCTTTTCAATCCTCTCTTCTGTAATCGCCTTTTTCAACCGATCCAGCTTAGCCGCACGGCTATCTTCAGGGATGTCCGCGTTGTACTTACCAGTTAACAGCCCTTGAGCCAGTGGAGAAAAAACAACCTGTCCAATGCCACGTCGCTCGCCTAGCGGAATAATTTCTTTCTCAATATAACGTTCGAACATATTATAAATCGGTTGGTTAACCACAATATGATCCAGTAAATAGCGGTCTGCTACAGCTAGCGCATCTGTCATTTGCGCCGCAGTCCACTCACTTACACCGACATAATATACCTTGCCTTGACGAACCAGATCATCCAGCGCACGTAAGGTCTCTTCAATTGGAGTTTCCGTATCAAAACGATGGCAATACATAATATCCACGTATTCTACACCGAGACGCTGCAAGCTTGCGTGACATTGTTCCGTAATATGCTTGCGGGATAGACCACGATCGTTAGGCCCTGTCCCCATTTCGCCAAACACTTTAGTGGCCAGCACATAGGATTCTCTCGGATAGTTCCGCAAGGTCTCGCCTAGCACTTTCTCAGCAGCACCCTTTTCGTAAACATTTGCCGTATCAAAAAAATTCACGCCTAGGTCGTAAGCGGTTTCAATGGCTTTAACAGCATTATCTCTTTCTACATATCCTCCGTATGTCAGCCAGCTTCCCAGACTAATCTCGCTAACTTTTAGGCCTGTTCCACCTAATCTACGATATTTCATAATAACTGCTCCTTCCATAGTTCCGTGTTATGATTTCGGCAGGTTGCCTAACGCACATATTCATTCTAGAATAGTTTGTATATAATAGGAAGAAGTGAAATTTAGTTTACTATATGATCTCTAGAGTAGTTACTATACAAGAGTATAGTGGCACCAAAACAGGAGGAGATTCTTTGACAACAGCTAAATCTAGCAATAATTATATCCCTAAAACCCCACTTACTATTGAATGTAATGTAGAAAAAACACTTGAGGTATTGGGCGGAAAATGGGCTTTTCTCGTACTAAGAGAGTTATTCGACGGTACCCAACGCTTTGGAGCGCTTCAGCGAAAAATCACTAATGTCAGCCCTCGTGCTTTGACTAGTACTCTACGCCATTTAGAGGAACACGGTGTGCTAGAACGCCATGTTTTTCCTACCGTACCGGTAACAGTGGAATATTCTTTAACTCCAAAAGGTGAGGATTTGCATCAAATTTTGAAGGAAATGAAACTATGGTCGGCCAAATGGACGTAGCATAAATGGTAGGTTGTGATATGATCAAAATAGCCCCGGGATCATCGTTCCCGGGGCTTCTTTTTTACTATACGATCTAGTATTTATCAACAACCGCGCCGAATACTGCCGTATTTACATACGGTTTTCCTCTAAGGCTTTGCAGCTCCTTAGCAGTGCCTGTAACAACAACTCCCAATAGCTGTACGTCACTGGCATCTGGTGCCACTTTATCCTTTTTCAAATAGTTCGAGATTCGCTCAAATTCTCCGTAATACTTGCCCTCTTTCTGAAGCCCATATGCTAGTGATTGTAAAAAATCCTCTGGTTTCGGTTTAAATAACCCTTCCCAATTGACACCGTAACCGTATACTTGTCTCGCTGATTCCGGTAATGCATATTTATTCGGGCTGCTGTCATTCGTAATAAACTCAAGCTTCTTTTTATTGTCATACGTATCTACCCAATACCACTTCTGTGTCAGCTCTGTTGGCAGCATCTTCTCTACTTCTGCTTGTGTATAGCTTTTATCAAATGAAACTGCCATTTCTACCAGCTTACCAGGTTCCATTTGTTCAAGTGCAGGTAGGTCATTCAACACCTTTCCGTTATAATTCACCCCAGGTACATAGAACATCATTTCCCGCTGTCCATTTTGTCTGTTATATCCTCGGTAATATTCATAATTTTGGCTAGTCATTATTGGATCAGGAACATTAATACTAGAGTACCCCCTATTAAGCAGAGAAAAGCGGCTGCTCATACTGAATTCCAGCTTTTTAGTATCCCACACGACAGGTACACCCTCAACAACCTTGTACGTACTCAGTTCAACTTTGCCCGATAAAAAGCCTAAATCCAGCTCAGTTCTCAGTTCATGAAGATTAGGACTGCTAATTTCCATCATAATCCTCTCCTCATCCAGACCACGCATCGCTAACCAGCTTGTCAGTTGAGAGATACCCAGCATGCCACCGAACAATACTATAATGGTCACGATCAGTGAAATGACCGTATTACGGATCATTGTTTTTCGTTTTGCTTTCTTAATTATTTTCGAAAGACTTTGATCATTCTTTTGTTCCCATGGAGCCGTCATTCCGCTTCACCTCTGTATTTTTTTTGAAATTGCTTGCGGGCACGAAACAATGCCGATTTGACTGTATCCGTTGTGATCCCAAGGAGCTCAGCTATCTCCTGATAGGACAGCTCCAGCTCGTACTTCATAATAATGAGCTGTTTGTGGAGAGGAAGAAGCTCATCTAGTACACGTTCGATGTCCTCTCGTTTCTCTTTTAACAGCACATGATCCTCCGGCAGTTCCATGTCTGGAATATCCACATAATCAATAGGAATGACTATCCGTTTGCTGCGGCGGCACAGATCATAATAACGATTAATCGCTACTTTATATAGCCATGCACTGAATTTGTTCTCATCAATAGAATCGATATACAAAAGTGACTTATATACCGTATCTTGTACGATATCCTCCGCGTCGGCTGCAGGTGCCCCGAGACGAATCAAGTATTTTTGGATTTCTAACATTTTCGGTTGAAGTATCTGATGTAGCTGCCCGGGCTTCATCCTGCACCTCCCTTCGTATGTATAACGGTTAAGTTCTCGAAATGTTAGCTGATAGTAGAAAAAACTTATAAAAGAAAAGTTTCGCAAAAAAATCCCCTTACCGCTAACAGTATATAGATACCGTATAGCGTAAAGGGGTGCTTTTTAAAAAATATTATTTATTCACTTATAGAAGATTCATTGATACTAGTAACATACGCCTTTTGAAATACCAAGTCCGCATCAAATTTTAGGCCAGATATGCAGCTACATAATCTTTAAACTCTGTTGAAGGAACCATTCCCAGCTCCGTACGATAAGCAATCTCGAATTTCTCATAGAGCCGTGCGATTTTTTCTTTATTTCCAAGTTTGGCATAAATATCAATCATTTGCTGGTTCATTTCTTCATGCAGCGGATATAAGCTTATGAACTTTTCTAATCGTTGCTCCGCTTTATGCCAGTCCTGAGTAGCACAATCACTGTCCACTAGCAATCGAGTCCAGGTTGTGAAATACTTGCAGTAAGCTTCCTCCAGCGAAATCTTCCATAGATAAGGCTTCCCATCCAGCAGGGGCCCCTGATATAAGAAACAAAGCCGCTCCATTTGAGTAGTGTTTTGTTTCCCTTCAGCCATTTCTAAATGAAACCTTTGATAATCAAGAGCATCATAACTTTCATTTCCGGTCTCCAGCATATAACCATCATTCATTTTACGGATTTCCATGCCGAAGCCCTTTTCTTTTAGCATTTTTTTCAAAAGGTAAATCGTATTATACAGGTTAGATGCCCCTCTCTCATCCTGCATATCTGGCCATAACAAATCAATTATTCTCCATTTACTGATATAACGACCTGCATTGCATAGAAAATATGCGAATAATTCCTCTGCTCTGCGCGTTCGAAAATGAATGGGCTTGCCTTCTGAATCACAAACTTCAAATCCGCCAAAACAGCGGATCATAGGCCTCGTTTTCTTTGGCTCTAGGATCACCGCAGGTCTCATTCGTTTAATAAGTCGTTCAGTGACCCTGTTGATCGCTTCGGGTGTTATTGGCTTAAGTATATAATCTAGTGCACTAACCTCGAATGCTTCCAGTGCATAATTCTTGTAAGCTGTTGTAAATACAATTTCCGGTTGATGCATCAGCTTCTGAATTCTGCTTGCCAGCTCAATACCATTCATCTTAGGCATTTCAACATCTATAAACACGACATCCGGTTGTAAATCAGGTATGCACTCCAGTGCCTCTAATGGATTTGAGAAGGCCCCGCTAATGGTATAATCTGGATTACGACCGATCAGTACCTTCATCAAATTCAAAATTGGCTTCTCATCTTCAACAATCACTACACGAATCATCGTGTTTCTCCCTCCATGCCCCCAAGGCTTGCTGGTAAATACATTGTTACTTTGGTCCCAAACCCAAGGTCGGAATGAATGGTTAGGGTAGCTCCGGGTATAGCGCCTAGACGCTTTCGAATGTTATGGATTCCAATACTGCCATCCGGCTGCTCGTCTCCAGTTAATTGATATAGCAAGTCATCTGGCATACCCACACCATCATCTTCGATGATAACTTTCATATAGTTACTACCTGCTTGAACCGTGAGCGAAACTCTGCCCTGACCCTCTTTTTCAAACAATCCATGTCTGATCGCATTTTCAACAAATGGCTGAATACATAAGGAAGGGATTTCAACAGAACGCAGACCCTCATCCATATAAAAAATAAAATCAAACCGTTCTCCAAAACGCGCTTTTTCGATCTCCACGTAGGCTTGAATCAGCTCTAACTCCCGGTGCAAAGGAACAACTAAAGTGGAACGGTCCATATCGAGAATATAACGGATGTATTGACTTAACATGGATAACAAATAGGCGGCTTTCTCTCCATCTGTATAACAGAAAGAGATCACACTGCTCAGTGCGTTATACAGAAAATGCGGTTTGATTTGCGCTTGATGAAAGGCATACTCATTTCGTATCGCTTCTTGTATCGATGTCTTCATTGCAATCAGCGTTTGAATTCTCGCAATCAGCGTTTCCCCATCAAATGGCTTAGTTATATAATCATTCGCCCCAGCCCTGAAGCCAAGCGCAATATCTGTTGGCGCGTCTTTTACTGTAGCAAACAAAATAGGTAAATCCAGAATGGAGTAACGCACCCGCAACGTTCGGCACAACTCAATTCCTGAAATCCCCGGCATCATGACATCTAATATAACTAGGTCCATATTAGGGTATTGCTCCATTTTGTCCATTGCTTCATTCGCTGAAAACGCCGTAATTACATTGTAATGATGCCGTCTTAAAATATTCAGTAGAATATGAATGTTAGAGGCCTCATCATCCACAATTAAGATCGTATATCCACTCTGATCCACTATATCAAGCGAGGTCTGCTCAAAATGCGCGTGCTGCCCCACCCCTGTAGCTGCTACTTCGCGGTAGCCTGGGATCCGCTCGATTTTGGGCAAGGTGAAGATCATTCGAGTGCCTTGACCAACCTCAGACCAATCCACCCGAATCTCACCGCCCATCCGCTCAATTAGCTTTCTGCTAATATACAGACCCACACCCATTCCTGTGTAACCATCTTGCGGAAGTGGTTTATCGACTTGTTCAAAATATTCAAATATGGCGGTATGCATATCAGGGGATATCCCAGTTCCTGAATCTTCCACCGTAACAGATACTGTATTTCCCTCTACATAAGCTTTTATGGTAATAAATCCTTTATCCGTATGCTTGATCGCATTGTGAACTAAATTGTACATGACTTGTCTTAATCGACTATCATCCGCAAGCACCCAAACATCGGGTTCCACCTGATTATCTAATCGCACAGATTTCCCTGCGAGCTCAAACTGCAACACATCAAATACAATTTGTGAAGCCACCCTTAGATCAACCACTGTCTGCTGTAGTCGTAATTCTCCATGCTTCAAAAGACTAACATCAATCAAATCCTGAATGAGCATAGACAGCTTTGTAGAAGTGTCCTTAATTAACCAAAGATTCTGTTTCTGTAATGGATACAGATTATCTTCGCCATCTTCTAATAAAAAGGATGTCATATTCATAATGCCATGCAGCGGAGTTTTGATCTCATGAGAAGTGTTCATCAGAAATTCATCTTTAAGCTGGTTTGAGATTAGCAACTGACGGGACAGCATTTCTGTCTTATCATAAGTGTTTGAGAATCGTACAGCTAACATAATATTGAAGAAAACAATAAAACCAATGACTCCGCATTTACCCACCAAATCGGTCTGCAGAACATTTTCAGAGTAAAGACTTACATCAAAGAAAAATATCAGGAGCGAAATCGCACCGCCAATGAACAAAAACAGTTCTTTTCGATCCGTCGTCTGGCTCTGGCTGCGAACATATAAATAGATCATTCTGACTATGATTACCACCATAACGATTCCAAGATAGGTTACAAATAGATACTTCATACGAATGTGTACACCATACGGGAGCACCAAAACCGATACAAGATATAGGACAAATGGAGACAACACAATCTTCATCCTCTTACTTGACATCAACCGGGACTCGACCGAGCAGTAAAACATAATAATGATAATCGAACCGACAAACTGGCTTATTTCCAATAGCTTGTAAGTTGATTCAAAAGGGAAATGGGGTAGTAACTGTTGAAATATCTTCTCTCCATATAGAGAATTGTTCAAAGAAAGAATAAGCAAATATAAACCGCTGAGCAAATAGGCCTTTTCTCTACGCCCAACGAAATAGAAGCTGAGATGATATGCTCCAAACATCCCCAGGATCAATATAATTCCAATGTCAGTACCCGTCTGAATACTGTTCAGTTTTGTAATATCCGTGTGCACGCCCAGTGGGATTGAATTCACGATCCCCCCAGTAATAAAGTTGAAGTTAGACACTTGAATTACAATTTCTATCTCTTGGGTATTAGATTGAAAAAATACAGTATACGGAGTATTCCCTGGTCTAAATGACTCACTTTCCGTCGAAGGAACCCCGTCCTCTCCTTCTTGCTTCCCATTGATAAACAACTTTTGAGACATACGGATACTTCTTATTTTCAAACCAAGAATCTCATCCGAATCTTTGACCAACACTTTAAGTCGATAGGTGCCAGCCCCTTTACGGTCCATTCCATCTTCTATGATCTTGCCTTTCCATGTGCCTGGGACAGATAGATATGTAGATTTCTTATCTATACTTTGCTGAATCTCAGATGGACTCAGTAATTTATTTTCATAAAACTCCCATTCTCCGTCTAGATTAACTAATCCCTGTTTCTCAAAGTCCCAGCTCGACAAATCCAGTACGCCCTGCTTGGCCACCGGGGTATCTTGGTCCTGAATCGTTGGGGAAATAATACTTACTAATAGGGAAAAGGCAAGGATAAAAAACAACCCCATCCCAACTATTCCACGATATTTCATCGTCCTCAACCTTCAGGCTCCTCTCACAAGCGAGTAATTCTACCATTCTACCCCGCTGCTCTCACAAAAATCTCTCAAATTCCCGCCTGTAAGTCACTTCCAGACACTCTAATTGTTTGCTGACGTTACTCAGTATAATCGGTTAGGTAGGCGTCTATCTACATTTCAAGCCTTTAATCGACGTTCAAACGCCTTTGGAAGGAGTAGCGTAGCAATCACACCTATAACTATCACCGAAACGATGGATACGGTCAGATGCAATATCGGTATACCAAAAATATTATAAGATACATATTTTTCGATTAAGGATGTGCTCATGATTACGCCTGATGGCAAAAAATCTATCCAATCACCAACAACACCTGGCAGTGAGAAATAAGGCAACATGACTAAACATGCCGCTAGTCCAAGAGTACTTAGACTGCTCCGAAACAAAGCGGAGATCAGCGCAGTCAATAATAAAAGGCCACATGCTGCTAGCAAGGTTACGGCATATTTTAAGAGCATGCCCTGAAGCTGGGTTAAGTTATATGGGCTTTCTACAAAGTAACTATTCAAGGGCGCATTCCAACCCACGAAACCAAATGGCAAACAAGAAAATAATACACATACACCGTAAAAAAGTGTCACAAAGCCACCGGTTACTATAAATCCCGCTAACAATTTTGCAGTAACAATCTTTAATCTTCCATATTTACTGGATAGAATAAGTGAATCCATTCTGTAATTTGCCTCACCGGAATATAGTGGTGCCAAAGCGAAGACTAGAATCAGACCTATCAGCATGTTGCCTACACCCGGGATTGAAAAAAATCTGTACAGAGATCCCCAGTCATTTGTCACATAAAATCCGGGCGGCCGAATTCCTTCCAGCATTGAAAGTCTTTTCGTAACATCTTTTAATACATATGACCCTTGATCCTGCCTCTCCAGCAGAGCTTTCTGCCCTCTTAAATCGTTCAAATTTTTATTGAATAGATCCAGACTATAAGCCGAAGCTGCATAACGCTGCTCCAGAATTCGAGTCATTTTTTGCTCTTTAGATCCCACGCTATCCTCGGCATATTCTTCTTTAAGCCTTGGTGCGTATTTAAGAGCTAACTCTGGTTGAATTGGTCCCGTATGTGCAGCGATAACTTCGGGTTTTTCCTTATTTACAACCAACAGACTATTTGTACCGGATGGATAGAAGCTGATAAAATAGAAAATTGCAATCGCCAAACCTCCTGCTATGGAAATCCAGACTCTAGGAATCATGATTTTACGGAACTCAAATATAATCAGACGTCTCATGCGAATTATCCCCTCCGAAAGTAGTGCATATATACATCCTCTAGTGAAGGATTCACTAACCTTGCGTCCTCACATGGTGGATCTTCACTAACTACCCGAAGCGCTAATCCGTTATCTGTCTGCTGTACGTTAACCACAGTACCCTTTTCTTCGATTTGAGCGAGCATCCGTCCAGGGACATCTGCCTCCCAAACCTCCCCTTCCAAATCAAAGGTCAAGTCCTTAATCGTTCCTTGACGGAGTAGCTCTCCTCGCCCCATCAGAAGCACCTGCTTGGCGATATGATCGACATCGGAAACGATGTGGGTTGACAAAATAACAATACGCTCAGCTGAAATTTCAGAAATCAGATTTCGAAATCGCACGCGTTCCATAGGATCTAACCCTACCGTCGGTTCATCCAGAATGAGAATGCTCGGATGATTAAGCAAAGCTTGAGCGATGCCGAGTCTACGCTTCATGCCGCCGGAATACTTTCCGCATTTTTTATCCATCTCTCCAGATAGATTCACCGTTTGAGCCAACACCTCTATACGGTCGCCTGCCTCCTTCTTGGACAGCCCCTTTAGAGCGGCAACATAATACAAGAAATCGCGAGCTGAAAAATGATTGTACATCCCCAGATCTTGTGGCAAATAACCAATCTGAGCCCGGTACAAATCCCCCATCTCATCCTTGTTCTGTTCATTCAGCAGTACCTTTCCACGAGTTGGATATAGAACATCTGCTACAATACGCATCAATGTCGTTTTTCCTGTTCCGTTGGGACCTAGAAGGCCATACACACCAGGAGACATAGTAAGGTTAATGCTATTCAGAATCCGTTTCTTGCCGAAATTATGTTCGATACCCTGCAGCTTAAGCTCCAATCAGAAAACCTCCTTTTCTCAGCACTCTGGATTGAAAGATCATAGCCACCGTAAAAATAGCTACTGACAGAATAGTGAGTCCCATCAATCCAAGTAATTGGACGGAGGTTGCCCAGTTCGCTACCACTTCTCCTGAAAAGAGAAGCATCCAAAAAAAAGGCAGCATGGAGAGCACAGTCGTCAGATGTCTAAAATTACGGATCTGCCCAGACAATACTAACGCTGCAGCCCCATTGATTAGAATCGGAATGAACCATAACAGTGTCGTACGGAACACCTGTTCATGATCCCTTGCTGGGAATGCCATTGCGGTAACACTAAGGTTAAGCAGTATTGAAATCACACCTGCTATAAGGAAGCGTGCTTGTACATACTTATGCAGAGGGATTCGAAAGCTCCGTGCAAGTTCACCCATCCCACAGAGTGTATTACGCGCCGTATGGGAGACGACCACCAGTAAAGGCATGCAACCCACAATAGACAAAATAAACATAGGACTGACCATCTCTGTAACACTTAGAACTAGATATCCAATTACAAACAAGATCACGCCAAGTACAAGCTCTCTCCACCATCCTTGTGAAAAAAGAATCTTTATCTGTTGCCGAGCCGATAGAGGAACTGGCGATTCCTGCCCCGGTAAAGCTCGCTTGGAGCTTCTCCATCGATTCATTGCTTCTTCTGCAAAACCGTCAAGTAGTGGCGGTTCAGGAATATACTTAATATGAGTCACGATCTCTTTCAGTTCCTCTGACGTCATCTCGTGCTGTAAATTCAATTTCATATAATCTTGTTCATTACGTTGAGTGCTCATTTCTTAACTCCTTTCTTAAAAGGGTGGGATAAAGCATTTGGCTTGGTCTGCTTAAGTAGCTCACGTAGTTTTAATAAAGAGCGGCTCACCCTAGATTTCACTGTAGATTCCGGTTCATGGGTTATTGCAGCTATTTCTGTAAACGTAAATTCATATTTATACCTTAATAAGAGTGCATCTCTTTGATCGTCTGGAAGTGAGCAGATTGCGGCGTATACCGTTTTAACCTCTTCACGAAGTAATATGCCTTCTAAAAAATCTTCGTCAACTGTGATCTCATCAGATATGCTTTGGTTCAACTCTGCTTGCCGAGTACTTTTACTGCGAAAATAGTCAATGCAGACATTTTGTGCGATTGCCATCAGCCAAGCCCGAAAGCTTCCGTGTTCATTTTGATACCTGTCGAGCTTGGCCCATGCTTTTTCATATACGGTCTGTGCAAGATCCCAAGCTAATTCATCATTATGTATTTTCCATCTGATAAATCGATAGACATCACTATAGGTATGCCGAATTAATAACTCCACTGCTGCTTCATTCCCTTGCTGTGCTTCTACGATCCATTTGTCCTCGCTAATTTCATTTCCCCTCCAATCTTTCACTCTACTACATATTACGAAATCACCTATGAACTAGACGCATCCTACTATGTACATTTTTACTAGAATCCATAATTCCACATAAAAAAGCCACCCAGAACATGGTTCTGACTAGCCTAAAATAAGATACAATCCTGATACAACTTACCTATCTACCCCAAGCATCTCCAGCCCAAGCCGTACACGAATATCTTCTGCATTCTCAGTTAAATAAAGAGCGTAAGCTTTTATAATCGGCGTGTCTAACGCACATTGAAGTTGAAATAGCTTCTGTTGATCGAGATAAGGTTGGGCTATAGATCGTGGTAAAAATCCAAAGCCTGCTCCTAGTAGCAGCATGTCCAGCATAATCATCGAGTGATCAGTCTGAAGTATAGGTACATAGCCCGCTCCAACGATACTAGTAAACCATTCCGGAAACGGACCTCCCCACTCTAAATGACAATACTCCCGCTGAAAAAAATCCTCCCTGCTTACAGGCGTTTCTCTTAATTGTGTGGAGACCAGAATAATCTCATCTTCAAACAGGAGATGTCTGGTCACCTTAGGATGTTCCGGCGGGTCATATTTAATCGCAACCTGGACTATTCCATCCAGTAAAAGATCACGTATCATATAGCTAGAATCAATATAACTTAGGAATTTGATGGCTACCTTGGGATGATCACGTCTAAATGAAAGAATATGCTGCAGGTAATAATAATGCCATACGGATCCGGGTCCACTCAAAATGATATAGTTCTCCAGTTCTTCGGATAGAGTCACCTTACTCTCTTCAAACAAACGAAGCATCCGCTCAGCATATGGAACAAAAGATATCCCTGCCTGCGTTAAGCTAACATTCCGGTTATCACGTGTAAAGAGCACCTTGCCCACCGAGTTTTCTAAAGCTTTTATTCTTGCGGTAACGGCGGACTGGGAGATATGTAGATGCTCTGAGGCTTTGGTGAAATTTCGAATTCTGCATACCGCCAAAAAAGCTTCTAATTGAGATAAGTCCATGGATAACACCCTCTACGATTCAAAATATTAATGATTATGATCTATAAAATTCGTTATACAAATTATATGTATTCAGTTATGATTTCGCTATATTTTTAAACTTATAAGTGCTGGAGGAATTTATATGGTTAGCAATGTCAGAATCAAACAATTATTTACGATTAAGGAATCTATTAATGAGCTTTCAAAGCTTCTAATACAGGTGGTGGAGGATGGAGCCTCCATTGGTTTTTTACCACCCTTAGATCCGTCAGACTCTACATCATATTGGCACAATGTTTTGGCGCCCGATGTGATTCTTTTTGTCGCAACAATGAATGATATTATCGTGGGAAGTGTACAACTACATTTATGTACAAAAGCAAACGGAACGCATCGAGCCGAAATCGCAAAGCTAATGACACACCCTAATTATCGTCGTAATGGTATTGCTCGTTCTCTTATGGAAAAGGCTGAAGAAAGAGCTAAGCAGGAAGAACGATCGTTATTAGTGCTTGATACAAGAGAAGGCGACCCTTCCAATCTCCTTTATACTTCAATGGATTACATACAAGCTGGACGTATACCGAGCTACGCAATATCAGCAAATGGTGATTTACATGCGACGATTTTTTATTATAAGGTTATTGGCTAGACATTTTGAACTTAAAAACATTCTAAAAGGAAGAGTGGCGAAGGGGAAGCTTGAAACTGTAGGAGCGATAGCGCCCGCCTTTGCCTCCGGATTTCAACCGTGAAACACGGTATATAAAATCTGGGGACAACAGCGGCCGGAAGTCCAAGCATTCACCGCAGTCACACAATTACCTTAATAGAAAAATCTTAAGTTCAACTAATATAGACATTTGTAAAACACCAAGTTATAGTATTGATAACACTTTTAATAACTATTTTCAAAAGTCTAGAGGTGAATAAAATAAACCAAATCGCAAACAATTCTATTCGTGTTAAAAAGATAAATCAGGAGCTCATCAAGCAAGCCTTGAAATCGATGAAAGAAGGAACCAAATCAACGATTGCTACCGCCACCGGGTTAAGTATTGCCACTTGCGGAAATATTCTGAATGAGCTTATGGAGACAGGTGAAGTCATTGAGACGGAGCTGGAGGCTTCGAATGGAGGTCGGCCGGCCCGAAGATTCATCTATAATGCCGATTTCTCCTACATCGCATGCATCTATGCCAAAATTGAAGATGGCCAACAATCCTTAACCTATACAGTAACGAATTCCGTTGGCGAACGTGTAGATGATGGATATATCAAGGCTGAGAGTATTGACGCTACAACCATTGATCACTTAGTAGGCACACTAATTCAAGCCTATAACAACATCAAAGCCGTTGGCATTGGAATCCCGGGACTGGTTCACCGAGGCGTCATCAATATTTGTGATATCAACACTTTAATTCACGCTCCCTTAGAGTCACTCCTCAGAGAGAAATACGAGGTTGAAGTCACAGTTGAAAATGACATGAATCTAACCGTTTACGGATTCTATAAACAGCAGGATTACGAAGAGGATAAGACCATCGTCGTGTTGACCTTTATCAAAGGTGCCTTTCCAGGTGCAGGGATGATGATCGACGGGCATATCCACAAAGGCAATACTAGATTCGCGGGCGAAGTCTCATTTTTACCGTTTGGAATCTCTCGTGACGAGCAATTCATTCGTTTGGGGCAGACAGAAACGTTTATCCCATTGGCTGCTCATACCATCGCTTCATTGACGGCAGTTATTAACCCTGAGACGATTGCGCTCACAGGTGAACAAGTTAGACAAGAGGATGTGCCACATATCTATCAAAGTTGTCTGGCATTCATTCCAGAAGAGCATATGCCTCATCTAATTGTGCTGGATCACCCTGATGATTATTACATGAACGGATTAATTGCGATCACGCTGGAAAGCTTGACCTATTCGTTGCAGCTGGTTGAGAAGCGCCGGTAAGTATTTTTTATGACCCTAACATTTGCATTATGGATTGGATCTAAAACCAACAAGAACTTCAGGAGGAATTACGAATGGCAACAAACAAAGAGAATATGATTGCAGGAAAGCTTTACATGGCTGGTGGAGAAGAATTAGCTAGAGATAGCAAAAAATCCAGAATGCTCACTCGTTTATTTAACAATACGACGGAAGAACAAGGCGAATATAGAGTAGAATTACTTAAGCAATTATTCGAGTCTACGGGTGAATCGTTGCATATTGAGCCACCTTTCCGCTGCGATTATGGCAGCAATATTACCATCGGAAATAACTTTTACTCCAATTTCGACTGCATTATCCTGGACGTAGCAAAAGTAACGATAGGTGAGAATGTTCTCTTTGGACCTAGAGTAAGCGTATATACCGCTGGCCACCCTATAGATGCGGACGTTCGTATTAGTCTGCTCGAATTCGGTACACCGATTACCATTGGAAACAATGTCTGGGTTGGCGGAAATGCCGTTATCAATCCCGGGGTAAATATCGGCAACAATGTAATCATCGGCGCAGGCTCCGTCGTGACTAAAGATATCCCTGACAATGTAATCGCAGTGGGGAATCCTTGCAGAGTGCTAAGAGAAATTACAGAGGACGATAAACAACACTGGGAGAAGCTTAAAGAAGAGTACTACAGAGACATCGAGCAATAAAGATACCCGATTCTGGAGGTTCTCACGTTGAAAAAGCGTTTTGGCGGATTTAATAAGGTTTATGCCATGCAATTGGCAACGATCTTTTTGGGGTTTATTGTGTTTGGGATATCGGAAAATATTAAAGGGCCAGCCATTCCAAGAATTCAGTTTGACTTCAGTCTGGACGAAAAGCAGCTGGGTACCCTTCTATCCCTAAACGCACTAGGTTATTTGATCGCCTGTTCCTTCACAGCTGTATTGGTTCGTAAGTGGGGGATCAAGGCTGTCAGTATTATCGCTTTCGCATCCATGATATTCTCTGGCGTTCTAATTTACATCTCACATAGCTATCCCCTCTTCTCGGCTTCATACTTCCTGATGTATATTGGAAACGGAATGCTTGAGATTGGACTTGCCATTCTGGGAGCACGTATCTTCGTTAAAAATACCGGGACCATGATGAACTTATCCCATTTCTTTTACGGGTTTAGTTCCACGTTAGCTCCCCTACTGGCAACAGGGCTGATGACGGTAAGTGTATTCGGTCATACTCTGGATTGGCGCGGAATGTATCTAATAATGCTTAGCCTTTCTTTACTGCCTATTCTATTTGCCTTACGGAGTACGTTTCCGGGTGACGATCTTCCACATGAGGAACGTATTCCCTTAAAAACACTTGTCCGTGACCCTGCTTTATGGCTAATGGTTCTTATCCTTTCCTTCGGAGTAGTGTCGGAGCTTGCTGTAGGCGGATGGCTCGTAAATTTCCTTGAAAAAGCATACCTGTGGGATACGGTTACTGCATCTGGGATGCTGTCTACCTTCTTTCTCTGCTTCTCGTTAGCAAGACTCCTGCTCGGACCCGTTACTGATAAGATTGGATTTAACCTATCGCTTATCATATTTTCAGCCTTCTCTGCCCTGTGTACGTTTGCCGCAATTTTGGGTGGTGAAAAGCTCGCCTTTCTATTCGCCGCAGCAGGTATTGGGATTGCGATGATTTATCCAACGGTTATGGCTTTTATCGCGAAAAGATATCCACATGGCAGCGACACCGCCATCACATTTACAGTCACTTTAATGGGAGTAGGTAGCGTGATTGGTAACTATGCCATAGGGGCAGTGATCGAAGGCGTAAAGCGGCTTTACGGTGCGGAGTCACAAACAGGCTTGCTACGCGGACTTCAAGCCGGTTATGGTTTTATCGGATTATGTGCAGCGATATGCGCGATATCCGGTTGTATTCTATATCGTTATTTACATCGCCGCCAAGAACTTATCTAACCTCATCTATAATACTTAAAAAACCTGTCGTTTTAATCGGCAGGTTTTTTGGATTTCAATTATAGCTTCCCTGTATGTGCTGCACCGAACGGCGAGCTAAGATCATCAGTTGATGGACTAAGCGATCTGCAGCCCACTCATCAGCCCCAGTATTTTTCTAACAATTTGTTCCTCTTCGTTGCTCACCTTTTCCGTTGCCAATTCACCAAGCTCTGTGTGTTCTCCAACACAAACTGAATGAGCGGAATGTCTAAACATTTCTATGTCGTTAGCATCGTTACCAAAAGCGATAAATTGCTGCATTTCTACGCCTAATTGTTGTAATCCTGTCCATTTATTTATGCCTTTAGGGCTAATATCTATAATGTCCTCTTGACCATGTCTATAAATCACAACAGGTAGTTTATGTAGCTGATCTAATAACTGTTCCCCGTTTAGGCTTCTCAAAATAACTACTTTCACAAGCTCATCCAGCTCAGATGGACTCACATTTTTGGCGCGTTGTTCTGGATCTACATTTCTTCGAATGGGATGATCATCAGAACCCGAATATGAATAATCCCAGTGACTGTCAATCAAATAAGCTGCATTAAATTCTTCTATTAATTTCAAGAGGATGTCCGAAGTTTGCGCGTCAAAATGTATCGTCGAAATAACCTCTCCGCCTTTTGCAATAAATGCACCATTCCCGCCAACCATTGAAAAATGGTGCATATGTGCAGGCAACACAGGTAATAAATCACGAATAGGCCGGGCTGACGCAAAAATAACTTCATGACCTTTTTCAATTAGAGTATCCAAGGCTTGTACGATTCGTTCACTCAAAGGTTTGCCGCTAAAACATATGGTTCCATCTAAATCAAAAATAAATTTCATCGTCTGTATCCTCCCCTTTTTCTCTATAATAACGAGTTCGTATATAATAGAAAGGACCGATGTCCAAAAAGGAGCACGCAATGAAAACTATTCAGGATCCAAATCTTATAGCACATTACATTACCCAATTTAATCTAAATCAAGTATTCACGTCATCAAAACATGCTTTAATTCAGTTACGTGTCTATGAGCAGAATGAAATCATTTTGCATGAGGGCGATGAGCTGGACGGAATTTATGTTCAAGTGGAGGGGCGTACTAAGGTCTCTTCTAGTGTGGGAACGGGAAAATCCTTGTTATTACGGTTCTGCTCACCCTTGTCATTATTCGGGGACATTGAATACGTGCAGGAGGTTGTGGTCCAATCACAAGTGGAAGCGGTACAACAAACCTCTCTCTTATTTATCCCGAAACAAAAGGTTGAGTCTGACCTAATGGATAACCATAGCTTTAAAGACTTATTGCTGAAACATCTTTCTTACAAGCTTCTAACCTGCACATCCGCATCCCGAACGAACTTGCTGGGCTCTGTAGAGGAAAGGTTTGCAAGTTATTTATTAACGATACAACTCCAACGTGAGTTTGGAAAAGAAATTCAGACACCCTATATCCCAGATATAGCTTCGTTAATTGGGACTACTCCCCGCCATTTAAACCGTGTCATTCAGCGGCTCACCGACATGGAAATTTTATATAAAGTTAAGCAAGAAATTGTAGTACTCGACTGGGAGCGTTTGGATGAATTATCTAACGGAATAAGATTTGAATAACCTAAAAGCCCATCATTTAATTGAGGATAAAATGATCGATGTCATCATAACGGATATCGATCTTTTCTCCGTTTCTTTTGACAAGATTTATATACAGAGGAGCTGTATCAACACTTCCGCCACCAACTAATACATGGTAGTCATCATTAATTTCATATTTGCGGATGTACAAACCTGAACCGACGTCTTCAAAGGGATAACCTTCAAAATCCTTCCACGACAACGCCTCGCCTTGCTGAGCTAGATCCCGTACTTCATCCATGGACAATGTCGCAGCTTTTTTATCATTACAAGCTGAAAGTATAATCGTCAAAGCAAACAATAACAGCATTATCAAGTTACGCTTACTTCTCATTCATAAACCTCCCAACTCTATATTTTGTTATTTATAGGAAAATATAAGGTAATAATAACATAGCTTAGACTAGATGTTAAAAAGGAGTAAAGTCCTTTTGGGGGTGCTTTACTCCTTTTGAAATCTTTACTAGTGGAGGGATATTGGATGGACACCGCAAGCTACAACACCGGAAAATGAATATAAAAAAACAGGTCAGTCATGGTGGTATCTGACCATAATCGACCTGTTCTATGTAAGGCTCTAGCGTTAATTAGGTTACGCTTTTCAAGAATTTTCGTACGTACAAAGGAAATCAAGAGATTCTTGTTGCGGCATTACATGGGTTATACGTATTAAGGTTGAATAATGGATTCATTCGGCACTGAATAGGGCTAATCATCAATCACGTGCTAACATGAACTAAAATAGTATTACTCTTTTAGCATTTCAAAAAATTCTGATATATTTGTGGCGACATTTTGTGTTACAGGTGAAAATTCCTCTGACTCTTCGTGAAACCAAATAACTACAGTAGGTTCTTCTATTTCTCTAAAATCCAAACAAATAAAATCCCCTGAAAAAAGTACTGCAATAGGAACTACATTCATCCCCACTAAATCTTCATTATCAGTTAATCTATCACCTATTTGTGTAATAATAACTTCAACATCATACCATCCATTAATAGGGTCAGACTCACTATCATTCAATATACAAAGAAACTTTTCAATTATATATTCATGTTGATTAAAACTAAACATATTTGTGATTGGTACAGCTCCATTATTATCCTTAATAAAACTCCTATAAGTCTCAGGAAATGAAACTCTCAAGCTTCGCTCAACTACATCTAATAATTCATCGGTTGGCAATGGAAGGACAATCGTATTAACATCCAATCTCACATCTCTCACTTCCTATTCTTATCTTTTAGCATGCGCCCAACCACCTGGAGCTCTCCCACCCTGATGATTTATGGAATTATGTATACCAAAAGGTACTAATTCCATTCTACCGTCAATTTCAGAATGATGCCATGTTGTGCCAGGTGGGCGTTTTCCACCTGGAAGTTGTGAATCAAGCCATTGGAACTGTTGTGGATCAGACTTCTTCCAATAGTCTTTCGGCAACTGTAAAATAACAGGATTCTCATCAATCTTTATAATTAAATCAGCTTTCTCAAAATCAGGATGTTTTACACCAGGCTTCATAGGTACATCTGGTATTTTCTCTAGTTCCTTCGCTCGTTCTCTAATCAACTTAATTTGCTTTTGTGTTAGTGTATCTCCCCCTGGTACATTTCTCCACTTCCAAGGGACATTTGAATTAACTTTCTCTGCATACACTGTAGCATAATCATCTAATACTTCACCAAACTTTTTATTGCCTGACAAGAAATCATCAATGTTTTTTGAATAAGACGATTTACTGCCACTTACACCATTACCCGTTCCTTCAACCGCCTTCACTTCCACGTCCTTTATTGAATGATTACTCTCACTCTTCCCTTCCATCTTCTCTCTAAAAATCCGATCCATTTCATTCTTAAAATTGATTTGCATCGGAGTCTGTGGAAGTGCCGGGGTATCTACATCTAGATTATTTATCTTGAATTGAAAACCTTCATTTGTGCTGAATGCCGGCAACGGTTTTTTTACCTCAAAATCTTTTACAGAATCTAACCCTTTTGGAGGCTTTAGACCTCCGCTTCCTGTAGGAAGCAAAGATTTTTCTACCGGACCATACAACAACGTTACCATTCCCAGACTGTTGAGCCAATGATCCGCTGACCATGCTTCGTCTGGATTAAATGCTCCTTTCGCCATTTCCACTGTTCCCAGTGTTAACCAATCCGCAAACTTCTCCTTTGAATCAAACATATGCTCTGATCGATCTTTGGCTGCTTCATATATCCCGACTGGGATATCTCCTGTTATCCCTAATGTTAACCAGTTGAAAAAGTCATAGGGGGAGTCTGTGGCCTTATCCGCACGAGTTCTTAATGTACCTACAAAACCCGTTCCAATCTCTTTAAAACTGTCTATCGATTTATAAAAGGCATTTTTAGAATCCTCGGGTTTTGCTTGATCCTCCGGTTTATTCTTTCTAAACAGATTATAGGAATCCAGTTGGGCGACTGATGAAGTCAATTTTATAACATCTCCCCAAGCCTTTACACCTTGGTTTGTCATCACGTGTACACCCAGACTTACTCCAGTAGCAATCATCTGTTCCATGGTGGTTTGAATGCCTTCCAGTTGACCTTTTGCCCAGGCTCCCTTCTCCCCTTTTTCCATTGCCGTCCGTAGTAGCAACTGATACGCTTCATTCTGAACTAGTGGTACGCTTCTACTAGTGATAGACGGATCATAATCACATGCCTTAACCACTGGTTTCTTAAAATAAGTGCTTAGATCCTTACCCGCCTGGTACTGGACCTCGTCTATACCCAAGGATTCCAGCTTCTTGCGTGCCTCTTCCGCCAGCTTATGCATTGCATCCATTTGCGCTTGGTTCCCGAATGTTTGATATACCTTATAGGCTGTCTGCGCCTTCGCGATCTGATCCCGCGTTAGGTAGATATCCTTCAGCTTACTTTGCGCGGCTATGGAGTCGATCGTTCCCAGTCCTGAATTTTTAACAGTTGCCTGGAGCTTCTGCACCATAGGATCCCTACTCAACTCATCCCAACCCCTCAGAGTAGCAACCGAGGTGATCAGATTCGTGACTGCTTTCTGAGCCGTCGTCGGGATAGAAGACTTCCCTATTGCACTTCCGCCCCCAAACCTTTCGAACATACCGCCAAGAACACCGAGCTGTTGAAAAAGTTGATTTGCCTGCCTCTTGTTCTCATCCTGTGCGCCTTGAACACCTTTTATTGCGCCTCGAATGATGTCTTCCAGTTTTTCCGCTTCTACCGTCAGTTCGTTGATGATTATCTGCGCCTGCACCTGGTTTGATCCTAATGGGATACCACTCCAGTTACTAGCTTGACCTTTCAACTGGAGATACAACCGATTGGTGTCCTGGCTTACCTGTCTTATTTTCGTCTGCAGGCGCTCGACTTCCTCTACGTTAAATGTAAGCTTCGTTGACGCCATGTGATTCCCCCTGCTTGCTTCTAATAAAATTAGCTATGCAGCACTCTGCATAGCTAATTGCATTCTTATGTAGTGGGGCTCATGTTGTTGAAAGTATATTGATAGATTCTTAGAAACCTTTTTGAGAGTTCTTAATATTTTTAGAAAGTTCTGAATAACTCTTAGATACATTATTCATATGAGTTCCAATATCCTCAAGCGCTTTGCCAAATGCATCGAAAGTTTTCTGCATACTTTTTACCTTTTCGGCAAAATCTCTAGCTGCTGCATCCTCCCAAATACTATTCAGATTCGTTGCTGTCGTCATAATTTTTTTCATTAATGCATCGTACTCTTGTTTTTGTTTCAAAACCGTATTTGCCTGCGATGCCAATCCCTCGTAACTCAATGTAACTTTGTCTGCCATTCTTAACCTCTCCTTTAAGTAATTGTTTTTTATATAAAAATGAACTTAAAAAATACTTTTTTTCAGATCAATAAGATCTTTTAAGTTCATTATTATAGCTCCGGTTTTCTTATCAGTTTTTTTTGCAAACCCTATCTACCCTGCCCCTGATAGTCATTACGTACCGAGAAATCTGATTCAAACAGAATGATATCCCCAGAGGAAAAAGAGAACGTCTGTCCCATTTCATCTGTGCTCCCATTCATCTGGCCTTCAATCGCCCACATGTTAGCAATCGGTGCCTTGTAGCCTAAAATACGAGTGTCTGCATCTCCATTTTTAGTCGTATAGATTTGGAAATTCACCAGAATATAACCACCAGTGATGAACTCCTTCTCATGCCCATCTAATGCACCTCCATATTGATTCGCCAGAGTGACGATGTTTGTTCCCTTTTGCAGGATATATGGTGCAATCGGCAAGTTATACTCCCCGTACCAATGCTGTACGCTGCGGACGGCTGTGATTGGATTAACTACATTCGGGATGTCGGTCGGGCCGACTAAAGTTCGCGATTCAAAGGGCAGGACTTCCATGTCGTAACCGTAAGCGATTTTGGTTTTTCGCTTTAGATACTGTTTGTAGAACTTAAACCAAGGCGTCTTATCTCGCTCCGCTTGAGTCATTATATAGTTGTATTCATAGCTAGCTGCCGTCGATAATTCACCACTCGATATATTCCGCAAGCCATCCGCCAAGCGGTAGGTCCGGGTGTAGCTCAGCTTGTCCTTTGGGGAGCCGACGCCGATCATCTTATTCTTCGAACCGGAAATATCATAGTACAGATCGACAGGTGTCGCTGTACCTCCGTTTTTCGGAATAAAATAGAAGCTTGGCTCGATCCGGATACCCTCGCCCGGCTGCCACAGGTTCCCGATGGTCCGGAAGTCAAACAGGAAGGAATAGCCGTTATGTGGTACCGTCCTTTGCTCCGTAGGGTGAGAACCCTTGCGGATCGGCAGCTGCCACTGTGGCTGTCCACTTAAAGCGGTCGGTATGCCATTCTCATCATTTCCGCCGGTATAATACATCGCGTTGCTATGCTCAAATGTCCCGACACCCGTTCGAAACACCTTCTCAAACCGGAAATCTCCAATGTCCCAGATCCGGAAATTGAACAGCCGACCGACCACACCCACATTGAAGCTCTCCGATGCGCAGTAATTCCATAAGTCTCCGTTCCGATTCACTTCGCAAAGATCTGAACCATCCGATGGAGCATTAATCGCCCAAGACTGCGTCTGAACCGTATAGTTTCCTTCATCAACCCAGGTTGGCATCTTAAAGGTCATGGACGGCGTCCCTACAGGAATGTAGATCCAAGTATCCTCAGGGTAATAATTGCCATTTTGAAACACACCGAAAGGAAATTGAATCCGCTTGTTTTTCGTGTATTTGGCATAATCCCGGTTGCCGTACCCAGGGATATTGAGATGCTGGCCGCTCTCTGTAAAGTGTACGGTGAATGGCCGATCCAAGATCAGCACCGCCCTAGTCATATCCGGTGTCATACGTTGATCGAATGGGCGGTTATCGTCTGGAAGAAGCGAGTAGTTGACGACCGGTGTGTGCACGGTGACAGTATTAATTCCGTTTATCGGAAGCACCCTCTCCTCTGTTCCACCGTTGATATTTCCATCCATTGGTGTGTAGGTTACCTCCCCGGAGCTTGGAAGATTAGGAGCATTCAGATGTGTAGGCTCAATAATATTGCCCGGACTGTACAGTACGTTTTCACCTATGGGCTGCGGGTTCGGGATAGTCGTAGGCGGAAGACCCGTTTCTATAGCTTCATTCCCGTTCATGATCGTCTGCCCAGTGAAGGCAAGGCTATCATTTTGCACTTTGATTTTCTTGGCGGCTTCCTCGGCTTTCGGCCGGAAAGTCTCTGTTTCATCGTCTGGTTCCGGCCGGGTCGTTCCTCCATCTTTAACAGTGGTTGGAACAGTAATTGAATCAGGAGCATCAGGAGGAAAATACTTGCCCGTGGTTTCTGCTGTAAAATCAGGGGCTATATAACCATTAGGGTCTAAAGTAATCTGTCCTCCAGAAAAAGCATCATTCACCAATAACGCCCGAGCAAGTGAGTAAACTTCCAGTGTATCTATAGTCCAATACGAATAAGGGCGTTCAATAGTGTAAGAGTATTCGACTTCCTTCGGTTCACTTGTTGGAGCAGGCACAGTCCCTGTGCCTGTGGGAGCCGGTTTTCTAGGATCCCATTTTAGGGTATATGTTTTTTGAATTTTAATGTTATATGTACAAGTACCTTTCATTTCAACAAATTTATTTTGATAAAGATAACTTTGAGTAGAAGCGTGCCCGTACAAACTCTCTGAGCTTGGAATTCCCTGCAGAACATCAAATTGTTCATTTCCGCGTTGATCCGCCCGGATCTCAGCGGCCACCCCAGGTTCCAGATACTCACCGGGGATGACTTGACCTGGAACAGGTTCTGTACATTCTACTGACTGGTTTCCAGGTGTTGGTCCGGGTGTTGGAGTAGGTGATGTAGTGGTACCATTTTTAACGTACACCTCATAGACATTTGGATAACGATAGGTAAAAGATTTGATTTCAAATTCATAATTTGCAAAGTAATACATCATTGCTGAAGAACCATTGTCTGCAATATTCACTCTAAGACCTTCATGGCCGAAGTCTTGCCCATAAGTTACGAGTCCAAATTCTAAATCCTTTACTTTATAATCTTTGATTACTGTAGATGGATCTGTATATCCAGATATTCCCGGTCCTACTATTAGTTTATCAGTGACAATTTTAACATTACTTCCAATCTGCATAGGATTAGCTGCTTGTAGTCTTTGAGGATCACTATCTATTAAAGTGGTGGCAAAATCTCCATAATCCTCTCCCCCTACACTGTAAAAGGGCTTATTTCTCGGAAACGGTACGTTATCCATAATTATTCTTTTACCTGGCCATTTATCTCGTTGTATACCTCCAATTGTTTCACTTCCTTTAGTACTGTCTTGTGGAACGTCATAGTGCCAAGTTCCTCCTAGACCTGGAACCCAGGTCGTTCCTGCAATACTTCGATTCCAAGCAAACCAGCTTCCGTTAGCCACATTACCAACAGATTTCACAGCAACCGGTTCTCCTTGTAATTTTATAAAATTATTATAAGACTGAGCGTTCACATTAATGGTTTGCAGAACTTGATTA
Source organism: Paenibacillus sp. NPDC058367 (assembly GCF_042723305.1). Lineage (NCBI taxonomy): Bacteria > Bacillati > Bacillota > Bacilli > Caryophanales > Paenibacillaceae > Paenibacillus > Paenibacillus sp. NPDC058367. Next base: position 1,296,710 of record NZ_JBHXIZ010000001.1, read on the forward strand.
TCTTTTTTCAGAAGAATTTTTGTAATAATTTTTCCGGTGCCTGCATTAAGCTCAAACGGTACCGTCTTTAATTCCTTAGTATTATTAAATACCGATTGATAGGCACGTTTTAGGTTTTCATCATTAGCTTGGTATTGTATCCCATCTGTTTTGAACAATTCTTCATCCGTGCCTGCTGCGTTTGTTTCAGAAGGCTTAAACTGCATAAATAAGATCAAAAAACTAACTGTGATAAAAAATAATATATTTATCAATATTATGATTTTTGATCGTGCAAATTTCAAAATCCCTAACCTCCCTTATTTACTTTTTGGACCTGCAATAGTTAAGATCTCATTTCGTACGAGATAGAAATTTGATAGTGATGGAACTTCAATCGTAACCGTTATTGGTCTAGTTTGTTCCCATCCACTTTTCGGGAGTATGGTTATAGGTAAATCAAAAGGAACCTTTTGAAAGACAAGAGCTTGAGAATTCAGATTTCCGTTCTGGAAAGATACTCTATCATTATTGAAAGTACCCAGCACTTCAGCTGTAAAAAATCCGAAATTAGAGTATCTTTTAGAGTCCTTATTGAAGTTAATATGGCTTTTAGAATAGAACAAATAACTATTACTGTATTTTTCACTTATTTTAATACCATCTGGTGTATTATCAGCTGTGTTTTTCCACTTCAACGTTGATAAATCAGGGATAAGTTTTAAATTAGGATCATTTTTGTCAGATAAATCTATTGCAATCAGTGCATATAATTCCGCACTAAAAAGACCATCTTTAGAAGTGATTTTCATCTTATCTTCTTTCCAAGTATCAGCTACATTAAGATCTTTAATCGGATCATTAGTTGTGAAAATATCCGGCGCTACTGTAAAAATATTAGTCTTATGCCAAGCCAATTCTGCACTGCTAATCGCATACTTATCTGTCGGCAGCTTCCCTCCGCCTTTTATCGTTAATACACGCTCTACGGTAGCTAAAGATTGCGCTCTTGTTGTGTTTTCCTTTTCTCCTAGCTTACCTGCACCAAGTCCAGAGATTAAGCCCGACTTCGTAGCCAGATACATCCACTTGTCATCTTCCTTTGTCTCTAATCCAGTTGCTCGAGCAGCAATACGAGCCATCTCTTGACGGGTTATTGTTTTGTTCCATTCCAGCTCCGAATTAGCAAAATCACTGCTCACATACAACTTCGCCTGCTCCGCAGCATTAACGTAACTCACATACCATTTGCCTGCGGTCTCCTCCACGCTTTGCCCAGTCGCTGTCACGATCATTTTGATAAATTCAGCACGGGTCACGTTGGCATTAGGCAAGAACAGCCCTCCCGGATATCCCACTACATACCCTTTTTTCACCGCCGTATCAATTCCTGATTTCGCCCAATGATTCGCCGTAACGTCACTGAACTGAATAGAATCAGCCTTAGCCGCTGAAGTTGAGGATGAAGCCAAGCTCACAGCGAGCAGTAAGAAGACCGGGGCTGCTTTTTTACTTAGTTTTAATAGATTCATATAAACCTTCCTCTCGTTGTGAACATGTATTTATAGATCTAGATTTACCTAACCGCACAATCCTCAATAAAATACCCTTTTCGAGCGGCCTCCTCTGGATCGAACAGGCTTTCTATAACAGTAACCCCCGAGGGTACACAGCTTTCTCCGTAAGCAATATGTCGCCCAGCTGAATTTCGGGTACCTACCAGAACCTTTCGTCGCATTACTGCCCCACTACCTAAGGAATACGCATCCAGCAGTTCTCCCCCAGGAAGTGGATAACCTTGAATAAAAGCCATGATCCCTACATCCTGTATGGATTGCTCCTGCAAGCCGCGGGGAAGGGTGAACTGAATCGACAAGCCCATTCGTTTCACCAGCTCCAAATGTCTGTTAATGGCTGTTGCCAAGTCTTTTTCAACGAGTGATGTGATCGTACTCTGCCGGATTTCGTGAAATAGTTCTATAGAGGTCAGAGGATTAAGATTGGTCTCAGCCGCTAGGGTTGTATACTCCCCCTCATAGAATTCATTAGAGCTAGTATCATACACCCGCGCATTGTCATCCAAAGTGAAATAAAGCAAATTGCCGTTCTGAAGCTTGTAGTAATAGGGGCGCTCAGGCCAACTCACAGGCTTAAGTTCATCCTTCCCGCTATCACTAGCCGTGTCGTCCAGAGTAACCAACGTATAGCCGCTATACCCAAACATCACCAGTGCTGGTATATGCATTTTTAAATTGTTCATTTCAGTCTGGTTGTTCTCCAGCCCAAATTTCAAAGCTAAATTACTGTAAAAAACACTTAGCACATCCTGATCCAGTTGCAGCTGGCGTTCCCGCCCATAGTGCACTGCTGTGGTAGTAGGCTGCTGTTCCAGTCGTGACAGATAATCACCAGCATCATCCACTGCGGCTTGAAAATCATCCGAATAGCGTTTATACATGTCCTGATTGAAGACCTGAAGATCTTCTCGAGTGTCGCCCATAAGAACAAGAGGAATGACCAGAATTAGAAAAACAAGCACAACACTAAGGGGCTTCACTTCGTACCATCCCCCCATACTTCAAATTGACCGGAATCATTTCACTATGAAACAAGAGCGATCGCATCCGTGAGGCAAGTGTCGTCCCTTCAGATTCCAGCCGGACATTGAACAGATCGCCTACATGCATGGTAAACCTTCTACCTGGATCATCTGCAGCCAGTAAAGGTCCTGAATGCGGATATAAGATTTCCAAAATATCCTTGCTGAAATATCCGTCATATCGGACACTAAAGCTGTTCTGGAATGTAGAATAATCATCAGGATTCGTATATAAGGGCTGTAAATTCTTTTTGTAATACTCCATTTGCACTTTGAAAACACCATATGAAGCATCCAACGAATGAAGAAACAGCTCATAATCGGAAGTATCCACGTACCCTTTAGCACGAACGGTATCCACGAATTCCACCACAGCCGCATTGGCGGCGAGCTTAGTATTCCTTTCTACAACTTCGGATTGACGGAATGCCGGATAGACTCCGAACACAAATGCCAGCAAAATAATTATAATTACACCTTTCAGCGCGTCTGCCATGCGGCTCCTCCTTTCTAGCGGGTGGCGGAGATTTCCGTAATCATCTCATCGGTTCGCGTGACTCTTAACTGATAAGCAGCATCAGGCACTCCACGTAAATCCACTGCTGTAAGGTCCGTTTCCTCATTAATTGCAATGCCATCGATATATAAAATATATTCCCCCTCCAGTGCTGGAGGGATCATACCGATAACCTGCTCACCGCTAATTTTGTTCAAATCACCTGTCCCTTTGTAAGGTGCCGATGCAACTGTCGGCAGCTCATAGTGCCTATTTGGAACAGCATTCTCCATCTCCAGGCGCAGAAACGTAAATCCGCCTACAGCGAACAAGATCCAAGCAAAGAGGGTTAGTAGAAATTGAGTGCTAGTTTTCATTTATGATCCGGGTTCTGATTAAATTCAATAATTCGAACCTCATCATTTTTGTCCTTATGTAAGGTAGCTCTAAAAATAGAAAGCGTATTGACATTACAGTTATCACTATTACCTTTGTTTAGACTCTGGTCGAGCATTGCTGATACACTATAGTTATGAGCACCACTGTTCTTATTTCCCAGATCAAGCTCTGAAGCCGGGTTTTCGCCACTGGCCTCTTTCGCTGGCGCATAATAAGTTTCATATGTGTTTTTCGCATAAAAACCTGTTTTATTTACGCCAGTCTTTATCAGAATGGAAAATTGCGGACGCCCCTTATATCTCATTGCCGCATTAATCACATCCTGGCCAGATACATCCTTATTATCATAAGAATTGAACTCCGCTTGATTGATCATCTGAGTCTGGGCCAATGTCTGCTCCTGGGCACGAATAAAATAATTATTAATGACAAGATATATACTGACACCTGCGGCAATAATCAGAATTGTGACAATAATGCCAATAACCCATTTAAGTCCCGTAGAAATATTCTCCATCTATACCCACCCTTTTCGATATCGTTTTTATTTCTGTTTAAAAACAATTAAACGAACTTCCTCATTGCTGTCCTTATAAACAACCGCTTTAAAGACAGAGAGTGTATTCACCAAATAATTATCTCTGTTATATGAATCTGTATTTGTCTGATCGAGCATCTTCGAAACACTGACGCCATCTTTAAGATTACTATCACTAGATAAATCAACTACCGGATTAGACGTGTCTTTAGGTTGTTCGTAGGTAGCCCCATACGTATTCTCCGCATAGAATCCTTCTGTATTTTCCCCTGTTTTAATCAAAATCGCGAACTGCGGACGCCCCTTATACCGCATTACCGCATTAATCACATCTTGGCCGGATACATCCTTGTTATCATAGCTGTTGAATTCTGCTTGATTAATCATCTGGGTCTGGGCCAGAGTCTGTTCCTGTGCGCGGATGAAGTAGTTGTTGATAACCAGATAAATACTTACGCCTGCAGCAATAATCAGAATGGTAACAATAATGCCAATAACCCATTTAAGTCCGGTCGAGATATTCTCCATGATGTTTCCTCCTCACCTTATTTGAAGCTGATTTTTATTTGACGCGTCTACTCCGCTACGAAATAAATAGCTGCAATCCGCTCATTTTTATCTTTTATCAGCTTAGCCTTAAATCTGGCTTGCGGACTAATATAATATCTTCCTGAAGCCTCCGAGAGTTCTTCTACATCTACACCTCTAGAATCAGGTCCCTCTTTGAAACTCCCACTGGAATAATCAAACGCACGGCAATAACCTTTTTCGCTTGGATTCAAGCTAATTTGTCTATCTGACTCACCTTGACCATTGACATAAGGTCTCTCTACATATAGGCAAAATCCCTGCTGCGACTCGTACCTCCGATAAGCCGTAAGAATCTGGGAGCCGCTGACAATCTGATTGTCAAATGCGGAATATTGTTGCTCCGAAAGCTCCCTGGCCTGTGCCGCCGCCTGGCTATTCGCCAATTCGACAACTGGCTGTGTCTTCCCCCACAAGAATAGACCGGATGATATAATGGCCAGCGTGATCAGAATCGATATCGTTGTTTTCAAAAAGCTTGCTATATTCTCCATGCCTGTATCTCCTTCACATTTTGCCAGTTACAACAGTCAGGTCACCCAGCTGCTGGAAGGCCATATAGACGAAGGGAAGCAGTAAATATAAGGTGAACGTTGCCTGCATCGGCAAGAACCCGAACATTTTACCCAGTGTACTTTTCCTGCTGATGACCTTCTCATAGTGCTCCTTGCGTTGATCCATCGCGAATGCCCTCTCCGCATCCATATCATCAAACGCCTTCTTCACCGGAATCAGATCGGCTGCAACCTGCAAGCGGTCTGCGAGCCGTTCAAGGGGAACGAACCGCGCGTCCTCCTTCAGATTCTCAATGGCGCTCCAGCCTCCAGCCTCATAATCCAGCATGCAGCGCAGCAGCTGCCGCTCAAAAATGTAGCTGTAACGATGCAGCCACTCTATCATTTCGTACACGCTGATATTCGGAAATTGAGACAGCATCATGGAAAGCGTATTGAATCCGTCCACCTCATTCTGCATTTCCCACTTTCGCAGCTGAGTACGAATGATTAAGTAGGCATCCGGAAGATAAAACCCTGCCAACGCCAGCCCAAAAGCCAGCAAAAGCTCATACCATTTGTAATACTCCTCATGATATTGCTCTACCCTGTTCATTAACTGTGCAGCATAGGCATTCTGGTTCAGATTGTTCTGAAGGAAAGACTTATTCTCCGCTTTCTCCTGAATGTAAGGCAACATCTGATCCGGTGTAATATCCTTCGCTACCAGTTCTCCAATTAAAGTCTGCTCAAAAGCGTACCGTTCCTCGCTCAGCATCTTCTGAGATTCTGTCTGATTGCCGCCTGTGATGATCTGCTTATTGGGATACAGGATGTTATGCTTGATATTGGCATGGATCGAGAATTGAAGCGATACGATCAGCATAAAGATAACGACTGCCGCTAGTGTTTTCTGCAGAAAGAAGGCATGTTGCGACAACCCAGAGTTAGCATCCTTCAATTTGCCGGCCACCTTGAAATGAAGAGGCTCATGTTCTGCCGGTGTGATCCGATCCACCAGTTTGAAAATCCATTTTTTCTTCAGGATCCGATTTAACCACTTACCCTCATCTTTGATTGATTGAGTATCTTCATCCACACCCTTGAGAATCCGCAAGGCAATAAACGATATTATGAACGTGATATAAAGTAAGATTAAAGAATATAACCCCCAGGCCGAATTGTAGTAATTAGATACAATAGGAAACATTCCCTCCGCCCAATTGCGGATTGGATCCAGCATGAATACCGGCGAAATGGCTACAAAAACAATACCGTATAACAAACGATCGATTCGCTCACGCCGATTAATATCCATATGAATCTCTTCTCTAATATTGCCAAGCATCGATAGATAAATCGAACGCTCCCCTTTATGGATATCCGCATCGCCATATTCACCTATTTTGTAACTCACTCCAGCTAGTTGCTTCATATAACGGTTAGGTGCAATCTCATAATATTTCTGCAGTTCATCTTCCGGGTCCACCGCTGCCAGAATTCCAGCAATCTGCCGAGCATGCACGGCTACCATTGGTTTCGAACGTTCCGCAGAATTCTCCAAGCTGACTTGCACCATATGTGTCTGATGATATTCATGGCGAATATCCAGAATCATGGACGATTGGTCATATAACATCTGCTTCACTAAACGCCCAATGAAGAGATCGCTAAGGACACCTCCAAGATAAACTGAAACTAGCATAATAGTCGCACGGCTTACCCAGGATGAAGTCCAGAGGAATGAACTCAACGAAATGATCAGAATACAAGCAACAATCATTAGCGTCAGCGCAGCCGCGCGACTTCTGATCATGATTTCATTGCCTGCATGAACCAAGGTCAGACGCGAGCGCATCCGGTGAAGAAGTTTCTTAACTAATGGCAGTTCATCAAGTACCGGATAAGTTTTATGGGCCTGCTCCAACCATCTTTTTTCCTTTGTTCTCGTTGGCAGCAGAGCCTTTAGTCGCCTTTGCTCTTGATATTGTGTTCCCTTCAATTTACGCTGCACTATATTAAGCAGCACAAGCAGGATAACCAGTAGCACTCCCGAGGTTCCCAAAATAATCAACAATAGGTTTTGCAGATTCATGCGGATTGCCCCCAATACTTCTCAAGAAATGCAGTGAATTCTAGTGCATCCTCTTCATCCATATTTTTGCGCATTTCATCGATTTTGCGGCTGCTGATCGGATGTTTGGCCACGTATTCTCCGGCTTCCCACATAATTACATCCTTATAATCATAGGAACGTCGATCTGTCATCCGGCCAAAATATTCGGTCACGGTATCCATAAAAGCATCCAGCTTGTCCGTAATATTCTCAGGATCCTTGTAGTTCTGAGGATATTCAAACTGGGGATCAGCCGGGATAATCTCTGTAATCCGTTCGATATATCTTTTCCCAGCACGCAGTACCAGGTGGACGTTGAAGCCAAGTGCCTCAACAACCTGAACCTCAGCAATTTTCTCATTACTGAAGGCTCCCGATGCGATAAGACTGTTGCGCAAAGCACTGACCAAATTGGGAAGTGTTTTGCCGTGGTGTGTAAACAATGTATATTCAGAAGCTACCTGGGCTGCCTGAATCACATAACTGACCACACTATGAGTAGCCGCCTCACCGACGATATTCACAGCGCCATCCGTTTTTTTCTGCACATCCAGTCCATCCTGCCCACTAACGGAGGGGGTTTCTCTAAAGGATAAAATATTTTTACCCGGATACATTTTTCTCGCCCAGATCTCGAAGGAAGTCTCCTGAATCCGGATATTCTTCGCATCAATATATTTGATCAGTGCCTTAAGCAGCGTAGTTTTCCCCGAGCCCTGTCTGCCTGTGATGGCAGTGACCTGATGGCCCAGGATGAGAAAAACAAGCATATCAATCGCAAGCTGTGCCCCTTGATCTTGAATCTGCTGATCCAATTCCACGAGGGAATCATTAAATTTTCGGACAAAAAAAGCCCAGCTTTCAGCCATTTTGGGCCGCACAACCACGACCCGGCTGCCATCAGCCATATCATTGATGATATAACCCTTGGATTCATTTAATTGTCCAGGGTTACCAAACCCATAGATATTTTGGCAAACCCGCTTAAGCTCCTTCTCAGAACCAAAACTTAAGAATTCCAGGTGAAGCGACTTTCCGCGATAGAACGTCCACACCGCATCATAGGATTGTGGTATGAAATGCTGCTGCTTCGTATATTCCAGAAAATCTGTAGTCTGAACGACATCAGGAGGCATGCCACTTGTTCCTCCATTGACTCCGTCGATGTTCTGATCTCGAAGCTCATCAATAACGCCGAGCCCCTTATAAATTTGATAAGCTCTCTGGACAATAATTTCAATCTTGTCCTGGATGGACAATCTCGGCTGCTCGGACTGATAGATATGGCGAATCTGCTCTTCGGTGATCTTATACCCCTTAGATCCATCAGGCAGCTTTTGCAGTGTATCCAGGCTATATTTGCTTACTATTACATTAAATGCATTCTGACCATGATCTTTTTTGAAAACATAAAGCAAGATATCGAAGCAATCCTGTGAAGTCAATCGATTCGTATGGCCGAAGCTGATAATCTTATCTACATTTCCTTCATCCAGACCGTAGGTCTGAACCAATAGATCCTTCATATAAAGCTTCACGTATTTTTTAGCGGATAGATCGCCGTGCATGCAACTTCGGAGCGCTTTCTGCAATTCCCTTCGCCGCGCCTTCCGACGGTTGTATTCTTCCTCACTTGGGCTTCCTTCATAAAGAGACGCAGCTATAATCTCCTCAAAAGCCCTTCTAAGAAACAGCACGATTTCATTCATATCATATTTCAGTTGGACGGAAGGTGGAGCAGCATCCTTACGTCTGCCCAGCCATAAGTAGAGGAACACTCCAATAGCTATCAGGACTACAAAGATCAGAATCAGATTAATCATTCGCAGCATCCAATTCCGATACTGGAGAAATCTCCAGCATCCGGAGAATAAGCTGTCCCATATGTCGTACCGCCTCAGTGAAGCTTCCGTCCTCACTAAACTCCAGAAAACGGGATTTAGCCTCTCTTGCCTTCAATAGAAACTGAACAAAACGCCGTTCATTTTGAGCATCCATATAACCAATATGATGTGGGATAACACCTACTGCTTTTTTCTTCAATTCATACAGCTTAATAATTCTCTCTTTATTGAACCTGGAGCTTCGCTCATAAGCCCCAATACAATAGAGGACTGGCTTATGGCTCGGAACAGGAGCTTTGTTCTTGTTCAAAAAATAGGTATCCAGACTTACCTGATTCTGATTTAGGTTTACCACAATCAAATCTGCCTGCTCCATAACCAGAGACACAACATCCGGATCATCTTCAGAGGAAAGGTCCACAAATAACAAATCATAAAACCTGCGATAATCCTTGTAGATATGCGGAAGCAAGAGCTTTGTCTCATGTTTCTCAGTACTCATAGATCCCCTAAGCAGTTCCAACCGATCCTTAAGAATGGACTCCGCATGATCTCTAATTCCTTCAGGTGTCAGCATTCCACACTGCACTAATCTCTCAATCGCATCCATTCCGCCGGTGGTCTGTGCAGACTGAAGCGTTGTTCTTGTCTGTGAGAACAAATGCTCAAGCACCCCTTGCTCCAAATGCGTATGTGTCATTAACACGCGGATATGATGATCTAGCGCTATGGTAGCCGCAACAGCTGCCATATTCGAAGTTGTTCTCCCCTGCCCTTGAGCAGGTCCCCAGAAAGCTACAAGCACAATTACCTACCCCCGTTTCCTTGCATACTGCCACAGCTTCTTGATGTCTTGCTTTGGAACATCGCAAATTTCAATCAAAAAGTCATTTACAGCTTCGGCAAAATCCTTATCTACCTTAAGATCCACCCTTCCATCATGGACCCAATCAATTCTTCGCTCCGGACTACTGATGTAACTGATTTTTGAAGTAATCACTGGATAATATTTATCCACATACTTCAGTCCAAGTCCGCATTCTTCTTCTATGATAAGCAGTACAGTAGGCATTCGTTTCTGATCCAGCAACATATCTACGTTCTCCATAGCCTGACGTTCATAGGTGGTTGCGAAGACAATAATCTCCTCCTCAAGACCCTCAGGATACCCATGATGCCAGTCATACAGAACGATATCCGGTTTGTCAGCTACGCTTGAATCAGCAATCTTTATACCAGACACTTCGCCTTCAAAATACTGATAATTCCTGCTGTTATCCGAAATAATCATGACATCGTTGTTGAAATAACTTTTCAACAGAATAGCCGCTGCCAGTATGAAATCGTGCTTCTCGCAATCCCCTGCGACAACAATGTGCAAATCGGTCACTCTCCTTCCAGCAGACTGTCATCTGTGGTTGCTTCTTTATTCGTCACACCCGCTGAACTCTGGTCTGCACTTGAATCGATCGGCGCTTGATTGGTCCGATCTATCACTCCGTTCACGGATTGGCTGTCATCAACTTTCGCAGCTTCCTCTGCTGCCGCCGCTCCCTGCACAGCCTTTCTCTGGATCACACCACTGCCGCTTGGTGCCTGTGCTCCCACACGAATTCTATCTTCATCCTCCATAACTTCGAGCCGTTTCTCCAGTTCCTTACGAAGATTGGCAGCAAGACTCCACTTGGCCTGATCTATTATGAAAGGATTATCCTTAATTACTCCAAGTACATCCAGATTAGGGACATAATTGACTACAGGTTCAGGCTGAAGCTCCGGTTCTACGTACTGTTTCATATACAGCTCTGCGTTATTTATGTATGCATCCACCAGGGCAGCTTGCAGGAGCTGTGCTTCTTCTTCATTGTCATTAAAAAATGTATATTGATTCGCTAAATCTACGTCCTTCAGCGACTTCTTTCCTACGACTATGTAATCCTCGCCATTTGGGAAAACTATCCGAATATCTACGACATCTTTTTTCGTTAACCGAAGCGGCAGTTTAATATATTCAGTCTCTTCTTTTCGTTCTGATGGCTCCAATCTCGCTTCATCACGTACCATTTCAGTAGTTACCGCTGTGCCTGACAATGCATCAATCTTCAAGTACTTGCCTACAATCGCTTTAGACTCACTGATCAGATTATCCGGTGAGGAGAATTTGGGTAGCTTCTCTTCCATTACATCCTCAGCGGTAATCACCTCTCCAGCTAGCTTTGGAGATATCAGAACATAGGCTGTCTGGGATTGATCCATATAGCGCTGCAAGACTTCATCTTTATCATTCAGCTGTTCTTCGTAAACTGCCCGCTCGTCGATCAGCTTAGCGTTATAATGGCGATAAGTTGCAAACCATACCCCGGATGTGGCAACGGCAACAAGACAACCTGATAGGATCGTATATCTCAGTATTTTTTTCCGCTTACGTATTGCCACTTCAAGACCTCATTTCCATCCCTATTTGATTTTCCCTTTCGATTTTGCGGCCGCGGCTGCCGCTGCTGCCCGTTCGGAGGCTTGTCTCTCAGCTTCCTTAAGTCTGGCTGCCTCCGCTCTCTCTTCCTCCACCTGCAATTTATCTGCATATTTCATCATATTTGATTCAATTTGGGCTACGGCAGCTTTAAATTCGTTCATTTTTTTAATCCATTCCTCACAATGCTGCTTAAACTCTTCCCCACCCAAATCTACCCAATAACCAGACACTCCTGTGATTGCCGCTCTCATCTTATCGCTGCACTCCTGGGCAGGGGAGAGAAGTCGATGGCAATCAAAAGCAATGCCCCTAACCGTACCTGAATTCATACCCAGCCTCCTGATTGATAATTACCGGCTCTCCGGAACAAATGAAAATCCTATGCCTATTAATAACAAGGTCACAAACAAGACCGTCCCAACAATTCCCCAGAGCAGCGTTTGCTTGCGAAAGAGCTTTTTCTGAACGGTCAGCAGCTTCATTACCCATTCGACAGCCGCTTTATCTGGATACAAAGGATCTTGATGTGCAGGCATCAGAGTCGTTTGAATTTCTGCAAAATCCTTTTTTAACATTTGTAATACTTCCTGATGTCCATTTTCCAGCAGTAACCTGCACCGCTTGCGCTCAAAAGGGTTAAGGGTGTTCAGCTTCTCTTTCAGCAGTTCATACTTCCACATAGCCCCGTTGCCTACCAAAATAGGAATTTGCGAGTTCCACCACAGCTCGAGTCCGCTGGTGCCCTTCCGCTCCCGATGGATATCCACCCATAGAATGATATGCGTGAACTCACTGGCCAAAAGCTCCGAAATATCCCACGAATACCCTCTGCGATAGAAAGTGACTCCTTCATATTCGAACATGGTTGAAACCGAATCTTCTTTCTCACCCTTAAAAACAATCTGTTCAAGCGAACTGATTTCGGGTCTGTCATCTCCGCATACCAGAGGCTTCCAGCCCAGTTCTGCCAGACCCGCAGCCAGCAGAAATGCCGCCGCACCTACATCTTCTTCCCCTCCGACACCACAAACTCCGATAACAAGTGGTACATTGCTGCCCAGAATTCTCGCACTCACTGCTGGCGTAGATTTCTCTTCTACCGGAATAGATTGTTCCAGACTCTCCAGCGTTTCCGCTTCGGCTAACGACGGGGTCTCCTTTCTGGCCGAAGGCCCCGGTCTAGGCGGAGTTGATCCTGCTGAAGAGCGAGGAGCAACGGATGGTCTCCTGTTGGCGGCATCTGCTACAGTTCTGGAACCAGCCACTGGCTGTGGACGGGTAAGCGACTCCACCGGTCTCGGAGGAGCAGACGGTGCCTCTTCCACTGCCGCGTCAGAAGCTGCTTTTGATGATGAGCCTTTAAACGAAGAAAAAAGGCCTTTCTTTTTACCCAGGATATGATAATAATCCCTTGTAGTTTTTTTCTCTTTGATCCAGTTCAGAAGATCATCGCCCTGGAATTCCGTAGTAAACTGAAGATCATGTATGTTCATATTTACCAGGGTCCGTATAAATTCAATATCCGTTTGCAGCGCCGGGTCTAACTGGACAATCAGCCGCGTATGTTTAAGATATTTACGGATCAGCGTCATGAAACTGATTATATCCGCAGCCTTGACCGGTGTGCCCAGACCCGCGCCGCCCTCCATAATTACAATAGATGAAGGATCGACTTCCTTGCTACTGAAACCACTTATAAAACTATGTAATGTAGAATGTTTACCGGAAATTACATAACCCTCATGCTCCAGCGACCTGGATAGCAGCATTATAAGTTCAGGTGAGCAGACTAAGTGTACGCTTTTCATAGGAATCCTCCTTTACGATCTCCCAGCTCAATAGGGCAAAATACGAACTATGGCTCCGTCCCCTTGTATAATCTCTGCGAGAACAGCATGCGGCCCCAACTCAATCCATTCTTCGCCCGTACGGCTGGCTTCACATTTAAATTCCCAGTTATCCGGAAGCCAGTTGGCTTGCTTAAGTAGCTCGATACATTGCCCTGTAGAAATAGAAAGAGAGACTTCCAAATCCAAATACTTCTCTCTTTCACCTTTAAATACAAAAGTAGTCAGTGCAGTTGACATAGTCTGATCCCCCAGATTTGTTAAGCTTCTTGCAGCCAATTACATAATTCATTTACTACTGTAGACAAGGATTGCGTGGTTTGACTGGCGTCTTCTTCCCCCCCGCTCAGCAGCCACATTTGATCTTCATGAATCAACAGGTTCAGTTCGCGAATCACCTGTGCCTCCTCGGTAATACATTGGATTTCTGCCAAGGAAGTTATGAATGCACCTGCTAGTAGAGACTTCCCCACCCACGTTTCAAAATCCACTTCTTTATTTATCGCTTTTTGTAATTTATCTTTATCGCTCAATTCCCACACTAAAGGGATTCTCTCAATGACCTGATACATCAGCTCATGTAATGCATAAATCTCCTGAAGCTTATAAGTGTTACTTTCCGGCTGATGCTCAAGTTCAAACCAAACTTCATCCTGAACAAAATAGAAGACCTTGCAAGTCTGTTGATTCGTATGCATAAGCTGGCAAAAATAAGATTTGCAGCTGGATGCAACAGCGATACCTCTATGAAGCACTTCATTCACTTTGGCGAGCCCCGCAAAATCAACCTCTAAATATCCCTTCACTTCCAGCGACCTCACCTGAGCATCCATTAGGGAGCGTAAATTACGCTCCGACTCGTCTTTGAGATCGATTTCCAGACCTGGAAAACTAGTTCCTCCTATCAAAGCAGTCAAATAGATAATTTCTAAAGGATGCAATTCAAACATTTCACGAGCCGGCTTCATCGCTTTTTTCACCTGCTTATCTATAGTTCTGTAATCATTTTGAGGCGTGAAATGGCCCCCTCAGTTAGCAGTATCGCTTCAGTATTATCCAATACCTCGTTCAGCTCATGGTATTCCATACTCTCGAGTAGTGGAGCATAAGACAAATGATCATTGGGTCTTCCATCGGACAACAACGCATGTCCACTGTTAATCAGTTCACCCGCAAAATCAGTGACCAATTGCATTTGATTCAGTTCAAACGAATCGCTGCCGACCAGCAGCATTACACCAAGTCCACCGCCAAACCTCGCTATCCGCTCCAAATGATCCAGTGAATCATTCTCCATCAGATCAAAAGCGGACTTAAGATGAGGCATTACAATGACGAGAAGCGGATACTTAGACAAAATATACTCTGCCTCGTCAAACTCTTCACGGTTTTGGGCATCTGCAAAAGCTTGCCGGGCATCATTTTTCCTTAGTTGCAGCTGATCCACTAAAGATTGTGTGAGCTGTAAAAACTCTTCAGCTGTACTCATATAGCGCGTAATCGTTGAACTAGCTTTCAGACTCGGTATACTGACAACACCACTGTCAAACAGATGGAATTCCATATTTACTTCGCCTGCCGATTTATCAAGAGCTTGTATTAAGGCGTTAAATCTAAAGTCCACATGCTTTTGAGTAGTATAAGACACTACAAAATTGCTAACCTGCTTTACATTAATCTCTACTGGAAGTGTAGTATCCCAATCCAGCCCGAGCGGTACCAGATAATTCCCCTGCGGTTGTTCCTTCGGCACACGTTCCAAAAGCTCTGCCAGTGAAAGCTTGTCCGGGATCACTGAAATCCCCACAGGGTTATTCACTCCTGCCACTGCTTTCATCTCCGAACTAATCCGGCGGAGAGAGGCAGCAATCTGATCATCAGAGCTGCCATCCACAGGAAGCGCGGTATGAAATTCCAGAATCCGGTTATCTTTGAGCAGTCCGCGCCCTACGGTATTCGTTGGCTCCATCCCTTCTGTTCTGCCCAGAATACTGGAATAATCCAATCTATCAGACATTTGATATACTAGAGCCTGCTTAATATTCTGGCTGATTCGGTAAGGATAAGAGTTTACAGCATTGGCAGCGAACACGAAGTATATCCCGTAATTACCGCCTTCACGCACCAACTTGGAAAGCTCTAAGATAAAGTCATCATAGGCTTCTGAGAATCCTGTGTAATTATCGAGCAGAATAACAATATAAGGAACCTTCTCTCCAGTGGCCGCACTGTACGAGATCAAATTGCTGATTCCAAGCTGAGAAAACTTACGTTTGCGTTCATCCAATTGGGACAACAACCAACTGATCAGTTTTCCAAGCTTTTGTTCATCCTCTGGAAAAATAATATCCCCTACATGTGGAAGCTCGTGGAATACTCCCAAGGTACGTGTACCAAAATCCAATATATAGAAATGAACGTAATCAGGTTCATATTTCAAGGCGAGGGACATGATAATTGTCTTTAACAGCGTAGTCTTACCGCTGCTCGGTGCTCCATAAACCAGTAAATGTCCATCCTGATTAAAATTAATATCCAGATTGTATTGCTCCTGATCTGACGGATTATCAATTCGTCCAACGGTGGCAATAAGATTCTGATCTGGCTGCTTCCATGATTGCCCATCCCAGATCTGATTCTGATCCATAACATCCGCTAAAGTCATAGTCTCCGGAAGAGGAGGCAGCCACAGCTGAAAGGCCTCTCCGATCGATTGCTCAGCAGAAATGGCAGCTATATGATTAACCACAGCCTGCAGCTCACTTAGTTGCCCGGCATGATCACTGTTTTTCCCCTTCGGAATCAGGGCTCTGCGTTCACCACTTAGTGAAACGATATCCATCTTTGGACTTCCATCCTGATCTGTCTCCCCTGCTTGATAAGGCGCTCCGCTCCAGGAGGATTGGAACAAAGTGAATACCTCATTATTACCAACTTGCAAATATCCACGGCCTTTTTCTTTGATCTCTGCCGCCTCCGTGCGTTTTAGCATCTCCTGACTATCCGAAGGTGTCTGCACCTTCAGACATAGCTTAAATCTGGAGTTACTCCAGATCTGGTCATCAACTACGCCAGAAGGTTTTTGTGTTGCCAATATTAAGTGAATCCCCAAGCTTCTTCCGACCCGTGCCGCACTGACTAGCTCTTTCATAAATTCCGGTTGATCTGATTTAAGTTCTGCGAACTCATCTACCACTATGATCAAATGCGGCAAGGGAAGGTTAACTTCTTTATTACGGTAAAGAACGATGTAATTATCAATGCTGGTCACTCCGGCTTCACTGAACAGTCGCTGTCTCCGCAAAAGCTCACTTTTGATGGAGGCAAGGGCCCGATTGATCTGATTACCGCCAAGATTGGTGATTGTTCCCACCAGATGTGGAAGTCCAAGAAAAGCATTAGCCATTCCTCCACCCTTATAGTCGATCAGTACAAAAGCAATCTCATGCGGATGAAAGTTCACTGCCAGACCCAAAAGTAGAGACTGAAGCAGCTCACTTTTCCCCGATCCGGTAGTGCCGGCTACTAGACCATGTGGACCATAGCTTTTTTCGTGCATATCGAACAAAAGAAATTTCCCGCCTGCCCCGAGCCCCAGAGGAATGGACAATGTACGGTTAGCCTGGTTTTTTGACCAGCGCTCCATTACCTTTAGAGCCTCTACCTGCTCAACCTCAAAGCTCTCCAGAAAAGTCACCATTGGTGGGATATAGCTGTTATTTTGACCTTCCTTAATTCTGAGCGGAGACAAAGAACGGGCAAAAAACTCTGAATTTTTTTTATCCAGAGAATCGGCAGAAAAATAATCCGCTAAATGACTTAACAGCTGATTAGTATCTTTTCGAACCATCCCCCTACCATCCTTGATTTCCAGAATCGCCTGGGAATTCAGCGGCAGCGCAACATCAATCTTTTCCGATGTAAAAATGCTGGTCACCCCAAGTGAAGCATTACCCGAGAGCAAATACTTCATCATATCCGTGCTGTCCCACAGTTCAGGAGCAAAAACCAGAAAAACATAATGCGGGGTCTGCATTGGCTGTAGTCCATAACCATTCGTGCTGTTTTCTTCTCTTTTTCTAAGCTCTGGAAGTAATTCATCCGCAATATTGGAGGCATCAAAGGATGTTGTAGCCAAACTTCTCTGGCTTCGATTTTTATTCCATGTATGGGGCAACCATTTCAACCATTCCCAGTGTTCCAGATCATCAGGCTGCATCACGCATATTACTCTTACATCATCGTAGCCTTGGTGTGTTGTTAAATGAACTAGAACACCATTGAGGAAATCACGAACCTCCTGCTGTTTGCCGTATATTCCGAGCGTATTAATATTCCTTAGCGGTATGTAGACCGGAATATCTCGCACAAAATACATCTCTTCGCATATTTTACTGGCGATTTCTTCAAGTGGGTTGTCATCGTCAATTGCTTTCGCTTTCGAGCTATATATTGGCACCAGAGCAATCGGCTGGATACCAACACCAACCCTGAGATTCAAAAAGTCATCTTCAATTCCGGTTTTTTCCCACAACTGCTTGCTTCTCCCCCGTACGATTTCTACGCAGGATTGAATACTTGGATGGATATATGTATAGGCTTCTCGTTGCGTACTGGCGGCACTTTGTAAATCATTACGAACCTGGAATAAGTAGTTGAGATATTTTTTTTCAAGTTTTTTGTTCTGTTCATGATGTTTTTTCACACTGGATTTATAATTCAAAATTGAAACCATGACCGTCAGAACAGTCATACCCATGGTTGATATCAGCATGGTAAACGACCTGGTCAATGTTGACATAAATATAGAGATGACTAACATCCCGATGGGGGGGACTATAATCGTCAACCAAGAGAAGGTTGGTTTTCCCGATGGTCGGGCAGGATCCTCCAAAACCAATTCACCTTCCGGGTAATTTGGTTTAATTCGAGGGGTTCTTTGTACCTGATTAGTTAGCATTTCTTGAGCACTCATCTTTTTCATCACCACTGGATAGGAATTTTGGATTAACAAGAATAAATAGTGTAAATTTTAAATAAAAAATAAATTATTTTCCAATTTAGGAGATACATACTGCATTATCGGTTCGACGACTAAATAGTTTATATTTTCCATAACATTTTTTGCTAAAATGGTTCAAAGCTCCCCAATAAATTACCATTATTTTCATAAAAGTAAAATTACTAGTGTACATAGATCCAGTTCTAAGGTCACCTCATCGCACTTTCTTTTTGATATAATTTAAGACATTTGGCACATTTACTTTTTTTATTTCTTTTTGTTCATCTTACTTCTCAGGACTAAAATTACGAGTTTTTTGTATCCAATATTCCATTTTAGACCCTATGTATTAGACCATTTCTACCAAACTGGAGTGAATTCATACATTTGGAAGGAATTAACCCGTGAAAAAACTAGGAAATCCCTGCTAACTCGAACTATTTCCCGGTATCAAATCTCATATATGTTTAAGCAAATGTAAACAGACAACCTCGTAAGAGGCTGCCTGATGTAGTGTTTACGGGCAGAATGAGATCATTTTACGTGAGGGGGATGAGCTGGACGGAATTTATTTTTAAGTTGAGGGGCGTATTAAGGTTTCTTCTAGTGTGGGAACAGGAAAATCCTTGTTATTACGGTTCTGCTCACCCTTGTCATTATTCGGGGACATTGAATACTCGCAAGAGGTTGTGGTCCAATCACAAGTGGAAGCCGTACAGCAAACCACCCTCTTATTTATCTCAAAACAAAAGGTTGGATCTGACCAAATGGATAACCATAGCTTTAAAGATTTAATGCAGAAACATCTTTCTTACAAGCTTCTAACCTACACATCCGCATCACGAACGAACTTACTAGGCGCTGTCGAGGAACGACTTGCAAGTTATTTATTAACGATACAGCTACAACGGGAGTTTGGAAAAAAAATTCAGACGCCATACATCCCAGATATAGCCTCTTTGAATGAGACTCCCATCGCCATTTAAACCGTGTCATTCAGCGGCTCACCGACATGGAGATCTTATATAAAGTTAAGCAAGAAATTGTTGTACTCGATTGGGAGCATTTGGATGAGTTATCTAACGAAATAAGATTTGAATAACCTAAAAGTCCATCATTCAATTGAGGATAAAATGATCGATGTCATCATAACGGATATCGATCTTTTCTCCGTTTCTTTTGACAAGATTTATATACAGAGGAGCTGCATCAACACTTCCGCCACCAACTAATACATGGTAGTCATCATTGATTTCATATTTGCGGATGTACAACCTGAACCAACGTTTTCATAGAGATAACCTTCAAAATCCATCCACGACAACACCTCGCCTTGCTGAGCTAGATCACGTACTTCATCAATGGACAATATCTCAACTTTTTTATCACCACAGGCTGAATGTATAAATCGTCAAAGCAAACAACAACAGCATTATCAAGTTACGCTTATTCTCATTCATAAACCTCCCAACTCTATCGGGATCTTCCCTACATTGAAAGGCACACCTTCTGGTGCGTTTAAAAATGGCTTGAATTTCGGGAGTTCAGCTAAGTGCTCGGAATTCTAATTAGTTAACTTACCTGTATATGTTGACTGGTCGTTACCAGATTTCTTTCTTGCACCGACATCATCTTTGCAAGTGTCAGTTATGTTACGGACAAAGTCCTATTCTTTGAATAACACCTTACTATAGTTGTCGTGCTCTCCATCTTAAAAGGTGCGCTTTTTCTTTTTCAGTATCACTATAGTTATATAATATTTAACAAGTACGATTAATTTTGAAAAAACCGCAGATAACAAAGGTAACAAAAAACAGGTCAATCATGGTGGTATCTGACCATAATCGACCTGTTCTATGTAACGCCTTATTGTTAATTAGGTTATAACTTTCAAGCATTACTGTGCGTACAAACGAAATGACAAAATCTCTATACGGGTATTACATAGGTTAAGTGTGTTACTGGTTGATTGATAGGTTTATTCGGCACTGAGTAGCTCCCAACGAAGAAAAAACCTTAATAAGCCTAAGCTAAATTAAGTACCTCTAACAACTCTAGTCTCGACCATCTAATTTGGCGACATATGCAATCTCCCTCATGAAAGATGTTACAGCATGAGAATTTTCCAGATCATCCTCATCCAACATCGACCAATAATAAATAGTATTCTTATGAATACTAATATCTTGAAGAAGATGATATCTGATCAGACTAGCTGAACTCTCCTCAGCCTTACTTTCTAATATAGCATCATTGAATGATGAAATAATAATAATCATTAAAGCAAACTTTTCGTCTATGTTTAATTCGATATTTTCATAGGCGTATAAGAATTCGGTTATTCTTGAAGAGTCCGACACTTCATATTCCCAGTCTTGTGAAAATTCATCAGGAGCCGGTAATTTAATTTTCTTTACAAGACCTTCTACAGCACTCTTAGTAACATACTCCGGGTATACATTCTCCATGGTTATTGCTCCTTTTAATTATTTTCCTATTCCTGAAGGATGAGCACTGCTATATGGAAAAGCACACCTAATTCCACCATCCTCTTTCACTATCACTCTAGCCATATCAGGTTTTATTTCAGTACCATCTGGCAAGTATCCTCTCGACTTAATAGATGATGGTAATTGAACTTCATGAACACCAGGGCCCTTTTTCGCCATCTCTGCAAGAAAATCTGCCGCACTGTTCTCATCAAGCCATTGGCTGATTTGATGTCCCTTCCCTCTGGCTCTATCTATAAGCTGATATGGATTTTTCTTAGCACCGTGCTCTGAAAAAGTATGACCATACGTGGGAGTACTTTTAGGATTTCCCCATTTGAAATTATTGGCAGATTGTCCCGTCCCCTCAACCTTACCACCTTTCACATCCCCAAACCCATTCATCTCATTTATATAATGCTCCTGCACAAATGTTTTGGGCAGTGGATTCGAATCCATGGGGATCTTTCCTACACTGAAAGGCACACCTTCTGGCGTGCTTAAAAATGGCTTGAATTTCGGGAGTTCAGCCAAGTGTCCGGAATTCTGAATGACTTTATTAAGGTCTTTCACGCCTTCCATCGCTTTAGTGGCAAAATCTTGTACCCCATCGGCCACTTTTCCTACCTTTGTACCCTTAGTCACAGATAGCCCCGGTACCAATACAGAAGCAGCTGCACCCAGCATGGAAGCCTTTTCCTCCGGCGTTCCTTCATTAAAGTTATGATACATCTTCTTCGCTGCTTCTGCCAATACTTCTGGATGTTGCATGAGATAAGATGCTGTATCTGCCATTTCCTGTGTCGTCTTCTCCGGGTCTATGACAAAATGGAATGTAAACGTCACTGTATCCACTACACCCATAACGGTTTCCTCGATAAGAGATCCTACAAATGCCCGCGTAACCGCATCCGCTTGTAACACTTTTTTCCGCCATTCGGTCATTCCGTAGGTTGATTCCAACCACAAATAATATGCCGATAACGAATTGGTTTCGTTAGGTTTTAATACATGCGCATTAAAATAGTTGAGTGTTATCTCATTCTTATTGTTATATGCGGTAATCGGTGTCCCATCTGGAAGCTCCATCGGCGGAATATTCAGTCGTTCCCCTACGAGTTGGCGCTTAGCCCAGGCTCCCTGATCTCCTGGTTCCATCGCCATTCGGAGCATCAGCAGATACGATTCATTCTGAACTAATGGTACGCTGCTGGTAGTAATCGACGGATCATAATCACACGCCTTAACCGCTGGTTTCTTGAAATAACCACTTAGATCCTTACCTGCTTGGTAATGGACTTCGTCTATGCCTAGATATTTCAGCTTTTGGCGTGCGTCTTCCGCCAGCTTATGCATTGCGTCCATTTGAGCCTTGTTTCCAAACGCTTGATAGACTTTATATGCGGTCTGCGCTTTTGCAATTTGATCCCGTGCCTGGTAGATATCCATCAGCTTGCTATGGGCTGCAATAGAGTCGATCGTTCCCAGCCCGGAATTCTTAACCGTTGTTTGGAGTTTCTGCACCAAAGGATCGCTATTCAACTCATCCCGTCCCATTAAAGCAGCAATCGAGGTGATCAGTTTCGTGACCATCTTCTGGGCATACGTTGGGATCGGAAACTGTCCACTTGCACTGCCTCCCCCAAGTTTTCCGAACATCCCTCCAAGAGTGCTAAACTGCTGAAAAAGTTGATTAGCCTGCCTCTTGTTCTCATCCTGTGCACCTTGAACACCTTTTACTGCAAAACGAATAATATCTTCAAGCTTTTCAGCTTCTACCGTCAGTTCATTGATAAGTGTCTGAGCTCGTATCAAATCTGAACCCAGCGGAATACCCCCCCAGTTATTGGTCTGACCTCTCAGCTGCAAGTACAGCCGGTTGGTATCTTGGCTTACCTGTCTGATTTTTGTCTGCAGGCGTTCGACTTCATCTTCTTTAAATACCATTTTGTCCAATGCCATTTATGACTCCAGTTCTTACACTTAGACCATCCAATGCACTACTTCCTTCGACCCCTCAGGTCTTTATGTACTACTTCATCTTTAAAAACCTAAGTAATTGGAGCGCACACCTAACCTATATATCGGCTTAACCTCCCATTATTTTACTCTAAATCCTTTCTTTTATTTTTTTGATTCTAATCACTGATGTAAGAATAAGTAGATAGCAAAAAAACAGGTTGATTATGGTGGTATCTGACCATAATCAACCTGCTAGACGTAACGCTATTGCATTATGTAAGTTATAAAATTCAAGAGTTGATGAGCGTACAAAGGAAATGACTAAATCTCTATACCTGTATTACATGGATTAAGTGTGTTACTGGTTGAATAATGGGTTATTTTATAACCTCCTATGTATCTGTTAATAAAAAAATAATCACAAACTCATTGCTAACATTAACAAGTAAATCAGAATAACTCTCCTCTAATCTACATTTGAGTTCATTCATTTGAGGGAATACTTGTACATATATATAAATCTCTGTGATTTTATGGCTATCAGGATCAAGAAACATTGTAACATTCTTAATTGGGATTCCCTTTTCTAAATATCAAGAGTAGATCAACTAACAAACCATCGAGAGGCTTTTCAAAGGAAATCTTTTTGTAGTGCATCCCATTCATGATCAATAAAAGTAAACCAATTAGGGGTTTCAAGCTTGCCCTTTAACAATCCAGATAATTTCCATTTCCTTATGCCAATGTGGTGTAGTTAATATACTGCCATCGTTCTAAATACAGCGGTACGGAAAGGCTTTATCCAGTCGTGGGAATTCCAAATAAATGGCCATCTGATCATCTCTCTTACTTATTTAGTAGATTTACTATTGAAGCTGTAACGTAAGAAGAGCTATCCAGTACCCAACCAGGGAAGCATGGACAGCAAATTTTAGGGATCGTTAATGATTCAATTTCTCTCATTTCGTAATTGCTCCACCGTCCCTACGAAACTGCTTGGGGGTCAAGCCAGTGTATTTTTTAAATAACTGTGTATAGTAACTTTGGCTGCAAAACTTAAACATCAAAGCGATTTCGGAAATAGACTGATTCGTGTGAATGAGGATCGACTGCGACTCCTCAATTCTACGCCGGTTGATAAATTCCGTGAGCGGCATGCCCGTTTCACGCTTGAAGCGGTCGGACAAATAACTGGGATGCACACCGACATGCCGAGAGATCAGGCTAAGGTTCAAATCTTGAAACAAATGCTCGCGTATAAAATATACGGATAGATTGACAATATGTGAATAGTGAAGATTCTCCTTTTGCTGGCGCATCACTGTAATGAATTGCAGGACCATTTCATATTCGTATCGATGAAGTGCCTCAAGCTCCGTCGTAGCTTCCACCGCACGAATGAACGTATCACTCAGCTGAAAAGCTGTCTCAGGGTCAACACCACCCCGGATAATCGCACGTGTAAACAAGGTGCAGGATGCAATCATAGCGTTTTTCTTGGAGCGCAGCGGATATCGGGCTAGCGTAGCAGCTTCCATTGCGTTAATTCTATGCAGTGCTTCCAGTGCCCGGTTCTCGTCACCGAGTCGGATCGCTTCCAAAAGCTCATGTTCATAATCCAGCGGAGGATGGACAAATCCCTCTGACAGCTCCACAGAACGTGTGGACCAATATTCCGGCAGTTTATGTTGTCCTTTAAGTTGATCCATACTTGTTAACCTCACCTAAAAATTTTGATAATATCCTAAATAATTTAGTATAATTCTAGCCCTTTCGGACTTAAAATTCAATTCATAACCATCAAGGGAGGAAACATAAGCATGAGCTGGAGCATTGCCAATCAGGGATTGTCGGCAGATACCCTACTGAATTTGGAAAGTATTTTTGCGCTGGGGAATGGATATTTGGGCGTGCGTGGCAATTTTGAAGAAGGGTATTCCGATAAAGAAATCCGCAGTATCCGCGGAACATATTTGAACGCCTTTCACGATGTGATTGACATTCCCTATGGGGAGAAGCTATTCGCCTTTCCAGGTACCCAGCAAAAACTGGTTAATATTATAGATTCCCAAGGGATAAATATTTATATAGGCGAAGATATGGAGCCATTTGCACTTACAGCAGAGAATGTCCTCGCCTATGAGCGTAACCTCCATCTGGACAAGGGATACTCGGAGCGTAAAATCCACTGGAAATCCCCCTCCGGTAAAGAACTCAAGCTGCATTTCCGTAGACTCGTTTCTTTCACTACCCGTGAACTTTTTGCCATTCATCTGACTGTTGAGCCTGTCAATTTCACCGGTCCAATCCGGGTTGTCTCTCGTGTAAATGGCGATGTTAGCAACTATACGAACCCGAATGACCCGCGTGTAGCTGCAGGACATTCCAAACGCCTGAGTGTAGTAGCGTGCGAAGCTCGGGGTGAATATGTATGCCTGGAGAACGTGACGATGGCTTCGGCCCTGCGGACCTCCTGTGTTACCAGGCATGAATGGGAAGGTGAATGGCAGGTTGAAACTCAGGCTGGAGAAACCGATGCTACAGTGACGGCAAACGCCTCCTTGTCTGGGCCACTATCGTTGACCAAATGGAATGTCTATACCGATACACTACGACATGAGCAAATGCTTGTAGATACCGGTATTCAGGTACAAGAATCATTGAAGCACCTCTCCTTTGAAGACATGCTGGAACAGCAGGAGCATTATTTGGCTGACTTCTGGAAGCGTTCCGATGTAGTCATCGAGAACGACTTGTCGCTTCAGGAGGGCATACGTTTCAACCTTTATCAGCTGCTGCAATCAGCCGGACGAGACGCGCATAGCAACATCTCCGCTAAAGGCTTATCCGGTGAAGGGTACGAAGGCCATTATTTCTGGGACACGGAGATTTATATGTTCCCTGTGTTCCTGATGACTTCGCCTGACTTGGCCCGGCAGCTCCTATTGTACCGGTATTCCAAGCTGGAGGAGGCAAGGGAACGTGCTAAAGAGATGGGCCACGCCCAAGGTGCATTGTTCCCATGGCGAACGATTTCAGGTACGGAATGTTCCTCCTTCTTCCCATCCGGCACAGCTCAATATCATATCAGCGCCGATGTAGCCTACAGCTATATCCAATACCATCTAGCGGAAGAAGATGACACCTTCTTGCTCGAATACGGCGCCGAGGTGCTATTTGAGACAGCACGGCTTTGGATGGAGATCGGTCATTACTACGAAGGTAAGTTTCACATCGATGAAGTGACTGGACCGGACGAATACACATGTCTTGTGAACAACAACTATTACACCAATGTAATGGCCAAACATAATTTAAAATGGGCGGCACGCAGTTTTGCGCGGCTTCAAGAATATGACGAGGCTGCATTCCAAGCTTTGTGTGTGCGCCTGCATGTAACTGGACCAGAAGCAGACAGCTGGCTGAAGGCGGCGAATGCCATGCTGCTTCCTTACGACGAGAAGCTAGGCATTAACCCGCAGGATGATACTTTTTTACGCAAAGCAGTCTGGGATTTCGAGAATACACCACCGGAGAAACATCCGCTGCTGCTGCATTACCACCCGCTTACCCTGTACCGTTATCAAGTCTGCAAGCAAGCGGATACCGTACTGGCTCATTACTTGCTGGAAGACGAGCAGTCGCAAGAAACGATTCGCAAATCGTATGATTATTATGAGCAAATCACTACCCATGACTCTTCTCTGTCCTCTTGCATATTTAGCATCATGGCCTCGAAAATCGGATACAAGGACAAGGCGTATAACTACTTTATCGAGACTGCACGACTGGATCTCGATAATACACACGGCAACACCAAAGACGGATTACATCTCGCTAATATGGGTGGAACGTGGATGGCCATTGTGTACGGTTTTGCCGGAACACGTCTTAAGGAAAACGGCCTATCGCTCGCTCCGTCCCTACCTGCGGGCTGGCAGAAATATAACTTCCGCCTCACCTTCCGCGGACGTCTCATTGCTGTAACCATTCGCGAGGAAGGCCTGGAGCTGGAATTGTTAGAGGGTGAAGCACTTGATCTAATTCTCTACGGCCAATCGGTAACTCTGGGCAACGAGAAGCCGGTAACTCAGGCGTTGCAAGCCTAATTCATAAGGAGAGATACACAATGAATGCAACATCTCAAATTCAAGCCGTAATCTTTGATCTAGACGGCGTTATTACCGATACCGCAGAATACCATTATCAGGCTTGGGGCATGATTGCGAAAGAGCTGAGCCTCCCGTTCACCCGAGAATTCAATGAGAACCTCAAAGGTGTATCGCGCATAGCCTCACTGGAGTTGCTACTTGGACAAGCGGCAACTCCGCACACCTACTCTCCCGAAGAGATTGAGGAGATGGCGAACCGCAAAAATGAGTTTTATCAGCAGCTCATTCAGCAGGTAACCCCGGCCGATGTGCTGCCTGGCATTTCTGAATTGCTCGCCGAGCTGAAGAACCATGGAGTGAAGACTGGCATTGCCTCCGCTAGCAAAAATGCCTTTACAGTTATCCGCCTTCTAGGTATGGAGAAAGACTTCGGAGTTATTGTAGATGCAGCAAAGCTTGCTCGCAACAAACCAGACCCGGAAGTGTTCCTGACCGCCGCCGATGCGCTTGGTGTAGATCCGCAATTTTGCGTCGGGGTTGAAGACGCAGTCGCCGGGGTAGAAGCGATCAAAGCGGCAGGTATGTTCGCTGTATATATCTCCTTACAGGAGAACTTGTCCATCGCTGATATGAACTTGAACCACACTGCTGAACTTAACTACTCTGAGCTAAACCAGCAGTTCGCTGCTATAAAGAATAGAGTAAGCTAAATAATTGGGCTTCCCAGTCTCAATATATGTAAGTCACAAACTAAGCCGGCAAGCTCCTAAAGGGAGCTTGCCGGCTTTTGTTTGAAATATACTTTTCAGAACACCGACTTCTATTCGCCATTGCGGGCATCCTCACAGCATTCCAGCTTTATCAGACCTATCTTTAAAAAGCTTCTTTATAGTGAGTCCAAATAAAACACAGCAAGTCAGTGCCGCACAAAAATCAGCAATAGGCTCAGCAATAATCACTGCATCTGTTTTCGGGCTAATAAATGTCGGGAGCAAAAGTACTAATGGAATAAGCAAGATAATCTTACGCAAGATCGCGATAAAAATAGAAACTCGTGCTTGTCCCAAAGCAATAAATACTTGTTGAAACGCTAATTGAATACCAAAAATACAAGTGCCAAGGAAAAATATCTTCATTAATCTAGCTGTCAGAGCCACAAGCTCAGGATTATTGGTAAAAATGATAATGGGCAGCTTCGGAACAAAAATGGCCACGCCCCACATCGACAATCCGAAAGCTGCGCAAAAAACACTGCAATATAAAATGGTGGATTTTACACGTGCGAAATCGCGAGCTCCATAATTATAGCTAATAATAGGCTGTGCCCCTTGCGCAAAACCAGATAACAACGTCCCAAAGATTTGCATCAGCGTGCCCATAATCCCCATGGCAGCAACGTACATATCGCCTCCAAATTTAGCTAAGGACGTGTTAAATACAATTTGAATTAAACTTTCGGTCGACATCATAATAAACGGAGAAAGCCCCAATGCAAGTACACTTGCAGCTTCTTTAGGTTTAATGCGCATATTCGATAGACGCAAGCGCAGATGAGCTCGTTTAGAGATTAAGAACCCTAATACCCAAATAGCCGAAATAAATTGGGCAATTACAGTTGCCAACGCTGCACCCTTAATGCCCATATTCATCTCAAAAATAAAAATGGCGTCAAGGACGATATTCACAACCGCTCCAATACATACCGTGAGCATGGCTGTTTTGGCGTATCCTTGTGCTGCAATGAACGGATTTAATCCTAAAGAAATGAGCACCGCCACAGTTCCTAGAAGGTAAATGCTTAAAAAATCGTTGGCTAGCGGCAATGTATCGTGGCTCGCCCCGAATAACGTTAAGAATGGCGACTTAAAGATAAGAAACAAAGCGGTTAGGATTATGGATGCCATCAGCAGCATAGTAAAACAACTTCCCAGTAATTCTTCTGCTTTTTTATGTTCTCCTTCGCCCATCTTTATGGAAGCTAGGGGTGCCCCACCAGCTCCGATTAGAGCTGCAAATGCTGAAATCAACATAATGATCGGAAAAGATATCCCTATAGCGGATAAGGCTAGCGTTCCCCCCTCCTCCATTCTTCCAAGAAACATCCGGTCAACTACACTGTACATGGCATTGATTAGCTGAGCTATAACGGCAGGAATAGCCAATAAGAAAATAAGCTTGGGTATACTTTGGTTGGCAAAACGATCCTTCATTTGATTATTCATTTATTCATTTCCAATATAGCTTCCCGGAGGCTTTTAGGAAGCTTTTTGACAACCATATCGTAGGAATGGTCTATCATGTCAAAGACATCCGACGCTGACAAGGAACCATCGATCATGATTGAATTCCAGTGCTTTTTATTCATATGAAAGCCTGGTCGAACGCAATCATGTTGCTCTCTTAAGTTCTCCGCAATGATCGGGTCACATTTTAGATTTAAGCGAACAACCTTCCCTGTTTCCTCAAAAATAAGTGCGAACATTTTATCAGCCACTTTGATGACCAATGGAGTAGGCCCAAACGGATGCTCCTGAGTCGCCCCTTTCTTTTTCAAACAATATTCGATGATGTTATTCTTCAACTCTCTCTCTCCTTTGCTGATCAACAATCTGATCATTTCTGCCATTAACCATGTTTCTTAATTATATCATTTTGTTCTGCTGAGCAGTTTCTGCATAATTTCTCAGGGAGGAAATCATGAACTTATCTAGGATTGTTAATTAAGAGCTAACCAAAGGAGCTATTTCATAGTTTTGGGTAGCTCTTATTTTTTGAAGCAGACGAAAACTGCAACATCTGAACATTTATGGGCATACTACATACGTTTAAATTTAAATATAAAGGAGCTTTTTTATGACAGGAATTTTAGGTGGCAACCCCAAGGATGAACCGATGCATTATGGAGAGATCTTTAGTGTATGGCAAGCTTCGATGGTAGCAAAGGGGGCCCTTTCGTGTTACCGAGCTTACTTGTATCATGCCGGTGATAATGATCTCAAAAAAGTATTAGGCGCATTAATTGATCAAGCCGAGCTTGAGGTTAGTGAGTGTGATACGCTGCTGGCAGATAACGGGATTGCTTCAGTACCAGCGATGCCGAATAGACCCGAAGCCAAGCTTGAAGATATTCCTGTAGGTGCACGATTCACGGATCCCGAGATTGCTGCTAAAATTGCTGCTGACACTGCTACAGGATTGGTAGCTTGTAGTCAGGTTATGGGTCTTTCTATCAGAGAAGATATCGGTGCATTATTTGCAAAATATCACCTAACTAAAGCAGCGATAGGCGTTAAAATCCTCAATTTGAGCAAGAAAAAAGGTTGGTTAATTCCTCCCCCACTTCAGGTAAAAAGACCAGAGTCTGAATAAGATTGTACCCTGAAAAGGCCTTCGATAAATCGGAGGCCTTTTTGGGTTGTCCTACAAAATGTTTCCTTTGAATAGGCTAGTACTACACACAAACATTAGAGAGGAGGGAATGCTATCAATACTTTCATAGGATATATTTTTCTTGGTCTTTCGCTATCCGCACCTATTGGTCCTATTAATGCCGCTCAACTGGACAATGGAATTCGTAAGGGCTTCTGGCATGCTTGGGTAGTGGGGCTTGGAGCCATAAGTGCTGATATCATATTCATGTTACTAGTTTACTTTGGGGTGATCCATCTGCTCGAATCCCCTTTTATTAAAGCATTCTTGTGGTTATTTGGTTTCTTTGTGCTGGTGTATACGGGCATAGAGAGCATTAAAAATGCTGGTGTGATTTCTGAACCCGGTATGAGAAGCAGTGATTCATCTTTAACTAAGTCTTATTGGTCCGGTTTACTGATGTCTTTATTCAATCCGCTTTCCATATTATTTTGGCTAGGGATATACGGGTCCATTTTGGCCAAAGCGGCCATGGAGTATCCGATGCAACAGCTGTTGATTTATAGCGGAGCTATTGTACTCGGAATTTTGATCTGGGATGTATCTATGGCGGTCGCCACAAGCATGTTTCGTAAAGTCCTGACAATCCGTGTTTTAAAATCGATCTCCGTGCTGTCAGGTCTTTCGCTTGTTGGTTTTGGGCTTTATTTTGGTATACAAGCTGCTCAGCTATTGTTTTTTCATTAAGTTTTGTTTTTTTGGGGGTCTAATGATTTTTGTCGGACCCTTTGAGTAATCTATTATTCCCTAAATTTCTAACAATAAATTTCCTTTACTCGCTTCCTTTTCCGTATCAACGGTATATTTCTTACGAACACGTGTCACGATCCAATTACACACGGCGATCAGTGTGACAAGCAACAGACTAATATATAACCCTGGGCGGCTGAGTGAATGAAAAAGAGTACCTGTGACCGCGAGCCCAATGAGCAGCAATCCTAGCCAACGTTTAATCGTGCTAAACCAACTTCCTTTTAACAGTTTTCCAGAAGACAGCAGGATAAACGACCAATTGTACAGCAGCATTAACCCAACCGCAGTAGTGATATACTCATACACTTTTCCTGGTAACAATAGTGACATCACCACTGCCGCCGTAATCCCAACGGTGATCAAAGTAAGGGCATAAAAAGGATATTTATCCTTCCACTTCCGAGAAAATAACTTCGGCGCATCTCCTTCTTGAGACAGGGTAATCATCATTGAAGTTACAGCGTAGAGTGACGCAGTCATTGTAGAGAAGCCAGCGACAATCAACACTCCGTTAAATAAATGAGGCACGAAAGCCAAATGATCACTACTTAGCGCTAGAACAAACGGACTTTCTTTTGAGTTAAACGCACTAAAC
The DNA here is from genome assembly GCF_042723305.1 of Paenibacillus sp. NPDC058367. Taxonomy (NCBI): domain Bacteria; kingdom Bacillati; phylum Bacillota; class Bacilli; order Caryophanales; family Paenibacillaceae; genus Paenibacillus; species Paenibacillus sp. NPDC058367. The sequence continues at coordinate 1,328,428 of NZ_JBHXIZ010000001.1, forward strand.
GGCACCATGATACAGCTAGACCAATAGACAAGATGTATACAATAACCAAAGCGATCAGCATAACCTTTCCTTTCTTTGGTGCATCCTCCGGCTTTAGGTACCGCTGGGAACCAAAAGCGCGAAAAAATAGATAAAGCAGTTAGTTGACTACCCATGATTAACAACTCCGAGAACCAATAAACCCAGCCACTGCAGAAACCCGCCCAGCTACCAAACGCTTTTTTTTGCATATGAACGAAAAGATCCTTGCTCTGGTTGTTCTGCTGTCATACGTGAAAGAGCATCAAATACTATATACGTTCCAATAGCAGCCAAGATGTAAGCGATCAGTACTGCAGGCCCGCCTATAGAAATCGCTAAGCCTGAACCTAAGAAATACCCGGTTCCAATTGTACCTGCAACGCCTAATAAGCTTAACTGCCACCACTTCAATTTCTTTTCATTTTTTGAATTACGAGAAGCTTGGTTCAAAGAATTCAGTCCTTTTGTAAAGAAGATATAAGCTCACCTTCTGAATTTTACTCTCACTCCAATAAGCTGTCCTTATACTCTTAACTACATGCAGACGTATAAATTTAAAAAGAGTAAAGCGACCTATTGGTCGCTTTACTCTTTTTTAGTATCACTCAGAATACCCGCTTCTGATTCCGGTCATCAATAATAATCTGCACAGCTTCTTTAAACCGAATCGCATGAATAATTTCCCGCTCCCTCAGGAACTTAAGGCTATCCTGCAGATCCACATCATCCGTCATATCAATCAGCCACTGGTATGTAGCCCGAGCCTTTTCTTCAGCCGCAATGTCCTCATAAAGATCAGCCAGTGGGTCACCCTTAGCTTGAATATAAGCCGTTGTAAAAGGTACGCCTGAGGCATTATTGTAGAACAAGGCATGATCATGTGCTGCAAAATGCGGTCCTAATCCAGCTTCCTCTAATTCGCAAACCGACGCATCCTTTGTCAGCTTGTAGATCATCGTGGCAATCATTTCGAGGTGGGCGAATTCTTCTGTAGAAATATCGTTCAAAACGCCAATAACTTTATCCGGAATCGTGTATCTTTGATTCATATAGCGCAGGGCTGCGGCGAGCTCACCGTCGGCTCCTCCGTATTGCTCACTTAAATAACGCGCCATCCGGATATCACATTTACCGACCCGTACCGGATATTGCAGCTTCTTCTCATATATCCACATTCGGGAACTTCCCCTCCTCTAGAAACTTAGTTCCTTACAGTACACACTTCTTACACCTGCCAAGGCCAAGGAGCCTGATTCCATTCCCACGGACATTTCGAATAAGCGCGACCAAAATTCTGCAGCGGACCATATAATTCCTGAAATTGATTCGCTAGCTTAGTACGTTCCTGAGTCAGCTGATTAAATTGTTCAATACTTCTTAAATCATCTGGATGAGTGTTCAGATATAAGTTTAACTCCACCAAGGCAAAATCAAGAGTCTGCAGCTGTTCAAGCATTTCATAATATCGTTGATCGCAAGGGTTTGCCTCCATAGTCTACTTTCCTCCTCCTTTGCACTTAGATTCATACGGGCTGAACAGTGCTGGCCAGAGCGTGCCATACTTCAAAGCTTCCTGTAAACTAAACTGCGGAAGATCGGGTGGCTGAAAGTTAATGAACTGATTCGGTGGAACTACATATGTCTTGAATGGTACCGGTGGGCAAGGATCAAACGGGCCCCTAAACGGGGTATACCTCCGTAGCTGTGATTCCATTTTTCTTACCTCCTTTGTTCCTGTTCCTTGTTTATTACTCCCTTAGCTAACTTATGACAGCAGGACACATTATAAAACGTTATTTATAAAAAAAGCACTGGAGCAAGATTGTCATACAATTGCACAACAAATAAGCTGCCTTCGGAAAAGTACCGAAAACAGCTTATAACTTGGATCTTATTGAATATTAAGATCTAGACTTCATTTTTTTGACGAATCTTCGTGGGTAATCTCAAGGATATCCAACATAAAAACAAAGATGGGAATGCCAAGAAGAAGTCCCCAGACACCTATATAATGCTCAGAAAACAACAACACGATAAAGGTGTAGAACATCGGCAAATTCATTTTTGTGGACATCAACTTGGGATTCAAGAAATAGCCTTCGATAAAATGTAATACCGCAATAATCGCCAGCACATAAGTGACTGTTGTCAGACCGCCGATGTTGTAGCCGATGATTAGGAGCGGAATGAGCGAAATCAAAAAACCAACCACCGGAATGAGACTGAGCAGAAAAATCAAGATCGATAAGGCAAATAAATATGGGAAGTTAAGCAGCCACAAACCAATAATAGTAAGACAGGTGTTGAACAGAGCAATGAGAATTTGCGCTTCAATTACTTTCCCAAAGGAAACAATGAATTTTCGGCTAAAATACTCCAGATCTATATAAAACCAGGCAATTCGGCTCTCTCTCATTCTAGAAGTGAAACTGACGACCCGGTTCTTCTCCAGAATAAACACAAAACTTAGAATGGTCGATATAACGAAAGTCGCACCCCAGTTGCTAACCTTCAGCACATAATCGATACCTCTTTTTATATAGGACTGATAGTTAAGGTCCCTGAGCATATCATACAAATACAATGTAATCTTGTTCTGCGGGAGATCTTCTGGTTTGAGATTGGTAAGGAAGATGGTTAATTGCTTAATCTGTTCCAATACTTTAGGGAGATACTTAGCAAGGGCCAGTACAATCACTGCGATTAAAGCGAGGTATAAAATGACAATAATCACCTTACTGTTAACCTTCATAAATTTACCAATTCGTTTACTAAGCAATGTCTGAAAGCTGTTCATGACAAAAGCAATCAAAAACGTCAGTAACACCAGATTAAGCATCCCTCGAATACTGAACAACAGCAACCCGATAAGTGCGAGAATAAAAAAACGCCTGGTGGTTATATTCGCGTAGAATCGCTTCAATACATTCATAGATCTTGCTCCATTCGATTGCGATTAATATTGCTGATCATCCATTGGCTATAAAAAGGAAAACTTAGCCCCCACAAAAAAACCGATGGAAACAAAAAGGAGTGACCAGGTTAGCGCTCCTGCAGTCGTTATGAGTATATATTTTTTGAAAGACATAGCACTGATTCCAGAGATATAGCTTGATACATGCCTCAGACCGGGAATGAAATAGGCAATGAAAATCGCCCAGTTGCCGAACCGCAAAAACCATCTTTTCATACTGGCAAAACGCTTGGGTGTAAGGCCAACCCACTTGCCGAATTTTTCTACCACAGGTTGCCCTAGTCTTAAACCAATGGTATAGCTGATAAGCATTCCGGTGATAGATCCCATGAAACAAACCAATACCGAAAGTGAAAAGTCCAAAACCATAACGGAGGATAAATAGCCTACAAACAGCATTAACACCTCATCCGGTACAGGAAGTCCGATAATCCCAAGTGCCATAAGGGCAAATATGGCTAAATATCCGTACTGCGAAATGATCTCAATAATCCAAGGCATGGGTGTATCACTTCCTGTTGAAGGATTTTTTAAGTGACGGAAATGGGATACGACTGACCATCATTACGGACAGTATTGCCATTAATACGATGACTAGTCCTGGTTTTATGCGTTCATCTAGTAAAGAAATCATCGACAGAATGACTCCAGCAGCAGTAATGGGCATCCCCACGAACCCTTTGGAAGGTGCCGATAGATTAAATCTGGCCAAACGAAGTGCACCACAGATCAAAAAGAATACTGAAGCTGCAGGTCCAATCCAGTGAGCATCTTCTAACCTATACAATAAGATAAGGAAGGTTGGCGCTAAACCAAATGATATAATATCCGCCAATGAGTCCAATTGTTTACCGAATTCACTGGTACATTGCAGTATCCTTGCCAGTAATCCATCGAGTACATCGCATATTGCCGCAAGCAATATCATAAATAAAGCCAGGCTGTATCGTTCTTGAATCGTGAAATACAAAGATAGTGATCCGAGTCCCAAGTTTGCAAGTGTGCACATTGAAGGCAACCAATTCAATTTCATACGATTTCACCCCTTTCATTGTAGTATTTTTGTTGATCCGTTTAACCTTCAAAGGTCACAGTAAAGCTGACGCCGTTCTCCGTATTTTTCACAGAATAAAGACAAGCGTGCATATCTAATATTCGCTTCGCAATGGAAAGCCCCAGACCTGTACCGCCCGTCATTCGACTGCGAGATGGCTCAGACCGATAGAACCGTTCCCAGATTTGCTCTAGCTGATCTTCGGGGATGGATTCTCCTATATTTTGAACAGTGAACACAATAGTCTGGGCATGACTCTCAATATTGACGGTGATAGAACTTCTTTCTTCTGCATGTCTGATAGCATTAGTCATAAAATTCAGCAGAACTTGTTCGATCCAGTTCACATCAGCATATATCGGTAATTCGTTTGCAGGAATAATGATGACCTCCAAATGTTTTTCACTCAGCAAGTGAACCAGCTTGTCCGTCACCTTTTCCGTCAGTTCACTTAACATAAAGGAAGTTTTCCGAAGTTTAATCGTGCCCGACTCCAACCGCGCTAGATCTAGCATATTTTTAACAAGAAACTCCATTTTATCTGCTTCCTCAATAATCACCTTAATGTAGTGATCCTGCTTGCCGGCGCTAACGCCGTCTTCTAATCCCTCGGCAAAACCTTTGATAATACTGAGCGGTGTCTTCAATTCATGGGAGGCATTAGCAAAAAAGTCCTGCTGCATGATCTCCATTCTTTGTTTCTGCTCCATATCCTCAACTAGCTGCTGATTGGCCTCTCTTAACTCTCGTAAAGCAGAATCCAGACTTAGTGATAAGGTGAACATGCTATTAGAAAGACTGCCTAGCTCATCCTTCTGCCGAATCGATGTGTCCCCTGTAAAGTCCAGAGAAACCATCCGTTTGGCTATGTTGTTTAACTTAATTAGCGGACGTGTCACCATTTTCGAAAAAAAGAGAGAAAGAACCAAAATCAGGACAATGCCGCCTATTCCCAGATATAAAAAGAACCAACGCAACGCCTCGTTCGAATCCTTGACTTCCTGTAATGAGGTGACTGTGAATAGTAGTTCAATTTCTCCGGTACTTTGTTTAAGAGGCAAAATAATCACAGAATTACGACTCCCACTCCAGGGAGCAATCCAGTCTTGCTTCTGTATTTTCAAATTCTTGAAGTCGTTTATCTGCGCCGGTGTCAAAGGAAACCATTCCTCTAGAGCTTCAAACAGTATTCCCTGGCGTGGATTCCATATTTTCAAATCAGGCAATACAATTTCTGTAACAGTACCTGAAGCGTGAATCATCCCAGTCTCTTCCGTATCCCCTATTGTTCCGGTCTCTTTTTTTGTAATACTTATAGGGTAGATTATAGCGGGTGAAGAACTGTCTTCATCCAGTAGTTCGCCTTCGATGCTGAGCTGATCATCTACTTTAATGTTCGCTGCTCTAAGCGCATCTCCGTACTGATTCATGAATAGGGATAAAGAGACAACCATACTCTTTCCGTCATCATCGATTAACTTTATGTGAAATGGATCTTCCGAATTCATTTTTCCGTCCAGCTTCAAAATAACCATTTGTGTTTTATTCCGCAGCATAAACCGAACGAGCTCCTGGGAGGTTCGAGTGCTTCCCCACGGCTCGCTTATATATCTTGCAGCAAAGCTCTTAAGATGTTTCTCCACGCGGTTCTCTTTTTGCTTCTGATAGAAATTGTCAAACAACAGCAATTGGCTTAGAATCACCATGCCATAAAAGCAGAGGAAAAAGATAACGGTCATCACAAACAGTTTAAAAGTAATTCCGCGTCTTCTCATGCCTCTTCCTCGAACATGTACCCTGTACCAATCACCGTACGAATAAACCGAGATTCATAACCCAATTTACTTCGCAGCTTTTTAATATGACTGTCCACAACTCTAGAATCTCCTTCAAATTCAATTCCCCAGATCCGACTAAGGATCGTATCCCTTGAAATGACAATCCCTTTGTTTCGTATTAAAAGCCATAAAAGATCATATTCCTTAGGGGTAAGCTCCACTTCCGCATCTTCTACCTCTAAGCGATGAGCTAAGGTGTTAAACATCGCGGAACCAAATTTTATTATGCTGGATTCAGGCTGATGAGAGCCTTCAACACGCTTCATAAGTGCATTTGCCCGGGCTACCAGCACCTTTGGACTAAATGGCTTTGTAACATAATCATCGGCTCCTAATTCAAAGCCGTAGATTTTGTCGTCATCCGTAGACTTGGCGGTTAACAAAATGATAGGTACCGCTGATTTTTCACGAACTTCACGGCATACTTCAAAGCCATTCATAGCAGGCATCATGATATCCAAAATCAGCAGATCCGGCAGCAGTGAGTCAAACCAAACCAATGCATCTATTCCATTATCGGCTTCGAGTACTTCCCAATCATTCTGTATGAAATAATCAGACACCAGTTCACGAATACGAATTTCATCCTCAACGAGAAGAAGCTTCTTTTTCAATCTAGACCCCGCTTTCAAACCATTTATAAATATTAGCATAGTCGAACGCTATGTCCTTTATGTGTCCACAAAAAACTCCTCCTGTCATGAGCCATGCAGCTCTAGCAGGAGGAGTTCATTTTATCCCTGAACATCCGGAACAATACTTTACTATTTTCAATAGGTTATTCTTTATTTCCGTCCGGCTCTGATGGATTTTCTTCGTTCTCAACAGGGGGTTCCCGATGGATATTAATTCGAGTAATCCGCAATCTTGTCGATTCCTCGACTTCAAATATCACATCTTCTACTTTAACCCGTTTTCCTTTGGTTGGATTCCCCTCCAGCTCCTTAAACAACCAGCCACCAATGGAATCCACTTCATCATCCTCGATCACTACACCCGTAAGATCATTGACATCTTCAATCAACATCCGGCCTTCAACGGAAATATAATCTCCATTGCGTTCCACACTCGGACGCTCATCTTCGAATTCGTCATGCAGATCGCCTACGATTTCTTCCAGAATTTCTTCTGCTGTCAGTAGCCCGGCTGTACCGCCGTATTCATCGACAACTAGCGTAAGCTGAGCTTTATTCTTCTGCATAAAACGAAGCGTATGGCTAATCTCCATCGATTCCGGCACGTTAAGGATTGGTCGAACCAACGTCGTAAGATCATTCTGCTGCTCAGGTGGAGCAAACAGCAGGTCGGTAATATGAATAAAACCAATAATACGGTCCTTATCTTCAAAAGCAACCGGATAACGTGAATGTCTTGTTTCGGTAATAATCTTCATATTTTCTTCGAGCGAAAGATTGCTGTACAGCACATCCATATCCGTACGAGGCAACATGACTTCACGAGCGAGAAGATCAGAGAATTCAAAGATGTTATCCATCAGCTTCATCTCATCTTTATCAATGACACCACTCTTAGCACTCTGATTCATAAGAATACGAATTTCCTCTTCCGAGTGGGCTGCCTCACTCTCATTCGCGGGCTCAACACCCACTAAACGAAGCAATGCGTTCGCCGATGCATTCAGTATCCAGATAAAAGGCATAAAGAGATTATAGAAGAACATCAGCGGTGCCGAGAGTAGTAGCGCAGATCCTTCTGTTCTTTGAATCGCAAGCGATTTCGGTGCAAGCTCACCAAGTACAATATGTAAAAATGTAATAATCGAAAATCCGATAACAACAGAAACAGTAGAAATCAGAGTACCGTCGGTAATCCCCATTTTATACATTAACGGTTCAACGAGCAGCTCTGAAATGGCCGGCTCACCGACCCAGCCTAATCCCAGTGACGCGAGTGTAATCCCAAACTGGGTGGCAGATAAGTAAGAATCCAGTCTCTTATTTACCTTGAGTGCATATCCAGCCATTTTATTACCTTCACTGACAAGTTGGGTCAGACGAGACTGCCTGACCTTAACTAATGAGAACTCCGCTGCTACAAAAATACCGTTCAATAATACGAGCACCAGAACAAGCAAAAGATTAAGCATTAATCTCCCTACTTCAAATTCCGTATGCGCCACTTTAACAACGCCTCATTTCTACAGATTGATCGCTTTTCTAGTTTTGAAATCAACTTCCGGATAATACATATCCGCTACTAACAGGTTAGGTCCGCAACAACCTGCTGCATCGCAGTAACAATTCACCTTCTGGTTCAGCGGATGCTTCGTCTGCCAATCGATAAATATATCATCCAGTTTTTGGCTGTCTATGTTCCCAAAGGCTGCGATATCAGCGAAATCTGTAACGAAAACATCTCCAGTAAACATATTTACGTTCACACGATTCCGACCATCCGGATCGTTACGAAGCGTAACATTCTTCTCTGCACGCATTCTACTTAGCAATTTCTGATCTTCTTCAAGGAAGCTGCAAGCAAAAAACGGAAGCGTGCCGAACAACATCCATACCTCTGGATCACGCTGGTCCAGTAACGAATGGATCGCTGTCCGCATTTCATTTAAAGATAACACTGGCAAAGCGGAAGCAAAGCTCGAATTGTACATCGGATGAACTTCATGGCGTTTTGCTCCCATGTCAAGAATCAGCTTATGAATTTCAGGCAGCTTAGTGTGGGTACGGTAATTAATCATAGTTTCCGCAGAAATTAACATACCATCCTCACTTAGTTGGCGAGAGTTCTCAATCATTGTATTATATAGCCGGTAAGCGGCTTCCTTGGCAACCGCATGACCACTGTTCGCAAAACCTACTTCATGAAAATCGTCACCGTTCACATAATTAAATGAAATATGCATAACGTCCAGATATGGAAGCAGCTTCTCATATCGGGAATACGGCATCGTCAGATTAGAATTAATTTGTGATCTGATTCCCCGCTCTTTGGCATATTTCAACAATGGCACAATGATATTATCCACCGTTCCGGCGCGAAACATGGGCTCTCCACCCGTAATACTAATAGTTTCTAGATGCTCAACTTCCTCTAAACGGTCTAGCATATTCTTAAGCGGTAGCATATCTCCTTCTTTGGAGGTTAGACTATCACCAACAGCACAGTGCTCACACCGCATATTGCATAAATTGGTTACAGTGAATTCCACACTCGTTAGCACATGGCGGCCATGCTTACGTAGAGAAGTGATTGGATCCCATGGATCGTAACTTGGCGACAGCTCCCTCGGTGAAGATGTTAATGGTCTTAAAACATTCATTTGCACTAGCTCCTTTAAATCTTATTCCTATTATTAACCCAAAATCATGAAGAAAGAACGATGACTTACCCTATATCATACCACGTTAGGCAAAAAAACTGCACTTATGATGTCTTTCTGGCCTTCTATACTTGCGCTACATTTCAAAAAAAATAAAAGCAGCGAGACGAAAAATAGGCTTCCGACATATCTTCGGACAAGCCTAATCTTCTCTCCACGCTGCTATAAATAATCAATTTGGCGTTTCCAGAGAACCGCCTTGTTCTGCGACGTCAATAATAACAACGGAGAGGGCTTTACTAAGATCTCGTTCAAACGGTACGACTTTCTCTCCTTCAGGACCCGTAAGCACACGTACGGTGGGTCTGTGAGGCGTACTTGGATCTATTTTGACCACAACCCCGCTCTCCCCGGTACTGAGCTTCACCGTAAGCCCCAGCGGATAGATAGCTACGCGATCTCTAAACAACTCTAAATGCTTCTGCTCATATAAAGTACCGGAACCAACATAGAGGGCCTCAACGGCTTGATGTGGCAGCATAGCCTTTTTGTAGACTCTATTGGAGGTCATGGCATCGTAGGAGTCCGCTACACCCAGCCACTTGGCATATTCATGGATTTGGGGCCCTGTTAATCCGCGAGGATATCCGGAACCGTCAATGCGTTCATGATGCTGCAAGGCACAATGTGCTGCGAGCAGCGGGATATTCGGCTCCTCCTTTAGAATCTGAAACCCAATCTCGGTATGAGCCTGCATGTGGCGGAATTCTTCATCACTGAGCCTGCCGGGTTTCTGTACGATTTTTATCGGGATTTGTGTCTTCCCAATATCATGCAGCAGCGCGCCTAGCCCAATCACTCGAAGTTCCTCTTTACTATACCCGTGAGCAATACCTAGCACTAAAGTGTACAAGCAGACATTCAGGGAATGGACATATAAATAGTTATCAGCAGTGTGCATATCCATCAGCATGATCATCGGATCTTCTTGTAAAGACATATCGTCTAAAATGTTATCCATGATCTTAGAAAATTTTTTGTCCAGATGATACAGACCCTTGGTAATTCCTGAAGCCCCAGACATTTGCTGAAATTGATTACGAATCACCTTTAGCGCCTGATTGCGCGTCTCATCCTGTAGAATACCAGTAATCACAATATCGTCCGTGACAGAATCCTCTATGTAGATATAGCCGATATCAATTCTTGCAAGACGCTTGATCAATGCATCCGTAAGCTCCACCCCGTCTGCGAGTAGAGTTAGACCTTCATCATTATATATTTTTTTACCTAATTTCATGCCTGCTTGAAGCTGATTCACGGATACTAAACGCACTAAACTCACTCCTGCCTTTAACGGTAAAATACTATTCTGTATTGAAATCCTTGGGTCACACGCTTTGTCTATACCGTTTCTATGGAAATTCAGACAGGTGTACCTTAAAGAAAATCAGATGTGTCTAGGTCTATGCCAACGGGCATTAACGCATAATAAACAACCAGAATACAGCAGCAAGAATAAATCGATAGATCGCGAAATGCGTTAATCGAATCTTTTGAATCCATTTCATAAACAAAATGACCACTAAATATGCCACTACAAAAGAAATCAGAAAACCAATTACAAAATAACCAATCGTCTCACTTGTGAAGTTTTTATACGAATCCAACAGTTCATATCCGGAAGCCGCACACATAATAGGAATGGCTATGAGGAAGGAAAAATCCGCAGAAGCCTTGTAGCTGACCCCGCTTAACATCCCCCCGGAAATAGTAGACCCGGAACGGGAGAAGCCCGGCCAAAGTACCGAAATAATCTGATACAATCCAATCGCGAGCGCCTGTCCGTAAGACAAATCATCCAGTTCGTGAGCAGTAATTCGTATTTTGCGTCTGTTCACCCATTCTGCAACAATCATTAGAATCCCTCCGGCCACCAGTGCCCAGAGTACAGTCGAAGCTCCAAAAAGACTTTTGATAAAATCGCGGGCAAAAAATGCCACAGCAAGTGCTGGGGCAATCCCGAGAATCACATGAATTAAGTTCAGACGGGATGCCGGCATAACGCCTCCTCTACCTGAACTACTACGTCCAATCCCTAGCAAATTGAGTACTCGCTTGCGGTAAACAAGTGCAATCGCCAAAATCGCCCCTAGTTGAATTACAATTTCATAAGTCTTCATAATCGAATCTTGCTCAGCGAAACCTAATAGCTTCGTGGTCAAGATCATGTGTCCGGTCGAAGATACAGGAATAAATTCAGTGATCCCTTCGACAATTGCTAAAATAATAGCTGTAATCGTGTCCATAATGTCCTCCTATTTTTGGGAATCTAGCACTGTTAAATGGAGTCTATAAGTGTAGATTATGAGCTGTCGGCCTTATTCAGACTTAGCCTCCCAGCGAGTGAGCATGCATTCATCGAGGCTGTTTGGACGCTGTAACTCCATCCGCAAGAGATCGCGCAAAAAATGAGGTAATAGAAACAAAGCATCCTTCCCATTCGCGATCGTCTCATAGCCGGCCCTGAAAGTAAACATGTCCAGCGTACCAACATTATACTCTCTTTCATCCTCCAGTGGGTTTCCTTCGACAAAAACTGCAACACTCTTATCATACGGTATCATTAGTGGGTCGTACAAGATTTTTAATCCATCTACTGCCAAGCTGCCCAGATGATTCCCGCGGAAACCGTACCCGTAAATGACCTTACTATAAAACTCCTCTGTAAGGCTCTGTTCCAAAGCTGTGCGAATATCTATACCCTTCAGCTTAATGATGCAAGTATTGATGGGAGAAGGACAAAGTGCGTGCAGCATCCCTGTCGTAACCTCGCCTTCCGGCAATGGTCCTAGCAGCTGACCCGTATTAACTAATGACATACTAGTTCCTGTAAATCCACGTACTGCTTGTGCCAAAAGATTGCCAAAGGGGGACTCTCCCCGCAAGTTCAAAGGAAGCTCACGGTCAGTAATCGCAGCGATCGTCTGAAGAGATTCTTGGCCATGCTTCAAATGAATAGCGACTGCAGGACCTATAACCTCCTCCTTTAGAAGGGGGTCAATAGGAATACATTCACCCGTCACTAAGCTGAAATCAGACTGAGGATCTAGTCGCTCAAATTGTAGGCGCCCGAGATACCGACCGAATTTCCCAGCACCGCATACGGCAGTACCATTAATCATAATAGGCTCTTCTAACAGATGGTGCGTATGTCCACCAAGAATGGCATGTACGCCCTCTAACCGTTCTGCCAGAATTTTATCCGTAGGAAGTCCGAGATGAGATAGAACGATTAAAATATCCACCTGTGGCGCTAAAAGTAGGCATTGTTCCCGGAGCGCAGTCTCAGGATCTAAAGCATCCCAGCCCAAAAGGGAATAGAACGAAGTAAATGCCGCTGTTGCTCCGGTCACTCCAATTTTAATTCCATCCTTCTCCAAGACCGCATGACGCTTCATCCAGCTTGGCGGCTCTCCTGTCGAAGACTCTACAAAATTACAGCATACTACCGGGCACTGTAACCCGGAAAAAATAGATGACAACATCTCCTGAGAGAACGTGAGCCCCTCATTATTGCCAATGGTTACAGCATCATATCCTGTTAAATTTAATACATCGATGTTAGCCTGACCCATAGTGCCTTCTGTCTCAACAGCTGCACGATCCATATGATCACCAATATCCAGCAGCAGTACAGGCTCTTCTCCCGCTGCAGCCCTTTGTGCGGCGATTTCCGCTGCCACCGGACTTACCATTTCAAAATGGCTATGTATATCATTGGTATGAAGTATGGTCAGTCTTTGTGGCACATGCCCCATAAGCAACATTCCTCCTACCCTTGAGCTGCTCTTTAATGAAGCAGTCGGTGCGTGATCTTATAGAGCCTAGCATAACATTTTCAGACACATTATGGTATATTGAAGACATCAGATCATACATCAGAGGAGAATAAAAATGCATATTACTATCCGACTATTCGCGGGTCTGGCTGAGACAATCGGCTCTTCTTCTCTGTCCTTCCAAGCGACTGAGATTCCCTTAACAGCTGGCAAGCTGAAGGAGCTTCTATCTGCCTCTTATCCGAATGCAGCATCCCAAATTGGGGCTTCTTTAATTGCCATTGACCGGGAATATGCTCCTGATGATTCTATCATCACAGCGTCTTCCGAAGTCGCACTTATTCCTCCAGTTTCCGGGGGAGAGAATGGCACTATATATGAAACTACTACTGATGGTCTCTATAGCATAACGGACCAGCCTTTAAATGCAGAGAAGCTTCTAGATGCCGTTCTTGACGTCAATCACGGAGCATCCTTATTATTTATCGGCACTACACGTGAAATGACCGGAGAACAACGTACAACCGCACTTCATTATGATGCCTATATTCCTATGGCCTTAAGTAAACTAGAGGAGATTGGTAAAGAAGTGAAGAACCGCTGGAACGCAAACTGCGCCATATCTCACCGCATTGGGCTTGTAGGTTTAAAGGAAGCAAGTGTTATCATTGCCGTCTCCACACCCCATCGCGATACCTGCTACGAAGCCAGTCGCTTTGCCATTGAACGATTGAAACAGACGGTTCCCGTTTGGAAAAAAGACATTAATGAATCGGGCCAACATTGGGTGAACTCTGATCAAAAAGCTAGCGATACAATCCACAAATAATCTTTTCTCCTTTTTGATTGAAAAATCTGAACTTTGTTGATATTCTGGATAAAATCGGATAAAAGGTGGCATAGGCATTGAGAGTACACGTCTCGGATCTAAAACCTGGTAATCACCTTAACGCGGACGCGTATAGTTCTAGGGGTTTACATGTATTACCAAAAGGATCACTGCTCCAAATAAATGATATCGCCAAGCTGATGCAGCTTGGAGTTGATTATGTTGATATCGAGACGTTAGAGGAAGAGGTATCCCCCCTCAGCAGACCTTCAATTATTCAGACGGTGACCACTAGTTTTGATACCATGATTGATGGCTTCGAGTCTCTTTATATGGAAGCGTTATTAAAAGGAAGCTTCAACCAATCCGTGGTAAACGACATTCTTCAGCCTTCGCTTCAAACTTTGGACAAGCATAAAGATGTAGTGTCCCTCCTGCTTTTGCTAGATCGGGAAGATAACTATACCTACAATCATTCCCTTCAGGTGGGCATGCTCTCTTATTATATTGCGATATGGCTTGGTTATTCCAAACAAGAATGCTATGAAATTGGTCGTGCAGGCTATTTGATTGATATTGGAAAATGCCGAATTTCACCCTCTCTCTTGAATAAACCAGGGAAGCTAACGCCAGATGAGTTCGAGGAAATTAAACTACATACTAAGTACGGCTACGAAATTATACGTAATTCCATGGACGATTCTTACACAGCTTTGGCTGCTCTCCAACATCATGAGCGTGAGGACGGCTCTGGCTATCCGAGCGGTCTAACCAAAACTGATATTCATCCTTATGCACAAATTGCAGCTGTAGCTGACATTTATAGTGCGATGACTTCTAAACGAGTCTATCAGTCGAAGCAAGAGCTTATTTCCGTCCTGCGTGAAATAAACAATCTAAGTTTCGGCAAACTGAACGCTAAAACCGTTCAAGCCTTTATCCAGCATTTAATGCCCAACTTCATCGGCAAGCGTGTGTTGCTGAACACAGGTGATATTGGCGTAATTATTATGAACAATCTGGTCGATATTTTCCGACCACTGGTAAAGGTTGACGGAATGTTCGTGGATCTTTCCCGCGAACGGAACGTTGCCATTGTAGAAATTTACATGGACTAGGGCGCTTCGCCCCCTCCCAAACCCTTTCTTCAAAGGGAGGGCCCTTAGGGTTCCAACCTCTGGACAACCAGAAGTTTGGTGTAAACTTGTGGCGGTGGTGGATAGAAGGAACGCCTTGTGTAACCTCGCTTTGAGGCTCCTTCTTTGCTTCGCAAGAATCGGGGCCTCAAAGCTATCTTTCGAAATCCATGATCCTCCGTTTTCTTTCGGGGGATTTTTTCTGTTGTATTTTGTGCAATCAAAAATAAAGAAAACGTCTTTTATAAGCACATTTTCCTAATACTGTTGCACAAAGTGCAGTAGATGTTATTTTATGAGTGGATAAGGTGCTTTCTATTGTAAATACTGCAATAGAAAGCTCCGAATCCAGGTTCCTAATTCCTTACCTTCTTTAATCTGTACCTACCTAAATTCTTCCTTCCTACAAATCCCCAACAGATCCTCCCATTGCCCATAACCCTTAGTCAGTTGTACCCCTCCTATCATTAATCTCTTGATGATTGAATTACAATTTTCTTGGCGAGACTAATATGTGGTTTAAATATTTCCAGGAGGTAAAAAGTATGCTTCCAGTCCATGAACGTCTTGCCGAGCTATTCACTCTAAGTCGTCTACGCCAGCTTACAGCCTCCGAAGAAACGGAACAACAGCAATGCCTTCAGGTGAATGCCACTTACTGTTGGGAGATGGCACGACTACAGAATGAAATACTGTTAGCGGAACAAACAACGGATACACAGTGGCATCAGGATATTTGTGCCCAAATGTTTGAGCTACGTATAACGGGTAGATTACCTAAACGCCCGAAATAATTGGACGTACGATATAAAACAGCCCACTCCTCATTTGCTTTCGCAAAGGGAATGGGCTGTTGTTCTTTGCTATAGAAAGCGGAACTGCGCTTCTATTAATCCGTTATACACACCATCACGTGATGTCAGTTCTCGGTGGGTTCCTTCTTCTTTAATCTCACCATGGTCCAGAACGACTATTTTATCCGCATGGCGAATGGTAGATAGTCTATGAGCGACGATAAAGGAGGTCCGGCCCTGAAGTAAGATTTTGAGTGCCTCTTGAATCTTCAGCTCCGTCTCTGTATCAATACTTGCCGTAGCTTCATCAAGGATCAGAATCCGCGGATTCGCCAATAGTGCACGGGCAAAGGAGAGCAGCTGACGCTGTCCCATGGACAAGGCACTACCACGCTCTTCTACCTCTGTCTCATACCCTCCAGGAAGCTTCATAATAAAGTCATGGGCATCTACTGCTTTCGCGGCATTTTCCACTTCTTCATCGGTAGCATCCAGTCGACCAAACCGGATATTATCGCGAATCGTTCCTGAGAAAATGAAGGTGTCCTGCAGCACGATTCCGATCTGCCTTCTCAGACTATCTAGAGTAACTTCACGGATATCTTCACCGTCAATCGTAATTCTTCCGCTCTTAATATCATAGAACCGGCCAATCAGGTTAATAATCGTGCTTTTCCCCGAGCCAGTATGACCCACCAGCGCGATCGATTGCCCAGCTTTTACATCCAGATCGATGCCTTTTAAAGCCGCCCGACCTTTTTCATATTCAAAAACGACCTTATTGAAGTTAATATCTCCACGAATCGTTCCTAGTGGTTTAGCCCCTGGATTATCTTGAACCGAAGGCTGCTCATCCAAATATTCAAAGATCCGTTCTGAGGAGGCCATCGCTACCAGCAGCTGGTTATACATCTGCCCCAGACGGTTAATCGGGTCCCAGAAGTTGCTGACATAAGAGCTGAACGCTACCAGCAAACCGACAGTAAGCTCGCCAGATTGGATGAGATACGCCCCTAACCAAAAGAGGATCATCGTTCCAAAACCACCAGTGATCTCGATCATCGGCCCGAAAGCTTGGTTCATCGCAGATGCTTTATTCCAGGACTTTTTGCTATCTGTATTCATAAAATCGAAATAATTCATGTTTTCACGTTCTTGTGTATAGGCCTGTGTGACTCTGATCCCCTGAATCGATTCATTCAAGTGAGAATTAATTCTAGAGTTCTTCATCCGCACATCCTGCCAAGCGATCCGAATCTTCTGACGCAGCTTAGTAGAAATAAAGAACATGATCGGAACCGTAACCATTACTGCAAGACCAAGTTTCCAGTTGATCAATAACAGAATAATGGTAATCCCTAAAAGCTGTACACAGTCAATCATCAGATTGACTACCCCGTTCGTGAACAAGTCCTGCAGTGAGTTGATATCATTCGTCACACGTACTAATACCGAACCTGCTGGGCGTTTATCGAAGAAGTTAAAAGAGAGCTTCTGAATATGCTTGAACAAGTCAGAACGCAAGTCATAAATGACTCTTTGTCCAATGATGTTCGTGTACTTAATCCGGTACACACCTGCAATCCATTGAATGAGATATAAGACAATGACACCTGCCGTAAGCGAATAAAGAAGTGTTAAGCTTGGATTCCCAACCTTAGGCGCTATAGCACGGTCGATAGCTAAACTTGTCAAGAAAGGAACGGTCAGCTTCGTAATGGTTCCCAGAATCATCATGATAGAAACCAGTGGAAGCATCTGTTTGGCGTAAGGCTTCATATAGCTGAATAATCTGGTGAACTGCTTCCAGTCAAACGCTTTGTCGATCACATCATCATCTTTGTACACGAAACGTTCATCAAGTGTCTTCTGCTCGGCTGCTTTACGCTTTGCTCCCGTAGCGGTGTTCTGTTTGGCTTCAAGTTTCATATGCCTCACTCCTCCCCTCTTCCGGTAGCTCTGGCCAGATAGTCAGCATATTGTATCCGGTATACATCCTGGTATGGACCTGGAACTTCAATTAGCTCCTGATGAGTACCACGCTGCTGAACATGACCTTCGTTCATGACAATGATCTGATCCGCATGTCGCAAGGAGGATATCCGATGGGCAATTATAAGTGTTGTACGCCCATTCATGACCTCCTGGAATCCCGCTTGAATCTCATGTTCCGTTTCCATATCGACCGCACTGGTCGCATCGTCGAGGATGAGGATACGCGGATTCTTAAGCAGGGCTCTTGCGATCGCAATCCGCTGCTTTTGTCCGCCAGAGAGACCCATCCCGCGTTCACCCACTACAGTGTCATAGCCGTCTGCCATCTCCATAATGAAATCATGCGCCTTTGCCAGCTGTGCAGCACGGATAATCTCCTCCATGCTTACATTTTTCAAGCCATATGAAATATTGTTGCGGATGGATGAGGAGAACAGGAATGTTTCCTGGAATACGGTGGCAATCTGTGACCGCAGGCTGCGCACACTGTACTCTCTAATATCAATGCCATCCAGCGTAATACTCCCTTCATTGACATCATAAGCACGCATCATCAGTTGAGTAATAGTGGATTTACCTGAACCTGTGCCTCCAAGAAATCCGATAATTTCACCTGATTTAGCTTCAAAATGGATGTCAGTAACAGCAGGCATTTTGTTCCCGTACGCAAAGGTGACATGATTAAAGGCAACATCCCCCTTAACCTCGGAAGGCACCAGTTCACGGGCATCCTCTTTATCCTTAACATCAATTTTTTGATTAAGTACTTCAAGTACACGTTCTCCCGAAGCTTTGGACTGTGTATAGTTATTAATATGAAAGCCTAGACCCCATACCGGTCCAATGATGTACCAAATCAAACTGAAGAAGGCAACCAATTCACCTAGTGACATTTTCCCGTTAATGACGAGTGTACCACCTACGCCTAACAGGATAGCTATACTGACCGATGCTAAAAGCTCCATGACCGGAAAAAACTTACTCCAGAGCTCAGCGGCAAAAATCTGATTATTCTTATAACGTTCATTACGGTGTGAGAATTTTTCAACTTCGTGAGCCTCTCTAGCAAACGATTTGACAGTTCGCACACCCGTGATATTCTCCTGTACAGCCGTTGTCAGAGAACTCAGCGCAAGGCGCATCTCTTGGAAGGCCGGATGAATCTTGGACTCAAATCTTAAAGCTACTGCTGCCAGAAATGGCATAGTAATCAAAGTAACCAATGTTAGCTGCCAATTAATGGTGAACATCATGATAGAACCAAAGAGCACCATAAAAAACACATTTAGCAACTGAGCAAAACCAAAACCGATAAAGTTCCGAATCGCTTCCAAATCCCCGGTCAGCCGGGACATCAGATCTCCTGTTTTCGCGGTATCATAATAACGGAAAGATAGAAATTGTAATTTCTCATAACAAGCGTTACGTAGCCGATATGCTAGAAAATTACCTAACCGCCCTCCAAAAAAACCATGTGCAAATTGCAGGCATGCTTTTACGATAACTACAGCTAACACACTGAGAGCCAACACGGGCACCTCTTTAAACTTGAGTGGAACAATTACTTCATCGATCAGCTTCCTTAACAAATTGGGGGTAATTAGCCCCACTGCAGTTGCAGCGGCCAAGCATACAATCGAAAGAATCAAATAATGTAGCTTCTCTCGGTAATAGCCTCGCAGTTGCCTGAGAACATCCATATCTCTCCTCCTTAAAGCTTTACGAAGTAAAGCTGCTTCGTAAGCATAGACTTAGCTTTACAAAATAAAGCTATTTTTTAGCGCTTTCAATTTTAGTGACTTTAAGCAGTGTATCATCCCTAATTTAAAGCGGCAAAGGGTAGAATTGAGCGTTTATCCTGTTATTTCGGAAAAAAGACCCATATATAGGTGATAAACGACCATCATTGTCTTAAAATACTCGAGTTTCCTCCTTAATGCTGTTGAATTAAGAAACATCATGATCCTTGATGTGATCACCCCCTCCAAAATAAACTTTTATCAAGCTTTTTTGCATAAAATTTGGATTTAACCCTCTAGAATGAAAACCCCATCTCAATTTCCAATAAAAAATACGTATTCGAGTGACTTGAGCATAAAAGCATCAAGATCACTGCGAATACGTATTTTGTATTACTTATTAGAATGAAGCCGGAACCTTGAAGATCAAGGTTAACCGATACTTCCTTCCATTTCGAATTTTATCAAACGGTTCATTTCGACCGCATATTCCATCGGCAGTTCTTTGGTGAACGGTTCGATGAAGCCCATAACGATCATTTGAGTTGCCTCAGCTTCTGTTAGACCGCGGCTCATTAGATAGAACAGCTGCTCCTCAGAAACTTTGGATACCGTTGCTTCGTGCTCAAGCACGATGTTATCGTTCATGATTTCATTGTAAGGAATCGTATCCGAAGTGGATTCGTTATCCAAAATGAGTGTATCACATTTGATGTTCGATTTCGCACCTTCTGCCTGACGGCCAAAGGAAGCAAGACCACGATAAGTTACTTTACCGCCGTGCTTACTGATCGATTTCGATACAATAGTGGATGTTGTGTCTGGAGCCAAATGGATCATCTTGGCACCAGCATCCTGATGCTGGCCTTTACCCGCTACCGCGATGGACAGTACTGAACCTTTAGCTCCACGGCCTTTAAGAACAACCGCAGGGTATTTCATAGTCAGCTTGGAACCGATGTTGCCATCGACCCATTCCATCGTAGCATTCTCTTCTGCAACCGCACGTTTAGTAACGAGGTTGTAGATGTTTGGAGCCCAGTTCTGAATCGTAGTATAACGAACGCGTGAGTTCTTCATACACAAGATTTCAACAACCGCACTGTGCAGAGAATTCGTGCTGTAGATTGGCGCTGTACAGCCTTCTACATAATGCACGAAGCTATCTTCGTCAGCGAGGATCAAGGTACGCTCAAATTGTCCCATGTTCTCGGAGTTAATACGGAAGTAAGCCTGCAAAGGAACTTCACATTTCACACCTTTAGGAACGTAGATGAAGCTTCCGCCTGACCAAACTGCACTGTTAAGTGCTGCAAATTTATTATCGGTTGGAGGGATGATCGTCCCGAAGAACTTCTTAAGAAGCTCTGGATGTTCACGCAGTGCAGTATCGGTATCTGTAAAAATAACCCCTTGATCTTCAAGGCTCTTCTGCATACTGTGGTATACAACCTCAGATTCATATTGTGCCGATACGCCGGCGAGGAACTTCTGTTCCGCTTCAGGAATACCCAGCTTATCAAAGGTTTCCTTGATTTCGGAAGGAACTTCTTCCCAAGTCTTCCCTTGTTTCTCGGAAGGTCTTACATAATATTGAATATCCTCAAAATCTAAATCATCCATATTGCCGCCCCATGTAGGCATCGGCATTTTACGGAACTGTTCAAGGGATTTTAAGCGGAAATCAAGCATCCACTGTGGTTCATTTTTGATTGCTGAAATTTCTTTAACAATTTCGGCCGTCAAACCTTTACCAGACTGGAATATCGACTTATGCTCATCACGGAACCCGTATTGGTACTCTTCCATATCAGGCGCTTTCTTAGCCATGGTGTCAGCCTCCTTGTTCTACTGTTATTTATGTTGCTGTTCTTCGTCAATTCCTTTACGAAGCGCGTTCCAAGCCAGTGTTGCACATTTGATCCGCGCAGGGAATTTATTCACACCCGATAGGGCTTCAATGTCTTCATAATCTCCAAAATCCACATCTTCACCCTTCATCAGTAAGGAGAAGTTATCGGCTAGTTCGAGTGCTCGTTCAACCGTTTGTCCTTTGATCGCCTCAGTCATCATCGAAGCCGATGACATACTGATCGAGCAACCTTCACCGTTATAACGGGCATCCTTGACGATTCCATCCTCTACCTTAAGCTGAAGTGTAATACGGTCACCACAAGTTGGGTTATTCAGTTCAATTTTCAGAGCATCATCTTCAAATGAACCACGATTCCTAGGACTTTTATAATGATCCATAATAACGCGTCTGTACAAGTCATCCAAGTTCATAGCCGAAGTACTCCTTTGTCTTGATTAAAGCGTCCACCAGTCGATCTACATCCTGCTCGGTGTTATACAGGTAAAAGCTCGCACGTGCTGTTGAGCTGGCTTCCAGCCAGCGCATCAGCGGCTGACAGCAGTGATGACCAGCACGGATAGCAATTCCCTCCGCATCTAGTACTGTAGCGACATCATGCGGGTGAACGTCACCCAGATTAAAAGTCACAACGCCAACTTCACGATTGCGCGGACCATAAATGGTCAAGCCATCAATTTCAGATAAACGCTGTTCTGCGTATGCGGCAAGCTGCTTCTCATGGCTGTGAATCTCATCCATGCCGATTTCTTGTAAGAAATCTACGGCTGCACCTAATCCAACAGCTCCTGCAATGATCGGCGTACCGCCCTCAAACTTCCAAGGAAGTTCTTTCCATGTCGATTCATAGAGACCCACATCATCAATCATTTCGCCACCGAACTCAATAGGTTCCATGGCTTCAAGGAGTGCTCTTTTGCCGTACAAAGCCCCAATTCCAGTAGGTGCTAGCATTTTATGTCCGGAAAGTGCATAGAAATCACAATCCAGATCCTGCATATCGACCTTCACATGAGGTGTGCTCTGTGCGCCGTCTACGACAATTACCGCACCGTTTCGATGAGCAATCGCCGCAAGCTCTTTAATCGGATGAGTTACTCCCATAACATTAGACACATAAGCGATAGCAACGATCTTGGTTTTATCCGTAATCGTCTTCTCAGCATCTTCAAGCGTAATCGTTCCGTCAGGTTGCAACGGTATATATTTTAAAGTAGCACCTGTCTTCTTAGCTAGCTGCTGCCAGGGGATCAAATTACTATGATGCTCCATCAGGGTGATGACAATTTCATCGCCTTCACCCACTGCAGATGGCCCGTAAGAAGAGGCAACAAGATTTAGGGCAGTGGTTGTGCCGCGCGTAAAGATGATTTCTTTAGTGCTGCGGGCGTTAATAAACTTAGCTAGCTTCTCCCGGGCTCCCTCGTAGGCATCTGTTGCACGGCTGCCTAGAGTATGGACGCCACGGTGTACGTTGGCGTTATCCCACTCATAATACGACTTGACCGCCTCAATCACTTGACGAGGCTTCTGTGAAGTAGCAGCACTGTCAAGATAGACCAGTGGATGGCCGTTCACATTCTGGTTCAGTATGGGAAATTGCTCCCGGATGGCGTTGCTAATCATTGACCTAACTTCCTTTCCACAAGAGATTGGAGCTGATTGCGCAGTCCCTCTAGTGGAATTTGCGACACAACAGGAGCCAAGAAGCCATAGATGATCAGAGTTTCTGCATCATGCCGTGTAATTCCGCGGGACATCAGGTAAAAGACTTGCTCGTGATTGACCTGTCCTACGGAAGCGGCATGGCCTGCTGTAACATCATCTTCATCAATCAGCAGGATCGGATTGGCGTCACCACGGGCTTTTGGACTCAGCATCAATACTTTCTCCGTTTGCTGACCGTCGGCTCTTGTAGCACCTTTCTCGATCTTAGTAATTCCGTTGATGATAGAAGTAGCATTATCACGCATAACCGCACGAGTGATCATGTCACTTGGGGTATTTTTGCCGAAATGCTGAGCTTGAGTAGTGTAATTCAGTTTCTGTGATCCCGTACCTACAGCAATTACTTTAGCATCCGAGCTAGAGCCATTACCTTTGAGCACAGACTTGGTATCACTTGCTGTATCACCATAATTCATCTCTCCAACAATCCATTCGATCGTTCCGTCATTCTCAACAACAGCGCGGCGGTAAGTCACATCTGTTGTATCCACGCCCAGCTGATGCACTGTAGCATAACGTACTTTAGCACCTGCACCCACGAATACTTCTACAGCACCATTGTGCAAGCCAGCTTCCTCTTTATCCGACACGTAGTTGTCTACGTATGTCAGGGAGCTGTTAGTATCCGCTACAATCAGAATGTGAGGAACAAATGAAGCTTCCGCATCATCTGTTAACAGCACCGCCTGAAGTGGAGTTTCAACCACTACATTCTTAGGAACATAGAGGAATACTCCCCCGTTCCATAGTGCTGCATGAAGCGCAGCGATAGAATGCTCGTCAGGCTGAATCGCCTTATGAAGGTAACGTTGTACCAAATCTCCGTGCTCTTTAACAGCCGTTTGCAGATCGGTAAAAATAACACCTTGTGCTGCAAGTTCAGGAGCTAGTCGTGTATATACTGCACCAGAGTTACGTTGAATAATCAGACTGCCTTCTTCCTGATCCTTGATCAAGGAGGAAATGGAAGCAGGTGCATCCTTCAGTGAAGCAATGGTTTCGCTTGCTTTGTAGCTACCATAATTATTCACATTCCAACGATCAATCCGTGTCTTCTCTAATTTAGGCAGTGTCAGAGTAGCTGCCAGTTCAAGTGCTTTCAAGCGGCTTTCTTTCAGCCAACCCGGTTCGCCGCTACTATGCGATAATTCGCTCAAGCGCTCGGCATCCACCGGAAGAATGGTCTGTGTCGTCATAAGTGTTCTCCTCCTTCCTGGCGTTTCTTACGCGTCTTGCCCTACTGTTTCGTCTTCAATTCCAAGTTCTTCTTTAATCCATTCGTAGCCTTCTGCTTCCAGACGTTGTGCAAGCTCAGGACCACCGGATTTTACAATTCTGCCTTGCATCATAACATGTACAAAATCAGGCTTGATGTAGTTCAAGAGACGTTGATAGTGGGTAATAACCAGGAAACCGCGATCTTCACTCCGCATGGAGTTTACGCCTTCGGCAACAATTTTCAAAGCATCAATATCAAGACCAGAGTCAATTTCGTCAAGAATCACGATTTTTGGATCTAGCATCATCATTTGTAGAATTTCGTTACGTTTCTTCTCACCACCGGAGAAGCCTTCGTTCAGGTAACGGTGTAGGAACTCAGGATTCATGTCCAGTTCTTTCATCTTCGCTTCCATAAGACGGATAAAACGAATCAAAGAAATTTCGCTTCCCTCTTCACGACGGGCATTAATGGCTGAGCGCAAGAAATCGGAGTTTGTTACTCCGGAAATTTCACTTGGGTACTGCATAGCAAGGAAAAGACCTGCACGTGCGCGTTCATCAACCGCCATCTCCAGGAGATCTTCACCTTCAAGTGTTGCTGTTCCTTCAGTTACTTCATATTTAGGGTGACCCATAAGAGCTGACGCCAAGGTACTTTTACCTGTACCGTTTGGTCCCATGATGGCGTGAATTTCGCCACCTTTCATTTGAAGGTTAATCCCCTTCAAAATCTCTTTTCCCTCAATCGTCGCTTTAAGTCCCTCAATGACAAAATCTGCTGCCATAATATTATTCCCTCCATTGATCGATTTGCGAAATCAAAAGTTGTATTGAAACAGGATGATCCTGATTCCCAGCACAATTAGATTCTATATCACATTATAATTATTATAAATTGAATCACAATGATTATCAATGATTCTCAACAATTTTATAACAAACCCTGTCTTTTTACAAATATCTCTTTTTATTTATCCTTTAATGCACCGCATGTTTCGCTATTTTCCGTAACCACCTAACGCAAAAAATAAGACCTCCCGCAGGAAGCCTTATTTCATATACTTTATCGTTTAGCTAAGGTAGGAACGCAGCATCCATTGATGTTTCTCAAGATCACCACGAATTTTAATAAACATGTCAGAGGTAGGCTGGTCCTTAATTTCCTCAGCAAGCTCAATGCCTTCTGTCAACTCTTCAGAAATAGTAGCAAAGTCTTCAATCAGAGACTGGACCATACCACGAGTATCCTCTTTACCAGTAGCTTCTTGAATCGTTGCCAATTCCAGATATTCTTTCATCGTTGCAGCGGGACTTCCTTTGATGCTTAGCAGACGCTCTGCAACTTCATCCATTTGCAGCGTCACTTCATTATATAGATCCTCAAATTTCACGTGAAGAGAGAAGAATTGTTCTCCTTTTACGTACCAATGAAAATTATGGATTTTAACGTACAATACATTCAAGTTAGCAACCTGACGATTCAAAATTTGTTCCAGTGAAGTTGTATTTACTTTATTAGATGCTTTAGCCATGAGATGATCCCATCCTTATCCTTTATATTTACCGGGCTACTTAATCCTTCATCCGGCAGCAACTTGTCTATTCTTAATTTACCCCTTAGCATGTAAGACGAAACAAGAAGAACCCTTCCATAAAATCTCTGTTTAAATTATTTACACTAAAGACGCTCTCTATAATGTTCAAATTCTGATTCTTGCAAAAAAACACAAGAGGCCATTGGCCTCTTGTGTTTTGGATTTTGTAAGATTGTTCAGTCAGACCATGAGAAGTAATGCATCCGCACCCGTCATGCCGGGTACGATACCTAGACGCTCCGCTTCTATGGTTACAGACTCCAATGGGGCAGCTAACAGCTGTGACAGCGTACGTACACCAACCGCCCGGGCTGCGATAATATGCCGATCACTGAGCTTCTCATTGAGCAAACCAACATCCAGCGCACCACACATAATATACCCTCGGCTTGTGCTGATTGAGAGCAGCGTTGTTTTCGGAAGCTTAACTTCTACCCCGATCAGCGTATGTTCACCTACGGTAATGGGCTCCATAGTAACCAATAGCAGCACCTCCTTTATTCACCAACCACGATGTATATGTATGCTTCACCCCCTGCTGATGTGCAGTTGGTAGTCCTAGGCTTTTCGTAAAAAACACAGTACCTTGGTCCCATTTTCTCTAGTGTCAGGTATATGATTATTACTTGTTTAATGTTATAGTTTATTTACATTCTTATAATTGTAAAGAAATGTTCAAACGAAAAGCTGGGGGATCTATGGACGAGAAACTACAACACACAGACGGCAACTATTTATTTAATGTCGACATCCTGATTAATGCCCGTACCAACCCGCTTGCATTGCAATATCTGCTTGAAATGTTGAACAATAATGACAAAATCACAGATTTCAACATTAACTCCGGTCTTGAATTGGGGAGAACCATTGACAGCTTGCTTCGTTCTGCCAAACTAGCCTTGAATCAAAGCTCTGCTCCTCCAACTTCATTTAAGCTGCCACCAAAGACCACTAAAAAGCAGCTCGATAAACCGATTGATAAACAGGCAATATTGCCTGCACAACAGTCAGCTATTGAGACGCCAGCTGATGCATACGGGAAAATTCGACAGTATATTCAGAACAACCAATTAGTACGTTTACGAGCGAATCGGTACGGAAAACAAGTGTCCATGCCCTGTCGTATTTTAAATTTTGATGAAGCAGCCAACTCTATTAGTGTCTATCACGTGGATGAGAAACAGGTATACAGCTTTAATTTAAATGAGATCGACGAATTTCTGTAAACGTATACGTTACAGATAAATAAGCATCCGCCCCTTTATGGAACGGATGCTTATTTATCAACTTCTGTAACTTGATTGCTTAGGATGCCTCTTTGCTGCGTGAGAATGCTTCCACAGCCAGACATAACCAGCCTGCTATGAAGCATACACCACCAATAGGTGTTATCGCTCCGAGCACCTTAATCCCGGAAATACTCAGTACATATAAGCTACCAGAGAACAAAATCGTCCCTGCTATTAATAGCCTTCCTGCCCAGCGTAACCGGGTACTTTCTCCCCATTGACCTACAGCCAGTGCTATCAGAATTACACCCAGCGCATGTACCAAATGATACTGTACACCCGTCTCATATACCTTCATATATTCTTCGCTAATAACAGGTTTTAATAAATGAGCGCCAAAAGCGCCTACTCCTACTGCCAGCATTGCTAGCACAGCCCCCCAGGCCATAAGTTTCCGTTGCATGCGATTACAACTCCTTAATATTAGACTTCTTCTATCATAAACGATTACCGATTGCTTTTTCCAGCAGCCATTTACGAATTAGCCACAATCAGGGGTTGCTTTTTTAGCATCAATATGAAAAAGTGGATATTAACAACATTTCATTCTTATCTCTCAAGGAGTGCAACCTATGGACCTTAATTCTCTCTCAAAATCTGACGCGCCTACAGCAGAGGTAGGAAATACCCAACCTGATCTGAGTCAGCCAAGTGCTGGTTCGTCGTATTCGTACCAGAAAGTAGATCATGACCTTCAACACTCTGGACCTGGTATTGCTTCTTTCATCATCAGCCTCGTGACCATAATGGGTTATGCAGCTCTCTTCGTTTTCATTATTATGAAGGCTTCTTCCATGGTTAACGAGAACTCGAATCTATTAGCCGAATCATCGCAGTCCATCATGCTTCTTGGAATGACTGTTATTATTCTTTCAGCTCTTAATGTAATTGGTGTTGTCATCGGCATTATTGGGCTTTCCATCCGGAAGAGACGTAAGGTTTTCGGCGTTATAGGCACTATCATCAACGGTGTGATTATCCTACTCTTTATGCTGCTTATTACTATTTTCTTAGTCAATGCCGGGACGCTATAACGTTCATTTCTAATTCCAAGACAAAAGGGCTGTTCCTGAAATCAATCAGGAGCAGCCCTTTTGTTATTCATAAATGATAGCGTTTCTTTATTTTGCAAGTGACAGCTTCGAAAGTACACGCTGTTTAACTGTAGCATCGCCTTCCACTGCTTTTTCAACATATTCAAAAGCTACAGGATCATCCGTATTTAACTTCTCAATAACGCTCTCCATACCAGCTGTGATCTCAAAAGCCGTAGGACCTTCTTTGGTCTCAATCTCAACAGAATGACTATCTATTTGGCCGACGTAAACGCCTGTTCCTTTAAGAATTTTGGCTTCTGGATTTGCAGTAGGTTTGGGTGCGGGAGTACTTGGATTCTCTGTTGGTGCAGTGGTACTTGTACCTTCTGTAGGTACGGGTGTGCTTGTGGTCTCCTCTGTTGGTACTGGAGAAGCTGTTGCACTTGGTTCTGCAGATGGCTGTGCTGAATTATTAGTAGCACCGCAAGCGGTTAGGGCTAGCGTTAATGCTGCTATTGCAGCTATAGCGGGTAAGGAACGTTGTTTTTTCATGTTGACTGCCTCCTCTATGTTTAGCGGTTGTTTGCAAAGTCATTTTCTATAAGCCTACTCCTATAAACGTATCAACTCTGCTAAGGTTTCATAATACGTTATTTTTAGTAACTTCCAATCTTTAATAGGCATCCGCCGGATGCAGGCTTAAGCGAGATTAATACAATAGTGTTGAGCCTGATTTATCCCTAAGGAGTGGTCCCCTTGAGAATCGATATCGGCTGCGGATCCAGTAAAGAAGCAGGTTATCTCGGGATCGATCGTATCGCGGGTCCCAACGTAGATATTGTCTGTGACATTAGCCAAGGCATCCCTTTGCCGGACAATACCGCCGAGTTTGTAATGGCTAGTCGTGTATTACCTTATATCGACGATTTATCCGCGGTTATGTCGGAAATTCACAGAATTAGCACCCACAAAGCCATTGTTTGTATACTGGCCCCGTATGCCCACAGTTTTGTTCATATGTCCAATCCTTCCTTTAAGCAGAAGTTTGATGAATATACTCCGAGGTATTTCACAGGATCCTTTTTCCAGCCCCCGTCCGGTCCAGTATGCCCATCGATTCCTGACTATCCCATCCCGGTACCGCCATTCGATTATCGATTGCTTAGGATGGAGCTTTTCTATCAATACCCTTATGAAGATCCTCTTTATGAAACAGAAGAACTAGAAATACTAAAGACGCTTCAAGCCAATGTTGTGCATGAAATCATGTACCATTTCACCGTAATCAAAGAAGATATTTCTATTCATGAGCTGGAATTGATGAGTAGAGGGCATTACGCTGAACCGCGTGTTCTTATGAAACGCAGGCTAAAATCACACGATAGACAAAATTTTCTATAATTTATTGATGGGACATACAATTATACCCGAATTACATCATAGGCTAACATACAGGTATTAACTGTGCCGTCCTGATTATGGGACGGTTCACTTTTTTAAAAGCAAATTGACCTCGAAGGAGGTGAGAATCATTCCACTAGTCGTACGGGCAACGATCAATGCGACCGGTGCTATCACATTTACAGGCAACACACTTGGACTTAGTCGCTCCGATACGGTCGGAGTGCCAGGGACACTAGACAGCATCGGCGGTTTCACCACTGTTAACACTACATCTATTTTTGGCACCTATCCTAATGGAACAACAAGTCTTTATACGAGCAACAGTTCATCCGCTATACTGGTCTTGCCATCAGGCAGCACTGTGCTATATGCAGAGCTGATATGGGGCGGTACTTATATTAACGGAACTGTGAATCTCAGTGCGGCCATAAACAACCCAGTCTCTTTAATTACGCCTACCGGAAGTACGTTCAGCATAACTCCCGATGCAGCTACTAGTAATACTGTTGATTTGGGAGGTGGTGCTTCCGCATATGTCCGTTCTGCCAATGTCACCAGCATTATTTCACAAGGCGGCGCTGGGACCTACACCACTGGCGGTGTAGTTGGTACGATCGTTATTCCTAGTGATTCCACAGCTAATCATGCGGGCTGGACACTTGGTGTAATCTATCAAAATACATCCTTGCCCTTCCGTAATATGTCCTTACGGGCAGGCGCAATACTTGTACAGGCAACTTCTGCACCAGTCTCTACTACAATAACAGGCTTTGCAACTCCAATTACAGGTGCACTTGGAGGCAGGGCACTATTTAGCGCACAGGAGGGTGATGCGAATCGTTCGGGAGACCAGGCATTGTTCGGGCCTACATCAGCTACGCTTGTAGCTTTATCAGGACCCAATAACTTTGCCAACAACTTCTTCGCTTCACAGATTAACAACGATCTAGGTGTACTGGATACCACTGGAACATTCGGAAATCGCAATCAAACAAACGGAAATCCAGGCACCAACATTATCGGTGGCCGACAAGGCTGGGACATTACTAATGTTGACGTGTCAGCCAGACTTGTAAATAATCAGTCTTCAGCGATTTTACAATTAACTACCTCTGGTGACGCTTATGTGCTTAATGGAAATGCCATACAAGTAGATATAAATGCACCCAAAATAAACCTTACTAAAAGTGCCAATGTGTCCGGGCCAATAGTCGGGGATACGGTAACTTACACTGTAATTATCAATAATACTGGTACAGCGAGTGCAGCTAGCGTCGTTTTATCAGATGCGCTGCCAGCAGGATCAACCTTTGTTACCGGAAGCGTTGTAGTGGCCGGCGTCGCAAGACCAACCTTTGATATTACAGCAGGAATCTCTCTAGGTTCATTAGCTTTGGGTACTTCAATAACGGTTACATATCAAGCCAAAGTTACTTCATTACCACCAAGTCCGCAAAATATCGCGAATACCGCAAATGCTGCCTTTACGTTTCAAAGTGTAGCAGGAGGCCCTATCATGACCGGGGTCATTCCATCCAACACTGTAACTTTACCCGTATATTCACCCGTTCTTAACATTGTAAAATCAGCCAACACTGCAAATGCGACCGTCGGAAATCAAATCACATATACGCTTCAAATCACCAACACCGGAAACATCGGTGCGCTAACGACACTTACGGATAACATTCCTGCAGGGAGCTCTTATGTTGCAGGAAGTTTCACCGTCAATGGAACACCATTCGCTGGAAATCCTGCTACAGGTATTGCTATTGGAACGATAGCTGCTGGAGGTAGTTCTACCGTTCAATTCCGTGTATTAGTGAACAGTCTTCCGTCCCCTCCACAACTGGTCGATCAAGCAAGCGCCGCTTATACCTTTCAGGTTCCAGATGGACGAATCATTTCTGGATCAGCCTCGTCCAATACATTGTCTATTCCCGTTAGACTCCCAAATGTTGTCGTGGTTAAAAGTGCAGGTTTTGCCGATGTCGCCGTCGGCGATACACTCCTATATACTTCTGTAATCACCAACAACGGAATCGAAGCAGTTACTAACGTCACCCTTACAGACACCATTCCCGCAGGGACTTCGCTGGTTACGGGAAGTGTTACCGTTGCGGGGACGTCACAACCCTCTGCAAATCCAGGAACAGGGATTACTGTGGGTGCAATCGCTGCGGGAAGTTCAGTTGCCGTCACCTTTCAAGTCAGTGTTACCTCTTTACCTAGTCCAGCACAGCTATTAAACAAGTCTACGGCATCCTACAGTTCAGGGGTCTTTACTGGCATTTCGCTTTCCAACACGACTACGACCCCGGTATACCAACCCATCATTCAAATTGTCAAAAGCTCGAACACCGCTAGTGCAACCGTAGGCGGTAATATTCTTTATACATTAAATGTTCAGAACTCTGGAAACATTGGGGCAAGCGTAACCTTAACCGACAATATTCCCTCAGGCGCATCCTTTGTATCGGGTAGCGTAACCGTCAATGGAGTCACACGACCCACAGACTCTCCACTTACGGGTATTAATCTAGGTACAGTAGCCATAGGAACGGTTGTGCCCGTAACATTTCTTGTCTCTGTGCAATCTTTGCCTTCACCACCTGTTCTGAACAATCAAGGCAGCAGCAGCTACACCTACCAACTACCAAGCGGTAGATCCTTATCCGGAACTAGCCAATCAAACACCGTTAGCATCCCAGTCTCCGCTCCAAATATTACGCTAACCAAATCCGCAAGCCTTGCTGATGTCACAGTCGGCGAGAATCTGACTTACACAGTCCAAGTGTCCAACACAAGCAGCGTAGCTGTGAATAACGTTGTCGTCTCTGACCCTATTCCTACGGGAGGCACTTTTGTAGCAGGCAGCGTTATTGTTGGCGGTTCATCGGTACCAGCCGCAAATCCAGGTACAGGAATATCTATCGGTAGTATTGCGGCTGGCAGCTCTATTACAGTCTCTTTTAGAGTGAATGTTTCTTCTTTACCAAATCCATCACAATTTACAAACAGAGCTAGTGCGTCTTTCTCATCCGGTGCCTTCACTGGTTCTTCACTTTCGAACACGGTAGTAACCCCTGTGTATCAACCTATTATTAGTATGGTCAAAAGCGCGAATACCGCTCAGGCATCCGTAGGAGGATCTTTGTCTTTCTCGATTCTCATCAGCAATACCGGGAATATTGCAACCACTCTACTATTAACTGATAATCTTCCACCCCAAGCTTTATTTAACGCGAACAGCGTAATCATCGGGGGAACACCTTTACCCGGATATAATCCAGTAACCGGAATCCCTGTAGGCCCATTGGCACCAGGTGACAGCGTATCTGTGAGCTTTCTGGTCACGATAACAGCGTTACCTCCTTCACAGATGTTACTGAACTCCGCTTCGGCAACATATAGCTTCACCCTCCCGGACGGGCGTCAACTCGGAGGAAATGTAGTATCAAATACGCTCTCTGTCCCTGTATCCGCACCTAATGTCAGTGTCGTAAAAAGTGTGAATGCAGCTACTGCCGTTACGGGTGATATCCTTACATTCACCTCAGTATTGACGAACAACAGCATAGCTACTGTAAGCAACATCATTCTCAGCGATCCTCTGCCTGAGAATGTAGCTTTTATTCCCGGAACCGTAATTGTAGGCGGCATTACTCAGCCGCTAGCAGTTCCGTCCGCCGGCATTCCAATCGGTAGTCTGGGTCCAGGCGCCACAGCTACCGTAACATTCGAGGTGAGGATAACGATGCCGATACCATCACAAATTAATAATCAGTCATCCGTCAGTTTTACATCCGGTGTATTCTCCGGTTCTTCTTCATCCAACATTACTAGCACACCAGTCATTCAGCCACAGATCTCCTTATTAAAAAGTGCTGTCGATGGAGATGGTGACGCCGATGCTCTTGTTGTAGGTGATACCGTCATCTACACAGTGGTTGTAAGTAATGCAGGTAATCTTGCTGCAAATGTAACCTTAACCGACAACATTCCTACTGGAACTGTCTTCAATCCTAACAGTGTTATTGTAGGAGGCATGCCGCAACCAGGTGCAGCACCCAATACCGGCATAGCTGTAGGAAATGTCGCGCCGGGAACCAGTGTCCCTGTTAGCTTCTCTGTTAATATCGTTTCCTTGCCATCACCACAACAAATCAGCAATCAGGCTTCTGCAAGCTTCACCTTTACTCCGCCTGACGGTAGACCCTTAAGCGGAACTGCTGTATCTAATACCGTCACACTACAGGTCTCAGCTCCTAATATCGTGGTAGTCAAAAGCTCCACCTCAACTTCCGTAGCGATCGGAGATACGGTCACTTATAACGTAAATATTTCAAATAACGGTATAGAAGCTGTCAATAGCATAATCCTTAATGATCCAACACCAGCAGGTGCTGCTTTTGTAACGGGTAGCGTATCCGTGAACGGAGTACCTTTCCCAAACCTGAATCCTTCTTCGGGGATATCAATTGGTACCTTAGCGCCTGGAGCTTCAGCTCTGGTTGCTTACAGTGTTACCGTGACCTCTGTTCCTCCTACTGCTACACTTATCAATAAGGCATCCGTAACCTTTACATCAGGTGTTTTTTCCGGTTCGACTTTCTCCAATACCGTTACCATCCCTGTTTACCAGCCGAACATCTCGGTCGTCAAAACAGCAAGTACGAATAACGCTACAACAGGTGACGCTGTCAGCTATACCCTGACCGTGAGTAACACAGGAAACTATCCGGCAAGCTTAATCATTACGGACAATATTCCTGCGGGTACCACCTTCGTTCCGAATAGTGTGCTCATTAATGGACTGCCCTTAGCGCAAGCAGATCCATCTACGGGGATTCCAGCTGGAGTTATTGCACCCGGTGCTACTACTGCAGTAATATTCACTGTTGATATCACCTCACTGCCCAATCCTCAGCAGTTGGTCAATCAGGGTACCGTAGCGTATAGCTTCACTTTGCCTGACGGCCGCACACTTGGCGGTTCCGTCCTATCCAATACAATTACTATCCCTGTCTCTTCACCAAATCTGGCTGTAGTAAAATCTACGCCTACCACATCAACTACAGTTGGAGACACGATCACCTATTCAGTTACAATTACCAATAACGGAATCGAAACGGTAAATAACGCAGTCTTCACAGACGCACTTCCTGCGGGTACCACATTTGTATCTGGGAGTGTATTAGTAGATGGTGTGCCTCGTCCAGGGGGTAGCCCTTCCACCGGGGTAACCTTGGGCAGTATTGCACCAGGTGTAACTGTAACTGTGGCATTCACAGTGAATACAGTCTCATTGCCACCTTCAGGCCTCCTAAATAACCAGTCAACGGTGAGCTTCACCTCTGGAGTTCTCTCGAATGTTGCCTTCTCTAATATTGTATCAACGCCTATTTACTTACCGATTCTAGCCGCAGCAAAAAGCTCGAATTCAATTCAAGCGACCGTCGGAGATACGATTACCTACACGATTAATGTAACCAATTCAGGGAATTACGGGGCTTTGGCTACTCTGAGTGATACTATCCCATCTGGAACAACATTTGTGCCAAACAGTGTGCTCATTCAAGGTGCCCCAGCTCCGGGAGCAGATCCAGCGGCTGGCATTCCACTCGGTGTTATATCCGCAGGTGCAACACTATCTGTTATGTTCTCAGTACTCATTTCAACACTGCCAGCAAGCCAGCAACTAATTAACCAAGCATCGGTAGCATTTGCTTACACCTTGCCTGATGGGCGGACGTTTAACAGTTCGATCAATTCCAATTCGACAACGATTTCGGTATCCTCACCGAATGTGATCGTAACTAAGTCATCACCAGCAACAGATGCCGTTGTTGGCGATACAATTACCTACAACCTTACAGTTACCAATAGCGGAATCGCCAATATCAGCAACGTAAACATCAGTGATCCAATACCAGTAGGTTCTTCGTTTGTTGCTGGCAGTGTGATCGTTGATGGCACTCCACGTCCTAATGCCAATCCAGCGAATGGCATCTCGCTCGGCACAATTGCACCGGGCGTTTCGGTCAATATTTCATTCAACACTATCGTCAATGTACTGCCTAATCCTGCCACGCTCACCGATCAAGCTTCCGTCAGCTTCACATCTGGAGCATTCTCGGGATCCTCATTCTCTAATACACTTGTTATTCCGGTGTATCAGCCTATCATCGTTGTAGTCAAAAGCGCAGACAGAACCGCGGCAACTGTCGGAGATACGATTACTTACTTCCTGAATGTTACGAATACCGGTAATCTCATAGCAAATGTAGTCGTAACCGACACAATTCCTAGCGGAGCCATCTTTGTTCCAAACAGCGTGCTCGTAAATGGAGTGCCACAACCGGGCTCTGATCCGTCCGCTGGATTAAATATTGGAGCAGTTGCTCCGGGAAGCACGATAACAGTGACCATAACCCTGCAAGTTACTGTAGCCTCCCTCCCTTCACCGCAGCAGTTAGTCAATCAAGCTTCGGCAACTTTCTCATTCACACCACCAGATGGTCGTCTGCTCACCGGAACTTCACTTTCAAACGTCCTAATCATCCCTGTCTCTTCTCCGGATGTGAGTGTCGTTAAGAGCACTACCTCTATAGATGCAGTTGTCGGCGATATCATCACCTATACCATTGTTGTTACCAACTTGGGGATTTCAGCAGTCAATAACGTTATCATGGTTGACCCTATCCCAGCAGGCAGTCAGTTTGTAACAGGCAGCATCACTGTAGACGGAACCCCACGACCTAATGGCAGCCCGGCTTCCGGCATTGCCATCGGAACGATTGCTGCTGGCGCTTCCTCAACCATCACCTTCCAGGTTCAGGTAGTAGCGTTATGATTCCCGGCTCACGTACCCAACCTGTCGTAACCAATCAATCTATGGTACTCTTCAACTCGGCAGCGGGTGTTGACGGCATTGTCTATTCCAATAGTCGTGGGCCCCGTGCTTTCATTGCTGAAGAGTACAGACAAACTCCATGCCTCTTTAGGTGACACTCTGGTGTATACCATTAAAGCTTCTAATAATGGAAACACAGATGCTTTGCTAACGGTGTATGACATTCTTCCAGAGGGTGTATCCTTTATTTCCAACAGCGTGCTTAGAGACGGTGTGCCTCTCCCAGGGGCTACACCGTCTTCGGGCATACCGCTAGGTTCTATTGCTCCGCAGAGTCAAGTGAGCATCGCCTTTCAAGTGGTTATCATTTCACTTCCCTCTTCACTAGTGCTGCAAAATAAAGCACTGGGCCGTTTTTCTTTTGCCACACCCGAGGGAAGAATCGTTAACGGAGATTTATATTCTAATTCCGTACTAGTTTCTTTACGCTCCTACCAGCTCTCTACCTTGTTGTCTGCAAGCACTCCGACCTCTTTTATAGGTGATGTAATTACCTATACATTACGGCTTACGAACGAAGGTAACAGCCTATTAAACCAAATCATCGCAACGATTTCTATTCCTAACGGATCTGTGTTCATTCCAGGGAGTGTCATTGCAGGTGGCGTCTATTATCCAGAATCAGAGCCTACGCAAGGAATATTAATTGGTCAACTTGATAAAGACCTAAGCATTGATATTACCTTTCGCGTTCGAGTTACAGAGATCCCCTCATCCTTGGACCTGACTAACCGTGCTGCTGTCACTTATACCGTCGACGACGATCCCAATACAACCGAGAGTAACACCGTCGTTATCTCACTTGTTTTGGCAGGCGTCACCATCAGCAAGAGAGTAGATCATGTTACAGCAGCTCCGGGTGACAACCTAAGATATGAACTAACGGTAACCAACAGCGGGAACTTGGCCGTAAATGCGGTTCTGACCGATGCTATCCCTTCGGGCACTCTTTTCGTATGGGATAGTGTTCTCTTAAACGGAGTGATGCAAAAAGGCGCCCGTCCTGCTGATGGCATTCAGCTAGGCACATTAAGAGGCGGAACTTCAGCGGTCGTGGTCTTTCAAGTGAGCATTCCTGCAGCCATAAACATTCATGCCCACGCAGCTGTCCAAAATCATGGCAGTGTTCAGTATACTTTTGTGCTCCCGGACGGACGGACAGTAAGACAAACCTCTCGTTCCAATATCGTTACTACCTTAATAGTCCTGCCTATCATTTCTCTCGAAACTCATGCAAAGCCTACCCTTGTAGAAGAAGGAGAACATGTCCAATGCTGGATCTCCCTAACGAATAGTGGGAATTGGCCAGCAGAAGTATCCCTTGATCGGCTCACACCGGAGGAATGTCTTATTGATCCTAGCAGCATTGTGATTGATGGGATTCCAAATCCACAATCTTCATTTAACGGTATCTTGTCGCTAGGGACAGTCAAAGCTGCTGCCACTGTAAACATCCATTATTTTGTCAGGGTTAGTGAACATGTACTGGGTCGTTTTCTTAAAGGCTTAGTAACCGCTCCATACTTCTTCAATCTGGATGGACGTGAATACACTGGCGAGAGCCAGTCGAACAGTTATATATTGACCGTGGAAGAGATCAGTGAATAAGAAATCACATATCCCCCATCCCCATGAATATACTTTAGTTACAACCCCAAAACATAAATATTTATATCCCATGGGAGGTGGTCATCCTGTCGCAATCATCTGGTCCCTTTTCCTTTGTAGTCTCAAAAGAAGACTGGTCCCTTCATCGCAAAGGCCATCAGGATCAGGAACGTCATCAGCAAAAGGTCAGAGAAGCTATCAAGGATAATTTGCCGGATCTCGTGACCGAAGAAAATATTATTTTGTCAGGCGGTAAGCAGATTGTAAAGGTTCCGATTCGCAGTCTGGATGAATATCGAATTATCTATAACTTTCGTAAGCAAAAGCATGTAGGACAGGGCGACGGGGAAAGTCAGGTCGGTGATGTACTTGGGCGGGATTCACAGTCGGCACAGCCCGGCAAAGGGGAAAAAGCAGGCGATCAACCCGGTCAGGACACCGTGGAAGCAGAGGTCAATCTGGAGGATCTGGAGGACATCTTGTTTCAGGATATGGAGTTGCCACATCTGAAGCCAAAGAATAAGGAAGAGATCGAGGTTAAATCCATCATCTTCAACGATATTCGTAAAAAAGGCATGATGTCCAACATCGATAAGAAACGTACCCTGCTGGAGAACCTTCGGCGTAATGCAAGCAGAGGTAATCCCGGCATTCACAGCATAAGTCCTGATGATCTGCGCTACAAAACATGGGATGACATTCGAACGCCTCACTCCAATGCGGTCATTATTGCGATGATGGATACGTCAGGTTCGATGGGTTCTTTTGAAAAATACTGCGCTCGCAGTTTCTTCTTCTGGATGACCCGCTTTTTACGCCGCCAGTATGAGAAGGTGGAGATTGTCTTTCTCGCCCACCATACGGAGGCTAAAGAGGTCAGCGAGCATGATTTCTTCACTCGCGGAGAGAGTGGAGGAACCATCTGTTCCTCAGCCTATCAAAAAGCGATTGAGATTATCGACAGCCGATACCCGCCAGCGCAGTACAACATTTATCCGTTTCACTTCTCTGATGGCGATAACCTCACCTCCGACAACGAACGTTGTGTGAAGCTAATTGGAGAACTGTTAAAACGAAGCAATATGTTTGGTTACGGGGAAGTGAATCAGTACAACCGCAGCAGCACACTAATGTCCGCTTATCGTCATCTGAAGCACGAGCAATTCATGCATTATGTGATTAAAGACAAAAAAGAAGTGTACCAGGCGCTAAAGACCTTCTTCAGTCAAAAGGGCACTGTTAATTCATAATTCCTACGTTTGATTATAGCCCACAGCTAGACTACCTTTTTTATTGTCCTACCCATATAAAAAAACCTCCATTCCAGAGCTTGGTAGGGGAGGTTTTTTTATTGAAATCTATTCAACTGTCCTAAACCGTTCCACAATACTTTAATTACCTCTTAGAAAATAGATGGCAAGAGTCATATTCCAAGTGAGCTTTAAACTCTACTGCCTATTGTACCTTCTCTCTATCCTTGCCTTTATCAGATTCACCCGCATTTCTATTCGCTGCTTCCCGGTCCTCCATCATCTCGTCCACCGTCTTTACCTTCAGGCGGGCTGCGCCTTCATTGTTGGCATTCGTTGGAATAAGATCTCCTGAAGCTAAGCGTTCCTTCGCTTTTGCAATGGCCTCGCTATATTGTGGCAGCCACTGCGCCCCAGCTACGAGCATCTCATCGACCATCTGCCAGATTTCTTTCGGGTTACATACGGCGCCTACCAACGGATCCATCATAAATGCTTGACGTAGCAGCTTGTCATCGCCGTGCACAGCAGCTTCGACGGCTAAACGTTGCACCGAGATACTAACGTTGCACACTGCGGCTGCTCCTAAAGGCAATTCACCCACAAGCGGCATCGATATACCGTTCCGATCCACATACCCTGGTGCTTCGATGATCGCATCATCTGGCAAATTAGAGATCACGCCATTGTTCACAGTGTTAAAGTGACCTCTATACACTCTGCCCGTTTCCAAGCCTTCAATAATAAACGAACCATGTTCTTCTCCGCGATTCTCCACTGTATACTCCAATGCCGAGTCCTTCATCCAATTTGGAAAATCCGTTTCGAACCAATTCCGCCCTTCGGTGCAGACACGTAGATATCCACCAGTCTCACCGTTAATCCAGCTTCCCAGGTCGATCCAATCCATAATTTCATCGCTGCGTTTACGATACCATGGCACATATTCACTTAGGTGACCATTGGATTCTGTACTGTAATATCCAAAGCGTCGCAGCATGTCGATCCGAACTTTTTCTGTGCGGCTGAATTCTGGATGACTCTCAAAAGCTTCTAAAAGACCTTCGGTCAAATCTTTGCCCTTATGACTCGCCGAAATATACCAAGTCTGGTGATTGATACCCGCACAAATAATATCGACTTCCGACTTCTTCAGCCCATACACATCTGCAATTTGTCCATGCCCATGCTGCACCCCATGACACAGACCAATCGTCCGTACACCACCGTATTTGTTGCATGCCCAAGTCAGCATAGCCATAGGGTTCGAATAGTTAAGTAGGAGTACATCCGGCGCAGCCATTTCCCTAATATCACGGCAAATATTCAGCATTTCCGCAATCCCGCGCTGACCATACATGATGCCTCCTGCACAAAGGGTATCCCCTACGCACTGATCGACTCCGTATTTCAATGGAATATCCACATCTGTAGCAAATGCTTCCAGTCCACCCATACGAATAGTACAAAATACGTACTTCGCATCCTTCAAGGCTTCTCTTCGATCCGTCGTTGCCTGGATTTGAATATTTAATCCATTCTCTTTAATATCACGTTGGCACAGCTCGGTAACCATCTCCAAGTTGTGGCTATTAATATCCATAAATGAGACTTCAATATTATTAAATTCCGGCACGGTTAGTAAGTCCCGCAACAATCCACGGGTAAATCCAATGCTGCCTGCCCCTATAAAAGACACTTTAAATGACATCCTTATCATCCTCCGGTAATGAATTGATTGTTCCTGTCCATTGTAGCAAGGGCGCTAGGGAAAGCGTAACCAATATCATGACCTCTTTTGAAGGAAGGTGTCAAAAATCCTAACTTATCTATTGAACATCCATCTCTTCATAACTCCAAGAATGACGCTCAATGGAATTGCGATATTCTACGGGCGTGTTGTCAGTATATTTTTTGAAGAGGAGATGAAAATATTGTCTGCTACTAACCCCTACATAATCGGCAATTTCAGCAATCGGAATATCACTCTGCCCCAGCAGCATCTTCGCTTTCTCCATTCGCAGCATATTCAAATAATCACTGAGTGTCCTACCTGTCTGTGACTTAAAAATACGGTGCAGATATCCGGGATGCAGATTGACCGCGGCAGCGATATCCTTAACCTGAATACTCTGGTCGTAATTCTGATGCAGGAATTCGATACTGCGCCGCACATAGAGCTGTGACGGCTGTTGACTGGCATGAAGCTGATCCTGTCGCAAGCTAGATAATCGAAGCAGAAGCTCGCAGAACAATAAGTCGACCATACTTCCGCCTTTCCCGCCACTTTGATCAAGCTCTAGTACAAGTCCTTTTAGAACATGATAAATTTCCTCCGGATCAGGCATGACTAGACTGGAAAAGGGAACCTGTAACCATTCAGCAAGCGCCGCTTCTTTCCGAGCGAGCTTGCCGATAGATGGAGCAACCCCTGTATAGTCCATAAATCCAAACTCCACATTCAGCATTCGGCAGGGCGTCCCATCCTCGACAATCAGTCTGTGCGGTACATTTGCATCGAGGATGATCAGTTCTCCCCGCTTTAACCTAAATCTCTCTTCTTCACCTGTTTTTGAACGGACATCCACAACACAGCTTCCTGAGATCAAATACATGATTTCGGTTGAATTATGCTGATGGTAAGACATACTGTAGTTGTTCCACTGTTTATAATAGTAAGCAAAAAAATGAGGACTATAATCTCTTTCAATTAATGCCTGCTGAAAAAGACTCCCACTAAGATTTAGAGGAAAATTCGTCAATCGATCACTCCTTTCTTCTATTAAAATGTTAACCCAAGTGTATCTCTCAAACTACTTCTAAGACAAGAAGAGCTACTTGAAGTCATTAAATTAGAAAAAAACGAGCAAAACTCCAATACAGAGGAGAGTTGCTCGTTTTATTGTTTTTACTAATAAGATTTAATTCTCATACTTGAAAAGAAACCATAGATTGCTTAAGATCTGCTGCTAAGCTCTCCAGCTTTTGAGATAAGGAAACTAGCTCCTCACTTACAGTAAATTGCTGTGAAGACATAGAAGCTACCTCCTGCGTCGAAGCCGTCGTCTGCTGCACAATAGAACTGACACTCGCCATGGATTCACCTAATTGACGCTGAAACTCTATCAGTTCATGAATAGAAGCAGAGGATTCACTAAGATGCCCCATGAAGTGCTCCATTTCCTCTTTGACACTTGCAAAGATCGTTGACGACTCTCGTACAGAAGAAATCTGTTCACGGAACTTCGGAGCGGTCTCATTGATATCTTTAACCGTATTCTCAATGTGTAGACCAATCTCTTCCGTAATCTTGGAGACCGATTGGATCGAATCATTCGATTGGTTAGCAAGCTGTCTGATTTCATCAGCAATCACTATAAAGCCTCTGCCTGCTGCACCGGCTCTTACCGCCTCTATAGTGGCATTTAGCGCCAAAATATTGGTCTGCTTATTTACGGCAATCATAGGACTAAGAATACTACGAATTAAATGAGTACTCTCTCTTAGCTTATTGGAGTTCTCTTGTATTCGATTGAACATCTCCACAGTAGATTCACTCTGCTCTACTAGCAGCTTCATCAACTC
This sequence comes from Paenibacillus sp. NPDC058367, assembly GCF_042723305.1. Lineage (NCBI taxonomy): Bacteria > Bacillati > Bacillota > Bacilli > Caryophanales > Paenibacillaceae > Paenibacillus > Paenibacillus sp. NPDC058367. The sequence continues at coordinate 1,371,451 of NZ_JBHXIZ010000001.1, forward strand.
TGTCCCCTGATCACTAACCTCAATCACTCGCTCCGCCGAAGCGTCCATTACTGTATTTAGTTCAGTTACTTCACTCATCTTACTGCCAATGATTTCGACATTAGCATGGCTTTTTTCTGCTTCGACAGCAAGGCTTGCTGCTCCAAGTGCAATCTCACCCGTAGCAGATGCAACCTCTCTGGCATGAAGTGATGTTGTACCTGACGCTTTGACTAATTGTTCTGAAGTACCAAGCACTTCATCTGCTGACATTTCACTCTGGCTTGCAAGCAGAGAAATTTGCTCCATCATTTTGTTAAAGCTATGCCCGAGCCGACCAATCTCATCCTTACCCTTAAAATTCGTTCGTACACGAAGGTTTCCTCGCTCACCTTCTTCCATTAAGGTTGCCAGTTTACCTAGTGGACGCCCAACCAAACGAACAAGGACATAGCCAATTAACAGGGCTATCACGGCAGCTGCAAGCACAACAGAGAACGTAATATAAAGGAGCTTGTCCGCTGACTTCGTAAAATCACTAACTGGCGCATACCCCATGAGCGTCCACTTTGCAGTCGTTAAAGGTTGATAAACGACAAGCTGAGGACTTCCGTTCTCATCGGCTGCTGTAAAGGAATGTTTCTTTTCCACATCTTGCTCTTCTGATACTTTTATGTAAGAGAGTTGACCCAGTTTAGCATTATCCGCACCATAAACAATGTTACCATCTGTGTTCAAAATTCGAATCTCACCGGTCATTCCAATCTGAAGATTAGACAGCATTTCGGTCAAGGCCTTCCCTTTAACTTCGATCAGCATGTAGTACTCCGCTTCAGGATGTAATAGATTCCGAAGCAATCTCCCCATAGTTAAAGATGGCTCTGTATAAGCATCAAAGAAGCCCTTCTCACGAACTGGAAACCATACTGGCTCTCCTTTAGCATCTGCAATTTGTTTCAATCTTTCAGCAATACCTTCATCACTACGAAGGCCACTAACACCGGCAGATTTATACGATTCTGTTTCTTCCAAGCTCTTAGATACCAGTCTGACGCCATACATCCGCTCATCTGATCCTTTAACTAAGTCTAGCTTTCTACGAATCCGATCTTCTGCAGCGACTTTGGCTACCGTTGTAAGTTCTCCACTATTTATTTTTTCCAAGTCACCTTTTAATGCGGAGTCGAGTGCAAATTGCCTTGAGAGCGCTTCATATTCGGTTAGAACAAAATCCAGCTTGTCCGCTGCTTGAACTATAGACTGTGAGGAGGCCGCGGCAACCTCATCTGTAATGATATCTTTGGCAGCAAAATATGAAGTCAATCCTAGAACAGAGGATAAGAGCACTATGGAGCTGAAAAGAATAACGAACAATTTTATCCCAACTGATCTAAACTGTAGGGTCCATAGCTTTTTCATTAAGTTCACTCCCTATGATGGAAAAAGGGTACAGCCTTGCATTTCTGTACAAAGGCTGTACCCAGTTCATTCTGTAGTATGAAGCGAAATTGTTACCCCTTACTAGCTCCTGCAGTCAATCCATCAACAAGCAGACGTTGCAAGAATACAAACAAAATCATAATTGGAATAGAGATCAGAACAGCACCGGCAGAGAACAAAGTAAAGTTAGTGTTTTGGTTCGAGTTAACCATATCCCACATTCCGACTGCTACGGTCCAGTTCTCCTTCGTCCGCAAAATAAGTCTGGCAAAAATGAAATCCACCCAAGGTCCGACAAATTGAGTCAGTGCCATGTAAGTGATCATAGGACGTGACAAGGGAAGAATAACTCGCATAAATATCCCGAAATTACTCGCCCCGTCTATTCGAGCCGCCTCATCCAAAGAACGAGGAATCGTGTCGAGGAAGCCTTTGGCGATAAATGTTCCCCCGAGCGGCGCCCCAGCCGCATAAACAATAATCAAGGCAATATGTGTATCCAGCAAATTAAACTCCTTAAGGAGCATATAAATGGCAATCATACTCATAAAACCAGGGAACATACCAAGAATCAGAACGGTCGATAACGCTGTTTTACGCGCTTTAAACCGGAATCTGGATACAGCGTAACTGGTTAACAAGGTAAGAACTACACCGATAAGCATGGAGAATACGGCTATCTTCAATGTATTCGCATACCAAGTTCCAAACATATAGCTCGGTGATGTGAACAATTCTCTGTAGTGATCGAAGGTGAATTGCTCAGGGATAAACGTTTTACTGTACAGTGATTTACCAGGTCGGAAGGAAGCAAATAGAATCCAGAGGGCCGGATAGAGTGCCGCAATCGACAAAGCAATCAAGATGATGTAACTACCACTTAAGCGAATAAAGTTCGCGATCTTTCTGCTCATTGGATCATATCCTCCTCTTTGAATGATTTCGTCCGGCGGTAATTGTACAGGGAGAATGATGCAACAATGATAAAGATAATAATCCCTATTGCCGAAGCCATGTTGTTTTTATTCTGATCAAGTGTTAATTTGTATAGCCAGGTTACTAGCAAGTCAGTGGAACCGGCATATTGATAATCACCATTTACAGGACTACCACCTGTTAATAGGAAGATCGCATTAAAGTTGTTAATGTTACCTGCGAATTGCGTAATTAAAGTAGGCGCTGTGGAGAACAATACCATCGGTAGCGTAACAATACGGAACTTCTGATAACCTGATGCTCCATCTACCTCAGCGGCTTCATACATATCCCGAGGGATTGTAGTCAGTACGCCCATGATAAGTAACATCGAGACTGGAATACCAACCCACATGTTAACAATAATTACGGTAACCTTAGCCCAGAATGGATCTGTCAGCCATGGTAATCCGCCCATTCCAAAATACCCAAGGTATTGGTTGATCGGACCGAATTGACCGTTAAATAAATTGCGCATGAGCAGCAAAGAGATTAACTGAGGTACTGCGTAAGGCACAATCAGAATAACTCTCCACATTCCTTTGAAACGAATACCTTTTTGGCTCACCAATAAGGCTACCAATAGTCCTCCGAAATATGTAGTAATCGTTGAAAGAACTGCCCATATAATCGTCCATGTTAATACACCATAAAAGGTGTGGCTCCATGTTTTGAGAACTAATAAATTTCGGAAGGTCTGAAATCCAACCCAGTCAACCAATTTAGCGGGTGGAAGATGATCAGGTGCGGAATAGTTCGTAAACGCTAGCAGGATCATGAAGATGATTGGCATGATCGTAAAGAATAGAACACCAATACCCGGCAAGACCAAGAACGTCTGAGCGAACTTATAATCCAGTATATAGCGAACACTTTGTTTAAAGGTGTTTGCCTGAAGACCGTTTTCGCGTTTCTCTCCAGTCTTATAAGCATCTTTAATGTTCAAATACCAAGCGAGGATTATGATGATAAGCATTAGAATGGTGATCAAGCTTTGAATCAAAATATAAATCGAGTGATCCCCAGCTACCATCTTAGCGATGCCTTTTACTTTTACCAAACGGCTAGGGTTCTCTCCTAGTGTGACAAAACCCCATAAAGCAGTAGCAAGATTCTGAATAAAATAATAAACAGCGGCGGCTTCTACAACTAAAAACATGATTCCTTTGATGAATTGGCGGTTATATATTTGTCCCAATCCCATGAAAATCGTCGACAGTACTGCGGCCCTCGTGCGATGTCGCTGCATTTCGCTTCCGTTCTCCTCTCCGAGTGAAAATAAGAAGCTGCCCTCCGCTAAACATGCGACGGGCAGCTTGATTCACTGTATGCTGTTAAGACTGTGATTTATGATCCTTATTGCGATGAACTATTGTTCAAATCTTTGATTTGTTGAACGGCTTTGTCCATAGCTGCTTTTGGATCCACATTTTTATCCCAAATTTCTGGAAGTGCTGCATTTACTGGGCTCCAAACGTTACCCATTTCAGGGATAGAAGGCATAGGCTGGGAGCTCTTAGCTTGTGCTGCAAAAGCGGATACAAATGGATCATTAACGATTTGTGGATCAAGAAGCGCTTCGTTGTTTGTAGGAACAGAACCGATCGTTTTGTTCAATAGCAATTGAGCATCTTTGCTTGATGCAAAATGCGCGTACAATTTAGCAGCATTCGGATATTGAGTAAACGAGTTAACTGCGAAAATTTTGATACCAGAGAATGTAATGGCTGTTTTGCCATTCACTGTAGGGATCGGTGCGATACCAAGGTTGTCGCCAAGCGCTGCTTTGTATCCTCCAAGCTCCCAAGGACCTGTGATATCCATTGCTACATCACCTGAGTTGAACAAGCTGCGTTTGATATCAGCGTTGATATCCCCGCTCTTAATTGGCAATGCTTCTTTCATTTTCACAAATTCTTTAAGTCCTGCAACAGCTCCATCATTAGCAAGTCCGATATCGTCTTTATCTGTACCGTCTTTACCGAACAGATATCCGCCATCGGAAGCGATAAACATGTAGTTGAAGTACAAGTTTCCTACTTCCCACATAATTCCGTATCTGTTCTTGGATTTATCTGTGAATGTTTTGCTGAAAGCAAGAACATCGTCGAAAGACTTAGGTGCTTCTTTAACAAGTGATTTATTGTAGAACAATGCATAAGTTTCTGCTGCTCTTGGGTAGCCATACAATTCGCCTTCATACGAAGATCCGATAATCGAAGCTTCAGTATTGCTAGCTTTTGTTTCTTCACCGAAGACATCGTTAGGAAGAACCAAGCTCGCACTTGCCGCTTTACCTAAGTTGTCGTGAGGAATAAGGATAACGTCTGCTGCTAATCCTGAAGGACCATCTTGAGTAAGTTTAGTTACTTGATCTGGTGGTGCCAACTCTTCAATCTTGACTGGAACGTTATATTTTGCTGTGAACTGCTTAGCAATTTCGTCTGCGAATGGTCTTTCTTCCTTACTTTCCCATACAACTAGAGTCGCTCCATCTTCAGGTACAATCTCATCTGTCGCTGCTGCATCTGTGCCCTCTGGCGCTGCAGTCTCTGTAGTGTTATTAGCAGCATTAGTAGCTTTTGCTGCGTTGTTACCCCCGGCATTCCCATTGTTACTCGAACCACACGCTGTAACGGACAGTGCCATAGAGACAGCAGCGGTGATAACCATCACTTTTTTTAACTTCATTACTTTAACCCCTCCCAATTTTAAAAAAGCATAAGATGATAAAATAGTAGAGCAGAAACTTGCGCAAACGATTTCAGAAAAGCTAAAAAAAAAGTTATTCTTTTAGCTCACTCCTTCTAAAGCTGCATTTAGCAGATCAAGAAAGCGCTTCATTCATGAATACATCATACAACAGTATCGTTTGTTTTTAAAAACGTTTGCACATACCATATTTGACCATTTTCCATTAATTGATAAACAATATAGGCATTTATCTCCATTTTTCACATGATATCTTTTAATTAATCGATATTTCATGTGTTTAAAAATGGAATTGCTATTTTATTTGCCCCTGATATACCACAAATTCACTTTTCCAGTAGATTTACAATTATCGGGCAGTAGAAACGCTCATATACTCAAGTGAAAATTTGTGCAATGGTTTGAACAAGAGTATTGAAAGCCCTTTTATTCCATGCTATAATCCAAATCGTTAAGAGGCAATCCAACATGAGTCATTGCATCTATTGTCTGCCTCCTGTTCTATATAACTAAAAGGCAATGTTACTTATGAAAGGTACAACCTCGGACAAGCTACTTCGCGGCGGTTGTGCCTCTTTGTTATGTGCAAGTTTGCCTCATCATTTGCGCATGTTGCATAAAAAACTGTGCAACCATTAACAATAGCGACATTCTAAACCCCACGCGCTGTGGTGAATGGTTCGGGAAAGTATCGCTCACAAAACTTAAGCGTATACTTTCGAGTTAGTTTTGCCGAAGCTGGTCAGGGAAGTATCGCTTACAAAACTAAGCGTATGCTTTCGAAGTAGTTTTGCCGAAGCTGGTCAGGGAAGTATCGCTTACAAAACTTTAGGAGGACTTATTCATGTTACTGGAAGCTGTGTACCATCGCCCGCGGTTAAATTGGTCTTATGCCTATAATGAGAGTACGATTCACTTGCGCCTCCGCGCTAAAAAAGGGGATTTAACAGAAGTATTTGCTTTTGCAGGGGATAAGTACACTTGGGATACCACGAAAGAGCTAATTCCCATGACCCTCTTCACCTCTGATGCGATGTTCGATTATTGGGAATGTGCTTCAGTTCCCATCTATCGCCGATTGAAATACGGATTCTTACTGCAAAAGGATAACGAGAAGGTTTGGATGACCGAAAATGATTTTCAAACGAACCGGCCAGAAAATCCAAACAAGCTTTTCGAGTTCCCATTTATTAACCCCGTTGATGTGTTCACTCCACCTGCCTGGGTAAAGGATGCTGTTTTCTATCAGATCTTCCCTGAACGCTTTGCAAATGGCGACCCTAGCCTTGATCCAAAAGATGTTCAGCCATGGGGAGCAGAGCCAACACCAACCAATTTTTTTGGCGGGGACCTGCAAGGGGTTATTGATCATCTGGATCATCTTAACGAGCTTGGCATCAATGCTATTTATTTCACACCACTCTTCACTGCAACTACTAATCATAAATACGATACAGAAGATTACATGAAAGTTGATCCGCATTTCGGGGATATTGCAACGTTAAAAAAACTCGTCGACCTCTGCCATAAACGTGGTATTCGTGTGCTGTTAGACGCTGTATTCAACCACTCCGGTGGAACCTTCGCTCCATTTTTAGATGTTCAGGAAAAGGGAGAAGACTCCATTTACAAAGACTGGTTCCATATTCGTGAGTTTCCGCTTCAAGTTGTAAACGGGATTCCTACTTATGATACTTTTGCCTTTGAACCACATATGCCAAAGCTTAATACCGAACATCCTGAAGTTAAAGAGTACTTACTGAAGGTCGCTGAATTCTGGATTACAGAAGTTGGAATCGATGGTTGGCGCCTCGACGTAGCCAATGAAGTAGATCATGATTTCTGGCGTGAATTCCGCAAGGTGGTAAAGCGCGCTAATCCGGAGGCCTACATCCTTGGAGAAATCTGGCATGAGTCTGCTCCGTGGCTGGAGGGTGATAAATTCGATGCCGTCATGAACTATCCCTTCACTGATGCTGTCTTAGACTTTTTTGTTCATGGTAACCTTGATGCAGAGGGGTTTGCCAACTCTATTGGTAGACAGTTATCGCGCTACCCACTGCAAGCAAGTGAAGTTGCCTTCAATCTGTTAGATAGTCATGACACTCCACGCTTACTTACGCTGGCTGCTGGGGACAAAAATAAAATGCGATTAGCTGCACTATTCCAGTTCACCTTTATGGGTACTCCTTGTATCTATTATGGCGACGAGTTCGGAATGGACGGTGAAGGTGATCCAGGTTGTCGTAAATGCATGGAGTGGAACCCTGAGAAGCAGGATCGTGATCTGTTCGAATTCTACCGTCAGCTCATTCAAATCCGCAATGAGCAACCTGCACTTCGTACGGGGACATTTACTTTCTTAGAGGCAGGTCGACAAGGCAGTAAGATAGCCTATGAGCGCCGATTGGATCTTGAGACTATAGTTGTACTGATCAATAGCGAAGAGACCGCCCAAACGTTCCGTATTGACGTAGACGAGCGAAATTGGGAGAACTTGTTCACGGCCGATACAGTGCGTGCTGAGCGTGGCAAGCTGAACGTGAAGATGCCTGCTTATGGTTTCGCTATACTTAAAGCAATCAACTAGATTTAAATGCCTTTGGCCGTATAAAACATAACAAAACAGGGTATCTCACTAGCTATGATAGCTGTGGGATACCCTGTTTTCTATTAGAGATGACTAAGAATGACTGTCACATTACTAGCCAATTACTAATACTTCGGTGCACTAACAATCAGCACACCGAAGTCCAGTTTACTTGCTCAGTAGTGTATAAATAATCTGTGCGCTTTCGGCGCGGGTCATCCACCCTTTTGGAGCAAATTGATTGTTCTCTCTGCCTTGGAGAAGCCCTAGACCTGCTGCTGTCTTCACGTAGCTATCTGCCCACTTGCTAATGCTAGATGCATCTGCAAATGTCGTGACACCCACTGCTGGTTCGATCTTCTTACCAGACTTCACTTCAAGCGCACGGATCACCATGATAGCCATTTCCTCACGGGTAATGGAAGCATTCGGCGCAAAAGTATCCTTGCTTCGACCACTAACAATGCCCAGCTTAGACGCTGTTGCTACGTATGATGAATACCATGCATCTGACTTGATATCAGTAAATTGAACCGGCCCTTCCGCATTTAAACCAAGTGCACGAACTAGTAATGCGGTAAATTCCGCACGACTAACATTGCTCTTCGGATTAAATTCGGTTGTCGTAACCCCTGAAACAATTTGTTTTGCAGCAAGAGACTGAATGGCATGGAATGCCCAATAAGTAGTTGGAACATCCTCAAACGACTTCACAATCTCTAATACGGCATATTTACTAAAGTGCGTGACTTGTGTAGATATCACGTCTCCATTCAGCTGTCCACCTACGTACTCAAGCTCGCCATTATCGCCTAAATAGTAAATCCCCAATAGATCCTTATTCGATTGACCTTTAATCTTAAACGATATCGTGATTGGCTCATCGAACTTCTTAACTACAATCCGGGTACCATCTTTCTTCAGAATGCTAAGTCTCAGTTCAAACACATCGGAAAGCGAAGTTACGGTTCCCACCTCTTTGTTTAAACCATCGATTAATGCTTTTGTAGCAGACTGGACCAATGGTTTCAGCTCCAACAGGATTTGAGCACCTTCCGCATCCACACCTGAAGCTAAACTTGGTATTGTGCTTAACAGTTTGTTAGGGATAGTAAGTAATAGATCCCCCACTTTAAATACTAGATCATTAGATCCCAATGTTTTTACTGCTTGCAACGGTAACAATACCGCTGTCTTACCTGCAGCAATATCGATTTGTACCTTTCCATCTTTACCATTCTTCAAACTGTCCTCACTAACAACTTGCATATCAGCAGGAGTTGTTGGGCTAACTTCAGCACCACCTGAGGTTGGTGTTGGTGTCACTTTAGATACAGCAGCTAGAATAACCGTACCCCCATCATCTCTACCTGGTAGATCAATGATTACTTTTTGATCTTCGGATACCGTGTATGTTTTACCGCTGTACTCATCCTTTACAGATGAATTGGCAGCAAACGGTACTGGAATCGTTGCGGATTCCTCACTTGTTTTAGTGTTAATAACCGTCACGACGTTCTCATTATCGTAAGACTTATTGAAGGCTAAATAACCTAAATCATCTGAACCTGCCAACTTCGTGCGCGTACCTTTAGAATACACTTTGGAGTATTTTGCACGGATATTCAACAGCTTCTGATAATGATCATGAAGTGGCTTTTCTGCAGTCAACTGATCCCAAGGCATATCTTTACGGTTCTCACTGAACTCACCTTTAGACATGTCTCCTGCATTTTTACCCGATTTCCCCAGTTCTTCTCCGTAGTAAATGACTGGCTGTCCCTTGGCTGTGATTTGCAGAGCGGCTGCGATTTTCAGCTTGCCTTTATCTCCATCCACATAATTAGACAAGAAGCCATCCTCATCATGACTACTCAGGAATTGAGCCATCATCTTCGTGTTATCAATCTTTAACTCCCGTTCCTGCAAATAGGAATCAACACTGTTAACTTTACCATCAGTAAAGTCTTTCGCAGCATCATTAAATCCAAAATCAAGCAGTCCGTCCATCTGGCCTGTTTCAAGCATTCCACCATTGCTATCAATGGTTCCGCCGAAGTATTCACCGGTCATTTTGAAGTTTGGATCAATTGAAGTCAGTGCATTTTTAAATGCTTTCCAAGTTGTATCTTCTACATGTTTGACTGTATCCACACGGAAATAGTCAATCGTATCTCCACGTTCCGTCCGAGCGTTATCTAACCACCCTGTTTGCCAAGCGATAATTTTTTCACGAACGGCTGGATCTTCCGTTTTGAAATCCGGCAATCCTGCAAGCTCGCCTTTGATTGGATCTGTATCCGCGGATACACCATCCGTACGAAGCATTCCTTCAAAACGTGCTTTATCCTCAGCTGTAATCGTCGGCTCTTTATCCTCAGCCTTTAAACCGTAGCCCGTATGATTGAGTACAACGTCGACCATGATCTTGATGCCCTTGTCATGTGCCTTTTCGATCAATTCCTTGAAGGTCTCCATATCACCAAGATGCTCGTCGAGCTTTGTAAAATCCTTGGCCCAATAGCCATGATATCCGTATTGTTTGAAGCCATCACCTTTATTAAAATCAATATTATCTACAATTGGCGTAATCCAAAGCGTGTTAATACCAAGTTCTTGCAAATAATCGAGATTGTCGATCATTCCTCGGAAATCACCACCGTGGTATGCTTCCAGTTGATCTTTATCTACATTCTCATTATTTGTTGGATCTCCGTCTTTGAAGCGGTCTGTAAGCGCGAAGTATATACGAGCCTCATCCCAATCAAAATCCAACTTATCACCTGTGTAGGTTCTCGCTTTTACCTCGAGTTTAGCATTTTCTTTATGTGAATTTCCGTACTGGTCCACGAGCGTAATCGGAATATTTTTGATCCCCGCTGACACCGTGTCCTTCACAGCAACTGTCTGCTTCATCAGCTCCGTATCCAGCTTAACTTTGCTTGGTCCTCCAAGATTGGTTAAATCCATGTATCCCTCTGAATATGTTACCTCTTCTGAAGTCACTACATTGATGGTTACAACCGCATTCTGATTAGATGCAACTGCTTCCGGATTCACGGATGTCGTAATCTTAACGTCAGGAATATGATACACAACAATAGATTCATCATTCACTGTATTCTTAGGATCTGTAAATTCAGTAGTGATTCCGTTTTTCGTGATCAAGAACGTGTACTTATACGTACCTTCTACTAAATCAGTCAACGTGTAAGTGAACCACTCGTTAGCGGAATCATAAACCATTGGATATGTTTTTCCATTCACTTTTACTTTAGCAGCTGTGATCGCTTCCATATTCCCACTGCGGAACAATGCATCATCGCGATATCTAAAAGTAATCGTTCCATCCTTAAGGATAGGACCGCTAATACTTGGTTTGATATCAAACTCCTTCACCCCGCTAGTTACATTCACTTTAGTGAATAATTCACCAGGCGTCAGCGGAATGATACGGTCATCCCCGTAGGCATCCTTATACTTCCAAGGATCATCCCCTTCACCTTTACGAAGGACGAACCCTACACTTGTCGCATTCTCAGCAACCTCAATCAAAACACTCGCTGTGCCATTCTTAAAGGTTGTAAAATCAATCTGATCATTTTTAACTCCTGTATTCCAGACCCAGATGTTCCAATCCTTATAATCCTTATCACTACGGGTATAAGTGAACAGAACATATCTCTTATCCGTAACCTTAACTGTAACAGTTGTAGAAATACCGCCATAAGTGATGGTAATTACAGCTGTTCCATTACCAACTGCCTTCACTTGACCTTTATTGGTTACTGTAGCCACTTCAGGCTTATTGGAAGTGTAAGTAGCCAATTGCGTAACATTTCTTCTGCTGTTGTCGTCGTACTTCGCAAAAACAGCTGTTTGATGCGTATTGCCTGCTGCCAGCGTGTAGCTTGCACTATCGGTCTCTATAGAAGTAAGCGTAGCGGCTTCAGCTTCCATTTTGATAATCACTGCAGTCAAAGGATCTAGCTTGATTGAATTAGCAGTTAAAATGAAACCACTCTGTTGACTAACCGCAGTAACACCAGCTTCATCATTGTCAACAAGCACCTGACCACTCGTCAAATCCTCTGATAAAGTAAGAGTTCTTTCTGTGCTATCGCCATTCATGAAAACATAATAGATACCTGTGCCATCAGTAGCTTTGTTTGAATAGCCAATGACAAGATCATCAGTCTTCATTTCTGGTGCAGGAATTAGGTTAACATTGGAATCAACCAGATCCTTGTCGCCCAATCGGAATGCATCGGTAGACTTTCTCAATTCCATCAGACCTGACGTGTATTTTCTTGTTGTATTCTGTACTGGGAATTGTGATTCATCCGTTGCTTTGGTCCAATCAAACATGTTGACAGCATCCGAAGAATCATACGAATCATGAATAAAATAACCAAAGGATTTGCCTTCACTATCAAACATTTCAGTGTATTTATCCTGAGGAACCGAAGTGCTATTCCATTGCTTGGTACGCCCATATTCCTGGCCTGCATGAATGAAGGCAGTGCCTTGGGAGGTTAGAACAAGCATGTTTCCAAGTCTAATCCGTTTCTGGATTTCAAGCTCATTCTTCTCAATGGCAGGATCTTTCTTGATCGTTTGTGCAATAACATCGTGCAGCGTCAGGTTGTCATGCGCTTCGATGTACGGAACGATATCACCTGGATCATCAGCAGGCGTATTTGAGGGCTCCGCCTTAATATTGTTAAAGATTGTCGCTATTGGACGCGCTCCGCCTGTAATAAATCTAGGTTGACCTTCGGAACCATAACCAGATTTCAATTCATTGCGGAATTCGTCAGAGAAAACACCGACGCTATCCGTTTTATCCATCCAGTCCTGATCTGCCCCTTTTCCAGCAAGGGAAGGATCAGCTGCGGCACCACCGAATGTTCTCCAGCCTTCACCGATAAAAAGTGCCTTCGGATTAATTTCTACCGCGGCATCATAAGCATTCTGAACAGCCTCCGCTGTCGCATCGCCCATCATATCCCAGCGCATTCCATCAATCTTGTACTCTTCAAACCAGTATTTCACGGAATCAACCATCAACTTCTCAGCCATTTTATGGTTAGTGGCCAGATTGTTTCCGAAACCTCCGATAAAGTTGCCATTTGCATCTTGGAACGCGTAATAATTAGGAACGATGTCGTTTAAAAATTCTTTTTTAGCCATATGTGTGTACACTACATCCAGAATGACACCCATTCCAGCTTCATGTACGGCGTCAATCAATCCTTTTAATTCTTTAATCCGCTCCTCAGGATCAGCAGGTTTCTGCGAATAAGCACCATCTGGAGAGAAGTAGTTGTGAGGATCATATCCCCAGTTGTATTCATTGTTTTTAGCGGAATATTCTGTTTCTCTAGTCCCCATCTTCGTCTCATCCCCGTAATACCAAGCCATCACAGGAAGTAATTGAATATGAGTTACACCGAGAGATTTAATATAATCGAGCTTCTTTTCAAAAGCGCTATAAGAGCCCCATCTTTCGCCACTCAGACTATCTTCAATCGATACATCGGATGTAAAGTCTCTGACGTGAACTTCATAAATGATTGCGTCTTCGCGTTTTTCGTAGCCTTTAATATCAGCATAACCAAAGGTATCTGGGTTCGTCTGGCTTAAATCAACGATAGCCGCTTTACCGACTGTATCCCCGCCAGCACCAGCAGCACCTGTGGTATCCACAGTAAATACCGCCATTGATTTAGCATAAGGATCAAGGACCTTATTGGTTACACCGTCATTCGTCACTTCATATTGATAAAAGAATCCTCTTACATCGTTTGTAGTCGTGCCTGTCAAATCAGTCGGCTTTAAGTCCACCGACCAGACTCCTTGCTCACCGCTCGTTAAGTCCACACTACCCACGAACACGTTGGAGTCATTCTTATCGTACACATTTACGACAACCGAGCTAGCTTTAGGAGCCCACAATTTTAACGTGGCTGTTTTGTCAGCGTTGTACGTAGCCCCTAGATCATCTCCTGTATAATTGTACATTTCATCAAGCATTCTCCAACCACTAGCCGCAGAGACCGTTTTGCCTGAATAAGTAACGCTAAGCGGAACTTTATCCAGATCAAAGGCTTTTGTATCAACTTCAATTGAAGTTTTGCTAGTAATGGTTACAGCCGATACAGGAATAGCAACACCGTCTTTATCTTTAACGGTAATCTCATTCTTCAATGCTGCTGCATCCAAGCCGTCAGTTAACGTGAAACCAAGAAGGATTTTGCTCGTCGACAACACTTCAGCAGATACTAAACCGATAGGTGTTTCACCAAATGGTGAAACATATACATTGTTGTCTCCTTCTTTTATCCACAGCTGGTTATAACGATCCAGTAGAGTAAATCCTTTGTCACCGCCGTCTTTATTATCGCCATTCAACGGGTTCACTACGAGAAACCCAATTTTTTTTGCAGCTTCTTTCAATGGAATATCAATATAAGCACCAAAGCGACCTACTTGATCGGCTTGGAATGGAACTGCATCTTTAGGCCAATCCTTAAGTGAAACTGCAACATCATCCCACAACCATAATCCATATTGACTTTGATTGGAATCTGATCTCATATAATGGATCCGAACGGTATTTGCCGGAAGCTTAACCGGTTCATAAGGCGTAACTACATCAGAGCCTTCTGTGATCCATACTTCATTAGTTTGTGGAGTATTAATCGAGAAGTTCTTATCTCCTCCATCTTTAGCACCACTTGCACGCTGAAGCGCGATGAATGAGATTTTCTTAGCCCCATCCTTAATCGGCACATCAACATATGCACCATAGGAATCCATTTGTCCATCAGGAAAAGGGGTCGCACCCATAGCCCAATCAACAGAAGGGCTTACAACATCACCCCATAACCACAATCCCTTATCGGTGTAATCACTAGCTTTGTAGTGAACACGAATGTGCCCTGCTGGAACAGGTGTAACCTCTACAGGTTCAGTAGGGATTTTATATTCTGCGGTCACACTGTGATCTGCAGTATTGTACTTGAAGGTTACCTTAAGATCTAACGGTAGGCTCAACGCTAGATCGCTTTCTGGATAAGACATATCCTCTGCTTCTGTGGCTCCTGGAACAGAAACCTTATATGTGTAATCTCCCTGCGGCACAGTAACAACTGTACTGTACACACCATCAAAATCCGGATCTGTTAATGTGGATAACGCCTCTGCTGGCAGGTTTCCTGTCAATTTAGGCGTAATTGGCGTGTAATACGTAGAATCAGCTATTTTATGAGTGATGTCATTATAATAAAAGGTTACAGTCGTTTCTGTTTCTAGCTTGATGTGGATATTCTCTCCATCATTTTTCCCTTGAGGGTTTGTATACTTTGCAAATCCATAGTTCTCATCCCAACTATCGTTCAGAGCAACCTTATAATTATATTCTCCTGCTGGCAGAGTCCCAGTAAAAGAATACAACCCATTGTCTGAGTAAGTCATTTGGGTGACTACTGATGTCTCATCCCAATCCTTGCCGGGATTTTCCGCCCCAGTAGAAATAAACTGTGATTGCAAATCACCGACCAAAACTACCTTTGTCGTTTCTGCTGAAACCTTAACTGGGTGTAAGCCGAGACTGGAGAACACAAGAGCAACGATCATGAAGATCGCGAACGTCCTCTTACCCCATAAATTTATTTTCATTTTTGTAAAACCTCCCATAATTATGAATTCTCTTTGTGCAAGCGGATACATAATTTCTCAAACCCCGCCAATTATTCTGAGGTTATGAAATCATGCGTCTTCCTTCTGTGGTTGGAGAAGGTCTATGTGTGCGGCTCGTCAAACCGGATTAACAGCATCATCCTCCCATCAAAGTTAAAGATCAACACCAAAATCATGAATTTAGTGCAAACGTTTGCAAATAGTCGTGCACAAACCTAAGTACATAAAATTCATTCCTTAACACAACTGATATCGATCCAAAATCACCCAATGTAAACGCTTGCTATATTTTGATTTACATACTAATGCTGTATTTATGGTATTGTCAACCAGTATTTTTATGTGTTTAACGAACTCAAATTATCATAAAAGTAAAAATAAAGAAAAGTGAACCTGATAATCCCATTTAGGATTTATCCGTTTTTTTGACTGTCACTCTAATTCCATTCCTCGAATCAAATTGTTCCAAAAAATTTAAGCCACACGTTTGCATTTACGAAATGCTCCTCTCGATGAAATTGGATATCTTTTATACATATTAAGATCAATCTTGCTAAATCATTCATACTTTTTTGGTGAAAACAAACAATTTTACACATAAATTTCTAATACTCTTTCCAAAAGTAGCAATATTGCCCTTCCAAATGACTTTATCTATTTACAATTTAGAACTCTTAGATTAATATTACTGTGTAAAGCAAACGGTTCCATAAGGAGGTTTCTATGACAGTTACCATTAAGGATGTGGCCAAGAAAGCGGGAGTATCTCCCTCCACGGTATCCCGGGTATTGTCCAATCACCCCAGAATCAGCCTGGAAACTTCCCGCAAGGTCAAAGCTATTATGGAAGATATGGGCTATACACCTAACATGATGGCTAAGAGTCTAGTGTCGAAAACTACAAATAGCATATGCTTCAGTCTTCCTAAACCAGCTGAAGAGCTGTTCTCAAATTTATTTTTTATGGAATTAATCCGAGGGATCGTTACACAAGCTAGCCGTTCCGGCTACGACGTGTTAATTAGCTCCGGAGCAAACGAGAAGGAAGAATTGGAAGCCGTTTCAAGACTTCTAAAGGGTCGTCGAGTAGATGGTGTTATTCTGCTTTACTCTCGTACAGATGATGCTGTTATTGATTTTCTAGAGAGTAACGATTATCCATTCGTACTGGTAGGCCGAAGTGATCGATATGAGAATATTTTATCTGTCGATAACGATAATGTGATGGCAGCATATGATGCTACAAACCACCTCATTTCAATGGGTCATGAACGTATTGGCTTCGTAAGTGGACCGCCTAATCTAATTGTTTCTCGCGATCGTCTCGCAGGATACCGTAAAGCACTGCTGAATAGCGGTCTTGAAATGCGTGATGAATGGATTGTAGAAGGTGAATTTCTACAGGATAGCGGATATAGAGCGATGTCTTTTTTCATGAATTTGCCTAATCGGCCTACTGCTCTAGTTGCAGTGGATGATATGGTATCGTTCGGAATTTTACGTGGATTGAATGAGCTGAAATACAAAGTGCCTGACGATCTCGCTATTGTGAGCTTTAACAATATTCCATTATCTGAATTATCCAGCCCTCCGATCAGTAGTATTGATATTGGAATTTATCATCTTGGCTACACTGCATCTCAGGTACTTATTCAGAATATCAAGAGTCCGAATCACGATGCTGGTTATACAAACCGATTTGTTATTCCACATCGCTTGATCGTGAGAGAGTCATCCATGTACTCACATGCTAAGAACAAAACCGAATGAATAAGTGAAGCGATCAACGCTTCATTTATTTTTTGAAAATCTGTACAAACGTTTGCGCTAAATTACTAAAACTTCTTGATCCAGTTCTTTTCAGGGTGAATATTCGAATCTGAGGTTAAGATAAACTTAACATCTTTAGCAAAGCTTATACGAATTGAAAGCAAATTCAGATACGATTACCCAATGGATCACGATACTGTCACAAATTTTAGGAGGTACTACAATGACGGAAATTAAAGCCTGCTTGTTCGATTTGGATGGTGTTATCGTTGATACTGCCAAATACCATTATATCGCATGGAAAGAGCTTGCAGATGGATTAGGGTTTCTCTTCACAGAACAAGATAACGAACGCCTTAAAGGAGTTAGCAGAACTGCCTCGCTAAATATTTTGCTGGAAATCGGCGGACTAACTATCGATGAAGAAGAGAAAGCTAAGCTTGCGGAACAGAAGAATAATCGATATGTCGAATATATTGCGAAAATGGACAGCTCAGAGATTTTGCCAGGTGCACTTGATTTTCTGAAAGAGTGCCGTGAGAATGGCATCAAAGTTGCCCTCGGTTCTGCTAGTAAGAACGCAATGACGATATTAAATAATACCGGATTGACCCCTTACTTTGATGCAATCATCGATGGCACACACACAAGTGCTGCTAAACCTGATCCGGAAGTTTTTCTTTTAGGAGCTAAAGCACTTGGCGCTGATCCTAAACACTGTGTTGTCTTCGAAGATGCAGAAGCAGGAATTGAAGCTGCGTCGCGTGCTGGAATGTTCAGCGTTGGTATTGGTTCACCGGAAACGCTCAATGCGGCGAACATCGTTGTTCCATCGCTCGCTCATATGAGTGTGTCACAACTCAAAAAATCTTTTGCTTAAAGTCTAACGAACATTAATCAACTGAAAGTGTTAATGTGATTCGCTCTGCTGCATTCCACTTATAAATGAAATATGTATATCTAGAGGTACGCTTGAAGTGGAGATGGCGAAAGGATTGTGTAGAAGCGCTAGCGATCGGAACAACCTTTCGCCAGCGGAGCGACTCACAAGCACCAAAGTAGAGATATAGTTCATTATATATCCCCACAACATATTTAAAGGAGCCGGTTATCGTGAAACAATATTTAACAATTGATGAATGGTCCATTATTGAAGAATCCTTTGATCCACAGACACAAGAAATCTCTGAAAGTGTATTTAGCCTTGGCAACGGATTTATGGGTGGTCGAGCTAATTTTGAAGAGCAATATAGTGGAAGTAGCCTACAAGGCAGCTACATGGCTGGCGTGTACTATCCTGACAAAACACGGGTCGGCTGGTGGAAGAACGGCTATCCTGAATATTTTGCTAAAGTACTGAACAGCACAAACTGGATCGGTATTAACATCGACATTGAAGGAACTCCTTTAGACCTGGAAAAATGTACGGTTTCCGATTTCCGTCGTGTTCTTAACATGAAGGAAGGTACGCTTTCCCGTTGTTTCACTGCCACACTCGAAGATGGTAAGGAAGTTAAAGTTGAGAGTATCCGATTCGTCAGCATGACTCGTCAAGAAATCGGCGCTATTCGTTACTCCATCATTCCTGTGAATTTCTCAGGCAAGATTACGATCACTCCTTATCTCGACGGTGACGTGAAGAACAAGGATTCCAACTACGACGAGAAATTCTGGAATGAAGTTGAGAAGCAAGCAGGCACTGAAGGTGGACACCTCACCCTTAAGACTAAAAAACTCGATTTCCATGTAACCTCTGCTATGGCTTTTGATATCCTTGTCAATGGTGAGAAAGTCAACGCTGATGCTGAAGCTATTGAACAAGAGAAATATGTAGCCAGCAAAATGAATGTATCCGTACAATCTGGCGATCAAGTCGTCATTTATAAATATGTTGCTAACGTAACCTCGCGTAATCACGGTCTTGGACAATTGGTCGATGCCGCTCAAACTGCTTTGCAAGCTGCTAAGGAAGCTGGTTTTGTAACCCTTCTGACAGAACAAATAGAAGCTTGGAGAGAGAAATGGAAAGAAAGCGACATCATTATTGAAGGTGACGTTTCGGCACAGCAAGCGATTCGTTTCAATATTTTCCAGCTAAATCAAACCTACAATGGTGAAGATGACCGTCTGAACATTGGACCTAAAGGCTTTACAGGTGAAAAATACGGCGGCAGCACTTACTGGGATACAGAGGCGTATTGCGTTCCCTTCTATCTCAGTACAGCAGACTCCTCTATTGCTCGCAACCTATTGATCTACCGTTACAAGCATTTGGAAAAGGCTAAGGAAAATGCTCGTAAGCTTGGTTTCGCAAAAGGCGCATTGTACCCAATGGTTACAATGAATGGCGAAGAGTGCCACAATGAGTGGGAAATTACATTTGAAGAAATTCACCGTAACGGTGCTATTGCTTATGCGATTTACAACTATGTGAACTACACAGGAGACAAAGCTTATCTTGGTCAATATGGCCTTGAAGTTCTGGTGGAAATCTCCCGCTTCTGGGAAGAACGTGTTCACTATGCAAATCGTAAAGACAAATACGTGATGCTTGGCGTAACGGGACCTAATGAATATGAAAATAACGTAAATAATAACTGGTACACCAACCGGATGGCTTCCTGGACTATGGAATATACCTTAGAAGCTCTGGATTATCTGAAAAAGAACGAATCCACACGCTATGCAGAACTAGTTGATAAACTAGGACTCCAAGAGAGTGAAACTGCAAAATGGAATGATATCATTGCCAAAATGTATTATCCTGCAGATGAAGAAATGGGTATCTTCTTACAACAAGATGGCTTCCTAGATAAAGAGATTATTCAAGTCAAGGATCTGGCAGCTGAGAACCTGCCGCTAAACCAAAAATGGTCTTGGGATCGTATCCTTCGTTCTTGCTTTATTAAACAAGCAGACGTTCTGCAGGGATTATATTTCCTAGGGGACCGCTACGATCTAGATACCAAAAAACGGAATTTCGACTTTTACGAGCCGATCACTGTTCATGAGTCCTCCCTATCCCCTTGTATCCACTCTATTCTAGCCAGCGAACTAGGATATAAGGATAAGGCTTATGAAATGTACTTGCGTACTTCAAGACTGGATCTTGATAACTATAACAATGATACCGAAGACGGCTTACACAGCACTAGTATGGCCGGTACTTGGATGTCAATCGTACATGGCTTCGGCGGATTACGTGTTCATGATGGCAGACTGACTCTAAGCCCATCGAACCCAGGTCACTGGACAGCGTACTCTTTCAAAATCATGTTCCGCGGCTCCCGTCTAAAAGTAAGCGTTTCGGACGCACAGGTTACGGTTACGAATGAAACTGATATTCCAGCTTCTATTACTATCTATGACAAAGAATATACCGTGAACGGACTAAGCAGCATCACTGCTGACAGCAATTCCGTCACAGTATAAACCGACACCACAAGAGACCCTTTGAAGCCAATAGCTTTTTAGGGTCTCTTTATTTTTTTCCTAAATGGATAACTTATATAAGGAGTGATTATTAATGAAAAGAACCTTTTGGAAGGAAGCTGTCGTTTATCAAATTTATCCACGCAGCTTTCAAGATAGTAATGGTGACGGTATTGGAGATCTGCAAGGCATCATTTCACGTCTGGATTATTTGCAGAAGCTCGGTGTCGATGTAGTGTGGTTGTCACCAGTGTATAAATCGCCAAATGATGATAATGGTTATGACATCAGCGATTACGAAGATATTATGGATGAGTTCGGCACGCTAAAAGACTGGGAGGAACTACTGACTGGACTGCATGATCGTGGCATTAAGCTAATGATGGATCTTGTAATCAACCACTCTTCTGATGAACATCAATGGTTCGTAGAGTCCCGTTCGTCAAAAGATAATCCATACCGTGATTACTACATATGGCGTCCAGGTGGACCGAATGGCGAACGTCCAAACAATTGGAGTTCCATATTCAGCGGTCCGGCTTGGGAACTAGATGAGACTACCGGTGAATACTATCTACATCTGTTCTCACGCAAGCAACCGGATCTCAACTGGGACAATCCAAAGCTGCGCGAGGAATTATACAAGATGATTACCTTCTGGCTCGACAAGGGTGTGGATGGATTGCGGATGGACGTCATTAATTTGATTTCTAAAGCAGAAGGGCTACCTTCCTTCCAAATCGAGGGCGAGGCGCCAGAGGAACTTGCTTGGGGTGGCGATTACTTTATGAATGGCCCCCGGGTCCATGAGTTTTTACATGAAATGAACCAAAAGGTTCTTTCAAGCTATGACATTATGACCGTCGGAGAAACGCCAGGGGCTTCAGTAGAGGATGCCGTTCTTTACACAGACGAAGATCGTGAAGAACTTCAAATGGTATTCCAATTCGAGCATATGGACGTAGATTCCGGCCCAGGAGGCAAATGGGATGTAGCCCCATGGACATTAACTAAACTGCGCGACATACTTCATAAATGGCAGGTCGGTCTGGCTGATAAGGGTTGGAATAGTCTGTACTTAAACAATCATGACCAGCCGCGTATGGTTTCACGATTTGGTGATGATGGGAAGTATCGCGTAATATCTGCCAAAATGCTCGCTACCTTACTACATACACTTAAAGGCACCCCTTATATTTACCAAGGTGAAGAAATTGGGATGACGAATGTAAAATTCACAACGCTGGAAGATTATAAAGACATCGAAATTCTGAATATGTACCGTGAAAAAGTAACTGAGGGTGGCGCAGATCATGAAACGATTCTGAACGCTATCCATGTCAAAGGCCGAGACAACGCCCGTACCCCAATGCAATGGGATGCATCTGCTAATGCTGGATTTTCAGAAGGAGAACCATGGCTCAAAGTAAATCCGATTTACAAGGAAATTAATGTGGAGCAAGCATTGGCGGATTCTGATTCAATCTTCTACTACTACCAGGAATTAATTGCTTTACGCAAAAAAAATCCGATTATGGTATATGGAGAATATAAGCTGCTACTGCCTGATCATGAGAACCTTTATGCTTATACAAGAACTTTAGAGGATGAACAATGGCTGATTCTGTTGAACTTTAACGAGGCCCCTCAAACCGTTGATCTCTCCGCTGAGCTGAGCACCGTTACTGATTTAATCATTGGAAATTACCCGGATGAATCACCAACACGAGAAATTCTGCGTCCTTACGAAGCAAGAGTGTACAGATTACAAAGCTGACTCTCTCCACCTTCCTGAGTTATACTATATAGGATGATTTTGTTAAGATTATTCTTCCATCAGCAACCTGTCATTAGAGAGCAAGGAATAACAGGATTTGCAAATGGTGGCATGATAGTATGAACTCAAAGGGAGATGGCAGGCTTGGAATGGCTTATCCGCATGAAAGAAGCTTTAGATTATATGGAGAGCAAAATGGAGGAAACCTTTAATATAGAAGATATAGCAAAGGTTGCTTATTCCTCCCCTTTTCACTTCCAGCGTATGTTCTACATGCTCACCGGAGTATCAGTCAAAGACTATATCCGTAAACGGAGACTAACTCTGGCGGCACAGGAACTCGCTATTTCTAAAGTTAAGGTGCTAGATGTCTCATTAAAATACGGATATGACTCTCCCGAGTCGTTTGCCAAAGCATTCCGCAAAGCACATGGAATTACTCCTTCTGCTGCGCGGGAGTCAGGGGTACAGCTCAAAGCCTTCCCTAGACTCTCCTTCCATCTATCACTGAAGGGAGATAAAGAAATGGACTACAGAATTGAGACAAGAGACGCTTTTAATGTTATCGGACTAGTAGAGGAAATGACAACGAAAGATGGGGAGAATTTACGCCGTATCCCCCAGCTGTGGATTGAAGCTAATGAAAATGGTACGTCGGATAAGCTGATTGAGATCGGTGTTGATAAGGACATCCTTGGTATTTGTAAAGATTTCAATCACGAAAAAGAAACCTTCTCCTATTGGATTGCTGTCGAAGCCTCTCCAGAGACGGACGCTCAGGGCTTTGCTTCTACGACGATACCAGCTGCGAGTTGGGCTGTGTTCACCTCAGTAGGGCCAATGCCGAATGCTATTCAGCAAGCATGGTCACGGATCTTTCAGGAGTGGTTCCCTGCAACAGGCTATGAGCATACAGGAGGACCCGAGTTTGAGTTATACCTTCCGGGAAGACCTGATGCAGAGGATTATCGCTGCGAGATCTGGATACCGGTTATGAAAAAAGATTAATGCTTACTTAGACTATTCGGAATTCCGGATAGTCTTTCTTTCAGAATTTCTACTATTTCATTTTGAGAATCAGCTTTATCTTGGTATAATAAATAGATTATGTAATTCAATAATGACTATTGTCGTCCGATTATCGGTGAAGGAGAAATTCATGTCTACTGTAAAAATATTTTCAGACAGCACTTCCGATTTGCCTCAAGGCTGGAAGGATACTTTTAATATCGGCATCGTTCCCCTTTACGTAGTGTTTGAAGAAGGAACCTACAAAGATGGTGAAGATATCACACCAGAAGAAGTCTATCGCCGTGTCGCAGCAAGCGGAGTATTGCCAAAGACGGCCGCGCCTTCGCCAGCTGACTTTATCGCCGCTTTTCATTCGGTAATTAGCCGTGGAGATGATATTGTATATATCAGTCTCTCCTCATCACTATCCTCTACATATCAGAATGCACTTTTGGCTGCTGGGGAATTCCCAGAGGGGCGTGTACAGGTTATTGATTCACAGACCTTATGTGGAGGCATCGCTCTTCTCGTTATGAAAGCTGTCAGAGCCGCTGAAAAAGGTTACAGTGCCATTGAGATTGCAGCTATGCTGAAGCAGAGTCGTAATCTTGTAGAAACAGAATTCGTGGTAGATACGCTAGATTACTTATATATGGGTGGACGCTGTTCAGGTATGCAGAATTTCATCGGTAGTCTGCTAAAAATTCGTCCTGTTCTTAGACTTGTAGACGGCAGCATCGTACCTACTAGTAAAATTCGTGGCAAAAAAGAAAAAGCCGTGGAACAAATGCTCCAGAACGCCTTGGTTAACGTCGATCGGATGGATAAAGAGCTGCTCATCGTTGTTCATACCTTAGCGGAAGAAGATGCTCGCTATCTAGAGACAGCGATACGAGAGAAAACTCAAGTGAATGAGATCGCTATCCTCAACGCAGGTTGTGTTATTGGTAGCCATTGTGGCCCACATACTGTAGGTCTCATGTATATGCTTCAAGATTAATATTCTAACGCAAATCTCCGGTCATTGCTTCGTAAGTCAATGAACCGGGGATTTGTGCGTTTACCCCTCCTGATTTGAAGTTGAATTTAACTCGACCTCTTTTTTTATGAAGGGTAACATAAACCGGAATGTTGAACCTTTATTCTCTTCACTTTCTACAAAGATTGTCCCACCCATCAGCTCAACCAGCTGCTTACAAATAGCGAGTCCCAACCCTGTACCGCCATATTTACGGTTGATGATCGGGTGCAGCTGTGAGAAGGATTGAAATAATAAATTGAGTTTATTATCGGCAATCCCAACACCTGTATCACGGACAGAGAATTCCAATAAATATTCTTTTGAATCCGAAAGTGGAATGTTCTTAACCGATAGTGTAACACTCCCATGTTCAGTGAATTTCAGAGCATTTCCAACCAGATTGACAATAATCTGTCGCAAACGGATCGGATCAGCCAGTAACGTTGTTGGAACACTCGTATCCGCCCACCACCGCAAGGCCAGCTTCTTCTCTTCGGCTTTAGGCGTAAATAAATCAATAATGTCCGATATCATCTTTCGAAGTTCAAACGATTCGGTTTGCAGTGGCATTTTACCCGCTTCCATCTTGCTGAAATCAAGAATGTCATTCAAGATCTGTAAAAGCGTGTAACTACAGCTTCGTAAAATCTCGACATACCCCCGCTGTTCTTCTCCAAGATCAGTTTCAAGTAAAAGATCTGACATCCCTATCATTCCATTCATCGGTGTCCGAATTTCATGACTCATCATCGCTAAGAAGTCAGATTTGGCTTGCGCCGCCTGTTCTGCAGATTCTTTAGCGCGAATGATTTCTTTCGCATTCGTGATATCACTAAAAGCAATAACTGCTCCTGAGATCATCCCCCCATCCATAAGAGGCGACACCCGATAATTGACAAAAAAGCTGGTTCCATCCTTACGCCAGAAGATCTCATCGTCTTTCCTGCGGATAATTCCATCTGCAATTGTAAGACTAATCTGACAATCAGGGGTTGAATAACGTGAGCCATCGCCTTGGATTTGATGAATATATTCCATCAGCTTCAGGCCAACCAATTCTGTAGGCTGGTAACCTAACATATCTGCTCCCTCACGGTTAATAAAGAGCGTTCGCCCTATATTATCTAGTACGAATATTCCAGCTGAGACGGAGTTCAGAATAAGATTCGCTCGTTTATCTTCGACTTCAGCAGCAAAAGTAGATTTGAAGTTTGACTCTAGTTCTACCTTATTCGATAATTTAGCATGAAAAGAATCTGCTAATGCGTTTAGCCAGTCATGTAACCCTTCCGAATAATGATGATAGTTGCTGTTATCCACTTGTATGATCGCGAATACCCCGACAATTCCCTCGTCTATCGTTATAGGAATAAAGTTTCCCTTCACAACGTCCGCTTTGGGATTGTTCAGATCTTGCAATTCAAAGCTAGAGGGATTCCCTTGCAGGGCAGCCTCAAAACTAGCTACATCAACAAGGTATATTCTTTTAAGTGCTGTCAGACCTATATCTTGGAACGATGCTTCTGCACTGGATTCTAGATAGAACGTACGATTCGTTCCTACGCAGCGACCTTGCCGATCCAACACAAATATCAAATTAGGATGATGGTCAT
The DNA here is from genome assembly GCF_042723305.1 of Paenibacillus sp. NPDC058367. Classification (NCBI taxonomy): domain Bacteria; kingdom Bacillati; phylum Bacillota; class Bacilli; order Caryophanales; family Paenibacillaceae; genus Paenibacillus; species Paenibacillus sp. NPDC058367. The sequence goes on from NZ_JBHXIZ010000001.1 coordinate 1,397,475, forward strand.
ATAACGATTTATAAGCGCTCTCTTCCGAAAGCAATCGTGTTAGAATGGACGTCCAGTCTTTATCCACAATTCATTTCACCTCAGGCTCTCTCATCCATTATCATTACCCTAAAATGAGCGGAAATCATCTCAAATTTTAAATTCTTCTATTTTGACCATTATAGCAAATATACTTTAACCGGTCGCAGATAAACACTAAATCCCCCTTTAGAACCCGACCACGATGACTTACACATCGTACTGAGATTCTTAAGAGGGATTTCTATAAATATTTTAGGCTATATCTTTATGGTCAATATTGCGAATCGCCATATAGGCAATACCTGCTCCAATCAAGCCAAGCGAGATCGACACCGCCGCTAAATTACCTAAGCGTGCTTGATCAAATCCACCAGAAATTAGGGACGTAACTAAAACCGCCGAGACGATGGTGGCAGGAACTGATTTTTTCTTCATTCCAAAGTACAAAGGAATCAGAGCAATACCCGCTGCGTAAAATGCGTTTGCGCCTAACTTGATCAGCTCTGAAGTGATTATAGGAAGGTTTAACTCACCCGGGATAAGCCCTACAAACGAATTAAATCCTATTAGCATAGCTCCAACTACAATGTCTGACACGATGATGGCAACAAATGTGAAGGCGAACACTATCAATATTTTCGCAGTCATTAGCTTTTTACGTGAGATAGGGTACATGAAGAGAAGAGTAATAGTGTTGTTCTTATACTCATCAATCACCAGCTTGCTAATAATAACGGAAGCGAAAATAATATAAGCAGCCTTAACAAAAACGAACACACCTTCAAACATATCTGCGTAAGAAGCGAACGACGGTTCATTCTCATTTCGATCAACGAATAAAACCATAATCATAAACCCAAGAATAGCGAGATTGACGATTGCTGCCCCTGTAAGAAGAGTCTTTAGCTTATTCTTCCGAATCTCCAAAGATATTAATTTAAGCAACGCCTTCACCCCCAATCAATTGTAAAAAATAATCTTCCAGCGTATGTTGTTTCTTGCTGATGCTCTCAATCTCCACGTCTGCTAGCACTAACGCCTTATTCAGATCACGTTGTGAGATACCACCGTCATAAATTCTTACTGTAATATGATCTAGTACTTTGAAGTTATTGAGGCCAAGCTTGTGCTCCAACACGTACACTGCTTTGTTAATCTCATTCGTAACCACTTCGATATATTCTGTATTTTGACCGCGAATGGAATCCATCGCCACCTCTTCTACCAGAGCACCCTGCCGGATCACACCGATAGTATCAGCAATTTGCTCGATCTCCCCCAGAATATGACTAGATACAAGTAACGTCATACCATATTCACCGCTAAGCATCCGGAACACTTCACGCATCTCTTTGATTCCCACAGGGTCTAGTCCATTAATCGGCTCATCCAGAATGAGCAGCTCCGGTTTCGTCATAAAGGCTCTGGCAATACCAAGGCGCTGCTTCATCCCAAGCGAAAATTGCTTCACCGGCTTTTTATCGATACCCGTAAGCTTTACCAGCTCCAGCGCTTCGCCAATCGCTTGCGGATCATAATAGCCCATATATTCTCCATGCAGGATCAGGTTTTCCTTGGCTGTGAGTTTATCATAGAACACTGGATATTCAATGATGCAGCCCATCCGTTTGAGCATTTCATACGAATGATTTGTCATTTTTTCATTAAAAAACTCAATCTCACCACTCGTCGGTTTAACGAGGTTCGTGATCATTTTCATGACCGTTGTTTTTCCGGCACCGTTCGGTCCAAGAAAGCCATAAATTTCACCTTGTTTAATATTCATATTCACATTGCTAACGGCTTCTTTGCCTTGGTAGGTTTTCGTTAAATTTCTTGTTCGAAGTATCGTAGTCATTTCCGTGCTCCCCTTTGTTTTCGTCTCGTCTTCCTTAGTTCTTATTGTACACAGCAGAATTTTCTTTTTTATTACTCGATTCTTACAAAAATCTTAAGCTGCACACAATTTCATTCTTTAGAAGCTTAATCTACGAAAAGAAAGGGTAAATACTGTTCTCACAAACGGTTGACTAACCAGTGTAATGGTACCATTCATCTGTTCCGTTAATCTTTTGGTGATCGTCAGACCTAGACCACTCCCTTGATATGTTCGATTTCTCGAATCCTCCAGTGTATAGAGCCGTTCGAATACTTTATCCTGGTGAACTTCACTAATGCCTTTTCCCCTGTCCCAAACATCTATGTATACTTTGTTCTTATCACTATAGAGTTTCAAGCCTAATACGCCTCCGGCATCGCCGTAAGCAATCGCATTCGATAACAAATTGGACAATATTCGATCCAGCGCCTCTTCGTTCCCCATAAAATATAGCGAGTCATCAGGGATCTCTATCTCCACCTCACTGCCCTTGGCGCTAAGGATATCATAGAAAGAGAGAATATTACGTCTGCATACCTCGCCTGCCTCAACACGTGTAAGATTGATTTCCCGATCCCCCGATTCCAGCTTAGCCAAGTCAAAGAACTTGTTCATCAGATGGATCACTTCATTTGCTTTTTGGTGAATCGTATTCATCATACGTTCCCGTTCCTCGGCTGGCATATGTTCATCCTGAAGAATCGTCTCAATATAACCGAGTACTACCGTTAGCGGAGTCTTAAGATCGTGGGAAATGTTCGACAGCATATTACGCATGGACTTCTCCAGCTTCACGCGCTCAATGCTTCCTTTATGATTAATGTCGAGCAGCCGATTTAGATCAATCAGCACACTTTGCAGCTCCACGTTACTACTGAATAACAGTAGTCTTTCGTGTGAACCTTCAGCCATGATGCTACTTAGCTTGTCATGAATATATTTCAGGTCTCTGGAAGCTTTACGCGAATGCTGATATTGCCATACAATGACGACGAGCAGGAGTACAATGACCACACTAAACGCCATGCTCATTATAGCTGCTCTCCCAACTTATACCCGATCCCCCACAACGTCTTGATGAACTCTGGATGGGAGGGATCATCTTCTATTTTTTCGCGTAATCTTCTCATATGTACATTAATAACGTTCTCATCTCCGAAATAATCATCTGCCCATACGCTAGCATAAATCTGCGCTTTGGTGAAGACCCTGCCCGGATGTGTAACGAACAGCTTAAGAATATGAAATTCCTTAGACGTTAACTTCACTTCTTCCCCGTTCTTTAGCACAGAGAAATTATCCAAATCCACAGTCAGGCCACCAATGGAAATCTTTTGCTTCGCAGGAATTGGAGCTTCCGGTTGGATGGTGGGGGTAGCATAACCCGCTCTTCGAATCGCAGCCTTCACTCTTGCAGCTAATTCGATCATTGAAAATGGCTTGGTAATATAATCATCCGCCCCAAAGCCAAGTCCAAGCGCTTTATCCACATCGCTGTCCTTGGCTGACATGATCAACACCGGAACTAGACTTGTCACACGGATCGTCTGGAGAATATCAGTACCGCTGCGCTTGGGCAGCATGAGATCTAATAATACAAGATCAAAAGGATTGCTAGTACGGAATGTCCTTTCCGCTACTTCACCATCAAACGCCGTTTCCACTTCATAGCCCTCTTTTACTAAATAGGACCTAACCATTTCACTAATTGCTTCGTCATCTTCAATTAATAATATTCGGTGCATGAATGTTGCCTCCAATGATTTGAGAATAAAGATTAGTTAAAAACTTAAGGTATTTCTTTAAGGTAAACGTGACTGCGGTGAATGTTTGGACTTCCGGTCGCTGTTGTCCCCAGATTTCTTGATTATATACCGTGTTTCACGGTTGAAATCCGGTGAGCCTATGCTTCCGGAGCGAGCTTTCCTACGGAAAGCTTTCAGGCGAACGCTATCGCTCCTACAGTTCAAAATCCCCCTCCGTCACTCCGTTCCCTTTTCCAAAGTTTCAAAATTCAATTTATATAGTGTAATTATTCGTAATACCCCTTAACCTCAGGCAGTTGCTTATAAATGCTTCCGTCCTGCACGATCTTAATGATCGCTTGAGCTAGTTCAGTCATCTGACCATCATCCTCAGTATTCTGGCATTCTGTCCACTGATAATGACGCTCTCCACTATTAATCTGAACCGATAAATCGTAACTTACAGCAGGTTTTCGATTACACTCGGTAGATAACTCTTTTTCACCTAAGTAATTCGCTAGTACCATTTCTTTATAGATTTGTCCACGTTCCTGTTCAGAAAACTCAAAATCACTAACCTCGACTACTTCCCCATTCTGGAGATCTTTGACCAACTTCTTCTCTATCGTATTAATTTCGTTCTTTTGGTTCACACCATACTTTAAAACAAACTCAAACTTATCTTGTTTCGTTACGTCAAAAGGAATCTGTAGCAGCTCGATCTTTGCTTGTTCGCCCTCGCAGCCCGTTAAGGTATACGACAGAAGTTTATCCGTTTCGTTTCTAACAAGGTTCTGACAAGTGTATGTGGTTACTTGGGGACTACCAAACGTATCTTCTGAATTATCATGCCGCATTTCAATCCCTTGGTCAGTATATTTCAAGTCATTAAAGATCGGATCACCCTCAATTGTGTAATGAACCACACGCTGCTTACCCGCTTTATTTTGGATAAAAGCATCCAGCTTCTTAAAATTCTTAACAATCATTCCATGGCTGTTTATCACATCTTCTTGTTCATTAATGGTAGTTGTGAATTTGTCTTCTCCATTGGATGGCTGGTTAAAGCAACCGGTTACTATAAGCGCTATAAAAATCAGAAGAATACCGCTCGATCTCATCGATCATAACCTCCTTAAACACTCCATAAGTAGAATCATTTGTTAAAGTATACCAATAATAACGGGGGCTGGGTATCCCTTCACAGGGATATCTGATGATAGAGAGATTGATAGGAATTTAAACTAGATAGCAAAAAAAGCTGATTGGATATCCAATCAGCTGTGCTTCTGTACTTCAGAAATCTCCTCAATATCTATCGCTAAGTCTACGGAAATTCTCCGGCTCTTAATGCAAGAAATGCATCAGGAACGGTGCTGCTACTGCGCCACCTAACATACTAGTCCCAAATATTGCCCAGTCATTTAAAATATGTGCAATGATCGACGTCCAGATATTCTTTGTTTTCATGTAAGCAAGCGTTAGAATAATTCGAGCGATTCCGATTCCCAGAATGGCCTGAGCAAAATTAAAATTGTACGTTTTTAAGTGTAGTGCACCAAAAATGAGCGCTGTTACGATTAATGCAATAAACACGGACGCCTTGCGTGACATTTTAAAGCCAATAAAGCAAAGCTGCATAATCGCCAGGAATGGCAAGATCGTTAACAATTCCTCGCCAATTAATTGAAATCCTGAGAAGAACAATGTCCAGAGCTTCTCACCTGTTGAAAGGGTATCCCCATGACCTAGCACCGCATTTACTGTTACAGCTCCCATCGATGAAAGCAGCGCAGCTACCCCCAACGTTACGATGAAATTAATAATAAAGAATAAAATCCCGTATAATACATGACTTACTTCAGGCTTTTTGAAGAGAATTCCTAACTTCCCTTTGGTTGCCCACACTAATGCGATTAACGGAAACAGCGTGAATAGAAACGGAGCAATCTTGCTCTGCACTTCATTAGGCAGAAAAGGAATCTCTACTGTCATTGTTAAATAGCCTACAACGATACTTGCAAGGATCACTACCCATTTGCCAATAGGCATGAAATACGGCTGTCCATTATACAAAGGATAATCTACGGTTTGTTTTACTTTTGTCATGTTGCACGACCTTCCAACGCTTATTATTATACTGTGAATCCTATCACTGGAATATGAACTATAAATGAACCGACAAGTTGATTTATAATCCCTGATGAAATGCTCAATTTCTGGCCGAAGATGGAGCATAAAAATAACCAGTCACCGACATCGATCGGTAACTGGTTATCTTTGAATTATCAATTGAATCCTAAGGAATCGTCAAATAATCTCGATATTCCGATAAGCGTGTGTTCGAACACATTTTCTGAAGTAAATATACCAATAGATGAATCAGCCAATCCCTTCTGGAGGGCGGGGCTAAATAAATCGATGCTCTTGGCAATCTGTCCGCCAATAACGATGCGGTTTGGTTGATAGTCTATAACATAGGACTTTAGCATCCTAGCCAATCGTGCACCGAATTCTTCAAACACCTTGCAGCACAAGCTATTCCCGTTTCTTGCTTGTTCTGCGAGTTCCTTCACGTCCATTCCTTTTTCTAGAGCTCCCATCTGCTCAGCCAGGCGAAGAATTCCCCGACGTGAGAAGGCATTATCTATGGTGCTCTCCATGAAAGGTTTATCAAAAAGCCAACCGTCCTTGGGGACACCTGGTCCTTCGTTCAGGATCGATGCACGATCAATAAATGCGGAGCCTAGCCCTGTCCCTAAAGTTAACGAAATATATCGTTCATTTGGAAATAACCTACTTACGCCTAAGGCAAACAGCTTCGCATCATTCTCAAAGCGAATATCTGCCTGCAGCAGGTGCTTCGCCCATTCCTTATGTTGTAAGGTATTGAACCGGGTATATAATACTTCTCGTACATTCTTACCATACAATGCCTCATATTTACTAAGCCCCTGAATATAACAGATACCTTGCTGATAATCAAAGGGCCCAGGAAAGGCGAGACCGATATTCCAAGTACAGTTTGCCGATTTCCCTAGTGTAACGGTATAAAACTGATATTGATCTTCGAATATAGAAATAAATTGCTCTATAATCACTTCGGCATCTTGATCAGCAAGTGCAGGATGCTGCTTGCAGCTAGCCTGTTGCAATTCTCCATCCACGACTAAACCAGATTTAATAAAGGTTCCTCCCACGTCTAAAGCGATCACGACTTTAGGCTTCAAAGGAGACTCACATCCCATGCCTTGGATACGCCTGCTTTCACAAGCTTACATGGCTTGTTTCCGATATTTATAATTTCATAGGCACTGAACACGGCTGGAAGGATATATGATTCCGCGTATTGTAACTCCACATATATAGATTCATCTGCACAGGATACTATACGAACCTTTTCTCCCTCAACCAAGTTATACATTACCATTTCGTTATTTGTATGGTCCACCCATGTATCATGTAAGTGCACACGATGAACATAAAACAGTAGATCTTCACGCTGTCCAAGAACATACTCCTCGTTAATCCCCTGCTTTTGCAGCAAGCTTGGCTTAGGAATCAAATTGTCCTCTACCCATGCCGTTCTTTTATCGAAATCAATATTATCAAAGGCATGATCAATATTAATAGGACGTGGCTTGCCATCTATTCCTTTACGAAGGAAATCGTAGATTTTGAACGTAAACCACCATGTCGTAGAGGATATTTCGAGTACTAAGTTGTTCTTTCCAGAGGCATGAACAGTCCCTGTAGGAATTAGGAATAAATCCCCCTTATTCGCTTCATATTGATTAACGAAGTCAGTGATTTGAATGGGTTCACCAGTTTCTTGTGCATGGTGTACCGCGTTAAAGAATTCCTCCTTCGTACATTGTTCGGTCAGTCCCAAGAACACAGATGTATTCTCTAAATTCTCCATGATATAGTACGATTCTTGCTGTGCCATAAATTCATTAAATGTCTCACGAATATACTCCTGCTTCGGATGTACCTGGCACGACAAGCTATCTCCGTCGATGGTATCAAGGTAGTCGAAGCGAATCGGAAAATAATCACCAAACAGCCCGACAATACGATTCCCGAGAATGGCCGGATGCTCATAATGCATGACTATGAGGAAGGGGACCTCGATTATTTCGTCGTTGTATTTCAGCAAAATGGAGTTCTCCGGTGCAATCGGTTCAAAGCTCCATGCGCAGTTGGCCCACTCCTTCGGAAGCTCCGCGAATTTCTTCAAATATTGACCGCCCCATATCCCTGGCGCGAAGAACGGCTTCACACGCATAGGGGACTTGGCGATATCTGCAATCATCTGGCGTAGGGTGAAGACCGTCGTTAGCTTGGGACACTCAGGCTCATTCATATCCACGTAATAGTGGATCGAATCCAATACTTCTTTTCGGTAAGTTTCCAGTACTGGCCATTCCACAAATAGACAGATTTTATACTTCTCCACCACATCTCGGTTCCAACTAAAGCCGAAATTCAATAAATGTGCTTTATGTTCCAATTGCTGATACTCACGAGATACATCCAAGAAGTAGGTAATATCGTAGTTGCCGTTCCCGAGCCAATAGGCCCCTGGTCCAAACGTGATGATGAAGGTTGTTTGGTGGGCAGGTAATTGAATCTGTTTTTTGTAGTTGTCTATCTTGTCTTGTGCTTCTAGGACGAAATAATCTGCAATCGTAGCATCCGAAAAATAACCAAATGCACGATTATCTGTAATATTCGCTTCAAAGAACATACGAAGTTCTTCGCTTGTCTTCACAAAACTATTGGTACCGATGAGAACCGTCTTATGCCCTTCTTGCTCCAATACATCTATGATCCTTGCCAGGACGTGCTGATATTGGGCACCATGCGTTCCGTCAATAGCTACATTAATAATACTAGTGGAATTCATTGCAGCTTGTTGTAGAAGCGGGGACAGTATTGCTTCAAAACCTCGCTGGACTCCGGCTTTTGCATATGGCGTAACTGTATCTGGCTTCATTTGTTGAGTGTACCGAATAGGGTTAATAGGTCTTTTCTCGAACATAGTTGTCACTCCTATACAGTTAGTGAGCTCTATCCCGCTCATAGTGATATATTTTAGGGCAATATGCCTGATTCCAATGCCTTCCACACAAGCTGTGCGAACTGGCTGTTCGACCAAGCGAACCACTCACGTGTAAATTGGGTTGAATCATTGACATCAAATCCCTCATGCATAAACCCAGTACCAGCATCTGTCGACTCACAGATTTCAATCATCTCGAGCATTTCTTTAGGATCAACTGCGGTTAAGCCCTGCATCGTATAGGCAAGATGCCATACGAATCCCGTGCTAGTATGTGGACTGCCAATGCCGCTCAGCTTCTCGCCTTTGAAGAAATAGGGATTATCCTCACTCAGGGCAAATTTGCGGGTATTCAAATATATTGGATCGTCTGGCGCACAGTAACCTAGATAGGGTGCTGACATTAAGCTCGGAGTACCTGCATCGTCCATCAATAAATGGTTACCGAAACCATCCGTTTCGAACGCATACATCTTGCCGTATTTGGAATGGTCAATGATTCCATAAAGCTCAATTGCATGCCGGATTTCTTCTTCCATTGCCGACATTCGGGCTACGAGATTTGAATCTCTATATACATATTGAGCAATTTCCTGCAATTGGTGAAGCGTTACAGCGGCAAACATATTCGATGGAATATTGAAGTGAAAGTCACACGCATCGTCGCTGGGGCGGAAGCCTGACCAGATCAGTCCAACATTATTTACCGGCATCCCCAAACCGTTCTTACGTAATGTATCTATCATGATGCCGTTGTGACGTTGAAAGCGGTAGGTTGACTGCTCCTTGTGCTCCTGCTCAATCTGCCATATGTTCAACATCTTCAGTAGTGAGGTTCGGAAAACTTCATCAAAGATCCCGGTGCGTCCGGTTTCTTTCCAATATAGATATGCCAAGCGGAATGAGAAGCACATGGAATCCAGCTCAAATTTACGCTCCCATACCCAAGGCGAGCTGTCTGTCTCATCCGTTGCATTCCAATGCCAATCATTTGCAGACTCGTTAAAGGCATTCGCATAAGGATCGATTTGAATATAAAACATATGACGGCGTATTAAGCCTTCTAGAATCCGCCCAAGCTCAGCATCTTCCTTGGCAAAAGGAACATAATGAATAACCTGCTCAACAGAGTCACGCAGCCACATCGCCGGAATATCGCCAGTTAACACAAATGTTGTTCCGTCATCCAACAGCTTAGTAGTTGTTTCTAATGTATTTGGAAAACAATTCTGGAATAATTGACTCAGCTTCGGACGATGAGCCAGACGTTCACTAGCGTCCTTCATAACTTGCTGAACCGCCTGAGGCAGAGGGAACTTATTAATTTCAATAGTAGGTAAACGATGCTCTTTCATAATTTGGTAACCCTCCCGTGATTACTATCTCAAGTAACGAGGAACAACCTCTAAGCTTGTTGAAATGATATTGCCTACGTTCGATCCAATCATGATCTCAAATTTGCCAGGCTCAACCATCCACTGCAAATCAGAACCGACAAACTGCAGCTCCCGTGGAGTAATATGAAATTGAACAACACGCATCTCACCAGGCTCAATATAAATCTTCTGAAATCCTTTTAATTCTCGTTCCGGGCGTGTAATTGTGCTAGTGCAATCTTTTATATATAGCTGAACAACCTCATGTCCAGCTACATCGCCAATATTCGTAACCTCCACGGATACAGTACAAGAATCATCCAGCTCTATTTGTGTCTGATCCAAGCGAATATGCTCGTATTGATAGCTTGTATAGCTTAGACCATAACCAAACACATATTGCGGATGAAAGTCCACCTCAAGATAGCGATGACCTCTGGAGCGTTTCTTATTGTAATAAATCGGTAATTGCCCTGGATGCTTTGGAATGGATAGTGTAAGCCGGCCGGATGGATTATAGTCTCCGAACAAAATATCAGCAATCGCATGCCCGCCCTGCTGTCCCGGGTACCAAGCCTCCAGAATGGCATCCGCATGCTCATCTACCCAAGGCTCGACAATGGGACGACCATTGATATAGACAACAATCAGTTTTTTATTCAAGCTGTGCAGCTCCTGCAGCAGATCAAGTTGCACACCGCATAAGTTCAGCTCTGCACGATCGAAGCCTTCTCCACATTCCATATCACTAAGACTAAATTGATCCGTAATGACGGCAGCCCCTGTCTTCAAATCAATCGTACCTTCACCGAAATCACGTGCACTTGATCCCCCGACAACTGCAATAATGGTATCCGCTGCTGACGCCACCTCCATTGCCTTCTCAAAGCCTGCTTTCGATGGATCTTTCACGCGGCAGCCCGGAGCATACAGCACTTCGCTGAGTCCTGCACATTTAGCGCGAATCCCGTCCAAAACGGTAATGATGTGATGACGCTCCTGTGGTGAAGTATAGTCACCCAATTGATTATAAATATTGTTGGCATTCGGCCCAATAACGGCAATCTTACCAAGTGACGGAGAAAGCGGCAGAGCCTCATCATGATTCTTCAAAAGAATGATGCCTTCACGTGCAGCTTGTCGCGCCATCTCTAAATGCAACTGTTGTCCAACGACACGCTGTGCTGTAGTCGGATCAACAAAGGGACGTTCAAACAATCCCAATTCAAACTTCGCACGCAGAATTCGTTCGACTGCGAGATCAATATCGGAAATGTCAATCAACTGCAGCTGTAATGCATTTATTAGATATCTGCCAAATGTTTCACCAGACATCTCCATATCCACACCAGCTTTAAGTGCAAGAGTCGCCGCCTCTTCTTCGGTCTCACAAATCTGGTGACCGTGTTTAAGCTGGCTGATCGCACCACAATCCGTAATGACGAAGCCATCAAAGCCCCATTGCTCACGAAGCACCTCTGTTAATAACTCCTTACTCGAAGTACACGGAACACCGTCAATTTCATTGTAAGCGGTCATAACAGATTTAGCCCCAGCTTCAATTGCCTTCTGGAATGGCAGCAAATCCTTCTCCATTAACTCGCGTTTTCCCATCCGTACGGTGTCCGCATTACGACCACCATCCGAGCTGCCATACGCGACGAAATGCTTTAATGTTGCCAGGATCGTATGGTCTGTATTTAATGAATCACCTTGTAAGCCCATTACCGCAGCTACTGCCATTTCACTATTTAAATATGGATCTTCCCCAAAGCATTCTTCTGTTCGCCCCCAGCGCGGATCACGTACAATATCTAGTACTGGGGAGTAGGTTGCTGCCCCTCCTTGAGCGCGAGTCTCTGCAGCCACTGCTTGACAGATCTGCCGGAATAATTCCCTATTCCATGTGCTTCCGATAGCAAGCGGTACGGGAAAGACGGTGTTGCCAATCGCCATATGACCATGAGAGCATTCCTCGCCCAGCAGAATCGGAATACCCAGACGTGTATGCTCAATCGCATATTGCTGGATCAGATTCGTTACTTCTGCGCCTTCCAAAGGTGACAACCCAGTTTCCAATGATACCTCTGTCCAAGGATCTGCACGCAGCACACCATACAAAGAGCCCACGCCACCGCTTGCAATTGCTTCCTTAAATACTTCTGTCAATTGAATCTTGCCTTCTGATTTCTCATACGCCTTCCAGCCGAAGGGCTGGAGGAGCTGCCCGATCTTCTCCTCCAGCGTCATTTGAGCCAATAAATCTATAGCACGCTCATGAATCGGCAAAGATGAATCTTTATATCTCATAGCTTACAATTCCTCCCGTTCACATGAACTAGAATTGTCTCCACGCCAGGATTCCTGCATTCATCCCCCGACACATGTCGAACGATACTTCAGGGTTGTTAAACTTCTCACCCCATGTAATGTAATAGCGGAATTCATAGAAGCCGCCAAGCGTAGCTGCAAAGTTGGTTTCCCAATAGTTATTCATCACCCAGGCGTACAAGTGCGCAGGGTCCTGTTCTAGTCTTGCATCGCCATTAAGTAGACGATATTTATGCTCTAAAGCACCCACTTGAATCAACGGAGTGTCTGGCATCGCAATCACAATACCTTGCTCCTTTGAAATGTATGCAGCACCTTCGCCAACAGCCGTATAATCGGCCAAGCTGCCTGGTAATTGATCCTTGCGCAGACGAGTTAGTGCATCCATCTTATCTACCCACAGCTCCTGCGTAGAGGTTGTCAATGCGCCGCCAAACGGAAGTGAAATATACAAATTCTCAGGCTTCCATACACTTTCCTTATGCATCCGTACCGACACATCGACACGAGGACGATCCGCATACACGGTTAAGAATAAGGAATAATGCTCACAACCGGAGACTTCATAGGTCAATTGAATCATGCTATAAAGCTCTCCCTGTCCAACAATTTCTGCACTTGTCAACACACCTGTAGATACAATCGCATTCGGACCTTTCCGATTACGGCCCATAAGACGACGAACCTCCGTCATTTCGACCACCTTTGTGGCTGGCGTAACATCATATACCGGTGTGAATGCATGATGATTCCGGTCTGCACGTAGCAGCTCCTGTCCAGTCTCCTTATCCTTCCAAGAGGTGATTCCTTCACCCTTCTTCCATTCAATACGTACAAATGGTGTTTCAGCGTATGTGGATGTCACATGGAAGTCCTTTACTTCATGGGTAACATCCAAATCCAATACACGATCCGATGCCACATAATCGTTCATATATGCGGTTTTAATTGTTGGCTTAACCGCTACGATATGAAGCACTTTTTCTTCCTGAGGCTCCAGCATGACCGGAATGGTTACAATAACCCCGCGATGCGCAAGACGCAGTTGAGATGGGAGCACCTCACCTGTATTGAAATCACGCACCTCAAACCCTTCTTTAATCTGCTCGTAATACCAACCCTCAAGAATAAGATGGGCATGATCCTCCTGAACATAGCTGTAAGGATTGCAAATTTTGAACTTCATCGGCCGACCCGGTGCAAGCAGTGCATCTCCCTTGGCTTCAAGGATTTCGTACAACGCGCGATGTGCAGCGGTGCTCGCATTAGCAGCGAACGCTTCCTTGCGCAGCCCTAACTCTTGAACAAACGGGTTCCAAGGCTCTGAAATCGAAGAATGATAGCCCCATGTGTGCTCAGCGAACATCGTTAATTGATATTCCATTTCTTTAATAGCTTCCGGGGAAATGATGTCATAATTAGGATCCAGTCTTCTTACCTTTTGGTACACCCGCTGCGCCTCACGGAATACTTGTACATGCTTTGGTGTCGAGCCAACCCCATCCGTCCACCAATCTGGCCAATCTCCGCGATAGACAGGAATATCTTCCGGGTGCTGTGCTGCATGGGCACGGACTTCTGCAAAGAAGTCATCTAGCGTTGCCATTTGAATTAAAATCCGGTCCCCATGCTTGGTATTCCATTGTTGGATAAACTCTATTGCCGCCGCATTTGGCGGGTTATTATCCGTAGGTAAGCCTGAGAACATCGCCGGGAAGAAATCAAATGCATAGCCATCCTCTGTCAGACGATCGATATAACGCCCGATCCGTTGTTCAGCAATTTCAAAATCCGCGCCATTGCTCATATCGAATTCATCTTTAATCGTATATTTACCACCCATACCAGGTACAAGCCCCAGATCATTTCCGAACACATAATGCTCTCCACTCCACGTCAACAGGCGATCCCCTGAAGGCATCTCCCACCAGAACGGCTGCTGCTTCTTCCAGCAAGGAAACATTCCATGATGCGTATGAATACAGGTCGACAAATTCTGGATCCCAGCATCCAGCAATACCTGACCATACCCCCAACTGAAACCGTTAATATCTGCTGTCATTGCCGATGTTACAGGAATTTTAATCGACTGTCCGTAATCAGACACTCGCGCAATCATCGATTGGAACAGCTCTTTACCTATTAATTCTGTCATATTTAGATAAGTCCCCGACAACCCGATAGCTCCCTGTCTCACGCCTTCAGCGAACTCTATCTTCTCTTGCTCTGTCGCCTGCTTCAGAAAGGTTTCAATCGGCCAAAAGGTCTCACAGACCCACTTAAAGCCTTGCCATTCCGGACGACGTCCCGATTTGCTTTCACGTAAAATATGCAGGACCTGCCGAATGAAATTAACATGATACTGCTGAATTTTCTCTTGACGCTCTGTATATCCGATATCTGTATGAGAATGATGGATTGCGTATATTTTCCAAGGTCGTTTGCTGGACATCTCGATCTCTCCCTATAGTTATTTTCACTTGCTATGATACTTCGCTTACTCTACTAATTCTCGAGCGGATACTTATCCATATAGTCGAACAATTCATCCACAGTTGTGAAGGCTACGCCTGTTACGGTATCAGCACAGCCATAGTAAATTGCAATTCGACCTGTATCGCCATCTGAAAGTGCTGCGCAAGGGAAGGTGACATTCGGCACATCTCCTACACACTCATACATTGTCTCTGGTCCAAGAATATAATTCCGTGAGCGTGCTAACACCTTCCATGGCTCATGCAAATCTAATAAAGCAACACCCATCCGATATACGAACCCGTTACACGTATTTATTACACCATGATAGATCAACAACCATCCGCGATCTGTTTCAATTGGAATCGGCCCTGGACCAATTTTCTTCGATTGCCATGCAGAAGTGTCCGAATTGATCGTACCCATCACGTAACGATGCTTTCCCCAGTACGTCAGGTCAGGGCTCTCACTAAAAAAGATATCTCCAAATGGTGTATGCCCCGTATCACTTGGACGGCTTAACATCGCATATTTGCCATTTATTTTACGCGGAAATAATACACCATTCCGGTTGTATGGCAGGAAAGCGTTTTCTAATTGGTGAAAGGTTTTGAAATCATACGTATATGCGAGACCAATTGTAGGACCATGGTATCCATTACACCAAGAAACATAATATTTATCCTCGATTTTACAGACGCGTGGATCGTAGCGATACTCCCGCTTTGTTATATAATCGTCGCCTTCGAATTGGATCGGATTCTCATTAATCTCCCATTGAAGCCCGTCCTGACTGAAGCCAGCGAATATGTCCATACTTACAGATCTGGAGTCACAACGGAATACCCCTGCATAACCCTCTTCAAAAGGAATAACCGCGGAATTGAAAATACTGTTCGAATTTAACTGTGCATCTCGCTGAATAATCGGATTATGGGTATATCGCCACACTGGAGCGTTATAGCCACTCGGCTTATCCTGCCAAGGAATATTTGATAGTGCTTCACCAATAATTTTGCTCATTTCATAAACTCCTTCCATGTATACAATTGTGATCTGCAACTACGTTTTCAGTATGTCTAACCCTACTTGCACCCCTACTTTAAATCATAATAAAGCGCATTAAAAGGGAATTTATCCTGAATCTAACGTTTGTTGACTGAAGTATCATGTTTCTTAACTAATTGAACAGGTAGCTCACTTCACGCTCTCATATAAGCCTGCATACAGTGCATCAAGCAACGTGTGTGTCCTATCACAGCTATATTCCCAGAACATGGCACCCGCAAGTTTTTCACGTTTGACATACTCACATTTATGTGCGATCGAATCTACGTCATCATAGGAAATAAACGTGTCTCCATTAAATAAATATGGTGCTTTGGCCTCATCGTCCCAATGCCGTGTGTAGCCATTCTGATTGATGTAATTAGCAAACAGCTCTGTATATTCTGGACCATAGCCACCCGTTGTGCCCGCCATTTGTAGAAATCCATGGTTCTTATTCGGCACCTGCTTCCACATTCGGGAATAGAACGCCACGCCAATGACGATTTTCTCTCGGGGAACGCCTGCCTGAATGAACATATTCACCGATGCCTCTGTACTGATACGATACAAATCTCCTGTCGTATGAAATAAATTCGTATGATGTCCCGTTAGAATCTGGAAACCGCCACGCATATCGTAGGTCATCAGCTGTATAAAATCCAAATATTTCTGTACTTGATCCATCTCGGTGCCATCAATGTAATACTGATCAGCACCTGCCGCAATTGTAAGCAGGTAATGCCTGCTATCCGCTGTACCTTTCACATCCAGTGCATCTCGAATCGCCTTTAATAGCAGTGTGAAATTGCATTTATCATCCGGCGACGATTTAATATCCGCTTCACTGTAACAAGGATATTCCCAATCCAAATCGATTCCATCGAACGGGAAATCTGTTACCACTTGCACAGCCGACGCTGCAAATTTCTGACGTCCTTCTTCGGTAGAGGCAGCCTCAGAGAATCCCCCATTCCCCCATCCGCCTACGGAGAGTATCAGCGTCAGATTCGGATACATCGCTTTCATCTCTTGTAGCTGGTTCGTGCATTTCAAATGTGCTGTTGTAATTTGATCATCTTTCACATAACCAAATGCAACGTTGAGATGCGTTAACTTCATCAAGTGGTCACCCGATAACTCAGATAGTTTGGAATCACTCACGTAGCCTGCTACAATCATCTTTTGATCCATCCTTTCACAACCTTCTTAAGATTTGAATCGCTTCCTTGCTCGCTGCAATCTTATATCCTGATGACATGTAACGAATCTGATCTTCACGGTCCACAATGATAAGATGCGGGAAGCCCGCTTCACTCGCTTGGGACGATGCAAATAATTCGGGCAATAGATTATTCGTTGAATCACGTACAAACACTGCATTTGCAGGAAGATCTGGATAGTCCTCGGGATGAAACGAAGCTGCACATTGCTTGTCACCAATAATAAGAATGATGGGAGCACCTAGCGCATTGAACTCTTGCTTCAACTCAGCGAGTTCACGAAGTAAATGCTTTGAAGGCTCTCGTTCCGGCTCCAGCCAAGCGACATAGGCGCCCTTTCCACCAATAAGATCTGCGAAAGTCTGTTCTACTCCTGCCCATGAGGTCAGCTGCTTGAGTCGTTCCACCTTGCCGTACACTGGAATTTCCAATGTAGATTGACGATATTTCATGACCAGCTTCGTCTCTTCCCCTTCTGCAATATGGAAATAAGTGAACTTTATAAGCACGATGCCATCCTTTAATCGTACGCCTGTCGTCAGACGGTATGCTCCCTGCTCAACCTCAAGTGGTGTATCATATAGGTCATTTGCGCCATGCGGGTAACATAAGGTTTTATAAAAACCGTTCTCCAGCCGAGCTAATGTGAAATTCTCATAGTATGAAGCCGTTGGTTGGACTGTCCCTGCACCCTGATCACGATGAAGTATGAGCGTGCCGTTCGCTAATTCTATCCCGCCTCCAACAACGCCTTTGGTAAATTGAGCATCCACGAAAATATTATCCACTATAAATTGCGGTTTGGATTCAATGGGATGAATTCGCGCTGGGATTCCTAAACTACGACAAATGGATACGAACATGATATCCAGGGAACTGCGATCGCCTACGCGCAATTCAAAGGTACCCACTGCCGTTCCCTTCCCTTTCAGATTCGGAAGGTCTGTCCATATATCCCACGTTTCATCTATGAATTGAACCAGCTTCGTTGGGTCCTTACGGAACAATGCCACTTCATCCGAAGTGAAAGCTTGTTGGAAAAATGTACGATACGGTGTAATCATCTCGTAGTGAACACGAGGACGCAAAATGTAGGGCACGAACACTTCCTCTGTGAGCTCACCACGTACAGCAAGCGCACCAGCCACATGATCTGTAAGGGTAGGAATAAATGTGTCAATTAAATCCTTTTCATTAATACATTCCAATAACCGTAAAGCCCATTCTCCATACGCGGATGTGGCTGCCTCCAGAAATGCGGCTATCTCTACACTGTTACCACGTGCCTTCTGAAGCACTGTCCATACACGATCTTCCGGGAGACCCAGTGTTTCCCCGAGCTTCCTCGCTGCTTCTTCTGTCACAAAAGTCGCTTCATATTTCGCACGGATTGAGATCCCTTCCTCCAAACGTTCATTATGTCGCTGGATACGAATTTTAGACAGTTCCTCTATTACCTCACCTTCACACGCTGGAGGTGGAACCATTTCATAATCGGCCATCGTTCCTACAGCGGGCTGACTTTCTTGATTCAGTACAAGCTCAACGCATACACAGTCCGCCACTGAAATTTTCACTTCCCCCCAAGTACCACCCTTTGCAGCACGAATCATGAGGTCACCGAGACCTGTTTTGAAAGTTGCTTCTCCTTGAGCATTGGTAGGAAGGATGGCAATCGGGAAAAATTCCGCCATGTTATACACTTGGAACTGTACTTCTGCATCCTGCACAGACTGTCCGAATTCATCTTTCACATGAATCGTAATTGTCCGCGTGGATGCGTAATTTTCCAACACATTAATTTCAGTGAACCACTCATCTGCAAGCGTAATATCTTCTGGACCTTGATAATTAGCGAGAATACGCGTGTTAATTAACATTGCTCTACGCGCTGGAGGTCCAAACCATCCTTGATTAGGACGAGCTTCCGGCTCACAAGCCCCAATAAAATACCATTCACCGTCTGCCCATGCCTCCACCCATGCGTGGTTATCATCACAATGTGCCCAACGTGGCGTATACACTTGACGTGCAGGTATACCTATACTGCGAAGGGCTGCCACAGCTAGTGTGGATTCTTCACCGCAACGACCACGTGCATTTCGAATCATCGATAATGGTGAAATCGTCCGCAAATCACTCCCAATATACGTTGCCACCTCATGACACCAGTAATTTGTCTCCAGAATGGCTTCCGTCATGGACAACTTACTAGTTCGCTCTGCTAATTGTTCATGAAGAATTTGGCGGTGTTCTTCAATGTTTTCGGTATTAACACGGTAGGGCAGTACGAAATGTAAAAATATATGATCCGGGACTTGCCATGGCATATCTCGGCGAATCTTTAGTGTCGTTCGCACATGATTCAAGAAAAGCTCACCATTGTAATCCGCCAAATCATTCACTGGCATATACGCATAGAGATACTTAATTGCAATTATTTCTTCCTCTGTCAAGTCCTGTTCAAAGATTTGAAATAACTGCGTTGCACGTGCCTTGGCCAAACTCTTCTTCTCCTGAAACTTACGTTCAATCTGTTCCATATCTGATTACTCCTTCCAGAGAAACCCGTCCTCGCGAATGTAAAGACGGGACGTCTCATCTGATGTTGATGCAGATATAATAAAAGTTTTAGTCGTCGTTTCAATGTTTGGTTCTATGGTCCATGTATCTTCTTCACACAATGCATTAAAATGGGCTGTGAACATGCCATGTGTTTCGTAATAGTTCCGCTCACGATAATAGAGCTTCCGTAATTCCCATTTGATATGTTCATCCCGAGGGATGTCGAAGTGATATGGACCCGCTTCATTCACGAATACAACATAGCCCCACAGTTCTGGATAATGCATATTTATGACTCCTTGTGGTGACCACACCCAATTATCCTCAGGATAAGGTTTCCCTGTGTCGGGGTTGAGAAGCTTACGATACTTGCCATCGACAACCTCAGTCCGCCATTCAACACGTGAAAAATTAACACGCCAAAATTCCCCAGCGTAAGGTGATCGTCGATCCGTAGCACATTCTTTTAAACTATTCCATGGTATTGCAACTTCAACCGTCCATTTCCGATTGTCAGCGTGCGGGTTATTTAACTCACCTTCGATATGAACAGCCGTCTTCAGCCCTTGGATATCCCAACCGTTAATTGGAGGACCTCCGTCACGATAAGGTTTCACAAGAAGTAAGTCCCATACCGTGTTCAAGGCGTTAATCTCAAACTCGTAATATTGATGGGAATCTCCTGTTGGATCTATAAAGATCTCAAAATCATTATCGTAAAAAATAACGGAGTCACGTTCTGTCAGCATTCCCCAGATCTGATCTTCCATCA
Organism: Paenibacillus sp. NPDC058367; assembly: GCF_042723305.1. Lineage (NCBI taxonomy): Bacteria > Bacillati > Bacillota > Bacilli > Caryophanales > Paenibacillaceae > Paenibacillus > Paenibacillus sp. NPDC058367. Next base: position 1,417,974 of record NZ_JBHXIZ010000001.1, read on the forward strand.
GCTCTGCACCAAAGTAAAAATACTCATCATCCCATAGCATTTTTACCCTCGTATCCTTTCCTGGCATCGGACGCAAATCCCCTTCAATATCAACAAACTTTTCTGTCCATGCTGCATGCTGCCAAAAGGGCTTATCTAGCTTCCCATCCAAGACAAGCGACTCCGTCGCTCGTCTACACAGATAATGCTTGGGGGCGTATGAAACAATGTGTGGCTCTGGTACTCCACTTCGATTTACCATACGAATGCTCCTTTATCCGTTAATGTACTTTAGTTGTGAGTTACAACTGCGCCTGAACCGCCGTACATCTCAATTTCTTCATCGAATTCCAATTTAAGTACTGTCACTTGTTCATGCATATCTTCAGGTGTTATCTGAATCCAAGTTGTACCTGGTATGTGGAACCAGGGCACACCACCGTGAATTTCATGGTTGAGCTCCTTGCCTGAGTGAAGCACCGTAATCTTGGTAATGGGATTACACAGCCCTTTGAGGCAAATGTTCTCCTTCGGCGTATCGTAAACGAAGAGATACAAGTTCTTCTTATCCGGAGACAATGTACTGCCACCCAGATAGTAGCGTGTCATAATACCCTCTTGTGTTCCATAGATGGCTTCTTCATGTGTACGTATCCAATCACCTAATCCGAGCAAGATCGCTTCCTGCCTAGGATCAATCGTTCCATCTTCCATGGGCCCAATATCTAACAGCATATTACCGCCCATGCTGATACAGTCACAGAACATTCGGATCATTTGATTCAATGATTTATAATTGTGGTCTGTATGCACATAACCCCATGACGTATTTATCGTCGTACAGAATTCCCACGGACCTTCCGGACGCGTAATGGGAAGACCTTGCTCAGGAGTCTTATAATCCCCATACCCTTGCAAACGTGAGTTTATAATAAGATCAGGATTAAATGATTTTAAATAATCTTTGAATGCTGGTAATCCCCACTGCTCTGCGCTTCGTTCCCAATCTCCATCGAACCATAACAGATCAACCTGACCATAATCCGTTAACACTTCTCCTAGTTGATTACGGTTAAATGCCAGAAATCTCTCCCATCGCTCTGGATCTTGGACACCATCCATCGGACTTGAATAACGATTTATCTGTCTCAAGTCATCTGGTACGACACCATTCTCATAGACTGAAGGATAATCAGGATGAGACCAGTCAATGAGGGAGTAATACATCCCTACGCGAAGACCCTGATCTCGAATCGCCTCAGACCACTCCTTAATAATATCTCTCTTGGCAGGTGTCGCCTTCATAACGCTCAAATCACTGAATTTCGTATCAAATAATGCAACTCCGTCATGATGTTTCGTTGTAAGAACAGAATACTTAGCTCCTGACTTCGCAATCAGATCTGCCCAATACTTCGCATCAAATTTAGAGGCCGTAAAACCATTCAATTGCTTCATATAGTCCTCATAAGACATTCTCCCGTTATAGAAAGACCATGATTCTACAACTCCTTGTACCGCATAAATTCCATAGTGAATGAAAATTCCTAGCTTTGCATCAGTGAACCATTGTTGCATCTGCTCTTCCTCCCATAGTTCAACTCGTTATTTTATGCGAAATACATGTGCAATTGGGGCAATTCCCGTAAGCTCGCTCTCTGGTAAATGAACGATCAATCCAGTTGTTGTTCGTTCGAATGTTAGATTCTCTTGTCCGCCAACAAGATCTATTTGCGTCACAGCCTGCTCGAGTGAAATACAAATCTCACTGATCATGAGTTCCTGCTCTTTTGAGTACAGATGGATAGCATAGATGACATCGCCTTTTTTCGTGAAATGTGTATTTCCAACGGAGTATGGCGCACATATGCGTGTTCCATAAATCGCCTCACCATGGACTTTGAGCCAACTGCCCATTCCTTTCATCCGATCCATCGCTGCTCTTGACAAGCGGCCATCTGGTTGTGGTGCGACATTAAGTGCCAGGTTACCACCTTTGGCTACAACTTCAACGAGCAAATGAATTAATTGACGTGTCGTCTTGTAATGATCCTCATACCGATAAGAGAACGCAGTCCCCATCGTAATACAGCTTTCCCATGGGATATGCAGGGGACGCGCGGGCAACGTTTGCTCTGGTGTAACGACATTCTCATAAGGTCCGCCAACGGTACGGTCTGCACTTAGTAGCCATGGCTGATGCTGACGTGCCTTCTCCACCACTTCACCCAACCGAATATCCTGTGGATTATTCTTATTCTGTGGACACACCCATCCCGCATCCAACCAGAGCATTTCAATCCGACCATATTTCGTCATCAATTCCATGATCTGATCATGTGTGTACTGTACGAATTGCTCCCATAGCCATGGATAATCTTGTGTTGGATACGAAGGACCTCGATTCATGAACGTCTCCGTCTCCATACCTGGGGCCCAGTATGTTGGTGTGTGCCAATCCGCTTTGGAGAAGTAGGCAGAGATCCCAAGTCCCTTGGCCCGAAAAGCATCAAATACGTTCTTACAAATATCCGCGTACTTATGTGCATGGAAAGGACAATCCTTACCCGTGATGCGATAATCTGTTGTCTGCGTATCCCACATACAGAAGCCATCGTGATGCTTCGTTGTGAAATTTAAATATTTGAAGCCACCTTCTGCAGCAACCTCTGCCCACTTCTCAGGCTCAAAACGGAGCGGATTAAAGGTTTTATTCAGCCCGAAGTATTGCCGCTTCAGCTCCGTCGAATCAACCCCCCAATCAATATCGTCCCGTGACCATTCTCCATCTTTATCACTAAGCGCCCACGATTCAACAAGTCCAAGCTGCGAATAAGGTCCCCAGTGCATCATCAAGCCTAGCTTCTGATCCTTGAACCATTCCAGCTGATCTAATAGCTGCGAATCCTCCGGCTTAACGTACTCCTCCTCTGTGCTGTAATTGTGAACTCCTTCAACAACAATTTGCTCCTCGACAACATTAGCGTCACTCATTTTTGCACGACCTCCATGCAGCTCTGAGGCTGCGATTCTATTGATTTAGTATGATATATTTCCAAAAAAACATTTGACATAAAAATAAATATCCGCTATAAACATCCTATTATGGAATATAAATAAGTATTCAAGCGCCGATCTATATCTTGCTGTATTCATAGCTTGATAGGAACATCTCCATGTATACGCCATAAAAAGGGGGAAAACACTTTGAACTATAACTATTTCAAATCGAAATTGTTTTTGAAATTCACCGGTTCGTATCTACTTATCCTTCTTATTCCGCTTATATTTGTAATCGTTTTCATTTACCGAAATGCTACCGATAATTTACAAAAGGAGATTGAAAATGCTCACTTTAATCAGCTCACCCAAATTAAAACGGTGGTGGATGGACGCATGAATGATTTAAGAGATATGGCGTCACGGATGTCATACGACGCTCGTCTCGCTCATTATCGCATACTGGATCCTTATGAAAGTCGTGACGCCATAGCGGCACTAGATAGCTACAAATCTTCCAATTCCATTGTGGAGGATATATTTCTGTACTATCATCATGACCCTAATATTTATTCCAACCATGGCATGTATAGCCTGGATGTATTTCGTAGCTCCTATCAGTTTGGAAGCTGGAAGAATGATGAACTTGTGACTGCTTTAAACTCGTCCAAATTTCCATCCATTCGACTTACGAACATGCTGAATCAAAATTCACCACTCGAGCAATCTGTATTAACCTATATCCTGCCGATCATTCCCAACACCTCAGATCCATATGCTTCTGTCATGTACCTCATTAAAGAGAAAGAGTTGGCATATCTGATCGATTCCGTTCTCGGTAACTATCGAGGATTAACGTATATTTTTGATAATCATGGACGTGTTTTATCCTATAGTGGCCATGGAGATACAGCTAGCCAACAGGATATCCAACGGTTATCAGAGCTTCCACCCGGCATACATAATCTTTCGATGAACAACGAAGATCATTCGGTTATTTCCGTCACATCGGATGTCAATGGCTGGTCATATGTGACTTTAATGGCGAGTAATCAGTTTTTCAGTAGCGTACTTAATGTTCGGAGCTTCATCATTATTTTATTCATTGTGATCGCCATTGTAGGAACGGCCATCGCTCTATTATTCGCTCGGATGCAATATCTTCCGATTGCTGAGCTCGTTCGCTTCACGAACAAAAAAACAGATACACCGGCCTCTGGAAATGAGCTCGAGTATATACGAACAACATTACAGCAGTATAGCTCCAAGGTTGATCTCCAAGAGCCCTATGCACGCAACCATGTTCTGTCCATGCTATTAAAGCATGGACATGCACAAATGATGACGCATGGAATATTCGATACCTTTCATCTGCACTTCGACCAAAGTCATCATTTTGTCATGATGATGGGCTGGGATGAATTAGAACAGCAGCATCTTCATGCGCGACAAGAAGTACATCGCAAGCTTGCGTTTATTGAATTTCCAGCGCTTGCTACACAAGTATACGGTGTAGAGCTCCCGCAATTGGATCAGCTCGCACTCATTGTGAGCTTACAGCTCGAAGATGATGAGGCACTCGCTGCACAAATCGTTCACATCGTGGATGCGATCCGTGAATATACGTTAGGCATAATGGATATCCACCCGATGATCGGTGTAGGCAAATGTTATGAGAGCCCTCAGCAGCTTAATCAATCCTTTGTTGAGGCTTGCTCCGCCTTCGAATTGCGTAAATCGACCGAGCATGGAACCACCGTGTATTTTGAAAAGCTATCCAGTGCCCATGATCAAACGGTGTTACTCCCTAGTAACGAGCTATTAAAGCTTGCACAAAGCTTGAAGCAGGGCAACTACGAAGTCGCCAAACAAATTATTCACACAGCCATCCATGGCCTTGATAATAAACAACGATCTACCCTGCTGATGCGATGCGTATTGTTCGACCTGCTGAATACCATGCTCAAAACTGCAGTTGAGCTAAAGATGGATAACATGACGCAGTCTGCTTCTCCCCATTTCATGAATGGTCCCGTCCATCTTATAGAGCAGAATTTCTACCGTTTAGCCACTCAGATTTGTACACAGGTAGAGCAGACGCATAAAAAAGAAGAACATTCACTCATGGATCATATCGTTGCTTTTATCGACCAGCACTATGTTGATCATTCACTTAGCCTTGAATCTGTTTCTGCTGCGTTTACGATTTCACCTTCCCATCTCAGTCGTTCATTCAAGGATAAGGTCGGCATCAACTTCGTCCAATATATTTGGCAAAAACGATTAGATAAGGTCAAGGAACAGCTCGTAATAACAAGTGATCCGTTAAAAGATATTATCCAGCGCGTCGGCTACCTCGACACACCAAACTTTATTCGAAAATTCAAAAAGGAAACCGGTTATACCCCGGGCCAGTATCGACAGATGAATAGTAATCATCCCAATACTGAGCCTAACGATACCGTATAATCCTTCCTCGCTTAGGGTTCATCATAACTTCCCGGTCATGCCTAGGATGACCGGGAAGTTTTTCAAAATATGAGAATGTATAAGCTTCACAAATTATTTACTAGCAGCCCATGTATCGTATGCTTGTTGATACGTTGATTCGAGCTTCTCATACCCCATTTTTTTCATTTGAGTGATATATTTGTCCCAATTGGATAATGGCTCTGCGCCTGTAACGAATTTCGCTTCCATTTCCTTCACGTATTTATCCAAATCGGAACGGAGTGTTTTGATTTCCGTCTGTTGGTCTACCGTCAGGAATACCGATGGGAAGGGAGTCTTTGCAATAGGTGTAAGCTTTGTAGCTGTTTCTTTGTCAATCCAGTCATCAAAGCTAGTACGAAGACCTAAAACATAGCTGTTCTCATAGGAACCTGGTGTATTAATCCCGTAGTTTGGCGTGATTGTACCGCGGTATTCTTCACGATCCGTACCATCTGGAACTGGCAGCCATTCTTTCTCGCCTGTTGCTTTATCTTTGTATTTAAATAACGTACCTTCAGGTCCATACGCCCAGAAGGAATACCCTTCTTCGCTAAATTGGTAATCAATCCAGCGCATACTTGCTTCCGGGTTGGGGTTCGTGTTTGAAATCGCGAAACCGCCAATGGTGTTAATACCAGGATGCTTGCCGTATACAGGTGTTCCAGCAATATCACTAGATACAGGCTGCATCATCGGGTTATCTTCACTCGGTTCACCACCAAGCGTGAAGTATGGGAAATAATCGGAGAATAAGGCCACTTGATTGTTTTTCCCTTTTGCTTTCTTCTGCTCATCGGTTTGAGAGAATGTTTCATGATCCAGCAAATTCTCGTTCCATAAGCGATTCAAGAAGGTTAAATATTCTTTGTAGGCTGGTTCAGCTTGTGGAAAGTGTACTTTGTTCTCCTTATCTACGTAGATATCCTCGTTATACATCCCCCAGAATCCGAGGAAGAACATCCGTAAATCATCTAATTTCACAGAGGATAGAGGAACCTCATCGTCTTTACCGTTTCCGTTCGCATCTTCCTCTTTAACCTTCTTCAAATAGTTGTATAGCTCTTCTGTGGTCTGCGGTAATTTGTTTTCCATGCCGAACTTCTTCAAGAACTTCCCGTTATACCACATCGGTCCACGATACCATACCGCAGATGGCTGAATATTGCGTAGTGCATAGATATGTCCATCTGGTGTTGTCATTGATTTGCGAATATCCGGATTTTCATCGAGAATTTTTTTTAAATTAGGTGCGTAGCCCTCATCAATGTATTTTTCTAAAGGCAGCAACAAACCTTGACTTCCGTAGGTAACTTGATCCGATCCTTTTAAATCCGCCGCATAGAAAATATCGGGAAGCGTACCGCTTGCAAATACCAAATTCTTTTTCGTCTCAAAGCTGTCTTGTGGGGCGTTTTGAATCTTTAACTTAATATTCGTCATCTTCTCGTATTCCTGAATAACAGGCATCTTGTTCCAATCCTGACGCCCTACATCCGGTGCCATAATAGAAAGCTCAATCGGATTATCCACGATAGGAAAGCCCGTCTTATGAACCTCTGCGGCTGTGTCTGAGCTTTCTGTGCTTGCCGTCCCCTTATCGTTACTCGATCCACATGCAGTAAAAATAGAGATTGACATGGAAAGACATAACAACATGAGTCCAGTTTTACGATAATTCGTCATACAAAAACCTCCCCTTTTTTACTTGTATCTTAAGATCAACCCTTAACAGAGCCAATCATGACACCTTGCACGAAATAACGTTGCAAGAATGGATAGACAGCAATAATCGGAAGCGTAGATACGATAATGACCCCATACTTCACAAGTGAGGCAATTTCTGCCTTGTTGTTCTGGGCTGCTGCAGCTGTCGCATCGATAATGCCACCTACTTGAGATTGCATTTCCTGAAGAACGAGAATCTGACGAAGCACAAGCTGCAATGGATATTTCGCATCATCATTCAGGTAGATCATGGCGCCGAAATAGCTGTTCCAATGCCCTACCCCGTAGAATAAGGCCATAACTGCGATAATTGGCATCGATAACGGGAGAACAATCCGCAGGAATAATCGAATATTCGTCGCGCCATCGATTTGAGCCGCATCTTGAAGCTCAGCTGGAATGGAGTTCGCGAAGAAGGTACGAGAGACGATAATATTCCAGATTGACGCTGCGCCAGGAAGTACCAGTGCCCACATCGTGTTGACCATGCCTAGCCCTTTTACCAACATGTATGTAGGGACGAGACCGCCTCCAATGAACATCGTTACCATGAACATCCCCATGAAAAACCCACGGCCTACAAAGTCCTTACGACTGAGTGCATATGCCGCTGGCATCGTAACGACCAAGTTAATCGTTGTGCCTAGCAATGTATACAAAATCGTATTTCTATACCCCGTCCAAATCTTCGAGTTCTGAAATACAATCTCATACCCCTTAAAGGTAATTCCTTTTGGAAAGAGCCACATTTCACCGGAAGCAACCATCTTCGGATCACTGATGGATGCGCTAATAATATATAAGATGGGATATGCGACTAACAGCAATGCAATTGCCACATACGTATAGATGCAAATTAGGAATATTCGGTCTCGCTTAGATAGCTTTATACCTGATACCATAAATTCCAACCTCCTTCTACCATAGACTGTTCTCGCTCGTACGGCGGACAATCTGATTCACCGTAATGAGCAGGATGCAATTGACAATGGAGTTAAATAAACCAACAGCTGTTGAGAAGCTATATTGCGCATCGACAAGACCAGATCGATAGACAAAGGTTGAAATCACATCAGAGCTTGACATATTTAACGAATTTTGCAGAAGTAATATTTTCTCAAAACCTACACTTAACAAGCCACCCATATTCAGAATTAATAGAATGGTCATGGTCGGTATAAGCGCTGGTATATTGATGTGGCGAACACGTTGGAAGCGAGAGGCCCCGTCAATGATTGCCGCTTCATGTAAGCCTGGGTCTACACCCGAGAGTGCCGCCAAATAAATAATCGTCCCCCAACCCGCACTCTGCCACACGCCTGAGAATACATACATCGTCTTAAACCAACCAGGGCTTGTCAGAAACTGCGGTGCACTAAAGCCTAAGCTTTCAATGGCATGAATAATCATTCCGTTCGATGGAGACAAGAAGGTAATAATCATCCCCGCCATAACAACGACAGAAATGAAATGAGGTGCATACGTAACGGTCTGAACAAGTCGCTTGAAGAAGCCATCCTTCACTTCGTTAAACGCAAGCGCCAGAATAATTGGGATTGGGAATCCAATGGCTAATTCATACAAGCTAATACTGAGCGTGTTCCACAGCAAATCCCAGAAATAGTACGAGTTAAAAAATCGAATGAAATGATCAAAGCCTACCCATTCACTGCCAAAATAGCCTTTTGACGGAATGTAGTTCTTAAAAGCAATCTGAATCCCATACATCGGTCCATAGCTGAAAATGAGGAAGTAAAAGAATGCGGGTGCGATAAAAATGTAAAGCTCCCAATTCTGACAAATTTTCTTCCATGTCTCGTTTCTGCCCTTACGCTTTTCTTTCGGTGCTGAATTCACAGTTCGCATATGTACGCTTCCTGTTTCATGCATCGCGACATCCCCTCCTTATAGGTAATGATGAGAACATTCTGATCATCGAGTGAGCATCATTATCTATCCAATTGTTATCAATCGCATTAATGCTAGCGCTTACATTTACACTATATAGAATCGAGCAAATCGTAAATATGTCATTCTCGCTTATCAAGAATTTCGTGTTGTACTGCGGGATGATATACGTTTCACCGCTATGTTGATGTTCTATAAGTGTGTCATTCTTGCGCTTTTCGCCCATAATTGCGTTGTAATACAATACCAAAGCTCCTCACAGAGGCAATGTGTATAAATCTCCATAGCACATGTTTTTTTTGCGCATTTAAAGGGAATTCATCCTGAATCTAACGTTTGTTGACTGAAGTATCATGTTTCTTAACTGGAAGCATCTCACTGTACTTTATAAAATTAATTCAGGGAAAGCGGTTACAAATAGCAGCATGTATGAAACACATGAAGGAGCGGATGATATGAGCACTAAAATTGAACGTAGCAAAATTAGAAAGCGCATACACTGGCGAAAGCAAGATTCCGAGTTAACCCTGCTTGCCTTGCCGACATTCATCTGGTATATCTTATTTTCTTTCTTACCGATGTTCGGTATGATTATTGCTTTTAAAAATTTCAAAATCAGCGGCAACTTTATTAGCAACGTAATAAATAGTTCTTGGGTCGGCTTCAAAAACTTTGAATTCTTATTCAAATCAAATGATGCCTGGATCATTCTTCGTAACACGATAGGGTATAACATCATTTTCATTATTCTTGGCATCGTGTTGCCGGTAATGTTCGCCATTATGATCAGCCTGCTGCATAGCCGCAAAGCAAGCAAGGTTTATCAGACCATGATGTTTCTGCCCTACTTTCTGTCATGGGTAGTCGTATCTGCTGTAGGCTGGGCCTTCTTCAGCTTTGATAAAGGCATCCTCAATCAATTTCTTGTGGGTATTGGGCATGATGCTGTGAATTGGTATATGGAACCGCAATATTGGCCCTACATTCTTATCTTTTTAAACATCTGGAAGAGCATAGGTTATGGCATGATTATTTATCTGGCAACCATCACGGGAATCGACAGCACCTATTATGAGGCTGCAGTTATTGATGGAGCTTCAATCTGGCAGCAGACACGCTTCATTACCTTACCCATGCTAAAGCTGGTCATTGTCATGATGTTCATCCTGTCAGTAGGTCGTATTTTCTACACGGATTTCGGACTGTTCTATCAGGTCACACGCGACTCCAACTCCCTCTACAATGTGGCCACAACAGTTGATGTCCTAGTTTATAAACAGCTAAAAACCGCCACCGTAGGAATGGCATCCGCTGCCGCTTTCGTCCAATCGATGCTGGGCTGTATTACAATCCTGAGTGCTAACTGGATCGTTAAAAAAATCGATTCCGACAGTGCAATGATCTAGGAGGAGAGACAATGGCAAAGACACCCACCTATCAATCTGGCTTGGAGAAATTCAACCGCACAAGTAACGGCATCAATGCTTTGTTCACCCTAATTTTTATTCTGCTGGCAATTGCCTGCGTCGTGCCTGTGATCGTCGTGTTATCCATATCGCTTACCGATGAATCCTATATTCGTGAAACAGGATACAGCATTTTCCCAACCGTTCTATCCGGAGATGCTTACTCTTATATCGCCAAGCAAGGAACGATGATTCTGCGTGCGTTAGGTGTATCCCTACTTGTAACTATCGTAGGTACTGTACTTGGCGTGCTGCTCACCACAACAATGGGATATGTCATTTCACGTCCGGCTTACAAGCTCAAGAACTTCCTCACCTGGGTTGTATTCATCCCGATGGTATTTAACGGGGGGCTAGTCTCCAGTTACTTTATCAACACAAATTTCTTGGGATTAAAGAACAGCGTTTGGGCACTCATCCTGCCGCTCGCAGTATCCTCCTTTAACGTTATTATTTGTAAAACCTTTTTCAGGAGCACGATCCCTGATGGCTTAATCGAATCTGCTGAAATTGACGGGGCTAGTCAGTTTCGCACCTTCTTCTCAATCATTCTCCCAATCTCCTTGCCTGTACTAGCTACGATTGGACTGTTCCTCTGCTTCGGTTACTGGAACGACTGGTTTCAATCGATGCTGTATATCGATAATCAGAATCTCTATTCGCTACAAGCGTTACTTAACAGCTTAATGTCCAATGCCGATGCGCTCGCCCGAAACTCAATAAGCATGGGCATCAGCTTTGCTGAGCTTGTCGCAACAATGCCTAAAGAATCTGCCCGTATGGCTGTTGCTATTCTCATCGTGTTGCCTGTTGCCTGCGCGTATCCCTTCTTCCAGAGATACTTCATTACCGGCCTTACCATTGGCGCAGTCAAAGGCTAGTCCCGAAATAAGCCAAGCCAAGCTTGGTTTATGATATATAACCGTACTTTTACTACGGTACTATTCATCATTCAACACTAGGAGGAGTTAAAGTGAAGAACACCCTAAAGTTCGCCTCAACATTGTGTATTCTCGCATTAATGCTGTCCCTGCTTGCTGCATGTGGCAGCTCGAAGCCAGCGGCGCCCACAGCAACCAATGAAAACGAGAGTGGCACAACTGCTACTGATGCACCAACCACCAAGGAAATCCCTACATTGGTATGGTGGCTGATCGGCGGACAGGTTCCTGAGAATTTTAGTAAAGCCGTTGAGCAAATGAACGAATACACCGCTGAGAAAATCGGTGTCAAAGTGGACATCAAAGTGGCTAGCTGGGGAGAATGGGACACAAAAATCAACACCATTGTGAATACAGGTGAACCCTTTGATATGATGTTTACCAACAACACAAAGTACAGTAAGCAGGTCGCTATGGGAGCGTTCGCGGACATTACGGATCTGGTACAAAGTGAGGCCCCTGAACTTTACAAGTCTATCCCTACCAAAGTATGGGATGGTGTGAAAATTGGTGGAAAAACTTTCGCTGTACCGACGTATAAGGATTCTTCATTAACTCAATATTGGGTATTCGATGACAAGCTTGTACAAAAATATAATATCGATTACCAAAACATTAAAACGATGCAAGATTTAGACAAACCATTCCATGATATGAAAGCTGGTGAAGGCAAAAGCTTCTACCCGTTGCAGTTGATCCAAGGCGAAGGCTTCCCAGGCATTTTAAACAATTATGATGATATGACTTTAGGTTTCAATCCTATTGGAGTAAACGTTGAGGATGCTTCCCGGAAAGTCGTGTCCGTGTTTGAACAACCGGAAGTTATGACTAACTTAAAGCTGCTACATCAGTGGTATAAAGATGGTATTGTTAACCCGGATGCACCAACTAAAACTGAAGGCGACAAATACAGAGCATTCTTCTCCGCACAAGCCTTCCCTGGTGCAGAAGCTGGCTGGCAAATCACCGCAGGTATTGACAAATACGTCATGACTCAAATTTTTGGGCCTTTGTATACAACTAGTACAATTCAAGGCTCGATGAATGTAATCTCGGCAAATTCCAAATACAAAGTGGAAGCTATGAAATATTTGCAATTAGTGAATACAGATCCAAAATTACGAAATATGCTTGCATTTGGTGAATTAGGCGTCGACTATAAGAGCATTGACGGAGAGAAATCAATCGAGCGGATCAGTGATACATGGCCTTTGGCAGCATACTCCCAAGGTACCTTCTTCAATCTTGCGGTTACGAAGGGAGCTCCTCTAGATCAGTGGGAACAAGTGAAAAAATTGAACGAACAAGCGGCATCATCTAGCGTATTAGGCTTCGCACTTGATATTGGCGAGTTGCAGACTGAAGTTGCTAACTGCCAAGCTGTATATGATAAATATAGATATGAATTGCTTACAGGCGCTTCTGATCCTGAGAAGGTAATCCCTAAATTGCTGTCTGAGCTGAAAAATGCTGGAATGGACAAAATCATGCAAGTTGCTCAAGAACAAATCAACAATTACTTTAAGTAAAGCTTATCGAACTCACATGGTATATCAGCGCTGATATACCATGTGTTTTCCTTTCGTACTTTAAAATTTATTTGAACTAAAGCTACGCTTCATATATATTTACAGTGAATTACATGCTCTCACAACCATAGCAGCGAGAGACTTTTTCCTCTATATTATGTGTCTGACCTTAGGGGGCATTACAAATGAGGTTTTGGAGGAGTTCTTTTTTTCATATTAAAATATATCGCAATAAATTTTGGGCTTACCTGATCTTCATTGTAACCATCGGGTTAACACTGGGCACTATGACCAGCGTTATTCTTATTAATCAATGGATCGGGAACACACGGATTGAAGCTGCGAATGCCTTTTCCCGTATTGAGAACAACTTTCAGAATGATGCCGATCGGATTGAAGCTTACATGCAAAGATTGTATTCCAATCAGGATCTGATGAAAGACGTCCGTTATTTTATGAGCCCTTCCGTTGAAGGATATCTGACTAAAAGATTGGAGAATAGCCCTTATTCATCACAATCACTGCTCTCTTTTCCTGAGGATACTAAAACATATCTTTACAGCTGGGCCCAGGGAGATATTACTCAAATCAGCGTTCATACCAAGGACTACGGAAATATTATCTATTTTAATAGTTTTGGTATTCCTAGCTTCCAGTTTGGCGTTCCAAATTCTGACGAAATCTTCGATGAAAGTATACAGAAGGGCTTCGTCTCTCGCAAAAAACTAAATCAAAGTGCTACAGAACCAGGGGAAATCCACTTTCAGATCAGTAGCAAGCGAATATTCAGTATCGTAAATAATTATCAACTCGGTAATGCGGCTGTAATCAACCCTTCTACCGGGGAGACATTCATTATTGGTAACAATAAATCCATAATGAAAGAAATCACCCAACAAGCGGTTGCGAATAATAAAAATCATGGCTTTATCGTATATAAAGGATATATTCCCATTTTCTTTGTTACCTTTACATCTACCAAATACAATTATCGATTTATTAGTACAGTAGACTTGGCTGCACTAATAAGTCAGCATAGCACGGTATTGCTCAATATATTTATGATCGTCTTTACCGCTATGATCTGTGTACTCCTGCTCGTAGTCTACAACCTTCGTGATGATTCGCGGTTTCTGCACCGTATTATACAGTCAATCAAACGTGCGAAAACTGCTGACTTCACTCCCAATAAGCCTGCACGTTATCGTATGAATGAATATGGTATGATTGCTCGAGAAGTCGACGATATGATACACCAATTAGACAAATATATTCGAAACGAATACTTGCTTAAATTAAAACAGCAGGAAGCAGAAATGAAAGCGCTTCAACATCAAATCAATCCACATTTTCTTTATAATACCTTGGAGGTTATTCGATCTACTGCATTGGTTCATCAGAATGAGCCTACCGCAGATGCGATTGCAACCTTAGGAGCGTTGTATCGAGAAATTGTTAAGAAAGAAAATATTATTTCAATAGGTAGTGAGCTGGAACTGTTACGAAAATACCTGCAAATTATGGAGTTTAAATATCCTGAGCACTTTTTTTACCAAATTGATGTTGAAGATACTATTCTTGCTCTTTCTACTGTTAAATTCTGGATGCAACCCTTGGCAGAAAACTTCTTCGTCCATGGGTTTAATATAAATAAAGAATTTAATTTATTTATCGTGTCAGGCTGGGAAGATGAAGACTACTATAGACTGGATTTCATTGACAATGGAGTACGAATTGATGAAGAACAGCTAACTGCCATCAGACGGGTCCTTTCAAGTAATAATGACCATGCCACCAATAGCATCGGACTATATAATGTCTATGCCCGGCTACAATTTTTCTATCAAGAGGATTTCTCGATTACCATTGAGAATAATGACGAAGCTGGTGTCAAAATCTCTGTACAGATTTCTAAAAGAGGTGATTAGATATGTACAAACTTTTGATTGTGGATGATGAACCTCAGATTTTGGAAGGTATGAAACGTATTCTGGATTGGGAGCATTACGGATTCAAACAAATAGAAACAAGTGAATCCACTGAAGATGCTGTATTTAAAGCTGTAGATTTAATACCTGACATTGCTATTATCGATGTGTGTATTGGCAAGAATCTAGGGTATGATGCTATCCAAAAGCTAAATGAAGTGAGCCTTCCAACCAAATATATTATTATAAGCGGCTATAGTGACTTTCAATATGCCCAGCAAGCTATTCGTTGCGGAGTAAAGGATTACCTATTAAAGCCTGTGGATCGAATCAAGCTGCAGGAGGTCATTGAAAAAATAATTATCGAAGACTTACATGGCACGATTAGAGATGTGAATGCTGACTCCATGAGTATTGATCCTGTACTTGGAATACATTACGATGCCTTCTCAAAGCTGGTCAATCGTATATTAATTATGATTAAAACAGAATTCGCTCATAATATTTCATTAAAATCCGTTGCTGATCGATTTCAAATGAACAGTACCTATCTTGGACAAATCTTCATTAAAGAAACAAGTATGAAGTTCTCAGAGTATCTAATGAGCTATCGGATGTATCGTGCACAAGAGCTTATCCAAACGACTAATGAGAAAATACACTGGATTGCCCTTTCTGTTGGTTATAACAACCTGAACTATTTTTATACACAATTTCAAAATCATTTTGGTACCTCTCCCTCAAGTTTACGGATGAAAAGTTAAGGCTGGATGTATATTGCAAAGTGATTTAGGGGGCCGTGTCATGAATAGATATAGCTGCTTCATCTGTGGCATTATTCTGCTGTTCATTACATTGTTAACTGGCTGCACCAAGCAGAACTTGAACGCTGCGAACTTTAATGCAGAACCCACGGTAAATCTGATTTATTATACAATCGGTGATCCTGATAAGGATCTGGCCCTTGTTAACAACAAAATTAACGACATATTGATGAAAAAAATTGGAATTACCATAACCTATAATAAAATTGGTTGGCAGGAATATGCTGATCGCATGAACACAATGATCTCCTCTGACAGCCCTTTTGATATTGCTTTTGCTCCGGATTATGCTAAATATGCCAAACGTGGGGTATGGCTGAAGTTAGATGACTATTTCATGAATCTAGCCAAAGAAATGTACCTTGCAATAGACCCCATCTTTTGGAAGGGTGCTGAGATGGATGACGGGTTCATCTACGGCGTCCCCACCAACAAAGAATTGGCTGTACGCGAGAATTGGATGTATCCTGATTCTCTGGTAGAAAAATACAATATTAAAGTTAACCAATATAACACACTGGAATCGCTGGAACCGCTGCTTCGCATGATACAAAAAAATGAACCCGATTATTTGCCCATGGAGCTTGATCGAGACTCACACAATTTTTTTGCTATGTACGGCTACGAATATATAGGGGACAACAGACTCCCATTAATGATCCAATCTCTGGATCCTACTGCTCCTGTGGTCAATATCTTCGAAACCCGTGAAGCCAAACATATATTGGATACGTTAAGACGTTACTATCAATTAGGGTTCATTAATCAAGACGCCGCTTTGCGAGAACCAGGAAGTTTGAAACATGGTGTAAAGGTATTTTGGGAATCTGGTAGTGGCGGTCCACTCTCTGAGAGCGTCTGGAGTAACGATCTGGGGTATAAAATTGTAACCAATCCAGTAACACCCGAGGTGGCAACTACAGAAGCTGTGCGCGGAGGGATGATGGTTGTGAATGCACATACGAAGCATCCTGTGGAGAGCATCAAATTTCTAAACTTATTGAATACCGATCCTGACCTGCGTAACTTATTTCAATATGGCATTGAAGGCGTTCATTATACACTGGATCAGAATGACCAGGTTGTCCTAAGTTCGATAAAAGACAGTCAAGGAAATCCTCTTCCCAAGGCGAACGGTGGCTACACTGGCATACAATACACTCAGGGAAACTGGTTTATCTTAAGTACATTAGGTGGAATTTACCCTGACCCACTAAACAAGTGGGAGCAATTCCGCATCTACAACTCCAAGGTTGTGGAGTCCCAAGTACTGGGCTTTACTCCCGATCTGTCAGAGCTAAATGAGCAAATTGACAACATTGAGATTGTCTGGCGCAAATTTTATCCAAGTCTTATGACAGGCAGTGTCGATGTTGATGCCATTCTCCCCAAATTCAACCATGAACTTCATGAAGCAGGTATTGATAAGGTACGTAAGGAGATCCAGAAGCAATTGGATCTTTGGAGGAAATAGAAAGTCACTGTAAAGAAAAGCCCCCAAGAGAGACACTTTAGATAAAGTGACCTTCTTGGGGGGCTTATATAAGACTAGTGACCCATCATCATCGCTGGATCTACCTCTTCACCGATATTTTCAGCTTGTTGCAGCTTCGGCTTGCGAAGGATGAGGGACATAACAATACCAACACATACGATACAAGCGGTTAGGAGAAACGTATCTCCAAAGCCGGCTACTAAGGCAGTCTGCGGGTTTCCTGTCTTTCCGATTGTTGCCATATGAGTATTTGTATGAGAAGTCAGATAAGCTGTAAGACCTGTTACTGCGAAGGATACGACAACCTGTTGAGCCGCTGAAGTCAACGGTGTCACACGGCTAACCAAATGACGTGGTGCTGAATTTAATACATGTGTATTAAGAGGCATCATGGTTGACCCCATACCTAACCCCATCACACAAACCGCAACAATAACCATCCAAATCGGTGTATCCACGGTTACCGTCGAGAGAATAAACATCGCGGTGGCGATAACACTCAACCCACAGAACGCTAATGGACGAGCTCCAATTTTATCAAACAACCTACCACTAATCGGCATCATAAGACCGGCGCATAACGCTTGCGGCATCACGATCCAACCGGTATGAAGTGCGGTATAACCTTTAATATTCTGTAGATACAAAGGAATCATCAGTGTAGCTCCGAATAATGCCATCTGTACGATCCAAGTAAGAATAATACCGCGAGTGAAATCAGATGATTTAAATACCTTCAGTTCAAGCAAAGGATACTTCTGTCTAAGCTCCACCACAATGAACAGTATTAATGCGATACCACCGATTGTTAAGCCTGTAATAGCACCCGTTGAAGACCAATCTGTTCCACCTTCGCTTACACCATAAGCAAGCATAGCGAACGCAATCGGTGCAAGACACATCCCGAGAATATCAAGATGTGTTGACTTCTGCGGTTCAGTCTTCGGTAAGTATTTCTTACCCAAAATGAAGGCCACAACACCAATAGGCAAATTGATAATAAAGATCCAGTGCCAACTCACATAATCGACAAGATAACCGGATATTACAGGACCAAAAGCTGGCGCCATCAACATTGGGATTCCAAGAACACCCATAATTGAGCCTCGACGTTCGGGTGGAGCTAATTTGAATACCATTGCCATCCCGATCGGTGCAACCATACCTCCGCCTAGACCTTGAATAATACGGAATAAAATTAGTTGTTCAGGTGATTGCGCTAAGCCGCATAGAACAGACCCTAATGTAAACAGCACAATCGTTACAAGGAAAATACGCTTTGATCCAAATTTATCGGTCATCCAACCAGCAAGTGGAATTACGGCGGATAGTGCTAATGTGTACCCCGTTATTGCCCATTGAATTGTCTTTAGATCAGTATGGAAATATTCCACTAGTTTAGGAACTGCATTGTTAACAACTGTACTGTCCAGAATAACCATAATCATACCGACGATTATCGCAAGCAAAGGTGGCAGAATAGCTTTCAGGGAGAACGTGTCCCCTTCCTGCGTAAGGGGTTTTGTTGCAGTATTTGAAGTCATTGTGATACCTCTGCTTTCTAAATTTTGACTGAATATTTGTGAAAATAATGCTCGAAAAACAAATCAATACTTTCCTCAATCGATATAGGAATATCGAGTAGAGACGATTGAATGCAGTTGTTCGGCTGACATTTAGTAACAGGATTCACTTTGGTGAACAGTGACATAATGGCAGCAAACATATGCTGTGTCATCAACAATATGGTCTTTCGATCGGTTACACCCGTCACTTCTGTCATAACTGTGCTTAATTTCTCGAATCCTTGTTGCTTCATAAAATGTACATATTCGGCTACCGATTCAAACAGTGGATCATGGCCAAGAATCCGCTTGAGCAGATCAGGATAATCTTTAAGAAATAAGGCGTACGTCAAAATAAATTGTTTCAGTCGTTCGATTGGCTGATATTCCATAACATCGAATATATCAAACGCCGAGCGGAATGTTTCCAGAATCATCTTCATTGCTTCATGCATAAGTTTTTCTTTCGACCCGAAATAATAATTAATTAGCGCTACATTAGTACCAGCTTCACTAGCAATCTTCCGAATGGTAACACTATCAATCCCTTCGGACTTAATTAAATGCAGCGTTGCGTCTAAAATCTTCTCCTTCGTCATAGAACTCTCCTTAACTCGTCATGCAATTAAACACTGTTTAAAACAATGTTTAATATACCTTGAAAACTTAATGTGCGTCAATGGAAATTTCAGAAAGTATCTTCACTGTTTTCAACAAAGACGGAAACATGCGATGCAGTGCTTTGTTTTGAAGAACAAAAATAACCGGCTGAGAATATATCTCGCCGGCTGATTGTGTTTGTTTGTTTGTTCTCCTAGCCCTTTATCGAACCGATCATAACACCTTTTTCAAAATATTTCTGAATAAACGGATACACAATAAGAATCGGTATAGTAGATACAATAATAACTCCATACTTAACCTGGTCAGCAAATTGCTGAGCATACCCGCCTGCACTGCCGCCCGAGCCTCCGCCTTGGGAGAAAACCTGGTTGGATAACAGAATATCACGCAAAATGATTTGTAACGGCTGCAGGTCATTCGAATGAATGTAGATAAGCCCAGTAAAAAAATCATTCCAATGTGCTACCAGATAATACAGCGCAATGACCGATATGACGGACTTAGATAAAGGGATCGCAATATAGAAGAAAAATTTAAAATGAGTACATCCATCCAATGAAGCGGATTCATAAATTTCTTTAGGTAGTGAAGCTTCAAAGAACGTACGTGCAATAATGAGATTAAACACATTCACTGCAAAGGGAAGAATAAAGACCCACATCGAATTGGTCAGAGATAGATCTTTCATCAGGATATACGTTGGAATTAGTCCACCATTAAAAAATAATGTAAAAACGAAGAAAAACATCAAGAACCGTCGTGCACGGAACTCTTGTCTGGATAGTGTATACGCTGCCGGGATCGTAAGAAGCAGATTAAACAATGTTCCCAAAACTGTATAAATAACGGTATTCTTGTAGCCTATCCAAATACGCATATCCTGAAAAATTTGCTCGTAGCCAAAGAAACTGATTCCTCTAGGAAATAGAGTAACCTTGCCTGTGGAGACCAATGTCTGGTCACTGACAGAAGCAATAATAACAAAGTACAAGGGATAAGCGACGATCAGGAAAATTAGAACACATAAGATAATGATCGAAATATCAAATAGAATCTCACCCGTGCTGCGCTTGTGATTAGTTGTCGCCTGCATAAGCATCACCTTTCGATGTTCGTTCCATTTACCAGAGGCTAATATCTGAGTTGCGTTTGGAAATCCAGTTCATGGTAACCAGAAAGAAAAAATTGATGACGGTATTAAATAATCCGATGGCTGACGAATAACTGAATTGATTGGAAAGAATACCGATTTTATAAACATAGGTGGAAATGACCTCTGATACGGGAAGGTTCAATGAATTCTGCATCAAGAATACCTTCTCGAATCCGGTTCCCAGTACATTCCCCATACTCAGAATAAATAATATGATAATTGTCGGAACCAAGGCAGGGATATCGATATGCAGAATCATCTTCCATTTGTTCGCTCCGTCAATTTTGGCAGCATCATAGAGACTTGGACTCACTGTTGATAATGCGGCCAGATAAATAATACTGTTCCATCCAGCATGCTGCCATATATCCGAAATCACAAACACCGGGACGAATGAATTCGTGGAGGCGAGCAAATTAATGTCCGTATCGCCAAGCTTGGAGATCAGTTGACCAAGGATTCCTGTATTCGGTGACAGGAGAACATTCAGCAATCCAACCATAACTACAATTGAGATAAAATGAGGCATATATACGATGGTCTGCAGCAGCTTCTTAGTGCGAAACCATTTCACTTGATTCAGTATGAGCGCTAGTATGATCGGTGCTGGAAATCCAAGAACGATTGTTGTGATGCTGATAATCACAGTATTTCTCATCAAATCCCAAAACTGATAGTTATTGATGAATTGTGAGAAATAATGCAGACCGCGCCAGGCGCCACCTGCCAATCCACGCGAGAAATCATAATCCCTGAAGGCAAGCTGAATTCCATACATTGGAATATAGTTGAAGATGATAACTACAACGATCGCCGGAATTATCATAATCCATAATTGATAGTCGCGTTTAAGCTCCATTAGATTTCTTCTATGTTTATTGGGAGTTATTGAGGACATCATAAGCCTCCTTTATAAGGAGACAGCTTCTCTTCATCCTGTAAAGAAAAGCCGTCTCCGGATGTTCTATAAATCTTTACAGCTTATTTCTTACTTTTGTAATCATCATAGTATTTCTGCATAGTGGACAAGTTGTTATCCAGCCCCATCTGCTTAATGTTACTCACATAGGAGTCCCATTCCTTGGTAACTCCCCCTTTGGTAACCCACTGCGAGAACTTAGACATCGCCAGATTAATCATATTCGTATTCACTAACACCATGGCATTGTTGTCTTCCGGGTTATATTTAATGAACATGCTTGGTAAAATATCGTTATCCTTGTCAATCCCACTGAGGACCGCCTGCAGCGGCTCTGTCTGTTTGCCAACAGATTGCATATCAGTTCCAAGTGTCAGTTTCAATGAATCGGAGATAAAGGTAGGTCCATTATCCGCCCAGGTTGATGTCCACTTCCATGTGCCTGGGTCCATTTGGCTGTCAGTAGGTGGCAGGACCGCGTAGCTTCCATCTCCATTATCTTTAATGTTCGTACCAAGTGATCCGAATAGTACCTGCATACTAACTGTAGGATTATACAGCTCATTAATAAATTTCATTGCCGCTTCTTTATTCTTGGACTTAGCAGACATGACGACCATATTACCGCCGAAATTCAATGAATAACCGTCATAGTCATAGGACTGCTTAATCGTTGAATCCGCCGACAATTTAAGCGGAGCGATCGACTCATATTGTGGAGCCAAGGTGTTGCCAAAGCGGTCCGTTACTTCCCAACCCCATGAAAAGCCGACCTTCGCTTTGTCCCCGCTGCCGCGCGCAACCGATTGGAATTTGGAATAATCCTGCGTGAAGGCTTCCGGGTTAATTAAGCCAGCTTGCCAGCACTTATTCATGAATTCCACGAACTGCTTGTATCGATCATCCACAAAGTAATTTTTAATCTGGCCACCCTCGGTGAAATATCCTTGACCACTACTATCCGTTAATGTAATACCTAAACTGCCAAGCAATATTTGTGGCTGAAAATAACCAAATCCTGTCGTCCCCACCGGAGCGAAATCCATAGGAATTTCATCATTTACATCACCGTCCCCATTGGCATCCTTCTCTTTGAACGCCAGGAGCACATTATATAATTCATCCCAATTAGTCGGTTCCTTGAGACCTAAATTGTCTAACCATTGTTTATTGATATATTGCCGACTTACCGTATCCGGCCAGAATCGTTGATATTTTGGTAAACCGTATATTTTCCCATCCAGCTGTGTAGCGATTAATTTGGTCTCCGGCTTCTCAGTAAACATCTGTTGAATGTTAGGGCCGCCTGTTGAAATGAGCTCGGTTAAATCCTGAAAGAGTCCGGTGAACTGGGCAAAATCAGCATCCGTGATCACATTCGGTCCTATAAGGATATCCGGAATATCTCCTCCGGCTAACAAAGCGCCTTTTTTCTGATCCCAGTCCGCTGAAATTTCTTGCCACTCAATATCTACCCCCACTTGCTCCTCAACCTTGGTCAACCATTCCATTTTGGAGAATTCTTGCGTAAGAGGATGTTTCAGCATGATCCCTTTTAGTTTTACTGTACCGGTTGTAGAATTCGTTGACGAACTTGAATCAGAAGAAGAGGCACCATCATTACTCCCGCCTCCACACCCCGCAAGAATTGTTCCAAATAGGCTAAGTGCTAATACGGGCTTCATTACCTTTAACAAATATTCCCTCATACAACGAACCTCCCTTTTTGGTTTAAAGCGCACGTTCAAGCTGCGAGGCAAGCAATTGGAATACAATTTATTGCTTCTTACTGCTCGCATTTCACATGACGGCTACATCGCAACTTTAACCCGGGGTTGAGGCGGCTGTATACGAACAAGAATTTAAGCATTCGCAATATTTGAAAGCGTTAACAATTCAATGGTTTTGGGCGTTTTTTGAATGCGTTTTCAATTATTGTTGACGTTCAAATTTGGTTGAGCATAATAATCCTCATAACCCTGTTGATATATTCTGTACAGTACTGGCAGTCCCATTTGTTTCAGCTGATTAATATACTGATCCCATTCCTTATCTACCGTTGAATTCATAATCCATTCCGCAAATTTCTCATCGACCAGCTTAAATATATCTGATTTTGCCAAGGCCATTTCATTAAGCTCTTCTGACGAAAATTTAATCATCGGATAAATGTCCACTGATTTAGGCTCATAAGCTTTATAGATGCTGTCCAATTCTCTTCGGATCGTTACCGCGGGAGGAACAATCGTTTTGTTCTCCAATGATTGCGAAAAGTATAGCGGACCATTATCCACGAGAGCATTCGTCCATTGCTGTGTATCTTGATCACCTTCTGGAGCGGGAACTATGGTATATATACCGTCAAGTTCCTTAGTCACATAATCAGGCATGGAGCCGTAATAGCCTTGGATCGAATTTTCCTCGGAGTAGAATTGATCAATCCATTGAATGGTCTCGACAGGATGCGGATTAGCTGTTGTCATGCTAAACAGATTGGTTGTTATTCTTACGCGAGAAGGACTCATTGGCCATAATGGCGCCACATTACTACCGCTACGCAGCGGTGGCAAAGCCACATATTCGTTGGCCCATTTACCAACGCGGTCTGTTAATGACCAACCGAAGGTCACACCAACCGTTGCCACATCATCTTGTTGCGCACTCGCTTTCATCCCGGAATAATCTTGCGTGAACACGTCCGGATTGATCAGCTTTTCCTTCCAGAGCTCTGCCAGGTAAGAGACTAAGCTCTTATATTCATCACTCTCGAACAAAAAGCAGATCTGCCCTTTCGTCACTCCGATCATCTCTTCGGTGAAATTATCTGTCACTCCATAAGCCCCAAGTAAACTGGTCACACTAAATAGACCTCTGCTCCCCAGACTTCCTCCAGCACCTGCCCACCAGTCCATTCCAAGCTCATCCTGCTTCCCGTTGCCATTGGGATCTCCATTGCGAAAGGCGGTTAATACCTCACGCAGTTCATCCAGCGTAGTCGGTTCTGTCAGTCCAAGCTTATCCAGCCATTTCTTATTAATCATCAAGACATTATAGCTATCTGTATTAATTGGTCTTACACCGGGAAGAGAATACATCTTCCCATCGGGAAATGTACTCACACGCTTGGTTTCGGGAACTTCCTCAAACATTCTCTTGATATTCGGGGCATATTTATCGATATATTCACTAAGGTCTACGAATTTATCCTTATTCGCGATAATATCCTGATCGGTCAATCCAGCCAAAAAAGCATCAGGCATTTCTCCGCTTGTCAAAGCAGTGCTTTTCGCTTCTTCCCATCCGTTACGTTTCTGCATCCAGTTCACATGAATTTTTGCGTCAGTAGCGATGCGATTCAAATAAGGAATATCCTGAAGATTCTTGGATAGCTGATGTGTAGGTGTCATCACGCTAATCTGTACCCTGTCTAGCAGCTCTACATTGCGCTCTGTAGTATGGTCAGACTCATTCTTCACACTGCATCCCTGAAGCAGTATAATCACCGGTAGCATACATACACATATAACCCATCGTCTCATTCCTCGCATATTGAATCCCCCCGTAGCTTATATCTGCAATAGACAAGAAGATATTCACTTGTTAAACAATCTGAATTGCCCAGGTGTGACCCCTACATGTTTTTTGAAGGCGCGAATAAAGCTGGAAGGGTTAGTGTAGCCCACCCTGCCTGCAATCCAATCAATAGTTTCATCGGAATGAATAAGCAGCTGCTTCGAATGATTGATTCGGCGCCCATCCATAAAGTCTTTAAAGTTCTGTCCGGCGTTCTTCTTGAAATAGTGGCTAAAATTCGACACCGACATTCCAAAGTGATCGGCAATAGCTTGTAGTGAGAAGTTGATATCAAACTGATTCTCTTGAATATATTTAAGCACTTCATCCAATGTAGCTGCCTTAGAGGAAGTATGCGTACTAGCCATCAATTCACATAATATATCCGCACTTTTCTCTAAAATCTCAGTGATCTGGGCTACCGTAATACGATTATGAAACGATGTGATCCCAAGCTGCTCCATATTCTCCTTATGCTTCAAACGGATCAGATTGTTTAATATAATGGTCGAGATATTTACAAATACAGCCCGAATCATATAGGGAGGCGTTCGATCATGTTGGAGAAATTCAATGAGTCTTTGAACTGTTTTCTGCACTTCAGAGACATCACCCGTCATGATAAACAATTCCAGTGATTGAATCGTTTCAGCCGGATAAGGTACAGGCTCATTCCTCTGCTGCATCAGATCATGAAAGGACAGGATGGAATCTTCATTCTTGATGCGCAAATGTTCGACTGTTCTAAGCGCATTAATATAAGAAGCATGAAATTCGCCTGGGCTATCAACGGTATTTCCTATTCCGATCACAAGCTTAGCGCCAGTAACCAATTCAATCTCACCCTGCAGCTTCATGAACATCTCCCGTAATGCTTGCTCCGCTGTATGTGTGGAAATAAATAGAATATCATCATTATGAATACTCCGAATAAAATACCCTTCCATTGCATCCTCGGGCTGTAATTTAACGCTCTTCACAATTTCAAATACTTGCTCGATATCTCCAATCACATTGATGACCACAGTCGTGCATTTCGCATACGTAAAGGTGATGCCATAGGACTTTGCCTCTAGCAGCATGTCTTGAAGTGAAGAGTACTGTCCACTTATGATTTCATATAGAATATTATCACGTAACTTCGGAACGATACTTTGGACATTCCGATCTAATTGCTCTTTCGACTGGAACAGATTCTGGATTGTAGAGCGTATAATATCAAACTCATTGCCACCACTTTCCGTGTTGCCTTTAAATGCATGTCTGGAGAATTGGACAAGAGACTTAATCGGGGCATAATTATTACGGATGGATAAATAGATGATAATAATCTCAGTGAGCAGGATGGATATAACCAGAATAATTGTGTTGCGCTGCGTTTCCTTCGTCTCCAGAAGTACCGATTCCAGCGGATTCATGCTTATGTATTTCCAGCCATTCTGCTTGGAAACGGTCTGGGAGGCAATATAAGCTTCTCCGTCATAATCCATTTCACCGCCTGATGGCGATGCTTGCAGCTGCTTAATAAATTGCTTGAAATTTGCCTCATGCAAATCATCACGTTGGTTGAGGGAGAAGATAGGGGTGTTATTTTGATCAAGGATGATGAAATCTCCTGTATAGCTATTAGACACTGACTTCATCATTCGCTCGATCGTATCATGCCTGATCATATAGATGACGCAGCCTTCGGATTGGTCGACACCTAGAGGTAGAGGAATCATCACCGTAATCATCTTAACGCGTCCTTCGCCAAGAATGGCAACATCCTCTGAAGGGCGAACTTGAATAGCGTTGATTACATTGATCTCTTGGCTGAACTGCTCTTGACTCCAAGACGTATAAACATAACCATTCTTGGGGTTCATAAAGCGCTCCAACTCATAGATATACCCTGTACTTGAGAACAGATACCCACTTTGTTTTATATATAAGAAAGTATCATTCAAGAGGGTATCCGTTGTTTTGTATTTCTTCATCTCATTAGCCACGACGTATCGCTGGTATGCATCATTTTTTAATAAGGATAATTTGATCTCAGGATTAGCTACAATCGAAGTTGGGAGAGAATAGATGGGCCGCATAAACAGATCCATACTGCTGGCTACTTGCTCGGTAATATGTGTATTCCAGTCCAATATTTTATTCTTCACAATCGAATTGGAATATGGATAGTAATAAAAGATAATAACAGAAAGCGGCAGCAACAAGACAATGATATATGAAAGTAGAAATTTCCATAAAATATTTATTTTAAATTTACGCATTTTTACCTCCATAATCATAATCACTGAGGAGTGTAGCACTGGGATGTGCAGCTATACTCAGTTCATCTGCTCATTCCTATAGCTCAACAACGTCAACCGAGTAGGATTTCCATCCTTACCACTCCCACTTGTTAGATTTAGGCTGAATAAGGAATGGTCCAAACAAGATTTACATTTTTATTAATCATTTAACAAATCTATATATGAATACGATTACATCGCTAAAGTAGCACATGCATTGGCGATTGTAAATACCAAAACGGTGTTCATTTAAACTTATTTATATTTAATTAAATTAAATATGCAATGCTGTAGCTTTCATATTGAGAAATATACAATGGATACTCCCGGCATTAGATAGTTTTGTGCCATAGTGACAGCAAGGAAGAGTTCGTCATATTGCCCTCCCCCTACCCATATACATAATATGAACTACATTGATCGACCCATCTATATGAAGCCAAACCCCATTTCGTGAGGGTTTATTCAGGTTGGATCTACAGAATTATAGGAGGGAGTACAGAATCATGCCAAGCGAAGAAATTAATGCGTTGGAGCGGGCGATTGCAGAAATTACGGAAATAGCTACTGGCTTCGGCTTGGATTTTTATCCCATGCGTTATGAAATATGTCCTGCCGATATTATTTATACATTCGGTGCGTATGGAATGCCGACAAGATTTGGTCATTGGAGCTTCGGAAAAACATTTCACAAAATGAAATCCCAATACGATTTCGGGCTGAGTAAAATATACGAGCTCGTCATTAACTCCAACCCTTGTTATGCCTTCCTGCTCGACGGAAACTCGCTGATTCAGAACAAACTGATCGTAGCTCACGTGCTGGCGCACTGCGATTTTTTCAAAAATAACATGCGTTTCTCCATGTCCAACCGGGATATGGTCGAGAGCATGTCAGCTACTGCGGACCGAATCGCGGGTTATTCAGTAACCTACGGCACCGATGCTGTGGAGAAATTCATTGATTCGGTACTGGCCATTCAAGAGCATATAGATCCCAGCCTGATTCAGCCGCGCAAGCTAGGTAAGACCCATCTGCTGGAAGCCAAAATGAAAGAACTCAAGGATGCCCCTCCGGGTGGCTCCAAACCTGCTAATCCGTACGACGAGTTATGGAATCTAGACAAGAGCAATTCTGGACCACAGGAAGCATCATCCGGAAATCGTGCGTTCCCACCTGAGCCGGAAAAAGATATTGTCTGGTTCATCCAGCAATATTCCACTGTCTTGGAGGATTGGCAGCGCGATATTATGACGATGCTTCATGATGAAATGCTCTACTTCTGGCCACAAATGGAGACGAAGATCATGAACGAAGGCTGGGCTTCGTACTGGCATCAGCGCATCGTTCGTGAACTGGATCTGACCGAAGAAGAAACCGTAGAATACGCTAAACTAAATTCCTCCGTCGTGCAGCCTTCACGGCAAAGCCTGAATCCATACTATCTTGGTCTAAAAATCTTCGAAGACATCGAACGCCGCTGGGACCGCGAGAAAATATTTGAGGTTCGCGAGTTGGAGTCTGATACTTCTTTTATCCGCAGCTATCTGTCCAAAGAACTGGTGAACGACCTCGATCTTTATGTTTTTGAGAAAAAAGGGCCGGAATGGAAAATCACCGACAAAGCATGGGAAAACGTACGGGATCAACTGGTGCTCGCTCGAGTCAATGGCGGGTCACCTTACTTGGTCATAGAGGATGCCGACTTCGAGAAGAATGGTGAGTTATTTATCACCCACCGCTATGAAAGTATCGAGCTGGATCTGAAGTACCTGGAGCGAACACTCCCGCATATCTACTCATTATGGGGGCGCACCGTTCATCTGCAGACCGTCGTGGAGGACAAAAAGGCGCGGTTCTCGTATGATGGCAAAAAGGTGCAACGGAAGTTTATTTAAAGAGAATAAGGCTCTATAACTTGAAAAACAAAGCGGCAGAACTGGACGCGTAAGTACGTCCCTGGTCTGCCGCTCTTTATTTGGACTGTTGATTATTCGGATTCATTTAACATCTTTGAAAAATATTTCGGAGCCTCAGTAAATCCTTGTCGGGCATAAAATCTATGCGCATCAGTTCTTCTAGAGTGGCAATGAACTTGAATTCGGTCACAGTTTCTTTTTCTAGCTAAATCAGTGCAATATTCCTCAAGCATCCGTCCAATTCCCTTGCTCCTAATGGCATTACTTACCACGAGATAACTTATGATTGCAGTATCTCCCGCGAGTCCTAATTGAGGTATGTAATGCATGGAAATGCAAGCGACTACTTTATGATCTTCCTCGAAAACTAATAATTCCTCATCCGGATGCAGGACTAGCTTTTCTATTTTTTCTTGCATGAACGCTTCTGTCTCTGAATAACCCAACTGCTCTAATAATTCGGATATGTCTTTCCAGTCCTCTGCTTTTGCTTCTCTAATCATCTGTTTCACTCCCCGAGATTATCAAGTTACACGTTTATTTAATCTATTAGACTACGGGAGGGGATAACCGTCAATCAACCTACAATAAATGAGAAAGCCCGCAGCGTGTAACCCGCTGCGGACCTTCTTGCGTCGACACCCCGTAGCGACTGAATAATTGAACTTTGCAAATGCTGCTGAGGTAAAAGTAACGTAGGGGAAGTTTGGAACTGTAGGAGCGTAGCGTTCGCCTTTGTTTCTGGATTTAATCCGCTAAGGAATAATCAATAAATCCAGAGACAACAGCGACCGAAAGTCCAAACATTCCCCGAAGTTACGATCATCACGGAGCAGCATTTGCCCTAACATATCATTCGGTCGATTTTTTCACAGGAACATAAATCTCCATCACCGTATCCGGCCGCGAGTGGCAGCGTTCATCATAGAATTCGAAATCCAGCTTACTATCATCATAATCGTAGCCACTATCCTTAAACCATTCTTCGAAGATGTACTTCCATGTGCTTTTTATAACCTGTGCAAACTGTATTTGCTCTGTATCCGTTGATGTATCCACTGGCGGCGTTGTGAACACAGCATACTCGGCTTCTGGCACATCCATCGTCAACATATCATCTTCCACCTTGGAGTAGTCCTCTACAATAACACCTAGAAGATAAGTCGCATTACCATTATCTGAGGAAGGAATACATAAGCCGACTTCTCCGTGTTTAGGCGGGTTTAGTATTTTATACATTTTGGACTCCAGATTCTCACCCTCATAATGACTCCAAAAAGATGCAATATCCTTGGTGTACATACTTCCAGCAACATTAGTTTGGATCCCATACCCAGCGACCTTAAATGCAGGCTTGCGAACTATAACAGGGTTCATTATAAAACCTCCGATTTCAATTAGTGTTTTTCCTTTAGTAAATCCGTCCATCCGTGCGGCATACTGTGTCGGGCTATAGCCAAAAGCCTTACGAAAGGCCTTAGTGAAACCACTTTGTGTCTCAAAACCATAGTCCAGTGCGATATCAATGATTCTTCTGCCGGCAAACAATTCAATGGACGCTAAAGATAATTTCCGGCTCCGCACATATTCCATCACGGACATTTCCTTGCATAAGCTGAACACTCGGCAAAAATGATACACCGAATATCCAACCTCAGCGGCTATTTCTTCCACTGTTATATTTTCTTTGATATGAGCTTCAATATATTCAACACACTTCTCTATATCTTTACTGTAATTCAAGTGCAGCACCAGCCTTCCCCCGTACGGTGATTTCATTATATCAACTGCAAGCGAGTAGGATTGTTCCTGTTTTGCTGAGCTGTATGATCTAACACTTTCTTTAGTTAGCTGTCATAGAAACCTGCAAATGTGCAGTTTTTTACATTGATATCGTCCTCATCTAGCTCAAAAGCTGCAGATTTGCAGGAATTACTAACTTAAAGAGCTATGCCATATAAAATAATATACATTTGAAATTTTTTCCTGTATGGGCGTCTGCTCCCCTGCTACTTTTCATGGTTCATGCATTACTTTTCGGTCGCGCGACCAAAGCCTAATTCCACACAATATCACGTATTGAAACACGTAAAAAATATCTATCACATAAAAAAAGACCACCAAATGGTGGCCGCAAATGTACTTGTATTCTTTTACCGATTAAGCAGACTGCCCACATACTTCAGCAGCTCATTAGCGCAAATTGGGCAATAGTGATGCCCATCAATAAGTCTAGCGCACACCTCATTGATCCGTTTAAGCTGACTTTCATCCGGCGTTTTGGACGAGGTGGTGATTTTGACGATATCTTTGAGATCTGTGAATAGCTTCTTCTCAATCGCTTCCCGTAGGCGGTCGTGATTGTTGTACTCGAATTTCTTCCCTTTGCGTGAATACGCGGAAATCCGGATCAGGATCTCTTCACGGAACGCTTTTTTCGCATTCTCAGAGATACCGATTTGCTCTTCAATCGAACGCATTAACCGCTCATCCGGCTCCATCTCCTCATCCGTCAGCGGATCACGGATTTTGGACCAATTGCAGAAGGCTTCGATATTATCGAGATAATTCTCAAATAATGTCTTGGCGGACTCCTCAAAGGAGTAGACGAAGGCCTTTTGCACTTCGCTTTTAGCTAAAATGTCATATTCTTTGCGGGCAATGGAGATGAAGTTCAAATAACGCTCCCGCTCCTCTTTTGTAATCGATGGATGCTGATCCAGGCCGTCTTTAATTGCACGCAACACATCCAGTGCGTTCATGCATTGCAGATCACCTTTGATCAAAGCACTGGAAATCCGGTTGATAACATACCGCGGATCTATTCCGGACATGCCTTCATCCAAATACTCCGTTTGCATCTCCTTGAGATCTGCTTCCTTGTAGCCTTCGACCTCTTCACCATCATACATGCGAAGCTTTTTGATCAGATCCATGCCTTGTTTTTTACTTTCTTTCAGACGGGTCAGGATCGAGAAAATAGCAGCGGCACGCAGCGCATGCGGCGCAATATGCACATGGTTCATATCACTCTGGGCGATCAACTTCGCGTAGATTTTTTCCTCTTCCGATACTCTGAGGTTATACGGAACAGGCATCACAATCATACGGGACTGGAGCGCTTCATTCTTTTTATTAGAAATAAACGACTTATACTCGGTTTCATTGGTGTGAGCTATGATCATTTCATCCGCACTGATTAGCGCGAACCGGCCAGCCTTGAAATTTCCTTCTTGCGTCAGTGACAGCAGATTCCATAGAAACTTTTCGTCGCATTTGAGCATTTCTTGAAATTCCATCAGCCCACGGTTAGCTTTGTTCAGCTCTCCGTCAAAACGGTAAGCGCGTGGATCGGATTCCGAACCAAATTCAGTAATGGTCGAAAAGTCGATACTTCCTGTCAAATCGGCGATATCTTGCGACTTCGGATCGGATGGACTAAAAGTACCAATCCCTATCCGCTCTTCTTCTGACAAAATGACACGAGCCACTTTAACCTGCTCAATATCTCCCGCATAATCATTTCTCAGCCGCATCTGGCAGGATGGGCACAAGTTGCCCTCAATACGCACACCGAGTTCTTTTTCAATCTCTGGACGAAGCTCCAGGGGGATCAAATGTAGTGGATCCTCATGCATCGGGCAGCCCTCAACCGCATATACCGCACCCGCATCCGTCCGCGAGTATTGTTCCAAACCTCTTTTTAACAGCGTGACTAGGGTCGATTTCCCCCCACTGACAGGTCCCATCAATAACAGAATCCGTTTACGAACATCTAGCCGGCGTGCTGCAGAGTGAAAATACTCCTCCACTAACTTTTCGACTGCACGATCAAGTCCAAAAATCTCTTGTTCAAAAAACTTATAACGTTTGCGTCCGTTTATGTCCTCTACGCCATGCGACTTGATCATGTCATAAACGCGGGAGTGAGCGGTTTTTGCGGGAGAGGGGTCTTTTTTCAAAAGTTCTATATATTGCTTGAAGGTCCCGCTCCACGCCAAACGGTCGTTCTCAGCCCGATACGAAGCTATTCGCTCAAAAATATCCATTGCTCGCTGCCTCCTCTTGCGCTCCTACTTGCTCTCCTATAGCGTTAAAAAGTGTATTACATACCTATGCGGCAAGCGCGGAATAGTTGACCTCTTTTTTGCTGTGCTATAATAGAGAATCATAAAATCGCAGTAAAACCTTAATGAGAACCCGAAAAAAAGAGCTACGGGAGTGACACTATGGCGGTACGACATGAAACGGAGCTGTATGCTCCTTTGAAGGTTTTTTTTGAAAAGCAAGGATACAGCATCAAGGGTGAGGTTCGGACTTGTGATTTGGTGGGTATTCGTGAGGATTTAGAGCACCCTCTAATCGTAGAGATGAAAAAATCGTTCAACCTCGCCTTGCTCCTGCAAGGCGTGGAACGGCTAAAGCTCAGTCCTACGGTCTATCTCGCAGTAGAACGTGTCCGTGATAAAAAAGGGGCGGTGAACCAGCGCTGGGGCGAGCTTAGCGGACTGTGCCGCCGCCTTGGTCTCGGGCTGATCACCGTTGTTTTTTATAAGACCAAGGCCCCGCTGGTCGAGGTGCTCGTCGAGCCGGACGAGACGCCACCTGCGCAGCGCAGCAACAAGCGGCGGCGCGAGCGCCTGCTCTATGAGTTCCGCGAGCGCAGCGGAGACTACAACACCGGTGGCAGCACGCGCGTCAAGCTCGTGACGGCCTACCGAGAGAAAGCGCTGCGTGTCGCGCTTTCTCTGCAGGCAGCGGAGGCGGAAGCCGCCGTCGCTGCCGAGAAGGCCGCTGCGAAGGCTTCGCTCGCAGCGGGCAAACGTGCAGCGGCGAGCACCGCTGCACAGGCTCCGGCGCTGAGCTCAGCGCCGGAGGGGCGTGCTGCCGGGGACACGGCAGCACGGGAGGCAGCGGCGGCTGGCACGCGAAGCGGTGCCCCTAGCGCTGCCTCAAGCGCCCGCTCGGCCGGGATCTCTCCGGCCGAGCTGCGGAAGCGTAGCGGCGTACCGAACGCCGCCGCTATGCTGCAGCACAACTACTACGCCTGGTTCCACCGTGTCAGCCGTGGGCGCTATACCCTGACCCCAGCCGGTCAGGCCGCGCTAGTAGAATACGCCGCTATAACTGGCGGCGTACCCCATGACAGCAATCATCACAGTAATTAGCTCGCCTATGCTAAGCAAAAAATTCTTTCAATTTCAAAATTTTGCTGGAGCCTTTATCTTTTTCTCTGCTTTTGATCTTTCACTCTGACTTTTATCATTATCCGATTTTGAACTTTCACTTCGATTTTCGTCTTTTAATCAGGTTCTGATCTTTCACTCGGACTTTAAACTTATTATTCTAATGCACACGTAACAATTTCTAGGTAACGCCAAAAAGCATCCCATCAACGGGATGCTTTTTGTGTTCCAATCCGTTAAGCCATAGAAACAGAACTAACCTTCGAAGTATTAGTCTCAAGCTGATAAGTTAAATTAAAGGGAAATCATCCCTATAATTACTCAATATACGCACTAAAATCCGATATATAGGGAATTCCTCCCTATAAATGCATAGATTACTCCACAAAAAGGGCTTTTTCTGAAATTTATAGGGAGAGATTCCCTATAATCTCCATTCCAGAATATAAATCAGCCAGTTATAGGGAGAAATCCCCTATAATGGCCTTCTCCGCACTCTACGCCTTGCCTAATGCCTCACTCTGTCTGTTATGATTTTCCGGTGTGTCATAAATTGAGCTGCCAGTTCAACCTGCAACACATCACCTTGCGCATCTGATCGCACATCTGCCTTTGCATTTGACCGCTCATCAACCTGTTCATCACATTTTTATGTCCGATCCATCAGATTCCTTAAACATTCATTAAGCACACTCTTCACGGTACAATGGATCAGCACCCACCTAACTCCGAGCCGTGAACTCCTTAACCGCCTCGCTCATCAGATTCATGCCGAGAAGCAGCTCATCCCGGCCGGGATGGCTGAAGTTAAGACGAATGTGATTTCCGCTTCCATCTACGCTACATAACGGTCCTGGCAAAAATGCCACTCCCTTACCTAGCGCACATTTTAGCAGTGCCATAACATCCATCCCCTCCGGTGGAGATACCCATAGAAACATACCTCCTGACGGCAGGTCGTAGGAGCTTCCTTTCCAAGCTGGACGTTTTAGCAGTTCAACCATTAACTTCAGTCGGGTGTTATATTCTCGGTTCAGCTGCGCAATATGCTCACGAAGATCAAAAGCGGTCACATCCAACAAATGATGCAAGAGCCGCTGATTTAATGCGCTCGATTGCCAGTCTGCCATCTGCTTGGCAGCAGCCATCATCCCGATCACTTCCCGGCTACCTGCAGCCCAGCCCGTCCGCAGCGCGGGCGCAACGGTCTTGCTGAACGAACCGATATATAATACGTGTCCGCCATCACTTATATTTTCCAGCGCATACAAGGATGGATATCTTGTGGCCCAATGTTCACCATACTTCTGGAAATGTAGATCACCATAAGAATCATCTTCTACAATCAGGATGTTATACGCAATGCAAAGATCCAACACCTCACGCCGTCTCTCTAAGCTCCATAGGATGCCACTTGGATTCGTAAAGCTTGGTGTTGCGAACAACATCTTAGGCTTATGCAGTTCAATTTGCCTCCGCAAATGATCTGGATGAAGCCCGTCCAAGTCACCCTCTACGGGGATAATGATGGCACCCTGCATCCGAAGAGTTTGCAAGAATCCTGGAGATGTCGGATTTTCTACTAATACACGATCTCCCGGATCAATATACACCCGCGACAACAAATCAATCGCTTGCTGGCTCCCCGTTGTTAGCAGAACTCCACCCTCGTTAACAGTTACCCCTTTTTCTCTGAGCCAATCCCCGGCAAGCCACTCCCGAAGTGGACCATACCCTGCAGGATCACCATATTGAAGTGCTCCTGCATCTGCAGAAATCACCGTAGAGGCTGCTTCGGCAAGCAGCGATAATGGGAACAGTTCTTCCGCTGGTAATTCTTCAGCAAGCGATATCATGGAGCTTCTCCGTGTTTGGGTGCGAATACTTAGAAGCGGTGACGATAGCAGTGTGTGCGCGCGAGCAGAAAATTGGTAAAGCATGCGAAATCCCCCTTCCCTAGTACCAAGTAGAAATGGCTAAGTTATCCTCTTTCGAGGACGATTATCCATTAAACGTGATATGCTTTCTTTCTTCTATTTCAAGAATATTCCGCCTTTCCCGTCATTATGTCGTATAGCTTGGGTTATGCGTAGATTTGCCTGTTTTGTCTTGAAAAGAGAGCAAATTTCTCAATGGCCTGCGCTCGCGTCGAAACATCAAGCTTCACATAAATTTTGCGCAAGTAATTGTCAATCGAACGACGACTTACTGCAATTTCAAGCGCTATTTTATCATACGTAATCCCCTGAACGATTCGCTCCATAATAAACATCTCTGTCTGTGTCAATTGAAGAACATCATCCAGTCCTTTAGAAGTCGAAATCGGCCAGGATCCTTTTTCTATCCATTCTAGCGGCATTGAAAGAAAACCCACCCGCAAACCCAGGATCAGCTGTAAAAGCTGATGAGGAGAAGCTCCTTTGGAGAAGATCCCGCTGGCTCCCAGCTCTATGAGGGGCTGAAGCAGATCCCTGCCGTCTTCATCCGTCATTACGACAAAATGTGAGTTTGGTGAGCTTTTTTTCATATTTAACAGCACACTCTCAATATTACCTTCAGGCATATGATAATCTGCCAGCACTAGCTCGGGATTCTTTTCCCTTACGATGGAAGCGCCTTCGTCCCAAGTTGAATACATTCCTAGAACTTTTAGCTCTCCTCCCTCTTCCAAAATCAATTTTGTCCCCAGCATACTTGTAGGATGACACCCCACAATAACCACCTGCCAAACCTTCATCATTAATGCCCAGACCCCCTGCTTTATATAATCATCCAGAAAGGAAAGCGCCGCAGCGTTTCCGGTTTAAACGCAAGCAAGGAAGTATGATGACTTGTTCGTTTATTCTCTCGCTGGTTACCTTGAGTACGTCTATCAGAAATTCCAATCTATAGAAATTGTATCGCAGTAGTTTAATAGGATGCAATTACTTTTTCTAGTTTTCACACTCTCTTACATTTTTGCGAAACTAGTCAAAGTCTGATAGAATGGGGACTTGAAAAAAAGACCAACCCGAGGTGATCAAATGCAACCGCTAGCGGAAACGTCCCCGGTACACTCGCGCCGTGCTGCTGTGAGAAGCGGCCCTTCCGTAAAATGGTTTTTACTGTTCTGGATCGTGATGATTGGAATCGGTGTATATGCTGTATACAGCTACACAAACCATTTGAAGCAGCAAGTGCTGAGCGAACTTAGCAATCAGAGCCAGCAGCAGCTTACCGTTCTGAAGACCGACTATGAGTCGAAAATTGCCGTTCTCACTGAAGAAGTGAAGGAATTGCAGAATACAGTACAAAGTTTTAACGAACTATTAACCTTCACTAAAGATAATGCAAGTGCCAAGACAGACAATAGTAATAAGCTATATACGCAATTGAGCGAAGTTAGCAAACAGTTAGAAGCTTTGAAGAAAGAAATGGATCTGATCAAATGATGACGCCAGTCAAGAGAGTGAACCGTTTCTTTATGCTTCTGACCGCACCTTTTTTAGGTTTACTGATATGTATGTGGTGGTATAGACCTCCGCTCGAGCTGGATCTTGATGTAGGACAATTCGCACCTATCTCAGGGCCTTTGAATGAAACAGCTGTCCTAAAAAAGGATTTAACCCTAGCCGAAGGCACTGCATCCTACACCATAGATGCAGTCAGCGCTAGCGCTAAGCTATATAAAGGAACCACTACTGCTATGAATAAGTTAGTCGAGACAGCGAAGACTCAAGCGAGCCGTCCTGAGCTTATCTATAACCGCCGGATATCTGCCAAGCTTGGAATACCTTCTGAGGTCCTTACTAGCGACCGGATTAGAATCGAGCTGTATAAGCTGAATCCAGGTAACTATAAGGCCTATGCTTTGAAGATCAAATTGAAGGATCCAACTGCGATGCAAATGAGTCTTGCGAAGGAAGCTACTGGTGGCGCAGAAACCACTATGCACGCTGTACAAAGTCATGGTGCTATTGCAGGTATTAATGCTGGAGGTTTTGCGGATAAAGCCGGAAAACGCTATCCCTTAAGCACTACTGTGGTTGATGGAAAGTATCTCAATGGTTTCGAGCCGACATTCAAGGATCTCAGCTTCGTAGGTCTGAACAAGTCCGGACAGTTAATCGGCGGGAAATTTTACAGTCGCGCACAGTTAGATCAACTCGAACCCGTATTTGGTGCAACCTTTGTGCCTGTTCTACTTAAGAATAACGTCAAAGTACCGATCCCGGAAAAGTGGAAAACATCCCCCAATCGGGCGCCACGTACAGTAATCGGTAATTATAAGGATGATCAGCTTCTCATCTTTGTAGCGGATGGCTATAATGAGCTTGGCAGCTCTGGTGCCCGACTAGAGGAAATTCAGAACAAGCTATATAACATGGGTGTCATGGATGCTTATAATCTGGATGGTGGAGGATCGTCATCACTCATCTTCAATGGAAGAGTAGTCAACAAGCCATCAGACGGAAATCTTAGAGCTGTACCAACCAATTTCCTGTTTTTTAAATGATTATAGTAAAATGTCTATGCAACATATCACATTTGCGTTTATTTTTATTGATTTGCAGGGTATAATCTTGATAACGAATACATTTGCTAATGGAGGTGCCAGTATGTCGTTCTCATTAACCTTTTGGATCGTAACTATCGTATTTGTGTTATTTATGGTCGGCATCCTTACCTCATCTTACAACGACGACAAAACAAAAGGTCTATAAGCAAGAAATGCCTCAGCAGCCACTTGGCTCTGAGGCATTTTTTATAAGCCTGAAACAAAAAAACTGCCACATAAGTAGAGAAATCTACGAATGGGACAGTTTCTTTTTTTAGAAAACTATTGGCTGTCAGAATTCTAAATGTGTAAATATGTACTTCCTAGGCGTGTCTTGGCAATTGCGTCATTTCTGAGAGGCATGCAGCGCAAATATAACGATCTTTATATTCACTCACACCTTCCATTGATCCGCAGAAAACACATTTTGGACGGTAACGCTCCAAGATGATATGGTCACCCTGTACCAAAATTTCAACCGGGTCGCCTTCATTCATCTGATACCTTTTACGCAGGGACTTAGGCAGAACAATTCTACCCAGCTGATCCACTTTGCGAACTACACCAGCAGGTTTCATATCTAACGTACACCTCTCCTGTTCAACTAATAATTTGTAGCTACTATATATTTCGGCTCATTCATTATATTTCGTTATTAAAATGTCGAATCCTGCTGAAAAAAAACAAAAAAAATGTCTTTTTTCTAAACAAGATTAGGAAAATCCAGCTGTCGAAGGGCTTCATATACAATAATAGCTGCAGAATTCGATAAATTAAGCGATCTCACGGCATCACTCATTGGCATGCGCATTTTTGTTTCTTTACCCGCTTCCAGAATTTCAGCAGAAAGCCCCTTCGTTTCTTTACCAAAGACAAAGAAGTCTCCATCTTGAAAATCAAAATCGCTATATCTCTTCTCCGCTTTCGTCGTTGCGTAAAAGAAACGTCCCTCACTGTACTTCTCAAGTACCTCAGCAAAAGAGTCGTGGTATTCAATGTTAACAGCGTGCCAGTAATCCAATCCTGCTCTTTTCAATGTAGCATCGTCTGTACGGAATCCGAGCGGGCGAACCAAATGAAGATGAGTGCCTGTTGCTGCGCAGGTACGCGCAATGTTTCCAGTATTGGCCGGTATTTCCGGCTCAACTAATACGATATGGAGTGCCATTATATGGTTCCTTCCTCTCTAAAGGCTTAATAGCCAGATGTTTTACTCTACTGCATAACCATAGCTTCTCCAAACAAACTGAAAACCTTCCACCCATAGGCGGAAGGTTTACGATAGAGTTCATTAACCTTGAGTTTGCCGGAAATGGTTCATGAAATCAGAAAGTGCTTTAACACTTTCGTAAGGAACTGCATTGTAAATGGAAGCGCGCAAGCCACCCACACTACGATGTCCCTTTAAGCCGACAAAACCTTCCAGTTCAGCAGCTTTAACAAACCGTTTTTCGAGTTCTTCCGATTGCATCCGGAAGGTAACGTTCATAATGGAGCGACTGCTCTTCTCAGCAACACCACTGTAGAAGCCGTCACTTCCATCGATGTGATCATATAATAGACCCGCTTTTTCAAGGTTCTTGGAATGGATACCAGCAAGACCACCTTGCTCCTCAATCCATTTTAATACTTCGTTAACCATATATACAGAGAAAGATGGAGGTGTATTGTAAAGAGAGTTATTTTTGTAATGAGTGCTGTAACGCATGATAGTTGGAATGTTAGAAGGTGATTCTGCGAGCAATTCCTCTTTAGCAATAACTACAGTCACACCGGAAGGACCAAGGTTCTTTTGTGCTCCAGCATAGATCATTCCGAATTGGTTGACATCGATTGGCCGGCAAAGGATATCACTGGACATATCTGCGATGAGCGGAATCGAGCCAGCATCCGGATATTCTGCATATTGCGTTCCTTCAATGGTCTCATTGGAAGTAACGTGAAGGTAGGCAGCATTTTCCGCAGCTTTAATCGAACTCAATTCAGGTATAGCTAAGAATTTCTTGTCTTCGGAAGAAGCAGCAACATGAGCGCCCCCTACCAATTTAGCTTCTTTATAAGCCTTATCTGCCCAGCTACCTGTCATAACATAGCTACCTACTTGGCCTTCGGAAATCAGGTTCATAGGGATCATAGCAAACTGTGTGCTTGCTCCACCTTGTACGAACAATACCTTATAGCCCTTCGGATTGCCGAGGAGCGAAAGCAGACGTTCCTGCGCTTCATTATGCACGGATTCGTAGATTGCTCCACGGTGCGACATCTCCATGATAGACATTCCACTTTCTCGGAAATCAACAAACTCCGCTTGTGCGCGTTCCAGTACCGTAAGCGGCAATGCTGCCGGTCCGGCATTAAAATTGTATGCTCTCTTATTCA
The DNA here is from genome assembly GCF_042723305.1 of Paenibacillus sp. NPDC058367. Classification (NCBI taxonomy): domain Bacteria; kingdom Bacillati; phylum Bacillota; class Bacilli; order Caryophanales; family Paenibacillaceae; genus Paenibacillus; species Paenibacillus sp. NPDC058367. Next base: position 1,459,405 of record NZ_JBHXIZ010000001.1, read on the forward strand.
AAACTACTCCCCACCCTTTCTCTCCTATCAATATGGATATCGCTTATGATAGCAATAATCTCACACACCAGCAAGTATAATTATTCACATAAAAGCTTTGATTACTGCTTATCATGACGTGAAAAAATGATAAGTTCGGCTCCAGGACTTGCTTTCATGCGGTAAAAGACTAATGTTCACAAAAACTTCAGGTGAGACCACATGGCGTTCTCCCCATAGCGCCATTCGTGCTACTGGGAAATCTCCGCTTTCGCGTACTCCTGTTCCACTAGGCTTATGAACCAACTCCCAATTGAACTCAGCCTCTGGGCCTCCCCAGCCACTCAGCTTGCAGTAAAATGACCGATCTGGCTCTTCTGACCAAGTAAGGGTATTACCAGATACCTCTAGCAAATTATTCGTGTATTGAGATTCTGGTTCTACTACTTTGAGCCCATTCGAGAGGCGCAACTCAAAATCCGAACCTATATTCAAACCATCAATTCCTACGAAATTGTGGATGTACTCCTCGGTTTGGATTGGCTTATCCCCTTTGTTATGCAATTCATATGCAATTTTCAATTGGTCGTCCTTTATAGAGATCGTTTTGGTCAAAAGCATCGCGTATCCATTACTTTCCATCGGCTGGACAGTATATGTAATCGAATCATCCCTAACCTCCATATCAACAGCAAAGGGGGTTAGTGGATATTTATTATGAAAGCTATAGCTCTGCGAATCCAGCTTTTGTAACAATCCGATTCCGGGCTTTGGAAACCAGCCTCCGATCGGCGCTTCATCATACCCAATTGCCCGGGAAATGCCAAACTCGTTGCATAGTCCACTTCCGCCAGTACCCTCGCCTTCCTTCAAGCTCTCTGGCACACAAAACGTATGGTTACCCTTTTCTAACGTAACCTGTGTGATAAACCCCGTCCAGTCAAAACGAGTCCCTTTATAATCTTCTCCAATATCAGCGATATCCACAGATAATACGCCATTTGACAGCCTGTAACCCATCCTACACAAACCCCTTTCAATCATTCAACAAATAAGTAAATTAGCCCCATTATATCATTTATGAAGAACCTTAGTTTTCATAATTTTCAAAAAAACGTCTGCAGCCGCTATTCATAACGGTGCAGACGTTTATAAAAATTCTAGTTAAGATTACGCCAGAGTCACTTCAATCACGTGAAGCTTCTCTGTCTGCAGAGCAAGTAGCTCCTCACGTGGAATAATCGCACTTCCTGAGCCGCGCTGCAGCGTCACCTCGCTGCCGTTCAACGTAACGGAGTGTATTTGGTACTCTCCGTAGTTAAAGCTTCCAGTGGCTTTATAGACCACTTCAAACTCACGATCTGCAAAGATCGTCTTAATTGATGCTTTACCCTCGGAATCAAATTGTTCTTTTACTAATTTAGGTTCTAACAATAGATCTCCCAGCTTGCCCTTCACACCAAATACTTCAGTGACCATGGTTAGCAAGAGCCAGCTTGCGGAGCCTGTTAGATACGTGTACATCCCTCTGCCTTGCTCGTTAATATATTCAGGAATACCTGGGTAGATACGAGCTTTTTCGAAATCCGTACTCAAGCTGTAAAGAGATTCGAGGACCTTATGACCTTCTTTTACATAACCACGTTTGTACAACGCATTTCCGTACATGATGGTCATGTGACTGAACATGGCCCCATTTTCTTTATGGCCAAAAGCAAAACCAAAAGCACGACCCAGATTTTGCTGAATCCCACCGAAACGTGAATTAAGCCTGTATCCAATCTTATCATCAAATAGATTACGATCTACAGCAGCTATAATGTGTGGAATTTGCTCCGGAGCCGCTGCATGACCCATAAGCGGGAACACTTGGCCCGTAAGCGTCATACGAACGCCTTCAGAAAATTCACCCTCTACCTGTTCACCATCGTTATTATAATAACCATTAAACCAGCCATCGCCATTCTCACTCTGTACCCACTCGTTGCTACGCAAATGGTTAAATAACCATTCCGCTTTTTGTTCCAGATCGTCAGCTACTTTATCAATATCGAGAGATACACGAACTCCACTCACCTTATTTGGTGCGGCAGCATAATATCGATCCAATCTCTCATGCTTACCTGATACAGAACCATAATCCACAGACTCGTTAAGGGTATCCAGCAGTAGCTGCATTTCTTCGGCTAATTCAACAGTTTCCTGACCTTTAGAAGTCTTAAGGTTACGTAGGACCCGGGAAATATCCAATAGATTGCTAGCATAGAAAGATGTAAATGCTACACTCTCTCCGCGATCCGCCCCCATATCAAGGCCATCATTCCAGTCCGCGCCTTCGAGCAGGATATTATTATGTTCTCCTACATTAAAGAACGGAACTAGATTTTGCAGCAAAATATGTTCCAGAATTGTACCTTTGTAGATTTCCCCAGAAACTGTTCTAAGATCACTGCCTACAGAGGTATTCCATGAAGTATCACGTTCCTTACAACGACTCATAAAAGTATCCCGGAAATAAGTCTGTTCTTGCAACAAGAAATCAAGATCACCACTCTGATCCAGATAGAGCATCGTTGTTAAAAATGGCCATGCCCCATGATCCATCCATACACGAGGGATATTGTTACGGTCAGCGATAAATTCACCTGGCTGTTGACCGATAATGGTTGCGTTACTGCCATCAATTCTCACACCAGCATAATTGTTGAAGAGTAGGCTACGAACTTCGGCAGGCTCCATAATGAGCAGTGCCAGACAGTCTTGCCAAAGATCTCGCCAGCCACGTCCGCCTCTTCCATAATCATGATACGGTAAGAAGGAGTTACCATACAGTCTTCTAAGGACTGGTTGGATGGTTACCCATTTCATCCATTGATCTGCATCCGAGTCGCCGGTATGAAATTCAACCATATTCACTTTGTCTGCCCAGAACATTTTAGTTTCCTCTAGCAGATGATCAAAAGCTTCAGATGTACCATATTTACTCATCAACGCTTCAACGTTAATTCTATCACTATCAATTGCCATAACTACGACATAAGAATGGCTTGCACCAGAAGACAAGGTAATTGAAGCAAAACGAAGACCACCAACGGCTTCATAACCCTCTCTATCCACGCCGCCACCTTTACCAATCTCTGGCGTAGCATTCAGAATAACAGCTTCTGGCCAGTCAAGACTTCCACCTTCACCGATAAATTCTTCTTGAATCGGGAAGAAACCATCAGGCTGACTGCCATCACCTTCTGCACCAAACACACCGTAAGAAGTGTGATTAATGCGATGACCACGCTCATCGAAAGATAGTGCAGGTTGAACCTCAACACCATAAGCTGAGGTGTAAATCCGGTTCAGCAGCGAAGTTACATGTCTGTGATCGCGCAGATCATCTGCGGAACGGGCATACAAGGGAACTACAGCCGTTGGTGTAAGAGTAAGCTCCTCTGTTCCCGTATTCGTCAACGTAACTTTCATAAGTTCTACCTTATCATTACCGCTAGGTACGAAGCTGGTAATCTCAGCTTTGACACCCATCTCAAAGTTGCTGCGAGTCACACGATGCCATAGGAATCCAGCCTCAAGTACTGCATCATCAGCAGATGGGGTGTAGAACGCTGCATTTTGCTTAGCAGAGTTTCCAGCTGCAGACCAAGCACCCTTGTCTTCGACGTAAACCCAGAAATTACGTGAGGCGCGTGAATTATGCAAATCTTCAACAGATAATGGCGGTGTTAAAAATGTATTATGACCTGTTGTCGCCTGACCATGAAGCTTCGGGGTTACAGTCGACATCATCCCCCCCTCATTTACTAGAGGGAAGTATAAGAAACTACTATGATCCGGTTGCTGAAGCTTGAACTCCCCATCCTTTCCGGTGAATTCAAAGCCTTGAATTTTTTTGCGGTCCATTGTCCCCATCCTCTCATTTACACATCTACTTAAGCTTTAACCGCACCTGCCAATGCACCGTCAACGATATACTTTTGAATGAAGGTGTACAGGACGATAAGTGGTGCAGATACGATCATGATACCGCACGCCAACATAGGCCAGTTGTTTCCGTATTGACCGCGGAATTCTTTAAGCCCGAAGGTAATTGGATAATGTTCCGGACTTGGCAAATACATGATTGGACCTACAAAGTCATTCCAAATGGTAATCGCCGTCAGGATAACACCTGTTGCGATAACAGGTTTCATCAGTGGCATAATGATCTGGAATAAATACCGCATATACCCAGCACCATCCATACCTGCAGCTTCATCCATCTCACGGCTGATCCCTTTAATATAACCTACGAACATCATGAAGACGATCCCTGTTCCTCCTGTTTTTAGGAGAATATAACCCAGCTTCGTATCATAGCCCACGAATCCAAGCTCTTGTTTCAAGGTAAGCATCAATTTGAACTGTGCAACCATAGGGTTAGGCAAGAACTGTGACATCAAGAAGAACAAATAAATAAACCCGCTCCACTTCACATAATTTCTCGCCACCGGGAAAGCTCCGAATAACGATACGATTAGTGTTAGTACTGTTGCTACAACTGTGTACAGCAAACTGTTAATGAAATAATTAGAGAAATTACCTTTTAACCAAGCTTCCTTGTAATTATCCCATTGAATACTTTTCACAAGTCCGATCGGGTCTAGCAAATAGTCCGAAAAAGACTTGAATGAAATGTTTATTACAAACAATAGTGGCATGATATACAAAACAAGCAATACTGCAATCAGAATATAGGAGAGAGTTTTGGCGGTTTTGGAATCTTTCATTAATACTCCACCTCTCTCTTACGCATTTGTTTAACTGCAAATACAACGAAGACCAGAATCATAAGGAACTGCACCACAGAAAGCGCGGATGGAAGTCCCATCTGTAGAGAACCACGGAACGTCTCTTTATACACGTCATAAGCCATCGTTCTTGTGTTAAAGCGACCGTCCGTAGTTGCGAGAATAATATCAAAGGTGGACATGGCACCGATAATGGACAAAATAATATTAATGGTGAACGATGGAGCAATAAGTGGGAACGTAATGTTCTTAAAAGATTGCCACTTCGTGGTACCATCAATATATCCAGCTTCATACAGATCTTTCGGAACGGATTGAAGACCTGCAAGGAAAATCAGCATGGAGTAACCCATGTACATCCAAATTTGCGTGAATATTATATAACCAAACGCATGGGTGAAGCTTCCAAAGAACATATCTTTATAACCGAACAATGAATCATACAGTTGATTTACGGGACCACTTAGCGGATCGAACATCAAGCCCCATACCAGTGCAACTACCGATACACCGAGCACAACCGGCAAAAAGAAAACTGCGCGATAAAAATAATCGCCTTTCAGCTTCTGATTAATCACTACGGCCATAAGGAGACCGACACCGTTTTGTACGATTGTAACAATGACCATGAAATAAACTGTTCGTATAATGGAATCCCATCGTTCGCCTGAATTTCCGGAGTTAAAAACACTGTAATAATTGTCAAGGCCTACGAAATTCAATTTGCTTCCTGGAACGTTAGTAATATCTGTAAATGAATAAATGACCGTCATCATAGAGGGTCCAAAATAAAAAATAACGTACAACGATAATGGAATCATAAGCAGCAGAAGCGGTAAATATCTTTTTATACCTTTTCCGAACGGATACATTTCTCTCACCTACCCAATCCTAATTCAATAAAATGATCGGGGTCTGTACGAACAGACCCCGATGTTGTAGTACATGATGGTGCACAGTATGTTGTAGATGTCTGTTTATTAGGATAACAGCTTATTTAGGTGCTGCTGCTTCCCATTCTTTTTGTTGTACATCTGCAAGTTCTTTAGCGGTTTTGAATTCGCCGCCTGGTGCCAGGTATTCAGTGTGAACGCCTTCAGCAGCAATGTGCTCGCCTACATTGTCGCGGTTAATCATAATGATTTCATAAGCAAGTTCAAAGTCTTCTGCCATGTATTGGGCAAGTTCGTTATCAATGAAGTCACTGCCAGTTGCGATGTTATCTTGTGTTGGCACGAATCCGGCAGCCTTAACATATTCCGTGTAATTTTCTGGTTCAGAGAAGAATTCCAACCATTTCAATGCGCCTTCTTTGTTCGGACCTTTTTCTGCTGCATACCAAGTTACATCGTATTTGCCGACAAGAGAAGCGTTCTTAGCAGCATCTTCAGTAGCAGGGATTGGGAAGTATCCGAATTTCACATCAGGATTTGCCGCAGCGATTGTAGGTGCATCCCAAGTTCCGTCAGCAATCATAGCTGCTTTACCTGTTGCGAAGTACGAAGGTGCTGTTGCATAGTCAATACCCAAGAAACCATCGATAATGTAGTTATCTTGAAGGGTCTTCATTTTATCCAAAACTTCTACAGCCTCAGCATCGTTGAACGCCGAAGTGCCTTTCCAAACGCCTTCAATCCATTTTTGTTGGTCGCCGCCGCCTAGAATCTTAGCTTGCAAGCCGAACACTGGCAGTTTCAAAGGCCATACGTCTTTACCAGCCACTACGATTGGCACAATGCTCTTGGATTTCAAAGTATCTAGAACACTGATGAACTCTGTCCATGTTGTTGGAACAGTCAAACCGTTTTGTTCAAAAATTTCTTTATTATAGAAGAAACCTGACATTGCTACTTTACCGGTTGGGATCGCATACACTTTATCGTTGTAAGTACCCGCTTTGGCAATATCATTCGCATTGTAGTTTTTAACGAAAGCTTCGTTGCTCAGATCAGCAATCAAACCGGAATCAATCCATTGTTGCCAGTCTGGCACTTTCGCACCTGGTGTCCAATCTTTCGGAGACAATCTCATACCGGACAAATCAGCAAGGACGTCTACGTCACCAGCTGTAATTCTTGCTCTTTGTGCTTGTTTAAATTCATCGTCCGGACCTGTCGTCGTGTACTCAATCTTGTATTCTGGATATTTCTCTTCAAACTTCTTATTAATGTCTGTAATAACCTTGTTAATGTTTTCTTGTTTCCAGTGCAAGATTTTAATAACCTTTTTCTCACCATTTGCGGGCTTGCTTGTTCCGTTGCCCGAAGTAGCCTCACCATTTGTGTTGTTGCCGCTTCCACATGCTGCTAATGAGAGCACTAGCGCTGAGCTCAACAATACCGCAGAAAGCTTCTTTACCATTTTTGTTACCCCCCAGATGATTTGTATGACCTCTTAACGAAACATTATCTTAATTATTGAAATTACGAAACTTTAGCGATTATAATACAGAAAGCGGTTTCGTTGTTTTTATTATTACATCGTTATTTATCTTTGTAAAGTCTTTTTTATTCTTTATCTTTGAACTATTCTTGAACTGAAATTCTCCAAAACCCTTTAAAATAAAGGATATATCTGCTTGAACGCCAAACATCCCATTGACTATCTACCTATATAATTATAAAATCATTTACGAAAACATTTCGTAATTCATATTTGAAATCCATAAAAAGTTTAACTCAACGATACTTTTATCATAGATTACGGAGTATTTCGCATCATAAGGAGGACTAAAGTTGGCCTATAACATTAAAGACATAGCGAAAATAGCTGGAGTTTCTGTTTCGACAGTATCTAAAATCATAAATAACTACAGCGACATTTCGGAAGACACCAAGACTAGGGTACAACAAATCATAAAGGAAACTGGATATACTCCCTCCAATTCAGCAAAAACATTAGCTACAAAATCATCGAATCTAATTGGAGTTATTTTTGCAGGAATGCTGAACGTTGACTTTACCCACCCTTTTTTCATCGAAGTTCTAAATTCCTTCAAAAAACAAATGGGACTGCTAGGTTACGATCTGATCTTTTTCTCTAACGAAAAATTCCAAAGTGGCGATACCAATGATTATCTTGCCCGTTGTTTGCATTTTAATGTGGATGGCTGCCTACTTATTACCGGACAAGAGCTAGAAACCTCCATCAGCGAATTGGATAATAGTTCTATCCCATGCATCGGCGTAGATTTAAAGCTATCAGGCGACAATTCGGGTTATATCATGTCTGATAATTTTAAGTTGTCTACCAAGGTAGTCGAACACTTTTACTTATTAGGCTATCGAGAACTTGGTTATATCGGCAGCTCCTCTGAGTCAGAAATCTCCAATATACGTGAAAGTGGTTTCCGCAAAGCGCTTGAAGATTTAGGTCTACCGATCAACGAAAACTGGTTCTTAAACGGCAGCAACTTCTTTGAAGCCAGCGGTTATGAAACCATGCGTAGAATGATTTCGAATGGAAACTTGCCCAGAGCGATCTTCGCGGCTTCTGATCAGTTAGCTATTGGGGCTATGCGTGCCCTAAAGGAATCTGCTATTGCTGTTCCTGGAACCGTCGCGATTATTGGCTGTGACGATATCGAAGCCTGCAATTACACAACACCACTCTTGACTACGATTAAACAAAATAAAGATAAGATTGGTCGTCTAGCCGCGTTAATGCTGTATGATCTAATAAACAATCAATCAGGCACGAGCTCTTTCAGCGTCGAGCCAGAGCTCATCATAAGAGAATCCTGCGGAGCTCCTGAGCGGGGTTTAGTATAGATCCCCAAGTGATACCTCTACTTAATTAAAGCGGAACTACAGGCAGAATATTAAACTATAGAAGCTAAAATGAGGATATCCTTAGCCATATCAATGGCCAAAGATATCCTCATTTTTGTTAGGATCAATACAAAAGGTGTTCCTAAGTCATTTCCATGACTTAGGAACACCTTTATTGGTTAAAGCTTTATATGATTTGAGCAATCTTACAGGTCGAAGTACAGAGAATATTCATGTGGATGAACACGAATCGCAACCTCTTGAGCCTCGGAACGTTTCAGAGCAATATAGTTATCAATGAAGTCCTTAGTAAATACGTCGCCTTCTGTAAGGAACTCGTAATCAGCTTCCAAAGAATCAAGTGCTTCGCTCAGGCTACCTGGAACGCTGCGGATCTTTTCTTTGTCTGCATCGGACAATTCGTAGATGTTCTTATCCAGAGGACCGTAACCCAGTTCTTGTGGGTTGATCTTGTTCTTAATTCCGTCCAGACCTGCCATCAGCATTGCGGAGAATGCCAAGTAAGGGTTAGCGGTGGAGTCCGGTGTACGGAACTCGATACGACAGCCCTTCGGTGTCACAGCCGCTACTGGAATACGAACTGCTGCAGAACGATTTCCTTTGGAGTATACCAAGTTGACCGGTGCTTCGTAACCAGGAACCAAACGTTTAAATGAGTTGGTGCTTGGGTTAGTCAAAGCGATCAAGGCTGGTGCATGGTACAAAATACCGCCGATATAGTGAAGAGCCATTTCGCTCAAGTTAGCATAAGCGCCTTTTTCGTAAAACAAAGGAGTGTCTCCGTCAAAGATCGATTGGTGTACGTGCATTCCGCTACCATTATCGCCAAACAGTGGTTTTGGCATGAAGGTTGCTACTTTGCCGTACTGACGTGCAGTGTTTTGTACAATATATTTATAAGTCATGAGATTATCAGCAGTTTTCTTTAAGGTATCAAAACGGAAGTTAATTTCCGCTTGGCCTGCAGTTGCTACTTCGTGGTGATGACGCTCAATGCGCAGTCCCACTTCAGCAAGCAGACGACACATTTCACTACGGATATCCTGTTGGGAATCCACAGGTGCTACAGGTACATATCCACCTTTAACGCCAACTTTAAATGCAAGATTGCCGCCTTCTTCTTTACGACCCGTATTCCAAGCCGCTTCTTCAGAGTCTACGAAGAATGAGGAGCTGTTCATACCACTCTCGTAACGAACATCATCAAAGATAAAGAATTCAGACTCAGGTGCGAAGAATGCTGATGTTCCAACTCCGCTCTTCTGAAGGAATTCTTCTGCTTTCACAGCAATACCGCGAGGATCGCGCTCATAGCGTTCACCATCAGGAGTGAAAATGTCGCACATAACGTTCAGCGTTGGATGAGCTGTAAACGGATCAATGAACACACTGTTCGGATCAGGCATCATAACCATGTCTGATTCTTCAATACCACGGAATCCTTTGATGGAAGAACCGTCGAATGCTACCCCATTTACAAAAGTTTCATCTTCCACTTCAGAAGCAGGCAGAGAAATGTGGTGAGCACGGCCACCTAAATCTACGAATCGAAAATCTACCCACTCGATATTGTTTTCTTTAATTGTTTGCAACACTTTTTCAACCGACATGAATTTTTCCTCCCCCAAGTTCCGAACATTAAGCCCCTCACAGTATGCAAATGTTCTTGTTTCATTTTTATTTGCTGTCGTCATTATAAATCTCATACCTAACATCGTCAATGCTTATGTCAGGTATTTCTTTCAGCAATGTAAGATATTCTAACGCTTTCGTGAAATCCATTATTTTCGCTAATATTCATAACATTTCTAACTTATCCAATAGCAAAGAAGCCCTACTATCCCGCTGTACCGCGGGTTTAGAGGACTTCCAAGGTTGTTAAATTCTTAAAAATTATAGCGCCGAAACGGTTTCTGGCGAAGTTGAAAACTTACGTCCAACAATCGGAGCAAGCTTTTCTAGATCCTTAAGCAGATTATCGAACTGCTCGGGGAATAACGATTGAACACCGTCACCTGTCATAGAATTGTCCGGATCTGTGTGCATTTCGATGATTAGACCATTTGCACCAGCTGCAACCGAAGCTTTAGCCATAGGTTCAACTAACTCACGACGTCCAGTGCCGTGACTTGGGTCAGAGATTACCGGAAGGTGGCTTAAGCTTTGTAAAACCGGAATAGCCGATAGATCCAGCGTATTGCGTGTGTAAGTCTCAAATGTACGAATACCACGCTCACAGAGCATTACATCCTTATTTCCGCCTGCCAAAATGTACTCCGCTGCATTGAGCAATTCATCATAGGTTGCACTGAAGCCGCGTTTCAGAAGGACAGGTCTTCCACAAGTACCCAGCTTGCGCAACAAATCAAAGTTCTGCATGTTCCGTGTACCCACCTGGAGGATGTCAGCATGCTCTGCACAAATATCCACATACTCTGGTGTCATAACCTCTGTAATGGTTAATAGGCCATGACGCTTTCCTGCTTCAGCCATCATAGTCAAACCTTCTACACCTACACCTTGGAAGCTGTATGGACCTGTACGCGGCTTAAACGCGCCTCCACGCAGTACCTGAGCACCTGAAGCTTTAACCAGACGGGCAATCTCATCAATCTGTTCTGGAGACTCAACGGCGCATGGTCCGCCCATAATCACCAGATTCTCTCCACCAATCTTCACACCCTTGATATCGATAATGGTATCCTCTGGATGGAAATCACGGCTAGCTAGCTTATAAGACTTGGAGATCTTTACGACGTTCTCTACTCCCTTCATTTGCCGCAAATGCTCTGCAAGCTTAGGAGTTACACTTCCTACTAAACCGATAACAGTGTGATCTGCACCTTTAGAGAGATGTACCTGCAGACCCTCTTTTTCGATAACTGCAATAATATCTTTAACCTGCTCTTCTGGCGTTTGATTGGATGTAATGACGATCATTTTAATAACTTCCTCTCTACACTTAAAATTTATAATAATTTCGCTCAATACACTCGCACTACGACGCGTGTTCGCTTTTAAGCTTTTAAGCTTTTATGCTTTTAACCGATAAAGCGATTTTACTCTAAAAATCCTTTACCGTCAATCCTATTTCCTGATTTATAAGATGAAATTGCTTTTTCTAAATAGAAAAGCGCGTAACCTCGATAGATGAGGTTACGCGCTTTTGCCCTAACACAAATATATAAGTTCGCTTACAGCGTATTAAGTAGTGCTTGTGCTCTTATTCTTAACCGGAGGAAGTAATTTCGCCATATTCACAGTACGTTTGATCTCCCATGTCTCGGGATTCTCAGAATCGTACTGCTCCAAATAATTAATAACTTCTTTGGTAATTGGAGTAGGTGTAGACGCGCCAGAGGTAACCCCTACAATATTTACACCCTTCAGCCAGTCGGTGTTTAGTTCAGAGATATCAGAAATCCGATGAGCAGGCACACCTGCGATCTCTTCCGACACCTGTGCCAGACGATTAGAGTTGTTGCTTCGTGGATCGCCAACGACAATCACTAGATCGCATTGACCCGCCTGTTCCGCTACAGCCTCTTGACGCACCTGAGTAGCCATACATATCTCATTATGCACTTCAGCACCTGGGAAGGTCTCTAGAAGCTTTTTCATAATATTCTTAATGTCCCACTGGCTCATAGTGGTCTGATTCGTAATTACAATCCGTGAAGAAGGAATGGATAGAGTTGCAATCTCATCTTCTTTTTCAATTAAATGCACATGCTCTGGCGCAATGCCGACAGCACCTTCCGGTTCCGGATGGCCTTTCTTGCCGATATAAATAACCTCATAACCGTCATCGACTTTCTCCTGAATGAGATCATGCGTCTTTGTCACATCAGGACAGGTAGCGTCGACCGTAGTCAATCCTTTATCCCTAGCCATCTTACGTACCTCAGGTGAAACTCCGTGAGCAGTGAATATAACGGTTCCACTGTCTACTTTATCGAGAATATCCAGACGGTTATGACCGTCCAAGGTAATAATGCCATCGTCCTCAAACGAATTCGTGACATGACTATTATGAACAATCATGCCCAGTATATAAATCGGCCGGGGAAGATCGAGATTTTGCGCAGCCTGCCGTGCCATTACCATAGCATCGACTACTCCGTAACAATATCCCCGGGGAGAAATTTTAATGACTTCCATGACTTCACCAACTTTCTGCTTTCGTTGACTTCTGTAATAGGACACACTTTAAATTATACCCTATTCCAGCGGCGGAGCAAAGAGAAGCGGCAACCAGATCACAAAAGTAGTTCCTTCGCCTTGGCGTGTAACAACTTCCACAGACCCACCATGCTCGTCAATAATCCATTTAGCAATGGATAAACCAAGCCCAATTCCTTCTGTAATTCCACGTGATTCATCTGCACGATAGAAACGGTCGAAAATATATGGAACCTCATCTTTATCCATACCTATCCCCGTATCGGTGATCCGAATACCAACCTGATTCTGATAGAAAATCGTATCTAAACTTACCTCGCCAGAAGGCGTGTATTTAAAAGCATTATCAATAAAAATAAATAACATTTGTTGTAAATAATCCTTATTACCCACAACATATTTTCCATTTAAGACGGACATATCCCCTGTAACCCACTCCGCTTGACGAGGCAGGAAGGATGCCCTACGCGCGATCTCAGTCATCATTGGTTCCAGTGCCACCGGCTCTATCTCGAAGGTTCGCCCTGTATCAGCACGAGCGAGCGAGAGCATATCTGCTACAAGTCGGCTCATTCGCTTAGACTCGTCCGCGATATCCTTCACCGATTCCATCGAGAGCTGGCGAATTTCAGCCTCGCTCATCTTCCCTTCACCCGGTTCCAGCTCCCAAACTTTTTGCAGCAGATCGATATTCCCACGAATGGTTGTTAGTGGAGTCCGCAGCTCATGTGATGCATCGGAAACGAATCGACGCTGAGCTGCATAAGAATCCTCTAACTCTGTGTAGAATCCTTCCATCCGCCCAAGCATGTTATTGACAGTCTCAATTAAACGACCTATTTCGTCCGGAGGTCCATCATATTCAATACGGGAGCTTAGGTCTGTCCCAGTCTGGATACCGTTTGCAGCTTCAATCACTTTCCCAATAGGACTCATCGCTTTACGTGCCAGGAATAAACCAAAGGTAAATGCCGCGATCAAGGTAGCAAAAGAACCGACAAGCAATATATTTTTCAAACGCTCCAATAGCTTATTCTGCTCATTCACATAGGCAGCGACTTGTAATACAGCCACTGGATTATTATTATAATGCTCTAGTTCGATAGGCATCTCGTAGATCAAAAACTGATTGCCGTCCACAACAACATTACGAAATCCTTTTGCAATTTTATCTTTAGCAGGATAATCAAACCGTAGGCCAAAGTTAATCATATTTGTCGATTGTGACAAGCTTTTGCTGCCATAAGTATAAATCTGCGTATATAAATTGGAGTTTTCAGGACCGACTCCGCCAAGTTTCAGCTCACCATTGTAGCGATCAACGCTAAATAAAAGTTTCGTTTGCTCAGATTGTACCTTCAGACGATCCTTCAAGTCCCCATACGTATTAAAATAGACAAAACCGTAAATTGCGGCTGATAAGGCCAGCAGCATAACGGCCAAAATCCCTGAATACCAAGCAGTCAGCCGCAATCTTATAGACATGTTAGTTGTCACCTCTTAGAATGTAACCGGCACCCCGGATCGTTTGAATGAGGCGTTTACCGCCATGCTCCTCCGTCTTTTGACGTAGCATAGCTATGTATACCTCAAGTACATTTGATTCACCGCTATAATCATAACCCCATATTTTATCCATGATCAGATCCCGCGAAAGCACCCGTTTCGGATTTTGCATAAAGAGATGTAGCAGCTCAAATTCCTTCGCTGTCAGCTCCAGTCTCTTGCCGGCGCGTGTCACTTCACGTGAATCCACATCCAAGGTAATATCCTCGTAAGTAACCGCTTGCTCACTGCCGCCACTTTGCTCACTCTTGCGCCGAAGCAATGCTCGCACACGCGCAAGTAACTCTTCCAGCGCAAATGGTTTAACTAGATAATCGTCCGCACCCAGATCAAGCCCTTTCACACGATGCTCAATTTCATCCTTGGCCGTAAGCATTAGAACAGGTACATTACTGCCCCCTTCTCGCAAACGACGACAGACTTCAAATCCGTCTACCTGAGGCATCATAACATCCAAAATCACCACATCCGGATCGCTGCTTAGGATTGCTCGTAAACCATCCGCTCCATTCACCGCTGTCTTTACATCGTAGCCTTCAAAAGCTAACCCCCGGCGCAGCATGGAAATAATTTTTTCATCATCATCAATAATAAGAATATTCGGTCGCATCAAGCAGCCCCCATTGTTCATTTCTATTTATTTATATTGTAGCAGTCACACCATGATTAGACAAAAACGGAAGGGTTGCCCCTTCCGCGTTATTCACCGTCCGGTGTTATTACTTCTGACTTTGCCCAGTAGTCGTATCAAAATCATTCTTGTTGCCGATTGTTACGGAAAGATCCATATTTTTACCATCGCGCACCACATTCAGCGTTACTTTGTCACCGACTTTTAGCGTTTGAATGAAAGCGATCAGATCTTGGTTTGTTGCATATTTTGTTCCATTTGCACCTGTAATGATATCGTAAGGGCGCAAGTCAGCGGCATACGCTGGCGATTTAAAGATAATGTCTGCAACTACAGAACCTTCTTTAATATCCGTGCCCATTTGCTTAGCTACTTCATCTGTAATCGTCATAAGCGTTGCACCAATGAATGGTACGGGTTCTTTTGGAATCGCTTGGTTCGCTTCGAGTTTATCTACGACTTCTTTAATCGTATTCACAGCGATAGCGAAACCAATACCTTGGGAATCTGTGCTAACAGCTACGTTCATACCAATTACCTGTCCATTCATATTGAGCAACGGACCACCGGAGTTACCAGGGTTGATAGAAGCATCTGTTTGCAGCAGGTTTTTGTAGTTGCGTGTTCCACTACCATCTTCTTCGTTAATATCAATGCTGCGTCCTTTTGCACTAAGAACACCAGAGGTTACTGTATGGTCGAAGCCTTGCGGGTTACCGATAGCAACCACTTCTGAGCCTACTTTCAAGCTATCCGAATCTCCCAGAGCAACTGTAGGAAAATCAGTATCTCCTTCAATCTTCAGTACTGCCAAATCCAGATCTTTGCTAGAACCTAGCAATTTCGCTTCGTATGGTTTGGTCACGCCATCCACTGTAACTTGGATAACATCGGCATTTTCAATGACGTGCTGATTGGTCAAAATATATCCGGATTTCTCATAAATGAAGCCTGTTCCAATTCCATAAGGGATGAGCTGCGATGAAGAATTTGAACCTGACTTCGAGTCCTGCTCATTTTGTGAAGAACCACTTCCACCGTATTGATCCCCGAAGAAAAATTGAGAGAACGGATCACTTAAGTTCGGACTGGATGAACTTCCATTACGCGAACCAGATTTCACTAACGTCTCAATCTTGACGACTGCTGGTCCAACCGCATCAACTACGCCAGTCACATCACGAGATCCTTTCACCAATGATGTAGTGGTAGTATTAGGTGTAGTACTAGCACTCTCATTCGTCGTCTTCGCCGTTCCATTCGATTCTGAGCTCGCAATGGTTGAAGCTGCATCTCCTGTGAACCAGTTGCCTCGATCTGCCATGAACATAGAACCTGAGAGAACGACCATACCCGCTAAGAAGGAAACAAATATTGTTTTCACTGAGCTTTTTGGCTTTTTATTAAATTGCCAGCCACCGCCACCTTCAGAACCGCCTCCGCCGTTTCCTCCACGTCCACCGCCATTACCATCAAAGCCTGTACTGCGATATGAACTGTTATATGGGAGTTGTTTTACAGGCTGTGGAGGTGTAATCTCGACCCGCTCCGGCTCCATCCGGTTGTAATGCTGAGCACTTCCGTCTACGTTACTTTCATCTTTGTTCAATGATTTAAATGGTCCATAAGAATAGTAGTATGATGATCCGGATTCGGATGACTGATTATTATTGCTATTATGGTTATTATTGTCCCAATCCCGATCTGGTGCTGGTCCATTGTCTCGATTAAAGTTGTTTTTGTTATCGTCCATGTTTATTTACCTCCTGCATCCTGTCGCCTGACAAGGATTAATTTGTTTTCTTGTTTCTTATTTTGTACTTTAAACCTTAAGGTCACATTAAAAACAATTTAAGCGGAGATAAAAGATATAGGCAAATAGACGTTATTTGGTTCAAAAGGCGCACGCTGTTGGTCGGGAATGGGTTTCAGGCTACACCGCTGTTGAAATCATGTTCCTATGAATTGACCCTCCGGGTGGAACATAATTTCAAAGGCGGACGTAAACTTTTCGCTCTGATACCCAATCCCTAGGCAGGGAAGTAAAAAAGAAGCTCGGGCGCGGAAAACAACGCGGCCCGAACTTCCAATATACAACCTAGAACAAAACCCTAGAACGTCGTCCATGAACGAAGTCCAAGAACAAGGAACAAACAACGATCAATAATTATAGGGAAAAACTCCCTATAATTAACCAAAAACCATAAGAAATCAAGATTTAAAGGGAATACCTCCCTATAATTCTCAGCAATATAGCTATTTATGAGAAAAACAAGGAATTTATACGGAGGATTTCCCTATAATCCTGTATACAAGCCTAAAACTCAAGTTTAAAGGGAAGTTTTCCCTATAACTTACTTTTAAGCCCCCATAAACTACCCCAAATCATCTTGAATAACAAACCTAACCCTGAGCCCAACCCTTTCGATGAGCATAAATAGCCAACTGGGTTCGATCATCCAGCTCGCATTTCATCAGCAGGTTACTGACATGCGTCTTCACTGTCTTGATGCTGATATGTAGTTCCTCGCCGATATCCTTATTGGTCTTGCCCTCAGCAATGAGCAGTAGGACCTCCTTCTCACGCTCCGTCAAGCCGGAGGAATCACCTTGCACGGTACGCTGGCGAATGCCACGTGTCAGCGCTTGCGATACATCACCAGTCATAACTGGCATACCTCGAAATGCGCCTTGCAGTGCGTAGATCAGCTCCTCTGCAGACACAGTTTTGAGCACATAGCTGACTGCTCCAGCCTCTATAGCGTCCACGACGAGGTCATCCTCTAAAAAGCTGGTCAAGATAACGATTTTGAGACCAGGAAATTCCGATAGCACTGCACGAGTAGTCTCCACACCATTCATCACAGGCATCATCAGATCCATCAGCACGAGATCGGGTAAGCCTTCATGTCCACCAGCACGCAGCATCTCCAGCGCTTCCTGTCCATTTGCTGCCTCACCTATAACCTCAAACGTCGGCTCCAGCATCAGATATGTTTTAAGACCCATCCGCACCATATCATGATCATCCACGAGCAACACTCTTATGACGCTCATGCTCTATTCCTCCTCGTCCTCTGTATCTGTTCCTAATGCTCTTTTTTCCTCTAACTCAGAGTTCCCTTGCACAAACTTAGGGATATGTACGCGTATGGTCGTTCCCGCACCTTTACGGCTAATAATCTCCACTTGTCCACCCAGTTTCTCCGCACGTTCGCGCATGGTGGTAAGACCGTATGATCCCTGTTTTTGCTGTATATGTTCAAAACCTTGACCGTCGTCGCTAATACTCAGCACAACCTGTCTTGACCCTTCACGCAGCGATAAACTGACCAGTCTAGCTTCAGCATGCTTCACAATATTCGCCATAGCCTCCTGGATAATCAAGAATAACTGATGTTCAATAGCCTCAGATAATTCTCCTTGCAGCTCAAGCTCCTTCATTCCTTTTAAGCCGTTCTGGCGGCAATAATCTGGGAACCATTTTTCCAGTGCTTCGAAGAGATTCCTGCCTTCCAGCTCCACCGGTCGCAACTGTGCAATAAGTGCTCTCATCTGCTTTTGTGCCATCTGTGACATTGCAATTAACTGATCCATTACCAATTGACCTTGAGCTTCATTAACCTTCAGCACTTTAGGCAGCGAAGAAGCCGACATATGGATGGCAAAAAGCTGTTGGCTCACCGTATCATGCAAATCCCGGGCCATACGCCTTCTTTCCTCCAACACCGCACTCTCCGCTGCCTGTTCCTTCTCAATAACCTCTTGTTCACCCAATCGCTGCAGAAGCTGCATCTTGTTCTCAACCGTATCCATCATGACATTAAATTCATGGTACACTCTCGCAAAAGACTGGTCATCACTCTCTGGCATACGAACGGACAGATTCCCTTTTGCCACCTGCAGCATATTTAGATCCAGATGATCAATCCGGCGCTGAATGCGCTGACCTGCCATATAGCCGATTACAACAGTGAACAACACGATCCCCAGACATAAGTACAGCCACATGCGATAATCCATTACTTCGATATACCCAAGGCAAGTGCCTGCATACATCAACCCGGCGCTTACGGCTCCAGTGAGCAAAAAGTAAAACAACAACAACCATTTGGTATTACTAAAGATTGTTCCCATCTAACCCACCGTTTTAACTTTAATGTCACCTATAAAAGCACTTACGTTAATGCGGACCTTTTTGCCCGCTTCTTTATAATAAGGCGTCTTGCATTGAACACTGCTCATAAATCCACTCCGAGACTGATCCAAAACTTCCATATCGCCGATAAATGAACTACTGTTCACTGAGATTCCAAGATCCATATCATTCGGAATGTACACCTTGATGTCACCTATAAAAGCGGAGATATTAATTTTCGTTTCTCCATAAGCAATCTGCGCGTTCGTCAGATCCAGTACAGTATCACCTATAAACTGCGAGACATTTGTATTCTTCAGTTGGAAATGCTCGCGACCCATGTGGACATCCCCAATAAAAGCAGAGCGATTAGTTGACTCCTTGCTGCTACTCTCTGTCTTATGGAACTCCTCATGCCATTCCCCATGTCTTCTAGCATGACGCTCATGACGTTCTTGGCGTCTGCGCTCATGACGCTCCTGTTTCTCCTGCCAACGTGATTCAGCGGTGGACTTAAAAGCTCCAGTTCCGTCCTCATCCTCTTCTTCATCTTTTTGAAGATTAATATTCCAGTCTCGCTCTCCAGAAGGTTTGCCGAATTTCTGCTCGAATTGTTCATCAAGCGTGGAATCCAGCGGCGTTGGCGGCTCCACATCCAGTGAGCTTTTTCCTGGAGGAAAGTAATCAGGTGGTGATGGTGGCGCAGGTGGCACTGGTGGTACTGAACCTCGTGGTTTAAAAATCACATAAAGACCGCCACCAATAAGCATGATTGGAATGAACATTTTGAAAAAATCTCCGGCTGAAATATCGAACCAGTCCAAATTTCGTCCAAGGAAGAACACTCCGATCGCCAGAAAGAAAAAACCGCCGATAGGTGAAGATCCACCTTTTTGATGTTCGTCTCCCGTACCCAGGAGTCGCTTCATCCCCATGAGGATCAAGATAACAGGCCAATAATTTGAGATTAAATAACCTAAGCTGAAATCGGTGTAACCCAATTGTCTAAGTAGAAACATGGCTCCAATCCCTATCAGGATCAAGCCGCCAAAAATCTGACTGGTGAACCTTCTTTTCATATTCCATTTCCCCTTTAAATTAGTGGAACGCTCTCTTCTTCAATCTTATAGCCTTAGTCTACAGGAAGGAAGCGCTCATAAACAGCGGCGAGAGAAGGAACTTCCACTCAGTCTCTAGACGGAGACGAATGGGGTAATATTCCATTTACTTCATTATATATGAAAAATGAAAAAAGACCGTCCCTCAGTTATAAACTGATTGGGACAGTCTCTTTATTCAGCAGTCTTCTGCTTCAGAAGCGCATTATTGTTGCGGTTTCTGAGCTGGCTTAGAAGTATTTCCACTTTGCTTAGTTGCGCCGTCATTCTCAACAGCAAACTCAGCATTGTATTTTTCATTCGGTGTTTTGTAGTTTTCTTGAACTTTAGATTTTTTATTATTAGCCACGTAATTCACCTCCCTTATCCCTTATGCAGCATAGATAATGCTTACTAAGAGAAAATCTCGGATGAGGCTAATGCTCTGCCCCAGTCCGTATTATGGCAAGGTGATGTCACTATTATGCATGACCAAGTGAAATTAAGTTCAATCCACCAAATTCATTGAAGTATAACCGCTAGATCTTAAATGGATTCTTCCAGCAGGGATTGCGGTACAGCATTATAAGTCTCAATTGCCTGAGTGAGCTTCTTCAGCATCACTTCTGTACATGTACCGTTTCCTCGCTTAATGAGCTGAACTACAACTGATTTTTTGCCCCATTCCTTATACACCTGTTTCGTAGTAGCAAAATACAAATCAATCTTCCGCCCTTTAATGGCAGATCCTGTATCAGCTACGATGCCGTATCCATAACCAGGTATATAAAGTATACTCCCTAACGGGATTACCTTAGGGTCAGCAGCAATAGTCGAGACTGTATTCTTATCTCTACGTACTTTAACACCTGAATAAGTGATTCCGTATTCGGGATGTTTAGATGTTTTACCTGTTGATTCATAACCCGCAGTATACCCCGTCGCCATCACTTTCATTGAAGTAATAATCTGGTCAGGAGCTGGCGCAGCTACAGGAACAGAATTCGGCGATTTTGAAGAGCCTGTGCCCCCACTCCCTTTGGTAATTGGAGCTTTAGTGCTCTGTGGTGACTTTGTAGCTACTGGTTTATTTTTTGTTGTCGCAGGAACGATCGGTACGCTGGAATATGGCTCGTTTGATAACAAGGTAGCACGGCCAGTGGTGAGAATAGCTTGTTGATCTTTGGTTCTCATTGAACCAGAATTAGCCTGAGTATGTTGCAATTCGTTCGAAAGCGTTTTGCTAATATCTGTGTGCTGTAATGTGTCTCCTGTCCCATTGGCCACAACTGCTTGATGCTTGGATTCAGGAATGATACCTGCAGCAGTCAACAGTAGGACTATTGTGACGAAAAGACACCAAAACCTCTGAAATATGCCCATTTTGTTCATGTGATAAACCTCCCCCTTATTAGCGAAGGTTTCCCGATTCACAAAATTTTATACATAAAGATCAATTTTCAATCCTTATGGGCATATGACAGAGGTCATTATTAGACGTACTTTTGGTGTTGGTTATTACAAGTAATTAGGAGATTACACGGTCAGCAATTTCCTGGGCTAGCAGCTCAATAACTTCTTGAAGCGGCTTAGCTCCCATATCGCCTTCTCCACGCTTACGGATGGAAACTGTCTCGGCATTCATCTCATTCTCGCCAACTACGAACATGTATGGTAGCTTCTCCAGCTGAGCTTCACGGATCTTATAGCCAAGCTTCTCATTACGTAAATCTGCCTCAGCAGAGATACCACGGCGACGCAGCTTGTCTGTAACTTCCTTGGCATAATCGTCGAAGGCAGTCGAAACAGGAATAACTTTAACCTGCTGTGGAGACAGCCAAAGCGGCAGTGATCCTGCAAAGTTCTCTAACAAGAAAGCAACAAAGCGCTCCATAGTACCTAAAATACCGCGGTGTAGAACGACTGGACGGTGTTTCTGACCATCGTCACCGATATATTCCAATTCAAAGCGTTCAGGCAGCAAGAAGTCGATCTGTACAGTGGAGAGAGTTTCTTCTTTGCCTAGTACAGTCTTGATCTGCACATCCAGCTTAGGACCGTAGAAGGCAGCTTCGCCTTCTGCTTCGTAGAATGGCAGACCAGCTTCTTCTACAACTTCACGCAACATACGCTGTGCAGTTTCCCACATTTCGTCATTAGCGTAATATTTCTCTGTATCCTTAGGATCACGATAAGACAACCGGAAACGGTAGTCATTAATACCAAAGTCACTGTATACCTGTTTAATCAACTCGATTACACGAATGAACTCACCTTTAATTTGATCCAGACGGCAGAAAATATGGGAGTCATTTAGAGTCATCGAACGCACACGGTGCAAGCCAGTCAATGCTCCTGACATTTCATAACGGTGCTGGATACCCAGTTCAGCAATACGGATCGGCAGATCACGATAGCTGTGCATGGAGCTCTTATAAATCATCATGTGATGCGGGCAGTTCATTGGGCGAAGAACAAATTCCTCATTATCAATAGTCATTTTAGGGAACATGTCCTCTTGATAGTGCTCCCAGTGTCCAGAAGTTTTATATAGTTCAACATTACCAAGAACCGGAGTATATACATGCTGGTATCCTAGACTTGCTTCCAGATCCACAATGTATCGTTCCAGAATACTGCGCAGTTTAGCACCCTTAGGCAGCCAGATCGGCAAGCCTTGGCCTACCAATTGATTAAATGTGAAGATTTCAAGCTCTTTACCCAGCTTACGGTGGTCGCGTTTCTTCGCTTCTTCAAGCAGACGAAGATGCTCATCGAGCTGCGCTTTTTTAATCCAAGCTGTACCGTATACGCGTTGAAGCATTTTATTCTTGCTATCGCCGCGCCAGTAAGCACCAGCTACATTCATCAATTTAAAGACTTTGATCTTAGAAGTCGACGGTAAGTGTGGTCCACGGCACAAGTCGAAGAATTCGCCTTGTTCATAGATCGAAATCACACTATCTTCAGGCAATGCTTCGATTAGTTCAAGTTTGTAAGGATCGCCTAGCTCACCGAATATTTGGAGCGCTTCCTTACGGCTAACTTCCTTACGTACGATTGGAAGGTTCTCAGAGATAATGCGATCCATTTCCTTTTCAATCTTTAGCAGATCCTCAGGATTAAGCGGATGTTCCAAATCCATATCGTAGTAGAAGCCATCTTCGATAACAGGACCTACACCAAGCTTAACTTCCTTTGTTCCATATAAACGTCTTACAGCTTGCGCCATCAAGTGGGCAGTACTGTGACGCATAACTTCCAAGCCATCAGGTGAATCCAAAGTTACGATTTCTATCAATGCGCCTTCCTCTAGCGGAGTGGACAGATCCACGACAATACCATTCAATTTCCCTGCCACCGCATTCTTGCGAAGTCCACTACTAATAGAAGCCGCTACATCATCAATATTACTACCTTCTGCGTATTCCCGAACGGAGCCGTCCGGAAGTTTAATACTTACCATTTTAATTTCCTCCTTCATTTCCTTAAGCCAAACAACAATTTTAAATTTTTCGAAACGGAAATATCCACGCATACAAAAAACGCCCGTCCCGCAAAGGGACGAGCGATTGCACCCGTGGTTCCACCCAAATTCGATTCTCTCAATCTGCTCTTAAAGCAGAGTCGAGTCAGAATCCTTCGTAAGCATGGAATAACGACCATGAACCGGCGGTTCTTACTATCCCATTTCAGGGAATTCATAACCGCAGCTACAAAGGGGTAAATCGATAGTAGGATACCGGAGGAAATTACAGCCTATGTTCCCTCTCTCTGATACGGTCCAGAACAATCCATTCATATCTTTGTCAAAGCTGTTAACGTGAATTATGGAGTAATTATAAATCTGTCCTCTCTGACAGTCAAGTCTGTAGAGGGGGCAAAATTTTGTAAACCGCGGAAACAGTCACCTACACGGACAGTTCTGCAGCCAGGAAATAGCGCTAGAACTGTCCTTAACAGGTTACTCTTCTCGGCGTTTCCCAGGTAAGCGGCCTGCACGTTTCAAAGACTCACGCAGCAAGTATTCGATATGTCCGTTTACACTGCGAAATTCCTCTCCCGCCCAACGTTCCAACGCCTCATGCAGATCCGGATCGATCCGCAATGGAAAGCTTTTCTTGGCCCCCATGATGCACCGCCTTAATACAACGAGCCGGCGTTAATGACCGGACTCGCTCCGCGCTCCGACACGATCGCCACCATCAGATTATTAATCATGGCCGCTTTACGTTCTTCATCAAGCTCCACTACACCGCTCTCTTTAAGCTGTTTAATCGCCATATCGACCATGCCAACTGCACCTTCAACAATGATTTGACGAGCAGACAGAATGGCAGAAGCTTGCTGCCGCTGCAACATGGTGCTGGCGATTTCTGTTGAATAAGCCAAATGTGTAAGCCGGGCTTCAATGACTTCTACACCAGATAAGGACAAACGCTCTTGAAGCTCAGTCGCTAACTCTTTAGCAATTTCATCTGCATTGGCACGTAAGGACATCCCAGATTCATTGAAGTTATCATAAGGGTATTTGCTGGCTACATGACGCAGCGCCGTTTCACTCTGAATCTCTACGAAAGCCATGTATTTATCTACATCAAAGAGGGCTTTAGCGGAGTTAATCACCTTAAAGACGATAACTGCAGCAATTTCAATCGGATTACCTTCAACATCATTGACCTTGAGCTTCACACTGTTAAAGTTACGAACGCGTAGGGAAACCGTCTTACGTACGCTGAACGGAATAACTGCGAACAGTCCACTCGTTGCAATAGTCCCTACATATTTGCCGAAAAAGGTGACTACAACCGACTTATTAGGTTGTACAACCGTAATACTCGTACATAGTATTGCTGATACAACGAACAGAATGACCGGTACTGCAATATACTCCTGAACAGCACCATAGATTCCACCAGCCAAACAAACTGCAATTAATGCGATAACCCAAAATCCGCTGACAGGACGAAGCGTCTTCTCCTTCATAAAAAGCACCCCCATAAGATATTCTTTTGATATGATTATGATATCACTTTTGGATAATAATGTGTATACAAAAATGTAATAAAATAATGAATTTATGTTCACAGGTAAAATAAACCTTCGAAATCTTAACCATACAAAAAACGCTTGCTGCTCAATCATCCACTAAACGGATTAACGAGCAACAAGCGTTGATTTAATTTATATATTAGTTCTGCATGATGAAATCATTATCAATCTTCGCATTAGCATCATCGAACACGCGCAGAATATCGTAGCGTGTATTCCGCTGTGCCGGGATTTTGCCTGCTTCGCGGATCAGCTGAGTAATCGATTCGATATTGACCTTGTAGGTCGCGCCCGCAGAAGATACTACGTTTTCTTCAATCATCGTACTACCGAAATCGTTGCAGCCATATTGAAGGGAAAGCTTACCGACCTCTGGTCCCATTGTTACCCAAGAGGACTGGAAGTTCTTAATGTTGTCTAGAACAAGGCGACTTATGGCTACCGTCTTCAGATATTCTTCAGGCGTTTGTCTATCCAGCTTCAGGTTGGTATTGTCCGGTTGGAAGGTCCAAGAGATAAAGGCCAAGAAACCCTCTGAATCATACTTGTTGGCAATACACTCGTCCTGAGCCTCACGCACACGAAGTAAGTGTAATGCCCGTTCTTCCATACTTTCACCAAGTCCAATGACCATCGTAGCTGTCGTATTCATACCGATCTTATGCGCTGTCTGCATGACATCCATCCACTCGCGCCATGAGCCTTTAAGTCGGCTGATCTTGCGGCGTGTGCGATCATCGAGAATTTCCGCTCCACCACCTGGTAGTGAATCCAGGCCAGCAGCATGGATTTCACGCACAACTTCCTCGAGCGATAATCCAGATACTTCCTTCATCTTCATAATCTCAGCAGGAGAGAAGGAATGCATTGTAATCTCAGGAAAACGTTGCTTAATTCCGCGAAGTATATCGGTATAATAGCTGAAAGGAAGATTTGGGTTCGTACCGCCTTGCATCAGTATTTCTGTACCATTTACAGCGATAGTCTCAGCGATTTTTTGGTAAATCGTCTCATCCGGCAATACATAACCCTCATCAGAGCCCGGTCTGCGATAAAATGCGCAGAAACGGCAGTAGACATCACATACATTCGTATAGTTAATATTACGACCAATTACAAACGTGGCCATCGGGTCTGGATGCCAGCGTTCCATTATGGTGTTTGCAGCTGCACCCATTTTCTCAATTTCGTTGCTCTCGAACAGTCGGATGGTATCTTCCAATTGGAGACGTTCACCCCGTAGGGCTTTGTCCAAAATAAGATCTATCGCACTCATCGTTCGCATCCTCCTTCTAAACCCTTAGGGGTATGGTAGAATCACAAAATTACAGGAAGAAAAAACGTTGTCTCTTTTTTCAAGGTGACAACCCTTTCTCATACAATTGAACAGTTCATTTCCTCATCGTATCACAATCTGAACAGCTTGAAAAATGCTTTTACATTCTTCGCAAATTCCTATCCAGAAGAAAAGCAGCATCGCACTAAGCGATACTGCTAGTTATACTCTATTTCTCCACTAACACTCGATTGAACATTTCTTCCTGTTACTTGGACTCAATTTCTGCCCTAGCGGCTTCTAGTGCTTGGCTAAGATCAGCAATCAAATCCTCTGCATGTTCAATACCGACGGAGAAGCGCAGTAAACGATCATCTACACCCACAGCATTTCGAATCTCCACAGGAATATCAGCATGCGTTTGTACAGCCGGATAAGTCATAAGTGACTCTACACCGCCCAAGCTTTCTGCGAATGCAATAAGACGAATATGACGAAGAAGCGGCTCTACGTATCTGGCATCTTTTAATTTGAAAGAAAAAATACCGGTATTGCCTGAAGATTGGCGATTCTGGATTTCATGTCCTGGATGATCAGGCAATCCTGGATGGAACACTTCCGCAATCGCTGAATGCTCTAATAAGTAGTGAGCGATCGCTAGTGCATTGCTCTCGTGACGCTCCATACGCAGCGCCAAAGTCTTCAAACCTCTCATCAACTGATAACTGTCTGTTGGTCCGAGCACGGCGCCAATAGAGTTATGTAGAATAGCTAATTCAGCTGATAATTCTACACCCTTGGATACAATCAGGCCTGCCAGTACATCATTATGACCACCCAAATACTTAGTAGCGCTATGAACTACAATATCCGCACCTAATTCTAAAGGCCGTTGGAAGAATGGAGTCAGCAGCGTATTATCTACAATGCTAAGTAACCCATGGTGACGTGCCCAAGTGCACACGGCTTCAATATCCGTGATCATCATAAGTGGGTTCGTTGGTGTTTCAATAAATACAGCTTTCGTATTTGGACGACGCGAAGCTTCCAGTGCATCCAAATCATTCGTGTCTACATAAGAAGCAGTGATTCCAAACTTGGACATAATCCGTTCCAACAAACGATAGGTACCGCCGTAAAGATCCAGCGAAACGATCAGATGATCACCTTGAGCAAACAAGGTAAGCACCGTTTGTATCGCTGCCATCCCTGAGCTACAAGCAAATCCTGCATCTCCAGATTCCAGTTCCGCAGCTGCATTCTCAAGCACTGAACGGGTCGGACTTTTGGTGCGGCTATAATCAAACCCTGTGCTCTGACCGAGTTTTGGATGACGAAATGCCGTTGCATTATAAATCGGAAAATTAATTGCTCCTGTGGTTGGATCTTCTTGAGAACCTATTTGAGCCAGTCTACTTTCAATCCTAAGTTTGTCATCCATGATTAATGCCTCCTAATTTATATTGTAGCGCTATTATTAGTAAACAATCGGGTCGATATCATAAGGCGTTTCTTGATATACATAGTAATTGAGCCAGTTAGAGAATAATAAATTGGCATGCGCACGCCACACTGCTGGAGGTGTACGTTCTGGATCATCTTTAGGGAAGTAATGTTTCGGCAAAGCCATCTCCATCCCTCTAGACACATCACGGTCATATTCCCATTTCAAGGATAGAGGATCATATTCGGAATGTCCGGTCACAAATATTTGTTTACCATCGTTTGTAGCCACTAGATACATACCAGCTTCTTCGGATTCCGCCAGAATCTGCAGATCTGGATTATTCTCAATATCTTCACGGGAGACATCGGTATGACGAGAGTGTGGTACATGGAATACCTCGTCAAAGCCGCGCAACAGTTTAATGTTATTTTGATTAATCGTATGAGGGAAGACGCCAAAACATTTCTCAGGCAATGCCACTTTACGAACACCAAAATGATGATATAAGCCTGCCTGTGCCGCCCAACAAATATGCATGGTTGAAGTCACATTGTCCTTGCTCCATTCAAAAATCTCTTTCAGTTCTTCCCAATACGATACTTCCTCGAACTCCATTTGTTCTACAGGAGCACCTGTAACGATTAAACCATCCAAACGGCGGTGGCTGATCTCGTCAAAGGTTTTGTAAAAGCTCTTCAAATGTTCAGCAGAAGTATTCTTGGAAATATGGGAACGCGGATGCAATAAAGTAACATCAACTTGTAGTGGCGAATTTCCAATTAAACGCAGCAATTGAGTCTCTGTCGTCTCTTTAGTCGGCATGAGGTTCAGAATAGCAATCCGTAGTGGACGGATATCCTGATGGAAAGCCTGACTTTCGTCCATCACAAAAATATTTTCTCCGGATAGTACTTCTTTCGCCGGTAAACTGTCGGGAATTTTAATTGGCATTGTCTTTCCACTCCTTAGCTGAATTTAGTTATTTTGCCGCACTGCGGCTTGCTGAACATAAAAAGACCTTCCTCGGAAATCGAGAAAGGTCATATCTACAGTCATATGTGCCTCTCTCATCTGCCAGAATGTTCCTGAAAACGATTAGACGTCTACAGAAATTCCGCAAGAATTAGCACCGTGCGTTTACACGCCGGTTGCCGGGTTTCATAGGGCTAGTCCCTCCACCTGCTCTTGATAAGATTTAGCTGTATTCAATTAAATTACTTTAAAATTCACTTTAAATCATGAACCTCCTTTTCGTCAAGTCCATACAATGCTGAAGAAGCCTCAAAATCACAATAAATTTGCTTGAAAGAGGCATACTCCGTTGTTATACTAGACAAGTATTTCATACCTGAACGAAAAGAAGAGGTGAGAAGAAGGATGGAAGGCGACCCGAGCTCGCAAATATGTGTACAGAATGAGCAACCACACAGGATAATCATCAGCTTGCCGGCGGCGGGAGCAGTTCTTCTTCATGCCCTCGAAACGTCATTTGGCCCTATGTATTGATTGTACCGCCGGCCAAGCTGATTTTTTTCTCTGTGCTTAATTTAGCAGTCCCTAGTGAAGACCTGGGGATAGGAGGAGTGAAATCAGATGAAAATCCGGCTGGTAAATGCAGGGGTTTTTACACCTATTGATGAAATTGATGAAACACTAACACCCCCAACGGAAGGGTTCTATTGGATTGACGCCGATGTTGAGGATTTGGAGCTGCTTCAGCCCTTGTTCAACCTACATGATCTTGCTGTTGAGGATTGCCTTAGCGAAGAGGATCAGCGTCCAAAGATCGAAATATACGAAAGTCACTACTTTATAGTTGTAAATAGCATCCGCTTTGACGATGAAGAAATTTTCCTACGGGCGCTCAATGTATTCCTTGGAAGACATTACATCATCACTGTCACGAAACAAAAGATCAATGAACTACGAATCCTGAAGCCTATGCTCTGGGAGCAAGAAGTAAGTGAACCGGATATGTTCCTTTACTTGCTAATTGACCTTGTCGTTGATAACTATTTCTCCGTCGGCGACCGAATTGAAGCTCGGATTGAGAAGCTGGAAGAAGATATCCTCATGCATACCAAGAAGTCACATCTCAGTGAAATTATCGGTCTGCGAAGTGAAATTCTATGGTTGAAGAAAATGCTGGGGCCACAAAAAGAAGTGATCAATACCCTAAATAAAAAAGACCTCCGTCTGATTGATGATCAGCTGCAGAAATATTTTAGCGACATTTATGAAAATGCGGTTAAAATATCTGAAACCTTTGAGACGTATCGCGATCTCATGGGCAACTTACGAGAGGCATACCAATCCAGTATCGCCAACCGCGCGAATGAAATTATGAGAGTATTTACTGCGATTACAACAATATTCATGCCCCTGACCGTAATTACCGGAATCTACGGTATGAACTTTGATCATATGCCCGAGCTTCATACGAAATATGGCTATTATGGCGTTATAGGCGTTATGTTGACGTTAGGCTGTGGGATGCTGTATGT
Source organism: Paenibacillus sp. NPDC058367 (assembly GCF_042723305.1). Taxonomy (NCBI): domain Bacteria; kingdom Bacillati; phylum Bacillota; class Bacilli; order Caryophanales; family Paenibacillaceae; genus Paenibacillus; species Paenibacillus sp. NPDC058367. The sequence continues at coordinate 1,489,864 of NZ_JBHXIZ010000001.1, forward strand.
TTTCCGCAAGAAGGAATGGCTATGAAACAAACCGGACGAATAAGCAAGACGAAGGACCTGTAACCGTAAGGTATAAGGAAGCCTTCGTCTTTTTGGTATGCGCAAATTTAAAAACTGGTCGCCATGCCCACTTTATGCGTTTGCTCTCGACGGAAACGGATGCGGATCAATCGCAGACGCTCATAATAAATATCCAATCCTTCAGCAGCGGAAAAGTCGTCGCCATACACCTTATGTAACACCGGTTTTAGGAAAAGATCCCCGAGCTCCACATAGGCATTCCATATCGCATCCTGCTCATTCTGCGGCATATTGCCAAGCTCTACATGGATTAGCTTCTCGACGGAATAACCTTCTCTTTCTAGCTCCTCTACCGCTTCTATAAGTTCACGCCGGTTCACTCCACTATTCAACTTAAGCTGTTCCAAGCCCAACCCATTCTCGATCCCCTGCAGCAAAATCCTCCGCAAGCGCAGTCGTTCTAGCTGCTTCTTATATTTGACTTCTTTCTGTTTATAAAGCCAAGAGACGAAAGACTCCTCTTCAATTACTTCATGCACCCAATTTAGAGGGAAAGCATGTTCCCTTGCCACCGCAGTAGTTATAACCAGCCAATCAGCCCCAAACTGCGCTATCTTGCCTTCTCCAACACCCGGAATTTGCATCAGTTCCTCTGGCGTATGCGGTAGAAATGTACTTAACAAGCGCAACAGACGATTACTGGCGAGAATATAGGGCGCCTTCCGTTCACTCGAAGCCTTACCACGGCGCCAAGCACATAACTCTTCATAAATGGCTTCATTGCCATAATGTTCGCTGTAATATTGAAGCTTCAGCTGTTCCTGATTACGCCCAGTAAGACTATCCTCCTCGTGGAATATCCCATCGATTAAGGGTCGATAGCCATCTCCCATCTTCACTGCTAGCTCATGCCTGTATACACAGAGCATCTCATTCCATGAACCACCTTCATACCACAAATTCTCAATGTAATTCTCCCCACCTGAAAAATCACGCCAGCCCAAACTCCAGATCCCCTCTTCCTCTCCAATCCACAGCTGGGCGTACACCTCTTGATCCACTCCAGATATTCTGGATAAACGGTTCATAAACACAATTTGCATATTCATCCCTACCTTTCTCAACATTACAGCAAGCACAATAACCTTCCGGGAAGAGCCTCCTTCGGAGCGAACAAATCCTTTTTCAATCCGACCCCGAACGCAAAAAAGCACCTCCCTCACGATAAACGCGAAAGAGGTGCTCCCTCATTAAATGCTATACTGTTAGATCCTAGAATACCATATATTACCGAACAGTCAATGTCTTTTTATACTAGCTTCTAGCTAGAGCTAATGTAGCCAATCCAATCGCTCCAGCAAGCCCTGCATTGTCTCCAAGACCTGGTGAGACAACATAATTATCGATGTCAATATTAAGCGATGGATGCTGAACATATCCGCTCAATAACTCTTGCAGCTTAGTGCGAATTAACGGGAACAGGTGGCTTTGCTTCATAACACCACCGCCCATTACGATTTTTTGAGGAGACAGAATCAGCACATAGTTCATGAGTGCATGTGCAAGATAGTGAGCTTCCATTTCCCAAGCCGGATGGTCCACTGGTAGCTCTCCTGCCGGTTGTCCCCAGCGTTTGCCGATCCCCGGACCTGCGGCTAATCCTTCAAGACAATCGCCATGATAAGGACAGTAACCCTCAAACGTATCCTCTGGATGTCTACGAACTAGAATATGTCCCATCTCAGGATGTGACAATCCATGGACCATCTGGCCGCCAACAACCGCTCCTGCTCCAATGCCTGTCCCAACCGTAATATAAAGACAGCTGTCCAAACCTTTAGCCGCTCCCCATTTACTTTCCGCAAGCGCTGCACCATTCACATCCGTGTCAAAGCCGATCGGAACGTTAAATTGCTCAGCCATTGTGCCTACCAGATTATATTGTCCCCAGTGAGGTTTTGGTGTCGTTGTTATGTAACCATAAGTAGGGCTGTCCAGTACGGGATCAATCGGTCCAAAAGATCCGATTCCGAATGCTTCTACATTCTTCTCTTTAAAATAGTCTATTACTAGTCCCATCGTTTCTTCCGGTGTTGTTGTCGGAAAGCTAACTCGGTCAACAATGGTACCGTCCTCATAACCAATCCCACATACAAACTTTGTTCCGCCTGCTTCAATCGCTCCCAATAGCTTCACAGCAATTCTCTCCCTTTCTCTAGTTAGAAGTTGAAACGCTACCCATACACAAATGAATAATATCATTAAAAAAAGCAATCACCAGCCCTAATTATACGTCGAATGAAGCGCTATCACAACAAGTATAAACGCCTTTTGCGTCCTTATAAGGACGCAAAAGGCGTTTAAGAGAGAAAGATAAGGATAATGTTTAGTATGAAACTTATACGTTCTTATAGTTTAACAAAACACCCTCCATGCATCTTTGCATGAAGGATGTCTTCTTTAACCCAAATCGCCTAACTCAATCTGTACAATTCCTCGTTCGTCCTGCACCTCAGCAATCAAATGCATCAAGCTGCCGAACTCTAGCTCCTGAAATTTGCGCGCAGCTGTTTCCCGCTGTAGTTGCCACAAGGCTTCCGTCAGCTCGCAGACCACTGGTACATCGCAACGGATTTCCGCTAGCTCTCGCGATAAATGCAGCATATCCAGATCTGCTTCGATTTTGGTACGCACACCTTTAGGGAGCAGATGCAGATTCTCAATTACACCTTCAACTGTTCCGTATTCGGTCAGCAGTTTCAGCGCAGTCTTCTCACCAATCCCTTTTACGCCGGGATAATTATCACTGGTATCGCCCATAAAGCCTTTCAGGTCAATCACCTGACTAGGCGTTAGACCCTTTTCCTCCAGCAATTCTGCAAGGTCATACACTTTATAGTTAGAGCGTCCCTTTTTCATAATGACGACCTTAACATTCTCATCAATGAGCTGAAGCATATCATGGTCACCCGTCAAAATATATACCTCAGAGTTTTCACTGTAACAAGAAGCCAGCGTACCAATGCAATCATCCGCTTCATAGCCTGCAAGTCCAATATTCGGTACCCCAAGCTCAGCTACTACATCTTTTACTAGCTCGAACTGTGGAATCAGCTCTAACGGGGCTTCAATCCGATTCGATTTGTATCCATCGTATTTCTCGGTGCGGAACGTTCCTTTGCCCATATCCCAGCAGCATACGACGTGAGAAGGCTCAAATGTGCTTACCGCATCGAAAAAATACTGCAAAAAACCATACACCGCATTCGTCGGCAATCCAGCTTTTGTCTTGCGAATATATCCTCCATAAGAGGTCGCATAAAAGGCCCGGAACAGCAGAGCCATTCCATCTACAAGCATTACACGGCCCGTTGTTTCTGCTCTCATGTATAAACCTCTCCCTTAATCGTTCATTGTATTGTTATTAAGCGCTTGTCCATGTTATTGCACAAAGAGTATTCTATCAGAAAATACATGATCTGATAAGGGATCATATAGTTACACATATGGGAGCTTATTCTTATCCTTTGAAATTAACATAAAAGACCACGCTCTCAAAATGAGAAGCATGGCCTTTTGTTGTTTAGCTAGATACGATTATTGCACAGCGGACACACGGTGTGTCTCACCTTCAGCTACTTCAAGTGTAATAAAGCTAATTAGTCCTCTACCATCAGTTGATTCCTGCTTTGCTGTGATGGCAGTGCCGTTATGGTATAACTTACTAACATTTCCAGGGAAGGCCGCTTTCCAGACAAAAGGCTCTCCAGATTGCAACGTAATTGCACTTTCTGTGTTGCCATTATGTTTAACCGTGAGAGTACGGTCGAGAATTGGGATCTCCCCCATCTCCGCCCATTCCAGAGAATGTGCAAGGGCAGGCAGTGTGCTGATTAAAGATGCTCCATTCGCCGCAATTCCCATCAATCCGGTAGCTATGGAACCAATCACGCAATAAGACACTTCTGGGTAATCCCGGCGATCTAGAGTAGGGTCAACCAGCTCCTTCAACTCGTTGAAGGCCTCCTCTTTCTCTCCATACCGATAGAAAATATCCGGCAGATAGGTTTTCCCCTCGACATTGGCTACACGATTGACTTTGACATCCTCCAGCGCCATACGCAGTTTTTCCTGATTACTGATCGAACCGTAATAGAGTGGAAGAAAGTTGCCCTCAGCATGGTAGTCCGTTACGAAGGACCGGTCTTGCAGCATCGCACCGTAGAAACGATCTTTTGCTTCATTCCACCAGTCTTTCTCGTAAAGCTGTTCCAGTTCTTTCGCCTTGTCGGCATACTGCTTCGCTTCTCCAGCTTGGCCTCTAAGACTAGCGAGATGGGCAAACGCTCGGTATCCAGAAATCTGTGCGCCGATCATATCACCGCCGAGCAGCGGATGAAGTCCAGCTTCATTGAAAGTCGCCAAACCTCTTCGGCCATACTCCGGATAATACTCCAATAGACCATCGCCATCTTTATCCCAAGTCTTCGTATATTCATTTAATGTTAATTCGAAGAATTCCAGCAGCTTGCTATCGTTTAAATAATAGTTATCGCCCGTCCATTGGTATTGTCGCCAGCTTGTGTCGATAATATCGAAGTTTGCAGGGAGATTGTACCAGAAGTCCTGGTCATTATCATAATCAACTGGGGCAGGCACATTGTCCTTAGTGATCTCCCAGTATGTACACCAGTCCCGCGATTCCGCAATGTTCTCAGCAAAACGCATGATCATATTCTTAGTATGAAGTCGAAGCCCCAGTACAGCAGCTCCATTGCTATGATGCATAACATCACGAATGCAAAAAGCTTCACGTTCAGGCAATGCTGCCTCATACCATAGCCCAACGTCATCTTCACCAAAATGGGCATATGCTAGTGCCTGCTGTTTGGCCCAGACAAAACCTTCGTTCAACTCTTTGTCAGAGGATTGGAAAGTTACTGCACCTGCTTTAGACTTTATTTCATTCAGATGAGTCATCTCAAAGTCACTCCTGTTATTCTGTTTAGCTTTCCTTAGAACCCGAGAAGGTCAGACCCTCCATAAATGCCTTTTGCGATGTAAAGAACAATAGTATACATGGCAGAGTTATTACGACTGCTGCAGCCATCAACAAATTGGTATCTGTGGCATAGGTGCCTTGAAATCCAGCGAGTCCGAGCGTGAGCGTCTTCCATTTATCGCTGTTAATATAAATCAGCGGCCCCATGAAGTTGTTCCAGGATCCCATGAAGACCATGACGCCAACAGCCATCAAAGCCGGTTTGGACAGCGGGAGGAAGATCGTCCGCCAAATTTTAAAGTAACCGCATCCGTCGATGATTGCCGCTTCCTCAAGCCCAACAGGCAACCGGGAATAAAACTGGCGCAATAAGAAAATATAGAATGCTGAGCCAAAGAAAGCCGGAACGATCAATGGATAAAGTGTATCGAGCATGCCCAGCTTTTTGAACAAAATGAACTGTGGGATCATCGTTACTTCACCGGGTAGCAGCATGGTTGAGAGGACGAGTACGAATAGGAATCCGCTTCCTCTAACCTTTAACCGAGCAAACGCGTAGCCGACAAGCGAACAGGACAGCACCGTACCTATAATGGGCAGAACGGTTGTAATCAAGGTATTAAGCAAATATTGCGGGAATGGAAAGGCCGTGAGTGCCTTGGCATAGTTGGCCCAACGCCAGCGCTCCGGCCAAATACTCATCCCCGAAACTGCAAGCTCCTCTAGACTTCGCAATGAGGCAGAGACCATCCAAACAAATGGATACAGGAACGCAACGCTCCCGATCAGCAGCAGAAGATAGGCCAGCCAGTGCCACTTTTTCTTTGCAGAATTACGCTCTTTTTTGACGGACACGACGCTTCCTCCCTCCGGTTTGCTCTGTTTCGTAGTACACCCATAAAGCACTGCTGCGGAATACAATCGCGGTGAACACTAGGATAATTACAAAGAGTACCCAGGCCAGCGCAGAACCGTAGCCCATTTTGAACCACATAAAGGCATTTTGATATAGGTAATAAGCATAGAACAGCAATGAATTATCTGGCCCTCCGTTGATCATGAAACCTTGGGTAAACGTCTGGAAGGCGCCTATCATACTTGTGACTGTATTGAAGAAAAGGATAGGCGAGATCTGAGGCAGAGTAACATGCCATATTTTTCTCGCGGCAGTGGCACCATCGATTTCGGCCGCTTCATATAAACTTTGCGGAATGTCTGACAAGCCGGCCAGATAAATGATCATATTACCGCCAACGGTCCAAAGGCTCATAATAATTACCGCAGGCATCGACCAATCCGGACTGGAGAACCAACCAGGACCTTCAATGCCAACCAAACGCAGCAGCGAGTTCACGAGACCGACATTCGGATTAAAGATCCAGATGAACAGTACCATTTGTGCAACACCCTGCACCAGTGTAGGGAGATAATAGATCGTACGGAAAATATAAATACCGCGAAGCTTCAGATTCATCAGGATTGCAATAGCAAACGACAAAATGACCTGCAGCGGAACACTTACCAATGTGTAATAAAAAGTAACGGACAACGATTTATAGAAAAGTGTGTCTTTGAACAGCATCCGGTAATTGTCCAGCCCCGTCCACTGCGGATCACTGACCACTTCCCATTTATTGAAGCTGATATAGAACGAGAAGATCATCGGGCCTACCGTAAACAATAGAAAACCGATAATCCAGACCGAAACGAACATATAAAAGCTAGCCGTTTTGGTATGCATAATCTTCTTCTTCACCAGCATTCTCATCAATACAAAAATAACAATGAAGACCAGCGCAATCACGGTCAGAAAAGGGAGAAGCGGCAGTAAATCTGCCGGCATCCCCATTCCTTCATAGAAATTGTAAATCCCTTCTATTATTCCATTCATAGTATTCTCCCGTTAGTTTTGTTGTAGGATCTTATTAATCTTCTCTGCTACCTGCGGGAATACTTCCTTAACATCCTTTTGACCAATTCCGATCGGGGTCGTATCGTCGATAGCTTTCATCTCGTTACCGATCTCATTCGTACGCTTCTGAGCTTCCTGTGCATGCTGCTTCTCCGCAGCAAGAACGAAGGCATTCAGATTCTTATCCGGATAAATGGCTTCAAATGCACTAGTAGCACTGCTCAGAACAGGAATTCCATAGGCATTTTTGTTGCCGCCAATAATTTTTTGAGTTTCTTCATTCTGTGTCAGGTGATTAATGAAAATCTTAGCCGCTTCCGCGTTCTTGCTGTCTTTGCTAAGTGCCAGACCGTTGACTTCCTTAGAACCGCCACCTCCAGGGAACGGTACTAGATCCCATTTAAAGCTTTCTACTTCAGCCATCTGCGGTAGGTACCAAGGACCAAAGTCGGTGAACATACCGATTCTGCCGCCAAGATACCAGTTCATCATGTTCTGACCTTGTTTTTCTGTATCATTCGGTACAATACCCTCTTGCTTGGAAGCAACCATATACTCAGCGGCTTTAATGGCTTCAGGCTCACCCAATGCTGATTGGGTCAGATCATCACTATAGAATTGCCCACCGAACGAATAGATCCAGTTGCCCAGGTATAGCGGTTCAGAACCAAAAACCTTGGTAGCTCCCTCACCAGATGTTAGCTTCTTGGCGATATCATTGAACTCATCAGTCGTCATTGGCTCCGTTTTGCTCGGAAGCGGAATGTCATTCTTCTCAAAAAGGTCCACATTAATTGCCATAACCTTAGGCTTAATAATGAAAGGCGCCGCGTAGGCTTTGCCATCTACACTCATGGAATCAAGCAGTGTAGGCGAGCTGAAGACGGATCCATCCACTTCTAATTCTTGGAAAGCGTTTGCAAAACCAGGTAAATCCCCTCCGGAGATCAGCATCACATCCGGTGCAGTCCCCCCGGCAATCATCGTCTGTAATTTCGTCAGATAATCCTTTTGAATCCATTGACTTTCTACTTGAATATCTGGATAAGTCTTCTTAAAGTTATCTATCGCTTGCTTAATGGCGTCAGCCTCTGACTGGGCTCCCCAATAAGCAAACGTAATTTTCCCTTTAGGAGCCCCACTGTTACCTCCAGAGTTTGAGGAGCTTTGGGCTGTGTTTCCTCCGTTACCGGAGCAAGCGGATAAAGCAATTACAACAAGCAGAGATAAAACAATCAAAGACCATTTTTTCATCATGTTGTCCCCCTTTTGAATGTTTAACTACCTTCAGATGAATGGGTTTCTGCACCGCAGCTGCTTCTGATGATCAGTTTAGATGGAAGTACAATCTTTAACGGCACTTCTCTACCACCGATACGTTCCAGCAGCATCTTTACCGCGCTCTGACCCATCTGTTCTGTATAGATTTTCACCGTCGTTAACGGCGGATTGGCATAGGCGGCCATTTCAATATCATCGATACCGACGATGGCTACATCTTTGGGAACCTTTAAGCCCGCTTCCTTCAGCGCCCTTCCGGCTGCGATAGCCATCGGGTCCGAACCGATCAAAAAGGCCTCCGGCAAGTTTTGCTTCTCAATCGCATCCTTCATGAGCTGATATCCAGTGGACATAGAAAAGTTATTACCGATGTGGACATGTTCAGGCATGTACAAATTCTTTTGCTTCATATAAGCTTCAAAGCTACTTTGCCGCTGATCCAATGAATCTGTACCGGAATTGGAGCCAAAACGATTAATGAAATCACGCGAGCTAATTAGACCGATCCTCGTATATCCAAGTCCAAGAAGATGATCTAATGCTGTTCGAGTTACTTTATCGAAGTCGTTAACAACGGAATCAAAGCGATTCTCATCCGGTGAGTAGTCCACAAAGACGACATTCTGTATCCGACTAAAAAATAAATTATAAGGATCAAACTCGAATTTCCCAATCACAATAAGTCCATCTAAACCTGACAGGCTTTCATAGGATTCATGGTTTACCCAGCGGATAGTACGAGTAATATGCAGGCCAAGCTGATTGAACTCTTTCTCGATTTGCAGTCTGATGGATAAATAATAGGGGTCCTCTGATTCAAATTGCTCCGAACAAAAGGTTACCAACCCAATTTTATAATCTTTCAGATGTGCCGCATGAGTTACTGGACGTCGCTGACTCCCTTTATATTGCAGTTGTTCCGCAGCGGACAGAATCTTTCTCCTTGTTTCCTCCAATACCGATAACGAAGGATCTCCGTTCAGCACCCGGGAAACAGTAGATGCAGATACCCCTGCCAGACTTGCGATATCACGAATAGTTGCCAAAACTAATCACCTTTTCACTTCATATTTGGGAAACACCCCTCACAATCATTTTATAGTTTAGCCAATCATTTGCCAATCTAAATTATGTTTGTTTACTAAACATCAGTGAACTTATGCGTGGTTCTAATATAACAGGGATTATTTTGTTTGACAATACTTATATTTAATCGCTTTCATCATTTATTTTCGCTATTAATGAAGCTTTTATCAGATAATAATTTATAATATATATTCTTGTTTACTATACGTTTCGTAAATATTATACTCATAACGAATGGTAAACAGTAAATATCTATTTTTTGAACTAGGAGGCATTATGAAAACTTTAATCAACAACGACTGTCCCCATGTAACTCTTATTAGCGACAACCCTTTCTTTGAGAGCACTACCACTGTTGAGACCATCGAGGAGAATCTTTTTCTGATTCATATCCGGTTAACAGCCTTGCAAAAAGATTATCCGCCCGTGTGCCGTATAGAGTGGTCTATTCCAGCAGTTGACATCCATTCCCTCTGGCATCCGGGAACGGACCGAAATAAAGCTTTTCAGGTAGATTGGGGCGATGGCTTCCAATCCAAAAGCACTTCCCTCGCGCCAGTAGCTTCCCTGTTCAACTTAAGCGGACAGAACCGCATGACCTTTGCTTTTAGTGATGCCTTGAACAATGTGTCCATTAAAGCCGGTATCCATGAAGAGGATTCCAGCTTCCTATGCTCTGTAACCCTGTTCGAAGAAGCCCTACCGAAGATGGACCATTATGAAGCTACACTTCGGATCGACCATAGAAATATTCCATACCATAAGGCGTTGGAGGATGTAACATTATGGTGGGAGACCTTACCCGGCTATAAACCGGCCGTAGTCCCTGATGTAGCCTTACGTCCTATGTACTCTACCTGGTATTCCTTCCACCAAGCGTTGAACGCCGCCGAATTAGAGGAGCAATGTAGACTTGCTAAGGAACTCGGCTGTGACAGCATTATCGTCGATGACGGCTGGCAAACAGACGACAACAATCGGGGTTACGCTTTTACTGGCGACTGGGAGGTTTATGATGGTAAGATTCCAGACATGAAATCGCATGTCGAAGCTGTTCATCGACTTGACATGAAATACATGCTTTGGTATTCCGTTCCGTTTGTAGGCAAATGCAGCAAGGTATGGGGTCAATTTGAGAATAAGCTGCTTCGCGTAGATGAAAAACTAAACGCCGGCGTGCTTGATCCTCGTTACCCAGATGTACGGGAGTATTTGATCCACACCTACGAACAGGCCGTTACAGGCTGGGATATCGACGGACTAAAGTTGGATTTCGTGGACAGCTTCAGACTCAGTCCAGATCAGAAGGAAGGAACTGCAGAGGGTAGGGATTACGAATCGGTGCCGGAAGCAGTTGACCGCTTGCTCTCCGATGTTATGGATCGATTAAAAGCCATCAAACCTGATATTCTGATTGAATTCCGCCAGACCTATATAGGCCCTCTGATGCGAAAATACGGCAACATGTTCCGAGCGAACGACTGCCCTAATGATTCTATTCAGAACAGAGTCCGTACACTTGACCTGCGTCTTCTGTCAGGAAATACAGCTGTTCATTCCGATATGATCATGTTTAACCCGAATGAACCTTTAGAGAGTGCGGCCATGCAATTGATCAACGTGATCTTCTCTGTTCCGCAAATCTCCCTGCGTCTTAATGACATCGGGGAGGATTATTTAGCTATGCTGCGTTTCTGGCTAGCTTTCAGCAGGGAGCATAGCGATGTTCTGCTCAGAGGAGCGTTATACCCACAGCAACCGGAGTTACTATATCCTTTAGTGACTGCAAGAAAAGACGACATACAAATTATCGCTATCTATGCCGATGCTGTTGTTCCTATAGATCAGGATGCTTCCCAATTATTCATTGTGAACGGAACCTATAGCGAAAAGCTAGTCATCCGAAGCTCCCTTTCCCCTGCGTACTACAAGATACAGGTTAAAGATTGTTGCGGACAACTCATCAGCTTACAAACCCAGCAAATCAACAAAGGATTACTTGAAGTGTCAGTTCCTAAGGCGGGGATAATTAGCTTTACCCGAGTACCTGGCTCCCTGTAATTCCATCTATAATTCTTGTGTTTTTCAAATAGAGTATAACAAAAAGGGATGCCACAACAGCCATGAAATGACTGTTGGACATCCCCTTTACGGATTTATACTTCGGAAGTATTGGTCCAAGCTTCAGCATATTGATCTTCTTTAAAGCCTACCGTAACTTTAACACCATCAGTGACAATCGGACGTTTATTTAGCATACCATGGCTCGCGAGCAGCTCAAGCTTCTCCTGCTCACTAAGCTGTGCCATTTTGTCCTTAAGACCCAATGCTTTATAGACTTCACCACTTGTATTAAAAAACTTTTTCAATTCTAGTCCGCTATTGGCCAGCAATTCACGCAGCCCCTCAACGGTAGGCGGCTGTTCTGCGATGTTTTGAAGCTCAAGCTCATGACCTTGAGCTTGTAGCCATTTTACTGCACTGCGGCAGGTGCTGCATTTTGGATATTGATATACTTTTAGCTTGCTCATGTTGTTCTCCTTTAATGGTAGTGATGAGTGCGCTACGCTGGCAAATTATTCTTCCGATCGCAGTTATCCTCAGATTTCTTGAATTAGTCCGCTTGTTGCGGATGAAATCCGAGGATAAAGGCGAAATTCCGTTTCTCCAGAACCAATTCACCCTCTCCGCTTAACATCACTAAGATAATTTTTACCTCAAATTCGCTTTCGGGCCTTGCTCCAGTATTTCCTCCAAGGCCGCCATATCAGGCGGCAAAGGAGCTTCAAAGATCATTTCCTGCAGCAGCACCGGATGCTTGAACGTCAGACGCACCGCGTGCAGTGCTTGACGCGGTATGGAAGCATCTAGTGCTGTAACGGACTCTAACTGTTCACTTTGAGTTAAAGTCAATTCCGGTAGATTATACAGCTCATGACGATACATGCTGTCACCAATCAAAGGACAGCCGATAGAGGTCATATGGACCCGAATCTGATGAGTACGACCACTCTCCAACTTCAGTTCAACTTTTGAACCTTGTGCGTATACGGTTTTAACCTCATACCGAGTCAGAGAAGGATAACCTTCCGGTGTCACGATACGCCGATGAGGCTCCTCAGGATCACGGTCAATAGGTCCGTCGATATCGCCGAAAGGCTCCACAGGAGCCCCATGAACAAATGCAGCATAACGTTTGTCCACTGTACCCGCAATCATCTGCTCAGAAATATGCTGATGGCTATACGGATTCTTGGCGATGACTAACACACCGGAGGTTTCCTGGTCCAGACGATGGACGGGTCGAAAGCGGAAACGTTCATTTTTTTGCGCCCAATAATGAACTACTCCGTTAGCCAGCGTATCAGTGTAATGTCCGTGTGTGGGATGCACGATGATCCCTGCTGCCTTGTTTACTACGAGCAGATGCTCATCTTCAAATAGAATTTCAAAGGGAATCGGCTGCGGTAAAATATCATCCGAAGTCTCTGTTTCCATGCGAATCTGTACAATATCGCCTGCCTTAACATGTACGCTGATATAAACACGTTCTCCATTTAATGTAATCCCTTGTTCTGTTTGCTTAAGGCGTGACATCAATTTACGTGAGACATCCATCCGTTTATGCAGGATCGTCTTCAGCAACCAGTCATCCTCTTCAGGCGGTATAATGTAAGTAATTGGTGAATAATAGCTAGTCATATTAGTCTCGGAACACCTTTTTACTGCGAATGTATTCTACATCAGTAATCCCTGCCCGTGTATTAGCCGTCCTAGCCAGCGCAAAGAAATAATCAGATAACCGGTTCAAATAAATAACCGCTTCCGGGTTAATGTCTGCATTTCGTCCAAGTGTAACTGCCCGGCGTTCCGCCCGGCGGCAAACCGTACGGCACACATGTAGAACCGAAGCTAACGGACTGCCCCCAGGGAGGATGAATTTTTCTAGTGGTGGATTCTCTGCTTGAAGATCATCAATCCAGCCCTCCAACCGTTTAGTCATCTCACTTGTTACCATATATTGACCACCATCACCTAGCTTAATAAAAGCCAGATCGGTTCCGCAATCGAATAGCTCATGCTGAATTTCCAGCAGCTGCTCGCGTACATCATCAAACTGATCGTCCTCCATCAGGCTCCTTGCCTGACCTACAAAGCAATTCAGTTCATCGATCGTTCCGTAAGCTTCAACTCGGACATCGTCCTTACCAACCCGGCCGCCAATCACTGAAGTTTGACCCGCATCACCCGTGCGTGTATAGATCACCATGGCTTACTCCTCCTATCCATTCTTCAAATCACATAATGCTAGTTTAAGCTTTCTTATATAAAAATGGCAAATGAAGAGTATAGTTAGCAACTGACATTTGGGCTTAAAGGAACAACAAAAAGAGGACCCTAGGGTCCTCTTCAACAGCATGTAGCGACGTTATTTTCCAACTGGACGCCCCTTCATGTATTCATTTATCTTGAGATCCAGTAAACTGCTAATTTCAATCACATTATCTGAAGTGAATGATTTTTCCTGCAAAAAAAGCTGCTCCATTTTGCTACGGAGTATTCTAATTTCATCTTCCAGAGAGAGTATGCGAGCAGAAGCATCACCCTTGGGGGACAGTTTCCCACTTCCAGAAAAACACTGCCCTCCATAGGAAGGTAAGTAATAATCGGCACTAAGCACAATCATCCCTCCTAAAAGTATTATTGAGCGCGTGCCACAAAATGTCATTAAAGTAATAAAAGCAACTTCAAAGCAACGCTTAATTCCAGAGTAAAATACGTCCTTGTTAGTTCTATTATAGGGGTTAATTACTCTCAAAGTAAAATAATACCATAGGATTATAGGATAGGCTATAGTCCAATTTTCTCTATTCCATTCTCTCTCGTTCCAGTTGTGTGACAAAAGCACCAATGCGTTCTATAGCTTCATTCAGTTGAGCTACTGATGTAGCATAGGAGCAGCGTAAGTAACCTTCACCACCTAAACCAAAGACACTTCCAGGTACAGCTGCCACCTTATATTCAAGCAATAATCGTTGTGCAAACTGATCAGATGTCAGTCCTGTTTTGCGCACGCTTGGAAAAGCATAAAATGCACCTTGTGGTTCATGGCACTCCAGTCCCGCATCACGCAAACCCTTAACAATCAGCCTCCGCCTTTGGTTATAAGAATCGACCATTCGATCCTTCTCTTCCATCCCATTGGTCAGTGCCTCAAGTGCAGCCACCTGGCCCATAGAAGGAGCGCACATCACAGTGTACTGGTGAATCTTAAGCATAGCGGAGATCAAATCAGGGTGACCACAAGCATAACCCATTCTCCATCCAGTCATGGCAAATGCCTTGGAGAAACCGCTGACCAAAATCGTACGGTCCATCATACCTGGCAATGAGGCAAAGCTGACATGATTAATTCCATACGTTAATTCCGCATAGATCTCATCCGAAATTACAATAAGATCATGCTTCTCTACAACCTTGGCGATCGGCTCCCAATCCTCTCGAGTCATAACACTTCCCGTTGGGTTGCTCGGGTAGCACAGAATTAGAACTTTGGAGCGTGGAGTAATCTTCGCTTCCAAACTCTCTGCAGTAAGTTTAAAGTCATTCTCTCCGATGGTTTCGATACCTACAGGAATACCTCCACCAATAGCCGTTATCGGCGAATAAGAAATATAGCAAGGTTCTGGTATGAGGATCTCATCGCCCGGCGTGATCAAAGCGCGCAGAGCCAGATCGATAGCCTCACTTCCGCCGACCGTTGCTATAATTTGATTGGCAGGATCATACTCCACTGCAAAACGGGTGTGCAAATAGTTCGCAATACCCTCCCTTAGTTCAGGCATTCCTGCGTTGGATGTATAGCCTGTAAATCCTCTTTCCAGCGAATAGACACAAGCTTCTCTGACATGCCACGGGGTCTTAAAATCAGGTTCCCCGACTCCGAGTGATATGATATCCTTGCTGCCTGCAGCCAGATCAAAAAACTTACGAATACCCGAAGGCTGAATTTGCTGTACCAGCGGGGCCAAATAAGAATTCATTGATTTGCTGTCTTCTCCGGTTAGCTGCGTTTTGTTCGTGATCATATGATTACTTCCTTTATGGAGAGATCATCAGACGGTTGTCTTCCTCATGCTCCTCGAAGATGATCCCATCCTGTTTGTATTTTTTAAGGGTAAAATTCGTTTTAGTTGAGAGTACTGAATCAATTGGAGACAGCTTCTCGGATACAAAATTGGCCACTTCACGTAAGTTTCGGCCTTCCACTTCTACCAGAAGATCGTAAGCACCTGACATCAGATAAACGGATTTCACTTGTGGATACAGGTAGATTCTCTCGGCAATGCCTTCAAATCCGCGACCCCGTTCGGGTGTAATCTGTACCTCAATCAGCGCTGTCACTTTCTCGTCATCGACTTTATCCCAGTTTACAACGGCTGCATACTTAACAATTACATGGTCCTTCTCTAATTGCCCAATCGCCGTCTTTACGTCTTCTTCTTCCTCGCCAAGCAGCGTAGCTAAGAGTGCAGTAGATCTTCTCGCGTCCTCTTTAAGCAGTTCCAGCACTTTCCTCTTTAGTTCGTTCATTTCCTTCATGCCTTCCCTCCGGATAGTTCGCAAATGACGTTGCGCTATTCATGCGTCGCCCCGCGAAAAGAGTTTAATACTAATATGACATGAATTGAGCATCTCTGCAAACAAAATAACCCCATATGATGTGAGCATAGAAGACTGTGTTTACTCAGCTAATTGGATTTATATACAAAAAACACCCGTTTACACCGGAGCTTTCCGGAATAAACGGGCGTCAGCCTTAAGGTAATGAGGTAGGATGCTTCATCCCATAACCATCTTGGTTACATTAAATGAGACGGTTGATGTTGCCCATTCGAATGAAGATGAGCGTTCGCATTGTGAGCAAAGGATCCAGCTTGTCCGGTTTTTTGCTGAACAAATTGTCCGGCTTTTTGCTGCAATTGCTGTGCAGTTTGGAGCTGTTTGTCTACATCTTGGCGCAATGCTTTTGCAGGTGCAGGATACATATTCAGTTGGGACATCTGCGTATAAAGCTCGCCCTGAAGTCGAAGCGTGTTCATAGTCATGTCGTTAAACACCCGACGAACCGCTGGACATGCCGATTCCGTAGCAGCTGTCGCATACTCACGAACCGTCCGCTTCAAATCACACAAAATGGTGTTCATTAAATCCTCATCTGGCATAAATGCTGCTGGATTCTGTGCATTCATTTTATAACCTCCTTAAGATTAATAATGCAATTATTGTGGGCTTGTTGGTGCGTACTGTTGATGCTGCTGGAGTAACTGAGTGAGTGTATCCATGTGCTGCGTGTGATTTTGGATATGCTGCAAACAAACTTGTCGGACCTGCTCGTTCTGCGTTGTCGCGGCGGTAGCCGCACATTGCTTAAGAAGCAAGTCCTCATTAGAGATGGAGTCTGCGATATATTCCAATTCTTTTCCACTTAGTGCCTGCATTTGCATTGATTGCATGAGTTGTAGTCCCTCCTTGTAGTTGATCCAAACAGGCTTTAGTATACCGCCAAAGCACACCATTTATTTGCCCAACAGCACTAGAGAGTTATGACAGAAATAAGAACATGCTGCGAATGAGACGGTAAAATGCCGCCCATACTAAATAATGGAACAAATGAAGGAGCGATCATTTTCATGAGACTAAATAGCG
This sequence comes from Paenibacillus sp. NPDC058367, assembly GCF_042723305.1. Taxonomy (NCBI): domain Bacteria; kingdom Bacillati; phylum Bacillota; class Bacilli; order Caryophanales; family Paenibacillaceae; genus Paenibacillus; species Paenibacillus sp. NPDC058367. The sequence continues at coordinate 1,506,876 of NZ_JBHXIZ010000001.1, forward strand.
GCACCCCACCTTGGAGAAGCACTTTACAAGACCCACCAACTTATCCTGCGCTAGAGGATACCATTCACTGTGATTGCTTGGTCGTAGGGGCTGGAATGGGTGGAGCAATGGCATCCTATCGCTTGTCTTTAAGCGGAGCTGAGGCTGTTCTGATCGAAAAAAGACGAGTCGGAAGCGGAAGCTCACATGCCAACACAGGTTTACTACAGATATCTAACGATAAATCGTTAACCTCATGTATGAACACTTTTGGAGAAAAGAACGGCTTGCTCTTTTATCAGTTATGCCAAGCAGGGGTTAGAAATATTTTGGATCTGCCAGCCAAGCTCGATATCGATCCCCAGATCATTCCTCGCAGCAGCCTTCTATATGCCAGTACACTAGAGGATGTACCTGCTCTGCGAGAAGAATATAAGAACCTCGTTGCTCACGGATTCGATTCTGATTTCTGGGAAGAGGATAAAATTGCTTCGGTGTATTCTTTTTCTAAACCTGCTGCACTTTATTCACGCAGTGATGCAGAAGCGAACCCTTTCCGGACAGTTCACAGCCTGATCGCCAAGGCAGCAATGAATGGTGTACACGTTTATGAGCAGACCGAGGCTAAACACTATGAGTTCACTGAAGATGGAGTAATTTGCCACACAGAGAACGGACGTATTATTGCGAAGAAGGTTATTTTTGCAATGGGTTATGAAACGCAGGAGTTTAAAAAAGACCGAGGCGCTGAGCTGATCAATACGTATGCAGTGATGACCAAACCTCTGAAGGAATTCCCAAAGTGGCATGAGCGGAGCCTCCTCTGGGAAACCGCCCGACCGTATTTGTATTTTCGGACAACACCGGAGGGACGTATTATTGCAGGAGGTAAAGATGAACCGTTGACGGATCCAGAGCGCCGTGATATCAGAGTGATTTCACAAAGTCAAAGGTTATTGGAAGAGCTGGAAGCTTTATTCCCTGAAATCAAAGGCATTGAGATAGAATACTCCTGGGGTGCTGTATTCGGATCTACGCGTGATGGGCTTCCTTATATCGGCCCTCATCCCAAGTACCCTCATTGCTACTTCATCGAGGGTTATGGGGGCAATGGGACGGTGTACAGCATGATTGCTGCGGAGTTATTAACCGATACGATTGCGGGTAAACATCGGCCGGAGCTTGATCTATTCTCATTGACACGATCAGCCAAACCTTCTCCTTCTTAGAAAATGGACGTGAATAAGCAATATTGGGGTTTTAAAAAAAAGCTTAGTCCCCTTATGGTCAATAAGAGGACTAAGCTTTTTATGAGGATGCTTATGCTTTATCGGTACTCAGATTACGTACGAGCTGAATACGGTCTTCCTGCGCTAGACTGTGCTGTACATGGAAACAAGACGGGCACACATACACATTAAGGGAGAATGGAGATGTTAATACAGGTCCACCTAGTGTAGCCGGTGCAGATGGCTCGAAGCTGCTAACAAGCTGTTTACCAGCAAGGATAGTTAACTCATGGCATTGTGTACATTCCGGAGCTTCTTCCTGAATCGCTAAGATGCCCGATACACGCTCTTCATACTTATTCAAATCATAATCGTCACCGAATTGGTTGAGCGTGTTGTAAATAGGAACTACACTGTCTTTGTCGACGTCTCCCCAAAGATCATCATCATTAATAACCTCTTGTTTAGGTTCTTCTACAACTTCTTCTTCCTCTTCTTCAATGCCGTCTATCCCTACAGTAACTGTACGATATCCGTTAAGTTCATTGTTGCAGTGAGGACAATTTTCCTCGGGTCCGAATTCCTCGTCCCATACGATTTCGGTATGACACCAAGGGCACACAGTTGTTTCCATCTTAATAATCTCCTTCATACTTCACGTTTAAATTTAGTTCATCATTAAATAAATAATACCGGCTGCTATAAAAGCAATAGCTGACACAAACAGAACTCGGGTAAGAATCTTCATGATATCCTCCTAATACTCCACAAAGTGGAGCTGCTCATTTCAAAGCTTGTCCAGCTTCATCTGGAATCCTTTGTAGGGAGGTGCAAAACTTTCTATTTTTTTAAAATATAGCTGCACCGATCACATAAGACAACGAAACCGAGATCAGCATCGCTATTAGCCCAACAGCACGGTTATCTGCAGCGATCTCCTCATCAATAGAGAACACTGGGGTTAGGAATTCAAATAAAAAATAGGCAAGCAGCAGCAGCAAAAAACCGACGACCGACCACTTCATCGTCTCATAAATCGAAACACCTGATTCAATGCTGAAACGCAGTACGTTGCAAATTCCGAAGATTTTGCCACCAGTAGCCATGGCTACTGCCAAGTTCCCCTTGCGAATTTCTTCCCAGCAATTATATTTCGTTACCATTTCAAAAATAGACAGAAATACAACAAGCCCAAGAATTGCTACTGCAAAGTAGCCAAGCAAGGCACCTAGCGGATGACCCAGCAAAAGATCAATATCTCCTTGCACACTTTTCCCTTCTTTCTGCCGGGCAATCCCGCTATTGCAGCTCAGCCACGGTTACGCCTGCGCCGCCTTCATTATAATTTCCAAGCCTATAGCTCTTAACATGTCTGTGCTTACGCAAATATTCTTGAATTCCTGTGCGGAGCACACCTGTGCCTTTACCATGAATAATAGAAATTTGGCCCAGATTTCCTAAGAAGGCTTCATCAATAAAACGATCCGTCTCCATAATCGCTTCTTCCAAATTCGTACCTCGCAAATCCAGTTCTCTACGAATGTTCTCATCACGGGAGCGTTTAACGGTTGTCGCCTGCCGAAGGGGCGTTGGTACAGAGGCTGCTTTCGAAGAGAGCAGTTCCAAATCATCCAGGCTTACCTTCATCTTCATGATCCCAAACTGTACTAAAGCCTCTTTAGAGCCGCTTAATTCCACTACAAAACCTTTTTGGTTTAAGCTATCTACTTTCACTTCGTCACCAGGACCAATCGTCCGCGGAGTCTTAGCAGGCTTACGAGTAGCGGCTTTCTTACGCGGTGAAGGTTCGGCTTCATCTAGACGTCTCCGTGCTTCAATCAGCTTATGCTCTTTGACTGAAGCGCCTTCTTCCATAGCTAAGCGTCGTAAATCACTGATAATTTCCTCAGCTTCTTTACGCGCTTTCTCCAAGATTGCGCTGGCATCTTTCTCCGCTTTCTCCAGTCGTTTATCTCGCTGACTTTCCAGCTTCTCCAGCTCTTGCTGCTGTCTGCCGCGTAATTCCTCTACTTCGCGGCGGATACTCTCTGCTCGCTCATGTTCCTGTTCCGCTCCAAGTCGATTCTCTTCGAGAGAGGCAATCATATGCTCTACACGTAGATCCTCTTCCTTCACTTCGCCGCGTGCATGCTCCAGAATCGCACCTGGCAGACCTAATCGCTCTGCAATTGCAAAGGCGTTGCTTCGTCCAGGAACACCAATCAGCAAACGATAGGTAGGGCTGAGACTCTGGACATCGAATTCCATGCTGGCATTGATGACCCCTTTACGCTCATAAGCGTAAGCTTTCAATTCGCTATAATGCGTGGTAGCGACCATACGGCATTCAGTCCGGTGAATATGTTCCAGAATGGCAATCGCCAGCGCGGACCCTTCTGCAGGATCCGTTCCTGCACCCACTTCATCAAGCAGAATAAGACTCTTGGGAGTCATTCTACGCAGAATGGAAATAATATTCGTCATATGACTGGAGAATGTACTCAGACTCTGCTCAATGCTTTGTTCATCCCCGATATCTGCATAAATGGCATCAAACACACACATTTGACTACCTTCTTCTGCAGGGATGAATAACCCAGACATCGACATGAGACTCAACAGTCCAATGGTCTTGAGTGTAACGGTTTTACCACCCGTATTCGGTCCGGTTACAATAATGGAGCTATATTGGTTGCCGAGCTCCACATCCAGAGGAACCACATGCTCCGCGGGAATAAGTGGATGGCGTCCTTTGCGCAGCTTCAAATACCCGCGATCGTTCATACGAGGCTGTGTAGCCTTCATATCTCGGGCAAGACGCGCCTTGGAGAAGATAAAGTCAAGCTCACCAAGAATATCGATATCATAAGTCATTTCTTCGGCTATATCAGCTACAAGCGCTGTCAACCTATGCAATATGATCTCGATCTCCCGTTCTTCACGCAGCCGTGTTTCACGCAGCTTATTATTCATCGCCACAATGGACTCAGGCTCGATAAATAAAGTGGCTCCTGATCCGGACTGATCATGTACAATCCCACCGAAATGCGCACGATACTCCGCTTTTACAGGAATAACAAACCGATCTCCACGAATGGTTACCAGCTGATCCTGCAGCATTTTAGCAACGGAAGAAGAACGAATCATGGAATCCAGCTTCTCACGAATTCGGGTCTCTCCTCCGCGCAATTCACGGCGAATCGTAGCTAATTCAGAGCTAGCTGTGTCAAGTACATCTGCGTTCTCGTCTATACATAAACGGATGGCATCTTCTACATGTTTTTGCTCCGATAAAACATCGCTGAGTGAAAATAGGAATTCAATCTTTTCCTCCTCATGCATAGCTGCCAGGAATCGTTTGACTCTTCGTGCGCCGCCAATGGTAGTTCCCACTGCCAACAGTTCAGTTGTTCCCAACATTCCACCTATAGAGGCACGTTTTAGTGCTGCTCGAATATCGCTTATCCCGCCGAATGAAGGAATACCCTTCAGACGATCTACATTAGCCGCTTCGTCAGTGGCTTGAAGTAGCTTCTTCACACCTTCAAAATCACCGGATGGTCTTAGTTGCTCTGCAGTCATTCGCCCCATTGAGGTTTGCGTATATTGCATTAATTTATTTAAAATCTTGCGATATTCAAGCGTATGCAAAATTTTGTCGTCCAATTACAGTCACAGCTCCCTTCATAGATGTTTCCATTATACAGAATTCAAGCCAATTTCGCTATTTGGTATCGGTTAAAGCATAAAAACAAGTATTAAGGTCACAATAAGAACTGCACATATCCTTAGCTTGGGCCAAAGGAGGTTAGTACAGTGAATTTCTTGAGTCATGTGGGTCGTTTTATTGTAGCAGCGCTTGTTCTGATGGTCGTTAGTTGGATTGTTCCACAGTTCTCGGTTGGTGGCTTCTGGAGCGCTCTAATCCTTGCACTGGTGATTGCGTTACTCGGCTGGGTTGTCGAAGGAATCTTCGGCAAAAAAGCAACGCCCTTCGGGCGCGGTATCGTCGGTTTCATCGTTAGTGCATTAGTCATCTGGGTCGCTCAATTCGTAGTGAGTGGAGTCAGCGTTTCCATTCTAGGAGCTATCCTGGCGGCGTTGGTCATCGGTATTGTCGATTTGTTTTTGCCGGTATCCACGCCGTTTGAGGCAGCAAAGTAACGAAAGCTATTTACAACACAGAACCCCTATTTCCGGTTTTTTTCCGGTAATAAGGGTTCTGTGTTGTTTTTATCCATATGACACAATCTCCGCTTCATGACTCTCAGCACAATTGACCACTCTGTTCTTACCTTGCTTTTTAGCGGTATAGAGCGCTTTGTCCGTTTTACGAAAAAGAAGCTCTTTCCCATCCCCAAGCTGATAATCACAAATTCCAATGCTGACAGTAATCGGCTTATTTCCAGCCTGTAAATGCTCGATTTGAGCAATATTGATCCGTAATTTCTCTACAGCCTCATAAGACTCTGAAAAACTTTTGTCTGTAAAAATCACAGCGAATTCTTCACCGCCATACCTAGCCGCAAAATCATTTAACTCAATCATACCGCCCACCTTGTCCGCAATTACCTTAAGAACAAGGTCCCCAACCCTATGTCCGTAGGTATCATTAACTTGCTTGAAGTTATCTATATCGAAGAGCGCCAGCTGTAGTTGAAGATTGTTGCTTTCACATTGCTCCAATAATGAATCCAAATATTCATGAAAGGTTTTATGATTATATAGTCCAGTGAGTGCATCTATCTTCAGCAGCTTATCCGAAATAGCCCTCTCCACCATTAGATCTTGGCCTTCCTTCGTTAATCTCTCCAGATTTACACGCGCTTCCCGCGCACGAATAATTACAGCAAGAGCCATCCCTACAAATATTATAAACACACACTCTACTATTAAGAATTCAAGCAGCGGTTTATGTAGGAATGGCCGTTCCAACCCGAAATATACTCCCGCATAAAACACAATACTAAATAGTCCCATTAGATACAGGAGCTTACGATCAAAATAAATTAGAGCGACCATAATCGGCATCATGAGCGTCATCTGAGCACCATCGACAAAAGGCTCTAATACAAAATACATAAGGTAGGACACTAAAAATCCACAACTAACCACCCCATATTTAGGGGATTGTTTACTATAACGAAGCCACAGCTCCGCAGTAATCATAAGGACCACAATTAGTAAATTACAAGCAATAAATAAGTGCCATAGATTCGTGTCCATGGTTGTTTTTATTTGAAGTCGGTCAATATTCGACAAAAACAGCAACTGTGAGATTAATAAAAGAATAACTACCATCCAATAACCTTTTAAGATTCTACGGTGCCAAACCTCCGTATTTAGCGTATCGTTAGTGCTTGAAATATGTATCCCCTACTTTTGCACGTTAATGTAATAGCTTTCATTATAATAAATTTTAGTTATATTTTCATCATTTATTTGCAATTTACGACAAAGTTTGAACGCTCTCCCTTGTTCACGGATTTTTCACATTTAATCAAAGCGCTTACTTAAATTTTAAGTTATGATGTCTACATAATTGTCACATTTTCACTATGCTTGGACTTCTTGGGAGGAGGTTTAAATCATTAAAAAATTTGCAATTCTACTTTCAATTGTGTTCGTTATAGCACTTACAGCCTGTGGAAACAGCAATGATAGTGCTGCTGGCAATGCTAACACATCGGAGCCGGAGATCGAGGCAGAAACAGAACTTACAATTACAGCTACGAATTACAGCTTTGATCAGGAAGAATATCATCTAAAAAAAGGTGTACCCGTCAAAATTATTTTTAAAAACGATAGCGGCAATCACGGCATCCTTATCCCTGAATTCGAACTCCAGCTTAATAGCAAAAAGTCCTCGAAAGTAATTGTTCCAGAGGAAGCCGGCACATTCGAAATGACCTGTTCGATTATGTGTGGATCCGGACATAGCGGCATGAACGCAAAAATCATTGTGGAATAGATGAATCATTAAAAAGCCGATCGTTAGGGAATTGCCCTGACGATCGGCTTTTTATTTAAGTGAGAAATATAAGACATGGTGTGAAACTTATTAAACAAAGAGGGCTGACCTGAAATAGATCTCTCTACACATCAGGTACAGCCCACTTTCTTGCATCCGACATTCAACTGTCCTGTTCGATCAGTTGAATCCATTCATTATATTCATTCTGAAGCTTGGCATATTCCTCTTGAAGATTACGATGCTCATCCGTCATCTTCTGTAGCTCATTCTGATGCATCTCAAACTGGACCTGTAGCAGACGAAGTTGTCCTTGGGCCAATTCATAATTCTCGCCGACTTCACCAAGCTGCTGAAGCACCTCACTGCGTTCACGTTCAATAGATTTCTGCTTAGCCTCAGCTTCACCGGCCTCCTGCTGCCAAATATCTATCTCTTCACGCAGCTTCGCTTCCAAATCACTCCACTGCTGCTGTCGCTCGAATAATTCCTCGTACTTTTGCTTCCATGAAGCGCCGTACGCCTCTGCTTCCCTCAGAACATCCTGCTGCTCTGCAACCGTAGCAGCGGCCTCAAGGCTAGCTTCAGACAATTCCTCTAAGCGTCGAGCTGTCTCTTCGCCTTCTTCTTGCAGCAGTTGATATCTTTCCTGTAGACGTTCTCCATCTTGCAGCACTTCATCATATTGAGAGATCAGTTCCTCATAGCGTTCACGAAGTGCAGACAGTTCCTTCTGAACCTGTCCACCTTGTTCACGGAGTGCTGCAGTTTCGTGTTCTGCATCTGTACGAAGCTGAGCTTCCCGATCTAACTGTTGTACTAATCCATCCGCTTGACCACGAAGGATCTCAATCTCCTTTTGAAGCGCCAAAGATTTCTCTTCGGTCTCCAGTAGGTTCATTTCAAGCTCACTAATATCTTCCATCCGTTTATCCGAGAGCTCCTGCCAATTTGCTGCCTCCGCCATAGATCCAGCGAGTTCTTCCTGAACACGGTGCAGATTGTCATTCGTTTCCTGTAGTGACTTCCGCAGCTCTGATGCTTCATTCTGAGACTGCTGATAACGCTGGCGCAATTCTTCCAGCTCTTCATTCAACAGCGTGCCTAGCTCAGTAGCAGTACGCAGCTCTTCACTGAGCTGTTCTTCACGTTTAACCACCGCTTCATATTGTCCGAGCAGCGTCTGACGAGCATCTCGTTCACTCTTAAGACTGGCTTCAGCCGAACGGAGTCTAGACTGAAGTTGTCCTGTTCCACCACGAAGCTCAGCCAGCTGTTTCTCGAGCTCTTGAATGTTTTGCTTATGTCTATGTTCCTGAGTACCTTGTGACTGACGAAGTTCCTTATTCTTAGCAAGCTCCCGTTGTAAAGCTTCCCGTTCTTCAGCCAATTCCTTGCTTAGCTTCGTTGTCGTGCTCTCAAGCTCCTTACCCAGTGTCAACTTCGTCTTCTCGAGTTCCTTACCTAATGTTGATTTGGTTTCCTCAAGCTGTTTCTCTAAGGTTGATCTGGTCTCGGTTAACTCAAGCTCCAGAGCAGACAAGGAGTCTGAATTCTCCTTAGTCAGCGTCTCACGGATGTTCTCCAGCTCTTGCAAATGCGCTGCCTTCTGCTCTTCCAACTGCTGTAGACGGATGGCTTCTGCATTCGCTAGTTCCTCTCGATGATTCTCACGCATAGCAGACTGTTCAGCCTCATAACTTGCCCGCAGTTCCTGCAACTCCAGCTCACGCGCAAGCAGCTCCTCTTCCAGCTTCTCTCGTGCGGCTTCAGCCGCTTGGGTTGCCTCTTGCAGCTGGTTAACATGTACTTTACGCTCATTCTCCTGAATTTCCAGATGACGCTTGCGCTCTTCTTCAACCGCAGCAATCAGTCGTGTAGCTTCTTCTTTAGCCGCCGCTTCAAGGCGTTCATATTCTTCTTGTCGCTCCCGCTGAACCTCCAGCAGGCGAGATACTTCCAATCGCAGTTCACTGCGTTCACCTGTCATCATGTTGAGTTCATTTTTAAAATCCTGAACCTGAATAGCCTGCTCCGCCATATGTACTGCTGCAAGCACCGCTATGCGCGGCGTATCCAGTCTGTTGTGTGATTTAGAAATCGTGCGCATATGTTCGTCAACATAACGGGCCACTTGTTTCATATATTCAGTGCTGCTTCCGACGAGTTTATAGGAAGTTCCGTATATCTCCACGGCGACACGTGTCCGGTCCATAGCCACAGTTGTGCCCTCCTTTGTATGTGTGCGGATTCTAAGTTAGTCTTACTGTTTCTATTGTAGCTTTTTTCTTAAGCATTTGGCAAAATCCCTTGTAATCAATAGACTCTCGCTGATATCCTCCGCATTTCACTCTACCCAGAAAAAGCCGCAGCGAATCTCAGTTTCTAAATGGATTCGCTGCGGCTTTACACAATTCCTGCTATTTTCTTAATTCTGCACCAAAAGTTTGTTGAAGGACTGATAATAGCTTATCATGCACCTCTCCAACCTCTTCATCTGTCAATGTATGTTCACCGTGACGATACAGCAGTGAGATCGCAATACTCTTCTTTCCACTCTCTAACTTGCCACCAGTGTACACGTCGAATACCTGCACGGATTGCAGCAAAGTTCCTCCGTTTGCACGGATGGAAGCTAGCAGATCGCCTGCTGGTACAGTTGAATCTACAACTACTGCAATATCCCGTTCCATACCTGGGAAACGTGGAAGCTCATTATATTGCAGACGGCTTTGCGTGTTATCATACAGCGGCTGCAATAGAATCTCAGCTACATAAGTATCCACTAGATCAAGCTCTCTTTGCAGTTCCGGATGAAGCTGGCCCATAGTTCCAATCTTCACACGACCCTCGTCTCCGACTAAATATACCGACGCGGAACGTCCAGGATGATACCCTTCTGGACTATCTCCCTCGTAGATAATTCTGTCTGTAAGACCCAAATAAGCAAATACTGATTCCAGCGCACCCTTCAAATCAAAGAAATCTACAGGCTGTGCAGAAACGTTCCATTGCTTCACGGTTAGGCTACCGCTAAGCAACAACCCCAGCACCGGCAGTTCACGCGGCTGACGAGTCAACTGTTCCTCATCTGTGAAGAAGACATTGCCGATTTCAAACAACGCTAGATCGCTTTGACGACGGTTGGTATTATAGCTAGCAATATCCAATAGTTGTGGCAGAAGGCTAGTACGCAGTACACTGCGTTCTTCACTCATTGGCATAGCCAATTTAACCGCTTGTGAGCCTTCTGATAACTCAGGGAACATTTTGCTTTGTTTCGGCTGGATGAAGGAGTAACCCATCACTTCCTGATAACCGCCATGCGACAACAGGCGACGCAGTTCACGGCGGAGTGATTGCTTATGCGTCAATGCGCCTGGCGTTGTAACACCTTCAATCAGAGTCGTTGGAATATTGTCATACCCGTACAGACGAGCAATTTCTTCGATAAGGTCAACATCATAGCTGATATCGCCACGTCTAGTTGGCACCTGAACTTCGATCAATCCTTGTGCGGTATCCCCGCATTTGAAATGTAGACGACCAAACAATGTCTTCACTTCTAGCAAGGACAGATCTGTTCCGAGATAACGGTTCAGCTTCTCCAAGGACAAAGTAAGTACCTTCTCTTCTCCTGCGACTGTTCCTGCTTGCACAATTCCTTCATGCACAGATCCGCCAGCATAACGCGCAATAAGTACTGCAGCGCGATTCAATGCAGGGATCACTGCATTTGGATCCACTTCTTTCTCGAAACGAAGCGATGCTTCCGAGCGAAGTCCCAGTTGACGCGAGGTTTTACGAACGGTTCCTCCGTCAAACTTAGCGGATTCCAGAACGAGATTTACCGTCTCAGCAGTAACTTCCGTATCCTGACCTCCCATTACTCCAGCCAGAGCTACTGCTTTAGCTCCATCAGCGATAACGAGCATATGTGGCTCAAGCTTCCGTTCTTGGCCATCAAGTGTAGTCAGGACTTCACCTTCATGAGCAAGACGAACGCCGAGTTCTCCGCCTTCTATTTTATCTGCATCAAAAGCATGAAGCGGCTGTCCGTATTCGAGCATCACATAGTTAGTGATGTCTACGATGTTGTTAATTGGACGAATCCCTGCCGCCATTAGACGATTCTGAATCCACAGCGGGGATGCTGCTGATTTAACACCTGAGATATAACGAACTGCGTAATGACTGCAATGTTCTTCATTCTCAATCTTAACGGAAATAGATTGAGCAGCTGCTCCGCTGATCTCAATCATTTCACTCGCAGGATCAGGCAATTTAATGTCGCGTCCAAGAATCGCGCTCACTTCATAAGCAGCACCAATCATGCTTAGGCAGTCTGAACGGTTCGGAGTCAGATCGAATTCCAGAATTTCATCATCTAGACCCAGCAGCTTTGAAATATCTTGACCGATCTCTGTACCTTCAGGAAGTACAAGAATTCCTTCTTGCTGCTCTTTAGGAAGCAATTTATCATTGAGTCCCAATTCTTTAGCCGAGCAGATCATCCCTTGTGATAATACCCCGCGCAGCTTCGCTTTTTTGATATCCAGCCCTGGCAGCTTAGCGCCAACAAGAGCTACAGGAACGGTTTGTCCCGCAGCTACATTCTTTGCGCCACAGACGATTTGCAGATCTTCACCTTGACCTGCATCCACGATACATACGTTCAGCTTATCCGCATCAGGATGCTTTTCTTTCGATTTCACATAGCCGGTTACGATGCCGGAAATCCCTTTATTGCGGCGCTCTACTCCGTCAATTTCAATGCCGGCAGCGGTAATCTTCTCCGCTAGCTTTTCGGCGGTTACTCCTTCAATCGATGTATAATCAGCCAACCATCCGGTTGATACTTTCATGTCCGCTCACTTCCTTTATGTTTCAGATGTATTTATCTACTTGCCGTTCGATCTGCTTCCTGTGGGAGTAGTACAATTTAGGATTACTCGATGAAAGCTTCATACCCGTCCTATTTATAGCAGTCACTACGAAAAATATTGGACTTCCGATCGCTGTTATCCTCAGATTTCCTGATTAGAACCGCTTCTCGCGGTAGAAATCCGAGGATAAAGGCGAACGCTGGCGCTTCTACAGTTCCAAAATTCCTCTCCGTTCCTTCTATTAATAGTCTTTTATTAAGCAAGATCAGTAACCCAATTGCTACTTACTCCTAACCCACCAGCCAGCTCGCCCACCAAAAATCTAAACGCCCTTGAACTGCTTTACAAAACTCATATCGTTGTTATAGAAATGACGGATGTCATCGATGCCGTATTTAAGCATAGCAATCCGCTCAACACCCATACCAAATGCGAAGCCGCTATACTTAGCAGGATCATAGCCACCCATTTTCAGAACATTTGGATGCACCATGCCGGCGCCAAGGATTTCTAACCATCCGCTTTGCTTGCACAGTCTGCAGCCATCGCCGCCACATTTGAAGCAGCTTACATCCACTTCAACGCTTGGCTCGGTGAATGGGAAGAAGCTCGGACGAAGACGAATGTCTGTATTCGGGCCGAACATCTCTTGTACGAATTGCTGCAAGGTGCCTTTCAGATCACTCATCCGAATGTTGCTTCCGATAACCAAACCTTCAATTTGATGGAACTGGAAGGAATGCGTTGCATCGTCATCATCGCGGCGGAATACTTTACCCGGGCAAATGATTTTAACTGGAACTTCACCGTTCATAGCCTGCATAGTACGAATTTGTACCGGAGACGTTTGAGTACGCATAAGCAGGTCATCCGTTAAATAAAAGGAATCCTGCATATCGCGTGCCGGGTGATTTTTAGGCAGATTTAGGGCTTCAAAGTTATAATAATCGGTCTCCACTTCCGGACCTTCAGCCACACGGTAGCCCATACCAATGAAAATATCCTCAATTTCCTGAACCACTCTGCTAAGCGGGTGAACGCCCCCTTGCTGCATGCGGCGACCCGGCAGGGTTACGTCTACTTTTTCAGCCTGCAGACGTTGCTGAGTCTCTTGCTGTTGAAAAGCCTCTTGCTTCGCTCCAATAATCTCCTCAATGGCACTACGCACCTGATTCGCTACTTGCCCGATAACCGGACGCTCCTCAGCACTAAGTCCTCCCATACCACGTAGAACTTCTGTAAGCTCGCCTTTTTTACCGAGATATTTCACTCTTAGGTCATTCAAAACCTGTGGATCCATAACCTCCTGCAACTTAGCCAGCGCCTCAACCTTCAATGCTTCCAACTTCTCTTTCATGGCCGTGTACAGCCCCCTTCAATCATTGTCTAGTTCAACAAAAAAAGGCCTTTCCTCCCGGTAAGGGACGAAAAGACCGTGGTACCACCCTTGTTAGACAAGCTGATCTGTTCCCCTTAAGAGCTTCATCCCTCTTTTGGCTGGACAGATACCTATCTCACTTTATACAGAAATAACGGTCTGTGACCGGTTTCCCCTACGCTTCCTTACAAGGCAATCTTAAGGAATTCAAGGAACTGCTCCGGAGTGAACTTCGACAGCTCTGTATCCTAGAAACGCTCTCAATCACCGGCGTCTCCTCCCTGTAAGTCAGGCACTGTGTACTCTTCTCCATCACTGCATTTCACAATTCAATCTAATTGTCAGGTATCTCTTTTATGCAAGAGATATGTCTGTTTATTATATGCAAAATCTGTCGTTTTGACAAGTTCAAGCATAATTAGGGCAATTTTTATCTGGCTTTAAGCTGGCTTTAAGGTTCAGAGCCATTTTGGGGACTTTTTTTCAGCTAACGTTCAGCGGAGCTTGATAATTTCCATTATTAAGAAGGCATGGTTGTACTCAATCATAAATCACCTTCAAAATACAAGGACTTTCATACCGGGAGGGAATTACATGCATGCACGAAGAACAAAAGTAGCTGTGATCATACTTAGCGCAGCAGTTCTGAGTCAAGCTTCAGCGTATGGAGCATACGCGGCATCAACTACTACTTCATCCACCAAAACAGCAACTGCCACCACTGTATCCACTCTGGATAAACTCGGCTCGATAGCTTTAAAGAGTAACTTTAGTGTGAAGCTGACCGATGTTGGCTTTTTGACTCAGGATGGCGGCAATATTCTTACATACACCCTCAGCTATAACAATGGGAGCGGAAGCAGCATCAATCTTGTGGACTATTTCTCTAAAGTAACAACTGCCGGAGGAACCGTTATCCAAGGAAGCCCAGTAACCAGCAGTGCAACCATCAAATCTATCCCCTCCAAAAGCAGTCAATCCGTAACCTATTACGTAAACGTCGGTAAATCCACATCTTTAAATGGAGTGAAGATTTCAGTATTCGGTTGGGATTTCAGCAGTACCGATTATCAAAAAAAGCTGGGGACCTTCACCATGCCTGTTGCTTTTTCACAAGCGGTCGCTAGAGGCCAAAGTAAAAAGATAACCTTGAATAATCAGCCCGTAACAACCAAAACGGAAAGTCTGCAAATTTACAAATATAACGGTAAGGTATACGCCAAAGTAGGTGTGAGCTTAACCAATCAAGGAACCAAAGTGCTAAGTGATCCTGGACTTAAGGGATACCTCGCATCCGCAGGAGGATCTGTATTTGAATTAACGCTTGATGATGCGAGCAGTAACTACAAAGTACAGCCACAGGAAAAAAAGACGATCTACTACATGACGGAAATCCCCTCTTATATGAAGACAGACAATATGACTCTGCAGTTTGCTGCAGAAGATACCTCATTAAAATTAGCTTTGCCCATCGTCACCTATAACCTTCCCGCTGCTACCACACCAGATCTTGTCGTAGCCAGCAATGTCATCAAGAAGCTTACGATTAACAATAATACTGTCGAGACGCAGTTAAAAAGCGCCAATGTCTATGCCGACAACGGCACTGCGAAGTGGACGCTGCAATTTCGAGTAAAAAATAGCGGCAACAAGGCGATTACTTTGCCTGCTTATGAGTTTACCGTTAAAGCCGCTGAAGGATATAGCTTTCCGTTGGACACGAAGGCTTTCGCAAACCTTACACTCAAACCCCTTGAAGAAAAAATAATTGAGCTCAGTGCAGAAGTTCCGCTAACGATCGCTCAAGGAACGCTACAGCTGCAAATGACTGAACCCGCTGTAGAGGGTAAGATCATTTTTCCTACAGCCTATTATCAGATTCCTTACACACTCCAAACTAACAATTGGCAGGATACAGAATACGCGGTGGAGAACAGTTACGGCACATTTGCTGTCAAGCTTGAGAACATCCAGCGGCTACCTTGGGCAGACAAAGATCAGCTTGTAGCTAAAATCAATATTCGCAACACGAAATCGACCTCTGTGCAGCTTCCTGCATTTACAAGCGTCATTAAAGCTGGTGAGAGTGATATTAGCAGCACTTCCCAAGTTGTCACAGAAAGCACGCAAACCATACTCGGGCCAAATGAATCCGCAGACGTTTATGTCGTGGCCAATGTTCCTTACACCTACCAGTTCAATCAATTAAAAATAACGCTGCAAGAAACCTCCGGCGAAAGCAAAATTAATTTTCTTTCTTTAAGTACAAATCAGTTGGACAGCCGTGTTCAGGAAGTTGCAGCACTAAGTTCCTTCCAAATTGACCTTGAAAGTAAAAAAGCAGAAGTGTTAGAGCGCCGGACAACGGTTTATCAGGGTGCGAGCTCCAATATCATGTACACAGAACTGGAAATGAACAGTGAGGAAACACGTAAATCGGAGCAGGCTCAACTCGTAGCTTATTACAAAACGCCTGACAATCAATATTACGAAGCCGAGGTCAACCAGTCTACCACTTCCACGAGCCCTAACGGAAAAAATCTGGTTACCGTCTGGACTAAGCTTCCACTTGGAGTAGATCCTTCTCAGCTTGTTCTTTATGTCGGTGAAGGGGTATCCGAAGGAAAACTTACGGCTCCTGGCGGGAAATCAACGGGTTATATCAATACGGTGTCACTGGGTCTAAATAATGTTGCGGTGGAGTCAAAAAGTAATCTTTTGGATGTAGAATTGTTCCCTTATACCCTATCCGTTACAAATGCAGTCGCCACCGTCACTGGTGGAAAAGATACGCTAAGCACTGTCCTAACCTACAACCTGTCGAGCAGCACGCTTTACGAATCGGGTACCTATGAGCACAAGCTTGTACTAGAGCTAATCGACCCCTTCGGACAAACGATGGAGAAGACATTAACACTGGGCACAGATCTACCATTAGGGAACTTCAAGTCATACACCACAACATTCACAAGCAATCTTTACAAAACTCTAGGTGGCGGCGCGATCCGATTGAATGTATACGACGAATTCCAAGGTCATCGAAATTTGCTGGGAACTGGGACCTATGTTGTCACTTATCAGGCAGCGTCAACGACTTCAAACAACAATTCCACTTCAAACACCGATTCAAGTGCTAACAATCCATCCGACACTTAGTATGCGAGGGGTGGCCTAAGTTAAAAGAAATTTGATGATCTATGGAGGAAAGAAATGAAGAAGAAAAAAGTGTTGCTCTGGACCATCGGAGTAGTAGCTGTAGTAACAGCCGGATTGTTGGTGTATACATTTTTACCTGATAAGAGCAGTCAGGCTGCTGAAGTGCCCATTAATACAGCCACGGTTACGAAGGGCGATATCGTAGTAAATGTATCTGGAGCAGGCTCCGTCACGGCCACTGAAACAGGAAAAGTGAAAACGAAGGACGCTGGAACCGTAGCTGAGGTGCTTGTCAAAGAAGGCGACAATGTGAAAAAAGGTCAGACATTAATTACCTTCGAAGGCAATGATTTGAGCGACAATCTCAAGCAGGAACAAACCTCTCTTACCTCGCTTGAAGAGGATCTTCAGGACAAGCAGGAGCAGTATAAGAAGCTTGCCGTGGCAGGTGCCTCTGAGGATGAATTAGCCAGTGCCAAACGTTCGATTGAAAAAGCGAAAACGGATATCGCTTCTCAAATCGAAAAAATTGCATCTGTACAAGAGGATATGATCCCTCCAGATCCCCTAACCGCCCCTATTGACGGAACTGTTACAGCAGTTAACATAGCCAGCGGTGAAAAAGCGATGGATGGCTCTGAACTCATCGATATCACCGATTATGCTAATTTAAGCGTCATAGTGCAGGTGGATGAGCTTGATATTCCTACAGTGAAAATAGGGATGCCTGCTACCATTTCATTGGATGCCCTGCCCGACACTGAATTCAAGGGGAGTGTTACTAAGATTGCCAAGGAAGGCACCGTCTCGAACGGAGTCTCCCTCTTCGATGTTACCGTTGGCTTAACCACCTCCGAAGGCGCCCTTGTAGGGATGTCGGCAGAAGTTTCAGTTACAACAGCTGAGAAAAAAGATGTATTAACCGTACCTATTGAAGCTGTTCAAGAAAGAAATGGCAAGTACACAGTTTCTCTCCCTTTAACAGCGGGTTCACCGGGTTCAACCGATTCCTCAAAAGCCTCTAGCGAGGGCCAAGCACCGAGGCCTAGCGGGGCTCCCGATGCTAACGGTGGTGCTATGCCTAGCGGGGCTCCTGATGCTCGCGATGGCGCTATGCCTAGTGGAGCGCCTGATGCTCGCGGCGGTACTATGCCTAACGGAGCAGCTGGCACAAGAAACCGTGGAAATAGTAATCAGCGAACAGTTTCCGTCGAAGTGGGCATCCATGATGAGAGCAGTATTGAAATTGTCAGTGGGCTTAATGAAGGAGACAAAGTGATCATCCCTACTGTCATCTCTACCAAAACAGGTACAACTAGTACTGAGATGCAAATGCAAGGTGGCATGGGCGGTATGGGTGGCGCCGGTTTCGGCGGCGGCGGCTTTAGTGGTGGTGGTGGCTTCAGTGGAGGTGGTACTGGTGGCACGGGCGGAGCACCTGGTGGTGGCGGAGGTGGCAGTAGATGAGTGCTTTAACGCCACTGATCCAAGTCCAGAATATGACCCATGGCTATACTATGGCCGGAGAAACTATGACAGTTCTAAAAAATCTTTCCTTTACAATCGACTTCGGAGAGTTCGTAGCGATTATAGGTCCTTCCGGTTCTGGTAAATCAACACTAATGAACATGCTCGGATGCCTGGATGTATCGGATGAAGGAAGCTATCTCCTAGACGGACAAGAGGTTCGTAAGTTATCCGACAACAAGCTGGCAGTTATCCGGAATGAGAAGATCGGCTTTATCTTTCAAAACTTCAATCTCCTCCCCAAGTTGTCTGCTGTCGAGAATGTGGAGCTTCCGCTAATATACCGCGGCCTCTCACATCGAGAACGCAGAGAAACAGCGCAGCAAGCACTCCTTAAAGTTGGTTTGGAGGAGAGAATGCATCACCGACCTTCTGAGCTTTCAGGAGGTCAGCAGCAGCGTGTAGCGATTGCGCGAGCCATGGCTGGATCTCCCCCGATTCTACTTGCAGATGAACCTACCGGGGCGCTTGATACGCGAACTGGACAAGAGGTCATGCAGATGATACGAGAATTAAATGAGCAGGGTCATACAATCATCCTAATCACACATGACCTCGAAATTGCAAAGCAAGCAAAGCGGATCATTCGTATTCAGGATGGCAACCTCGTAGAAGATCGGAGGAATGCGAGGTGAAATTATTTCAAAGTATGCGGATGGCTCTAAAAAGTATTTACAGCAGTAAAGTAAGAGCTTTTTTAACGATGCTGGGTATTATTATTGGTGTATCATCCGTTATCATCCTCGTTTCTGTGGGGCAGGGAACTACTTCTCAGATTACGGAGCAGCTTAATGGACTCGGAACAAATCAACTGACGGTAAACATCACTGGCCGTGGGGCTACCACCTCCCTCACCTATGAAGAAGCCTTGGCACTAGGAGATATAGAGGGGATAGAAAATGTAGCTCCTGTGATCAGTGGCAACGTTACAGCCAAGCATAATACTGAGAATGTTAGCGTTACAGTTGAGGGCATTACACCTTCTTATGAGGACGTTAAGGATTTTCATGTACAGTCAGGACGTTTCCTGCTTGATATTGATACGGAGTACCGGCAGAAGGTAGCGCTAATCGGCACAGGTACGGCTGAGGATTTATTCGGTACAGATGATCCTGTCGGCCAAAAGGTACAGCTAAACGGGATCAGCTATAAAATCGTCGGTCTTTTGGAAGCAAAAGGCTCTAGTCTAAGTGGCTCCAACGATGATATCTTATTGATTCCTATAGCTACTGCAGAACGTCAGTTAAAAAGCAAAGGCGTACGTTCCATCACAATTGCGACGACTTCAGCAGACACTGTAGCTACCGTAAAAGATAAACTAGAGAGTACACTGGATGCTAAATTTAATTATGCGGATAATGCTTTTAGTGTCTTTGACTCTCAAGAGATGCTGGAAACTGTAAATTCTACGACAGCTACGCTTTCAATGGCACTTGCGGGAATTGCCGGCATTTCTCTGTTTGTCGGGGGGATCGGCATTATGAATATTATGATCGTATCCGTCAATGAAAGAACAAGAGAAATTGGTATCCGCAAAGCAATCGGCGCCAAAAAGTTCGATATTCTCGCTCAATTCATGATCGAATCCATTGTGCTTAGCGGATTGGGTGGGGTGATCGGTGTTGGCATTGGAGTCGCAGGTAGTTGGTTACTAGGAAAGTACACTTCACTTACAGTATCCATTGCTTGGGATATGGTACTGATATCTTTTGTTTTCTCCTTGCTTATCGGCGTGATTTTCGGAATGATGCCTGCGAACAAAGCCGCACGGCTTCGCCCCATTCATGCACTACGTAACGAATAGTAACTTCAAGTCAGCTGCCACAGTCATTATTATGACTTGGCAGCTTTTTTAACATAACAGAACGCATATTTTTGGGGCTGAGCTGGGTATCATTTACGAAGGCGTTGGGTAATAGGATTTATGGATTTGAATATAGATAAGGCAATAGGCCCATACCATAATCATTTAAATTTTTTATTATTGATATTTATTTGAGGAAGCGATTGCTCTATAAGTAGGACGTCCTATATACTTGTTGTACTACAAACTGCGATCCACACACAATTTATCTTTCCCATGCCTCAATTCCCACTATGTTACAACACCTCTTTTTTTTACATAATTACTCTCAACATCTTTGCCTGAAAATAAAACACGCCTGCCACAAATGGAAGTTCCGCAGGTTATAGTTAGCAGCAATAAGATTTGTTAAACATCTTATGCGGGGAGAAGATGACCGTGGCTGGATTTTTCGATATCAAAGTAACACGCAAACTAATCTTTATTTTCGCTGCGATCTCCATTCTACTGGTTGGAATTAGTGTAGCTTCTTTACTCTATCTAAATCACACCATTAACAGAATGTCAGATTCTTTATATGAAGATGTATTTGAGAACTCTGAGCTCATACTGAGCGCTGATCGTGATCTGCATCAAGCCGCAATCGCTCTCCACTCCTCCATGAGCTCGAACCTCACTGACGCTGAACGTGATCAGTTCATTCAGGAATTTAAGGACAATAATCAACAAGCACAAGAACGGGTAGGCCTAGCAAGTTCAGACATCAAATCTATCAACAAACCCTACAGTGATTTGAAACAGGCAAATATACTTACTGAATTAGAGAACGAGCTCCATGCCTTCGAAACATCCCTAGTCCTATGGAAGAGTACAGGAAGTAAATTGATAGCTGAACGAATGCAAATCGGATGGGACCCTGCTTCATATCATGCTGTAAGTCTGAACATGCAGTTAAATGAAGTCAGAACTCATCTAGATCAATCAGAAGACCTGATAGACACCTACGCTTTACAAGTAACAGATGGGTTCCAAGATAAAAAGAGTGCACTCTTTGCGCTATACTCATTGGTCTTCTTTATTCTGCTTCTAGTTATTATTTATCTGGGTCGCAAAATCATTTGGCTCAAAAATGAAATGCTGGAGGAACAAACACTCTATCAGCTAATCGGTGAAACCATGTCTGACTTTATTATTTTGACTGATCCTAACGGGTTGATACTATATAGCTCCCCTTCACATTCAAGTATTCTCGGCTATGTTCCTAAAAAGGGTGATCCACTCTCCAACTACATTCGTGAACCGGAAATTGCTTGGGCTAAACTAAAGAGTGTCGTTCAAGGAACCCCTCGTATCTCAGAGCTACGAATGCGTGGAGCTGAAGGGCAATGGGTATGGCTGGAAACGAAGGTGTCGCCTGTTCGGGGAAGAAATAATTTCCCAGCACAATTTATGTTAGTGTCCCGTGAAATTACACAACGGAAGCAATACGAAGAACGATTACATAAGCTAGCCTTCTATGATCATTTAACCGCGATTCCCAACCGTGCTCATTTCAAAATGTACATGGAGAATCTCATAAACCAACCCGAGGAACGGAGAAAGAATATTGCACTCGCATTGCTGGATTGTGATAGATTCAAGCAGTTAAACGATACCTTAGGACATCTGGCTGGAGACGAATTTCTCCAGCTGCTCTCTCGAGAGCTTTTGCAAACGGTTAAAGGTGTAGGCCAGGCGTTCCGGATTGGCGGTGATGAATTCGCGGTGGTACTGCACCGATTTACTTCTCCAGAAATGTTAGATGAAATGCTACAACGGTTGCTTAAGTTATTCAACAAATCTTGGTCTATTGACAATGGATCTAGCTTCCACACCTCCGCAAGTATTGGTGTAGCCCTATTTCCTGAGCATGGAGGCAGTATTAATGAACTTCTGCGTGCCGCAGATCTAGCGATGTACCTTTCCAAAGACCATGGAGGGAATGAAGCTAATCTCTACTACGAGCTTTTAGATGTAGGTTTATCCAACCAGATCATCGGAAAACCATAAGATCAACAAAAAGAGCTGTTCCGGGGGACAACTAACCCTGAAGCAGCTCTTTTTTATTTTTTTAACTGGTTAACTGCAGATGATCATCTGAGATTCCATCATTCTCCTGATCACGATCTATAACCATGACCTTGATCAGCTCTTCATCCTTGGAACAATCAATGAAGCGATCGCCATCCCCATCTTTCTCTTCCCAGTCATTTAGTCGTAATATATATCCGATAGAATCGGTATCTGGCAACACCTCAATTCGTGCAACTGCACGCCCATCCTCCATATACCGAAAGTCGCATTGTCCGTCCTGAATTCCTGTATCCCAAACCCAAAGATTCCAGCCTTGATATTTCCCATCTGGCCGCTCATAGTGTACTTCGATAATTTTGGACCGCGGTGCTGGCTCACCACATTCATCATAGAGCACCATCATCGACAAGCCTTCAATTTCCACCTCGCTACCTGCGACCTTCCGGAATGCTTCTGTCCCCGCTCGGGTATGATCCACTACCACGTTCCAACCGTTGTTAGCTTCAGGAAGAGATAGCTTTACTCGATCATTATTGGCATTAAAGATGACTGTTATATTGTTCCAGAGGTCACCTCCTGCATGATTTCTAAGCAGGTATGACACGATCCCCCCATCACAGCGCAGAAATTCCAGCGAACGCTCAATTTCCTGCCGACCATGTAGACGAAATGCCGGATGTGTACGCCGCAGTTCGATCAAACCTTTATAATATTGAAATACAGGCTTAAACATACTCTTCATGTTCCAGCGGATCGCGTTTATCGTATCACCGCTACGATAGCTATTATGATCTCCAAATTTACTGCGCAGTAGCTCATCACCGGCATGCAGGAATGGAATCCCTTGCGAGGTCAGGATGATTCCATTTGCAAGTAGGGATCGGCGCACGGTCTCATTGCAGAGAATATTCTCCAGATCTACATTCACGTAAGGATTAGCCCGTGAAATGGCATCCTGAAATCCCCCTTGAACGGTAAGCACCTTATCCCATAAATTCAAATTATCATGGGCCGTTACATAGTTCACCGATTCCACTGGGGAGTCTGTAAATTCGTGGATGGCTCCTTTGATTCCGGCTGCAATAGCCCCTTCTTTACCGTATTCCCCTGTAATGAAGCCCCGTCCCCATCCATCACTATCACCTTTGATCGCCGAACGAAAGTTATCATTGAAGACAGCATATCCTTTCCCCCGCTGCACACCTTTTAGCGTCTTTGTTGCCAGTGGAGAATCTCCACCTGTCCAAGGTTCGCCATATAACAGCAGATTAGGATTCACCTCAAGTCGAAGCTCTTCCGTTATTTCACGCATGGTCACACTATCCATCAGACCCATTAGATCAAATCTGAAGCCATCAATATGATACTCCGTAGCCCAGTAGGACAACGAATCCTTAATATATTTGCGTACCATCGGACGCTCTGTAGCCAGCTCGTTACCAACTCCCGAGCCATTAGATAAACGTCCCAAGTAGTCACGGCGATAGAAGTAATCTGGTACAAGCGGCTCGAAGGGACCCTTCTCCACAGCATACGTGTGGTTGTAAACCACATCCATAATTACTGAAATCCCACGACTATGCAAAGCCTGAACCATTTCTTTAAATTCCCGGATTCGTAGACCTGGATCGGTAGGATCAGTGCTATATGATCCTTCCGGTACATTATAATGCTGAGGATCATATCCCCAATTGTAGTCGGTATGTTCAATGGACGAACCACGCTTTATTACACTTAACTCATCTACGGTCTGGAAATCAAACACGGGCATCAGATGTACATGGGTGATACCCAATTCAACAAGATGATCAATACCTATTGTATTTCCTTCCGGATCTCTTAAGCCAAATTCGGTAAATGCTTTGAATTTGCCCTTATAGTACATGCCAGAGCTCTCATGTGAGGAGAAGTCACGCACATGCAGCTCATAAATAACCGCGTCTGCAGGATGCTGCAATGGAGGAGCAACGTCCTTCTCCCAATGCTCAGGATGGGTCCTGCGCAAATCAACGATTGCTGTTCTTAAACCATTTGCCGATACGGCTGTTGCATAAGGATCTACTGCTTCCGTCACATTTCCATCAGCAAATACAGCACGGTACATATAATATTTTCCTTTTAAATCACCTGATAACTTAGTCTGCCAGACTCCGCCGTTCTGACGCTGCATATATATAATACGCCCACTATCTGTAGAGCTCGGATCAAATCCAATGTTACGTTGATTTCCATCTGTTTCGTACATAACTAGAGATACAGCAAAAGCAGTAGGTGCCCAAACTTTAAATACACTGTACTCCACCGAGTACGTCAAGCCCAGGTCTTTACCTTCATAGACCTCTAACATTAATTCTGTATTTATAACATTTTTACTCATGAGTTAACACCATCCTATGGCTCCCTGGCTAACTTATAGGGATGCTTATAAGTCCAAATATTTCCAATTTAGATCATATTAATACTTGCACAGCTCTGCAAGTCGGTAAAGGAGTATAAACTTTCTATGGATTCATACTATTATTATATGTAAGACATATTTACAGGTTTGGGTTCCTTACCGACTTTATACTCATCACTATTACTATCGGCATAGACATCTGTGCAATAAAGCAAATAAAAAGTGAATTTAATTATTCTAAATTGAGTATAACGCTCACGTATGAACTTAAGCCAACGTAAGAAATAAAATTATCGATATACACACAAAAAAACCGACCTCCAAACATCGGAAGTCGGTAATAGTAGTTGGAACGTTATAAAACGTTTAACGGAGTAATGCATATGGAAATAGTTAGTTAGTGATGCTTTGAACAAGTGCAGCTACTTCTTCAGCAGTGCCAAGTTGCAATGCTTTTGCAGCCAGTTCCTTCATGTCGGCAGCCGACAATTTAGAAATTTGACTACGTGCTGGCAGAATTGACGTTGCACTCATACTGAATTCATCAAGGCCAAGACCTAGTAAGAGTGGAATCGCTGTTGCGTCCCCAGCCATCTCACCGCACATTCCTGTCCATTTACCTTCTGCATGCGCTGCATCAATTACATTCTTGACCAGACGCAGGATGGCCGGATTGTATGGCTGATACAGGTAAGACACCCGTTCATTCATACGGTCAGCAGCCATTGTATATTGAATAAGGTCATTCGTACCAATACTGAAGAAATCAACTTCCTTTGCGAACTGGTCAGCCAGTACAGCAGTGGAAGGAATCTCAACCATAATGCCGAGCTGAATGTTGTCAGATACTTCCTTGCCTTCTTCACGAAGCTTCGCTTTCTCTTCAAGCAGAAGATCACGGGCTGCACGGAATTCACCAAGTGTTGCGATCATAGGGAACATAATGCGAAGATCCCCATGAACACTTGCTCTCAGTAAAGCACGCAGTTGCGTACGGAAAATATCCTGACGATCCAGACAAAGACGAATCGCACGGAATCCTAAGAAAGGATTCATTTCCTTTGGAAGATCCAGATACGGAAGTTCTTTGTCGCCACCGATATCAAGTGTACGTACGACTACCGGTTTGCCTTTCATATTCTCAAGCACAGTACGATAGGCGTTATATTGAATTTCCTCAGAAGGCAGCTTATCGCGGCCCATGTATAGAAACTCAGTACGATACAAGCCTACACCTTCGCCACCATTCTCAATTACACCATTGACATCGTTTGGTGTACCGATATTAGCCGCCAGCTCCACGTGCTTACCGTCTGCAGAAATCGTTGGTTTATCACGAAGTTTCTTCCACTCTGCAATTTGCAAGTCGTAAGCTTCCTGCTTGCTAACGTACTCTGCCACTTCTGCTTCACTAGGATTAATAAGAACGTCACCGTTCAGACCATCGACAATCACTAGATCCCCAGAATTCACTTCTGTCATGACATTCTTAGTTCCAACTACCGCTGGAATTTCCAAAGAACGTGCCATAATCGCGGAGTGGGACGTACGTCCACCAATGTTTGTTGTGAAGCCTTTAACATACTTGCGATTTAGCTGTGCTGTGTCAGAAGGTGTTAAATCCTCAGCGATAACAATAACCTCTTCATTGATTTCTGCAGGACTAACATAATGAATACCCAGCAAGTGGTTCAGCAGGCGTTTGGTCACATCACGCATGTCAGCTGCACGTTCTTGTAAGTAAGCACTCTTCATGTTTTCGAACATTTCAATGAATTGTGTAGCTACTTCGTTTAGTGCATAGTCCGCGTTAACCGATTCCTGACGAATTTTATCAATTACGGGATTAATCAGCTCAGGGTCCTCAAGAATCAGCAGATGGGATGCAAAAATCTCTGCTTTCTTCTCTCCTAGTTCTGCTAAAGTACGCTCTTTAATGGTCTGCAGTTCAGCACTTGATTTAGCAAGTGCGTCATTCAACTTGGCGACTTCTGCTTCAGGATCACTGATACTAGTTTTTGTAATTGTATAATCCGGATGTTTCAGGATAAAAGCACGGGCTACTGCAATCCCTGCTGAAGCCGCGATTCCTGAAATTTTATTCATGGATTTCCCCTAGCCCTTCTTTAATCATTACATCAGAAAGTGCGCTCAGAGCTTCAGCTTCTTCGCTACCTTCAGTAATCAGAGACAAAGTGTCTCCAGCTTCTAGACCCAATGACAATACGCCAAGGATAGATTTCAATGTAACTTTTTTGCCTTTTGCTTCTGCATAAGCTTCTGTACCTTTGAATTTCGTAGCTGTATTTACCAAGGCAGTTGCCGGACGTGCGTGAATTCCATCTTCATCGATAATTCTGAATGTTGTTTGCATAATATTATCCAACTCGCTTTCTTTTAATAGAATATTTTTAAATTTATAGTGAAGGCTTCGCTCCCTTTAATGTTTAAAGGAAGCGTCCACCCTTGCACTTTTACTGAATGGTAATAATATCCTTATCACCAATAGATACCTTACCTGGCTTCTTCAAGGTTACGGAAGAGCCTTCTGGTAAATTGGAGAAAATAACAGGAGACATTACTGATGGTGCATGTGCTTTTACATATTCTAAATCCACTTCCATGATCGGCTGTCCAGCAGCTACAAGGTCGCCCTCTTCGACTAGAACTGTAAAGCCTTGACCTTTAAGCTTAACTGTATTAACCCCTATATGAACGAGCACTTCCTTACCTCCATCGGACATAATGCCGATCGCATGCTTGCTCGGGAACACATTAAACACTTTACCGTAGACCGGTGAAGCAATCTTTCCATCATCGGATAAGAAAGCAAAACCATCACCCGTCATTTTTTGGGAGAATACTGCATCGGGAACCTCAGTGATATCCACTAGTTCACCATTTACCGGAGAGACGATATCTTCTTTGATAATCGCTTCACCAGCTTCACCTGCCTGCTGTTCTTCTTCAGGCTGTGGCGTAGCCGCTACCGGCGTTGGTGCAGGTGTCTTCCCGCTAATTACATCTTGAATCTGAGATTTAATGGTATCGGAACGTGTGCCGAAGATCGCTTGAATGTTATTACCCACCTCAAGCACACCTGATGCACCTAACTTCTTCAGACGAGTCTTATCCACACCTGATTTATCTTTAACCTCCACACGAAGGCGGGTAATACAAGCATCCAGATGAGCGATGTTCTCTTTACCACCCAACGCAGACAAGATGTTTCGTGGTAAATCATCACCCGTTTTAGAAACGGCTTCTGTGTTAGTATCTTCAACCTCATCCGTATCCTCTTCACGACCCGGTGTCATCAGATTGAACTTCCGAATAACAAAGCGGAATCCGAAGTAGTAAATTACGGCAAGAGCAAGACCTACTGGAATTACGAGCCACCAAGCCGTACGGTTCGGGATAATACCAAAGAGCACGTAATCAATAAAACCTCCAGAGAAGGTCATACCAATCTTGACATTAAGAATATGCATGGTCATAAAGGACAAACCTGCAAAAACAGCATGTACTGCGAACAGCAATGGAGCTACGAACAAGAATGAGAATTCAAGCGGCTCTGTAATCCCTGTCAGGAATGAAGTCAATGCTGCGGAAAGCATCAAACCTCCGACAATTTTTTTATTATGAGGTTTAGCTTCATGATAAATGGCCAAAGCAGCTGCTGGAAGACCGAACATCATGAAAGGATACTTACCTGTTGTAAATGTTCCTGCTGTGAATTCTACGCCATCACGAAGCTGCTGCATGAAGATCCGTTGGTCACCTCGAACCAATTCCCCAGCTTTATCTACGTAGGTACCAAATTCATACCAGAACGGAGAATAGAAGATGTGATGCAGACCAAAAGGAATAAGCGAGCGTTCGATTGTTCCGAAGATAAACGCTGCGAGCGTTTTATTCGTATCAATCATACTTTGTGATACATAGTTCAGACCGTGTTGAATTGGCGGCCAAACTAAGGTCAATGCCAGACCAAGAATCAAGGACGTTACCGCAGTCATGATCGGTACGAAACGTTTACCTGCGAAGAAGCCCAGGTAGGATGGAAGTTCGATTTTGAAGAATCGTTTGTACATGGACGATGCCAATATACCGACGAGTATACCTCCAAATACCCCCGTTTGCAGTGTTGGAATTCCTAAGACGCTAGCATAGGAAAAGTCGCCTTGGCTCAGGACATAATCATTGACGCCAATTACAGTACCCATCGTAACATTCATTACGAGGAAACCAATAATAGCGGCTAGACCAGCAACACCCTCACCACCGGATAAACCGATGGCAACACCCACGGCAAATAGTAAGGATAAATTATCAAATACAATTTGCCCTGAGTTCATCAATACGTTCGCAATTGCCTGAACTACATCGTTCTCAAGTGCCGGAACGTATTGTAGAAAATCGGGGTTTACCAGCATGTTTCCTATTCCAAGGAGCAGACCGGCTGCTGGCAGTATGGCTACTGGGAGCATCAGCGCTTTACCGACTCTTTGTAAAACGCCGAAAAGCTTTTTGAACATCATGGTCACTTCCTTTCATTATTCACATTTTCAGTAAAACAGATGCCAAAAAAGGCATGAGCAACACAGTATAAAGGTTGTTATCTAACGGTAAGGTTAGATTACCCCAAGATGGGGACTAGCAACCAAAATACTGTAAATCACTCATGCCTGATCGAATCAGTTACACGCTTGGTATTCTGTTTTAATTAGGACACCGATATTGTAGCACCGTTTTTTTGTAGTGACAAGCTTTTTTTAAAATAAAAGAAAGTATAAGTTTCACTTTATACATTATCCTTATATTTCTCGCTTCGTCTCCATATCCACTTCATCCTCTTTCTTCTGGGCAAGACGTTGCAAATGAACTGTCAAATAACTGACCTCTGCTGGATACACAGGAATTCGCACTCGGTTCTCAATCACCTTAGTTAATTGCCAAGCCAAGGTATACATTTCGGGATACTCTCGTTTCATAAGACCATCCAGCGTAGAAGTCTCCCGCACTGATTCTCCACGGCGCAGTCTTTCTAGAACAAATCGTAGATGAGTCACCAACCGCGAATAATCAAGTGAATCACGTGGAATTCGATATTCGAGATTATTCTCTACAATTCCGATCAAATCACCAATCAAAAGAGAATGCTGTCTGACCTCGGAAATTTGTCTATTACTCAGCGCGCTAACGATATGAAGTGCAACAAAACCCACCTCATCTACAGGCAATTCCACGCCCATGCCTTCATTAATCCTCTCAATCGCATACTCTGCCATCTTATACTCTTCAGGATAAATTTCCTTAGTCTCATACAGAAACGGATTATGAATTGGGATATCTTGTTCATAACGCCGTATAGCAAATGAGATATGATCAGTGAGTGCAATATGAACATGCTCATTAAGTGGTTGACTACTGCTATGCATAATATATAACAAAATTTCATGTACAATCTCAATCAACTTTTCATCCACTTGGGGAAGAAGCTGTTTATATTGTTCCTGTTCTTCTTGGCTGCGGAGAATAAACATCTTCTCCACAGAGGATAGGTTAATCCGATCATGCAATTTTCGATTAAACCCTATCCCTTTGCCAATTACTACAACCTCGGAATATTGGGGATGGTCCGCAATGATAACGTTGTTATTTAACACCTTTGCTACAGTTATGCTACTCATTTTTGCCACCTCTTTTATCTCTAAACACCTGACTTCCAAGCAGCAAACGCAACATGAAACGGTACGATTAAAAAACTCTCGTTACCATCATATCATCAACATTCCGATATTAGAAGAACACTCGCGTTCTATTTTACCCGGAAGGTTCGGCTGGAGAACTTGTATACCAACGTCACGGCAATAACCATATAAGCAATCGTTCCCGCAAGAACAACTAGCGTAAATAGTGACGATGCTTTTGGAAATCCGATACAAGCGACGCTTAGTCCCAATACAATGCTGTTGACGATAAAAAAGAACGGATTTTTCATATTTAGCTCCGTGCTGTACGGTTGAAAGATATAATACATGAACAAATGGTGCACAGAGAAGAACAAGGAAAGACAAAGAATCGTTACCCAAAAGATCACTGCATCCATCAAACCCCAATCTGCACCAGAAAGCAGAAACAGCAGAGTACATGCTAAACATATGGCGACAGCAGGAATAAGATTAAGGCCACTCAATTTAATAAGACGAATCTTAAAATTGTCCAGAATCGCAGTTTGTTCACGATAGAATCCATAGCGCAACAAGCTTAGATCACAATTGTAAAACATCGCTTTGCATACGCGCTCACCTATAGAGGTATAGTTCATTATAAATACAAAAAAGGGAAGTCCACCGAGCAGAAATGCTGTAAATTCGGACGAAGTCTCCGGCGAAATAAGCATCATTAGGACAGCCACTATAAAGAGCACACCAATGATCGTTAAACGCCTCTGGATGGGTTGAATCAACAAGCGTTTATGCCTGGAGAAAAAAATAGCATTCAGGTAGGCGTAACCTGTCTTTCCTTGAAAAGCTTTCCCCATAAGTTCTTCCGACGAAAAGTCCTTCTCCTTAGTCTGAACATCTGCCACCCTTGCTTCTTTCATCATCCGGTTCATATCCAGCAATGGATCATCTATCTTGGTAACGACATCTACAGCACTGCGATAGTTAGGATATTTCCCAATATACACAGCCGCAATTCCTCCAAGTACAACGATCACAAGACTCACGGGGACACTAAATCCTGTCGCATCATTTACAAAAGCGTACCCTAGATAAAGGGGCACATAGGCAAGTAAGCCACCTAGTCCAATCACGGACCATACCCAGCTCATCTTTTTAACTAACACAATTTCTTTTTTGTCAAAAAACCAAAGATTCAGCGCCTCGGTGACTATTCTCCAGGCCGTTAACAGAAGTGTAAGCCATACGCCATGCCAAAGTGGAGCTCCAAAAATTCCTGCAAAGACGGTTAATGCTGGTACATAATAAATAAAGAACGTTAAGCCTTTAATCAATAGCGTAGCATGCATATACTGTTTCGCCGGAATTCTCATCAGCTTCACACATATATATTTATCCCGTTTGGGCTCTAATATAAATACATTCGAAACCGCAGCCACTATAAAGCTCAGAACTATAAAAATATGTAAGAACAATGCATATTGTTCGACGTGCGGCAATTCTTTGTGTGTAAGGACGATTGGCAAATAGATCACAATTCCCAAATAGGCGAACTTGCCTAAAAACCCCCACACTACCTTTAATGCAAGTACTATCCCAGCGAAGACTTGTTTTAGTGCAATGTTAGAGTAAATATCCCCTTTTAAAAGTTTGCCAAGAACAGGCAGCTTTTTGAAATAGTAAATCAGCCGATTGGCTCCGGACGAACCTCTAATCCTCTGAATGCTGCGAAGTGTACTAATCATTGTTGCCATCCTGAAGTAAAGCTATGATTTGCTCCTCAAATTCTGGACTTTGCAGAGTTTCACGCGGAATTTCTTGAAGGGTTCCATGATTTAGAATAACCAACTCGTCACATAAATCGGCGGCTAATTGCAAAATATGCGTAGAAAAAATAATGATGTGATCCTGCTTCATCTCACGCAGCAATTTCTTGATCTCAAGAGCCACAACCACGTCAAAAGAAGTTAAAGGCTCATCTAATAAAATCAAAGGCGGGCGAGTAATGATAAAGCAGAGCATTTGAATTTTATTCTTCATCCCGTGGGAATAACCCTTAATCAGCCGGTGCCGATCTTCTTCCTCAAACTTAATAATTGAAAAATAATCTTCAATGCTTTTATTCGGATCGATCTTCTCACGGTTGATGTCCATATAAAACTTTACGAACTCATAACCTGTCAGAAACTCAGGCAAAATGGGTAGGGAAAATACATATCCGATGTCCTCGTCACGAAGCGGACGGGCACTATCCTTCTCACCAATAAAGGCAGCTCCGCTATCCATTTGGATCTCACCACTCAAACAATTGAAAAGTGTGGTTTTACCTGCTCCATTCCGTCCAAGCAGCCCGTAGATCTTCCCTCTTTCAAAGGTGAAGTCTGCATCTTTAATCACCTGTTTACCATCGAAGCTTTTATGGATATGATCTAAAGTTAGTTGCACGCTCGCGCACCTCTCCTATTCTATAGCTAAGACCCAAAACATAGAGTAAGCCCGGTAGCAATCACCGAGCTTACCTTAAGTTAAATCATTCTATAGTAGTTATTGCTTTAACTAGTCTTCAGGTTGCTCAGCCACAGAAGTTGAAGCTTTGCTCGCTCCCCCCGATGCTGCAGGAGGTTGTATGGAGGTCACGGGTGTGACCGGAACAGCCTTGCTTCCAGTTGACCCTGAGGATCTAGTCGTCAGCCCTTTGATCAGGGCCTCTACGTCAATTCCAGAGACGCTCTTCAGCATCTCAGGAGCCGTAGACATCAACTGGGTTACATAGTTGCTGACACGTGCCGCACCTTCACCATTACCGGTATCTACAACCGTAAGCTTATCAATGGATGCCAGCGGCTTCGCGATTTGGCCAGCCAAATCAGGCAGCATTTTGACGATAATATCGAGCACGGCTGCTTCGCCGAATTTCTGGAAAGCTTCCGCCAGCTTTTCTTTGGCTTCTGCTTCCGCTAGACCGCGCAACCGGATAACCTCAGCATCCGCTGTACCTTTAGCTAGCTCTGCATCCGCCATCGCTTGACCTTCAAGACGCTTCTGCTCAGCTGTCGCTTTAGCTTGCGTTTCAATACTATATTGCAAGGCATCTGCCTCACGCATTCTCTTCGCCTTATCAGCTTCCGCCGCTTGCTCTACTGCGTAACGATCCGCTTCCGCTTTTTTCTTCACTTCTGCGTCGTACTGCTTCTCACGAACTTGAATTTCTTTGGCTTGCAAATCGATTTCACGTTCCTTACGTACCAGCTCAACCTTCATCTGTTCTTCAACAACGGTCTGCTTTGCACGAGCCTCTTGAATATGATAAGCCTGGTCGGCTTCCGCTTTCGCTGTATCCTGATCCCGTTTAAACGCAGCCACTTTAAGCTGGTTTTCCTTGGAGGCTTCGGCGATATTCGTATCCCGCAGCAGTTCTGCTTTTTGCCCTTGCTCTTCAGCGTTTGCCTTTTGAATTCTCGCATCCCGCACTGCTTCTGCTTCAGCGATCTCTGCATCCCGCTTCACTGCAGCTATCCGCGGTTTACCTAATGCGTCAAGATATCCATGTTTGTCTCGGACATCCTTGATAGTAAAGGAAACAATTTGCAGACCCATTTTCTTAAGATCACGTGCCGCCACGCCTTGAACCTCTTGCGCAAAACGGTCACGGTTACGATATACTTCCTCAACGGTCATCGAACCGAGAATGGCCCGTAGATGACCCTCAAGAACTTCTTGTGCTTCGCTCTTCAGCGCTTCAATCGGTTTGCCCATAAATTGCTCAGCGGCTGTCGCCACATCTTCAGTCGAGCTACCCACTTTAATAATCGCTACACCGTCAGCAATAACCGGAACCCCTTGTTCGGTGTATACTTCCGGGGTCGTCACATCGAGTTTATGAGAAAGAAGCGACATAAATTCAGCCTTCTGAAAGATAGGGAGGATAAATGCCCCGCCCCCACGTACTATCTTTATTTTACGACCAGATCCATCGTCTGAAATATGATTTTTCCCCAAGAACGACCCCGTTACGATCATCCCTTCATCTGGTCCAACCGTTTTGTAACGTGCCCAGAATGCGATACCTAGCACAAACAAAACAGCAACGACAACAGCAGGGACTAACAAATACTCAGGAATACCGAACATTAAAGATCCACTCCTCTTCTCTTTTCGAATTCTGACACCAATGCAACGCCTTCTCTAACCTCCACTACAACAACTTTAATCCCTGCCGGAAGCAGCTCATGATCAAAGCTTGCTGCCGTATGCAGGCTATTGCCGGCGCCAAACTTTACCATAATCTCACCATAACCCGTGGCGGGAACAGGAATTGTGATTTCCCCGATCTTGCCAGGCAGATCATTCATAGAGAAACCATTGGACATTTCGCTTTTTTCCATGGGCTTAACCACCCCTAGATACATAAGTACTCCCAAAAAAGCGGCGGCTAACAAAGATAAAGCAATGATCGCCCCAGCTTCCAGAGCGCTGTACCGGGTTAGAAGAATGCCCGCTCCGCCGAACACGGTTATTCCTCCTGCCAGTACGGTGGGATTCAGAAAATCTACGGATACGAAATCAAAGACTCCATGCAAAGCATCTCCGATCACATCACCCACCAGGACGCTGACTATGGCAAATATGACGCCTAGCGCCAAGCAGCCTAAATACAGCGTTTGCATATTTACTTCCTCCTGTCTTCATTCAGGACTGTCATATTACTTTAAACGAATAAAGTAGGTCATTGGTTTCACAAACTTTGGATATTTACCCATAAAAGTTCCATTCTGAGGATAAACGCACGAAAAATGCGGTCAGCAGCAGCGGAGATCAGGGACGATGTTGAGGAGAAATCCACAGTAGAGCATAAACGCAAAGAAGCGATTCATCCATTATGGAAGAATCACTTCTTTGACGTTCTATAACATCTTCTAGACTAAAGACGAAGGGTCTCTTTCGTAGAAGAATTTACTTACAAAGCCATTTTATAAATTTCAACTACATCCTCACGGTCAAGCTTGCGGAAATTACCAAACGGTCCGAAACGAACCGCCTTATCAGCCATACTGCCGATCTCGCTGTCATCAATATCATAATCAGCGAGTGTCTTCGGTGCACCAATGGAATCCCAGAAGCTACGCAGCGCTTCAATTCCTTCCAGCCCTATTTCCTTATCGTTCTTGCCCGCAGGATCAACTCCAAACACGTTTACAGCAAGCTTGCGGAAACGGGCAGGATCAGTATCGATATTATATTTCATCCATTGTGGGAACAGAATGGCCAGGCCTCCACCGTGTGGAATATCGTATACAGCTGATACTGCGTGCTCGATGTTGTGAGTCGCCCAATCTCCTGCAAAACCCATGCTAACCATACCGTTAAGCGCCATTGTGCCGCAATACATGATCGTCTCACGCAGTTCGTAATTATTCAAATCTTCAATAAGCTTCGGTGCGGTTTCGATCACCGTACGTAGCAAAGTCTCACAGAAGCCGTCTTGTACCGGTGTGTTGCCATCAGTATGGAAATAGTGCTCCAGAACATGAGACATGATATCTACCATGCCGTAGACCGTCTGATCACGTGGCAGAGTGAAGGTATTCTCTGGGTCAAGAATCGAAAATGCAGGGAATGCATGAATACTGCCCCAGCCCATTTTTTCCTTGGTCACTTCGTTGGTGATTACAGAGCCGCTATTCATTTCTGATCCTGTAGCTGCCATCGTCAGCACTGTACCGAGTGGGAGAGCATCTTGAGCAGCTGCCTTACGTTCAACAAAGTCCCACATGTCACCTTCATATTTCGCCCCAACAGCAACTGCTTTAGCGCAGTCCAACACACTACCGCCGCCTACAGCGAGGATGAGGTCGATATTATGCTCGTGACACAGCTCTACACCTTTATGTACGGTGGAAAGGCGTGGATTCGGCTCTACGCCTGAGAGTTCAGTAACCACAGCATCTATTGCGCTAAGCTCAGCCATGACCTTATCGAACAGACCGCTACGCTTGATACTACCGCCACCGTACATCAACAATACATTCTTGCCGTACTTAGGAACCTCAGTCTTCAACGCTTCCAGCGTACCCTGTCCAAAAATCAACTTGGTAGGATTATAAAAATCAAAATTACGCATATGTGTAAACCTCCATTAGTTATTTCAGAATGTTTTGCTCACTCGTATTATAAACCTCTGAATTGCCGCATTCAAATGGATTAGCTTCAAGCCACATAAATATCCCCACAAAGTGGTGCTTTACTTCGATGCAAACTCAGATACCTTGCAGGGACCCCAAATATATAACCTAAAAAAAAGATGTCCTTAAGCCTACAGGCTTAAGGACATCCCCTTTCCAAACTTTAGATCGCGCCGAAGCTCTTCACGAAACGACGGAAAGCAGCTTGCCCTTCCGGAGTCCGTTTATAGACACCCGCGTGTTCAAGAATATGTGTAAACTTGATGCCGACTTCGTTCTGCACAATCTTGACGGCTTCTTCATGCTGTAATGCCGTTCCGAAACGCTCTACAAGCTCCTGAACCCAAGCAGCGTGCTGCGCAAGTGGATGACTAGGGTCATTCTTCACCGCTTCTAATAGTGCTTGATCTCCTGCAAGGATGCTCGCAATAGAATCAAGCTCTTCCTTCAGACGACCTGGCAGAATTGCGAGTCCCATGACCTCAATCAAGCCGATATTTTCTTTCTTGATATGGTGCATCTCCCGATGGGGATGGAAAATCCCCTCAGGATATTGCTCGTTAGTCCGGTTGTTACGCAGCACGAGATCCATCTCGAAGCTGCCATCTTCTGCCCGACGAACGATTGGAGTAACGGTATTATGAGGCTGCACTTCACCATCAACTTCGCTGAACGCCAACACTTCTGCATCAGGATCACTATACGCCTTCCAAGCTTCATAAAGTGCATTGCCACACTCCAGCAATACCGCAGGATCTTCACCATTCAAACGTAATACGGACATAGGCCATTTTACGATATTAATGCTGACACCCGGATAAGATGCATGCGTGAATGCATCTTCCTTAGGCGCTTTCTGAATAGGGAAGGTGTGACGTCCACCTTGAAAGTGGTCATGCGTCAGAATCGATCCGCCAACAATCGGCAAGTCTGCATTCGAGCCAATAAAATAGTGCGGGAAAGATTCCACGAAGCTAAGTAGCCGCTTCAAGGTATCCTTGGTAAGCTTCATTGGCACATGATCATGATGGAATACAATACAGTGCTCGTTGTAGTAAACATATGGCGAATACTGAAAGAGCCATTTCTCATTATTCAGCTGAAGTGGAATGACACGCAGGTTCTGGCGCGGCGGATGATTAACCCGACCAGCATACCCAACATTCTCGCGGCACAGCAGACATTTTGGATAGACCGGCGGCGGGAGCAAGCGGGCCATAGCAATTTCCTTCGGACTCTTCTCAGGCTTGGACAAATTGATGGTCATCTCGATGTCACCGTAAGGCGAATCTTGCAGCCAGTAGACATTCTTGGAAATCCGGTCCATCCGGATATAGTTGGAATCTATGCTTAATTTATAAAAGCGATCTGTAGCCGCGGAGATACCTTTTTCAGCAGCTAAACGGTTGAACTCCGCATTTACGTCTGATGGACGGGCCATTAGGAGTCCCATAATCTTGGCATCCAGCAAGTCACGGTAAGTGTCGCTATTCTCTGGAATCAATCCGATATCAAAACCATAATCAATCAGTACATCCAGTGGAATCTGTGGACCTGTAAGTGGACTTTGATCGACCTCGCCAACGAACGGCTCACTAAATCCGAACTGATCTAGCAGCACATTACGGCTATAGTCTTCATCTGATGGAGCAATGAGCTGCTCACGTAGTGCGAACAGAACTAGCTGCTCAATCGCATGTAAGGCTTTCTGGCCAGCAGGCGTAACCTTATTCTCGTTGTGCATTTTCAATTCTCCTTAAGTAGGGTCTGATGCTCTAGTTAAGCTATGCTAAAGCCCCTTATTCTCCGTACCCCTGCGGATTGGCAGAATGCCAGTTCCAGGCGCTTTGAATGATATTCTCTAAGTCAGCATGCTGAGGGTTCCATCCAAGGATAGAGCGCGCTTTATCGGAGGAAGCTACCAGCACTGCCGGATCTCCAGCACGGCGTTCTTGAATAACTACAGGGATTTCTAGTCCTGTAACTTTCTTCGCAGTTTCAATAACCTGTTTTACCGAGAAGCCAAGTCCATTTCCCAAGTTAAAAATATTACTGCTGCTTCCGCTACGCAGATAAGTTACTGCGCGAACATGGGCGTCAGCCAGATCGCTAACATGAATGTAGTCGCGCACACAAGTGCCGTCTTCTGTAGGATAGTCGTCTCCGAATACGGCGATGCTCTCCCGTTGCTTCAAAGCGGTTTGCAATACCAGCGGAACCAAATGACTTTCCGGACGATGGTCTTCACCGATTTTGCCACTAGCATGTGCACCTGCAGCATTAAAATAACGAAGCGCTACATATTTGATACCCAGCACTTTATCAAACCAAGCCATCATGCGTTCCATAGTCAGCTTAGTTTCGCCATATACGTTTGCTGGCTCGGTACGGTCTGTTTCTTCAATCGGCACCTTTTCCGGTTCGCCGTAGGTTGCAGCTGTAGACGAGAATACGATTTTGTTCACGCCAGCTTTTTGCATAGCTTCCAAAAGGCATTGTGTACCGTATACGTTGTTGTCATAATATTTCACAGGGTCCTTCATGCTTTCACCAACCAAAGAGCTTGCTGCAAAATGAATAACCGCATCAATCTCATTCTCGGCGAACAGCTTGCCAAGCAGCTCCTTATCACGCAGATCGCCTTCGTACAGCTTGCCACCCAGTAGCGCCTCACGATGCCCTGTTAGCAAATTATCGATGACGACCACTTCTTCACCGCGATCCAACAGCTCTGCTACAGTATGAGATCCAATATACCCTGCTCCACCTGTTACTAAAATTGCCATCTGATTACACTCCCTTCAATTCTTGGACACCATTACCGATGCCGCAAACGTAGAACTCACCAACCAAGCCAGATCTTGTTGTGTATGCCTCGCCTACTTCACGAATAAAACGCTCTACATCATCTTCATGCACCAAGGATACAGTACAGCCACCAAAACCTGCGCCAGTCATACGAGAGCCGAGTGTACCCGGAATACGCTGTGCTTCTTCAACCATAATATCTAGCTCTTCACAGCTAACTTCATACAAATCACGCAAGGAAGTATGTGAGTCATTCATGAACTGTCCAAACTGCTTCAGATCATTGTTCTTTAAGACCTCAACGGATTCTAGTACACGTTGATTCTCTTCCACAACATGGCGAGCGCGGCGTCTAACAATTTCATCTGTGATTTTATCTTGATGTACTTCGAATTGTTCACGATTGAGCTGTGCCAGATAAGCTAGTGAAGAAACTTCTTTTTGCAAAATAGACAAGGCCTCATCACACTGCTGACGACGCTCATTGTACTTGGAATCTACAAGTCCTCTGCGTTTGTTCGTGTTGCCGATAACCAGTTTGTAAGCACCAGTGATGAAAGGTACCAGATTATATTCAAGCGTATCGCACATTAACAGGATTGCATGATCTCGTTTGCCATTAGCAACTGCGAACTGATCCATAATTCCAGAGTTTACACCTACGTACTGGTTCTCAGCACGCTGAGACAAGAGTGCAATCTCAACGGTATCCGTGTCGCCGCCTTCGAGAGTTAGGAAAGCATAAGCAGTCACGACTTCAAGAGAAGCCGATGAGGACAAGCCTGCGCCATTCGGAATATCACCATGGAACAGCAGATCGTAACCTTTAGATACTGGAGTGTTTTTCTTCTCCAATTCGACCATTACTCCAACCGGATAGTCGATCCATTCTCCAGTTTTGGCCTTGCCAATTTCACTATAATCAATAGATGCTTCATAAGGAAAATTAGTAGATGCAAAATTCACTTTGCTGTCACTGCGTGGACGGACAATCAATGTTGTTCCGAATTCCAAAGCTGCCGGCAGCACGTATCCACCGTTATAATCCAAGTGCTCTCCAATGAGATTAACACGGCCTGGTGCATAAAATACTTGAGCTTCTTGCTCGCTTACCCCGTACTTTTCGATGAATTTCTTTTTAAGTTCCTGTGTGCTCATTAATGCCACTCCATCCTTTCGCTGCTTCAGCCAGTGGGAATAAGTAAAGCGTTCTTTATGTATTCATTATAATAGAATCAGTCATCCTCTGATAATGCAATCATGTGTGTAATGTATGGATAAATGTGACTTCCCATAATATAATAATTACACAAATAATTGATACACCCTAAACTATAAGCCATAAAATGACAATAACACAAGAAAGGCTGTCTCAAATGGAGCATACTTATTCCGTAGGATCTAATCCCGTATATTACGATAAACAAAATCTCCATGTACTGTTTGCTGGTCAAAGTCAGACGATTCCTATGCATCAAGCTGGCCCTAAGATTTACGATTATTATTTACTTCACTTTATAGAGTCTGGCTCAGGTGTTTTCCGTACTGAACATCATCAATATGCACTGGGAAAAGGTGACTGCTTCCTTATTCATCCAGGACAGCTGGTCAGTTATGTTTCGGATAAAGATCAGCCCTGGTGCTATCGCTGGGCAGCTTTTACTGGGAGTGAGGCTGATAGCCTCGTGCTGCAGACAGGCTTTACACCTCAAAAACCTGTGGTGACTACAACGGGTGATAGCGTCATCCCAGGTGCCCTTTCCAGTATCATGCAAGCCTTCAAAGCAAACAAAGAAAGTGCACACCTAACTTCTCTAGGGTATCTTTATCTCATTGTAGGTGAAGCCGCAGATTTACTCTCTTCCTTCTCCCGTCTTCCTGGAGCTGAATCGCAGGTTAAGCGTACTGTGAAGCAAATGATCCACTACATGGCCTCCCAATATGCTCATCCAGTATCCATTGAACAAATGTGTGATACTCTTGGCTATAACCGGGCCTATCTATCCCGTGTATTTAAGCAAGAGACCGGATTATCTCCGGTGACCTACTTGCTGAAGCTGCGCATTGAAAAGTCCAGACAGCTGCTGCGTGAACGGCCCGAGCTGTCCGTGGAACAGGTAGCAGCATCCGTGGGGCTCACCGATGCTTTATACTTCTCACGCCAATTCAAACGGTTTTGTGCTCAGTCACCCACCGCTTACCGTCTCACAACGACTAGACATGTAAAAAAGACAAATCAGTAAGGGAAGCCTTTGAAAAAGGGATTCACATATTAGGCAAGTCCAATATGTGAATCCCTTTATTAAGCTGATCTTTCAGTTAGCTTCGGTTATGTTGCATATAGACTCAGATACTCAGGGTAAGCACGAAGATGTATCTCTTTTGCCCTTTTCTGAGCCATTTCCTTCAGTTCTGGCACTTGCTCCGCTTCAACATAGTCAGCGAGAACATCAATCACATCATCAAGGAGCTTCGCTCTAAAATAAAACTCAATCCGTTCCAATATTGCAAGGCCTGCTAAATCAATAACTAGATCCCTACAGTAAGTCCAATCTTTTGATTTATAGAGCGGCCAAAGTAGTACGGAATAATCCATTGCAGCGTCTCCAAAAACCGTAAGGTCATCCCAATCAATAATCCAAAATTCATTATTATCATTGACTAAGATATTCTGCCAATTCACATCATTGTGTACGATGTCCGACGCCTTTCTCTGAAAAGAAGGGTGCTGACTAACCATAATTCTCAAAGCTTCCACTTCTGTATCGAACCAATCTAAAGTGTCCGCCGTTACGAAGTCCAGCAAATGCTTTTCCGCTCTAATAATTTGCAGATCTTCTTCAAATCGATTGATGTATTCGTCAGTAAATGCGGCGGCATAATTGTAGTCCTCATCCTCACTTACAACTGCCATCCTAATTCCTTTATCCGCATGTAATTGATGAAGGGACCTCAGAACCTTTTCAACCACTGGCAGTGGATCGGAAATGGAGCTTAATGGTTTACCTTCGATAAAATCAAACACTAAACCATAAGAATAACCAGATGTTATTTCTTGTGTAATCTCCCTAATCAACCGTGGTGCCTTGTAATTATAAGTCAAATGTTCACTGATCTTAACCCACTGTTTAAGTCCCACTGCTTTTTGTTCTTGCGAGAGTTTTAAATGACGAAAGGTTTGACCATCCGTTATGCGATAAGATTGGTTTACAAACCCTCCAGGATTCCAAATATACTTAGCCTCAATCTTCGACCTATTTAAGCCTATAGATTCCGAGTTGGCTTCGGCCCACTCTTTCACCTTGTTCTCATCTTGAAGCAACTCCATCGATGCAGCTCATCCTTTCACCTACGTCTTCATCCAGTTCCATTCTCCGTTTGAAGAATAGTCTCAATGCGATCCAATTCTGCCTGCGAGAACTCCAAATGCTGAAGTGTAGCTATATTCTCTTCAATCTGACTAACTCTGCTAGCCCCTATCAATGCAGAAGTAATCTTCCCATCACGTAGTGTCCAAGCTAGTGCAAGCTGCGCCAAACTCTGGCCTCTTGAAACAGCAAGCTGATTTAACGCGTGGATCTTGCGCTTCACATCCGGTGTAATTCGGCTTTCATTTAACGCAGCAGAGGGTTTGGCCGCTCTTGATCCTTCTGGGATTCCATTTAAATACTTATTGGTTAACAATCCTTGAGCCAGAGGTGTAAAAGCGATACTGCCAACTCCGCTCTGTTCCAGCACACCCTGTAAACTCCCCTCAATCCGGCGATCGAGCATAGAATAACTCGGCTGATGAATTAAGAGCGGCGTTCCTAAGCTGTTCAAGATTCTAACCGCTTCGAGCGTCTGCTCCGCGGTATAGTTAGATAATCCTACATACAGAGCTTT
This sequence comes from Paenibacillus sp. NPDC058367, assembly GCF_042723305.1. Taxonomy (NCBI): domain Bacteria; kingdom Bacillati; phylum Bacillota; class Bacilli; order Caryophanales; family Paenibacillaceae; genus Paenibacillus; species Paenibacillus sp. NPDC058367. The sequence goes on from NZ_JBHXIZ010000001.1 coordinate 1,549,842, forward strand.
GCCGGAACGCACAGCATGGTCTAATGCCTGCATGGTTTCTTCAAGAGGTGTTTCCGGGTCCGGCCGATGCGAATAATAGATATCAACATAATCTATGCCCAGCCGCTTCAGACTCTGATCCAGACTAGCCAGCATATATTTACGCGAACCCCATTCGCCATAAGGACCGGGCCACATGTTGTACCCTGCTTTTGTAGAAATCACCACTTCATCTCGATATGGAGCCATATCACTTGCAAGCACTTTCCCAAAGAGCTCTTCTGCTGAACCCGCTGGTGGTCCATAGTTGTTGGCTAGATCAAAATGAGTAATTCCAAGATCAAAAGCACGAGTGATCATTTCTCTGCCATTCTCGTAAGTATCAATTCCACCAAAATTCTGCCATAGTCCTAATGAGATTGCCGGAAGCTTAAGACCTGAGTTCCCGCAACGGTTATAACGCATGTCTTCATATCGTGCTTCATTTGCTACATATACCATTGCTTATCCCTGCCTCTCATTACGCGCTGTTTCTGTACTACCTTATCTTTAAACTACTAAGCGCAATAATAATCTGGCAACCTGCAAGCGATGAGATTATCCCTTCTAACCAAGCAGATCCTTTACACTGCCGAGTACTTTCCCAATCCGATCTGTAATCAGAAGATCAGCTTGATCATCAAAAGGTGTCGGGTCGCCATTCAGCAGCACCGTACGTTTGCCCCGGAAATAAGTGACTAGACTAGCCGCAGGCTGGACCGTAAGAGAGGTTCCACCAATCATAAGCATATCTGCAGCTGCTATCGCTTCGACAGAACTCACCAGCACCGAGTGGTCCAATTCTTCTTCATATAGCACAACATCCGGCTTAATAATACCACCACATTCGGGGCAGCGAGGGACGATCTCAGTGGTACTTAGGAGCTGCTCCAGCCCGTAATAACGTGAGCAGTCCATGCAATAGTTACGATGAATGGAACCATGCAGCTCAAGTACCTTTTGGCTACCCGCCAGCTGATGTAGGCCATCAATATTTTGCGTAATCACTGCCTTAAGCTTGCCCTGTCGTTCCAACTCTGCAAGCAGCAGATGTGCGCCATTCGGACGAGCATCGGGATGAATCATTTTACTGCGGTAAAAATCAAAAAAAATGTCCGGTGAGGACATAAAAAAAGTTCGGCTCAGCATCACTTCAGGCGGATAAGGTGAATTGTGCTGAGTCTGGTATAATCCTGCTGCCGAGCGGAAATCCGGGATTCCACTCTCTGTTGACGTACCTGCCCCTCCGAAAAAAACGATGTTGTCACAGTCTTTAATCCAAGAAGCAAGTGTCTGCAATTGATCCATATGTTGTAGCACATCCTTTCCATTAATATGCTGATCAATAGGTGATCCTTAGCTCATTATAGCTAGAAATAATCACATCTGCGTCAATCAAGTGATTTCCATCACCCATGCTGGAGATTCCAACGGCGAGGCGTAAGCCTGCACCTTTACCCAATTGCATATCTGCATTGCTGTCACCAATAATAATCGTCACTTCAGGAGACAGCCCCAGCTCCCGGCAGGCTAATTCAGCCATTTCAGGTGCGGGTTTTCCGTTTAATACTCTGTCTCTTGTAACTACCGAATGAAAATAATGAGCAATACCAAGCCAATCCAGATGCTCCTGAGTGGTCTTTGCGCCATCTGAGGTAACCACCCCTAGCTTGAGTGATGCAGCCGCGCACTGTTCCAGAAAAGGAAGAAGCCCTTCTAGAGGTTGTACCGTGCGGCGTTTGCGTAATTCATACATAGCGTCCTTAGCTATACTCTTTACACGGGTCAACGCTTCATTCCAAGGAACACCAGCAGCATACAGCTGCCATGCAAGCACACCATAACTTTCTTCTTCTGTAGCCATGGTGAGCGGCCCTGCTGGATCATAACCAATCAATTTTCCTGCAGCATCATGCTGGGTACCTAGCACTTTACTCCGATCCACGATAAAATCAGTTCCCATAATCGCAAGCTGATTTTCCATTCCACATAGTACAAGCTCGGCCCAATTCCCCCAAGTGGCTAATAGATCCAATAACGTGCCATCTTTGTCGAACAATATTCCTGAACAGGGTATGCATTCATCGTTAATCTGTAATTCTGGCATAAGTATCCTCCCTTTGTTGGAAAGACCGAAGACTACCTGATATTCCCAAGCCAATCCAGCATGGCGCGAACAGTGTCATTTTGCTGTTCTTCTTCGGAAATGGTTGCTTTTCCGTCTCCTTTTTGTGGTCCATAGCTTCCAAACTGAGCGTGATTTCCACCGACGATTGAACTATAAACCGTATTATCTGGCAAATAGGAACGTCCTTTGTTGTAGCTGTCTCTGTCAATAACCTGATCCTCTGTACCCACTACCGACAATACTGACAAAGTAGTCTCACGCAGACTACCTTTTTCATCTGGATAAGAAGCCAGGAAAAACACACCTTCCAGCTGGTCCGCATGCTCAATCGCATAACGTGACGCCATGACACCCCCAAGCGAATGCCCACCTAGAACAAAAGATTGCTTTGGATGCACACGAATAATCTCTTCTGCAGCATCGCCCTTTGTTACTGCTAAATTAAGCGGCATTTTAGCGATGTAGAACGGATGCCCCGCAGCAGCAATGCCCTTCGCCAGTGGGGAGTAAGCTTCTGGTTTCACCAGAGCTCCAGGGTAAAATATGATCGAGGCCCCCTTAGTAATTGAGGGTTCGAACGAAATCCAGTTTTCATTTTGTTCAACTGTAACTCCACCACTTGAAATCAGTGCAGTTTCGGCTTCTTCAGCCGGTGCATACGGAGTTAAATATTTCCACAACAGCAATCCGGCTACAACAAGAATGATTAGTACAATTAAACCAATACGACGCTTAGTTATTCTTTTCTTCAACATGCTCCACTCCCGGATGTTACTGCATATAAGAAAATTATAGTAGAAACCCACTGTTCTAACAACCTTCAACACATCGCCACATTTGGCACTCATGATAACGCTTTCAATAGTGAGTTAATTCACAATTCAATTGAAGAAAATCTTGTATTTTAAAATTAAAGCATCAAGCATCTTTGGGGGGAAGTCATGGTAGGGGAAAACTCGCTAGACACGCCTGGAAAGACCTTTTTTCTAAATTTACGTTTTGTTCTCATTGTTACTGTAATTGTTGGAAACGCCATAGAACCATTGATAGGCTCAATGAGCAGCTTGCATAGCTTATATATGTGGATCTTCAGCTTTCATATGCCGCTCTTCGTACTTGTTACGGGCTTTTTTGCCAATAAACACCTTACGGGTACACAAGGCCGTCGGATTATCATGCAAATCGGATTGCAGTACATTATTTTTCAAAGCCTCTACTCTGTGCTGGACGCCACCATATATCAGGTGCAGGGTATCCATCATTCCTTTTTCGCCCCCTATTTGCTCTTATGGTTCCTGGCAAGTCATGCCTTCTGGCGTATACTGATGATCGGGATGCGTAAATGGGCGCCTGCCACTCAATTCATTTTTGCTGTCGCCGCTGGAATTACCGTTGGGTACCTACAGCTTGATGGCGTATGGTTCAGCATTAGCCGCACTTTTGTATACCTGCCATTCTTCGTATTAGGTTATCATTTTTCGTTCCAGTCCTTTTCTCGCTTTTTTCAAAAATGGATTAAAATTACCGCTGCCGCAGTCTCCATCCTTCTATTCCTTCTGTTTGCATCTTGGGGATTAGACTTGCCGATAGGCTGGCTTTATGGAAGTATGACCTACATGCAGCTTGGGCTTCATGAATGGTACGCAGGAATTTATCGTCTGGGCGTTTACGGGCTACAAATCACTGCTGCACTAGCGTTTATGGGGTGGATTCCTTACTCGCTTAGCCGACTGACTGACTGGGGCTCCCGTACGTTATATGTTTTTCTACTTCACGGATTTATCGTTCGTTTTGCCGCTGTTTCTGGCCTGTACGCTTATATCAACCATTCTTTAGGTGCCATGTTATTGGTGCTTTCTGCAATCTTACTGACCATTCTCTTAGCCCAACCAAGTGTAAAAAGGCTGATGCATCCTATTGTTGAGCCCCCCGTTGGTTGGATGATCACCCTGCAGCGTGTTGCCTTAAGGCGCTCATTATAAGTGGCCTATCCCCTTGCGGATAGGTTTTTTTATACTATTTAAGGCCGGTCTCCTCATGAGAAACTTCACATTGTCCGGTAGAAAAAACGTGCTCTTTGTGATAGACTCACTAATAACAATGACTTCTCCGTTCATTAAAGGCGGGAAACGTTTATACCAAAACAGCGGCATTTTTTATAGAATCGGCTTCGCCCTTCTTCTCTAGGAAGCTCGTCCCCGTTCATTCTATAAACCGTATATACGCAGGTCTTTGGAGTTCATTGCGTTAATGCGACACTATATTTCATTGCAATTTATTTAGGGGGGAAATGTCAATATGGCAGCTAAGAAAATGCGTTCAGACATGATTAAAAAAGGCTTTGACCGTGCTCCACACCGTAGTCTCCTGCGTGCAGCCGGAGTAAAAGAAGAAGATTTCGGAAAGCCGTTTATTGCGGTCTGCAATTCCTATATTGATATTGTTCCAGGTCATGTGCATCTTCAAGAGTTCGGTAAGATCGTTAAGGAAGCGATTCGTGAAGCTGGCGGCGTTCCTTTCGAATTCAATACGATCGGCGTTGATGACGGTATCGCAATGGGACATATCGGTATGCGTTATTCACTACCAAGCCGTGAGATCATCGCTGATGCCTTGGAAACTGTCGTTTCCGCGCATTGGTTCGATGGCATGGTCTGCATCCCTAACTGCGATAAAATCACACCGGGAATGATGATGGGCGCATTGCGTGTCAACATTCCAACCATGTTCGTAAGTGGTGGTCCAATGAAAGCCGGCGTAGACAGTAAAGGTAAAAAGCTCTCCCTTACCTCCGTATTCGAGGGCGTAGGTGCTCACCAAGTCGGAAAAATCAATGACGCTGAGTTGCTTGAATTAGAACAATTCGGTTGTCCTACCTGTGGATCTTGTTCAGGAATGTTCACTGCCAACTCCATGAACTGTTTGGCAGAGGCACTTGGACTGGCATTGCCAGGTAATGGTACCATCCTAGCTGTAGCTGATGAACGCAGAGAATTTGTACGCAGATCTGCTACTCAACTGATGGAACTGATTAAGTTAGACCTTAAACCAAGAGATATCGTAACTAAAGAATCACTCGATAACGCTTTTGCACTGGATATGGCAATGGGTGGCTCCACCAATACGGTGCTACACACCCTTGCACTGGCTCAAGAAGCTGGTATCGATTATCCGCTTGAACGCATTAACGAAGTGGCTAACCGTGTTCCTTATTTGGCGAAGCTGGCTCCAGCATCCGATATTTTCATCGAAGATGTGGACCGCGCAGGCGGCGTTAGTGCCGTCTTGAATGAATTGCTGAAGAAACCAGGTGCTCTGTACGGAGACTGTATGACGGTTACCGGCAAAACATTAGCCGAGAACGTAATCGGACATGAGATCCAAGATACTTCCGTTATTCATAAGATCGATAACCCTTACTCCGAAAGAGGCGGTCTCGCCGTCCTATACGGCAACCTGGCTCCTGAAGGTTCCATCATTAAAGTAGGTGCAGTAGATGCTTCTGTTGGTGGATATCACAAAGGTCCTGCGATCTGCTTTGATTCCCAAGAATCCGCACTCGAAGGCATCGCTAACGGTAAGGTTAAAGAAGGCCATGTAGTCGTTATCCGTTATGAGGGTCCAAAGGGTGGACCGGGAATGCCGGAAATGCTAGCTCCTACATCGCAAATCGTGGGGATGGGTCTTGGTGCTAAGGTTGGTCTGATTACAGACGGACGTTTCTCGGGGGCTTCCCGCGGAATTAGCATCGGGCACATTTCTCCGGAGGCAGCTGAAGGCGGCCCGATCGCTTTTGTTGAAGATGGAGACATCATTGAACTCGACCTCAACAATCGCAAGATTGAACTCCTGGTTGACGAAGAAGTATTGGCGGTTCGCCGTACGGGCTGGAAAGAGTTTGAGCCTAAAGTTAAGACTGGTTACCTGGCTCGCTATTCCAAAATGGTTACCAACGCCAGTAACGGTGCAGTACTGAAGATTTAATTAGCAAACCCGAGTTCTATTTGTTCCTAGCATACAAGAGCAGTCCACCTTAGATAATCTATGGTCGGACTGCTCTTTTTTATTGGGCACAAGAAAAAACACCCCACAATCCATTTCTGGTTTGTGAGGCATCTATATTACGGTTCATTATATAAGACTAAATAATATCATGAATCAATTCGTTACTGTTGCTCCTGGCAATTCCACTTCTGTGAGTGAATCATTAAGTGACAACGCTTCTTCTTGGTGCGGTTTACGTTTTCTTACTGACCTTTCATCATGAGGCAGTTGCTTATTCATCTTCTTGAGTAATTCTGAGACAGGCATCAGAATTAGCTTCGGTACAAGGACCTCACTACGCTCCTTGAGCCTAGCACCACCATCTGGATGAATCACACTTAACAGGATCTTTAAGTAAAACTTGGTGGAGCGTGCAAATATGCCATCGGGCAAATCATGTACACTAAAGCCGAATTTCTCTGGCCCACGGTTAATCATACTAACCCCATAAAGTGCTTTGGCTTGCGCGAGGTTTACATCTTCGGCAATAACTTCTGCCAGCATTGGCAACCCCTTCTCCATTCTGCGGATCATGCGAATCGCAAGTTGAGCAGAAGAACGAGAATGAATACCTAACTCGAATAATTGCCTGTTATCAATATGCAGCTCAATAACTTTATCACCTTTACTCAGCAAGGTTCCATCACCAAGTTCAACAGGCTCTCCCTGATATTTACGCATTCGATAATGCATGAATGGATCGGCCGGGTTAATCGTCTTGAGCTGGAATAATACTTGGAATACCTGCTCCCAAGCCAACCAGAGTCCGACCAGTACTCGTTTACCAAAGGATAAACGCCGAATCGGTGATTTCTCCGCCATCTTGATCATGTCATCCACTCGAATACTGCGCAGTCCTCTTCTTTGGGCCTCCTGCAGCGTCAGTTCAAGGGCTACAAGCATATTCTCGGGTGCGTCCGGATCGGCACCTAACGTTGTGCCACTATCATGCAGCAGCATCACTTCACCGGGATTCAATCGCGCCAGCATCTTCTCAGTGAGACGCTGCGCACCAAGCTTCTCACGCCAATCTCCAAACATTACCGACCATAGAACAATTTCAACTTGGCGACGCTTGGAAATATCGAACAAATTGACAATCCCCCAAGGTGGACGGTAATAAGTACTACGCTCGCCTATTATGTTGTAGATAATATCATTCGTGCGCTGAATCTGCCGACGAACGGTTGCGGGCCGCATGAGCCAGTTCGTCTTGTGAACATAATTATGAATTCCAATAAGATGTCCCTCTTCATGTATCCGCCTAATAAGATCCGGATAACGTTCAGCGTTAGATCCTACTACAAAAAAGGTTGCTTTTGCATCATACTTCTTCAATAAATCCAGAAGTAACGGTGTAAATCGAGGGTCAGGTCCATCATCAAAGGTCAACGCGAACTCATTTCGCCCAGTTCCTTTACGAAAGACACGGTAACCAAAAATGCGGCTAATCATACCCGGGATAAAAGCATAAAAAGATGAGATATAAAATAACCAGAGCAGCAAAGTCTGCATATGAATTCCTCGCTTTTCCAGAGTTGACTTTGGCTCGCCTTACGTCTGCAAGCAGAACCTGTGATACGGCCAAGTGAAGTTAGATAAAAAATACGTTACCCCCTATTTTAACACATGTATCAAAGAAATAGACGGTTTTTAGGTAAAATCATGTACAATGTATTCAAGCTGACCTATCAACTTATTAAAAAAGGGAGTTGTTTATATCTATGCTGCCGTTATACAAAAAATATTGGCGCACGTTCTTCGACATTGGATTAATTGTCCTCACGGTCTATCTGGTTATGTTCGCCTTCAGTAAATTGTATCAGTTAGCTGCACCTGTATTCCTATCTTTTTTTGTATTTTTGCTTATTGAACCGCTTGCCCGTTTCTTGAACCGACGGGGGCTTGCCAAACCATTCGCTTCAGCGATCTCAGTGCTTCTGTTCTTAATCGTTCTTCTGGGTACGTTATTTGGCGCTGGGCTATTGGTCACCATCCAAGCGCTTCACTTTCAAGATAATCTTCCTAAGTATACATATGTGGTGCAACAACATTTCGTGGAATCCACAACCTACCTTCAGCAAAAAATCGAAAGCTTGCCGCCGGATATTACCGATAAAGTAAATGGCTACTTTAAAGATGCCACGAATGTTCTTACTGGATGGCTTGTTACTTTTCTAAAATATATGGTCGGTGTGCTCGGATCCTTCTCCTCCTTCATGGCTAATTTTGGGATCGCCATTATTTTAGCATTTTTCCTTAGTATGGAGATTAAAGATTGGCGCAAGATTGCCCATGACAAAATGCCAAAAACATTTAAAACTGCTTACGCTTTTTTGCAGGGCAACGTCTTTAAAGCCATCGGCTCTTATTTAAAAGCCCAGCTTATTCTGATCAGCATTACCTTTGTTATCGTACTGGTTGGCTTATTCATACTAAGGACCGGTAACGAAATCACTATGGCGCTTATCTGTGCTGTATTTGATGTCTTGCCGCTCCTTGGTGTAACGACGATTTTAGTCCCTTGGATCATCTATCTGTTTATTGTTGGCAATACCTCATTAGCAATCGGTTTAATCGTACTCCTGGCGATTGTATTGATTGTAAGACAGCTGCTTGAACCGAAGATTACCGGGAATTCGATTGGCGTATCGTCTGCTTTTCTGATGCTGTCCTTCGTCATTCTGTCCACATCCGCTTTCGGTATGGCCGGTCTGATCCTGTCGCCGATTCTGCTTATTCTGATCAAAGAACTAATTCAACAAGGATATCTTCAGAGCTGGATCTATTTGCCTCAAGAAGAGTTTATCGTTTCGCCCTTTGCTGCAAATGGCCCTTCATCTAAGAGCAAGGCCACTGCTACTCCTCCGGAGCCTCAAGCTTCTGTAGAAGACGATAATAAATCAAATATCTGACCGAATAGCTTAATGGCGAGATGCGGACTATCCGGAGCGACATTCTCTACTGCAACTGATACAGCATATTTTGGGTGATCCACCGGACCGTAGCCGATAAACCATTGATTGTTGCGTGCTACGCCCTTAACCAGCGTCTGTGCCGTCCCAGATTTACCTGCAACAGGCCAGTGTGTGCTTTGTAGACGGGTTCCCGTTCCTTCCGTTACAACTTTGCGCATCATGGACAGTAACTGGCGGGCTGTAGACTCAGAAATCCTCCCTGCTGAGGAAGGGGACAGATGTCCCGGCAGCTCCTCCAGCTTCTGCCCGTTCGCAAATGTGATTCGCTGCAGAATCCTTGGTGCCCTTACTTCACCTCCATGCAGTAGCGTTACAATAAGATTAGCTGCTTGTAAGGGTGTGACTTGTACATCCCGCTGTCCAATTGCAGTCTGTACCCTGGCTCCCTTGTCATCCGGCAGTAAGGTAGTAAAGATGGTTCCCTTTTGCTCTCCGGAAAGTGGTTTTAGAAGTGGAAACCCAAGCGTCTTCTCGGCTTGCCAGCTGATATCTCTACCGAGTCCTAGCGCCAGTGCAGTTGATTGAAGCTGGATACCGCTTAAGCGCTCTGCCAGAGCAGCAAATACAGTATTACAGGACACGGCGAATCCTTGCGCCAGCGTAAGGGGTCCGTGTCCTTTTCCTGTCAGACAAGACAATCCATATTTCTCAAATTGCCCGGAACAATAAAAAAGCTCATCAGCGGAGGTTACACCCGCTTCTAAGGCCGCGGCGGCTGTAACGATTTTGAAGATCGATCCAGGAACGGCAGCCTGGAGTGCCCGATTGTTCCACTCCCCGCCTTGCGGAGATATCTTCTCTGGATTATAGAAGGGTAAAGATACCATGGCTTCAATATCTCCCGACCCGGTATCTAACACCACTATGGCTCCTTCCTTCATTCCGGATTTGAGCGCAAGCTCCTCAATTCCCTCCTGAAGCTTCTTATCAATCGTTGTATATAAAGACAGAGGGAAATAAGGATTGCCCGGAGCTTTAACTTGAATGGGACTGCCTGGAAGGCGATTCCCACGCGCATCCACTTGAACATATGCTTCCGTGTGTCCTACCCCTTGAAGCAAAGGCTCTAATGTCTTCTCTAAACCGTCCGTTCCCGTCATAGGAACTCTAAGACCCGTAGGAGAAGCTTTAGCTCCAGCATGCATAGTAGCTTCCGATAAATAGCCTAGCCATTGCCGACCTGAAGAGATCCCATCATATCTGCGTGCGAAAGGGAGCACGCCTACTCCGTCGATCCCCAGTGCACTCACTTCTTCTGCCTGTGCCTGAGACAACGCGAGTGGTCCTTTTCCCACTGAAGATGGCCATAGCAATGGTTCTTTAAGTGACGACCGCTTATTCAGCAGTTGTTCATAGCTGACACCCAGAATCTCCGCCAGTCGGTGCATGGGTTTAGCTTCTTCGTAAACAACCTTCGTCACAGATTTCTTAGCCATCTCCTCTTGTGGAAAAAAAGCCGCCGTCCAAATGGTTTCCCCCGCAAGAGGCTGATTCTTGCGGTCATACAGACGTCCCCGACCGCTGTCCAGTACAGTCTCCCGTTCACTTTGAATTTCCGCCATCTTCGCAAGTGTATATTTTGTTCCAGGAACCGTCTGTTCCTTCATAATTAGCTGAACCCATGCCAGCCTAAGGATCAACACGGCTACAGCCGCAGATAAAATAAGAAGACCGCTGAATACACGCCGATGTTTGTTATTACGCAATGTCTTCCCTCCTGAGCAGACTCCACACCTATTATGTCCTACCTACATCCATTAGAATCGCCATAAAATGTTCATTGCAACATCACAATCCATAATTTATTTTCCAAACACAAACACTTACCATCCTTATAAGGACGGTAAGTGTTTGTGGGAGAAATATTCGGATTAAGTATGTGTGAAACGTTTCTCGGGAAATATAAGGATTGTTTATGGATTAGACTGTAGTTCCTTTGCTTTCTTAAAAGCTTCAGCTTCTAAAGAAGCGGGCAGCCTACTATCAGATACTAGCACCTTGTTCTTTGCACTGTTTCGGAATACCTCCATGGCCTGTCGGCTATAGCTGTCATAATTCGAAATCGAAACGTCCTGCCTAGCTGGAATCGAACCTTTAAGCGGATTAAAGGCATTCTGACCTTCGGCAGATCCGAGTACCCTTAACCAATCACGAACTGACTCTCGATCCTCAGCACCGCGTGACAATCCAAAAGCATCCAATTGGAATCTAAATATCCCTTCTGTACCTGGTGAAGCGTTCCAGCCAAACTGCACACCGTCCTTCAGCTTCAGATCATGTGTGAAAAAACCATTCACCCAATCACCCATAATGTTCATTGCCGCTTCTCCCTCAGCAACGAGCTTAGCCGCTTCCTGCCAGTTTCGTTCAGCATGATCAGCATTCACATAGGTCAACATCTTTGCGAACCGCTCCATCCCTTCTTTTACATGAGGATCGTCAGTATTGATTTCTCCTTTACTTAGCTTTTTATAATCCTCGGCCCCCAGTGTTCCGAGCATGACATTCGTGTAAAGAGCGCTAACCATCCACGGTTCCTTGTTTCCAAAAGCCAGCGGTGTGATGCCTTTTCTTTGTAATTGATCAGCCACCTTAAAAAACTCATCGAATGTCGATGGAACCTGAAGGTTGTTATCAGCGAAGATGGATTTATTGTACCAGAGCACATTTTGACGGTGAATGTTAAGTGGAACATAATAAATGTCATCCCCAAGACTAAGCATATCGATGATCTCTGGAGGAAATACTGTATACCAGCCTTCTTCTTCGTACAGATCATTTAACGGCTCTACCCGCCCTTCAGCTGCCCAGAGCATATTCCTTCCCTGAAAGGTATCCGGCGGTTCCCCCTCCTTCATTCGCCGTTCAAGTACTTCCTTGGCATTTCCCCCTGCACCACCTTCAACGGCAGCATTAAAGACATAAATGCCGGGATACTTTTCTTTGAATACCTTGATCAAAGCTTTTAACCCTGCTTCTTCCCCGGCCCCTGTCCACCAGCTAAAGATTTCCAACTGCGGATGATCCGACTCCGCCTCGCTTCTCGTTATTGCCTCCTGAATGTTGTTAACCGGTTCACTAGATCGCATGGCCTCCTCATCAGGAAAAAATGCAGACAAATCTTTTTCTCTTAAGTTCATACATGAGGATAAAAGCAAGCTGACAATGAGCGTGTTGGATACCAGACTAATCAGCGACCTTTTCATTGAGATTCTTCCTTCCTATAGTTCCCGCTGTATTCGTTTATTTTCTGCTTACAGTCTGCCAATGGATTGCCGAAATTCCGTCGGTGACATTCCTGTTGTCTTTTTGAATACTCTGCTGAAATAGTTAGGATCACGGTATCCAATTCTTATACTGATCTCTTTCAGCACTTGCGCAGGATCGGCTAGAAGCTCCTTGGCTTTATTGATTCGCAGGCCAGTTAAATAATCAATAAAGGTTATGCCGCAGCGATCACTAAATATTTTGCTAAAATAGTTTGGGTTCAGCCCTACATGTTCAGCCGTCTCCTCAAGCGATAGCTCCCGCCTGTAATGGTCGGAAATAAACGTCTGAGCCCGACGAATCGCGCTAGCCGAATTGTTATCGTACCAATGCTTCAACATTCGGGCCTGAAGAAAAAGTCTTGAATGGGCTTGCTCTACCAGCAGCTCTACCTGTTCCACCTCTCCGAAGCTAAGCTGCGGCAAAGGCTCAAGCCCGCTCTCCCTAAGCGTCTCATCAGCCAAAGTAAATAATCGGTGTAGTCCGCTCTTTATATCCTGGATCTCGTCACTACAGAAGAGACGAAGTTCCGCTACCCAAAACTCGAAATCTTCCTCCATCTCTCGGAACTGTCCACTACCTAAAGAACGAAGCAATCTTCGTTCCGCCTCTCTCATACCAGAATTTGAGAGCCATTCCTCTTGTGCTTGTGAGCTTTCCCCCTCATTAAGAGCACTGGCTGATAACAGCGCTTCGTGATAAGAGCCTATCAACTGATCAGTAGAAGCTGCTAAACCTCCGATTCCAACAGACAGCTGCAATGAACGGAAACGCCGGGAAGCAAATTTAGCCAGATTGGACGCAAAATCCTTAGTATTATGAATATGCTGTATTGGCAAACGGGATTTCGCATCCGGAAACATGAAGACCGGGATACGAGCTCCTGTCATCGGACCTACGAGAGAGAAGCAACTAATCTTACACTGATGCCTAAGCCAAGAATATATCTCCCTTCGTTCCTGAACACTCCATGCCTTCTCCTTCGTTGACATCACAAATACGATCGCGAATCCTGAAGATTCTGGTACACCAAGTGTATGGCTCCAATCTCTAACCTGCACTTCCTGTATTCGATCCATCAAAATAGCACTAACCCATTCGGACTCTACTAGTGATAATGTCTCTTTAAATTTGGACTCCAGCTCATTAGTTCTTTGTTTATCCTCTTTTTCTCGTGCAATCTCATGGGACATCGTGCGGATGACCTCCACGATCTGATCCTTCCGATATGGCTTGAGCAAATACTCCCTCACACCATAACGCATGACTTTACGTGCATATTCAAACGTATCGAACGCAGACATCATAATAAAACGAATCGCTGGAAACCTATCATGGATCAAGGACACAGCTTCCGTTCCATCAATTCCCGGCATTTTGATATCCATAGTGATGACATCAGGCCGTAGTTGTTCGGCGAGCTCTACAGCTACCCTACCATTTTCGGCTTCACCAACTACTCGAATCTCTGGTAGAAACCGCTCGATGATCATCCGTAGAGCACTACGTTCAATACGTTCATCATCCACAATCAGGAGCTTAAGCATGCAGGATCTCCTCCTTGCTATTATTCACACGCGTTAGCCTCAGTTTGATGGTCGTTCCCTTTCCCTGCTCGGACATAATCTCGATTACATCGTTCCTTTGATAGAAAAGCTGCAGCCGTCGTTGTACATTTCGAATTGCAATTCCATTGGAGTTCGAATCAGCGCTCACCACAGGCTCCCTTTCTTTCTCTGAATCTATGGGCGTATGTTCGGAAAAAGGAATATCTCCGCTCAAGCGAGCAATCGTTTCTGGGTCTATTCCAACGCCATTATCCTGTACCTCTACGATGACATCATTACCACTCTCGTAAATGGCCAGATGCAGTTTCCCACCCTGTTCATAGGATTCCACACCATGGGTGAAAGCGTTCTCAATAAAGGGCTGCAAAGTCAGTGGTGGTAACAAGCAATCCAAGGCTCGCTCCTCAATGTCATCCGTAAACGCAACTCTATCATCAAAACGCATCCTTTGAATAAACAAATACTCTTTAACAATATTCACTTCATCACGCAGCTGAACAATATAATTCATCTTCTTCAGATTGTAACGCAGCAAGGTCGAAACGGAATCCACCAACTCGCTTGTTCTTTCTGCGCTCTCGACATAAGCCATTTTAGAAACCATGTTCAGTGTATTAAATAGGAAATGTGGATTGATCTGATTTTGCAGACTTTTCAGCTCCATTTTCTTAACCAATTGATCGAGTTCCGATTTCTGTTTGATTTCAACCACGAGATCGCGGATGTTAGAGCGCATATTATTAAAGGTTGTTGCGAGAAAGCGCATTTCATCACGCGTATTCACCGTAACCTCCCCCTCGAAATTCCCGCGAGATATCCGATTCGCCGCAGCCGTCAATTGCTGTATGGGCTTCGTAATTCCATTGGAGAACCAATATGCAAAAATCATACACAAAATGGCTACCGAACTAAAAACAAAAACACCTAAATATCTAAAGTTCTCATTCTTTCGACTAATCAGCTCAAACACATTCCGGTAATCCGTCAGTTCGCTATTAATAATCGTCAATGTGGTCTCTTGAATATATCGGGTAATCTCACCCGATTGTTTTAAGTGTGCGTAGTAAGCATCCTGGTTGCCTAGATCAAAAGCTATAAGGCTTTGCCGGCTCTCTGTCATGTAGCTGTCTATCATATTGCTATAGTTATCAACGAGCAGTTGATTATGATCATTTTGTAGAATATTTACTAGTAAATCCTGTTTGTTATTAAGCTTCATAATGGCAGTTTCATACTGCTTCAGGGTCTCATCTCCGCTTCGATTCCGGAGCACATACTGGTTCATAGCATCATTAACATCAGTGGCATCCTGGTATAGCTCATTAAGCAGAAAAAATCGGTGCAGAACTTGATCGTATGTCCTTGCCATATTGATATTATCTATGTAAAGAAAGACGAAAACACTACTAAGTAGTACTATAAAAGCACTAAAAAAGATCATCAGCTTGCTTTTAATACGAATCATGGCCCGAAGTCCCCCTTTCCGCGGGAAATTTCCTCTTTGCGGACCACATTGGCATCCGTATTAAAGATGGTAACAATCTTTTTCCCTGCTAGATAATCCACCATCAGTTCCACACTTTTTCGTCCCATCATGTACGGTTGCTGCACTATAGAGGCATCTATGATGCCCTCTTCAATGAATTCAAGCGTTTCCGGTAAGTCATCAAAAGCAATGATCCGCGCCTGCTGATTTTTACCTTTCAGCATTTGGGCAATCCCCAATCCATCCAAAGAACTTGTACCCAAAAAAGTGTCTATCTCCGGATGCTGATTCATGATTTTAAAAGCTATGACTTCTGACTGAATCCGATTAATGTTTGATTCTTCAATTTGTACGACATGGATACCAGACTCTCCATCAATTGCATCCATAAAACCTTTAACCCGCTGCTGTTGATTCGTAGAGGTAAAGCTCCCGGTCACAATCCCAACTTGACCTACACCCTTCGATTGCTGAACAAGTGTCGTTCCAGCTAAATATCCAGCCGTGTAGTTATCAGTGCCAACATAGGCAATCCGCCCGCTAGATGGTGCATCCGAATCAATAGTAATGACAGGGATACCTTGTTTAACAGCTTCAGCAATGATGGGATTAAATTCCTTATCGTTAAGCCCTTGTGTCAATATTCCGTCTACCTTCGATGCAATAGCTTTATCTATGATTCGAATTTGCTCTCTCTTATCTGCTTGGACGGGTCCGAGATATTCCAGCGCAATCCCTTCTTCTGCTGCTGCTCTCTGAGCACCTTTCTCAATTTCACGCCAATAGGGATTATCCAATTCTTCCGAAATTAAGACCAGATGTAGTAGTGGCTTTTGCGCGGGCTTTCGTTCGGCTAGTAAATGATCGTAATACAACACTTTTCCAGTAAACAAGCCAGTAAAACATAGGGAAATGGACAGTAAGAGCAGCATGAAAATATAAAAAGGTCGCCGAAGTATATTTATGGTGTTCTTCCCCCTCTAGCATTGTTTATGCTAATAAGAATGCGCTTACATTAAAATAATAATAGATACTATAGTAAATATAGTCAATTCCCGATTCCAAAAAAAACTGCCCCAAGCTACTTATAGCTTGAGGCAGCTTTGTCATTCCTGCTTACGAAGGGAAAAGGCTATGGTGCAACAGTTAAAGCCTCTTGCGCGTAATCGGCAATGACCGGATGAACCAAAAGATTTAGTGGTTTGACTGGAATCAGTACACTGTTGGTGGTTTTCACTGTCAATAGCGATTCCAACTGGAAGTACGTATTCAGTTTCTCTCCTGCGGAAGAGGAACCGATTCGAACCGCATAAGTACCTGGATCAGCTACCCAAGCATGGCTGCTCTCATCGAAGGAAGCCAGATCCAGACTATTTAGTGTGAACGTTAGGGTCTGATGCTCTCCTGCATTCAATAACGCTGTCTTTTGGAAAGCCTTCAATTCCTGAACCGGTTTATTGGCTCCCGGAGCGCTTAGATATAGCTGAACTACCTCTTTACCTGCAACTGTACCGTTGTTATATACATCCACGGTTACAGTCACACTTCCTGCTGCAGAATCAAAAGCATCTGAACTGATCTTAAGATCGCGGTAGCCAAAGGTTGTATAGGAGAGGCCATATCCGAATGGATAGGCAACCGCACTGCTTTTGCCAAACGTATCATAGTAACGGTAACCCACATAAATATCTTCCTCGTACTTCACTTCCGCACTATTTCCTGGAAAGTTATTAGCGGAAGGAACTACACCATAACTTGTAGGAAAAGTCATTGGCAGCTTGCCCGATGGGTTCACAGCTCCGGATAATACATCGGCAATCGCATGGCCTGCTTCCTGTCCTGGCTGCCAAGCCAAGAGAATAGCATCCACTTTATCTTTCCAGGAGATCATTTCAATCGGACCGCCGATATTCAGAATCACGGAGACCTTCTTACCTTGCTCATGGTAAGCAGTTGATACCTTATCAATCATATCCAGCTCTGTCGCTGTCAACAAAAAGTCACCCTCAGCATTTTTCCGGTCTGCACCTTCACCAGATATTCTGCTGATTACAATAATGCCCGTCTCGGAAGAAGCTTCTGCTGAATTAATCTCATCCGCTGATAATACCTTTTCCGGAAGTGGTGGATAGGCCAAGCCGCCAAAGCTGCTCACTGGACCGTATTCCGGCTTCTTTCTTAGCTCTGTAATATATTCTTGATAGCTGACATTTAAAGGTTCATATACGCTGTAGCCTGCGTCACTAAACCCTTCCACAATGGATACAGTATGCTCGACATTGACATCGCCGCTGCCAGTTCCGCCTTTGACGGTTTCAATCTGAGCATTTCCGAAGAGGGCTATATTCGTACCTGCTGCGATAGGCAACGCCTCAGCTTTATTCTCCAGCAGCACCATACCTTCTGTTGCGGCTTGACGAGAGGTCACTGCATTTGCAGTAAGATCAGGCTTGTTGCTGTGTCCGATCCCCTTAAAGGATGGAGATTTCACTACGACTTTCAAAATTCTTTTTACGTTAACATCCAGTTGTTCTACGTTCAGATCACCATCGTTCACAGCTTTAGTAATCGCTGAAATGGCTGCCGCATTTCCTGGCATGATGAGGTCGTTGCCTGCAATCATATTTTGCGCCCGGTTCGAGCCCCCGCCCCAGTCCGTCATTACAAAACCTTGGAACCCCCACTCATCGCGGAGAATTGTGCTCAGTAGATCTTTATTTTCGGAGGCAAACGTTCCATTGATTTTGTTATAAGAGCTCATAACAGACCATGGCTGCGAATCTTCCACTGCGATTTCGAACCCTTTCAAGTAGATTTCGCGCAGTGCTCTCTCTGAAACGACTGTGTCGATAGACATCCGGTTCGTTTCCTGATTATTCGCGGCAAAATGCTTAATTGTCGTTCCGACCCCATTCGCCTGAACCCCATTCGTAATCGCCGCGGTCATTTTTCCTGAGATGAGCGGATCTTCGGAATAATACTCAAAGTTTCTGCCCCCCAATGGATTGCGGTGAATGTTCAGCGCGGGAGCCAGATATAAATCCACACCATACTCCAGTAGCTCATTCCCCATCGCATTACCTACTTGGTTAGCCAAGGCTTCATTCCAAGTCGCTGCAATGGAAGTGGCGATCGGGAAACCTGTAGCAAATGTGGTAGCTTCACCCTGTTTCGTGTTGATGCGGACTCCCGCTGGTCCATCTGCCATGATTAACTTGGGAATCCCAAGACGTGGCAACTCATAAGAACCACCAGCAGCTCCAGCTACCTTCGTGCCTGAACCAGCACCGACAACCAGCGAAGCTTTTTCCTTAAGCGTCATTTCACCAATAACGGCATCAATGGATGCTTCGTCTGTCAGTACAACCAGACTTGCGTCGATAGTGTATTTTAATTCAGCTATAGGACTGGATGGGATACCAGCTTTAACTGCCAAGGCTTTAATTGTAGCCGTCTCTTTATCGGCACCTACAATCGTAATTAGTCCTTGATATACGATACTGTTTTCAGTTGGTGTACTTCCGTCAAGTGTGTAATAAATTGTAGCGCCGGATGTTGAGGTGAGCGTAACCTTAGGGCCACTCTTATATACACCAGGCTCTGGAAAAGCAGTAGGCACTGCCGCTCCAATTACATAATTGAATTCAGCAACTTTACTTGTCTTGCCGTCTTTAACCGTTAATGCCTTTACTATTGAGGAGGCCGTAATACTGATTCCAGACCGTGAATTATACTGCTTGGTCGTATTCATTACCGATGCTGCAGGTGCAGATCCATCGGTAGTATAAAAGATGGTTGCGCCACTCGGAGCAGTCAACATTACCGTCTGAGCTCCATAATAAGTTCCTGACGGGATAGAAGCTGTTGGAGCAGCAACGAGTCCTTCTTCAGGTTCAGTTCCGGGATCAACAGCTTTTTTGTATTTCGCTGTCCGGGCATCGTTAATTACGCCGCTCCAGTTCATCCCGAAGGCAAAGTCATAAGCATTCCCTTCAGAATCTACATAGACTTTCATATCATGGGATACATCCTCATACTGCTCCTCTACCGTCTTCATGTCTTTAGGCATTTGCATAGGCAGAAGGGCCGATGGTTCATATGCACCTACCAGAATATCGAAGATCGCTTGATTCTGAATGCCAAAGTTCGCAATAATCGCATCCGCACGATCTTCGAATTCAGCAACAATCGTTGGATTAGACATCGTTAGGGAAACGACTACTGGTTTATCTCCCATTGCTTTTTTGGTATCAAGCACCAGATCAAGATCAGACTCATTGGATGCCGTAGTCTTCTTTCCCTTGTAAGAACGGTTCAATACATCTCTTGCATCACCAGCCAAACTCGTTTCACGTGCATACTCCGCTGTATATGGACGATACTGCAGGCTGATCGGGATATACCCATTACCTCCGGCATCTACGTCAGCTTTGCTGTAGCCTGCGCCAGTTTGCGGATTCTTGATAAAGACAATCGCGCTGTCAGCTTGAGCCGGATCATCCGTCACATTGAAGTATTTCTTCAGCTGATCAATGTTGACAGGATACGAATACGATTTGGTAGCTGCATCATAAGTTTTTGGAACATAAACTTTCTCATCTTTTTTAAGTGGAAGTACATGGTTATCTTTGTTTTTCAGCATAATGACTGACTTTAATTGGGCCATATAACCCTCTGTCATAAACTCCTTGTTACCCACAGTAGCTTTTGTTTCCTCTACATCAAGATATGGATTCTCAAATAGCCCTGCATTAAAAATATTAGTAAGTAGTCTTACTGCTGACTCTTCAAATCGTGTCCGTATCACCTTCTCGCCTTGTTTCTCAATTCCTATTTGATACGCTGCAATGATAGGTTTGGAATCGTTATTTCCACCGAATTGGTCGACACCGGCCATGATGATTCGATAATGACGTTCCGCAACTGTGTAATTTTCTTCTACACCCCATGGGCGGTTACCAAATAACTCAACAGGTCCTTCATCGCCTGTGATTCCCCAGTCTGTTGTGATTACACCGTCGTAATGATACGTATTCCGTAAAAGATCGGTGATTACATAAGGACTATACGAGTTCCCTACATTCTCTCCATTCGCCTTATCCTGATTAAATGAGATTGTATAATACGGCATAACTGCAGCGGCTTTTCCAGTCGGTCCTTCCAGGTCAAATGCTCCTTTTGTAAAAGGAATCAGATGCTCATCGAAGTTATTTCCCGGATAAACAGCATACTTTCCATACCCATAGTGTGCATCTCGGCCACTCTCGCCGGAACCCCCACCTGGCCAATGTTTGACCATAGCATTCACACTCTCATTGCCCCATCCATCGCTGCTGCCCGGTGTAGTCTGAAAACCATCCACATAGGCTCTTGCCATATCAGCAGACAGTTTAGAGTCCTCACCAAATGTTCCGCTGAAACGAGTCCAGCGCGGTTCCGAAGACATATCCACCTGAGGGGATAAAGCTGTTGCGATGCCAAGCGCCCTGTACTCTTTAGAAGCAATTTCGCCGAAATGCTTCGTCAGATTGGCATCGAAGGAAGCAGCAAGACCTAGTGCCTGCGGCCACATCGAGATCGCTCCACCTGATCCTTCGTTATACTCTGCGTTAGCTACAGTGCTATGACGAGGGTCCGAGCTGTTATTAGCTGGGATACCAAGCCCAATCTTCTCCACTAAGGCTTGGGCATTGTTGTTCCAACGGGCAGCCACCTCAGGGCTCTCAACCGTAGTAATCAATACATGCCGCAAGTTATCTTCTGTCAAGAATACTTTCTGTTGGTCTGTTAGATCGGATGCCAATGCACCGCTTTCCGCCAGCGGTTTTCCACCATAAGTTCCCCCACGGAATCCCGAAGCTGAGGCTGCTGGTATGGATTGATGACCACTGTACAGCATAAGTCCGGCAATTTGCTCCACAGACATTTGCGAAGCAAGATCCTTAGCTCTTACTTCTGTGCTAAGACGCCAATCCTCATATTTGTCGAGCTTGCCGTTTTTATTCAAATCTTTAAATGCTAACCCATCTACGGTTAACAGAGCTACCCCTGATTGTGTTGAGTATCCTAAGGTTTCTCCACCAGGATTGGTCACTGTACCAATCGTACCAACAACGCTTTGGCTCCATTTCGTGCTACTGCCTCCATTATTTGAGCCTGACCCGGACCCTCCGCCGCCAGTAGCAGGACTGCTGGTTGGCTTAGCCGCAGTATCTTTACCATCATTAGTAATTGTTCCTTGGCCAACCTCTTTACCATCAATGATCACACCTGAAGTTTGTACCACGATACTGGTCACATTTTTCCCACCAGTTATGATTGTTCCCTCTGCTCCTGGCCGGATAGTGATCGTTCCCACCTTCGCCCCATCATTGATTACAATAACGGTAGGAACTAAAATTTCCATAGATTGGATTGCAGTGGACCCTTCGGCTACAACTCGAACCTTTCCGCCTTGCTTATTAATGGTTACACCCGACAAAGTACTACTCTTCAAGTGAATACTGTCTATTCCTCCGCCGCTTACAAACGTGGTTCCAGATACGGTTACTTGATCAAGTGTAGCCTCTCCGTTACCGATACCTGCGGTTAAATATAAATCTCCACTCACTTTGCTACCAGATAGGATTGCTCCTGAAGCAGTAATTAGCGCAGAGCCCGTGATCGCCGTGGCATCATAAGTACCTGCAGCATTGTAATATCCTTTTGCCATACCATCAATAATCTTAATGACCTCAGCACGTGTTATGGACCCCGTTGGTTTGAATGTACCATCCGTATACCCGTTGATAGCCCCTTTTTGAGTAAGGATGCCAACCGCTGAAGCAGCATAAGCACTTATAGAAGCAGCGTCCGAGAAGGATAGAGAAGCCGTCCCTGCCTGTTTCAATTCGAACACACGAGCCAGCATGGTTGCAGCGTCCTGTCTCGTTAAGTAATTATCTGGTTTCGCAAGATTACCTGCAAAACCTTCAAAGTAACCTGCTTGACGTGCGATCAGCACATCAGCTGCATACCATTTCCCGCTCGGTATATCGTTAAAGCTATTGCTTGTTTGCTGTGAAAAACCGAATAATCGGTTGAGCACTGCCACAAATTCTGCTCTAGTTACTTTTCCGTTTGGTAGGAAGCTTCCATCCGTATATCCATTTATAATTCCGCTTGACGCCCATTTTCCTATTGATGATTGCGCCCAATGCCCGTTTACGTCCTTAAAACTCGCAACCGTTTGAACATTTGTAATTTCAGCGGCAAACGCCCCTGGATTCACAGATGAGAATAACAACGCAGCGACTGCTAAGCTACTGGCCAGCTTTCTAGCTATGGGCATTTTCTTAACTTTTAGGCTTGAACTGTTTTTATATTTTGTCAACATGCCATCCTCCTCAGTAAAATATGTAAACGCTAACAATACCGTCTAACAAAAAGATCTCTTCAGTTCACCCCCTATTTGATAGACATATTATAGCTTGAGGTTTGGGATGGCTTATCTAGACTATCTTCAGATGCATCTGGATTATTTTATACTCGCTACATGCCGCTCAAAACAAAGAACCGCTTCTCCTAAAGGAATAAGCGGTTCTTTAATTTAGTATTCTGTTAAGGCTACCCTACACGCTGAATTTCGATAATTTCTCCTTTAACTGCAAAGATGCATCCTCCAGCTTCAAAGAAAGCTCTACCAAATGATCACTTACACTTTGTTGCTCTCCACTAAGTGAGGCAACTTCTTGAGAGGCAGCTGATGATTCCTCAGCTATTGAGCTTACGTTGCTCATCGAATCGGATAGAACCTTTTGCGATTGACTCAGGCTGTCCATCGACACAGTTACAGCATTCAGACGGGCGATAAAATGCTGCATCTGATCCTGCACAGATACGAAGATATCGCTAGTGCTCTGCACGGAAGTCATTTGCTGATTAAAGAGAGGTGCAACTTCTGAAAGGACCACAACCGTCTCGTTCATATCTCTCATAACGGTATCTGTTATTTCTGCCACAACAGCAATAGATTCTTTCGATTGATCTGCAAGCTGGCGTATTTCATCGGCTACCACCATGAATCCTCGCCCGGCTTCGCCTGCTCTTGCTGCTTCAATGGTGGCATTCAGAGACAAGATATTCGTCTGCTGAGTAATATTTTGCATCACATTAAGAACCTTCATAACGGAAGATGCCGTTTCTGTCAGCTCGTTAACCTTCATCACAAGCTGATTCGTCTTCAGGCCCGTCCTATTCGTCTCATTAAGTAATTCTTTCAACCTGTTGAAGCCTTCCTCACTGAGTTCGCCGATGCTATGTGCGGTGTGATCCATCTCGTGAGTAGCTGAATTGACTAAATCCATCTGTACCGAAATTTGCCCCGTCAACTCATTGCCACGATCAGCTTCCAAGGCCAGACTGCCTGCACCACCCGCAATTTCTTCCGTGGCCGCAGCAATATCCATAGCTGCATCAGCTGTCTTGCGCGAAACACCGCTAAGCTCATCGGCGGTTTCCAGTACCTTCCGAGCGGTTTCATTCGTATGGATAACCAGCTCTGTTATTCGTTCCATCATCATGTTAAAAGAACTGGATAACTGACCGATCTCATCACGTGATGTGATATTCGTACGCACCCCTAGATTCCCTTCGGCTCCCTCTGACATCAAATTCTTAAGTCTGGTCAGCGGTCGAGATACCATTCTGAACATCCAATACCCTATTAAAATAGCGATAACAGCAGCTACAGCAACAATAATATAAGTAGTCTTGAGAATACGCAGCGCGTCTTTCGTCAAGTTCTCAGCCGGTACAACACCAAGTAACCTCCATCCCGAGGTTTCTAGTGTTCCGTATACAGCTAATATAGATTTCCCCTTCTCATCCTTTGTTGGCAATGAGCCTGCTGTATTCTGCAGACCACCCAGAAGCGTCCCTCCCAGATTCAAATATGTATCCGTCCCCACTTGCTGGGAGGAGGCTATCAATTCATCCTTATTCGTTAGCAATTGCATGTAGGAGCTTGTTCCAAGATCCACTTTACGAAGCTGATTTTCTAATTCGCTAATTCTAATATCGTTAATGACTATGTATCCTGAGCTTTCAGAATCACCAGCAATCGATTTGGCCAAATGGAAAACACCTGACGTATTTCCTTCCTGGCCCTGTAATTCACGTGGAATCCATACACTCTGTGGCTTCTCCTCTAGCTGCTTAAACCATGAGGATTCTCTGAAACTCTCAATAAAAGCGCTATCTTTTGTACCCGCCGAAGAAATCGGAAAATCTTTATTCATCGGAATAAGGTATACGGCCTCCACACCGTTTGATGCCGTGAGCCAATCATTTAGCTGCGCACTAATCTGGTTAGATAGTACCTTACGTTCCTCATTACTTGTAGTGGGATTATTCCCTTGTTTGAGTGCATTTTGAATTTCATTGTCGTACAAGATTCTACCTAGACCATCCTCATAACGTAACAATTCCACATCAAACTTCTCAGCGGTTTGAACGACTGTCTGTTGATTGGCTGACAGCGCATTCGTCTCGATCGTATGCTCAGCTACGGAATAGGAAGTGTAGCCGAGAGAGAGCACGAGCACCATCGTCGAAACAAAGAAGATGAGAAAAAGCCGCACCCCAATGGATTTGGATGGATGCAGCTGGAATCGTCTTTTTTCTTTTTTCACTTGTACTTTCATCTAATCATTCACCACCGTTGTCGTCTGTTATGCCTACTGGCTTATCGTTTACAAGGTCATGAACATTTGTAACACCCGATCGGAAAGATATGGCAAATACTCATGACCGTACTCATAATAAACCATAAGCTCTTTGGGCGCTAGTACTTTGTTGTACGCGGCAATCTGCGTTGAAGGTGGACAAATCACATCGGATAACCCTGTAACCCACAACATTTTGGCTTGAATTCGCTCCGCGAGATTCTGAATATCGATGTAACCCAGTCTATTAAAAATCTCGTCCTCACGTAAATGATGGGGATCAAAAAAGCGGAAATAATAGTTAATTTCCTCATAAGCTGACGTAGTGATATCAAGCTCCCAAGCCCGTCTATAATCTGAAAGAAACGGATACACAGGAACGGCCATGCTCACACGCGGCTCTAATGCTGCACAAGCTACAGTAAGCGCTCCGCCTTGAGATAAACCAAAAGCACCTACTCGTGCTGGATCAACTTCCTCCATAGCCATCAATATTCGAGCAGTCTGCGCTGTATCCAGAAACACATTACGATAGTAAAGGTTGTGCGGATTAGGATCGTCAATGCCGCGAATAATATGTCCACGAATGGTTGTGCCTTTTACTGTAAGATTATCCTCGGAAAGTCCGCCTTGTCCCCGGCAATCCATCGCAAGGACACTAATTCCATGGGCCGCATAAGTCACCTTCTCCATCCAATCCCCGCTGTCACAGGAATATCCATGAAACATCACGACACCAGAACCTTTTTCTGAACCCCTTTTCTTCGGTCTTACATATTTACAATGGATTCTTGCTCCGCCAACACCGGTAAAATACAGATGAAAACATTCCGCCAGCTCGCTGACGAACTCCGCAGGCTCTAGTTCATAATCTAGTGACTGGGCGTCCAGATCATGCAAAGCCCGCTCCCAAAATGCGTCAAAGTCGACTGGTTTTGGGCTGCTTCCGTTATATTTTTTTAATTGTGACAATGTCATGTCGTTTCCCATATTAAGGTCCTCCTTAAGGTTTTTTCACTTAAAAAACAATGGAAACGGAAAACCCGCTTATGTGAGTTTTCCGTTAGTTTCTACTAATAACAAGAGCTCGCTAGTTGCACTTTGTGCAACTATTACAGCTAAATATGTTGTGTTGTTCATTTAATTGCACTCTATACAACTAAAATTGCTCACAGCGGGGTTTCCGGGGCAAAATCGCCTGAAATAAGTGTACAATGTGCAACTATTTACACTAAACACCACCAAACAGGTTAGTTTAAGTGCACTTTGTGCAACTAGCGGCTTTAGCCTAGACATACTGGCGTCTCATGAATGAGCTCATAGTACTCACTCGTTGCTCTTTGGCTGCAATTTGTGCAATAGAATCTCTCCATATGAGCGCCCGTCTTTGTTCTATTGCACTTTGTGCAATCAGTTCGAGCGAAACCGAGCATAAAAGTGATTTTTGCGGAAAACCATTGCAGAGAGTGCAATAGATTCTATTTTTCAGACGAAATCGAGAGTTTCTATTGCAGAGAATGCAATGAAAAGCCCAAACCACAGAACACAAAGCACGCAACGTGCAGAACCCAGCATACAAAATACAGCACACTACACGCCGCACACTTTTTTCGAACGCTGCTCAGCCACCAAATATCTACCCAACTTCACTCTACCTAAAGCTTGTTCCTCAAAGGTTGTTCACCCTATTAAATTTTACCTAAACCCGCATCATCGCCAACCTCTTCATGGGTGTCGATGACATAGTTGACGATTTCATCAACGGTTGTATATGCAACGCCTACATAAGTGTCAGCAGCGCCATAATAGATGGCGATACGGCCCGTTTCTGCATCATGCAGAGTGGCACATGGGAACAGAACGTTATTCACAAAACCTCTTTCCTCATACCATTCTTCAGGAGTTAGCACAAAATTTTTCGAGCGATATTTTACTTTCGAAGGCTCGTTTATATCCAAAATAACTGCACCCATGCTATATACAAGACCGTTGCAGGTTCCTGTAACGCCATGGTAGAACATCAACCAGCCTTCTGTAGTTTCAATCGGTGCAGGTCCGCCGCCAATCTTGACACTTTGCCACCAGCCTTGGCCACCTTTACTCATGACATGGCGGTGTTTACCCCAAAATACAAAGTCAGGGCTTTCACTAAGGAATACATCACCGAATGGTGTATGTCCGCTGTCACTTGGACGGGACAACATCACGAAGTTATTATTGATTTTTCTAGGGAACAATACACCGTTCCGGTTGAAGGGCAGGAATGGATTTTCCAAGCTGATAAATGTTTTGAAATCTTGCGTTTTAGCAACACCGATAGCTGCGCCGTAAAAATCTGTACACCAGATAATATAAAATGTATCTTCGACCTTAACCAGACGTGGATCGTAAGCATAACGCGGCTGATAAGAGTTACCTTCTTCATCTATAAATCGGATCGGCTCATCATCGATTTTCCAATCTAGACCGTCAACACTATGTCCCATGCGCAAATGCGGACGCGTTGTGTTATCTTCTACACGAAATACTCCGATAAAACTACCTTCAAACGCAGTAACCGCACTATTAAAAATACGGGCTACACCTTTTGCAGGATTTCTTTTGATAACCGGGTTATCATTATGTCTCCAAATCGGGTTCTCATAGCCAGCAGGCTTATCCTGCCAAGGCATGTTCGGGATGTTAATCGCACTTGCTCCAACCAATTTCACTTCACTCATTAGTATTCCCTCCAAATGTATGCAACTTTTCAGTATGCTATTTTATCTAGTACTGCTATGAAATCTACTACTAAGCTTACTTAACGGAACCTTGTGAAAATCCATTGTAGATATACTTTTGCAACGCGGTAAACACAACCAATGTCGGAATAATCGCGATCATAATCGCCGCACATATTACTTCCCACTGCGATCCATATGGACCTTTAAACTTAAAGAGTGCTGTGGAGATCGTTTGGAGATCTGTTTTCGGCATATATAGGAAAGGAGTGTAAAAATCGTTATAAATATTTACGCCCTTCACAATAATTACTGTTACAATCGCCGGTTTCAGCAGTGGCAAAATAATTCTCCAATAAATCGTCCAATACGAAGCCCCGTCCAGCATCGCGGATTCATCCAGTGACTCGGAAATCGAATCCAGGAACTGCATGAAAATATATACAGCGATAATATCCGTACCGAGGTACATCACGATGGGTGCCCATCTGGTATTAAACAGGCCCAAGTGATTGATGATTTGGAAGGTTGCCACTTGCGTTGTAACACCCGGAATCAGGGTAGCAATCAGAAACATACTGATAAGAACTTTACTGCCTTTAAATTTGAAGCGGGATAAAATATAAGCCATCATCGAACCCGTCAGCGTTGCACCCAGGATAGAGATCACAACGATAATGACAGTGTTTTTAAATCCTAGAAGCATTTTGCCATCAACAAAAGCCTTAGTGTAGTTGGAGAAATTCAGCCAATTCTCTGGCAGCGTTAACGGTCCGGTTGAAGCGTATTCCGGCCCTGTTTTTAATGAGGCAAAAAATACAACTACGATAGGTATCAATGCTGCAAGTGCTCCCAAAATCAAGGTGAGATATTTGAATATACTAGCAGTGGTATATTTTACAGAATGCATAGTTTATTTCTCCTCCTTGATCAGAACGCGCTGCAAAATAGTAACTACTATAACGATACCCAGCAAAACTACGGCCATCGCTGACGCTAATCCAACTTTGCTATATTTAAACGCTACATCGACCGTCTGAATGACAAATGTGCTACTTCCGTTAGATCCGCCTGTCATGACGTATGGAATTTCAAACACACCAATAGCGCCACTGACCGCAAGGATCAAGTTCAATTGAAGAATACGTTTAATACTTGGCAAAATAATATGCATAAACTGATGCCATCTGTTTGCACCATCAATCTCAGCAGCTTCATAAATATCCGAACCGATCGAGGAAATAGCCCCAAGGAAGATCAGGAAGTTCATCCCCATGTATCTCCACAGTGACGCCCCTGCGAGCGAGAAGTTAATCAAATTCGGATTGAGTAGCCACTTCTGCTGTAAACCGCTGAGTCCGAGCAGGTTAAGAATCGTATCTAGCGTTCCATCTGGTTTGAAAAAGAACAGAAAGATAAAGCCGATCGCTACACCGTTTAGCAAGGTTGGGAAGAACAAAATCCCTTTGAATAAATTTTTCATGCGAACACTAAAGCTCAGTATGGTTGCAAAATACAAAGCAAGTGCCATCTGAATAAAGGTAGTGAAGAAATAATACAAGCTGACCTTAAATACGGAAAAATACTCCGGTTTCGTAAAAATGGTTTTGTAGTTTTCTAACCCAACGTACTCCATATTTTTACTTAGGCCATTCCAGCTGGTGAAGCTGTACCGAAACATACTGATTACTGGATAATAAGCAAATGTGAGTAGTAATACGATCGGCACTAATGAGAACAAGCATATGATGGCAATCCGTTGATTTTTGTAACTCAAATTCGAAAACTTGAACACCCGATACACCTCCAGAAAAGCATCCTCATTTATTTATGACTCGTTTAAATGTGAAGGGGGAAATGCCCGTTAGCATATCCCCTCCCACATCCACTACCGCCTATAGCATTTAAGAAAGCTTATAGTTGTTACTGTGCTGTGACTTTAGCGCGAGCGGCTTTCCACTTGTCGTTGAGGTCCTTCATGATGTCATCATAGGATTCTTTTCTGTTGCCAATTGCGGCTTCAATAATCCGTTTCTTGAAGTCTGGTTGCCAAGCACCGATTTCGGCTTGTTTGTCGATTTCATCAGACCAGCCTTCTTCGCCGGCTTTAGCAGCTGCAAGTGTATCAAAGGTTACTTCAGTGCCTTCATATTGTTTCAGAATTTCTGGAAGCTCTGCACCGATAGCCGGGCTCATACCGCCACCTTCAGTCGTTGGGTAGCCAGATTCATTAATGAACCAATCCACCCAAGCTCTAGCAGCTTCTTTGTTTTTACTATGAACGCTGACACCCAGATTGTAGTCACCAGCAAGTGGTACAAGGATTTTATCTGCATTCGTAGGGAATGGCATAAAGCCGACATCATCTGGATTCGTTGCTAAACCTTTGATTTGACCGATTGCCCAAGATCCAAGAACCATCGTGCCGATTTTTCCGTTAGCCAGATCCGCTTTGGAAGATTCCCAGTCTGTAGTCGTTGGATCTTCTTCAATCAAACCTTTTTGTGCTGCATCATACAGGATTTTGTACAGCTCATAGTGAGGTTGGCCTGGAACATAGTTATCGTCGCTAGCCACTTGACCAATGTTCACATAATCACGGTTACCAGCTACTGTAGCCAAATCCGCTTCCCATTGGGTCAATGTCCAGCCAGCTGCGTAGTTTGTGTACAGAGGCACAGCTTTCGTTTTATCTTTAACAGATTGCAGAGCAGTTAAGAATTGTTCAGGCGTTCTTGGAACCTCTGTAATCCCAGCATCTTTAAAGACTTGTTTGTTGTAAATAATACCGTTAAAGTTGATGGTCATTGGAATTCCGTAAGCCATTCCGTCTACTGCTCGTTCTTCCACACCTGTATATTGTTTTTGCATATCTTCGAGTGTACCCAGTGGTTCGAAGAAATCGGGAATATCTTTAATAGCTATGCTTGTAGGTAACAACAGAACGTCGCCATAGTCACTAGTGCTCATGCGAATTTTAATTTGATCTTCGTAAGTAGCAAGCGCTTCAAAGTTTACCTTTACATCAGGATATTTCTCATTGAACTTAGCCGCATACTCTTTGAATACGGTATCAACAATATCCGTTCTTTGCGTAATGACCGTGATATCCCCTTTAATATCCTTGGCTGCTGCATCATCAGCCGGAGCTGCCGTCGCCTCTGTTGAGGATCCATTGCTTCCTGTGTTTTTAGCACCTTCATTGTTGGTGTTGTTGTTTGAGGAACAACCGCTAAACAATCCTGCCATAAGTGTCAGTGCCATCAAGCCCATCATTGTTTTGCCTTTTTTCATGCTTTTACGACCCCTCTCTTCAATTCGACTCTAATTTGGTTTAATAACAAAAATGATAACTTTTATCATCACCATCAATTTAATAGAGTAATCACTATTATCAAAATCACTGAAATACTCTTGAAAAAAAGTGATGATATCGCTTACAAACTCATTATAGATCTATTTTTAACGCAAAACGATGGTTTGAATTGCTTTTTCTGGTCTTGTATTTGTTATTTTTGTTTTTGTTATGGTGTTTTTATTATCTAATTTATTGAAAATAACCACAAAAAAAGAGAGCTTATCGCTCTCCTAAATAATAGCTTCCTATATAGGACTAAAACTCACGTTCCATTTTCGGTAATTTACAGCCACTTTTATAATCCTTAGGTGTCATACCACACATTTTCTTGAACAATTTATTAAAATAAACCGGATCACTATAGCCAACCTTATCGGCAATTTCATAATTTTTTAAGTCGGGATGCTCGATCAGCAATTCTTTCGCCTTAGTAATACGAATTCGAATTAGATAGTCGGTGATGGTTTGCCCCGTCTTTATTTTGAACAACCGGCTGAGGTAGCTCGCATTCATACCGACGGTCTCCGCCAAACGCTCAAGTTCGAAGTTCTGATCATACTCCCTCTCCAGTATGCTTTTAGTCTGTTCAACTACGTAATGCTCACCACCATCTGCCGCTTGAGAGAACATCTCCTCCTGCTCTGTGACGTTCTTTTTCTTTGTATCCTCTACTCTCTTGAGCAATTCATATAGCTGAGTCTTATCAATAGGTTTTAGTAAATAATCCATCACCCCATGGCGGATTGCTCGGCGGGCATATTCAAATTCACTAAAACCGCTAAGAACGGCAATAGGTATATCCTCCATATGTCCTCTAACCTGTTCAATCAACATAAAGCCATCCATTCTAGGCATTTTGATATCTGTAATAAGCAGATCAATGTCATCTCGGGATAACTTTTCAAAATGCTCCCAGGCTTCCACCCCGTTACCGTAGGATCCAATTACATGTACATCTAGCTCCATCCTGGATGTGATTTTTTCGAGCCCCCTGCGAATGACCTCCTCGTCGTCCGCAATCATAACATTTATCATTTGAGCACTTCCCTCCAGTTGTATCTGCCAGTTATTATGATTGCTCCATCATCACGAATAGAATTCTTCCTATGTATTACGTCAATGTACGATTACACTCTTTTATAGTCTTGTATTTACTATAACGAAAGTTATTCTAATTTCCCAGCTGCAACTATAAATTGTCCTTGAAATCATCTTAGAAAAAGTATATAACTAAATTAAGTTGTTATTATAAACTAACAAATTAATAATAACTATATAACAAAATTATTTTACTAATTATTCTCTTTTCTATTTTCAATGTAAGGTGGGGATTCTCGATGGTATTTAACAACGAATACATTGCAGGTATAACCTGGGGCTTCTCGGGTACACGCGGTTCATGGAAAACGGAAGAAGCGGAACGTTCGATGGAACTCATGTCTTCAGTCACTGGAGCGAACTGGACGGCCATTGCCTTTAGTGCGCTTCAAGCTACCGCTCATTCTACGGAAATTCCCTACTGGGAGGCGCCAACCGTTACCGACGAAGAAGTGAAACAGTCCATCAGTAAAGCGAAGTCACTGCAGCTAAAGGTATGCCTGAAGCCGATCGTTAATTGCGCGGACGGAACTTGGCGTGCTCACATTAACTTTTTCGATAAGGATGTTCCTTGCGAGCCTAAATGGTCGGAGTGGTTCAGCTCTTATACTAAATTTATTCTGCATTATGCTGCTATTGCTGAAGAAACAGGCTGTGAGATGTTCTGTATCGGCTGCGAGCTTGTACAAACGGATAGACGAGAAACCGAATGGCGTATGCTTATTGCCGAGGTTCGGAAGGTTTACTCAGGAATTCTTACTTATAATTGCGATAAGTATCAGGAGGATAACGTGACCTGGTGGGATGCGCTCGATGTAATTTCTTCAAGTGGATATTATCCAGCCAACGATTGGGAAGCTCAGCTCGACCGGATTGAGCATGTGGTGAGATCACAGAATAAGCCATTCTTTTTCATGGAAGCGGGTTGCCCAAGCCGAAGCGGGAGTGCGGCGATCCCTAATGATTGGACCTTGAAGGGTGAACCAAGTCAAGCAGAACAAAGCAAATTCTATCAGGCAATGTTTCAAGGCTGTGAGCGCAGAGATTGGGTTCAGGGCTTTATGCTTTGGGATTGGCCTACTCATCTTTATCCAATTCATGAAGCAGAACACAATGATGATTATTGTATGTATGGCAAACAAGCCGCTGGGATCATCAACGAATACTTCACCTCGAAAATCAATAAGTAATGTGAGGAGTGACTACTTACCAATGATTATTTCACCAGAATTATGGTTGACCCAGCTTGAGGATGAGCTACAGGGTAATATTCTTAGTTTTTGGATGAAACAGACGAAGGACGAAATCAATGGCGGTTTTGTTGGTGAAATCGACAATCAGCTGAACATTGCACCTGACGCGGAGAAAAGCCTTGTGCTTAATGCCCGTATTCTTTGGTCCTTTGCCAGCGCTTACCGGAACTACGGCAAGATAGAATATCTGGCCATGGCAGAGCGTGCCTATGCCTATTTGATGGATCATTTCATCGATAAGGAGTATGGCGGATTATACTGGATGGTGAATGCTGAAGGCAAACCTTCTCAGGAGAAAAAACAGATCTACGGCCAAGCTTTTGCTATCTACGCATTGGCTGAATTCTACCACGTGACTGGACGGCCTGAGGTGTTAGATGAGGCCATTCAAATATTCCGGCTTGTTGAGAAATATGGCTATGATTCAACTTATAAAGGTTATGTTGAAGCTTTATCTCGGGAATGGCAAATCACGGATAACCTCAGTCTTAGCAGCAAGGACTTGAATGAAAAAAAATCTATGAATACCCATCTGCATGTTCTGGAAGCGTATACCGGTCTCTATCGAGTATGGAAGTCAGAGGAGTTGGCGAGTACGCTGGCTGAGCTAATCGAAACGATGCTGGACCATATCATTGATAACGAAGGCAAGCATTTTCATCTTTTCTTAGATGAGGCATGGAATGTAAAGTCAGATATTATCTCCTATGGACATGATATCGAAGGCAGCTGGCTGCTTGTGGAAGCCGCAGAAATACTTGGCGAAGAAAAGCTGCTACAGCGTGTTCGAACCGTCGCTATCTCCATGGCAGAAGCTGTTCTTGCAGAAGGTATAGATACCGATGGCGGGATATGGAATGAAGCTGATCCGAGCGGATTGCTAAGCAAAGATAAAGATTGGTGGCCGCAAGCGGAGGCGGTTGTTGGATTCTATAATGCTTATCAGCTGACCGGTGACAGCAAATTTAACGAGGCTGCCCAAGCCTCCTGGACTTTTATCGATAAATATATGGTGGATCACAAACAAGGCGAATGGTACTGGGGCGTGGACGAGAACCATCTGCCCCTCCCTCACGCAACCAAGGTTAGTGCCTGGAAATGCCCTTATCATAACAGCAGAGCCTGCTTCGAAATGATCGCACGACTGAATTCAACCCTAAAGGAGACTGTATAATGTCATCGTTATTTCATGAACGCAAACAACAATTAACAGAACGTTATGAAGCGCTGATCACCCGTAAAAATGAAAAGCTTCCTTATGGAAACGGTATTTATGACCGTTATGCTTATCCACTGCTTACCGCTGAGCACGCTCCTCTAATCTGGCGTTACGACTTCAACCCTGACACCAATCCTTACTTCGCTGAAAGAATCGGCGTCAACGGCGTTTTCAACCCGGGTGCCATTGCACTGAACGACAAATTCTATCTCGTTGCCCGTGTTGAGGGCAATGACCGCAAATCTTTTTTTGCTGTAGCAGAAAGCGACAATGGCGTAGACGGCTTCCGCTTCTGGGATCATCCAGTCGTGTTGCCTGAGACAGAAGTTCCGGATATCAACGTTTACGACATGCGCTTAGTAAGTCATGAAGATGGCTGGATCTATGGCCTCTTTTGTACAGAACGCAAAGATTCAGACGCCCCACACGGTGACCTTTCCAGTGCAGTAGCACAATGTGGTATAGTTCGCACAAAGGATCTGAAGACCTGGGAACGTCTGGCCGATCTTAAGACAGGTTCTGCTCAACAGCGCAATGTCGTGCTCCACCCTGAATTTGTGGATGGAAAATACGCCTTCTACACTCGCCCACAGGATGGCTTTATTGATGCAGGCTCCGGTGGCGGTATTGGCTGGGGACTCTCGGATACGATTGAGGATGCCGTGATTACAAGTGAGACAATCATGGATGAGCGCCACTACCATACCATCAAGGAAGTTAAGAATGGCCAAGGTCCAGCTCCAATCAAAACACCAAAAGGCTGGTTGCATATCGCACACGGTGTGCGAAACACTGCCGCTGGGCTTAGATACGTCCTCTATGCCTTTTTATCTGGTCTGGAGGAGCCAAACAAAGTCACACATTCACCAGGTGGTCATTTCATCGCACCAGACGGTGAAGAACGTGTCGGTGATGTCTCCAACGTTGTATTCTGTAACGGTGTAATTGCACGCGATAACGGTGAGATCTATATCTACTACGCTTCCTCCGACACCCGCATCCATGTAGCAACAACTACGGTTGATCAAATGTTAGATTACGTACTGAACACACCAGAAGATCCACTCCGCTCTTATGCTTGTGTAGAGCAACGTATCGCCCTCATCGATCGTAATTTAGCGCTGTAAATAAGAGTTCAGAGTCCTTAAAAATCAACAGAGCAGCGATTCTCCTTAATGGAGGGTCGCTGCTCTGCGTTTTTGATCATTCTGTGTCCCCTAGCACGTTACTATGGGTATTTGATAGTGTTTACTAATGCTCTTTCGACTTGTAAATCTGTTCATGGATACTCCCTTATTGTAGATAAATATCCATACTTTTTAGCCGTTTAATGATTAATTCCTATAGATTAAGCTCAAAATAGCTCAGTAATCCCCTAACTCCAAGGAGGCTGAGATATAAATGTTCAAACGTATGGATGAGATCATGATCGAAATTCCTGAAGTTGAGAAGCCAGATCCCAATGCTGCTGCCGCTGTACAAGAACTGCTTGGCGGAAAGTTCGGAGAAATGTCGACCCTTAACAATTATCTCTATCAATCCTTTAATTTCCGTTCAAAAGACAAACTGAAACCCTTTTATGATTTGGTGATGAGTATAACAGCGGAAGAGCTAGGCCATGTGGAGCTAGTTTCGCATGCCATCAACAAATGCCTTCGAGGGTCAACTAGTTATAAAGAGCCAGATTCCACCCCTCTAGGGTCCGTAAAAGATGCGCGTTTATCCTATCACTTTCTGGCGGGGGCTCAAGGTGCTATGCCTTTTGATTCAACGGGGAATCCATGGACCGGAGCAAATGTATTTAATAGCGGCAACCTAGTGGAAGATCTGCTACATAACTTCTTCCTCGAATGTGGAGCCAGAACACATAAAATGAAAGTTTACGAAATGACGGACCATCCAGCTGCACGCGCTGTAGTCGGATTTCTCTTAGTGCGCGGTGGTGTCCATGTGGTCGCTTATGCCAAAGCCATCGAAATCGCAACAGGTGTTAATGTAACGAAACTCGTGCCGGTTCCTTCGTTAAATAACAAATCGTTTAGTGAAGCGAAGAAATATGAGGAGAAGGGTGTGCATACAAAGCTGTACACCTGGAGTGACAGTGACTTCGGCGCCATCGATCAGATTTGGAAGGGAACCCACCCAGAGGATAACCTCCCGCTTGAAGTCATTAAGGGAGCACCTAAAGGCTTCCCGATCCCCGTAGCTCCTGCTGTCGAAGAGGAGTTCGCCCCAGGAATCTCCCCCGAAGACTTTAAAGAAATTGCCAAACGTCTCAAAATGGCTGGAAATATTACCGAATAATATTTAAAGTGAATCTGGTGAGGAATTTACGCAGCGTCTTCCTCACCATAGGTTCACTTTTTTTAATTGTACAAAGCCCGATATTCATCCTCCAGCATAGACATCAGAATCATGTTATGAAATTCTCCGTCTACATAAAGAGCATCCCTCTCTACACCATCGTGCTTGAAACCAAGCTTCTCATAGACATGAATGGCTCTTGGATTAAAAGGATATACACCCAGATGGATACGATGCAGCTTCAAGGCTTCAAAGCCATATCGCAGCATTTGAGTCATAGCCTCAGTACCGTAACCCTTCCCTCTATGTTCATGACTACGAATCCCAATTCGAATATTTGCGCTACGGTTGTCCGGATCTATTTCGTTCAAAACCACTTCTCCAATAAGCTCATCCGTTTCCTTGACGATAATCATAAGATCCACACGATCCTCAGCTGGAACACTAATCTTTCGAATCCATGCCGAAGTTTGCTCGCGAGAGATTTCCCCTTGCGACCCTGTTAGACGACCCATCTCATCATCAAGTAAAAATTCGTAATAGGCCTCCAGATCGGACTCTCCTACACCACGCAGATGAATATTTTCGCCTTCGATCTTAGGTATTGCAACTGCTTCTGACATAACTGAATTCCCCCTAACCAAAATTCCATGGCTTTCAATTATTTTTAATCGGCTGATTTCTAGTCTCTCGGTATATCCACAGAATCACGATGCACTATGTCTGCTGCAATCAGGATCTTCTCCAGTGGTGCAGAGGGATGCCCAATCCGACTTAGCAGTTTCTCCACTGCCGCCCGGCCCATCGCTTCTTTAGGGACATGTACAGTAGTAAGCGGCGGAACGCCTCTTGAGGCATCCTCAATATTATCAAAGCCCGTGACCGAGATATCCCCTGGAATATTAAGACCTTCTGCCTTCAGGATATCACTGACCGTAAGTGCTGTTTTGTCATTGGCGCAGACCAAGGCGGTTGGGAGTGTCTTAGCTTTTTTCCGCTTCATCACCCAATTTTTAAAATCCTCTTGGAATACATCTTCCTCCACCCCTTCTAAAAAGAGATTCGCATCATCTTCCAAAGGCAGTCTTATCCCACTCTCCTCCAGCGCACTCCGGAAGCCAATCCACCGATCCCGAAAACTGCGTGAAAATCCAATATTTCCGATAAAATGCATTTGTGTATGGCCTGTCCCCATCAAATGATTAGTAAGTCGAGCCATGGAATCCACATTGTTCGCGAATACAGTATCACTTGGAATTAATGGATCTTCATGGTCAATCAACACCATCGGCAGACCGATGCGATGTACCTCAAGTAGTAAAGAAGTGGAGATTTCACCCACACCTACCAAACCAAGAATCCCGCTTGGGTTCAAGATATTCACGAAATTATCCGCACGATTCTCAGAGATGATCACCATTCCAAGTCCTTCTTGATCCAGCGCAAGGGCAATACCGTCCACAATTTTCCCCCAATACAAGGAATCCTGAGTTTGCGAGCGGATATTCGGCATTAATACAAGCACAGATTGCTTATTCCGATCACTCCCCCCTACCGGAGGAGTCCGTTTGACACCTTGGACAAAAGCATTTTTTTGCGTAAAATAGCCTAACTGCGATGCCGCTTGAATCACTCGTTCTCTGGTCGTCTCATTAACTCCAGCTTTACCAGATAGTGACTTGGAGACAACAAATTTGGATACACCGAGATGATCAGCTATTTTTTGCATGGTGACCTTTTTAGCCATATTAAAACCTCCAGAGATTGTAATAAAATTAATGTTAAACTAAAGTTAAGGCTGAGAAGTTACCTGTGTAGCTACCCGCGCTTCCGTCCATTTTGCATTTAATTCGTCAAAAGACTTTTGTAAATCAGGCGCAGCAAGTAACTCTTGAATATAATCTCCGGACCAAAAAGACAGCTTAGCTCCATTTGCCAGATCGATGAACGCATCACTTTGTACCGTGCCATAAACCAGCTTAGGTTCATAAGATAAAAATTCACGGTACTGCGGCAAAAAAGGGTTCAGACTACCATCAGCAGGAAGGAATCCCCAATCATCTGAATACGAAGTCTCTTTTACAAAAAAATTCAACCAAGCCATAGCAAGCTCTTTATTCTTACTGTATTTGCTAACACCCACGAACCAGTCCGGATTGATCGGTGCATAGTGAGTACTGCTATTATCATAAGGAAATGGGAAGAATCCGATATCATCTGGTGAAGCCCCCACATCAAGCACTTGACCAACCGCCCAATTTCCAAGTAAATACATGCCAGCTTGACCTTTAGCGAGTCTAGTCTTAGAGATCTCCCAATTGTTCGAGAAGAGTTCATTCTCTACATAACCTTTAGCAATTAAGGTTCGAGCAATGGAAATGGATTTCCCCCACTCATTATTAAGCTGCCATGGACTATCCTCATTTACCATATTATTTAGGTACTCAGGGTTGCCTGTCATATAATTGACCAGACTATTTCCCCATTCACGCAGTGGCCAGACGGCTCCATAATTCATATACAGCGGGATAATTCCAGCCTCTTTTAATTTAGCGCAAGCTTCGTAGAATTGATCCAGTGTCTGTGGAACTGCGGTAATTCCTGCTTTTTCGAAGGACCTTTTATTATAGACAATCCCTACCGTGGTAGTTCCCGTAGATAGCCCATATCGCTTACCATCATAAGTAGCAAAAGAAGTGAAGCGCTCACTAGCCGAAGTTTCTTCATCCAACGGTTCGAAAAAATAATCCAGTTCCTTTGATGGTAGATTCACAGGAAGCAAAAGTACATCTCCGGCGTCCTTGGTGGACAGTCTTACCAGAATGTCCGTTGCGTAATTGGATAAACCTTCAAATTCAACATTCGCTTCGGGGTACTTTTGCTTAAATTGGTCTGCGTACCCTTGAAAGGTTCCGTTCTCAATCAGATCTATTCGATTGGTCATCATGACTATGGTGCCGGATAAGTCAGACTTCACCTCGTTTCCAACTGGAGGCACTGTAGATTCCGTCTGCTTGGTGTTGTTCTCACAGCCACTAATCGATAACAAAATGAGAAGCAGCAGTATGGTACGCGTAGTCCAGTGTAATCTCATCCCCATCAACGGACAGCCTCCTCTTATTTCAGTCAGATAATCTAATCATTTCCGGTTCCAGCAACGGCAGTGACAAAATAACATCCGTCCCTTGTCCAAGCTCACTATATACCTCAATTCCAAAAGCCGCTCCATAATGAAGGCGCACTCGCTGCTGTATATTTTTCATACCAATGCCCCCATTGATACTTTTCTTAGGAGGACTTTCTTTCTGCAGCCCATCGTTCAATCTCTCCAAAGTGATCTTATCCATTCCACAGCCATCGTCCTTAATATGAAAGAACAGCATTTGCTCAGTCATCTCACAACGGATACTTAAATGCATTTGTGGTTTATTATCATCCAAGCCATGATAAGCAGCATTCTCTATGATCGGCTGGAAGACCAGCTTGATAATAGAATAATTATCTAGCTCCTTCGGTACGTCGATCTCGAGTACGAAACGATTAGGATAGCGACAGTTCAGCAGCTCAACATAATTGCGTACATATCCAAGCTCTTGCTTCATTGTCGTTTTGCCGCTCAAATCACTTGTACTATACCGTAGCAGTTTACCTAAAATTGAGATCATGTCCGCAGCTTCAATATCATCATTGAGCTCAGCGGTCATTCGGATCGACTCCAGCGTATTATAGATAAAATGAGGATTAATCTGACTCTGCAGTGCGTGAAGCTCCGCTTCCTTCTTCTGTTCTTCAATTCGGTAGATATCCTGAATTAACTGCCTGATCCGAGCCAGCATTCGATTAAACTGATGCCCGAGCAGACCAATCTCGTCACGCCGTCTAACCCTAAACATCACATCTAGATCGCCGCCCTGAACCTTTTTCATCAGTTGAATCATCTGCGATAGTGATTTAGTGAGTGCAAAGGAAAGGATAATGGAGATAATTAACGCAAGTACTATGATACTTAATGTAGCAGCGAGCGTTGTATTACGGGTTACCTTCACATCCCGCATTAACACATCTACAGGAATCGAAATAATGGCCTTCCAATTGGTCTTGTTAGAGCTTGAGTAAATATTTAGAAAATCTTTTCCGTTGACTGAATCATAGAAACTCCCGGATTTCCCATCGACCCTTTTGAATAGCTCTGAATCAGATACATCCGTGGCAAGAAGTTTTTTGTCACTGTCGTACACGACCATCCCCATCTCATCAACGATCAAAGATTTGCCATGTGTTACTTTATCCAGCTCCGTAACCCGATTCTCCAAATTGCTAATATTCGCTTCAACCGCGATCAGCCCAATCGGATTTAACAAACCATCCACGATTTTGCGAACAACGGTAAAAGCATATCGAGTGCTCTGCAAATTACTCGTAAATGATTGGGTACCAAACAAAAGGGCCTCTCCGCTGGAATCCTTCGTCTGCTGACTCCAGTACTTATAGCTTTGATCGAGGTCGAGCCGTACTCCACCATCCTTGGCAGAATAATAACCATTCCCATGCGCGTCAAAAATATAAACCGTGTTCGCGCCTCGCTTAATATTGTTAATAAATGAAATGTTGCCTTCTATGCCCCGCTGAATGGACAACAGTAAATCAAAATCTCCGGGTAACAATGTAGCACTGCCTGATTCGCCACCCATGATCTCTTTCTGCTCATGATAGTGGTTCGAACGAATTAAATTTTGTTTAATATCGTTCACATAGGCTGGCATAGATGAAATACGCTTCATATCTTCGATATAATCATCTACTCCATCCATCATTTGATCAATTAGCTTCTCAGAATAAGCAATGGTATTGCCCTGAATAGATTCTGAATAACTCTTATAAGTAAACACACTAATGAAGGTAAGCGGAAGGGTAATAATTATTAAAAAGACGAGGAGCAGCTTGCGTTCCATACTCATGTCCCCGATAACGGACCACCAGCCAAAGATGCGTTTACCTTTCATACGGTCCTTCTCCTTAACCCTTTTTTACCTAACTTGTTATTATTATTTACCTAACAAAATTATTATACGGGGAAGTCCTTCTTTACACAATAACAAAACCGCTTCCTCATAACGAAGAAGCGGTTTTGTTATGTAAATCATAAAAAATTAGTTAGGGACCCACTTATTTTATCGTGAATAATGACAGTTTGTCCTTTAACTGTCCTGAAGCACTTTCCAGCTTACCTGACAATGAAACGAGTTGATCACTTACACTTTGCTGTTCATTACTGAGTGAAGCCACTTCTTCGGAAGTCGCTGATGATTGCTCAGCTACAGCACTTACGTTACCCATTGCTTCCGACAACACAACCTGTGAATGATTCAAGCTACTGATCGCTGTTGTCACCGATTCCAGACTAGTAATGAACTCATCCATCTGTCCTTTTACGGATACAAAGATATCGCTCGTGCTCTTCACTGCGCTTATTTGCTCTTTAAAGAGAGGTGCCACTTCAGATAATACAGCTTCCGTTTCGTTCATTTCCGTTATGATCTTGTCGGTGATTCCAGCAACAAGAGCAATAGACTGCTTCGATTGGTCGGCAAGCTGTCTTACCTCACCTGCTACCACCATAAAGCCCTTGCCAGCTTCGCCTGCACGTGCGGCTTCTATCGTCGCATTCAATGATAAAATATTCGTCTGCTGTGTGATACTCTTCATCACATCCAGCACCTTAATCACTGAGAATACTGTTTCTTTCAAATTGTTAACACGTTCTACAAGCGCACCTGTCTTTTCCCCAGTACGGCTAGTCTGATCCAGTAAATCCGTTAATTGCTTGGCACCTTGAGCACTAGCTTCTCCAACCCCGCGTGCTGCCTCATCCATCTCACTATTGGCACTAATCACGGTCTGCATTTGCGTAGCTATCACATCTGTAAGCTCATTACCACGTTCAGCTTCAAGTGCCAGACTGCCTGCTCCTCCAGCAATTTCTTCCGTAGCGGCTGCTATTTCCTTCGCGGAAATAGCAGTCTTACGCGAAGCTTCTCCAAGCTCGCCAGCGGTCTCTAGCACATCTCGAGCAGTTTCTCTAGTTTGCGATACAAGCTCAGTGATACGCTCCATCATCAAGTTAAAGGAGGCTGATAGTTGTCCAATCTCATCCTTAGACACATATTCTGTACGTACACTTAAATCTCCGCTTGCACCTTGAACCATAAGATCCTTCAATCGTGCCAGAGGGCGAGCAATCATACGAACCATCCAAATCCCGATCAATATCGCAAGCAGTGCTGCGCCAGCAGCTGTAATAAACGTCGTCAACAGAATCGGACGGGCTTCCTTCACTAGCTCGTCTGTAGGCACTACGCCTGATAGCTTCCAATCCG
This sequence comes from Paenibacillus sp. NPDC058367, assembly GCF_042723305.1. Taxonomy (NCBI): domain Bacteria; kingdom Bacillati; phylum Bacillota; class Bacilli; order Caryophanales; family Paenibacillaceae; genus Paenibacillus; species Paenibacillus sp. NPDC058367. Next base: position 1,593,364 of record NZ_JBHXIZ010000001.1, read on the forward strand.
CCCGTATCATCGGATTAAATACCGCCAGAATTTCTTTTCCGTTTGGATCTTTAGCTTCTAGGCTATTATTATTTTTCTTACTCTCTTTGATAAAAGAAAACTCGGATGGCTTTCCATCGTCTATCGAATTAGAAGAAGCTACAACTGTACCTTCAGGAGATACTAGTTGAATACGGGAGCCATCTCCCAGCTTCACACTTGCAAAAGATTCCTCCAGCAGTGTGTTTTTCAACACAAGCATGATTATGTATCCTTTTTCTGATCCCAGATTTTTAAGGGATCTTACCATAGCAATCTCCTTATCTCCATTTCCTTGAATAGAAGTGGAGAACCAAATATTCTTGGCGCCGCCTTTGTCACCGTCCGAATAATATGAATTATATTCTTTGGTGTCTTCTACTAACTTCTTGTACCATTCTTGTTCACGTAATCCGTCAAGACTAATGCCAGCACTACCACTTGTAACGATATCCTGCTCAGGTGTCTCTGGAATCAAAGAGACACTGATAATATTATTATCTGTTGTTGTCTGACTGGACAATTTCTTACTTATTGCACTTGTTGCTTCAAATTTCTCGTAAGCTGTTTGTGCAGTAGACAAAGCCTTCAGATCCGTTTGCATCTGCGCATCAAAATAAAGCTGTAATGCCAAGTTCTCATACTGTTTCAAGGTAATATCCAGCTTCTCAGCAGTCTGAATAATAGTCTGACGATAGGCTTCTGATACGTTATTCTTTATCGTTGTTTTCGCCTTCGAATAAGATATAAGTCCAAGTGACATAACTACGATTACAGTGGAACATAGGAATATTAGAAATAACTTCACACCGACGGATTGGATAGGATTAACTCTCTTGATCTGGCTTCCCCAACCCAACATCATTTTCTTAGCATCTAACTTTGATGTCTTTCCTGTACCTACTTCATTGCTCTGTACATTTACGGATTTTTTATTGTTCTTCTTCATCTCTCTAACCTTCTCTCTTTATGCTTTTCACTAATACTATCTTGATCAGGATCCCCATCATGATCATCTACCCGCTAATATTAGAGGACATATGAAAGCGCTAACCATACTATATATCGGTTTATTAGGCCTTTTTTCTTAGCTTTACTATACTTTTTTTATAACTTTTAACCTATGTATTCTGAAACAAAAAAACTCCCTTCGTTCTACCCTCCTTTTGGATTTATTTGTTAGTTACTAATATATATATCTTATTGTTAGCTTTGTCAAAAGAAAAACAGGGATGCTCTTATAGCAAAGAACATCCCTGTATCTTATTAAGATTTTCTCTTACGCATCATATCAAAGTATGCTACCGGCTGATCTACCTTCATGCGTACACGTTGCAGAGGATGACGAGCTGCGTCAAGCGGGTTACCTGCTTCATCCCACAATTCCGCTACAGTCTGCTTAAAGAATGTATCATTGGGTCCGAAGAATTCAACTTCCTGCCCTGGCTTGAAGTGATTGCGTTGCTGAATGAGCGCCATTCCACTCTCAGCATCGTATTCTAGTACAAGTCCGGCAAAATCATAAGGAGCTGCTTTTTCTTCAGGCTCATAGATATGATCTTCATGATCCGGAGTATCATAGAAGAACCCTGTGTTAAGCGGACGATTCGCCGCTTTATTCAGCTCATCCAGCCACTCTTGCTTCAACTCGTATCCTTCCGGATCAGCCATGTAAGCATCAATAGCTTTACGATAAGCGTTAACTACAGTAGCTACATAGTGAATCGACTTCATTCGTCCCTCGATCTTGAAGCTGTCAATGCCTACTTCAATGAGTTCAGGGATACTTTCCAGCATGCACAAATCCTTAGATCCCATGGAGAAAGGATTATCTCCTTGCTGATGCAGTGGAATCTGAGTTACACCCGGAAGCAAAGGGGCCGGAGATTGTGCTTCAGCTTGATCTTCTTCAGATACCCAAGTGCCTTCAGGACGCGCATCCTCGAACAAATCATATTTCCAGCGGCAAGACTGACAGCAGCCTCCACGATTGGAGTCACGGTCTGTAAAGTGATTGGATAATACGCATCGACCGGAGTACGAAGAGCACATCGCACCATGGATAAAGCTCTCGATTTCAATGTCAACATGCTTCTTAATCTCAGCGATCTCTTCCAGGCTTGTCTCACGTCCGAGTACTACACGTGGCAGACCCTCTTCTTTCCAGAAGGATACCGCTTGCCAGTTCAGTGTAGACTGCTGAGTACTCAAATGTACCTCTAATCCAGGTACTAAACGGCGTGCTGTATCTACAATGACCGGATCAGCAACGATAATAGCCGCAATGCCAACTTCATATAAGTTACGCAGATATTCTTCAATCCCTGCGACATCTTCATTGTGAGCATAAATGTTCGTTGCAACAAATACCTTAGCGCCGTATTTCTTGGCGAATTCAACACCTTCACGCATTTCCTCAAAGCTGAAATTGTCTGCTCCTGAACGCAAACCGTATTTCTGCCCTCCGATATAAACAGCATCCGCACCATAGTGTACTGCGAATTTTAATTTTTCCAAATTACCGGCCGGAGCTAGGAGCTCCGGTTTGTCCAGACGGTAACGTTTGCCCTTGTATTGCGGCTTTGTCATGGTTCCCATTCCTGTTCTCCCCTCCATCGCCCCACAAAGTGATGTCTATGCATGCTTACTGCACCTAGTCTTTGCGGGGAACTAAAAAACTCTCATTAAATTAAACTTAATATACTTGCTCTTTATAGAAAAATCCGAAGCTTAGCTCCCGTTCTGGATCCTGCAACGTTCTGATAGCTTCCATCCAATCCTCTTGGAAAGAATATGCTTCTGGATCAACTACGTAGAGATCAATAGCTCTGCGATAAGTCTTAACAACCGCCACATTATACGCTGTTGATTTCAACAATCCTTCAATCTTAAAACTCTGTACGCCTGCAGCCATAAGGATATGAAGATCCTCCAAAATACAAATATCTTCCGAACTCATAATATGTGTACCGTTCTCGTCTTCATAGATTGGGAACTTTTGGTCATCTCGTTCTGCCTCGATCAAAAATAGACCACGTTCCTTACCAAGACTACCGCCCTCGCTTGGACGTCCTTGATGTGACATATAGCTTTCTACAAGCTTACGCTTGGAATGGTATATATTGGTCATGCCGTGAACCTGAACCTGTGCCTCTACCTCTAAAAGCGGAACCATTTCCGTCATTTCATCCATATTCAGCTCACGGGCAAGAACGACGCGAGTAGCACCTTTACGCCCCCAATAATTCGCGGTTGCGTAATTGGTAGAGGTCATTTCCGCATTCCAATGCAGATTCATGCCCGGTGCTTCCTTCTTCACTGTGGTTAACACAGCAGGATCACCGAACTCAACACCGTCAACACCAAGTTCACCTATAGCCTTCACATAGGCAGGGAGCTCTTCGAGAAGAAGGTTGGACATGAGTCCACCTAGTCCAGCATATACTTTGCAGCCACGCGCATGTGCCATTTCTACAACAGCAGCTGTATCCTCCAGAGAAAAATGTCCGGCAAGACGCATGCCAAAACGGTCATCCCCGATGAGCAATGCATCTGCTCCGGCATCCAGCAAAGCAGCAGCTTCCTCTAAGGATGCTGCTGTCGCCAGCAATTCCGGTTTGTTAATCATGTTGTACCTCCTACTTGTACAGTTATTTCAACCGCACCACTCTTCATTTTAATATTTTATTTCGATTCTTGCTTACTTTTTTCGATATTGGCTAAATGTTCCTTGTAGGTCTTAGCAAACAAATGGCCCTGTGTACCATCTTTCTTAGTCACATAGAAGTAGTACTCAGATGCCTCAGGTTCAAGTGCCGCCTGAATGGAGGCCAGCCCTGGGTTACTAATAGGTCCCGGAGGAAGCCCAATATTTCTATACGTATTATAAGGACTGTCAACTTCCAAATCTTTATATAACAGTCTTTCCTTCTGTTTGTCGAGCAAATATTGAACCGTAGCATCAATCTCCAGCTTCTGCTCTTTCTTTAAGCGGTTATATATCACGCCAGCAACTAATGGTCGTTCACTATCTACCACAACCTCACGCTCGACTAACGAGGCCACTGTCAACAGCTCATGAAGTGTCATTCCACGTGCTTCTAGCTTTTGCTTCCAATTCGGAATCGTGTCCAGTTTCTTCTGGAACTGATCCAATAATGCTTCTACAACTTCCTGCGGCGTACTATCCTTGGCTAGTTCATACGTTTCAGGGAACAAATACCCTTCAAGCCGATGACGAAGGTTCTTATTCTGCGGGATACCTAGAACATCAATTCCCTTCAAGCCCGTACCGGTATCCATTATTTCGAGAAAAATAGCAGCATCCTGATTCCATGCCTCAGCAAGCTTCTTGGCAATCTGCTCAGCAGTATATCCTTCCGGAATCGTAAAAGTTACGGTCTCTTCCTTAACAACATCACCCGCGTTTAACCTCTCGATGAGCTCGTCATAGGTGTCTCCTGGACTAGCAACATAAGTACCAGCTTTGAAGCTGGAACCTTCTTTGGTCCATTTCAAATATCCCTTAAAAAAAAGACTGTTCCGAATAATGCCATTTTGTTCGAGCAGATCAGCAATTTCAGCGCTGCCCATGCCCTTCTCTATCGTAAATGTTACGGCGGGTCCTGCAGGTTCTACCGGCTGCATCCCGTTCCAAATGTACCAAGCGCCTCCGCCTCCTGCTGCTACCAGCAAAAGAATAACAATAAGCACAGTACGGATTGCGGATTTCAAGTCAGGTTCCTCACTTTCCGACTATAAAGTATAAAAGTGTACTACTTAAAATTCAATAGATATTTCATGATCATGATTGTTGTTTTAATTATATTGATCGTATTCCAAGCAAAAAGAGCGCGGAATTCTCCGCCCTCTTCCGTACTCATCATAAATGTAACGTACATGTTTAAAGTTTATTCTGCATCGTCCACTGGAAAAGTCATCTCATCATATAGCTCAGAGATGTCTTCCCACTCTTCATCGTCCACGATGTTCTCTAGTTCCGGAAGTCCGTCAGGAGAGACAACGATACGCAGAATTTCATATTCCACGTCTTTACCGGTGCCTTTCAGCACCGCATAGCCAATACCACCGACTTCAAATTCGGCGATAATATCGTAAATGGAAGACTTGCCCTGCTCATCTTCCAGTTCTACTGTTTCTCCATAGGCTTCCTTAAGCCGCGAAGTCCATACCGCTTGATCAGCGGATACATCAGTCATTCTCAGATCCTCCGTCCAACTCGTCAACCAGTGTGTTGAAAGTCTCTTCGACAATCGCCCACTCCTCGTCATTATCGATCATGAACAATTGAAGATCGTCGCCTTCTTCCACATAACGGAACGCATAAACCTCATCGGTTTCCTCGTCCTCGGAATCAAGCGGAACCACCATCATGTACTTAGCGTCCGAGCCATCAACCTCAAACTTCATAATGACCTCGAATTCCTCTTCATTACCTTCCTCATCAGGAATATAGATAATTTCCGGTTCTTCCTCTTGGCCAATCTGTTCGTTTGTCATATCCTCGCACCCCTCACCTTTTACTGTTAGCATCCAAAAAATTTTGCAAAATCAGGGCTGCAGCCATTTTGTCCACAATCCCTTTGCGTTTCTTCCGGCTGACGTCCCCTTCAATCAGCACCCGCTCTGCGGATACCGTCGTCAGACGCTCATCCCAAAGGTGTACGGGCATTGCAAATTGCTCCCGTAGCTTGTCAGCGAACTCTATGCAGATTTCGCCCCGGGGTCCTACTGAGCCGTTCATATTCTTCGGTAGACCAACTACAATCTCTCCAATTTCGTGCTCCGTAACAAGTTCACGAATACGTTCGAACTCATTACCAGTACCGCGGCGCTCAATCGTTTCAAGAGCTTGTGCCGTCCATCCAAAAACATCGCTTGTGGCTACACCGATTCTACGGTCGCCGTAATCCAATCCTAACTTCTTCATCATCTGGGATTATCCACCTTGTGATTGACGAGGTAGAATCTAACCAGCTCTTCAATCAGCTCATCACGTTCTTTTCTCCGGACCAAACTTCTCGCATTGTTATGACGCGGAATGTAAGCTGGGTCTCCGGAAAGTAGATACCCTACGATCTGATTGATCGGATGATACTCTTTCTCCACCAGTGCATCGTATACAGCGAGCAATATTTCCTGGGGAGAAGCTTCCTTTTCGTCGCCCTTCACATTGAATTTGACCGTTTTGTCCATGGAGTCCATTTGTGACACCTTCCTTCTGCAAAATCACCCTAAAAGGGCGGCTTCGCAAAGTTGCTACTGTGCAGCTCACTTGCTTCCTTTATCATAACATATTCATAGCCCAACGAGGAAATCCTGCGCGTGGAATAACGCTTTTTTTGGCATTTCCTCTACAAAAATAATGATATTTTTGGCTTTTAAGCTATTGTCAAGCACAACTATTCATGAAAATCTAACCACCTGTTAATAAAGAGTAGCGGTACTGATGTCAAACTCTCAGTACCGCTATGTTTTTTCGTAATACGTTTAAATTAAGAAATAGTTTCGTAATTTTTATTTATGCTAGGGAAGCCACTAATTCTTCTGCTTTAGCCAGTGCCTCGCCAAGCTTGGAGGCATCTTTACCACCAGCTTGTGCCATATCTGGACGTCCGCCACCGCCGCCACCGCATACTGCTGCAACTTCTTTAACGATCTTACCAGCGTGGAAGCCCTTCTTCACCAGATCCTGTGGTACAGCTACAACAAAGTTCACCTTATCGTCCATGGCAGCACCCAGAACAAGTACAGCATCCGGGAGCTTGGATTTCAATTCATCTGCAGTAGAACGCAGAGCGTCCATATTTCCTGCTTGAACAGCAACAGCAAGAAGCTGTGTACCTGCACCAACCGTCTTCACACTGCTTGTTAGTTCAGCAGCAAATGTTGCGCTAAGCTTAGCTTGCAAGGATTCATTCTCCCGCGAAAGCTCACGCACTTGGTTATGCAATGCTTCAATCCGTTTTGGAACGTCGTTCAGAGAAGACTTCAGTAGACCCGCAGATTGCTTGAGCAGATCCAGTTGGCTCTCAGTGAACTGATAAGCGTAACGTCCAGTCACTGCTTCGATACGGCGCACTCCGGAACCAATACCACTTTCGCTAAGCAGCTTGAAAATTCCAATTTGAGACGTGTTGGATACATGGCATCCACCACAAAGCTCAAGGCTGTAATCGCCGACTTGAACGACACGGACAATATTGCCATATTTTTCACCAAATAATGCCATGGCGCCCATAGCCTTAGCTTCGTCAATTGGCTTATTCTCAATGACCACATCAAGGCCACGCCAAATTTGTGCATTCACACGATGCTCGATATCGCTTAGTTCTTCCGGTGTAATCGCTCCGAAGTGGGAGAAGTCAAACCGTAAACGTGCACCTTCTACTAAAGATCCTGCTTGGTTGACATGACCGCCAAGAACCTCTTTGAGCGCTTTATGCAGTAGATGAGTAGCTGTATGGTTCTTCACGATATCTTCACGCTGTGCACGATCCACTTCAGCGCGAACCGATTCGCCTACTTTCAATTCTCCAGCTTCGACAGTTACCAAATGTACATGTTGACCATGTGGGGCCTTGAACAATCCTTTTACCTTAGCTGTAACTGAACCGCCAGTAAGCAGACCTGTGTCACTCACTTGTCCACCACTTTCAGCATAGAACGGTGTTGCCTCAAGAATTACTTGGCACTCTACGCCTTCGCCAGCGGTATCGACCAATTCATCACCCACAACAATAGCCATGATTTTCGACTCTGTTACCGAGTCATTATATCCAACAAATTCACTTTTAACCGTCAGATCCGCTAATGCGCCACCTTGGATCTTCATGCTGCCACCGTCATGACGTGCAGCTCTTGCACGATCACGCTGTTCTTGCATAGCGACATCGAAGCCTTCACGGTCTACAGTTAATCCTTGCTCTGCTGCGAAATCTTCAGTCAGGTCAAATGGGAATCCGTAAGTGTCATATAGCTTAAATGCATCAGCGCCAGCAATCGTGCTGTGCCCATCTGCTTTTGCTTTAGCGCTGATCTCACCCAAGATAGCCAATCCATCAGACAATGTCTCATGGAAACGTTCTTCTTCTGTACGGATAATCTTGGCGATATATTCCCGATTCTCGACAACGGATGGATAATACACACCCATAATCTCACCAACGGTTTCCGTCAACTCATGCAGGAACGGACGATCCAGACCCAGGGTCTTTCCGTAACGAACAGCACGGCGCAGCAAACGGCGGATAATATAACCACGACCTTCATTAGAAGGAAGTACTCCATCCCCTACGGCAAAAGTAACGGTACGCACATGGTCAGCGATAACTTTAAGCGCGATATCCTGCTCAACATTATCTTTATAAGTTACACCAGCAAGCTCAGCTGTTTTTTGAATAATCGGTTGGAACAAATCGGTATCGAAGTTGGAATCTACATCTTGAAGAATGGATGCAAAACGCTCCAGTCCAGCACCGGTATCAATGTTCTTGTTCGGAAGCGGCGTATAGCTGCCATCCTTGTTATGGTTGAATTGTGAGAACACAAGGTTCCATACTTCGAGCCAACGTTCGTTTTCTCCACCTGGATACATTTCTGGATCGCTCATGTCGCTGCCATAAGCTTCGCCGCGGTCATAAAAGATTTCCGAACAAGGACCACAAGGGCCTTCGCCGATATCCCAGAAGTTCTCATCTCCCAGCTTAATGATGCGTTCTGCTGGCAAGCCCACTTTTTCATTCCACAGCTTGAATGCCTCTTCATCCTCAGCATACACAGTTACGGAAATACGTTCTGGATCGAAGCCGATCCACTCCTTGCCAGTCAAGAATTCCCAAGCCCATGTGATAGCTTCTTCTTTGAAATAATCGCCGATAGAGAAGTTACCTAACATTTCGAAGAATGTATGGTGACGGCGTGTCTTCCCTACATTCTCGATATCATTGGTACGAATACATTTCTGCGAGTTCGTCAGGCGCGGATTCTCAGGAATCTCACGGCCATCGAAGTATGCTTTCAGCGGTGCCATACCTGCGTTGATCCACAACAGCGAAGGATCGTTATGCGGTACGAGAGATGCACTAGGTTCAATCTTGTGACCTTTACTTTCAAAAAACTTAAGCCATTTGGAACGAATTTCACTTGCTTTCATTGTTTACAGCTCCCGTCTCATCTTTTTAATTCGGCTCATGCGCCAGATTGTACAAATTTTCTAAAAAATAAAAACAAAAAAACGCCCCTGAATAATTCAGGGACGATTAATATCGCGGTACCACCCTGGTTATCGCCTTGACCCAATTTACGGGAAAGTTAAAGGGCGATCGCCTTGTCGCGGCTGATAACGGGTGCCCCCGGTGAGTTTGTGATCTCACACTCCGAAATTAGCTTTCCACCGGCCTGTCTTCAAGGTTCTCCCAGCCATTACGAAATGTTTTCGTAAAGGAACCTGTTCTCTGATCAAGCCATCCTCCGGCGTACTTCATTTTCATCAACGTTTTATCCGATTTACATTTTAACATTTCAAGTATAGCCAGTGCCCCTTCATCTGTCAATCTGAGGAGGAGTTAAGAATAACGTGAGAATATATGATTTTTGTAATGGTGAACTCGGGCACTTAAAGAATATAGTAAATCTCAGATAACATTTGGAAAATTATGTATTATAAATAGTGCTCTAGAATACGCAATGCTCGGGTAAAACCAAAGGAGGATTACAAATCATGCTGCGCAATAAAGTAACTGAGGAGCTATCGATTGTTAAAGTTAAGCCTACATCAATACGCTTTATCGTCAGTCTCATTTTTATTCATATTCTCTTCACTCTAACGGTTAACCTTGTACTTTTTGCAAATGGAACTTTAAGCGTTATTGCCAAAAGCACAAACGGATGGATCAACGAAACGTTAGCTGCAAATCTGTTCGGTCTTGTGTTAGAAGTGGTTATTTTCTTATGTATAATAGCTAAATTATCGCTGAGGGATTTGGGGTTAAAAAGGAATACATTATTAGCAGGACTTATCGGCACTTTTCTATTTTGGCTCGCAATTAACATTGTTGATTTAGGTATGACATTACTGACTCACTCAAGTTTAACATTCAATAATGATATATTTACGAATTCGAACGTCGTCTTTGGTGCATTCCTGGGTCAGATTTTCGGAAATGCTTTACTGGAAGAAGTCTTGTTTCGGGGCTTTCTGCTAGTTCAAATCTATTTCTTATTAAAAAAAGTCAATAACAATACTTCACGCATTGGTTATGCAATGCTTATCTCACAATCGATCTTTGCCGCTATACATATCCCAAATCGGATCTATTCAGGATTAGTCGGAATGGATTTTGTTTATGATTTTATCGTACTAGTAATTCTAGGGGTCATATTCTCATTACTCTATGTCTTAACCAAGAATCTATTTTTCGTGATTGGCGTCCATTCCTTAATGAATGTTCAGATTATGTTTTGGAATAGTAGTTTTACTCATACAGCAACTTTAATCTGTTTGTTGTTACTGACTTGTCTTTTAATTTGTTTCAAAAGGAAGGAATTCCGAGCGCAGAAATCAGAAGAGGCAGTGCCAAGCTGAATAAATGGAGTCGGAGAATTTTCTAGAATCGCGACTGACCCAATTGTAAACATAATCAGCTAAAGCAAGCAGTCGATAACTAAAACGGAGGGCAGCAATTCTCAAGTAAATATGAGAATCGCTGCCCTGTGCTGTATATTTACGTTTTTAATATAAAAGAGCTACGTTTCCGTCAGCTGGCGCAGGCAGTACGTTTCCTTAATAACAATTCTAAATCAGCTTGTGTGCAAACCACTTTTCGCCCCTGAAGCGCCAAAGAAAAATGCCCCCGCGAACGGCCCACTCGCAGTTCATCGCCAGCCAGACACCCATGACACCGTAGCCCAGTACGATCCCAAGGATGTATCCAAAAATTACCCGAAACAGCCACATCGTCAGCATTGAGGTAATTGAGGTGAAGCGGGAATCTCCCGCTGCCCGCAGTGCGGACGGCAAAATAAAGCTGACGGCCCACAGCGGAACTTGGGCAATGGAATTCACCAACAGCACCACAAACAGATCATCAATGATCTCGGAAGGTGGGGAAAAGATGGATACCAGCGGGTGGAATAGCGGCATCAGAATCAAGGCGATCAACGCCAAAGAGCCAGACCCGATCCAGAGAAAGGACTTGATGAACTTTCTGGCTTCAGAGACATTCCCCCGCCCGATACATTGGCCGACCACCGTTACAATAGTTAGCGACAGCGCGCTGGCTGGAATTTGAAACACCAGAGCCAGCGAGCCGGCAATGGCATTGGTCGCAATGGCATAAGTGCCTAGGCTGACAATAAACACCTGAGTGAGCAGTTTCCCCCCGTTGAAGAACATCTGCTCTGCCGCGAACGGCACGCCGATGAACATGATTCTCCGCAGCATGGTCAGAGGGATTCGGAATAGGTCACGAACACGCACCCGGAGGGCCGTATCCACCTTGAACAGATACACCAGGGCACAAACCATACCAGCATACCGCGCGATATTAATCGCTAGCGTCATCCCCAGCACACCCATGTGCAACAGGTTAATGAAGACCACGTTCAGGATAACATACAGCAGGTTCATGATGAGCGACAGCATCAAAGAAGCCCGTGTCTTGCCCACTCCTCGCAGAGCTCCGCATACCGCCTGAACCACCGCGATGCCCAGATATGAGATGCTACTGCCGATCAGGTAGATGCGGGCATTGTCCAGCACTTCGGGTGAGGCGGTTCCGAACAAAAGGTTCAATATAGGAGTATGTAAGCCCATCAGCAGCAGACCGATTCCCAAAGCGATCAGCGACACCGAAGCGACCGAAGCCGCCGTAGCCTGGGACACCATCCGGTCGTTTCCGCTCCCTTTATACTGCGCGACTACCACTGTCCCCCCGGTTGCAACCGCCACGAACACATTGATCAGAAAAATATTCAGCGAATCCACCATATTCACTGCACTGACCGCCGCCATCCCGGACGAGCTAATCATTGCGGTATTTACCAGATTAAGTCCAATAATGAAGGCCTGGTCAATCAGAATTGGAATAAATAAAGCTATAATTTGCCGATAATCCATCCCCTCCCCAGAAAGATATTTCTCCAGCAATCTTTTCTTCTGAAGACTCGCGCGAAGCTGCATAACATATCACATTCTTTTCTGTAAAATGGAAAAAACTCTTCATCCGAAGAGCTTTTCAACAAATTATACCCATTATACCGTGGGCACTTTACATTCAGTTTACTATAGATACACTTTTAAGTCTTTAATCTGGAGTCAAAAAACAGCAACTGCCCTTCACATATTTGGAGAACATAAACTTCATCAGAATTATGCAGCTTCAGACCATTAGACAATAGAATCATTCGTTCATCAAAAGTATTGGCAAAAGTCTTTAAGCGGATTGCGTTATGCTTGATGATTATGATCGATCTTTGCATTTACGCAAGAAAAACTCCTGACGGCTTCCTTGGAGGTAGAGTAGAGTTACAAGCTGAGTACATCCGTAATTCCATAATCGTATCCATATACACCTTCGTAGTGAGGTTCCGAGAGACGGACCGTATTGCACTTATTCCCTAAAACAAGCCCATTCCCGGGTGATTTGGGGTGGATAACGGCGCTGGCTCGCTTACGTTACCGTCGGCACATTGTATTTGGTTTTTCACATACATTTGGCTCACTTACGTTACCGTCGGCACATTGTATTCGGTTTTTCGCATACATTTGGCTCGCTTACGTTACCGTCGGCACATTGTATTTGGTTTTTCGCATACATTTGGCTCGTTTACGTTAGAGTCGGCACATTGTATTCGGTTTTTCGCATACATTTGGCTCGTTTACGTTACCGTCGGCACATTGTGTTCAGTTTTTCGCATACATTCGGCTCGTTTACGTTACCATCAGCACATTGTATTTGGTTTTTCGCATACAATTAGCTCGCTTATGTTACCGTCGGCACATTGTATTCGGTTTTTCGCATACATTTGGCTCGTTTACGTTACCATCAGCACATTGTATTTGGTTTTTCGCATACATTCGGCTCGTTTACATTACTCGCGGCACATTGTATTTGGTTTTTCGCATACATTTGGCTCGCTTATGTTACCGTCGGCACATTGTATTTGGTTTTTCGCATACATTTGGCTCGTTTACGTTACCGTCGGCACATTGTGTTCAGTTTTTCGCAAACATTTGGCTCGTTTACGTTACCATCAGCACATTGTATTCGGTTTTCCGCATACATTTGGCTCGCTTACGTTACCGTCGGCACATTGTATTCGGTTTTTCACATACATTTGGCTCACTTACGTTACCGTCGGCACATTGTATTCGGTTTTTCACATACATTTGGCTCGCTTACGTTACTGGCGGCACATTGTATTTGGTTTTTCGCATACATTTGGCTCGTTTACGTTACTGGCGGCACATTGTATTTGGTTTTTCGCATACATTCGGCTCGTTTACGTTACTGGCGGCACATTGTATTTGGTTTTTCGCATATATTTCTCAGCAATCTCGAAATTTTATAGATTCTATTCCATAAAAAAACCCGCGCTAGGCGCGGATTCTTAAAGAAGCAATTAAGCCTTCTATTATTTTGCACTCTCGGCAATCGTCTTATAAGCCGCTAAATCTGTATACACTTCCACCTTAAGCGGATTGCGTTTATGTTTGGTAATTTTATAGAAGTGATAGACAAACACTGCAATATTAGCTGCTAAAGATAATGCACTCACAACCCAAAGCGCCGTTTCGCTGTGAGAAGATTGTACGGAGAACTTTGAATCGCCAACAAACGCCGGGAACGACATTGTAAACATCATCCAAATCGCCAAGGTTTGTGCACGGTGCTGTAGCCATGCTCCTTTTTTGAAGAAGAATGCTGGAATTGTACAAGAGATCAGAAGAGCTGCACCTGCATAGAAGGAATGGTCAGAAACTGCGTTATATACATAGGCAAAGTTCCAAATGTCATAAGCAATGATCCAGAACCACAGCTGGTCCGGCCACAACATATCCTTACTCTTGTCTTTACTAATAACAATACCCATCCAACCAGAAATCGTAATAATGTTCAGAATACCTGCGATCCCGTTCATAATGTTCCAAGGACCACCTACCATCATTACGCCATCCACCATGCCTTGCAAGCTGTACACTTGGAAATCACGGATAACTGCTTCAAGAATGTTAACTGCAAGGATAATAGCCGGGAACATTAATATATATTTATTTTTGTCCCATCCTTTAACATAACGGATAGCCATAAACCCTATACATCCTGCCAAGGCAGAATATACTTTTACCCAGTGAAACCATGTTCCAGTACTGGAGCCTTCGCCTGCCGTATTCGGCCAGACCGCTATGGTAAGAACAATTGGGACAACGATAAACAGAATGATTGAAAACCACTTGCTTCTTCGAGCTATTTCGTTGAAAATCATTAATCCTGCAAGTACCACTAACCACATTAGTGCAGAGTACCAAGGAATCGATTCGAATAAAAACATAATGTATTCCTCCTTCATATTTTGTATATAAGCTATGTCTTGAGTCCAATATATCCCATCCTCCTTCGAACGATCAAACCGCTCAAAACGTTGATTTATCAAGGTTTTCATAGTCTCATTTCGAGTTGAGTTTACACATCAATAGGACTGGAATTCATCCAAGGTCCTACCCCAAGTAAGGGAATCTATTAGAAACCATGCCTACAGAACTACAAACTGTAAACCTAACTCGAACGTAAAATAACCCCACAAAGTGAAGTTTTGCTTTAATGCTTACTCAGTTACTTTGTGAGAGGCCCAAAATATATACTTTATGCAATATAAAAAAACCTTGCCGACAAATTTCTTTGTGGACAAGGCTTACTACTCACGCATTTTTAAAAAAATCTTTCAACTAAGTATTTCGAATATACGATACAGTTCTCCAATGTAGGAAAATTCATGATTTCTCCAGCATAATAGATCTTATCTCTTCCCTGCATCTGATCAAGCCGTTCATAGAAGCCTTCACGGATCGCATTAGAATCCACATGAGGGAACTGCTTCCAGCGCTTCATCATATACAGACGGATATTCTCGCCGCCAAGCTCGCGAAGTTTATTTTCTACCTTTTCCCTCATCTCGAGATCTGTCATCTCATCATTCTCCGCTACATACACCGTAACTAGATCCGTTGTTCCCATATCTGCCCACCTGTAATACCATGCCATCATATGTCCCTTGCGTTCAGGATTCATATTGCAGGGGATATATCCAGAAAGCTCCGGCAACCCCTTCACTCTGTAGGCATATACCCGAAACCGTTCGTAGATTATACACTCAAATAATGCTCTATCTACCGAAGATAAGTGAATCATATCGCCCAGATGCTCTAAGGAAGCAGTATAAATAACCTTGTCAAAATAAAAGATATCCTGGTTTGTTTCCACCCGAACTTGACCATTTCCCTCTTGCTCCATATGTAGCACTTCACAAGTCAGACGCAGATCCTCTACTTGGTCGGCCATTCTTCTAATGAGTTCAGTGACTCCCTTAGGCCAGGTTATCATGTGAGTGATCTCAATAAAGGATAATAAATTATCATAAGTAAGAAATTTCAATACATAGGCGGCCGGCACATCCTGAATACTCCCAAAACCAAAAGTATTGAAGTAATGCATATACACCTGCCCAATTACAGATAGCTCATTCTCCGTACACCAATCTGAAAAGGGCTGACATAGATCTGCCGGTAAGTGTAGAAAACCCGGTTCTTGTAGTGACTTATAACGTTTCAAAATTTCCGGCAACCGTTTGAATTCTTGGGTAAACATCTGAATTTGGTCCATAGGAATCTGAGTAGTTTTTCGCCCATTTGTATCAAAAAATCCCCGTTCCAAGAGTGGCCCCTTATCCATAAGATCAAACTCCCTCATGAGTTCAATCGTATGTTTATAAGTTGGCAAGCCGATTAGGGTTCCCATTTCATAAGTTTTCCCTTTGTATTCGATGGAGTGGCACTTGCCACCTACTCGGTCCGACTTCTCAAGGAGAGTAATATGAGTATATCCTTTTTTCGCTAGTTGGTAGGCAGCTGTAACCCCAGAAATCCCTGCACCGATGATCCCTATTCTGTCTTCATACTTCATATTAGTCATCATCCGTTATCTCCTTGTAAATAACCATAATGGCAAGGTCTCACGCTGACCTGCATACTCAAGTGCGACATCCGATGGTATTTTACCTTGATTAGGTCCGTCTGTGATCACCCTGCTGAAGTTATAGATCCTCAAATATTCGTGTAAGCGCTTTTCTAAAGTCTCAAAGGAATCAATCGTATCATCCAACCAAGCCTGCTGATAGAACTCTTTCGTCAACACTGCTACAAATTGCTGTAAGGGCTGAAATACTTCTGTCTGATCTGCAGTAATAGCTACTTGATTTATGTTGTTCTTATGTAAAAAATCGCTGTATTTATGTTTACCTCTATCCCAGTTCGTAGTAAATTCACGACTCTTGTTCGTAACCAGATTATCAATTTGGAATTCTAAGGTCTTCATCAATGGGATGACCTTCAAATCCATAAAATCGATAAAATGAATGGCGGACTTCCGATTATATAGCTTAACTAAGCCTAATCTGGAATAGGCATCGTAGACCACGTATTGATACACCTTTCCTACCCTCGGGAACACTCCCATATAGCTAATACTCTGTTGGCACATATACCCGGGATGAGCATTTTCCGGATTTTTCATCCTATAGTCCAGAGGTTTGGGTTTCTCTTTACATCCTCTGCTGTTAGCCGCTTGCGCGCCGTCCCGCTTCTTTGCTTTAACTTCTTTGGCGTAAGCCTCCCGTTCTATTCTCTTACTAAGTCCATTTCGACGCAGCACATTATAAATACCTGACTCTCCTATGTTCACACCCTCATCCTGCAGTTCGTAAAAGATTCGCTTGGGTCCATCTTCAGGGAATTTGGCAACGTATTGTAAGATCAATCTTTCCGTTCGCTTATCCACTTTATTAGGCATTACCGGCTTTCGTTCCTTCTCTGCCAGTCCATCCATCCCCTGCTCTTGGTAAGCTTTACACCACTGATAATAGATCGTCCGGGATATGCCAAACTCCTTGCAGGTTTCGCTCACATTGTTGCTGATAGTCCCTTGCATGAGGATATGATATTTGTTGTTTGCATTCATCTATTACACCCCCTATTCTTTATTTTATACATAGTTGGCGTTAAATACAGTGCTATTCTACAAAGGATAGGTGAAAAACTTATACTTTCTATTATTATAAAAAAAGAGAGACAGCTCAAGGCTTCTCCCCATTCCGAACAAAATGTGTGATGTATTCCCCTCCGGAAATCTCCAAGCAGTTCAGACGTTGACCATAGGCACATCCACCATCCACACCAATCTTATCGCCCAGCGGACTAAACCAGATGTCTTCCGAATCATGTAGATCCATCGTCGAGGTATGACCGAAAATAACCGTTTTGTCAGTGCTAACTACAGGATTCGTATAAAATGGCTCTCTGATCCAGATAAAATCATATGGATCCTGCTGCTTCCAATCCGCTATTAATGGATTAATGCCTGCATGGACAAAGATATGGTCTTCCGTCTCATGATAAAGTGGCAATGAACTTAGAAAGTCCAAATGATGTTTGTATTTCTGTCTAATTTCTTCTTTCAGCATCATATAATCATGCCAGCCAAAATCCGCTTTAAAAAAATCAGAATCCGCCTCACAATAGCTCATCAATGTATACAAACCACCGTTGTTTAGCCAATGCGTATCCAGTTTATCATCCTCGCTGGTGAGCGCGTCATAGGCCATTTTATCATGATTGCCTTTTAGAACAGTAACGCCCCATTCCCGCTTTAGGGCCATAACTTGATCCACAATTCCTTTACTATTGAGACCTCTATCCACAAAATCCCCCATTAGGATGAGCTTGTCCTCGGATGGCCGATAGTTTATTTTTTTTAATAATGCGTTGAATTCGGAATAGCTTCCGTGAATGTCGCTAATCGCTAATATTCTGATTGTAATTCCTCCTTGCTCTGGATGCTGCAAGCTAAAACGCCTTCGGCGTCCTTTAAAGGACAGTGAGCGTTTATGCGAGAATTATAAGGATAAAGTATATCGCGAAACTTATACTTTCTTATAATTAAAAAAGACGTTCCGGGCAGAGGCACCGAAATATCTTTTTTTGTAATGGTCGCTATACGGAATCCATAACGAGCGGATCTTCATCGGATTGAGTAAAAAGCTGGCGGCTTCTGACTTCATGCACCGCTTCTTGAAAACGATCACACAGAAAAATCAACTGGTCGATCTCTTTCTTACCCACCTTTTCCGTAACTTCACTTAAGATACCTGAAAAAGTAGCCATCTGGGAATCATAAATCTGCTCCCCTTTATTCGTCAGACCAATATATACAACCCGCCGATCGGTATCGGACGTTGTTCGCACCACGTAACCCTTCTCCTCCAAACTGTTAACCATTTGTGTCGCAGTAGGTCTGCTAATTTGGAGCAAGTCGCTTAATCTAGAAATCATGACTCCCTGCTGCTCTTCGACTTCGTCTGAAAGCTTCTTTCGCTTCATTAAATTGTTTATGACATACATCATCATAAATTCTCTATACGAAATCACTTCCTTTGAGGACGGACGAGAGGTCAAACGTTTAATATTTTCAAAGGCTATAATTAGCTTTTGCTCTTGACTATTTTGAGTATCCATAGGGCACCTCCAATTTAACTCAATCTAATTAGATTACTTACCTATTTCCAAAAAATCAAGTCCAAATCACATTCTGTTTCCATAAAAATTAAATAATTAAACAGTTGTGCTAAATGATGAATTTGTGTATTATACATAAATGATAGTTTGGCTACCTAATTATTAAGACATGAATTCCCAAACTACAATATATAGAAGTTAAAGGAGAGGAACAGCTCTGGAGCATCTTACGCAAAAGAAAAAAGTTACAATTATGATTGCTTTAATGGCGGCTATGTTTTTCGCAGCAATCAACCAGACCATTGTGGGTACTGCAATGCCCCGAATTATTGCGATGTTAGGAGGCATTGAACATTATACTTGGGTAATTACCATCTATATGCTCACCTCTACAATCGCTACCGTACTTGTCGGCAAATTATCCGATATCTATGGAAGAAAGCCATTCCTATTAGCGGGGATCGTTATTTTTATTATAGGCGCTTTCCTGTCCGGATTGTCGACAAATATTTTCCAAATGATCACTTATCGCGGGATTCAAGGTCTTGGCGGCGGGATTCTAATGTCGGCTACCGTAACCGCTGTAGGTGATTTGTTCGCTCCTAGAGAGAGAGCCAAGTGGACTGGAATTATGATGGCCATATTTGGATTCTCTAGTGTAATTGGTCCTACCCTTGGGGGCTTCATGGTGGATCACATGGCTTGGAAATGGATCTTCTGGATCTTCTTGCCTTTCGGTATCGTGGCTTTCTTCATGATTTGGAAAATGTTCCCTAAAACTGCACGCTCCACTTCAGAATCCATTGACTACTTAGGCTCCATTTTCCTTTCCCTTACCATTGTTGCACTCTTGCTCGGCTTTTCATGGGCGGGTACAAAATATGAATGGGGTTCCCCAGAGATTCTCAGCTTGTTCGGGGCATCTATTCTCGGAGTTATTATTTTAATTCTGATTGAACGAAAAGCTAAAAGTCCAGTATTGCCATTATCCTTATTTAAGAATTCCATCGTAACCATCTCCATGGTTGTCGGCTTCCTGATGAATGCCGGTATGATGGGCGCAATGATCTATCTGCCATTTTTTGTCCAAGGTGTAGAAGGTGTCTCCCCAACCAACTCGGGATTCATTAATATGCCAATGTCACTGGCAATGATTGTACTTAGTACGCTCGTGGGTAGATGGATCTCCAAATCAGGTAAATACAAGCGTTATGCCCTGATGGGTATGCCATTTATGGTTGTAGCCATGATCATAATGGCCTTTATGAGCAACATTGCGATGGCCGTAGTCAGCATGATTGTCTTCGGGATTGGTTTAGGACTATCGATGCCTGTCTTTACCTTAACCGTGCAAAATGCTGTAGCTCCCTCCATGCTAGGAGTTGCTACTGCTACAAATACTTTGTTCCGTAATTTAGGTGGAACCATTGGTATCGCGATTATGGGTACCATCATGAACACTTCATTAACGAATAAACTAGAGGCAGCAGTGTCCTCTGGCAAGGGTCCAGATTTAACCAAACTTGACCCTGAATCCGCTAAACAACTTTCCGCATTTATGAATCCGCAAATGCTGCTAGATCAGCCTAAGCTGAAGGAACTGCACGCAACGCTGCCAGAGCAGATCCAGCCGCTCTTCAATCAATTGATTGAGATGCTGCGGAACGCACTAAGCGATTCTCTGACGGTTGTATTCTTAAGCGGCACGGCACTGTTAGTCATCGCAGCATTGCTTGTCCTGTTCCTTAAAGAGATTCCGTTACGAAGTGGTGAGAAAAAAACAGAGGTAACTGCAGAGGGAAAAAGCGAAGGCAAAAACCTTAAAAAGTCAGTACCTGCTGCACATTAATCACAAATAAATATACATTAGAGATGTCCGTAAACAGCTTTGGCTGTGCGGCATCTCTTTTTTATGTGAAGGAGATTAGGATTCGGTTGGTTGATCGTTCAATTCTTCGAAATAATCGTAGACTTCGTTTAACAGCTCCATTAACGAATCTGTCTTTTCTCTACCCATATAATCAATCATGCCTTTAAAGGTATTTCGGGATTTCGTCACAGCCATTTCGGCCAAATGCTCTCCTTTTTCCGTAAGCGTGATCTCACTGATTCGGCGATCCTGGGCATCGGGAGAACGCACTACATATCCCTGTGCAATCAGACTATTGACCATCTGTGTAACCGTAGGAGAAGTGACTTTAAGAAACTTGCTGATATCTGACACGGTCTGGCCCTTCTTCCCTTCCCGTTCCTTGCCGAGCTTTAAAGAAACCAACATCCGAACCTCACTTGGCTTCAATCCCCAGACTGTAGTTTTACGCCAATTCATCCTGGCAAATTGCTGGAAAGCTTCCATTAGTCCATCAACATTCTGATATTTATCTTCGTTCATCAGTACACCCCATAAGATCCATTTAACACTAAGTATAGCCTAATCGGGCATAAAAAAGAATTGATAGATGTCAGATATCCATTTTCAAATCATTACTATCGAGATGTATAATGGGATCAGAAGAAAGGGCTTGGTCGTCCTTTACTGACGATAAATGATACATTGTTATATATAAAATACAGGCAATTCACGCCTATTCGAAAGAGGTTATCTATCATGTCCTTTTCTTATTCTACATATGACGCTCTAGGGCTTGCTTCGCTTGTCAAAGCACGTGAAGTCTCCCCTCGTGAGCTTGTCGAAGCCGCTTTTGCTCGGCTCGATGAAGTTAATCCAGTTCTTAATGCGGTCGTACGCACTCGTAGAGAAGCTGCTCTTAAGGAAGCTGACGATATGCCTGTTCATGATAGCACTCGCCCGTTTGCCGGCGTTCCTTTTCTGCTCAAGGATATCTCCCAAGCTATCGCTGGAGAACCTCTTACTTCGGGTGCCTTGCTTATGAAAGACAATATTGCCAGACGTGACTCGAACTATGTAGCACGAATCAGAAACGGCGGATTCATTCCGCTTGGACATACGAATACACCAGAATTCGGCCTCAAAAACATTACCGAGAACGTCCTTCATGGCCCGGCACGTAATCCGTGGAATCCCGAATATTCCCCCGGCGGTTCAAGTGGTGGTGCAGCTGCAGCTGTAGCTTCTGGTATTGTTCCGGCAGCGGGTGCTAGTGATGGTGGCGGCTCGATCCGTATCCCTGCCTCGTTCACCGGCTTGTTCGGACTGAAGCCCACCCGTGGACGTACTCCAGTAGGACCAGGTGTCGGTCGTCAATGGCAAGGCGCTTCTATTGACTTTGCATTGACAAGGTCCGTACGCGATAGTGCTGCCATGCTGGATCTACTACAGGTTGTGCAGCCAGAGGCTGCTTTTCAAACACCACTATATCCGGGCGTCTATTTAGACGATCTATTCAAGCCAGCACAGCGAAAACTGCGCATAGCGTTCACAACAGCGTCTCCAGTAGGCACTCCTGTAACGAATGAAGCAGTCATTGCTGTGCTCAAAACTGTAAAATGGCTCGAAGCTGAGGGGTATGAAGTTGAAGAAAAGCTAAGTCCAGTAAATGGTGTTAGGCTGATGGAGAATTACTATACGATGAATACTGGCGAAGTGGCAGCGATGTTCGTATCGCTGGAAAAAATGATGGGACGTTCCATTACTTCCAGTGAAGTCGATATCGTTACTTGGGTCCTTGGGGAAGCCGGAAGAAAAGTCTCTGCGGCAGAATTTGTGCATAGTCTGGATGAATGGGATATTGCAGCCGCACAAATGGCAGGTCTGCTTAACCGCTACGATCTGTATATCACACCAACAAATGCGGATTCAGCCCCTAAGATTGGCGAGTTAACGCATAGCTCTGCTGAAATCGAAAAACTGCTGCATGTACATGAATTGCCGAAAGAGGAACAAGAGCGAATGATTTACGCTATGTTTAAACCAAGCCTAACCTACACACCGTTCACCCAGCTCGCCAATTTGACGGGTCAGCCAGCTATGAGCGTTCCCGTCCATATGTCGCAAGAGGGTCTACCGTTGGGGGTACAGGTAATGGCTGCTAAAGGCCGGGAAGATTTACTGCTTCAGCTTGCAGCCCATCTTGAACAATCCGAGCTGTGGGTAGGGATGACAGGGAATCCGCTCTTTCCATGATGAATTAGGGTAACAGGTTGCAAACCTCACGCTACTCCTGCTCCCGCCCGCAAATGCCATAGAAGAAGAGATGGATGGCTTCCTCCAGGAAGGCATCTATATCTTCTTGTTTGCTGGCTTCATCTAGCATTTCTCCCGAACTTCGCATATACATTCCTATAAATGAAAGTATCCCTTTGGTGGACACTTTATTTGAAATTTCTCCTCGTACTTTGCCGTCCTCCACCATCTTGACCATCAATGGTAAAACGTCATTTGTGTAACGTTCTTCAATATAATGAAACATTTCTTGGTCCTCAATCATAAGCTCCTTCACAGTCGTAGGAGACAATGAACTGTAGGTTTCTCTCTCCATCGTCATAATGTATTCAATAATCTCTTTTAGAGAATGCTCTCCATGAATGTAATCTTCAAATTCGTGAATGGCCTTCTCTATAAAATCCTTAAAGGCCTCACCAAGCAGTGCTTCCTTGCTGCCAAAATAATTATAAATCGTCACCTGTGAGACGCCTGCCTCTTTCGCAATGTCTGCGATCCGGAGACGTTTGGGCTCGCAGCTCTTGAGCATCTCCATCGTAGTCTTCATAATTTTGAGTTTTATTTGAGCGGCTCTTTTCTCAAATCCATTCATGCTATCCACCCTTAACTTCATTATATAGTGCGCTTATTTAAATTTAATGAAATATTTATTATCAATTATTTCATAATTCCATTGACTTCACTATTCACTAGGAATAATATAACATATGAAATATCCAATTAGTAATAGTTCATTATTTTGCAGCGGGGGTGGCGGCATGCTTGTAGTTGAAGGCTTAACCAAACGATTTTCGAATGGCAAGGGAATCGAAGATGTTACATTTACCGTAAATAAAGGTGAGGTGTTTGGGTTTCTGGGGCCTAATGGCGCGGGTAAATCTACGACCATAAGACATATCATGGGATTTATGAAGCCGGACAAAGGTAATGCGAGCATCCATGGACTTGATGTATGGAAAGCACAAGGTACGGTCCAGAAGCATATCGGCTATCTCCCCGGTGAAATCAACTTTTTTGACGGGATGACAGGCATTTCTTTCCTTAAATTCATGTCTGGCATGCAAGGGATGAAGCACACTACTAAACGTGACCGCCTCATTGAACGACTGCAATTTGACGCCTCAACTCCGATCCGCAAAATGTCAAAGGGAATGAAGCAAAAAGTCGGTATTGTCGCAGCTTTCATGCACAATCCTGAAGTTATTATTCTGGATGAACCAACCTCGGGACTCGACCCGCTTATGCAAAAGTTATTTATAGATCTCGTATTGGAGGAAAAAGCAGCCGGAACCACATTTCTAATGTCCTCTCACAGCTTTCAAGAAATTGAGCGCACCTGTGACCGAGCTGCGATCATTAAAGACGGACGTATCATCACTATAAAAAATATCCACGAATTACAATCGATGCAGCGGAAGCTGTTTGAGGTTGTTTTCGCGAGTCGCGAAGATGCAGAGCAATTCGCCGCCTCCGGCCTGCAAGTGGAAGCTCGTGAAGGGAATATGGTCCGCATTGCCGTTCAGGGTAATTACGATCGATTCATTCAGGAGACCGGGAAATATAATATCCGCAGTATGGATGTGTTCACGCAGAATCTAGAGGACATTTTCATGGACTATTATGACCGTGAGGGGGCCGTGCAATGAATCTTCCACTCTATAAAGAAATGATGAGGGTGAACCTCAAAGGCATTATGAATTACGCCTTCGGTTCTGCCTTCTATATTCTGTTTATGATCTGGCTATATCCAGGGATCGCCGGAAGCACAAAAGCCATTGATGACCTCATTAAAGCTATGCCGGAAGGTGTAGGTAAAGCCTTTGGATTAAACAGCGGATTTACCAGTGCTGAGGCTTTTATCTCAGGAGAATATTATGGACTTATTCTGGTACTGATTCTATCCATCGTATGTGTACAAATGTCGACGCAGCTCATGGCTCGACTTGTGGATCGTGGCTCTATGGCTTATCTTCTGATAGCACCAACTACGCGGAGAAAAGTAGCTACCACGCAGGCGCTTGTACTCACAACAGCATTGCTCCTGATTATGGGCGTAACCACACTCGCCGGATTATTAGGTAAAGCATGGTTCCTCGGCAGTGAATATGAATTTAATAGCGGCCGATTCGCTCAGCTGAATAGCGTAGCGTTTTTATTGTTTTTTGCCGTGGGGGGACTCACTTTCCTCGTATCCTCGGTTTGTAATGATGAGAAAAAAGCGCTTGGAATTTCCGGCGCTATCACCTTCGGATTCTTCACTCTGGATCTGCTAGGCAAAATAAGCGATAAACTGGAGGGATTACGTTACATGACCTTGTTCTCCTTCTATCAGCCTGGTAAAATCGTTCAAGGAAACGTGGAGATTATTCAGGTTTCTAGTTGGTTACTGTTGATCGGTATTCTCGCTTTTGCCATAGGGATCGAACTGTTCAGACGACGGGATCTTCCATTATAAGATTAAGGGACGCTCCAATAGCATGTGGCTACTGGAGCGTCCCTCTTTCATATAGAAGAATATAATAAGCTTCTTCACACTAGAGAAGCATTATTTTAAGATTTCGTATCCGGTCTAGGGACACCAAAGTTTGGCGTTCCATCCTCATTCCACTGGATCACTTGCACACGCGCATGCCGATTAGGATCATATAACGGGTCTCCCACAATTTCCTTATAGCTTCTAGCATGGAACACTAGGATATCCTGTGTGCCATCTTCTGAGACTGTAAAGCTATTATGTCCCGGTCCATATTGACCGTTTTCTTCAGAAGTTGTAAACACAGGTTCTGGTGTTTTGACCCATGATTTCGGATCCATTAAATCACTATCCTCATCAGCGGTTAACAACCCCATACAGTAGTTATGATCTGTTGCACTTGCCGAGAAAGTCATGAAAATACGTCCATTTCGCTTAAGAACTGCCGCACCCTCATTCACCAGGAAGCCGATTTTTTCCCAATCATATTCAGGCGTGGTGATGCACACCTGCTCTCCTTTTAACGTCCAAGGGTTTTCCATTTCAGAGATATACATATTAGAATTACCAGGGATATCGGGATCCTTTTGTGCCCATACGTAGTATCTAACCCCTCTGTGTTCAAAAGTGGTTGCATCCAGGGCAAAGGATTCCCATTTCGTTTTGATTTGACCCTTTTCCACCCACTCCCCTTCTAATGGATTTACGGATGAGTTTTCTATGGCAAACATGCGATGATCAAATAAGCCATCTTTCGTATCGGAGGTATGTGCAGCTGCAAAATACACGTACCATTTTCCATCAATATAATGAATCTCAGGTGCCCAAATATTGGCACTCATTAAGCCTGTTTCATGCTTAACCCAAATGGTCTTACCCTCAGCCTCAGCTAATCCCTGAATGGATTCAGAACGACGAAGCTCGATTCTATCAAACTCCGGAACCGAAGCTATGAAATAATAATAACCATCAGTATGTTTATAGATCCATGGATCTGCCCTTTGCTCAATAAGCGGATTTTTCGCATTGAATTCTCTCATGATGACAACTCCTATATCTCTCTTTATTTTTAATTTTATGGGTCACCAAAACACACCCTTCCTTATAAGAAGGCAAGGTGTATTTAAGCTATGTTCATTTGATCTACCCTTTAATACCTGAATTCAAGTTAATAGATTGAACGAAGTATTTTTGAGCAAATATAAATAACAGCAGGGTTGGAACGATTGCCAAGATTGCCGACCCCATTAATTGCCCGATCATTCGATAGTTTCCGTAGATATCTTGTAGCAAGAGCAACCCAGCTGTGACTGGCATTTTGTCTACATCTGTGTACACGATAACCGGCCAGAGGAAGTCATTCCAAGATCCCGTAAAGGAGAACAATCCGCAAACAATCAGAATCGGCTTAACTAACGGCAATATAATTTGCGCGAAAATTCTAAAGTCACTAGCACCATCAACTTTTGCAGACTCATCTAATTCTTTTGGGATACCGTTCATAAACTGTCTGACCAAGAAGATATTCCCCATACCCGCAAGACCGGGAATGATCATTGCCCAAGAAGTGTTTACCCAGCCCAAGGAATCGATAATTTTATAAGAAGGAATTAAGTTAACTACACCCGGGAAAAAGGAGATCCCCAACAAAGTAAAGAACAGTGTGTCTCTTCCTTTAAAGTTAATACGGGTATAACCAAAGCCTGTAATCGAAATCACAATAACGACCAGGATCGTGTGGGTTGTAGCGATAAACAATGAATTGCCTAACCAACGTAGAATTGGGGCTGTAGAAGTATTGTTCAGAATCGTAACATAGTTCTCAAAAACCCATGTTTCAGGAAATAGTCTAAAGCCTGAGGAAACCACTTCCGTTTGTGATCTAAAAGACGTGGAAATCCCGAATATTACTGGAATAATCCAAATCACACAAAGGATAAGCAAAAAAGCATATGATACATATTTTGAAATGCTAACATTGGATGATCCTTTTACTTTGCCTGTTCTATTTACAACTGGACGATTATCTAGGCCATTTACCGCCTGATTTGACATTATAGTACACCTACCTTTTCCATTTCCTTGTTAATCAATTAGTTCCCTAGAACCTTATGTAGCATTTCGGTTCATTACATAATATTGCAGCGCTGAGATTACCAAGATTACTAATCCCAATAACACTGCCATCGCCGATGCCATCCCTGCAATGGATTCACCGTTTCCGAAAGCTAATTGACGAATATACATCATGAGTACGTGTGTACTTTGTCGAGGCCCGCCATCAGTCATCATTAACGGTTGGCCGAATACATTGAAGGCTCCGGCAGTTGTCATAACAAAGGTATAGATTAATGGAAAACGAATAGATGGCAAGGTGATACTTGTGAATCTTTTAATTGAACCCGCACCATCGAGCTCGGCTGATTCATATAATTCTTGCGCAACGCCACTTAAGGAAGCACGATAAATAATCATGTTGCCCCCAATACCGCCCCATAGTGTGATTACAATGATGATAATCCACGCATACGGCTGATTTGCAGGCCAAGCAATTTGTGATCCGAATAGATTACCAGTAATCCCTAATTGCTTATTAAAGATCAAAAGCCAGATTAGTGCAGCCGCAGAAATCGAAATCAAGCCCGGAATATAGAGAATAGATTGAATTAAGCTCTTCATTTTAACTTTTTTATGTTCTAGTGCAACAGCAACCATTAATGGGATAACTATTAATAATGGAACAGAGAGACCCACAAAGATCAAAGTATTTTTCAGACCTCTGAAAAATTGAGTATGAAACGTTGATTTGCCATCAAAAAGAATGGCCTTATAGTTATCAAAGCCTACCCATACCGGGTCACTCATTAAATTCCACTTTGTAAATGAAGCATAAATCCCATAAATCGTTGGCAATAAAATGAAGACAGCAAACAAAATGACGTGCGGACCTACAAAGAAGGCAGGTGCCCAGTTTATTTTCTTTTTCATAGGATTTCATTTCTCCTTTTGCACAAAGTAATGCACCAATATACGGCACATTACTTCGTACAATCTATTCTATTTCGCTTTATTTCGCTGCACTGCTGCTTTCTGCGATCTTATCTTCTACAAACTTCTGCATGGTTGCCAAGGTCTCATCTAGATCAACGTTACCGCGAACGATATCTGCGCAATAAGTATCTACTGCTTCTGCAATGTATGGGTAGTACTCATATGTGTAAATGTAAAGGGATTCAATTTCTTTTTCATTAGAAGTAAAGAAGGATTGCATGTAGTTTTGGTATTCTGGACTTTGGTTAACTACGTTACTTGCGACGTTTTGACCAGCTTTTGCCCATTCCATTGAGTTTGTACGCACATATTCTAAGAAGTTAGCAATCCCTACTTCTTTTTCATCTGTTCTCTTATCGTTCTTAAGCATAGCGAACAAGTGAGAAGAAGATCTATTCGTGAATTTATCAGCGGTTGGAGAATAAATGTTAGTCACACCAAAGTTCAAGCCTTCAACTCCAGCATGTGCGGTAGAACTCCAAGTTCCGTCTGTGGAGAAGAGTACGTTTTGGGATTGGAACATCAAGTAACCGTCTTCACCAAATGGAGTCATCAAACCAGCATCAGCAATTTTCTTAACATCTTCAAAGGCTTGTTTAAATACTGGGGAGTTAACAGCCGGTTTGCCGTCCACCTGAATATCTCCGCCCAAGTTTTGAATTTGAGCCAGGATAACCCATCCGAGCAAGGCATCATTAACTACATAGTCACCTTCATCCAATTTACCTTGTAAGGAAAGCATTTCATCAATCGTAACAACGTTATCATCCAAGAAAGATTCAGCATTATATTTCTTGAGCAAATCTTTATTGTAATACATTACGTTACTGTGGATATCAAGAGGTACTGTGTATTGCGTTCCGTCGATGTTACCAGTGTTCCAAGCTTGTGGTAAGTAATTTTCAGCTTTTAGTTCAGGTTGTGCCGGCAATACAGTATCTTGCATAGGTTCTAAGACACCTTGCTTAACAAACCCAGGAACACGGTCAGCGTGGATAATTGCTAAATCAGGAACACCTTTGCTGGAAGCCAAAACGGTAGAAATTTTCGTGTACATATCAGCTGTAATAACGTGCTTCACTTTAATCTCTGGATTCGTTGCATTGTAGTCTTTAACGATTTGATCCATATAAGCACCATCATCACCAGTCAGCGGTGTCCAGAACGTAATCGTCTTACTATCATCTTTACCACCACATCCTGCTAACACTGTCGTTAACATTAGAACCGTTGCTAATACTACTCCAAATTTCTTTTTCATTACTCTCTCCCCCTGCAGCTGTAATGTTAAGATAATCATTCACATTAACTTTGTTGGAAACGATTAACTTAAACTTAGTATACAGTCGCTTTGAAAGCGTAGTCAATAACTTTTAAATAAACTTAATAGATTTTTTTAAAACTTAGTTAACCTTTTAGTTCATTAAGAGGAGATGAAAGCGATATATTATTTACTTCAGTTACCTTTCGTGTTACTTTATATAGAGATTAATAAACTTTACAGTATATGAAATTACTTTGAAAGAAGTGGATAAAATGCAATTGGAAATAGACAAGTCCTCTCTCGTTGTTTATGAAGCCTTGGCAAGTGAAGTACGAATAAAAATCATTCAGTTACTCTCCAAAAACAAGATGAACATCAAAGATTTGGCAGAAGAACTTAAAATAAGCAGTCCCATCGTAACAAAACACATTAAAAAGTTAGAAGATGCAGGAATCATAAAAACAGAAAAAGTTCCTGGTAAATCCGGAATGCAAAAAATCTCAATTCTTAGAGTCGACCATATTGAGATTAACTTTCCTAAAAAAATCTTTCATTCCTTTGCCTCCTATGAGACATCGGTGCCGATTGGTCATTATACGGATTATGATCTGAAGCCTACATGCGGACTTGCCACAGAGAAAGAGTTTATCGGCAGAGTAGACGAACCTAAGTATTTCATGGATTCTAAAAGAGTCGATGCAGAGATTCTATGGTTTACCCAAGGTTATGTTCAATACAACATTGCCAATTTTCTAAAAAAAGATGAAACCTTGCAGCAATTTGAAATTAGCTTAGAGCTTTCTTCCGAATTTCCATTTGCCAATGACGTATGGCCTTCAGACATCACCTTTTCATTGAACGGCTTGGAATTAGGTACTTGGACAAGCCCTGGAGATTTTGCTGATGCAAGAGGTAAATTCACACCTGAGTGGTGGCCGCACAATATTAACCAGTATGGATTACTAAAAACGATTAGAATTACTAATCACAATGGAACATACATTGACGGTGACCCCATGTCTTCCGTTTCGATTGAGGATTTAGATACGACCTGTGACCGATGGACTTTCCGGATCGAAGTGAAGGAAGATGCAAAACACGTCGGAGGCGCAACAATTTTCGGAAAAAAATTCGGAAATCATGATCAAGATATCATGTTCAAAATGTATTACCTTTAAAATCTTCTAGTATGCAAATGTATCAAGGTTGGTTCTTTCATGGGGGCGAACAACTAATTAGTATTTATTCTTCATTAGCCCCCCCTATCTGTACTGTGATATGAACCAGTTATCACTTTCCCCTATCCATCTCTTTATCGCCCACATTTCCCACCTTCTTTCACTTTCCACAACTCCAGTAGTAATCTGCAGTACTTTTCATACGCTATCCAAACCCAACTACCTTTTGTTAATAAAAATATAAATAGATTCATTGTTTCATAAATTTCTATTTGACTATATGCTAATATCATGCTTAAAATGAGATCAATATAAAACGTTTTCCACGATATGGTTTGTATAAACATAAAACAAATCCATTTTGATTTGTGAAAAACGTTTTTTTAGTAGCTCTATTGTAAGCGTTTTACATTTTTCGTACCGCCGCAATCTCTAATCAATAGAATCGGAGGATCATGAATTTGAGGAAAACAACTCGTAAGCTAACCGCTTCACTTCTTGCACTCACGCTGCTAGTACCTGCACCATTCATTTCAGCAGCTTCTGCAAGCGATTCCAAAACAATCCCACCATCCACGCAACAACAGGCTGTCGATTATTCAGGCCACTGGGCACAGAAAGATTTTCAATCCTGGGTGGATAAGGGCTTGATTTCAGGCTATGGAAATGGAATTTACAAACCTAATCAAGAGATCACCCGCGCGGAATGGGTCACATTGATCAATCGGGTCTTTAATTTGCAGGAAAAATCAGAAATCGCCTTCATGGATGTACTGGAGTCAGGTGCTTATTACAGCGATATCCAGAAAGCTTCGGCTGCAGGATATGTATCAGGATATAGCGATGGCACCTTCCGACCAACACAGGTAGTAAGTCGTCAAGAAGCCGCGGTTATGCTGCACAGACTATTCCAGCTCAATTCTTCTGCAAATACCTCTGCACCAAAAGATGTTGAAGATTTACCCTCATGGAGCCAAGAAGCTGTATTATCTTTATTTGGTGAAGGTTATTTGAATGGTTATAGTGACGGCAGCTTTAAAGGCGCAAAAGCCGTAACAAGAGCGGAAGCACTGCGTATGATTGAGAAGTTGGCCGGGGAAATCACTTCTAAGAGCGGGAGTTATACGGGGATTACCACTCAGAATATGGTAATTAGTAACCCGGGTGTTGAGTTGAACAACTCCACCATCTCCGGAAACCTGTACCTTACCGAAGGTATTGCAGAAGGTGATATCACGCTGAATAACGTCACTGTTAAAGGAACAATATTCGTATCCGGCGGCGGCGAAAATAGTATCGTACTTAGTAACTCTAATGCAGGTGACATGGTTGTAGATAAGCGTAATGGGAAACTCCGCGTCGTTACTAAAAGAACGAGTACCGTACCAAGTGTACGTGTACATTCCGGTGTAATGCTTGAGGAAGATACTACTTTGACGGGAGCAGGCTTCGGCCGGGTCGTTATAGAGAATACGCTCCCGAACGATTCAATCATCAGGCTGAGAGGAAATTTTGATTCTGCTGAGGTACGAGCGGTAGGAGTGCCTACACTACATCTAGCCGCAGGCAATATTACTGAAGTTACATTGAACCAATTAGCCAAGCTGCGTGTAGATGCTGGTGCAGCAATCAAGAATCTTATCCTTGGTATAAACGATATGATTACTATCCAAGGCACCGGGAAGGTTAGCTTTGACAGTAAATATAATAACTTAATCAAATTTGAAACACCTACTCCGACAGCTACGGCAACGTCTGGTTCTGGTAGTTCAGGTTCTGGTGGATCGGACGGCAGCGCTGTTGCTACACCTACTACTACCCCGGTTCCTACAGCTACAGCGACTCCTACTGCTACGCCGGGTCCGTCAGCAACGGCACCAGCACTCACCAATGTTTCTGTACATGATCCGTCAGTGGCTGTAGACAAAGGAACGTATTATGTATTCGGGTCTCATATCGATGCGGCCAAATCGGATGATCTGCTGAACTGGACTCGTTTCACAAATGGTTATACAACACCAGGCAACGTACTCTTTGGTGATCTTTCCGCGAATCTGGCAGAATCCTTTAAATGGGCTGGAGAGAACGATTCTGACAGTAAAGGCGGGTTCTCCATATGGGCTCCAGACGTTTTCTGGAATGAGGATTATAAGAATGCGGACGGAACCACTGGCGCTTACATGATGTATTACAGTGCTTCTTCCACTTACATCCGCTCAGCGATTGGCTTTGCCACTTCACAAAATATTGAAGGTCCTTATACCTATGGAAATACCGTAATTTATTCCGGCTTCACCAAGGAAGAAGATTACGATACTAACAGCAAAATTAACAAAAAATGGACAAACACAAATATTCAGAAGCTTATTGATAACGGAACACTAGAAGATGCCAACCCAGATTGGTTTGACGCAGGCGGTTCATATAAGAACAAAACGTATACAAACGCAATTGACCCGACGTTATTCTACGATAAAGACGGCAAGCTGTGGATGACTTATGGATCATGGTCAGGCGGTATATTTATTCTAGAAATAGATCCAACTACCGGCGAGCCAAAATATCCGGGTAAAGATGGAACGACCGCTGATGGACGTCTAATCGACCGGTATTTCGGTACCCATATTTCTGGCGGTATGACCAAATCGGGCGAAGGTCCGTATATCATTTACGACAAAAATACAGGTTACTACTTCTTATACGTAACTTATGGAGGACTTGCGTCCGACGGTGGTTACAATATGCGTCAATTCCGTTCAATGAATCCGGATGGTCCTTATGTGGATGCTGCCGGACAAAGTGCAGTGCTGGCAACGACCAATGATCATTCGGCCATTGGCAACAAAGTTCTTGGTAATTTCATGTTCACGAACGTGAATAGTGATCCAGACTTCCAAACTTACGGCTATGTTGCATCAGGCCATAATTCAGTCAATTATGATGAAGAGACGGGTAAAATATTCAACTTCTTCCACACTCGCTTCCCGCAGCGTGGTGAAACACATGAGCTTCGTGTGCATCAAATGTTCACCAACGAAGATGGATGGCCGCTCACTTCTCCTCATCGTTACACTGGTGAAACTATCGCAGCCGTTATGCAGGAAGATGTTATTGGAGCTTACCAGTTCGTGAATCACGGGAAAGATACTTCTGCTAAAATTAAATCCACAACAGCTATCGAACTGCGAAGTGATGGAACCATTACAGGGTCCGTAACCGGTTCTTGGGAGCTAAAAGGAGAGTATTACGCCGACCTGCTCATCAATGAAATAGAAAACGGAGCTGCTGTACAAAATCTCTACAAAGGTGTATTCGTAAAACAATGGGATTCCACTCGTCAGAGCAATGTTATGACTTTCACAGCCATGTCCAATAAGGGTGTTACCGTCTGGGGCAGCCAAATTGAACTGCTGAGCACAGATCAAATTGTATCCAATGTTAAAGATAGTTTAAGCTTGGGCAACACAAGTAAAGTATACAAAGATCTTACGCTCCCAACTGAGGACGTTAGAGGAACAGTCATTACGTGGTCGTCTTCCAATGAAGCCGTAGTAGGAAACGATGGTTCAGTTGTTCGTCCTGAAAAAGGACTCGGAAACGCAACGATTGAACTTACTGCTACGATTGCGCTGGGTGAGTCTACTGCAACTAAGACCTTTACTATCATTGTAATGGAACTGACTGGAAATATACTGGAAGACGGTTTGGTGGCAGCGTATGATTTTGAAGGAGATCTTTCAGAGAACGGAGATCGTACTGATAAGGGTACAATTACCGGCAATCGGATTAACAATACTGGTGGGAACATCACCTATGAGACAGGTGAAGTTGGTCTTGCAGCTAAATTCGACGGTAGCTCCGGTATTCGCCTACCAAATGGTTTGATTAAAGGCAACACCTACACAATAGGCATGTGGCTTAACCCACAAGAACTGACTCAATTCACTACAGCCTTCTTTGGTGCTACAACAGATACGAATTGGATTAGTCTCTTGCCTTATGGAAACGGTGGAGCTACTACCCGGATGTGGTTTGGTAGCCAAACCTTCCACGATGCAGAAGCAGGCATGCAGATTCCAGTTAACCAATGGTCGCATATAGCTTTCACTTACGATGCCGGGACTGTGAAGCTGTATGTGAACGGAGTATTGAAGTACACTGGAAAAGGATTTACGGATGTATTTAACAGTGCAGATGCAGTATTCGCCCTGGGTGTAAACTACTGGGATATCCCATACAAAGGTTTGATTGATAACCTGCGTATCTACGAAAGTGCACTTTCCGCTGAAGCTGTAGACTTGCTGGTAAACGGTGAGCCTGACAGTAATATTAAAGTAAGTACGATAACCATCCGTGATGCTGAAATGGATGTGGCTGTGGGGAATACCTTTACCCCTCAAGTAAAAGTACTTCCTACCAATGCCGGAAATAAGAAACTTACTTGGAGTTCTAGTGATCCTAGCGCCGTTACAGTTGATGCTACAACCGGAACCGTAACCGCACTAACGGTAGGTGGCGAAGCAGTGATTACAGCCACTGCGGCTGATGGCAGTGGTGTCTCAGCAGACTATAAGGTAAACGTTACGGATGGAAAAGTAGCCTATTATGCTTTTGATGGAAACCTTGATGACTCCCTCCAATTGGTCGGTACTGGACAGGTTACGGGAATAAAAATCGAGGCTCCAACTGTAGGTAACATCACTTACGGTAACGGTATCACTAATCAAGCAGCAGTATTTGACGGTGTTTCCGGAATCCGGTTACCTAATGGATTAATTGACAGCAATACCTATACCGTATCTATGTGGTTAAACCCTGAGCAGCTTACTGATGCAACAACAACCTTCTTCGGTGCTGCTTCGATAAACAGCTGGATTAGCTTCGTTCCACAGAACGGCGCAGGTAAAACACTGCTATGGTCTGGCGAGGCGTGGTATGATGCTGTTTCCGCTATGAAGATTCCAGAGAATAAATGGACGCATGTAGCATTTACGGTCAACAACGGTACCGTGAAGGTATACCTCGACGGAGTTGAGCAATTCTCCGGTGAGGGCTTCCCGAATGTGTTTAAGAACAAGAATGGTGTGTTCACTCTTGGTGTAAACTATTGGGACGTACCTTATAAGGGAATGATTGATGAACTGAAGATTTATAGCAGAGCACTCAAATCAGACGAAATACTGACTGAATATAACTCAAATGTAAATTAAGAGAATCATCATTTGGAAAGAGAGCGGAGCCTCAGGCTCCGTTCTTTTTATCTTAAATCACGCGATCAAAGTGAATGAGCGTCCATAAAATTTCTCACCTTCGTATTGTAAAACAAGCATTTAAATAATATAATCATTAACTATACGTCTTGAACTAAATTGGAGGCCATCTATGAAACTTGACCTGTCGGAAGAATCTCTTCCCGTCTACGAAGCTTTAGCCAGTTCAGTTCGTCTGCAGCTGCTGCGCTTGCTTGCCGAGAACCCAATGAATGTCAAGGAATTGGCCGCAGCGGTAAATTTGAGCAGCGCCATTATGACAATGCATGTGCGTAAGCTAGAAGCTGCAGGACTTATCCAGACACATATGGCACCTGGACGAAGTGGTCTGCAAAAGATCTGTACGCTGGCTGCTGAAAGTGCCGAGATCACCTTTCCAGGCAGACAAATTAATGAGCGCAAAAGCTACCGCAAGGAGATTCCTGTTGGGCATTATTCCGACTTCATGATCGAGCCTACCTGCGGTCTTGCCACTACAGAGCAAGTGATTGGCAGCTTTGATGATCCCCGTTATTTC
This sequence comes from Paenibacillus sp. NPDC058367, assembly GCF_042723305.1. Lineage (NCBI taxonomy): Bacteria > Bacillati > Bacillota > Bacilli > Caryophanales > Paenibacillaceae > Paenibacillus > Paenibacillus sp. NPDC058367. Next base: position 1,630,087 of record NZ_JBHXIZ010000001.1, read on the forward strand.
TGGGATCTCGAGCGTATGAATGCTGGTATTCTCTGGTTCGGCAAAGGATATATCGAATATAAAATTCCTAACTTCCTTCTCTCCAGTCAACAGCCCGAGGAGCTAATCATTACGATGGAGATTGCCTCCGAAGCGCCTTCCATTAATAATAATTGGCCCTCCGACATCACTTTCACACTGAACGGAGTACAGCTTGGATTCTGGACAAGTCCTGGTGACTACGGAGATAGACGTGGTAAATACACGCCAGCTTGGTGGCCAGCACTCACGAATCAATACGGCCTTCTTAAGCAGCTGCGCATTACATCTAAAGGCACGTTTATGGACGGCCTGAAACTGTCCGACGTTACGCTGGATCAAGTGAACATTCGCAACAAGCAATGGACTTTCAAGCTTTCCGTCGATGAAGAGGCCGAGCATATTGGCGGCATTACTCTTTTTGGCAAAGGCTTTGGCAACTATAATGATGATCTAATCGTTGAGCTGTTCTACACAGATACCCATGAATAAAGCCGCATTCATCTCCCGTTGGAGAGTCGAATGCGGCTCTTATTTTACCTTATTTCATGTTCAATGAAGGGTCCCCATAATCCGCCACCAGGCAGTGGACAGCCACGTTCCTTAAGCTTAGCTACAACAGGAATAATGCATCCACAAGCTACGCAAGTCACACTCTCATGCAGCTTAGGACAAGTCCCGCAAAGAGAAATCCGTTCAGCATAAACCTCATCTGGAACACAAAGCTCTGTCTTAAACATGGATGATGACAGGATACGCTCTATCTGTGCATCGGTAACCTTATAATCGTCACGACACCCCTTGCATGCAGATGTTGTTGACATGATAACACCACCTTATGCCTTCGGCGTAATCTCCAGCACAGTTACTGACATTGGAGCCAGCTCTACATTAAGAAGATCACCTTCAAGTGTAAAGGCTGTAAAAGCTTGCGGTACGACAGCATCTGGCTGACTAAATGTATTATGAGCATCTATCTTGTTACCTGTGAGCGTAGTGCCTGTCACTTCAACCTTCTGCCCGGAAAGGCCACGCAGCTCGAGGGGTACAGTAGCTGATGCAGCGTGATTCAAGTTGCAAAGACTGACATGAATGATCCCAGCGTCTGTTACGGAAGCTGAAGCAGATACTTCAGGAATCTCGCTGCCCTCAAAGCTGTAAGTCCCACTATCGATTGTTAAATCCAACAATTCAGCATCCTGATGGACTTTAAACATATTGAATACATGATAGGTAGGCGTTAGCAGCATTTTTTCTCCTTCGGTTAAAATCACTGCTTGAAGCACGTTAATGGTCTGCGCAATATTTGCCATCCGTACCCGGTCACTGTGTTTATGGAAAATATTCAGGGTTACGCCAGCTACAAGGGCATCCCGAATTGTATTTTGTTGATATAGGAATCCTGGATTCGTACCCGGCTCAACATCATACCAAGTTCCCCATTCGTCGACGATAAGGCCTACTCTTTTATCTGGGTCATATTTGTCCATAATAACGCCATGTTTAGTAATCAGCTCATCCATGCGAAGGGCCTTCTCTAAAGTGCTAAACCATTCACTAGTTTCAAAGCCTGTTGCTGCCCCTTTATTCTCCCATGCTGGACCAGGAATCGTATAATAATGAAGAGTAATCGAGTCCATAAAGCGTGTAGCTTCACGCATTAAAACTTCCATCCAGTGATAATCATCCACGTTAGGACCACAAGCGATCCGGTGAATACGATTCTCCCCGTAATTACGTACATACGTCTGATATTGGCGATAAAGATCTGCATAATATTCTGGACGCATATTCCCGCCGCAGCCCCAATTCTCATTACCAACGCCAAAATAAGTGACAGCCCAAGGCTCTTGATGACCGTTCTGCTGGCGAAGCTCAGACATCGGAGAGACACCGCCAAAGGTTAGATATTCTACCCATTCGGACATCTCTTGAACCGTACCACTTCCCACATTACCATTGATATAAGGTTCACATTCCAGCATCTCACATAATTCCATAAATTCATGTGTACCAAAATGGTTGTTCTCAACCGTGCCGCCCCAATGCGTATTGATCATACGTTTACGAGCTTCGCGATCACCAATACCATCTTTCCAATGATATTCATCTGCAAAACATCCACCCGGCCAGCGAAGTACTGGAATTTGTATTTCTTTAAGCGCTTTCACAACATCATTACGAATACCGTTAGTGTTAGGAATCGGTGAATCTTCTCCGACCCAAATGCCTTCATAAATACAACGTCCTAGATGCTCAGAGAAGTGTCCATAAATATTTTTGTTTATCGTACCTTTACGAATGTCTGTGTTAAGGATTGCGCGATCTGCCATGAATAAACTCCGCCCTTCAACATTTATATTTTTATTAACTAATTAATAATTATACAAATATTATAGAGCGGTCCTCAGCGATCCGTCAATCTCCAATATGAATGAATCTATTCTTTATCAATCGGTTTGTTTATCCCGTCTTCATAATAATCAAAAACGAGCTGCCGCTGCGTTCCTCTTACCCCGTAAAATACGTCGGAGATCCGTTTCCCCTTCCGTCTTAATTCGTTCTCCAGCCATTCTTTGGTCAGTCCATTATTCTCAAGATTCTCTTCAATGAGGACGCCATCCATAATTAACTCAACGGGAAAGCTCTGAGGAACCGAAAGAAGCTTCAAATCTTTTCGAGTAACATATTGATACTCTTGTTTCTTTAAGACGGATACCATTCCGTTATCTTCTAATACGGCATACTCTACTACCTCCAGATTAAAAATTTCTTTTTCCCTCAGTGCCTGATCCAAGGAGTCTAGCGAATACCTTACCTTTTTCATATTCCCTTCAAGAATTTTCCCGTTTTCAATAAGTACCGTAGGTGATCCTGAGATCCAGCTTCTCATTCTACGACTCTTTATAGCGATGATAGATAGTAGAAAAGACGTAGCAGTGATAACAATGAGCGCCACGATCATATATGACGACTTCAGGTCTTTATTAAAAGCCAGGTTTGCCGCAAGCGATCCTAATATAATGCCTGTCACGAAATCATGAAACGTCAAATTAGAAATCGTTTGTTTACCCAATATCTTAGCTATCACTAGCAGCATGATCATAGCGACCACAGTACGAAGAACAATATCCATATGCGCCTGCATCTCTAATGCTCCTTTCTATTCAATCCCCTATTATTCACAAACCAAGGTGAAATGAAACGTCATTACAATCGGTTTAATTTTAAGAGGTCATCCGGAGACTTCTATAAACGTCAAAAGGGCTCTGGAATGGTTCTACTGAACCGTCCCAAAGCCCTAGCTACGAATGCTTATTTTTCAGTCTTGATTGCAAGCAGATTGTGCAGAATCATTGCGCTTTCAGCTCGAGTTGCTGAGCCTCCCGGATCGAATTGCCTGTCACTTCGACCCGGGATAAGTCCAAGGGCTTGAGATTGACCGAACTATAATTGACTGCAGCTTTCGATTCTCCATTGACATACGCATCTTCAGAAACATACAGCTTCGTCTGGTTCCGAATCGGAAGGCTCGGTGCAGTACCATCCCGATCATTACCGCCATGTGACCGTACAGTTCATCTATCGACGGGATCATTTCAAGACAAGCGCGTTCCATAAATTTATCGAATTATTGCAGCAAAAACCCTGAAGACTCGTATGATGAGTTTCTTCAGGCTTTTTTACATGGCACCGTTATGATCACCTGTGCGCCGCCTTCGACACGGTTTCCTGCTTCGATATGCCCTCCGTGCTTTGTAATGAGCAACTGTGCTGTATACAATCCAAGCCCGGAATGACCTTTGTCTAGAGATCTAGACGGATCCCCCGTGTAGAATTTATCGAACATCCGCCGCAAATCAAGAGCGCTGAACCCCTTCCCCGTATCCGTCATGTCAAAGGTAATCTGCGTCTCCTCTACGATGACCGTCCACTCGATCCTTCCCTCCACTGGCGTAAATCGCAAGCTATTGGTAATCACGTTATCGAATACTTGCTCCAACCGTGATGTATCCACAAGAAACTGCTGTTCTTGGTCGCATCGCCTATTCACATAAGAGAAGTCAAAAGCAATCCACTTCTCACGGCATAACAATGCGTATTCATCTTTTTTCCGCTCACAGAAGGCGAGTAAATCCGCTCTCGTATACTGGAGGACAAAATCAGGCGTGTCGATTTTATTCATGAACAGCAATTCCGTCAGCATTTTGTCCGCACGCTGCGTACTGTTCTGAATGGTTAACAAGTACTTCTCCAGCCGTTCGGGACGGCGTGCACCGCTCTCGATTAAATTGTCTACATGACCTTGAATGATCGTCAGCGGCGTCCGCAAATCATGGGCAATCGCAGAGATCATGTCGCGTCTCTCCTGCTCCAGCTTCCACTCCCACTTCAAGGATTGCTCCAGCGCGATCCGCATCTCTTCGAAGGCATCGGAGAGCTCGATCAGCTCCTTCGACCCACCTGCTCCTGCGACGGAGAAATTCAGGTCATTTTGCTGGATTCGTCTAGCTCCCCCGATGATCCGTGCGATCGACGGTTCGAGCCGTTTACCCAATTTTCTCGCGAAAATAAAAGAGAACAAGACGATGAAGAAGAACGGTGCGATCAAACTGCACAAAATAAGCATAACGAGCAGCCCGTTTCCAGGGTTGTTGGAGGATACACTTAAACTGTATCGTAGCACCAGCATCCCCTTTAATTTTTTCTGCGAATCAAGGATCGGGTGGTAATTGATATATTTCCCGCCCTGTTTCTCGCTACGGTTCAGCTTGCTTAGCACATCCTCCGGGCTGTTGACGAAAGTCTGCCCCTTCCAGCCGTAGACGATTTGCCCCTTCAGATTCACGATTTGATACTGCATGCCTTTCGTCAGAATAACATGTTCCAACGCATTCTGCTTTGAAGGAGATAATAAGGCGTCTTTTTGCTGATCTACATAACCTAGAATCTGGGGAATTTGCTGCTCATAATAGTTGGCTGGTAGAATGCTCTTGTCCGTTTGATTAATCAAAACATAAAGCGTACCGCCCCAAACCAGCATCGAGCCGATGAAGCTATAGAAAAGAACGAGTGTAAATGCGCCCATAAACTGTCTGCGCAGCGGTTTTCGACTTGCCTTTACTTCCTTTCGAATCTGTACCCTACCCCCCATACCGTTGTAACAAAGGTCTTCTCCGGTGCTGCGCACGTCAGCTTCGCCCGGATATTTTTGATATGTTCGGTAATTGTGGCTGCTTCTCCCTCCGCATCGAATCCCCAGATCTTCTCATAGATTTGTTCCCGCGAGAATACTTGATTCGGATGCATGAAGAGAAGCCGGAACAATTCGAACTCCCGGCTGGTCAGCGGAATCGGAAGGTTCTGGTAGAATACCTGATGGCTGTCCAGATCCATCGTGAGATCGCCATGGTGCAGCAGCTTCGGTTGATGATCAAGATGGCTCCGCTGCTCCCGACGAAGATGCGCTCTTATTCTCGCCTTCAATTCTTGCATGCTAAAAGGCTTCACGATATAGTCATCGCCACCGACGGCGAGTCCTTGGATCCGATCCGCTTCATTGGAGCGCGCGCTTAAGAACAGAATCGGACACGAGACCCGGTCACGTATCGCTTGGCATACTTCGAGCCCATCGAGATGCGGCATCATAATATCCAGGATGATTAAGTCGGGCGTCTCTCCCAGTCGATCGAACACTTCCTTGCCGTCATAAGCCACTGATACCTCATACCCATCATCCTGAAGCGCATCGCGCATAAATCCGACGATTTCTCGCTCATCATCGGCGATTAATATCTTTTCTCTCATCTCTTGAATTTCCTTTCGCGTCTATCAATCTAGCAGCTTTATCCCCTCATTGTACCTTCTTGTGCGCCAAAAATCCCCTGCAGCGGCACACACAGTGTTCACGACAGGGGAACAATTAAATTTCCAGGTATAACTGAGTTAGAGCTTCGTTGTCGGTTCTTTGACTTTATCGAAGACGATGATCCCGTCATATTGCTCTTTTGGAATGAATCGCATCGACATCGGCATAATGATCTCGGACGTCATGCCATCCTCGGCTGCATAGATCGGTTTGAACATCCAAGCATTATTTTTGTTCGGAGACTTGTGCTTGGATAGATCCGCAAACGCAATCTTATAACCGCTCTGCATCATCAGTTGTTCCAGACTCCCCTTCGGCATCGGCTGAATATCGAAGATCTTCTGTGTCGTAATCGTGCTCGCCTTACCGCTGTTCATGTACAGACCCAACACGTAGACCTTATCCTTTAGCTTCTTATGTAGCAATTCTCCCATACTTGTAAAGCTGTTAATCCATTTCCCTTGTTCTTTCGTTTCGATTTTGGACGTATTCTTCGCCAGATGATCGTTATGCGCCCATAAAATCACTTTCTTGCCGGGATACATCACCTTCATTAACCACTCCACGTTGTCAGCCATGATTCGATCACGGAATTCATAGCTTTCCTTCGTATCGTACATCCCCATCTCGATGAATTTGACCCGATCCTCCAACGTCTTGACAGCGATATCCACCATCCGCGGGTTCGTAGGGTAGGCGGCTGCAAGTTGTTCTTTGTTCTCTTGGATGAATTGGATCAACGCCTTGTATTTCGGTTCGTACGCATTCTTCACCTTCTTGATTTCTGCTTTCGCCTCCGGATGACTATCGTCCATGCCATATTGGTTGAGCACCTTATAGAAATCCGTCATCGCTTGCATTTCGAAGTTGAAATAATTCTCGCCCTGATCCTTGTCTACCTTGGCAATCCAACCGGCAATAAATTGCGTTAAGTACCCTGATGTGAACTGCATGTCATAACCTGCTAGATATAAGGGATCGTTCGTCCCTTGCTTCTTCTTGATGTAATCGAATAAATTCAGAGTCTCCTTGGAATGCCAGATGGGAAAAATTGAACGTTCCATCATTTGTTGCGATGTCCATGTTCCTGCATTATCGTACGTCATGAATGAATCCCCAAGGCCCGACTCAAATGCAATCACGTCAAAATCCAGCTCTTCGTGTAAATATTTGATCAACCTTGTCTTCATGCTGCTGTATTCTGCGACACGGTGAAAGTTCTCGCCAAGGCTAATGACCGTCTTATCTTTCAAGATCGGCTTCAGAAACGCTAAATCTTTATAGTCCGATGACGTCAAAGATTTAATCTCTTGAATATTCTCCTTCGACCCCGTAATTTCCTGCGCGGTCGCCGAGGCGCTCACTGGCGATAGTAATAGTGAAAATGCTAGGCCCAGGGAAATGATACCTGTTAATCGTTTCGTTGCTTGCATGTTGAATGTTCTCCTCCTTCGAAATCTGTTATTACGTCGTTCTCTTACCATGCAGAGACATCGTAACAGGAACTTCTAAGGAATCTATAAAGATAAGAGAATAATTCCTCAATGCGCGTGCCAGAACCGCTTCTTCACGAATCTCACTGCCATATTTAAGACGAGCATGATCATCCCGATGTTGATCGCATAATCCGCTAAATTGAGAATGCCTCTCCCCGATCTAGACATGATAAAATCCGTGACCTGCCCGAACACCAGTCGATCAATCCCGTTGCCAACCGCACCGCCGACCAAGAAACCAGCGATCATATCCGCCAATCGGCCTTTCCAGGCACCCATTCTGCGATAATAGAACACACTGATGACGAACAAGATGGCGATCACCCCGAATAACCACGCATAACCTTGGAATAAACTGAAAGCCATCCCGCTATTCTCATAATGTGTAATCTCCCATCGTCCGAAGAACAAGCTATCTCCGATATCCAGGTTCATCCGAATCCAAATTTTCGAGACCTGATCGATCAAGATCACGACCATCGCGATCATACAAAACCACATAGCGACACCCACTTTCTTCTCAGCCTATGAACAACCATGTAACTCCCTTGTGCTCATCATACTACAAAACCATGTGGCATCGAAAAATAAAGGCACGCCCGAAGGAGTGCCTTTCAGGTATCCTTATATTGACTGCTCGTCTTCATTTTTTTGTAAAATAATGAAAGAAAACGCAGGTTTCTTGTGTCTAATAACTGAGAGGATAGGGGAATGATTTCTATGACGGCAACGCTAAAAAAGTCTACAAGTTATCTTCCTGCACAAAATTCAGCACGGCATCGTCGACGGCCGAAGTTCTTCCCAGATCAGGGCAATTCACAAGCTCAATTTCGCAAGTCTCCGCACAGCCGTGCAGCTCCAAAAGAACCAGTTCATTACGACCTTTGCGCAGCAATGGACCGGGGATGTATAGGGCCCTTTGCGGTCCTGCGTTCCAGTAGCGGCCCAGATTAAATCCGTTGATCCAGGCAACCCCTTTATTCCATCCATCGAACCGTAGAAAAGTATCGCCAATTTCCTCCGCCTCAAAGCAGCCCCGATAGAATCCGGGCAAACCTGAAGGTGCCGCAGCTTCTTGCTTCTCCACCGTCTGCTCCTTGTACTCAAGTGAAGCCAGCGTTCCCGGTTCTAACGGAAGTGTACGGATCGTCCAGTTATATTGCAGCTGGTTATCGATTCGAACACCGTCCAGAATTCCTTTCGGATCACGAATGAGCGGCCCATAATTAATCCGACCCATATTCTCGACGAGAATATCCAGCTGCGCTCCTCCGGCAGGAATGGAAAGTTCAAGTGGCTGCGGATTCCAGCGTTCAATGACCCCAAGTACCTGTCCATCCAGGAAGACCTGCGCCCGATCACGCACACCCTCGATGTAAAGCTTCTGCCTGGTCCGTGGTCCCTGCACATAAGTGCTGTACAATATAAAACCATAGGATTGTCCGAGCTTTTCCATCGGCTGCACACACACACTGTTCACCGGCTCGGATAACTTCTCCAGATTGGAGGCTGTGAATAGTTCCGCTCTTTCCATCAAGGCAACTTTCCCGTAGGAGATCTTCGGAATCGGCTCAGGGAGCGGACAAGTCGGTGCAAATCCATGTTTGCCCAGTACCGACCGAACAGCTTCAAATTTCGTCGTCGTATCTCCCCATTCCGTGAGCGGGGCATCATAATCATAGCTTGTAGTCGTCGGCTCGTAGGCGACGATATGATTCGCCCCATTATAGAAGCCAAAATTGGTCCCGCCGTGGAACATGTACATATTTAGTGAGGAGCCATGCGTCAGGATATCATCCAGAACGCCAGCTACATCTTCGGCATCGCGCACATGATGATCCTCCATCCAATGATCAAACCAGCCGTTCCAATATTCCATCACCATCAGCGGCTCTTCAGACCGGTACTCCCGGTATTTGCGGAAGGATTCCTCTGCACAGGAGCCAAAATTAACTGTAGCATGCACATCTTCCAGAGTTCCACCGAGCAACATTTCATCGGTTGGTCCGTCGGAGGTAAAGAGCAACACATCGACCCCTCTGCTGAGGAGTCCATTACGCATATATCTCAGGTAACTACTGTCATTGCCATAGCTGCCATATTCGTTCTCTACCTGGACGGCCAGAATCGGCCCGCCATGTGTGGACAGTAGCGGAACCAGCCGAGGAATCAGCTCATCGTAATACCGGTCCACCTTGCTTAAATAAAGAGGATCACAGCAGCGAAGCTGAAGTTCACTGTAAGCCAGCAGCCAGGCCGGCAGACCACCGAATTCCCATTCGGCACAAATGAATGGACTCGGTCTGACAATAATATGAAGCCCAAGCTCTCCGGCCAGTTCAATAAAAGAGACCACATCGGCCATGCCATCAAATACGAACTCCCCTTCCTTGGGTTCATGCATATTCCAGGCGACATAGGTCTCCACGGTATTGAATCCGCAGGCTTTCAATTTCAGTAGCCGATCTTTCCAGTATTCAGGCACAACCCGAAAATAATGAATGGCTCCCGATACGATCCGGTAAGGCTGTCCGTCCAGCAAATATTGTCCGTCGTTCCAAGTGAGTAGGCTCATTATCGACGACCTCCTTTTTAGCATTTATTCTAACGATTCCCCACAGTGGTAGACGGCAAGCCGTCTAATCTTAGGGCTTGCGGCAGCTACTGGCACCCGTAGTCGTATCTTCTCTGCGCATACCGGAGGGAAGGCGTCGATTTTCTTATGGCCAATCGCGCTGCCACGTTTCAACTCCAGCCACGCTCCGTCACTGAATGCTTCCAGCACATATTCGCTCACTCTTTCGCCATAAGCGATGTCCTCCATAATCTCGGCGTGGTCAATCACAGTAGCTACAGGAAATTCCAGCTCAATAAGATCTCCAGTGCCCGCCGTTACGGCTAGTGCCTTTCCGAATCTACGTTGAATCTCCTTACCGAATTCCAGCAGACGCTGCACATCGGCCTCTGGAAACAGCCCGTGGTTGTCAGGCGCCACATTGAGCAGCAAAGTCGCCCCATGCCCAACCGAACGATAATAAATATCCATTAGCTGCTCCAGAGACAGCAGCAGATGCTCTTCCTGAGGATGCCAGAACCAGCGGTCTTTACGGATGGGCACATCACATTCCGCAGGCACCCAGCTCGGTGTTCCGGGAAGCCAGTTCAATGAAGCTTCACTGAACATGCTACCTCGAGCGGAATCCGCAGTGTTCCAGCATGGATAAGGAGCAACGCCATCCTCATTGCCAACCCAGCGAATCGTTGGTGCCCCCATATTAAACACCATGGCGCTTGGCTGATGGAGCTTAATCAGATCCATAATCCGCCGCCAATCGTAATTACGGCCTTCAGATCCTGCGCCGTCGAACCAAATCTCCGTAAGTGGGCCGTAGCCCGTAAGGAGCTCCTGCAATTGCAAGCAATAGAAATCATCATATGCTTGCGGATCCGCATAACATGGCTCATGTCTGTCCCATGGAGACAAATAAATGCCGAAGCCTAGTCCAAATTCACGGCAAGCCTCCTCGCACTCCTTGACAACATCGCCTCGCCCTTCTTTCCATGGGCTGGAGGCAACAGAATAAGTACTCGTTGCAGTCGGCCACAGGCAGAAGCCATCATGATGCTTAGCGGTCAGTATAAAATAACGGAATCCAGCTTCTTTAGCTGCACTAACCCATTGGCGTGCATCCAGATGAAGCGGGTTAAAGACCGTAGGTGAATCGCTACCTTCTCCCCACTCCTGATCGCAAAATGTGTTCATTCCAAAATGGCAGAACATCCCCAGCTCCAGATTCTGCCACTCCATCTGTTCCTTAGAAGGCAAAGCTACTTGCTCTTCGGACTTGTTCTTTGAAGAAATGCTTTCCATCATTTTTATACTCTCCCGTATATTTGTGTAAGCCCAATGTATAAATAAGGGCTTTGGAAAGCCGGTTGATGACCTTCCAAAGCCCCGTCCCCAACTTGGGATACCTCGCTTATTGCCTATTTACTTGATGACACCTTTTTCGTTGATAATTTTCGTTGCTTCACCAACCATCCATTGCTGCACCTTATCAATCGATTCATTTCCAAGCATGAATCTGCTGAAGCCGTCATCGATAATTTTGGTCAATTCGGAAGTTGCCGTCGTCATCACCTGCGCACCGTCAAGGAACTGAATTTCATTATCGAAAAGTGTGTATTTGAGTGAATCCATATCATACATATCTTCTTTGCCAGCGACCAATTTGGTCAGCAAGGTCTCATTGTCAGCTTTTTTATATCCGGAGAATTCCAGTCTGTTATCACTAACAGCCGTCGACATAAATCTCATCAATTTGAAGGAAGCCTCTTTGTTCTTTGAAGTTGCGCCCATCGCCAGCATGTTGCCGCTGGTGAAGTATTTGCCTTCATAGTCTTTCGGTTCCGATCCTGCAGGAGGCACCGGTACCGGAGCAAAGGCTGTCTTGAATTCATGCGGATACTGCTCGGTGTTACCTGGATCAGCAATCGTCCAGTTGCCAGCCAAGATCATAGCAGCTTCTTCATTGAAGAATTCGGTACGATAGTTAAGCTTAGCGGCAAGAGCGTCTGCATAAGATTTCGCAGATTTATCAGCAGACTCCATATCTTTACGCAGCTGGAAAAAATACTTATATGTCGGATCCGCGAAGATCGTCGTCCCGTCATCATATACGAACGGGTCTTTCATCATCGTTTGAGCTGGAGCGTTCATGTACAATTCCCAGGTGTGGAAATATGTGCCGTAACGTTTGTCCACGCCTTCGCCTTTGGTCAGTTTTTTGGCATAGTCGCGGTAGTCATCCCATGTCCAGCCAAAAGTAGGTACAGGCAGACCCGCTTCGTCCAGTGCATCTTTGTTCAGCATCACGTAGTTGCTGCTCTTCGTATATTGCAACCCATAATAGTTGTTGTCGACCTTAGCATTCACATAATATTCATCCTCAGGAACGAGGTTATCTTTCTCATAGAATTCATTCAGCGGGGCAAGTGCTCCCCGAGTCGCCCGTTCAAGCACGCCTCCCAAGCTTGGCACCTGAACAACATCAATCGCTTCGCCGGAAGAAATCAGGAAGTCGAGTTTCTTCAGCATCTCCACAGAATCACCGGGAACGAGTGTCACATGCTCTACCTTGATGCCTGGGTTCTGATCCATAAATTCCTGCAGCATAGCATCGGTACCAGCCGACTGGGCTTCATTATCCCAGTTGTAATACTTGATGGCCACTTGCTTGTCCACCTTGGTGTTCCCGGCATTCGTACCAGCTTCAGCATTCCCATTCTTTTCCGAGTTTCCGGAATTTCCACAGGCGCTTAGCGTTAAGGAAACCGCCAGCATGGAGCCCAGTACAACGGATAATCTTTTTTTGCTCTTTGTTTTCATTTTACTTCCCCCCGCACTGAATTTTAAGTATAGTGCCTTGTTCATTTCTTATTATAGGCATCCGCTTTAGTCGCCAAGTGCACAATTTTGCTGTTGTAGGATCACATTTTTGACTTTTACTATCTATCGTGTACACCCGCAGGTCAGCCCTTTACGCCGCCAAGGGAGATTCCGTTAATGACTTGCTTTTGCAGGGCAATGAACACGATGACGAGCGGGATGATCGCCGAAACAGCTGCCGTCATCATAATCGCATAGTTGTTCGAATAATCGTCCCGGAACAGTGTCATACCGAGTGGAATAGTGTACAAATTCTTATTTAGTAAGAAGATCAGCGGATTCTGGTAATCATTCCAGGTCCAGATAAATTTGATGATCGCCACCGTAGCGAGCACCGGCTTGCAGAGCGGAATAATGATAGACCAGAATATCCGTAAATGGCCTGCACCGTCAATTCGTGCCGCTTCAATGTATTCGTCGCTGACACCAATCATAAATTGCCGCAGCAGGAACGTGAAGTAGATGGAGAACATACTCATTAATATGATTGCAGCATGAGTATCATAAAGACCGAACCAGCGAATCAGCAGAAAGCGCGGAATCAGTGTGGCCTGGTCAGGTATAATCATGAACGACAGCAGCGCCAGAAACACCATATTTCGTCCTTTGAACTTGATTTTGGTCAAGGCGTACGCCGACATAGATGAAATGATAAGTGTAATTAAGGTTGTAATAATCGCAACTTTAAAGGAATTTAAATAGAAATGAGAAAAAGGTACTCGTCCCATCCAAACCATCTTGAAATTATACGCTACATTGATCTTCTCGGGAATCCATTGGATCGGGAAGCGCATAACATCTTTCTCATATTTAAAGGCTGCGGAAATCATCCAGATCAGAGGAATAAGAAATACAATGGACAAAGCCCCCATGATGCAGGTAGTGATCACTCTGGACATATTTTTTCTAATCAGTTGCATGTTAATCTCCCCCCTTTATTCTTCATTTCTCATTTTCCAAGTAGCTGCGGTGATCAAGCCTATGACGGCGAATAGCAGCCAGGAAATTGCAGAAGCATAGCCCATGTTGTAGTATTTGAACCCTTCCTCATAGATCCTGAACACAAGCACGGTAGAAGAATTGTTCGGGCCACCTTCGGTCAAAAACGCGATGATGTCGAACACCTTAAACGAGCCAATCAGCATAGTTATAAGCAAGAAGAACGTGGTTGGACGCAGCATCGGAACCGTGATGGCAAAGAATTTCTTCAGTGCGCTGGCTCCATCTATTTCGGCGGCTTCGTAGATTTCATCGGAAATATTCGTCAAGCCGGCCATATAGATAATAATCGTGTAACCCAGACTCGCCCAAGAACTGATAATGGCAATCGATAACAGCGAGGTCTTTGGATCCACCAGCCATTTTGGAGGACTGGAAATTCCAAGCTCCATCAAGAACTGATTGATCGGTCCAAGGGATGGATGGAACAATGCGCTCCATACGGCGGCAATTGCAATAATCGAAGAAATATAAGGGATAAAGAAGGCAACTTTGAAATAATTTTTAAGAAATACACTATTTTGAATCAATGCCGCCAGCACCAAAGCAATCGCAATCGGTATCGGCACGGTCATAATCATATAAATAGCATTGTTCTTCAAAGCTTGAATGATGCTCGGATCATGGAACATTTTGATATAGTTATCCAATCCGATAAACTCGATTCCTTGAACCCCCGACAATAGATCCCATTTCGAGAAGCTTAAATAAAGTGAGAATCCAAGTGCAAATACATTAAGAAAAAGCATTCCGACAATTTCCGGAGCTAGAAACAGCCACCCGGTCAAAGCCTCTTTCCGCTGCGGAGTCCAGAACTTCCGCTTCTCCTGCAGAATTTTTGGCACAGGTTGTTTTGCAGCCTCCACGTTGTATCACCTCGACAATTTGATTTGTCATTATAGTAATATATCCGCCTCCCGCATGAAGGAGTGATTATGACCCGAGATGTGCAAGATTTTGACCTTTGTCTTTCGACATCAAAAAAACCGCCCTAGATGGGCGGCTGGTCTATTCGGTAGGTTGAGAATTGCGCTTCTCAGCGTACCGAGTGTTTGGATTTATATTCACTCGGTGTTGTTCCCACATATTTTTTAAACACTTTTGAAAAATAGGTTCTGTCCGAATATCCCAAACCAACGGCTAGCGATTCCAGGTTCTGGCTGGAGATTTTCAGCATTTTGGTCGCAACCTTCATCTTGTGCTGATGTACATAGTCCGTAAAAGTCAGACCTGTCATGCGTTTGAAATAACGAGAGAAATAGCTCGGATCCAGAAAGAGATAACGTGCCATATCAATTGAAGTGATGTTATCACCAAGATGCTGATCGATAAATTGCTGGATAAGCTGCAGCTTGGGCTCCTGCGGGGGAGTTCCCGCCACCTGCTGTTTGTTGCCTGTAATCTGCACAAGCTTTCTTTCCACCAGTTCCATCGTATCCTCCAGTGTGCGGGTTTGTACGAGATAGACGAACAGATCCTCATCGAATGTTAGGCTAGTGAACATCAGCTCGATACCTCGGAGCATAAAGGATAAATCCCGGACGAAATCGCCCGGATGGATAGCCATAACTTTTGCAGTCCTAGCGATTTCCTGAAGAGTGCCACGGATGGCTTCAAGATCATTTTTAATCACGGCCCGTTCCATCTGCGGGATATAACTATCCAGAAATCCTTGAGGAGCAGGCTGGAAGCGAGGGGTAGCGATTTGCAGAGTATCCAGAACTGTGTATTCCGCACTCGCATAGAACTCGCACTTGTCCTGGACAATTTGCCGATGAATCTGTCCAATCGCCTGCAGCTCTATTTTCTCAGTGACTGCGATGATGCCCGGTTGAATCTTAAGGAGATGGGAGCACTCGGAACACAATCGCTGTAAATAATCATGAAAATAAAGACTGGCATTCTGCGCCAGATTTACACGGTAATTATACAGAATTACAATATTCTTCTGTTCCAAAAAAGGCGTAATCCCCTCACACGCTTCAGACAGCTCTAGGGCTATATTGTAGATGGCATATAAAATAAGTGGATACTCGCTCTGCTTGTACCTCTTCTCGAAACTGGAAAAGTGAATGCTGACCGTGCCCAGCATGAACCACGGGTATGTCCAGGATATGCCGATTTGCGCCGCATAGGCTAGCGTGGTTTCGGGCGGGGCGCCGCCAATCACCCTTTGCAGCAGATTCTGCCGGAATAACTGGCTGTTGTAACCCGTCTCCCCATGCTTGATTAGCCCGATCTTCGATTTAAGCAAGCGTACAGACTTGGCAAGGCTTTTCTCCAGTTGCTCGTCCGTAAGCTGGTCCTTAATTAAATAGTCATCCACCTTCAGCTTTACCGCTTGCTGAGCATAATGGAAATCCTCATGACAGGTCAGGAAAATAATTCTGACCTCCGGCTTCATCCGGGTAAAGTAATCGGCCAGCTCAATCCCGTTCTTTTGCGGCAAGCCAATATCTGTGATCACGATATCGGGTTGTACTTCCTCAAACATTAATAACGCCTTGGCACTGGAATAGGTGCTGCCGACAATCTGCAAGCTATGTGCTTCCCAGTCAATCATCTGCTGAAGCACCTTGAGCATAGGAACATCATCATCTATGAGCATCACTTTATACATCAATATCCCTCTCTCTCCGACAGATTAACCTGATGATTGCCTTGCGGCAAATACAGTGAAACGGACACCCCACCTTGCGGCAAATTATGCAGCGACAAGCGGGTATCCTGACCATAGGTCAGCCTCAGCCTTTGAACCACGTTAATTAAACCGACCCTTTGATAAGTTCCATCCTGTTCATCGTCCTTGTAGAGCAATCTGCGGTTCAGTCCTGCCAGAATTTCTGCCCCTGCACCACAGCCATTGTCTTCGACTTCAATCATAATCCCATCAGGGATCGTTCGGGCACGGACGACAATACGCGGTGCCGGGTGGTCAACTAGACCGTGAACGATGGCATTCTCTACGAGCGGCTGCAGAATAAGTTTAGGAACGATGAGCTTCTCTGTATCCGCTTCCAGATCGACCTCCAGTTCAAGAGGGATTTCGTTGCGGATCTTCATGATGTCGATATAATGGCTAAGCAGTCTGCATTCTTCCCGTAAGGTAGCCGGTTCATTGACCTTCAGATAGGCACGGAGAAGACTCATTAGCGAATCAATGATCCCGCTGTGCAGCTTATCTTTAGCCAAAATAAGGCTACATTTGATCGAATTCAACGTGTTGATCAAAAAGTGGGGACGAATCTGCATAAACAGCGCCTCAAGTTCCATCACTCGCTTCTGTTCTTGCTCCAGCTCGATGTCGTGAATCAATCCTTGCAGTTGATCCAGCATAGTATTCAATGTCTGCCCTAGCTCAGCGATTTCATCCTTGCCCTTGACCTCCAGCCTGACATCAAGATTCCCCATCCCGAACTGGCGCACAACGCGCTGCAGCTTCATGATCGGACTATGCAATCTTTTGGCAATCAGCATGGAAGTAGCCGAAAAGACAATAAACAAGAGAAGCACTAAACCAATACCACTATAAAAAGTTCGCGAAATCTGGCCCGACCATTCTTTCTCTGAAGCTTCATAGACCAGCTCCCAATTGGATTTGTCGATGGCTCTGGCCGTACGCACGCTCCCTCTAGCTTCCTTGCCTTCTGGGGCTAGCTCTGAGTTCCCGGCGATAAGACCTCCTCTGGAATCAAACAACGCCAGCTTGCCAAACTCGACCGGCCCGAGCAATTTGTTGAAATAGGCATCGGGAATCGAGATGAGAAGCACGGACACCTGCTGTTTCTCCCGGCTATCATAGATTACTCTGGCAATATAGTAGCTACTGCTTTTACCGGAACCGCTGTCAGCCATCCCAAGCCATTGCAAGGTCTCCGGTTCGTGAATATTGACACGTCCCATCAGCTTGTCCATGTTGGCATTAATCACGGATAAATTCTCAGTCCCAGAGGAGATCACAAAGTGTTTCCGGTTAACCAAATACATGCGAATGTTATTATTTAGCGGCTTAGAGTTGATGAGCGAAAACACATCCTGAATTTGCGTAAACTGTACGTAATCCTGATAGGTATTCAATCGCTCGGTATCTGCAAAGACCTTCAGATTGGCGCGAAAATTGGTATCGTTTACAATAAAATGCGATGCAAATGTCACATCATCAATGGTCTTGTTTAGTTCGTCAATCATAACGTTCAGAAAGTTATCGTTGCTGAGCTGCAGCTTTTCTACCATCGTATCCCGAATAAGCACAAAGGAGATGATCGATACTGCAATCAGCGGAATAAAAATCAGCAAAAGAAATGAAACCTGGATACGTCTATAGTAAGTGAATTTGAACATGTTTTCTCCGCGCCTCTCTCATGCTCTTTTCTTTTATTCTATCAGCCCGTTATCCAGTATACATGCATTATCTGATTACCGTGACTTTCTTTTGACCGTTTGCGAAAACTATAAGCACCACTTCACCAAATATTTGTATACCTTCCACTACATAGGAATCCAAGTGGCTGGATGGAACCTCATGACTGATCACGATAATATGCTCCTCATTCCTTTCAGGGAAGCTGATGCGGCATGCCTCCGCCTGCACGGCATCCACAGGTTCACCCGTATGGCGGTAAATCGGTACCTGTTCAACCAGTGGACAGAACGGCTCACCGGAAGGCTGCGGGTACAGCATCTGCATCATCGATACCGTTCCTTTTCCCGTTCGGGCGTAAACGGCATGCTGATTAGGTTCCAGCAGATTGTATTCGCGGGAAATTACCCCGTCATCAATCTTGCCCTGAAGTCCTTTAACATTAACGGGAATGATGCAAAGATTGGCTTCCCGCTCATTTTTTGTACGGCAAATGAATGTCTCCTCTTCCATCTGAACCGCTCCGGGCGCAAAATGAAAATGCTGGGAAAACGTATGCTCCTGACGGCAGCTAAAGCTGTCGACCAGAAGCCAGTAATAAGGCTTGATGAATATGATCCTCCTTAGCAGGTGTACCGGATCATCCAAATGACGGTAGCCATCATGGCTGCCCTCAACATAATCAAAGTCCGGATTGCTGATCCATTTGCTGCCTGCCGGCTTCGCAATTTGGGAGAAGGACCATGTATCCGTGATTTCAGTGAATCCAATTCCGTCAACAGTAGTCGTATTATGGGCAGCGCTTTCTTTTAACGCTTTTCTAAGTGGTGTGTGATCACTATAGTTGTATCTGCCCAGATCGGTAAGCATATCCCGCCCAAAGGCATGCAGATCGAAATGTAGCAAATCCGCGTGACCATGTCCACCACCAAGCGGTCCGCAGTGGAAATATAGGTACAAGTCCTGCTCGTCCCAACCCGTTCGCATCACATAATGACCGGAATGTGTGAAAGAGCGCGACAAGTAAGGCGGTTCCTCCGCAATCAGCTGCTCGTAGCCTTCAACTCCATTCGTTCCGAACAACCAGGCATTGTCATAATCCATATGATCGTATCCGCCAAAGCGGAGCACAGAATCCTGGAACAACCAACCTGCATAAGTCAAAATCGAACGGACATCGCTGTCATCGCTATCCCCGAGCATCGGCTGCCGATGATTCGGTTTGGCCCAATACAAGGAAGCGACGGCCATTTGATGAACTTTTTGCTGAAGTTCATCCTGTAGCTCCAGTCCATTCATGCGAGCCAAGCGGATGCAATCGAGAAAACATACCAGAACCTCATGGTGATAGGTGGGCGATTGCTCCCAATGGATACCGTCCGCCATGACCTGGATTCTAGCCGTCTCCCCTAATCTCTCCTCACCGAGCCGTCGCCAAATCTTAGCCCTAGTGAACTCAGGGAAGTAGAGCGCGGTTTGGAATAAACCACAAGTCTCCAGAACGCCCCAATTGCTGATATTCTTCCAGCCCGTAAACGATAAAGCTAAATATTCGCTGTGTTCATGAAGGGATATCATCACTTTCGCCAGAAGCGTCGGTGTGAGCAGCGGACTATCCTGTATATAGGACAGCGCTTTGATCCAGTTCGCACAGCGAAGACCCGCTTCAATTGTGCGCCAAGTCAACGTATCATTCGTAGGCATGTCTGGAACAGGATTACGGTCCATCCAATCTTCAAGCTGACAGCAAAATGTTCTCGCATACTCCTCATTACCTGTTATCTCATACGCTTGTCCTAATGCCACCCAGTAGCGGTGGCGATTCAGCATATAAGCCCATTCTACATCCTTATCCGGAATATAACGCCAGTCAATTTCTTCCTCAAAGGTAACCGGAATGCGGCTGCGCTCCATATCCCAGGGAAACCGAAAAAGAAACGTCTGCTCCATAACTTCATCCGCCGTCTTTATTACGACTTCCAGCTCATCTGCGCAATATTGCTGTATATAATCGATATGCTGCTGTTTCCGACTGTCCTCTGCCCGCCAGCCCGGCGTGCTCCGACTAGTCAAATACCGATGCAATTCAGTCAGCGCATCGTCCTGCCGTGCTTGGCTGAGCGCATCCTTCACGGGCGCTAGAGCAGGTAACTCAAGGTCGAGTAGCGTAAAGACAGCATAGGGAGAGGTTGATCGGACATCAGCGTTCATACCAGTACCCCCTGGTGCCTTTTTGCAGCCGCAGTAACGCTTCGAGGTAGAAATAATCTCCCCAGATCATGAAATCATCCGGAGACAGACCGCCGCGTACATGGTAAGAGCCGTGCTTCAGCAGCCCCTCCGCATCTTCACCGATCGTGGAATAGTTCTGCACAAGTGAAGTCATCGACTGTATTAATCCCTGCTGAAAATAAGCCCGTTCGGGATCTCCCTCTTCCATTAGCTCCAGCAGTTCCTGTAGTCCAGCCGCAACAATTGCAGAGGCCGAGCTATCCCGGTACGTATCCGCAGACACTGGAGCATTAAAGTCCCAGTAAGCGACATGATCCTGTGGCAAATGCTCCAGAAAATAGCGGGCCATCCGCTTGGACGTTTCCAAATACAACGGATCCTTAGTATAGCGGTAAGACAATGCAAAACCGTAGACGCCCCAGGCTTGCCCGCGTGTCCAAGTCGATCCGTTAGTATAACCTTGGTGTGTAGCACCGCCAATCGGCTCTCCGGTCTTCTGGTCGAAGAAAAACGTATGGTAGGAGCTGTCATCTCCCCGCACCAGATAACGTTTCGTCTTATCCGCCTGCATGACCGCCACCTGCCGATATAGGGAATCACCGGTCTGTTGTTCCGCCCAATACAGAAGAGGGAGATTCAACAGACAATCAATAATGATGCGCCCACCTTCCTGGGCATCTCCCACAGGTCCCCAAGCCTGAATATAACCGCCGCCTGTGCGCCAGCGCTTCAGTAATAAGTCCGCCGCCTGCAGTGTCAACTGACGCGCGGATTCGTCTTTATCTATAATCCACTGGGCCTTGGAGGATAACGAATACAAAAATCCGATGTCGTGATGATCAAGGACCGTCTTTGCCGCGAAACGGCGGCGGAAATCCTCTACGGTATGAGATGCCGCGATACGAAAGCTGTCATCCTGCGTATATTCATAGCACAACCACAACATGCCGCTCCAGAATCCATTGGTCCAGTCGTCATTGTTATTGAGCTGGTAAGTTCCATTCATGCTCACATGAGGGAATCTGCCCCCGAATCGGTCTATATTCTTACGTACCTTCTCTATCGCATCTTCAATCGCATTGCTCCACATAAGTTCCTTGCTCCCTTCGGGCTCTTCGTTTCTTATGTTTCATGATAAGGAGAGTCAACAGGATCTAATAGGGGCGATTTTTGCTTTGATGTGCATTATTTTGACTTTTGTACGAAGTAACAAAACGTATAACTATTTATGGAAAAATACGTTAAAATCAGAAAGTGACTTACAACTTTCATTTTTTTTAGAAACGGAGTGTCCTATTAATGAAAAAGCTAGGTGCATTATTTTTATCCATTTTCATGGTTATGTCTGTCTTTACCACTGCCCATGCGGCTGAAAAGCCTGTCGGTGTGTGGATTGATGGAACAGAAGTAAAGTTAGGAAATTCTAACCCTGTTGTAGAAAAAGGAACTACCTTGGTTCCTATGCGTCCACTCCTAGAGAAGCTTAATGTAAATATGAATTGGAATAAAAAGACCCAAACCGTAACGGGGACCAAAAATGGACTAGCCCTCTCTCTGACTATCGGCAGCACCACAGCAACGGTAAACGGGGAGAAGAAAAAACTAGAGGTGGCTCCTAAAACCATCAACAATGTCACCTATGTTCCTGTCCGCTTTATCGGTGAAACTATCGGCTATAAGGTAGAATGGAATGCGGCGCAGCGCACCATCACCTTTGCAGCTAATAACGAGGCTGCAGGGAGCACCGGATTCTTATGGAAAGTGGAGAACAACGGTAATACCGTCTATCTACTTGGCTCTATCCATGTGGCTAACGACAAAATGTACCCGCTACGCCCGGAAATTGAAGCTGCTTTTGAAGCATCTCAATATCTCGGGGTCGAAGTTGACTTAACAAAGGTTGATCAAACGGAGATGCAAAAGTTCCTTACGGAGAAAGGTTCTTATACAGATGGGACCAAGCTCAAGGATCACGTTTCCGCTGATACCTATAACAAAGTTGTTGCGCTTCTGAAAGCGAATGGTCTTGCAGGAAATGCATTCGATTCCTATAAGCCATGGGTCGTTACTCAAGGTATCTCAAGCCTACAAATGCAAACAACAGATTATACACCGGATACGGGTATCGACCTATATTTCACACAGAAGGCAGGTAAACTGAATAAACCTATCATTGAATTGGAAAATATGCAATTGCAGCTGAACATGTTCAATCAATTCTCAGATGGATTGCAAGAAAAGCTTCTCCTTGATACACTCGATAGCCTCAAGCAAACGGACAAAGCTGCAGCAACGGCATCGCTGGATGCATTATCCCAAATGTGGATGCAGGGGGATGAACAATCCCTCGTAGCTATGACACAAGCGGTCGCTAAGGAGCCAGAATACTATAAGGGTCTTGTTTCGGATCGGAATGCCAACATGGCGAAGCATGTAAAAGAGTATTTAAATAGTGATAAAAAAGCGACTTATCTTGTCGTTGTTGGTGCACTACACATGCTGGGTGATGATGGCATTGTGACTCAATTGCAAAAAGACGGCTTTAACGTCGTCAAACAATAAATACTAGTGTCAAAATAAATAAGGCTGTCTCTTAGTCATCTACAATGACTATGGAGGCAGCCTTTTATTTTTACTTTTTTAGCTCAATCTAAAAATAGTAGTAAATTGACGTGAAGACAGAGCGGAGGGGTGGAGGGATTCTGGAGAAACGCCAGTGTTCGCCTTTAAAGACCCATTTCAACTGCTAATCTTTCTACTATTCAGAAATTGGGCT
Organism: Paenibacillus sp. NPDC058367; assembly: GCF_042723305.1. Lineage (NCBI taxonomy): Bacteria > Bacillati > Bacillota > Bacilli > Caryophanales > Paenibacillaceae > Paenibacillus > Paenibacillus sp. NPDC058367. The sequence goes on from NZ_JBHXIZ010000001.1 coordinate 1,653,286, forward strand.
TTAACAGCGATCGTAAGAACCCTCCACTCCGCAGCGGTTTATTCACAAACAGGCTACTACTATTTTTGGTTTTGAGCTTTTTCCTTCTACCATTTGATTAACTGATCCACCTTCACCGGAAGTCCAGTAGCGATCGAACGATTAGCCGCAATCCCGGTCATAATGGACAACGCCCCATCCACATGGGAAGCTGCACGATTAAACCGATCCTCCACAGGTCGTTCAAAAATATCACGAAGCATGACCGGATCTCCGCCCCCATGTCCCCCAACGCCTTCTTCAATTTCAACTTCATAAGGCGGCGCAAAATGAGGGAATACAGTTATTTGCTTGTCCTTTAGTGCCCCTTCATCTTCTTTCTTCCCCCCGGCGTTTACATAGGACTGTTCAACAACCTTAACTTCCATCCGCCCCTTCGTCCCATTAAATACTACAATGAAGCCTTCCCAAGGCAAATAAGCATTAAGTGAATAGTTCATAATCATCTTGTTTTTGTATTTGACCATGACTGCCATCGTATCCTCAATGCTGATATTATCACCGAATACACTTTGATCTCGCAGGTACCCATCTTCATGCTCGGCATCCAGATACATTTGCTTAAGCTGCTCGTTGTCTTTTAGATGAAGCGCAAAGGGATCATTTTCCGCTGCACTACTACCATGGGCACGCTGATAAAACTCTGTCCCCCCGCGCTTCTCCGCATTCTCTCTGCCATAGAACCTTAAATCTCCCATGGCATAGACCGTATCCGGACGAGAGCCCAACCAGAAATTCATCAAATCGAAATGATGTGTTGATTTATGAACCAACAGCCCTCCGCTGTTCCGTTTATCCCGATGCCATCTGCGGAAGTAATCCGCCCCATGCTGTGTATTTAGCAGCCACTCAAAATTAACAGATAACACTTCTCCAATCGCCCCATCCATGATCAATTCACGGATTTTGGTATTGTGCGGGGCATAGCGGTAATTGAAAGTAACACGCAGTTTTTTCCCCGTCTTCTCAATCGCTTCAAGAATTTCCTGACATTTCTCTTCATCTACCGTCATTGGTTTCTCCGAAATCACATCACAGCCAAGCTCCATCGCCCGGATAATATAATGGTGATGTGTGCGGTCAATACTCGTAACGATAACTACATCCGGCTTAGTCTCTTCAATCATACGATCAAACTCATGAGCTTTATAAGTAGGAACCGCATGATACTGATATTTCCCTTTCAGTAATCGATTCGCATAATCCATTCTTGCCCCATTCACATCGCAAAAGCCTACAATTTCTGAAGTTTCACGATAATTCGTAGTTATCTCACCATAGAAGAACTCCGCTCGGCCACCGGTACCTACGAATACATATTTCTTCTTCGACACAAGGATCACTCCATCGCTATTGATTTTGATGCCGTTTCTTCTTATAGTTTATAGTATAAAATACATTCAAATCTAAGCGATTATTAGCAAAAATAGCGAAAACTTTGCATATATTAGCTTCATTATCTGAAAGGGGCAAATCTACAATGGAACAGGAGCTAGAACCTCCATTTATCATTGAACAAATCAAAAGAGCCGGCCCATTCAGCATGGATTCCGACCATTATCACGATACATATGAAATTTATTATTTACTCGCAGGAGAGCGCAGCTATTATATCAACAATCTGATTTATACCTTACGCAAAGGTGATTTGATATTTATTAACAAAAATGAACTCCATCGCACCACTTCTAAGGGCTCAGCACGCCATGAGCGAATATTGATTAACTTTGAGGAGGACTTTCTGCAAAAAACATTGGCGAACTACGACCTAAGCATTCCTTTTCTAACTACACAAAGCTTACTTCTGCGTCCCGGAGTACATGAACAAGGAGCCATCGAATCTATCCTTTTCTCCATGCTAAAAGAACAAGAAGAACATCGATCACAGCAAATCCCCTATCTTCAGACACTTCTCATCCAGTTATTTATTGAAATGAACAGAGTACAAGAAATAAGCCGCGAGCCCATCGCTCCTGAGAGCAGTGAGAAGCAGCTTAAAGTCTACGAAATGATCGATTATTTACAGGCACATTATGTTGAAAAGCTTACATTAGAGCAGCTATCCGAAACTTTTTTCATCAGCAGTACCTATCTTTGCCGTTTATTCAAACAGACCACTGGCTTCACCATTGTTGAATATCTAAACTACATTCGGATCAAGGAAGCCCAACGACTCTTGCAGAGCACTAACACTAAAGTCACTGCCATTGCAGAGAATACAGGCTTTGACAGCATCGCCCACTTTGGGCGGGTGTTTAAGCAAATCGCCAAATGCTCACCTCTGCAATACCGCAAGCAGAATCGCTGATCATCAGGCCTTGATTACACCTTTTTTGATAATAATATTTCCATAAAGTGCTTCTTCACCTGTGACTACAACAGCATAACTTTGCTTAGAACGATTGTAGAAATCAAACCGCTCCTCATATTTAATCGTCGCTTCAGCGTCATGTTTGGCGATTATCGACTCGTACGTGGACCAGATCACCGGCACCGTAGGATCTCCCTCAACCACAGCCATAAACGCCACCTGATGTTCCACATAATGATCTAGGGGCAGCAGTTCCAATATTGCATCCAAAAGATCAGGTATCCCAATACCATCATATCTTAGTACTTTTGAGTTTAAGGAGTGTCCTGGATAATTAGCATCTGCCAGTACAAGCTCATCACCATGACCCATTTCCATCATCACACGTACCAGTTCCGGAGATAGTAGCTTAGGAATTTTTTTCAACATCCAAGCACCTCATTACTTCCCATAAAAAGATCTCAAAGCAACCAGCTCATCAATCCGATGCTGTGGCAGCTCTCTCTCCCCGTCAATCATACGTGTAATAAAGGTAATCTTGGCTGTATATTCGAGTCTCTCCATATTCAGATAAGCCTCCATAACATCCGTTCCCCAAGTAAGTGCTCCGTGATTTTCGAGCAGGACTGCTGTTTTTTTGCCAAGGAAAGGCATCACTGAGTCCGGGATTTCTTCTGTTGAAGGTGTTCCGTATTCCGCCAAAGGAATATCCCCGATCATGATAACCGACTCTGGCATCATCATTTTATCGAGCGCCTCACCTTTAATGGCAAAAGCGGTAGCATACGGGGGATGTGCATGAACCACACCATTCATCTCAGGTAGCTCATTATAAATTCTCAAATGCATTTTGGTTTCCGTTGAAGGTCTGTATCCTTCCGCCGCTTCAAGAACTTCACCTTGCAAGTTTACTTTTACAATCATATGTGGCTCTAAATATCCCTTGCTTACCGCTCTGGGGGTAGTGAGAATTTCATTCTCTGATAACCGTGCTGAAATATTCCCATCATTGGCGGCAATGAAATCTTTATTAAACAAATTTCTGCCAATATCACAAATCTGCGAACGTAGTTTTTGTTCCAAGTTATCCATAAGTTCTCTCCTAGTATCCTATTTTTTAGAGTTTTTCACCAAAGAAGGCTGGTATGTCTTAAAGGTAAAAGATCGTGCCACGAACTCTTTCGCCTTAGAAACTTCCAATTTTCCCAGGGCAGCCAGCTGGACAATGATATTGCCAATTCCACTGGCCTCCACTGGCCCTGCAACGACTTCTCTACCCGTAGCATCAGCGGTGAGCTGGCATAATAGCTCATTTTGAATCCCACCGCCAACCATATGAATGATAGTGATTATCTTGCCGGTGATCTCTTCCATTTCTTCAATCGTTCTACAGTATGATTGCGCAAGGCTCTCAAGGATAACGCGTATAAACTCAGCTTTCGTATTAGGCGACTGTTGCCCCGTTCGCTCACAATATTCCTGAATCCGCTGCATCATCACACCAGGTGTGCTGAAAAGCTGGTCATTCGGGTCAATGATCGCTGGCGCCCCATTAATCGTTTGGGCTAATTCCACCATTTCACTTTGACTAAAATTCTCTCCTGCTTTCGCCCAATTCCTCTGGAGCTCCTGTAGAATCCATAGTCCCGTTGTGTTTTTTAGCAAACGATTAGAATTACCGTAGCAACGTTCATTTGTGAAACCATATTCATAGCTTTTCTCTGAAATGACCGGCTCAGGCGTCTCCATACCAACCAACGACCACGTACCACAGCTTAAAAATGCTGCTTCATCCTTACGAGTATAAGGGATCGAAGCTACTGCTGAAGCCGTGTCATGTGAAGCGCCGGCTATCACTTTCATCGGGCCTATATTAAGCTCCTCTTGAATAATCGGCAGGATAGATCCAATAACTGTTCCCGCATGAACCTGTTGTGGAACTAGACTACTCGGAATCCCAAGTCTGTTAAATAATTCAGAGGAGAGCTCTCCCGTTACAGCATCCACTAAGCCGCTTGTACTCCAGATACTGCTTTCTGCTGCTTTTATACCTGAAAACAGGTAATGAAATAGATCTGGCATCATTAAAATCGTATCCGCGGTCTCCATAAGAGAATCATTATCCTGAAAATCAGAGAACAGCTGATAAAGTGTATTAATGACACTTGGCTGAAGACCGGTCATACGGAATTGCTCTGCAGGTGACAGTAGCGCTTCCAATTTAAGAAGGTGAGCCTCCATCCTCCGATCCCTGTAATGATGGGGGGAATAGAGCATCATTCCTTTTTTATCAATAAACCCGTAGTCGACTCCCCATGTATCCACACTTAAGGACGTCAGTTCTCCATGTTGCCTAAAGGCTTTTTGAACCCCTTGCTTCATTTCATGGAAGAGCCTTAGAGTATCCCAATATAAATGCCCGTTGACCTGTACCGGCGTATTCTCAAACCGATGAATTTCTTCCATTTGCAGCTTATCGCCATCATATATCCCCAGCATAACTCTTCCGGAACTGGCGCCGAGATCTATGGCTAGAAGCTTAATCGTATCACCCATTGTTCACCACACCTGCTTCACAGGAAGATTTTAATAGAGGGGTCCAAAGTTCTGACATGCTCTGTAATCTGCTCCCTCCAGATCTTCGGTACCAAATAACGACCATACCCGAGGTCTAAAAATACGTGATTCCTCAACGTTATGCATGCTGACCGGAATGCGCAGAATAGACGCCAGCGTAATCAAATCTGCCCCAATATGCCCATAACTGATCGCTCCATGATTTGCGCCCCAATTATTCATGACATCATACACTGATTGGAAAGAACCACTATTGGTTAACTTAGGTGCAAACCAGGTTGTTGGCCAAGTCGGATCTGTTCTTTGATCCAGTGTATGGTGAACATCTTCAGGCAGCTCAACCGTGTGCCCCTCTACAAGCTGAAGAACAGGTCCAAGCCCTTTAACCAAGTTCATCCGTGCCATAGTAACTGGCATCCCGCCTTTAGTTAAATAATCCGTAGAGAAGCCGCCCCCGCGGAAATATTCTTGAGAAGCCGGGCGGAATTGGGTATGGCTCAAACATGCTTCTACCTCATCCTCCGAAATTTCCCAAAAAGGTTTAATCGCAGGTTTACCCTCTATCGTCTGCTCACCCGTGCCATCAAGTGCAGCCGAACCCGAGTTGATCAAGTGAAGTATTCCGTGTGCTGCCTCACCTTCCAATTGATGACCCGTTACTCGCTTAACTGCATCCGGACTCCAAAAGGTTCGAACATCCGCAAAAATTTGTGCAGTATTCGTAAGCAAATAATTGAACAGCATCGTTACTCCGTTCAGGCTATCATTCTCTGTCGCTACGATATAAGGTGTACGTTTGCCATTCCAGTCAAAAGAGGAGTTCAGTATCGTTTCCATGAAATCCCCATTAGGAAAATGATCCGTCCATTGGCGTTGACCTTGGAACCCACCCACAATCGCATTATGACCGTTGGCCTCTTCCTCAAAGCCCAACTCAGCGAGAACAGGATTTCCGATCATCAGATCACGGGCGATCAATGTCATTTTCACACAAGTCTCCCACTGCTTCTCTTTCTCATCATCACTTATTTGCAGATGCTTCGGATTATTATCGGCACCAACTTGGCAGTTTTCTTTGGTCCACGCGAGTGCTCGCTTATATTCCTCTTTATCATAAATCTCCTCTTCAAAGCGGCGTACATATTCTGACATATCTATATATTCATTACGCATTCCCAGATACTCTTGGAAGAACTGTTCATTCACAATCGATCCAGCAATCCCCATCGAAACAGAACCCATTGATAAATAGGATTTCCCTCGCATTTGAGCGACAGCCAACCCAGCTTTGGCGAACTGCAGCAATTTAGTCTGCACATCCGCTGGAATCTCCTCACTGCTAGACTCCTGAACATCCTCACCATAGATACCGAACGCCGGAATTCCTTTTTGTGCATAAGCAGAGAGAACAGCAGCTAGATATACCGCACCTGGGCGTTCCGTTCCGTTAAATCCCCAAACCGCATGTGGGATTGAGGCATCCATATCCATCGTTTCAGAACCATAACACCAGCAAGGGGTCACAGTAATCGATACGCCAACATTAGCCCCAGCAAATTTCTGAGCCGCAGCAGCAGCTTCTTTAACACCACCAATCGTAGAATCGGCAATGATGCACTCTACGGGGCGGCCATCCGGATAAAATAAGTTCTCTTCAATAAACTTAGCTACCCGCTGAGCCATACCCATGGTTTGAGCTTCTAACGATTCGCGAACCCCTCTTCTTCTGCCATCAATGGTCGGGCGGATGCCAATTTTCGGATAGTTTTCTATCACTGCTGTTCCTCCTCAAGATCATCTTAGTATCATCGGTAATGGACCTATTTCTCCTTCATCATAAAATATGGAAACGCTTTAGTCAACATAAAACAACATATTTATAGATAAATTATGTGGTTTTATGTGGTATTAATATTATTATACTGTGGTATTATGTGAATATGAGGTTATTTCTTTGATTTATTGGGCAATGTAGTAAACTAGGAAGTAGATGATGATAGAGGTGAGTGAACGGATGAAAGCATTTGAACGGCGGGATTTAATCATTAATGAGCTGTATAGACAAAAGAAAGTCCATGTCGCTCAGCTGGCGCAAAAATTCAATGTCTCGGAAGAGACCATTCGGCGGGATCTGGATAAACTGGATAAGGAAGGACTTGCCAAGAAAAATTATGGCGGTGCAATCCTTAATGCCCACACGAATGAGGACCCTCCCTATGTGAGTAGACATCAGGTAAATATAGAGGCCAAACGTACGATAGCTGATCATGTTCTCCAATTAATTAATGATGGGGACAGTTTGGTGACGGATACGAGTTCAACAGTTTTTGAGGCTTTACGGAGAATTATAGAGGAGAAAAACAATCTGACGATTATTACGAATTCTTTGGTTGTATTATCCGAATTTCAACATTCTGGGCAAAAGCTAATTTCTACTGGTGGAATACTAGGCCCCGAGACTAGCTCCTTCGTTGGACATACCGCCTCACAGACTATTCAAAAATATAATGTGGACGTAGCCATATTCAGCTGTAAAGCGTTGTCTATGACTGGTGGGCTCAGTGATTCGAACGAAGAAGAAAGTGAATTGAAGATTCTTATGCAACAGCAGGCGAATAAAGTAGTTCTGCTCGCAGATCACTCTAAGTTCGACAGGACTGCGTTCATTAAATTATTTAGTTTCGATAGAGTGGATTATATCGTTACAGACGAGAAGCCTTCTGAGGAGTGGATCGAGTTTCTGAATAACTATCATATATCTCTTATCTATGCACCCGCTGAGTAATCAGTAGGTGCATAAATAAAGATAAGGGGAAACCTTTATTTCACTAGTCGTTTAAAAGACCGCTTTTCTCTACGATCTTCAGCCACTCCCCAGCAATCAGATCATGCCCAGCCGCTGTCGGGTGAACGCCGTCCCACAGCCAGTAGGCTGCATCTATTCTACGAGTAGCTGCATCAAATGCTTCCTGTAAAGGAACAAACACAGCATTAAATTCCTCTGCAAGCTGCTTAACAACACCCTGATAATGAGTAATCCGCTCTTTCCATTCGTCCCATTGTTCTGCCGGAGCTCCGGTATTTAGAATAAAAGGCTCACACAAGACCAGCTTCGTTTGCGGAAGTACTTCCCCAGTTTCTTCAAGCACATGACGGTACGCACGTTCAAAACGGTCCGTTATACCACTTGGTTCCCCTTTCATTGTTCTCCATAGATCATTAACACCAATTAAAATACTGATGATATTCGGCTGAAGGTAAATCGCATCCTCATTCCAGCGTGCATATAAATCGGAGATCCGATCCCCACTAATTCCACGGTTATAGAACACGAGATTCTGCTCAGCCCGTTCGTTGCCTAGCTTACCGCCAATGATATATGCATAGCTATGTCCTAGAATATGATTGGGATCTTCATCACGACCACGGTTTCCATCCGTAATAGAATCACCCTGAAACAAAATCACTTTTTTAGCTTTAGAAGTTGGAATAGTCATTACTACGATTCATCTCCTTGATCTCGTCTTTTACATGAAACATTCAAGTTGAATGTTTCATAGGATACAAGTAAAATTAACATATACAACTCAAGGAGGGAAGAAAATAATGAAATACAGAAGACTAGGCAATTCAGGACTAAAAGTCAGTGAAATCGGCTTAGGCAGCTGGCTTACATATGGAACAGCAGCAGAGCAAAAGGCAGCAGATGCCTGCATCAGCAAAGCTTTTGAATGCGGTATCAATTTCTTTGATACTGCTAATGCTTATAACCGTGGTGAAGGCGAAAAAGCAATGGGCGCTGCTCTTCGCGCCTATGAAAGATCATCTTATGTGCTGAGTACAAAGGTATTCTTCCCCATGGGGGAAGATGTGAATAATCGCGGTTTGTCACGCAAGCACATCATGGAGCAATGCGAAGCTAGCCTTCGCCGTTTAGGAACCGATTATATTGATGTTTATTTTTGTCATCGCTTTGACAGAGAGACGCCTGTGGAGGAAACTTTACGCGCGCTGGACGACCTAACTGCACAAGGTAAAATTCTGTATTCAGCAGTGAGCGAATGGAGCGCAGCTCAAATTTCTGACGCCACCGGCATTTCACGCAGACTAAATCTGCGTCCGCTTATTTCCAATCAGCCTATCTATAACATGTTCGAACGTTACATTGAAGATGAGGTACTTGAGGTATCTCAGCGTGAGGGCCTCGGACAAGTGGTCTTTTCCCCACTCGCTCAAGGTATTCTGACAGGTAAATACAAACCTGGACAACAGCCTCCGGCAGGAACCCGCGCAGCTGATGATTCGGTAAATGGCGTCATTCGCAGCTACTTCCGCGATGATGTACTGACTGTTGTCGGACAGCTGGATGAACTAGCTAACAGTCTTGATTTGAAGCTGTCGCAACTAGCGTTAGCTTGGACCCTACGGCAACCTGGTGTAAGTTCTGCAATTATTGGGGCCAGTAAGCCAGCGCAGGTGGAAGAGAACGCCCAAGCTGTTGATGCCGTTCTATCTCTAGATACTTTGGAGCGAATTGAAGAGATTCTAAAGCCAGTAGCCGATTTCGCTCCAGCGAGATAATCTAAAAGAGGTTGTACCAAAAGCCACAGCAATTGGCTTAGGTACAACCTCTTTTTTCTTAAGAGATCAATTTGGATTCTTCGGCTTGTTCAGCCGCCTTTTCGATATAACGCTCCAGCGGCTTTTTGAGCGTTAGCGCCAGTAAGAGTGCTATTACACCGAATAGGATCAAATAAAGACAATCGCGAATCGCCACTTCCGGCAGAATCCCCCCTACCGCCTCCCGCATCAAACTAATCGCATAAGTAAATGGCATAAACGGATTCAACATTTGAAAGAAATGGCCTGTTGTACTGATTGGAAACGTACCGCCAGAGCTTGAGAATTGAAGCACCATGAATACGATTGCTATCCCCTTCCCAACATTGCCGAATACGGAGACAAGTGTAAAAACAATCGTCACGAATACGATACTAATTAATACTGCAAAAAGGACAAACCACACCTTGTCCACCACATAACATTTCAGAATAAAGATATTACCAAGTACAGCCACCAACGCTTGCAGAATTCCAACCGTAAGAAACGTCAGCAGACGTCCAAAATACAATTGATACCGCTTGTACACAATTCCCTCAGTATCCACTCCCGTACGGAGAAGTGAGATTAGGAGTGTGCCACCTACCCATAAGGAAAGTACAACATAAAAAGGAGTCATAGCCGAACCATAATTCGGAATAGGATATAACTTATTCTCTTTTAATACTACCGGATTGGCTAAAAAATCACTTTTGCTCTTAATATCCCCTCCGAGCAGCTCAGCAATCTCTCCCAGATCCACCTCATCTTTGATCTGACGGATGGTAGCTGCCGCTTTACGAATCGAATCTTCCAGGATCGGAAGATCATTTCGCACCATATCCGCTGCGATCGCCACTCCCTTATCCGCACGGGGGAGACCTGTACGTATCAGATCAGAAATCTGGTGCACCCGTTCCTCTACAGACGGCAGATCCTGACGGACGAAATTTGCAGCTTGTTGTATTTTTTCTCCTGCAACAGGCAAGCTGCTCTGAATTAGTGGAAGTGTATCGCGAACAAAAGTACCAAAGCTCTGTGTCTTATCTGCGACACCGCTAGCTGCTGTATGTACCGCTTCACGAATAGCTGGTAAGTCCTGCTGTAGACTAGCCAAGCTTGATTGTCCGAACTCAATCGCTGCCATAGTCTCCTCAAGAAGGGTACCCAGCGCCGATAGACGATCCGGAACTTGTTCCAGGGCAGTCGCTGTAGTCTCAGCAGCAGTGGATATTTGCTCTAATGTATTTTTTATAGCAGGGATAGTTGCCGCTTCATATTCGGAAATAAGCTTCGAAATGGCTACGTTCCCTTCGCCAGATTTAAGACCCAATTGCTTAACATTACTCGGATCAGGCTGACTCTCATTTTGTAGATCCGTCGCCAGCGAGTTTACCAAAGAAGACTGCCTGCTCAAGGCATTGTTTACAGCCTTCAAGGTGCCAATCTCAGCATTAGTTACTGTTCCTGGTGAGAATGTATTCAGTGCCGATAACAAAGAAAGCGTATGATCCATCACGTTACTTCCCGACACCAGCTGAGCGGAAACTGACTCAAGTTGCTCGCGTACCGCTTGCGGGTCAATATCTTCTCCCTGCAGCAGTTCAGCAAGCTGAACTACTGCGTTCTCCGTATTTTGCAGCAGATATATATTTTGTTTGAGGGCGGCAGGTACCGCTTCAAATGCAGCATTACTCTTCTCTAAGAACTGTTGAAGCTCTAGAACAAAATCATTTCCAGCAGTTACAATTTTGTCGGCCTTAGGTAGCGCAGTTAGGGCAGTGTTAACAACTTTATTTGCTTCCGCAAGACCCTCCGACGCCTTGACCATGATTTGTTCAACTTCACCAAAATGATTATCAAGTTGAACGATTAGCTGTGCTGCTTGCTCAATTTTGGGTAGCTTATCCTGCAGCTCCCCTAAATGATCTGCAACATTGGCAATTTGAGGCCAATGTTCAGCTATTTTTTCTAATGCCAATCCCGCCTTTTCAACCTCAGGCAGCTTATCCTCCAGCTTAGAGATGCGCGTTGCCGATGCATGAATTTGCGGCCATTGCTCCTCAATTTTCAATACATGTTGGCCTGCCGTTTCAATCTCGGGGAGACTTGCCTCTAACTTAAACAACCCTTTTTCAACCTTGCGTATAATAGGCAATTCAGATTGGAATTTTGAATCAATTTGCTTTAAAGCCGTAAATACGGTTTCGCTAATGGTTTCCGTAAAATTCTCACTGATCTGTGTTGTAATTGAAGAGGCACCTTTATCTGTGATTTTAGGGGCAATCGCATTTATCTTCTCATTGACGGTATATTCAATCTCTGGTTTCACGATCCTGCCTTCGAGGATTCCTGTCATTCTTTTGGAGAAATCAGCAGGGATAACAATACTAGCATAATAATCTCCACGCTTCACACCGTTGTGCGCAGCTTCTGCATCTACGAAGGTCCAGCCTAAGCTTTTATTATTCCGAAGACTTTCCATGACATCATTGCCGATATTGAAGCTCTTATCCTTCACAGTGGTCCCTTCATCCAAACTGGTTACAGCAATCTGAATGCCAGAGGTATTACTGTAGGGATCCCACACCGCCGCAACGTTAAACCAATCATACACAGAAGGTAACACCACCAAAGCAGCGATCAGGAACACGGCCACAGGAACCTTAAATACGTTGCGCCAGTCGTTCCTATAAATCCGTAGTATTCCACCCATTCGTTGCTCCCCCTAATCTGTATGTTTTGACATTTTAATATGCCCGAGGAGACAAACTTTTACTATCATTTTTAGTGGATTCATGACCGGCATCGTTTTTCAGAAATATTTTTAAAAAATTGCAACAAAACCTGCTCGTTTAACGTAATAGAAGTATATAGCCCGTTTAGGAAAAAACGTAGCGGGTAATAAGATATATACAACCTTTTTACATATCTCAAGGGGGAGATTTCTAATGTTTAAGAAAAAGTCAGCGTATGTGTTACCGGTTGTTGTTCTATTGTTTCTTTCCCTAATTACTACTGCTAGTACCGTTGGAACACGAGTAGATGCGCAAGATAGTGGCAAGACTCAGCAACAGACGGTATATATCCATACTATTCAATCCGAGAATGGCAAGCTTTCCATTACAGCCGATGAAATAAACTGGTATCAGGGTGCTGATGCTGACCGAATCTTTGCTGAGAGAGACCCAGAAGGTGCAGCAGAAATTGGCGGAGCTCCAGACGGATATTATGTTGTTAATGATGTTGATACACTGACAACCTATCCGATCGCGGATAACGCAAAAGTCACCATGCAGATCTTTGATCACACTGGTAACATTGAGGACTTAGACATTCAGTGGAACGAAGCCGTTACCTTACAGCAATTTATCGATCAATTTAATAAAACGGATATTTTCGATCTAAGCCAGTTCCCTTATCACCTTACGATTCAGGACGGCGTAATCACTTCCATCGTGCAACAATATATACCTTAAGCAGCAACACGTAACATATGAAAAAGAGGGTTACCCAGCGGCCATTTACGTGGCTTAGGGGTAACCCTCTTTTTTTTGCAAAACGGATTACTTTTATTGTGCATCCTTAACAGGAACTCCAAAATTCGGCGTGCCATCTTCATTCCAATGGAAGACCTGAGCACGAGTATGACGGTTTGGATCATAAAGAGGATCGCCAGTAATTTCTTTATAATTGCGGCAGTGGTAGATGAGCACATCTTCCCCATTTTCATTGACCGTGAAGCTATTATGGCCTGGACCGAATTGTCCATTTTCTTCATTCGTTTGGAATACTGGATTTGGTAGTTTAGTCCATGAAGCTGCCTCCAGAAGTTCGCTGTCTTCATCCGCTACTAATAGTCCCATGCAATAATTGAAGTCTGTAGCACTCGCCGAGAAGCTGATAAAGATACGACCATTTCGTTTCAGTACTGCTGCGCCTTCGTTTACTTTGTACCCTATAATTTCCCAGTCATGCTCTGGAGTAGCAATCATAGTCTGAGGACCTGTGAGTGTCCACGGATTGCTCATTTCAGAAATATACAGATTAGAATTACCCTCAATATTCAGGTCCTTCTGAGCCCATACATAGTACAGTTTTCCTTTATGCTGAAACGTTGTCGCATCCAAAGCGAACGATTCCCAAGCAGTCTTCACTTGACCTTTTTCTACCCATGTTCCTTCTAAGGGATTAGCAGATGCATTCTCGAGCGCAAACATACGGTGATCGAACAAACCATCCGTCGTCTCCGTAGTCCGTGCTGCAGCAAAGTAAATGTACCATTTTCCGTCTATGTAATGAATTTCCGGCGCCCAAATGTTAGCACTAAGCGGCCCCGTCTCATACTTGCGCCATGCTACAACTGGTTCTGCAGTAGTTAATCCTTCGATGGTTGTCGATCTTCTTACTTCGATCCGGTCGTATTCTGGAACAGAAGCTGTGAAATAATAATATCCATCCGTATGTTTATATACCCATGGATCAGCACGTTGCTCCACCAATGGGTTGTTGTACTCTCTACTCGTATCCATAATCTCTCTCCTCTATAAAAGCTTTAACAATGCAGAACCATGCGGTGGAAGAACCTGCGTAACCCCTTCATTAGTAACTTCCAGGTCATGGCTTTGCCACAGATTACGTATCGTTTTTGGAACTGAAACATTTAGCTTTTGGAACGATACCTGAAGTGTCGACTCTTTGTCACTGAGATTAAACAACGCTACATAGTGGTTACCTTGTTCATCCTCAGAAGTCCAGATTGCATACTCTTCGTTCCGCTCTACTTGTCTACCACCCTTACCAAAATGATGTAGGTGAAGCACTTCCCTATTGGTTAACAAAGATAATGTCCACTCATCATTGTCTCTAAGCTCTCCCCCGAACATTAAAGGCGAACGGAATATAGTCCAGAGCGTCATCATGGTAACCTGTTCGTCTGGAGTAAACCTTGTAAATCGGTCTCCCCCGCCATCAACGGAACGAATCCCAAGATGACCTAGCGGCAGCATATCGCAGTCTGGCCAATGTCCAGGCTGAACGTAAGGAGCCCATTTTTCGCAGCGCTCGAACATTCCACGCAGCAAATGCCAATGATCCCAATAATCGTCGGTCATTCTCCACAGGTTAGCATGTTCAGCTAAGTGTTCAGCCTCTTCTACCGGAGCAGGTCCAGGTGAAAGACTAAGCACCATTTCACGACCACAGCGGTCGATAGCCTTACGGATCATGGCAACTTCGTCTTTGTGGTATCCATAAATACGTGAAGCGGCAATATCATCCACCTTCACATAATCTACGCCCCAACTGGCATACAGCTGGAAGAGAGAATCATAGTAAGCCTGACTGCCTTCTTTAGAAGCATCTACTCCATACATATCTGTATTCCACTGACATATAGAATTGGGATGTGCGATATCACGTGCAGTTTGCTCAGATCCTAGAATGGAACTTGCCGCATGAACGGCCTGTCGAGGGATTCCACGCATAATATGGATGCCGAATTTCAACCCTAATCCATGCACATATTCAGCGAGTGGGGCAAAACCTTTGCCTCCCTTTGCGGAAGGAAAACGATTTTCTGCCGGTTGAAGTCTGGAATACTCGTCCATGACCAGCGGTACAAAGTTACGATATTGCGAAGAGTTCGCTCCAGGCTCATACCACTGAATATCTACAACAACATATTCCCAGCCAAATCCCTTCAAATGAGCAGCCATATATTCAGCGTTGCCTCTTACCTCTTCTTCATTAACACTAGCTCCGTAACAGTCCCAGCTATTCCAGCCCATCGGGGGCGTTGCAGCTAACATAATGATTTTCACGTCCTTTTCTAAGACTTTCAGTTTAAAAATAGCATAGACAAAAAGACTTGTAAACATATTTATTTAAACCTTTTAATGCTTTTATAAAATAAATAGTGAAAGTAACATGATTCCGGTGTAAAACCATCTTATTTCGTGAATTAGTTTCATTAATTTTTAAATTAAATTAGATTAAATGCAAAAACAGGAAAAAATCCCCCTTATTTTTATCTTTCTACAAAATAAGGAAGGATGCTTTATTTATATGCTATATTAGTTTATAATTTCATAAAACAGTATTCATTTATGACCATTTGGAAGAAGGTATTGATAAAATGATCTATATTAAAGATTTAATGAGTGGTCTTGAAATATTCAAGGCGCTTAGTTCTGAAATCAGAATCCTCATACTCGAACTTTTAGCTACCAATCAAGCACTGAATCTGAATGAAATTGCCAAGAAGCTGAACCTCAGCAATGGCGCAATTACGATGCATATTAAAAAGTTAGAAGAAAGCGGTCTCATCGAGATAAACACATCTGTGGGTAAACACGGTATTCAGAAGGTCTGCTATTTAAATAAGGATAAGCTTATTGTTGATCTTCGCAGCAAGGATGTTGATAATCTCTACGAAGTAGAAATCCAAGTAGGACATTATAGCAACTATCAGGCTGTTCCGACCTGCGGTCTTGCTACCAAAGACAGCATTATCGGCGACTTCGACGAACCCCGTTATTTCGCTGATCCTCAGCGGATTGAATCCGAAATCATTTGGATGGCTGAAGGCTTTCTCGAATATAGAATTCCGAACTATCTTAAAGCTAATCAAACGTTCCGCGAAATCCAATTCTCGATGGAGATTGGCTCTGAGGCCCCTGGATCTAACGATAACTATCCCTCCGATCTTTATTTCTACTTAAATGGAATTGAAATCGGCTACTGGACTAGTCCTGGAGATTTCGGAGACACCCGTGGAACGTTTAATCCAGACTGGTGGCCTCCACATTTAAACCAATATGGTATGCTCAAACTGATCCGTATTAATAATGAAGGTAGCTTTATTGACGGTTGCCGGATTTCTGACGTGACCCTGGATGATATTCAGCTTGATTACAAGAGCGAGCTTACTTTCCGGATAGCCGTAACGGACAAGCCTGTAAACAAACGCGGGCTCACCATTTACGGCAAACATTTCGGCAACTATAGCCAGGACTTACTGGCGCGTGTACTATATGATGTTCATGAAGTAGAAATTGGCGCTTCTCGTACTGCCGTTACCTTATCAGAGTAAAATATTCCCTAAACAAAAAGACCTTAGAACCAGCAATAACTGGTCTAAGGTCTTCTTTTACTTTGTATATTTTTTTGAGTTTGACTCATAATAACCTTGTCTCCCAAACCACCGAGAAGGAGTGTTTCGAATGCGTGAAGGTCTAATTCCCGCTGTTCTTGGAACCGTCGTAACCGCTTCTAGCGCCGCTTTTCTTGGAAGCAAGTATAAGATGGCAGCAACAGGCGTACTTGGATTTGGTCTGGCTCATGTCGTATTGGGTGCCATTGATCTGTTTGAGCATCGGTAAGGATTGGAAGATGCCGGGTGGCATAAACACTGCCCGGTTTTTTTGATATACATATTTTGCGCAATTAGAGCTACTTCTTCATACACGAATCATGAATCATGAATCCAACATTCCATGAAGCATACGGACTCAGATGACGTTATCTGCTTATTTTTAGCCCCTCGTTTTCAATAGCAGGAACCACACCGAACTCATAAAAAGAAGGGCTCTCCCATCAGCCATTTTCATAGCTTTTGGGACAGCCCCTCTTAGTATGTTGAATATTTATTTTATAGCAATATAAAATAAACGTTCCGCATCATCATCCGCCTCTATCCACTCGAAATCGGCGTAAGTCTTCACATCACTAAATCCAGCCTTAAGCAGTTCATCCTTCATCCACTGGGGATCGTAGGCACGCTGAATATGCGTCTCTTCGAAACGGCGATATACATCACTCCGTCCCTCTTCGCGAGCGAAAATGGACAGATGATGTTCTATTTCGCGGCGTGGAACATCCATCTCACAAGTCCAAATATAAGACACCGATGGTTCGTCCAGGATAAAGGGCTGCTCTTCTTCATAACGGATCAGTGTGTTTGGGTGATGCACATCGAACAGAAAGGTGCCACCTTGCTTTAGTCCTGCAAAGGTACTAGCAAAGACAGCTCTGATATCGTCTTCTTCCAGCACATAATTCAGACAATCACAGAAAGAAATCACAGAATCCACAAGCTCTGGAAGCTCCCATTCCTTCATGTTTTGTCTAATCCAACGAACACTACCTTCGCGCAAGAAACGCCGTCCCTGGGGATGCTCTTCCATTTTGCGCTGTGCCACTGAGAGCATATCTGAAGATAGATCGATTCCGGTCATATGATACCCTGAACCCGCCAAAGGAATAGTGATACTCCCGGTGCCGCAGCCAAGCTCAGCCACGGTTACAGGCTTACCGTATTTGCTCCATGCGGTTTCAGCAAAGGAGATCCAATCAGGATACGGCATATCTGCCATGAGCTCATCGTATACATAAGCAAATTTCCCATAGGAAGACACTAGTACACCGCTTTCTATTACAACATTTAATATGATTCTATTATTGACCCATCTAGCATAAACGCTCTAAGCGACCCCACAAGATCTCTTATATTTTAAATTATTCGGTTGTTTCTTCATTTCCCTCGGTTGAACCTTCCTCTTCCTTAGGAGCAAGATACGTCCAATTCTCTTTTTGGGTTATATGGCCTTCCTTCATCAGCTTTCCAAGCGCACGCTTAAAGGCTGATTTGCTAATTCCGAAACGCTGCTTGATAATATCCGGTGGTGTAGCATCCGAATAAGGCATCGCTCCACCCGGACGGGCATGCAAGAATTCCAAAATCGTGGCAGAGTCTACATCCATGCCTACTTCTTTACGGAGACCCATAGAAAGGTTAACACGACCATCCTCGCGAATATGGGAGACACGTGCTTCGAACTGCTCTCCAAGACGTAGTAGACGACTCCGTTCAGAGGAATGGACCATACCGATAATACCAAAGCCTAAAACCCCAGCATCTACAAGAACAAAAGTCCCCATCTGCAGCGGTTTGTACACCCGGGCTGTCACAGTCTGTCCCATCCAGGATTCAGGCGCAGGAAGAGCTAGCGGAGCTAGTTCCTGTTCTCCAGCTAATTTAGCACGAAGACGCCCCTGTTTATCATGTTCCATAATCGCATACACATAGTCGCCGATCTGAGGGCGCAGCTCTGGAAGCTCTGGAAGCTCACGAATGGGCAGCAGCAGCTGCCGTCCGAGACCCATTTCCAAGAAGCAACCTAGACGCGGATGGATATCAGCCACTTCCAATAAGGCCATTTCGCCCAATGTCAGAAACGGTTTCTTCATCGTTGCCGCTAGACGGTCCTCGGTATCGAAGAAGATAAAGACTTCTACTTTATCGCCTGTCTTAACCTTCTCGGTAAGCTCAGTATAATGCAGCATAACATCCTGATCTCCTGCATTCAGGAAAAATCCGTATGGGGATACCTCTCTTACTACATTAAGTGTAACTGTAGTTCCTGCAATCAGGCTCATACAGTCTCCACTACCTTCGCATCCGACCACAGACGCTCAATATTGTAGTATTCACGTTCATCGCGGTGGAAAATATGAACAATAACATCTCCAAGATCCATCAGCACCCAGCGTGCTGAATCCATTCCTTCGATCCCCTTAATTACTCCGCCTGCTTCATGGACCACTTTGCGGACTTCGGTGGCGATGGACTGAACTTGGGTATCCGAATTACCGTGACATACAACAAAGTAATCACTAATCGGTGAAACAGTACGCAGATCTAATGCCACTACGTTCATTGCTTTTTTATCTTCCACAGCCTTAAGGGCCAGTTCTAACAGCTTGCTTGGTTGTACACTCATATTTTATCCTCCAATATTCTAACTAAATCATTACGCGCCAGTACCGTTAACGGAAAGATCACTCGGCGTTTTTCCAGTAGCAAACTAATCGTAGAATCAAATCCAGCGACTAGTCCTTCTTCCAAACTTACTTTAGCCAGCTTACGTATCTTATCAACGCCTGGAAAATCTCGGCCAGGCTCGATATAGTCGGCGAGACAGACAATCTTCTCAAGTAAACTCATGTCTTCACGACCTGAGGTGTGAAAACGGATCGCATTAAGAATATCCGGATCTGTGATCCCATAATCTTGCTCTGCTACAAAGGCACCTACTTCCGAATGCCACAGCTGCTTGTCATGCTTCAGAAGATTCAAGTTCAGATGATTCTGCTCGATAATCTCCTTCATTCTCTCCACAGGCCAATACTTGGCCACATCATGCAGAATTGCCGCTGTCTCCGCACGCTCAGGATCAGCGCCATATTGCTCCGCTAGTTGAATGGATGACTCCATGACGCCCAGTGTATGCTTCCAGCGCTTAGCAGGCATTTGTGTCGAGACCGCCTCAATCAGAGCTTCGCGGCTGTATGCCATACAATCCACTCCTTTGAACATAATCGAACACTGCCTCAGGTACCATATAACGAATGGATTTTCCAGTTGAAGCCCGTTCTCTTAACATCGTTGACGAAATATCAACCAGAGGCATATCTGCTAGTAGTACCTTTTCTGCTATATAAGTTGGCAATGCGTCTAGATCAAGAGGTGTTCCCGGACGACCTACGCCGATAAATGTAAGCCGCTGCACAAGCTCTTCAATCTCGTTCCATTTCGGTAAATACTGGACCATATCCGCTCCAATGATGAAATAAAGATCGAAATGCGGATACGCCTCTTGCAGCCGTCTTATGGTCTCATACGTATAGGAAACGCCACCTCTGACAACTTCCCAATCTAATGTGCGAAAAGCTTCATGATTGTGTATCGCTTCCTGCACCATTGCCAGCCGATCTGCTCCAGATACCCCTGCCTCATGTTTATGAGGCGGAATATGTGAAGGCATAAACCATACTTCTTGAAGTCCATAAGTTTCTCTAGCTGCTTCCGCTGCCATCATATGACCAATATGAAGAGGATCAAAGGTACCTCCCATAATTCCAACTTTCAAGAGGACGACCTCCTCGGTAGTATGCTTTCAGGTATTAGCGTGGCAGCTCAATAGTTTTGTTATCACGCGATTCCTTGTAAAGGACAATGGTCTTTCCGATCACTTGTACAAGCTCAGAACCCGATTGTTCGGCCAATGCAGCACCGATTTCCTTGGGATTCTCAATATTGTTGCTCAATATACTAATCTTCATAAGCTCACGCTTCTCAATAGCTTCTTCAATGTGACGTACGAGGTGATCGTTTACTCCACCTTTGCCCACTTGAAAAATAGGATCGAGGTGATGCGCCAATGAACGAAGATACCGTGTTTGTTTACCAGTTAACATAAATGAATAACTCCTTAATTAACATATATTATTACCCTAAATTGATGAATCCATTTCTTACTCTTTTCCACCCAGACAATGGAGTATGGTCTGTCGCATGATTTCCGTAGGAGCAGGCTGCCCTGTCCAATATTCCAGTGCATAGGCTCCCTGATAGACAAACATCCCGAGGCCTCCATGAATCGTACAGCCTCGTTCAAGTCCTTCTAACAATAGACGCGTGCGCAGTGGATTATAAATCAGATCACTTACGACCATCCCTGCACGAAGCAGTTCAGGATCTATAGGTGTCTCATCCATATGAGGATACATTCCTACGGAGGTTGTATTGATCAGTACATCAACGCCATCTAGCATTTCCGCTACTTCGTTCATGCTAATCCCGACCACATTCCCTTTGCTCTGGCACTCTGCAGCCAAGTCCTGTGCCTTATCAACACTGCGATTAGCGATAAGGATAGAAGAAGGCTTCTCCTGAAGCAGTGCGGCAACAATTCCTCTTGCTGCTCCACCGGCTCCAATCACCATAATCTTCGTACCTGACAAATCAGAAATAGCTTCCGCTTTAAGCGAACGTACATAACCGATTCCATCCGTATTATATCCGGTGAGTATCCCGTTATTATTAACAATCGTATTGACTGCACCAACGGCTACCGCACTTTCATCTAATAGATCCACATAAGCCATCACCGCAACCTTATGCGGAATCGTCACATTTACGCCACGGAATCCAAGCGTGCGAATCGCTTGCACCGCATCCTCCAGATTCTCTGGAAGGATATGAAGCGGCACGTAAGCACCCGGAATTCCCAGTGCTTGCAGTGCTGCTTCATGCATAATAGGAGATTTGGATTGTATAATAGGATCTCCCATTACGCCCAGTAAAATATTCCCGGTATTGTAGCCCTCGGTTGCAGTTATCAAAGACACTGTAATAGCCTCCCGTTAGATCATCGAAGGGCGGGTAAGCACCTTCACACCACGCGGAACGTGGATAGCCACGACTGCGCCTTCTGTCCCGTTGACCTTAATCCAGCCCAAACCTGAAATATATAGATCGCTCCGACTGCCTTTATTAATTCGGAACTCATGCCGTTGCCATGGTGGCAGCTTGTCCATCCGGTCACTTCCTGGAGGAGACAACATTTCACCACGATGGTCCGCATAAAGGGAATCTGCACGTTCCAGTTTGGTGCGATGGATTTTTAAAGTACCACTAATAAAGCAAGTGAACGATTGATGCGGACCTTGCACGAAATCAAAACGTCCCAGTCCACCGAAGAATAACGTCTGTCCTTCATTCAACTGGTAGACAGCAGGCTTCAACGGATTGGCCGGCATAACTGCATCCAGATCCTGACGCTCAACTAGTTCACTATAACGCCATGGATACACGATCCCTGGCGTATCTATAATATAGTGGCCATCATCTAGTGGGATTTTGACGGTATCCAGTGTTGTACCAGGGTAACGCGAGGTGGTTAACTCCTGCTCCAAATCACTATAGTCCGAAATCAAACGGTTGATAAGCGTGGATTTCCCTACATTCGTAGCACCCACTACATAAACATCACGTTGACCACGCAGTTCTGTTACAGCTTCCAGTAAACGGTCAAAGCCTTGATTACGTTTCGCACTACAAAGTACGATTTCAGCTGTCCGCAATCCTTCTTCTTTACAGCGTTGTTGCATCCAGTTACGCAGTTTATTCCAGTTCGTAACCTTAGGCAGCAGATCACATTTATTCACTGCAAGAATAACTGGGTTATTACCGACAAACCGCTGAAGGCCGGAAATCAAACTGCCTTCAAAATCGAAAATGTCAACAATATGAATAACAAGTGCATTCTTCTCCCCTACTCCACTCAGCAAGCGAAGAAATTCATCCTGGTTCACAGAAACAGATGAAGCCTCGTTATAATTCTTAATCCGGAAACAGCGTTGGCAAATCACAGGGTCCCGATCTAGTGCGACTTCCGGAAGGTATCCTGGTTGATCCTTATGCTCCGTCTGAAGCTTGATACCACAACCGCTACACTTCTCAGCACGCTGTGTTTCACTTTGTTCGTTCATTACTATTTTTCCTCCTCGTGCCACAATCCTTTTTTACGAAGCCGTGTCAGAGCAACTCGCTCTACCCGACGATTAAATCTTGTGCCGAACCCTTCATCCTTAACGGAGATTGGCAGCACCAATATGGTATACAGGCCAAGCCGATTGCCGCCGTATACATCTGTAAGCATTTGGTCTCCCACCACAATCGTCTGCTCCGGTGGCAACTCCATCTGCTTCATCGCTTTGAGAAAAGGAGCATTACTCGGTTTACGAGCCTGATGCACAAATTCAATATTAAGCGGTGTAGCAAAGCGTGACACCCGTTCCATGTTGTTATTGGATACGATGATGAGCTTAAAGCCCACTTCCTTCACCTTCTCAAACCATAACAACAGCTCCGGAGTAGCCACAGGCGCTTTGGCACCGACCAGTGTGTTATCCAGATCCGTAATGATTCCACGGTATCCCTGTCGATACAGCTCTTCTAGAGAAATATCGAATACCGTATTCACCCGGAGTTTGGGAACTAACATTTCAAACAATACGTTCACCTCGATTTCATACAAAAAACTATAACATACTCCATGCGCTACGCAAATAAATCTATAGCAATGATTTACTGCATAAAGGCTATTTCTTGGATCTTATCGTTCTCCGCAGCCGCAAAGCTTCAGTATACACGCTCTGCCAGTCTTTGTCTTCAATAACATCAGGGCTATACTTCGCTTGTTCAAACATCGTTAGCAGTGAAGAAAGATGATTGGCCACAGCAGGTCGTTCCTGACTCCAGCGGACTACGGCTTCACGCAATGTTTCATGCTCTTCCTTCATCATTCCCTTACGATGCAAATACCTTACCCAACGCTCAGTTTCAGCCACAACTTTCTGATCAGGCGTTAAAGGTCGGCCCATTCGCATCTGTTGAACGAAGAAGCGAAGCTTAAAGCGAATATGCCAAACTTTAAAAATAGTCCAGGATAATAATACAACCACTGCCGCCAAAATTACCCATAAACCCATATGGAAGCCTTGATCTCCTTGTGCATTAGTCACAGGTGCAGGTGTTGGTTCTGCCATTTCATCTTGATCTTCCGGGTCTGTCTCCGGTATTTGCTCATTCTTAGTCAGGAGAGGAACATTAAACCCCGGTGTAGCTTCAACAGGAATCCAACCATACTCACCAAAATAGACCTCAGCCCAGGAATGGGCATCTGCATTGGTAATCGTGTAATTATTATTTGCCGCACCCACCTGCTGCGCCAGATTCATAGGCATTTCTGGCTGTTCTCCAGGTGCATAACCCTTAACCCATCTTGCAGGGATGTTTAGGGAACGTGCCATAGTGACTAGTGCCGTAGAATAATAATCACAGTAACCTTCCTTCAGCTCGAACAAAAATCCATCTACAAAATCCTCACTTGAAACACGTGTTATATCCGGCTTGTTGGTATATGGAAAGGTTTGTTGTAAGTATTGTTGCAAAAGTGCTGTTTTTTCATACGGTGTTCTTCCTTGGGCTGTAATTTCCTCGGCCAGATCTTTAACCCGTTGAGGGAAGTCATCAGGCAGCTGAAGGAAGCTTTCCTCCAGATCATTACCTTTGTATAGCTCCTCATAGGTCTTTGCTGTCAATTCCTGAACAGGAATGACGGGAACTTCAGAAGTCAGCTCGAAGGTCGAGGGATAGTCTAGTTTCTTCTTATCCATATCCCATAGAAGCTCACTATCACGATCTCTCCAGAAAAGACCCTTCCCGGCTGCCTCACCATTCAATGAATCCACCGAAGTTACAGAATAAGCACCGAATAACACCGGAAATTCATTATTGTTAAGCACTTTAACCGTCTGTTTCAATGTGCGGGTAGTGACCTTAGAAGCCACACTTTGCTCCAAGGATTTCCCCGTCTCCACCTCTTCTATTGGTCCTCGCTTCAATCGATCCTTATCCGACCATCCACTTCCAGAATAGACTCTGCGTGTTTCTCCTCGCATATAAACACGTAAATCTGAAACTACTGTCATCACCGGGGTATAATCGAAGTTAAAGCCTCCGCCCAGGTTGTCATCATTCAGACTATAGCCAGACGAAGTATTGTTAACCGAGGAACCTGAGCCCGTATTGGAATTAGTTGTTCCAGTTGTGCTCTTACCAGAAGACTTTCCAATTCCATTCCACTCTTGCCACGCCGTATAAGGATCCGTCAAAGTAGGCCTTACATCCGGCATATTCACACCGATTAAAATAACCAGAGAGAAGACGATTGCGATATTCATGACTATTTTCGAGGGATATTCCAGCAAATGTACCCATCCACGCGGATAATGTAGCTGAAAACTTCTCAGGTGCTGGCTGACAAGCCAGCCCATACCCGCAAATACTGTCCAAGCCACTTCCTGCCACAATACAATAGATGTAAAGGAATCAAGCGCAGCCAGCGCTACAATGTTCATTCCTATAAACCATAAGATACGCTTCTTAGAGGATACCCACCAAGACGATAGCAACAGCAAAGCAGAGGCACCAAGAGCAAACCAGATATACGGCACCATATACACACTAATATCCTGGAGCTTATCAAGAAGGCTTGTGGCCCATGGATCAGGAACATAAATTCCATAATTAGTAATGTTGCGATAAACGATATAGATAATAGCTACTGCTTCTATAATCAGTCTGAATTGGACTTTAACAGGGATAAAAATCTCAATGACAGTGATCGTTAATAGGGCAGCCCATACAGAAGCAGTGGTTTGATTTAGCCAGATGGGTTCCGTATAAGAAATCCACTGCTGTGCAATAATCAATAGCCATAATAGGCCGACGGAACGGTGCCAGGAGAATTTTATCTGATTCCACCAGGTTCTCATATCAACCTTCCCCTCCTAACACTGAGGGAAGCTCTTGAAGCGAGCTAATACCATAACCGGTTATTCCACGAGATCTAAGGACGTCTATCCAATCGTTACCTCTATTTACCTCTGCCAAATTTCGCACATGAATGTGAGAAGCAGTCATTCCTCTGCTGTCAGCCCAACGTAGTGCATCAAGTACAGGCTGTCCACGCTGTGGACTAATTAACACGAAGTAAGCGCCTTTAGGAAACATACGGTATCCTTTTTCCAATCGGGAGATAAGCGGACCGCGTCCCTCAGCGTTTAGATCGATTAAATATTGAATCATCTTCTGACGCTCAGCAGCACCTTCAACTGGTGCGAACACCTTCGTCGTCTTATCCAAACAACACAGTCCAATTCCAATTCTCTCCCGAATGCCGAAGCCGAGTAGTGATGCCGTCACCGAAACTGCTAGTTCGAATTGATTCGTATTCATATAAGCTGATGTGCTTCCATCAAGGACTAGAATGGTTTTGGGAATCGACTCATGCTCAAACTCTTTGGATTTCCAAGAGCCTGTCTTAGCAGTAGCGTTCCAGTGAATTCGCGTCAAGCGATCACCATATACATAGTCACGGACGCCATTAATCTGTGTGGTTTCACGCCGAGATTGAACAACGGATGTCTGCGGTCCAGATAGCCGAGATTTTCTCTCATATAACTGCCAGCGCGGAACGTAGATCGCACGAGGCAAAACCTGAAATTGTCCTTCCGATAAAAATGTTCCCTTATGCTCGACAAGCCCAAATATATCTTGGCTGATAATATCCGTATTAGCGAATGTGTATGTTCCACGCTCTAAGGCTGGTGTCTGAAACTTCAGTTCCCCAATGCCTCTGAGGCTTGGAATCACACTTTCTTCAAATACCCACGATTCTCCATTATGCCGCTTAAGAACTTCCCTTACAACAACGTAAGGCAAGGGCAAAATCCCGGGGATTGTAACCTTTAGTTTTACACGAAGATGCCCTCCGGCAGAGAGCAAATCTCCCTTGTCTTGTTCAGAATAAAGACTGCGAGTGCCCTTAGCTCGCCGAACGCCTCCTAAACCTCCAGCAATCAAATATGCAATAAGTACAGAGACCATGATAAACAACATAAATGCTGTTTTCCCGCCCTGAAAAAGTACATATAAGAGTGTAATACTCCAAATTACAAGGATGCTTGCAAGCTTAGAGGGCTGAATGATGGCTGCAACCGACGACAAATAACGTCTCATATCATTGCCTCATCGTAACAGGCACATGAATACTCTGCAGAAGCTTTTGAAGCAAAGATTCTACGCTAATATTATCTAGGCGCGACTCTGGACGCAGCAATATTCGATGACCCAAGGCAAATGGAGTAAGGATCTTCACGTCATCAGGCAGAACGTAATCTCGTCCTTGCAAAAAGGCATAAGCTTTACAAGCCATCATAAAGGATAGTGAGGCACGTGGACTTGCACCCAGCATTACAAGTGGATGTTCTCTTGTCTGCCGCACAATATCTAACAAGTAATTCAGCACAGGATCACTCATGAAGATGTCGCGAATTTCTTCCTGAATCCCTGCAATTTGTTCCATGCTTGTTACTGGCGAAAGCCTGTCCACCGGTTGGCCTTCCTGATGGCTCAGCAATAAATTTTTCTCCGTCGCTGCATCAGGATATCCAAGGCTAATTCTCAGCATGAATCGATCTAATTGGGCTTCAGGCAGTGTATAGGTTCCCTCAAAGTCTATCGGATTCTGGGTAGCGCATAACATGAAAGGATGAGGAAGTGGATACGTCTCTCCATCTACGGTAACGTTTCGTTCCTCCATCACTTCCAGAAGTGCGGATTGTGTCTTCGTAGTAGCACGGTTAATTTCATCGGCTAGCAAAATATTCGTCATCACCGGACCAGGCCGGAAATGAAACATCTCATCCCTAGGATGATAAACAGATACACCTGTAATATCACTCGGAAGTATATCTGGATTACACTGAATTCGGCGATATTCACCGGACATTGATCTTGAAAGTGCGCGTATTAGCTGGGTTTTTCCTGTTCCCGGTACATCCTCGATCAATACATGACCACCAGCAAGCAGAGCGGTTAACAATAATTGTATTTCAAATGATTTTCCAAGTATGCAGGATTCCAAATTAGTGCGTACAGCATTCATAGTGTGCATCGATTCTTGACGTACGGGCATATATGATCCTCCTAGTCAGAATAAACAGTATTATTTATATTTTACATGATTAGGGGACCCAAAGTACATTGTTGAAGATCACGAAGTGAGGATACAAAAAAAACCATAAGATGAAACATCCTACAATTTTAAAATAACAAAAAAAGGATGCCGTCTTTTTCTGACGACAACCTTTTCATGTAGCATCGACTTTACCCCTTCGGCCGTACAACTAAAGCTGCCAAAAAGGAGAACACAATAGCTGACGAGATGCCCGCACTTGTAATATCAAAGATACCCGTAACTACACCGATCCAGCCATCCCGCTCCAGCTCCGTTAATGCCCCATGAACCAAGGAGTTCCCAAAGCTTGTGATCGGAATAGTTGCCCCAGCACCCGCAAATTTCACAAGTGGGTCGTAGATACCAAAAGCATCAGCAATCGCTCCGGCTACAACTAAGGTACTCATCGTATGTGCAGGTGTCAGCTTCAATACATCGAACATCAGCTGTCCTATAACGCAAATGGCTCCTCCAATCAGAAAAGCCCATAAGTAAATCATCATTATGCTTCACCTCCGCTCTCTATGGCTACGGCATGAGCAACACATGGAATACTCTCTCCCTGCTGATAAGACAAAGGTGATAAAAGTGCGCCCGTTGCCACTATAAGAACCCGTTTAAGTTCACCTTTTTTTAACCGCTTAAGGATATGACCATAGGTTACAACCGCTGAGCACCCGCAGCCGCTTCCTCCAGCGATCACATATTTCTGTTTCTCCAAGTCGTAGATAAGCAAACCACAATCGTCAAAGGTTGTTTGCTCCATAGGAATTCCTTCTTTAGCCAATAGGGTCTTGGCTATAGGTAACCCTACGGATGCCAGGTCGCCGGTAACAATTAAATCATAGTGCCCGGGCGATAGACCTGTATCCCGAAAATGCGCAGTGATTGTATCCGCGGCCGCGGGTGCCATAGCCGTCCCCATATTAAAAGGATCTGTCAAACCAAGATCCATAATACGTCCAAGCGTGGCAGACACCACGACTGGATAGTTACCCGAACCGTCATTCTGACCCACTACAGCACAACCCGAACCTGTAACTGTATATTGCGCCGTTGGGGGTTTCTGCGAACCATATTCCGTTGGATAACGAAACTGCTTCTCCACCGTACAGTTATGACTTGATGTTCCCGCTAGCGCATACTTACCGCCTCCAGAATCAACGATCATTGAGGCAATCGCAAGGCTCTCCATAGAAGTAGAGCAAGCACCAAAGACTCCGAGATAAGGCACCCCTAATTTTCTTGCCGCGAAAGAGCTGCTGATAATCTGGTTCATCAAATCTCCGCCGACAAAAAACTCCAGCTTTTGTTTATCGATATTCGCATTAATCAGAGCCAGATGGGAAGCCTTCTCGAACAGAGCGCGCTCGGCCTTCTCCCATGTCTTCTCATCCATTTCCAGCGTATCAAATATAAAATCAAAATCTGAAGCTAAAGGACCTTCTCCCTCCTCCGGTCCAACTACTGCGGAAGAACCTAAAATAACGGGGCGGTTCGTGAACTCCCATGTCTGACTACCAAGCTGTTTCATGTATGGTGTGCACCTCCTGTGCCCAAAAAGATATAGACGATACCAATTATGAAAGCAGCGACGGCACCAAATACGATGACCGAACCCGCAAGCTTAAACATATTGCCGCCTACACCAAGTACAAGACCCTCAGCGCGATGCTCCAGAGCTGCAGAGCACATACTGTTTGCGAACCCGGTCACTGGAACTGCGGTTCCTGCACCAGCCCATTGCGCCATTTTGTCGTATACGCCAAAGCTGGTCAGAATTACAGAGAGTAGGATCATCACCGCGACTGTGGGACTGGCAGCTTCTTTGGAGGTCATATCGAAGATTGCCATAAAAGCCTCCTGAATCCCTTGTCCAATAACGCAGATTATGCCGCCAGCAATAAACGCTCGTATGCAGTTTTTGAATACGGGCCTAGCAGGAACAAAAGGCTTGGACAATTTCTCATAATCTTGTGGAGTCAGGGTGTCAAGCTTCAGCTTGACACCCGATTTCTTAGTTTTCGCCGGCATTGAGGCACCTCCTGAAAGTTAGGCGAAGGGGGCTGACAAGCATCATAGTACTCACTTTTAAGCCCCTTAAGTTATTCTTCGCTTAGAAGTTTTCCTTATTGTTTGCCATCCTCCGCTTCGTTATGTCCCTCCAGTTCAGGAAAAATACAGTAACACAACAATCAGCAATAAAAAGAGCACAAAAATAAGTACTGCTTCTCTTTCCCTTGGATTGTGGCGCCAGTATCGTCTGCGCGTTCCGTTTCCTTGTAGGCTCCTACTTGATAATCCTCCCTGCACCCTTCTTGGGGGTACGCTACCCGCTACCCTCATTCATCTTCGCATCCTTTCTAAGGCTCCTGCCACCAAAGCCTCTAATGCATAGTATTCGTGGAGCTCGTGCCCGGTGTTCATTGTCTCTTGTCATGGACAAGTGAGCTCAGAATGTTCATACTAGGTTGCAGGAAGAAATAACGATGTGGTCCATTATGGATAACATCCGTTTCTCGTAGAAATATAAGAATGATGTATAAATGAGTTCTTATATTTTAATAAAGGAGTGAATTCATATGAATCAAGAAACATTGGACATGTTCAAAACACTTACCGAATTTCCCTCAGCCCCAGGATTTGAGCGCGAACTCCGCGCTTACGTCAAGGATGCTATGACTCCTTATACTGAAGAGTTCGTACAGGATCGTCTCGGTAGTTTGTTCGGCGTACTGCGCGGCGAAGAGAACGGGCCAAAGATTATGGTCGCTGGGCATTTTGACGAAGTAGGTTTCATGGTAACTGGAATTACTAACACCGGTATGATCCGTTTTCAACCACTTGGCGGCTGGCTTGCCTCTGCTGTTGCATCGCAGCGCCTACATATCATTACACCTAAAGGAACGCTGACCGGAGTTGTTGGCAGTACGCCTATCCATTTGCTAAGCAACGAAGAACGTGGTAAGACTGGTGAAATCAGCAAAATGTATATTGATATCGGTGCAGACAGCCGTGAAGAAGCAGAAAGCTTTGGCGTTAGACCAGGCCAACAAGTTCTGCCGATTTGTCCTTTTACTCCCCTTGCTAATCCCAAAAAAATCTTGGCGAAAGCTTGGGACAACCGTTACGGCGTAGGTCTCGCCATTGAACTAGTTAAAGCATTGCACGGTAAAAAGCTGCCGAATACCGTTTTCGCTGGTGCCACTGTACAAGAGGAAGTAGGTCTTCGGGGTGCGCGTACTGCGGCTAATCTCCTGTCACCAGACATCTTCTTCGGTCTGGACGCGAGCGCTGCTGCCGATATGACTGGTGACAGTCAGGCATTTGGCCATCTGGGCAAAGGAGCTCTCTTGCGTATTTTTGATCCTACGATGGTTACACATCGCGGTCTGATTGAATATGTACAAGACACAGCGGATACCCACCGGATCAAATATCAGTATTTTGTATCCCAAGGCGGAACAGATGCAGGTCAGGTTCATGTTAGTGGAATTGGCGTTCCTTCCGCAGTAATCGGAATATGCTCCCGCTACATACACACCGCTTCATCAGTGATTCACAGTGATGACTACGATGCTGCTAAAGAGCTTCTGATCAAGCTGGTAGAAGGCCTTGACCGGACTACACTACAGACAATTATTGAGAACAGCTAATCGCACAAGGAATGACAGAAGAAGCCCTCAAACACTTTTACAGTGATTGAGGGCTTCTCTTTATGTGAATAGAACTAATTTAAATCATATCTAGCGGTACTTTCCAAGAAGGTATTGGGAAAGCTTCGTCCAGCTTCCAAATTTCATCGTTACTTAGCGTAATTAAGCCTGCAGCAGCATTCTCAATGACGTGCTTACGAGAAGAAGCTTTTGGGATAGAAATAACATCCTCTTCACGCATCGTCCAAGCTAACATAATCTGAAGCGGTGTTGCCTGATGTGCACTGGCGATTTCCTGAACGACTTCACTCTCGATTACTCCTTTTCGGAGTGAACCAGCTTGAGCAAGCGGTGAGTAAGCCATTACCGGGATCTTGTGACTTCTCTGCCATGGCAGCAGTTCAGTTTCAATTCCTCTGGACCCTAAATGATATAGAATCTGATTGGTTGCACAATGAGTTCCTCCAGCAATACCAAGCAGTTCTTTCATATCGTCGACATCGAAATTGGATACACCCCATCTTGCTATTTTTCCTTGTGAGACTAGTTTCTCCATACCGACAACAGTCTCTTCTAGTGGAATATCTCCCCGCCAATGCAGCAAATAAAGATCCAGATGATCCGTATTCAAGCGTTTCAAGCTTTCTTCACAGCTGCGGATAAGTTGCTCATTCCCGGCATTATGTGGATAGACTTTTGACACCAGGTAAACTTGATCCCGAATGCCTTGGATGGCCTCACCTACTAAAAGCTCCGAACGTCCGTCCCCATACATCTCAGCCGTATCTATTAAATCCATGCCTAGCTCCACGCCTAATCGCAGGGCAGCAATCTCTTCCTCCCTACGGGCATTGTCGTCACCCATATTCCAAGTTCCCTGCCCAATTCTGGGAAGTGACGTTCCATCTGGAAGCAGCATGCGGTTAGATTGGTTCATTCTTGCGATTTCAGCCAAATGTTCGATTGAATCCTTAGTCATATTAAAAATCCCCTTATTGAAGTATTGTATACTTACTTTATACGACCTATAAGAACCTTTCTAAACATCTGAATCGTGTCCAATTTATAACTAATCTCTCTTTTGAAGAGAAAAAGTAAAGAATGAATACCTAACTAAGCTATCAGCTTTAGTCCCACAGCGGCCCCCAGAATCATAATAATACAGACGATCCGGCGCCAGTCTTTGGCCTCTCCATACAATATCATCCCCAGAATCGCTCCGCCGGATGCGCCGATCCCCGTCCATACCGCATAAGCTGTTCCCATCGGCAGACTCTTCATAGCTAAAGACAGAAACAGAAAGCTTGCTCCAAAACCAAGAAAGAGCAGCGCGAACGACAGGAAATTCCGGTGTTTATTCAACCTATTAATCATAGCTACTCCAAACATTTCAAATAAACCAGCAACGA
The DNA here is from genome assembly GCF_042723305.1 of Paenibacillus sp. NPDC058367. Lineage (NCBI taxonomy): Bacteria > Bacillati > Bacillota > Bacilli > Caryophanales > Paenibacillaceae > Paenibacillus > Paenibacillus sp. NPDC058367. Next base: position 1,686,308 of record NZ_JBHXIZ010000001.1, read on the forward strand.
CCAGAAATACCCATGCCATTTAAGACTCCCCCTTTACTTCGGCTTCTTTGGTCACCATTTTCAATCCTATAACGCCTGCCAGCAAAATAACCACTAGAACCAGCTTCATCAACTTGAACGGTTCTCCGAATAAAACCATGTCTGCTACTACTGTCCCTGCAGTTCCTAGACCAACAAACACGGAATATACCGTGCCGACCGGCAATTTGGTACTCGCTGAAATCATCACATAGAAGCTTATTATTATAGCTACCACAGTTATCAGCCACTCCCACATCGTGGAGGCATGTTTTAAGCCGATGACCCACATGACCTCGAAAACAGCTGCACCAACTACCTTTAACCACTCTGAATTGTTCTTCATTCCAAACCCTCCTTCAATTCACTAACTTTATAATTGCCCACGAAACAAACAAATAAGCCCGGAAGGTCATCGTCATTTATAACGATACCTCCCGGGCTTTTATCCCTCCGTGTAGACACGAACGATGCTGTTCGTGCGTTTTCCCTCGGACCAGACCAGCTGTGCACCAACTGCGGAACCCTAGAAAACAATAACTATTAAGTTACATCGTATGGTAGCAAATCGGGGTGATAAAATCAACCTTTTCTAAATAAAAGTTTGACAACAATTCTGAAATAGGCGTGAACCAGTCGATCCACAATCCCCCTGCATCTTACTAAGCGTTTGTAAGTTTAAGGATCTTCATCAATTGGAACAATAGCATTGCACTCTCTTGGCGCTCAGTTTTTTTACCCAACTGGAATTGGAACGGACCGTCCGTCGGCAGAATTCCATTATCCAAAGCAATAACATAATAAGGTTTTACCCAATCCGGCAACTTAATAGGAAGTGCTGTCGAAGAGGTTTTATTAACAGTTGTGTTCATTTCGCCATATTTCAAGGCGTTGACAAGCATAACAATCATCTCTTGATGCGTAATTTCTTGATTCGGGCGGAATGTTCCATCTGTAAAACCGTTTATCAGACCAGCATCGATGGCAGCATTGACCTGAGATACATACCAAGCACCTTCCTTAACATCCTTAAAACTTCTAGAAGCCTCCAGCTTCGGTAAAATACCTAAAGCACGATTTAGCATGGTGGCAAACTCAGCACGCGTGACAACAGATTCCGCCTTAAAACTTCCATCAGAATAGCCATTGATCACGCTTCGGTTCGCTAAGGCTAAGATACTGTTTTTAAACGGATTGCTGTTATTCAGATCATTAAATTGTGTATGGTTTTGAACTACAGTATATACAGAGTTCCCTTTACGTTTCATTGTGACCTGCAAAACTCCATCCTTCCATTCCCAGATGGTCGGAACCGGAACGTAAGTCCGTGTGACCGAATCATAGGTCAGGCCAGTATAAACAGCGTTAGCATCTTGGGCTACGTTAAAATTCATCACATGACCGACATAACTTGAGAAATTGGAAAGAATACGATCCTGACCACTTCCAATCAATTTAACTTCATACTCCACAGGTCCTCCCAGCGTAACACTGGCAGAGCCACTCAGTTGAGTAGTCAATTTGGCCTTGTAGTCACTTGCTGCTTGCGCAATCGTAATGATAACACTCTGCCCCGAACCACTGTTCCCGGAAACTGCCAAGAACAAGGAATTTACAGGGAGCTGAATCTTGCCCGATGATGATTCCAGAATAAGTACAGCATCCTTAGAGTTATTATTAATACTTGTTAATAAACTTAAATCTATCTGAAATTGACTGCTTTGAGTTGGCGTTTTTTCATCAGCCTTGATAATGATTACTGGATTTTTCTTGAATTCAGGATCATTTATTGTCTTTGAAATAAACGCTGTTGCCACTTCTGTCATAGATGACTTGGTTCCATCTGTGTTTTCTTTGATTGTGGTTACTACCTTGGCACTGTCAGTAGGGACAGCACCCGTGCTGCCACCGCCACCAGTTCCTCCGCCACCACCAGCTCCACCGCCGCCAGTTCCACCACCACCATTTCCACCACCACCATTTCCACCGCCGTCAGTACCACCGCCGCCGGTTCCATTGCCGCCGCTATCATTTGTAATAGGAGGTACAACGACTAAAGTCCCCATACTTTCAATTTTCTTGGCTGATTGCCGGGTTATAAGGAGTTTCTCCCCCGGATTTCCAACGTTACTTATAGTAATCGTAATTGCGGTTTTGTTTGGATCAACGATCCCGTAACCAAGTAAACGGGTTAGTCGCTCATTGTAAACACGAACGATATCTCCGGCGACCAGGTTATTCACAACGATGTTATCCGCTTGCACCTGGTATTTGTGTATAGTAATGGACGATACCAAGATATCTGGTGTGACTTTATCTTCAAGAATTGATCTGCTATAGAATGGTGATATGAAATCATCATTTTCCATGAAAATGCCGATTGCTAAAGCTTCCACCGGCACATTTCTTTCAGAAATAGTAAGGGAGTAACTCTTTTGCCCACCATTTACTACTGCGATGGCATCTCCAAGCTCACCTTCTTCATTGATAAAGAATAAGGAATAGCGGACACCTGGTAATTCAGCGATTCCAGATTTCCATGTCACTGTACCCGAAAATTTATTGATGTCCGGATTCGTATCTGTGACTGAAAAGTCCACAGGCAGATAACTCGGCGCATCATAGATTGGAGCCGTTGTATGAACATCAAGTGTTCTTTCACTTCCATAATCTACAAAACGAACAACCGGGTATACCCCAATACTTACCGCTCCTGCGGGCAGAGTCGAATGGGATATTTCATAAACAAGGAGTGAATCTGTCGATAATTCTGTCTTCTTATAGATACCAATCTGCTTAAGTTTATTTCCATTCTGATCAAGATAATAGGCGGTATAATTCGTAATACCATCTTGGTTAGCAGGAGGTTCAAAAGATAAATAACCGTCAATCGCGCCAAGTGTCAAGTTTTCGTCCACGAAGATGGCATTAGAAGGCTGACGCCCCTCATTCATTATCGCCTGCATCTCTTGAAGGTTATTGAATTTATATAACCTACCTGCATCGGATACAAAAATAGTATGATCCGCATCAACATATGTGTGCTGGTTGAACATTAACAAATCATACAGTTTGGTAAAGCTGTCTCTGTCGTAGACGGCGCTGTTACTGAATACGAGGCTGCCGCGCGCGTAGATAATTTGCTCCGCATAGGTCCCGTACAGGGTAGACGTTTGATTCGCATCCATTCTACGGTTCCCAAAGTACAGACTACCTTCATCGAGAAAGAGCTTTGCATCATAAGAACCACTTTGTACGTCTTTTCTCTCTATCACATCAAAATTATCAGAGTTGTATTTATAGAGGGAGAAGGTATCTCCACCATACAAAATATGTTGATCCGGGAGAAGCAAATAGGTGCTGGAGCGATTGATCCCAGTTTCCTTTTCATATACCGTATCTGTAACCGAGGTATAGACTGCCGAGGTTACGCTGATACCGCCTCCAAATGTCCCGCCGTAATATAAAATTCGATTATTGTTATCAGGATAGACATCAAGCGGATAGTGCTTAGTGGTAATTTTACTGACAGCAGCATCTGATGGAATACCATTTTGCAGATCCATAATATTGATATTGTTTTCACCTTTAAAGAGGATATAGAGCTTATTATTAAGTATTTTGATCTTACTCGGGTTGGAACCAATGAACATCTTCTTTACATCTCTCATATCTGCCTTACTGATAGTGACAAGCTCATTAGTGCTTGCCATAATAGCATAGATATAAGGAGAATTATCCGTAGTAGTCCAATCCGTAATCGCTTGATTGCTTCGAATGGAATAAGCATCTGTCGTTAACAGCGAAGTGGGTCTAGACGGGATGGTAAGTCCAATTCGGGTAATACTTTTGGCATTATCGAACCAGTTCGATTCACCTGCCAGATAAGCTTGACCGTTCGAGTCGAGCAAAGCAAATCTTTTGTCGGAAGGGAATAACGCCAATGGAGTATAGGTCTCCTTATCGTATACCCCTTGCGTAGTAAGAACATATGTATCTGATACATCCAATATAACAGCTTCGAGATAGGTGTAATCGCCATTCGTTCTCGAGTAGGTACCCGTGGTCTCTATCAAATTCCTTTTATTGAACTGATGCCCACCAAAATATACGGATTGATCATCCACAAAAATATGCTGAAGCGATATGGAATTTCCTCCAATCTCCATATCGTCGTCAATATCCTGGCTCAGCACGGCACCGGTCTTAATATCTACAGCCGTTATTCCGGCATACGAGGATATTTCACCGACAAACAGCATATTGGAGGACTCATCAACTGCCAGAGCCACACCGTTATATAAAAAGTTTCGGAATAATAGACTGTTCGACTGATTGGACTTGTCATATTTATAAACCCCATTACTAGTACCATAGAAAAGATATTTGGAAGTAGCAGCGACTGAGTTGGGGATTCCAGTTGTGATTATCGTGTTCGAGATTTGTTGAGTGGACAAGTCTACTGTCTTGATCATCGTCGCTCCGGAAAGCGCGATCTGCAGAGATTGCCCATCCCTTGCAAGATAAGACGGGTTCGAGCCCACATTGAGCGTCTTCTCAATCTTAAGATCACTAAGCCGAATAAAATAAAGATTATTCTCCGCGCTGGAGATGGCATAAATATAGCCAGCTTCTTCATCCATTACCCAGTCTGTCAAATTAGCCGGAAGCGAAAGTTCTAAAGGCACCGCTGAGGAATCTGCACTGGCTGTGGGAACCCCAACCCCCAGTGAGTTAATCAGTAAAATAAATAATAAAAGTAAAATGAAATAATTCTTCCCCTTTTTCATGTGCGGCGCCCCTTGTATTTTTTTGTAATTCTAGCAATTTTGATCATACTATAGAATACCAATATTTTCTACTTGGATTTAAAGCTACTGCCCTCTCGACACAACGCTACACATAGACAGCACAATTCATGTTCAAGGATTGAACTGCAAAGAAACCAAGTTTCTGTTCAAAACAGCTAGCCGCTTATATTCTTTTTCACAATCCATTTATTCAATATTATGGTACAATTTAAGAGAATACAGCTTATAATGAACAACTAGGAGGGCGATCTAATGGTCTTTGGGATACTGTTTATTGGAGTCGTTGTATTTATAATCATACAGTCCATAGTTAGTAATGGTTCAAGCTCGAACAGTAACAGATTTGAGAGAAATAGACGAGATGACACCGCCCGCATGTCTTTTATGGCAGCTAGCCATCCAGATCTGCTGGATCCAAATAACCCGAATCATTCTAATCACCAATATCACCATCAACACCATCACGGGAGCGACTCCCATCACCATTCTGGACATGACAACGGTCATAGCTGGGGCGGGGATAGCGGGCACAGCAGCGGGGGAGATTTCGGTGGCGGAGATGCTGGTGGCGGTGGCGGATGTGATTAGAGCGTTACTCTATAACAAAAGGAAAAGGGCATCCCTGATATTGCTTCAGGAATGCCCTTTTTATGTTTATTACTTTTTTAAAACACCAATAATCTTTGCTTGCGTGTGACTTAAAAAATTCTCAGCACCGTGCGGGTGTAGTGGTTCACTCAAAACAAATCCGTCTCCTTCGTATCTAGGGATGAGGTGCATATGGTAATGGGTCAGGTCGTTAAACTTCCCTCCATTTTGGCATATGCTTATGCCATCTGGTTTGAATAGATCCTTCAAGACGATTGACAGCTTCTTTGATGCGTCCATTATCGCATAGGAAGTCTCTGAATCGATTTCTTCGAGATCCCAATAATGCTTTTTAGGAAGGATCAGGAGATGTCCTTCGTTAAACGGAGCGATATCTAGCACACAAGTAATAAATTCTTTCTCATATACTACTTTTACGTTAGGCTCAATTCCGTTAGCAATCCGACACCCCAAACACTCCATATAGCACACTCCATCCCATAATCAAAGGTCATCTCTATTATTGATTAAATTGAAACCGGCTGAGAAGCACCTCACCGTTAAAAACTACATAAACATCGCTAGTACCCGTCTCCACGGATACTTCGCCTTTCAATGTGCTCCACTGTTGCAGAACTCCACCAGAAGGGACGGTCACGGTTCCAACCAGTTTCCCAGCTGCGCTTCCGGTTCTGATCTCAATGCTGCCACCTTTTGCAGAGGAGACCTGAGCTTCAATTGCTACTGCTCCATGATCGAACAATACGTCATTAAAAGCGATCCAAGCGCCCTCTTTTACCGGATGTACCGAAGCCCCGCCTGCTTTGCATTCGTCCAGATATACGCCTTCGTAGTCATCATAGTTCTCTGCTTTGGTGTTGTTATATAAATTACGGGAAGGAATGATGTCCCCTTTCACCGTTACTACTGAAGATAATTTAATATCAGCAGAAGAACGGCCGATCAGAATTGCGTATTCTCCATTTTCGACGCAATATTGTTCGCGTGTAACATCCCAGAATGCTAACTCTGAAACTGGTAATGCAAACTCTATAGTATTCGATTGACCTGCGGCGATGCTCACTTTTCCAAAACCCTTCAACTGTTTAATCGGACGTTTGACCCGGGAATTCAAAGCTTGCACATATAACTGAACAACCTCGTCCCCATCAGCTGCTCCAGTATTATCCACTTGAACGGAAATGTTAAGCGTATCGTCTTGCTGCAGTTCCTTTGTGCTCAAATTTAGATTCTTGTAATTCACTTCAGCATAACTTAGGCCGTGACCAAAAGGATACAATGGCTTACCGTCAAAGTACATATAGGTTCTTTTACCTTTGATAATATCATAATCCATCAGCTCAGGCAGCTGCTCCACAGAACGGAACCAAGTCATATTCAGCTTACCAGAAGGACTGTAATCTCCGAACAACACTTCTGCAACCGCATTACCAAGCTCTTGTCCACTGTGGGATGTATACAATACTGCCGGGATATTCTCGTCAATCCAAGTGGAAGAAATCGGATAACTGCCGACAATAACTACCACTGTATTTGGATTCGCTTCATAGACTGCTTTGACCAGGCGCTCCTGCTCCTCCGGAAGTACAATATCAGGTCTGTCGATTTCTTCTTTTCCGTTAAGGAGTGGATGATTACCGACAAAAACCACTGCTACTTCAGCTGCTTTGGCAGCTTCTACCGCAGCGTCCAGTCCGTTTGTAACGATGTTCTTTTTGAAAAGACGAGCGTCCGCACTTGCGACCTGATCAGCAACCTGCAGCGTGCCATCCTCAGCATTCACAGAGATCAATTTGTCATTCCAAGTCCGCAAAGAGACTTTACCCTCAGCTTCCGGGACGATGTTCAAGGATTCTTTTACAAACCATCCGTAGATTTCATCAGCAGATGCTGTAAGTGTCTCCGCTTCGCTTAAAGTTACATACTGTCCACGACTTGTCGCCTTCAGAGTATTGCTAGTCCAGCCCCAAGCGGTATGTTGGAACAATTCTCCGTGCTCTGCTATGTCATGTTGTACAGCCAGTCTTCCGTCCTCACCCGTGATTCCGATGGCTTGGCCGTTTGCAGCTGAAGTAAGAATAATCTGATCTGCGCCGCTCTCAAAAGTAACTTGTTTACCAGGCAGTTTCTTACTAACACCTTGCAGTGGAGTCACTCCATAAGGTAATGTGCCGGAATACCAGTCTCTGAAAGCTTCATCGCCAAGTGGACCAATAATCGCCACTTTGTTTAATTCAGTCTTGCTCAGTGGCAATGTTGCCTGATCATTCTTCAGCAGCACAATGGATTGTTTGGCAGCTTCCAAGGAAAGTGCGGCATGTTTTTTGCTAAGAATTACGGAATCGTCGATTGCTGTGTATGGATTACCTTCAGCGGGATCAAACTCTCCCAGACGGAAACGAACTCTAAATGTGTTAGTTAGTGCACGATCCAGATCTTCCTCTGCCAGTAGGCCTTGGTCTAGTGCTTCATGAAGAACCTTGATCGTCTCTTCAGTTTCTTCTGTTACGCTGTCAATACCGTTTTTGATAGATTCCGCCATCGACTGTGCAAAAGATTCATAATACTTATGATCCTTCACAATCCCGAATAAATCACCAGCATCACTAACGATAAAACCGTCCATGTCCCATTCGCCTTTGACAACATCCATGACTGCCGGATGAAGAATAACAGGCACGCCATTCACCGAGTTATAGGCGGTCATCATAGACTGTGCGCCACCTTCTTGAAAAGCAGGCTTGAATGCTTCCAGATAATACTCACGCATATTTCTCGGATCGATGCTGGCGGAACAATTTCCGCGTTCGATCTCGTTGTTGTTCCCTAGGAAGTGTTTAAGCGTTGCGACCGCTTTCAAATACACCGGGTGATCGCCTTGGATTCCTTGCACAAGTGATGTGCTCAGTTGTCCAGTTAACTCTGGATCTTCACCGTAGGCTTCTTCCGTTCTACCCCATCGTGGGTCACGCTCCATATCCACCGTTGGTGCCCATAACGTCAGGCCATTCACCGTTGGATTCTTTTTGTAAAATGCTCTTGCTTCATCTCCAATGGCCGAGCCGATTTCCTTCATTAGCTCTGGATTCCAAGTACAAGCCAGTCCGCTTGGCTGAGGAAAAGAGGTCGCTTTTCCAAGCCAGGAGATTCCGTGCGCCGCTTCTGTACCATGCTTATAGGCTCCAACGCCCAAACGCTCTATGGCCGCTTGATACTGGGGGATCAGGCTTACTTTTTCATCAAGCGTTAATCTGGAGATCAAATCCTGCACTCGGTCATTTAAGGGTAAATCAATCTGTTGAAATGGATATTTAGATGTCACTGTTTCCATTATAATCGCTCCTTCGATTCAAGTTGATAGCGGTTTCATATGTTCTCGAGGTAGTTGTCTGTGTCTAACACAAATCTGGTCTATCAACATAATCATAGAAGATTAGCTCGATAAGTAACACCTTAACAATCTAAGTGAAAATCAGGTCAAAATTAGAGGTTTATCGTATGCTTCGCTCGCCCGTCTCCCTTGGTGAAGTGAGATGCGGATGATAACGGGACGAGGTGGATTGGAGAGGGCTGATCTGGGGTATTTTTACCCCTCTTTCGCTCAATTTCCGTCTCACGGCACCATTCTACGGGATTTATACCGTTCTTTTGCCCATTTTCCGTCTCACGACACCATTCTACGGGATTTATACCGTTCTTTTGCTCAATTTCCGTCTCACGGCACCATTCTACGGGATTTATACCTTTCTTTTGCTCGTTTTCCGTCTCACGGCACCATTCTACGGGATTTATACCGTTCTTTTGCCCATTTTCCTCATCACGACCCCATTCTACGGGATTTATACCGTTCTTTTGCTCGTTTTCCGCCCCACGGTACCATTCTACGGGATTTATACCGTTCATTCACCACATATGAAAATCACTAAAAGAATGAACATATTCATAACGACAAACTCTACCGCTTGCCTGGGAAACTACCGGATTGAACCTTCCTTTTTCAGAGAGAGACTTCATATACTTCCTAGCCGTCCTAAGATCAATCCCAAGCTCCCTCACCAAATCAACCGGACGAATGCACCCATTCGTGCGAACCGCAATCCGCAAAATATCACGCTCCAGTCGGCAAAACTCCCCCTGCTCCTCCATCTTCACAGCGAGGTAAGGCATCAGCAATGGTCTTAACAAAGTAATCGTAAGTTCAGGATTCGCATCCAGATCATCATAAGGAATCGCCACGACCCGATAACCCGCGATTTGCAGATAAGTCTCTCGATTCAGCTCCTGCCTGTAGCGTGTTCGGTCTGTATTTTGCACATGTGGGCCGTAGCCTTTAACTTCAAACGCAAACTTAACCTGGCCAGGCTTCCACACAAAATCAACAAAGTAGGGCTTACTACGCCAATCCAACACTTCATATTCAGGATGAAGGTCATTGAAATGCCCCATCATAGGCCACCATACCTTCTCCAAAAACATCCCCTCACCATGGCCATGTCCACGCTCCAATCTCCCCCGCCGTTCTCCCGTTCTTCTACTAATATGATCCTCTACCCACTTACGATGCTCCTCCGTAAATCCCATACGTCACCCTCCTTCTTGGCATAAAAAAATCCCGCACCCAATATGGGTACGGGACGTGCTTCGTCCTATTACTCAAAAGTATAGTGTTCGCTTTCTGATGCTGTCAATAAACACTCTACATTCAATGGTAGATCCAGCAAAATTTAACTTATCGATCAAAAAAGCTAGTTGGTTTAAGTACGTTGCGTTAAAGCAAAGCCAGCTTTAGTAAGCTCATTTGGAGTTAGCTCTATTAGAGTTTGTTCAGAGGAATTAGTTCAGTTACCGTCGACTCAACTTCCCATCCCAGCTACTTACCCCGCCCTGCAGATGTGCAAGCCGAGTATACCCCTGCTTACTCAGAATCCGCGCTGCACTTTTGCTTCGCATACCGCTGCGGCAGTAGAGCAATACATCCCGATCCTTAGGGATTTCACCGAGCCGCTTTTCCAACTGAGACAGCGGGATGTTTTTCGCCCCCGGAATAAATCCACTCTTGTATTCATCCGGTTCGCGGACATCGATCAGCAGCCTATTTTTGGATTGCTCCATTTCGCTCCGAAACTCTGACACCTTCAACGTTCTTACACTTACACTTGCGCTTTTACCAAATCCGAGACGGGACATTAATGAGCTTAAATCCATTATCCTTCACAACAACCTTTCACCGAAATGTCGGAGAGTGTTCTTTTACTTCCTAAAAAATCACCATTTACCGCATATAACTTTCGAAAGCCCTGTTTATACAGAATTCTCGCAGCTTTGTTTCTTTTATAGTAACTATCAGCAAGGATTAGAACCGAATCGTCAGTAGATAGACAATGTTGCCAGACATAGGCTAACCGCCCGATCGATATATTTATCGAGCCACGGATACTATCCTTCTCATAATCTACGGCATCTCTAACATCGAGCATTTTCATGTCCAGTGATTGATCTGCTAATTCGCGAACGTCACGGGCTTCTACATAGGAGAGTGAACGGACTGGCCAAGCGGAACGTAAGAACCTTACTATACTAAAAGCAATTACTATACTCAGTAGGATCCTAAACATCATGTTCATCTATTACCCCCGTACCAAAAAATCATCCGTCCAAGCGCTTAATCCACCCGTCATGTTCACAACGTTATAACCCTTTTCGCTCAGCAGCTCACAAGCCAATCCGCTTCGACCACCACTTAAGCACATTACAATCATCTCTCCATTAGGATCTAGTTCATCTATACGCATTAACAGCTGCCCAAGCGGAATATGCTTCGCACCGATCACATGTCCCTCCACCCATTCGGCGGGTTCGCGTACATCCAGCAGCGTAGGAGCCTCTCCATTCTTCAGACGTTCCGCCACTTGCTGAGGGGTAATTTCCTTTGAAATTTTAAAAGACATCGAGCATCTCTCCTTCTCTTTTTTTAAAAATAACTTGATTTTAATATCACTATATCATAATATTACGATATAAGGATATTGTAAAGCGAGGAGTTCATAACCATGGACAAAAATTTCAAAGCCTATAATCAAACCGCCGAAACCCTAAAGGCTATCGCTCATCCCGTTCGCTTGTGCATCATTAAAGGTCTGCTTGAAAAAGGCAGCTGCAACGTTAGCTTCATGCAGGACTGTCTCGACCTTCCACAATCTACGGTATCCCAGCATTTGCAGAAGCTTAGAGCTCTAGGCATTGTCGAAACCGAACGTAAAGGACTGGAAATTAACTATTCTGTTAAAGACGAGAAAATCAAACATCTAATTCAGCTATTTTTAGGGGAGGAATAAATCATCATGAGTAAAAAAGTACTGATTGTCGGAGGAGTTGCAGGAGGCGCATCAGCGGCCGCCAGGCTTCGGAGATTAGATGAAGAGGCTCATATCATCATGTTTGAACGTGATCCGTACATTTCTTTTGCCAATTGCGGACTGCCTTATTATATCGGAGGTTCCATTCAGGATCGCTCCAAGCTGCTGGTTCAGACACCAGAGGCGATGCATAAACGTTTTAACATCGATGTTCGGATTCAAAGTGAAGTGGTGTCTATCGACCCTGTGAACAAGAAAGTAAGAGTAGAAAGTATAGAAAAAGGCTCCTATGAAGAGAGCTATGATGCGCTTATTTTATCACCCGGCGCTAAACCGATTCGTCCGAATCTACCTGGTATCGAGAGTTCCAAAATTCACATGCTGCGCAACATTCCCGACACCGACAAAATCAAAACCAAAGTCGCAGCCGAAGACACTCGTTCCGCCGTTGTGATCGGTGGTGGGTTTATCGGTGTTGAGATGGCGGAGAACCTCAGAGAAGCAGGTCTGGAAGTAAGCTTGATCGAGGCGGGTCCACAAATCTTAGCTCCGTTCGATACTGAAATGTCTTCTATTTTGGCAAAAGAGCTCGACGAGCATGGCGTTAATCTTATTTTTTCGGATATGGTCCAGGGGTTTGCAGAAGTGGGTGAACAAATAGAGGTTCAGTTGGCAAGTGGCACTGTGCTGCAAAGTGATATGGTTCTGTTGGCCATCGGCGTTTCGCCGGATACCTCTTTCCTGAAGGATAGTGGTTTAGAGTTCGGTCCACGCGGCCATATCTTGGTCAACGAGCGCATGGAAACAAATTTGGATCAGGTCTATGCAGTAGGTGACGCGGTCGAGGTGGTTGATTTCGTGAACGGAACTAAAACTGCTATTCCACTAGCTGGTCCTGCCAATAAGCAAGGACGGATTGCTGCGGACAACGTCAGCGGTCTAGGCACTACTTACAAAGGATCACAAGGGACTTCTATTATTAAGGTTTTTGGAGTCACGGGTGCTTCTACCGGCAATAACGAAAAAACATTACAACGTTTGGGCTTACCATATCACGTGATTTACGTACATCCAAGCTCTCATGCAACTTATTATCCGGGGGCAACTCCAATATCTATGAAGCTGATTTTTGATCCAAAAGGTACAGTACTCGGCGCACAAGCTGTGGGTTACAGTGGAGTAGATAAACGTATCGACGATATCGCTACAGTGATTCGCTTTAGAGGTACGGTCACTGATTTAACGGAATTGGAGCTTACTTATGCCCCTCCTTACTCTTCTGCTAAAGATCCAGTGAATATGGCTGGCTTTGCTGCTGAAAATATTTTGAAAGGCATGACTACAGTATTCGTTCCTAAGGATTTAGAAGGTCGTGACAACAACAATACCATTTTAGTTGACGTACGTTCGGAAATCGAGCATGCCAACGGTCATATTGAAGGCTCCATTAACATCCCTGTGGATGATTTGCGTGGTCGTCTAAGTGAGCTTGACCCTAGTAAAGAAATTTGGGTGTATTGCCAAGTTGGACTCAGAGGCTACACAGCTTCCCGGATTTTGCAGCAAAAAGGTTTTCGTGTGAAGAATCTGACCGGAGGCTATAAGACATATCAACTGAGTAAATATTCACCTAAAAAAAAAGATAGTCTGACGCCAAACGCAGGTATTTCAGCAGCAGCCCGTAAAGAAATCGCAGCAACGGGAGCTCCGGCGGGAACTTACACTGCTTCAGCTGCAGCCAATACCAACACTACAGCTTTCGCAGCCAACTCTAGCCCATCTGTATCCACCCCTTCCAAACAAGAATCGGATCTAACACCTGATTCCGTGCTTGATGCTTGCGGACTATGCTGCCCTGGGCCGCTGATCCAAGTCAAGATGAGCATGGACCCGCTCTTGGACGGGCAAGTCTTAAAGGTAACGGCTTCCGATCCGGGATTCTATGAAGATATTAAGGCATGGGCTCGCATGTCGAAGCACACGCTTTTGCAATTAACGAAGCTGCCTACTGGCATGATTGAAGCTTATCTGCGCAAAGGCATTACCGCGGATTCCGTACCAGCAGGAGCACAACCCGTCCAAACTAGTAATGCAAGTACGATGGTGGTTTTCAGCGGTGATCTGGATAAAGCGATCGCTTCCTTCATCATTGCCAACGGAGCTGCCTCCAGCGGCAAAAAAGTGACGATGTTCTTTACCTTTTGGGGTCTCAATATTATCCGCAAGGATGAGAAAGTGCCTGTGAACAAGAATATTATCGGTAAAATGTTCGGAGCGATGATGCCGCGCGGCAGTCGGAAGCTAACACTTTCGAATATGAACATGATGGGCATGGGCTCCAAAATGATCCGCTCTGTAATGAAGAACAATAATGTCTCTTCTTTGGAAGAATTGATTCAAATGGCTGTCGACCAAGGCGTCGAGATCGTTGCCTGCCAAATGTCCATGGATCTTATGGGCATTACCCGTGAAGAACTGATCGACGGTGTTGGAATCGGCGGTGTAGGATATTACCTCGGTCAAGCTGATCAATCTAGTCATAATCTATTTATTTAAATACCTTAACACCGCAAAGAGACTCCTCTATTTATATAGAAGAGTCTCTTTGTTATATAAAAATGAACTCACCAGAATCGGTGATATAGATTTGAATAACCAAAATGCAGAAATTGGCTGGATCTGGATACAGAATCTAAAACCTGCTATCCTATTTAATAGGCATTCATCCGAATAATGACCTATTTTAGGTGGAATAAGGAGATTAAATGAATAACCCGATACATATTCTCGTTGCTGAGGACGACAGCGACATCAACCGATTGCTGTGCAACATTATTAAGAAAAGTGGCTACATCCCCCAACCTGCTTACTCGGGAACGGAGGCACTTCTCTATCTGGAGCAACGTCAATGGAGCATGCTGCTACTGGATCTGATGCTGCCTGGCATGTCGGGAGAGGAACTACTTGAGAAGATTGCCGGGCGGGACGATATGTCCGTAATTATCATTTCAGCCAAGGGTGAGCCCCAGACCAAGGTATCTGCCCTGCGGGCGGGGGCGGATGATTTCATTACGAAACCCTTCGACGTTGAGGAAGTCTCTGCACGGATCGATTCTCATCTACGTTTGTATTCGCGGATTGCGCAATCGGCTATGCCTAACGTGCTCCAGCATCAGGGCCTTGTACTTCATCGAGAGGCGATGTCGGTTACGGCAAATGGAGCGGAACTGACGCTCACAGCTCTAGAGTTTGAGATTCTCTCGTTGCTTTTGTCGGCCCCTAAGAAGGTGTTCACGAAAGCGAATTTGTACGAAAGGGTCTGGCACGAGCCATATTACGGGGATGACAATACGGTCAATGTCCATATGAGCAATTTGCGCAGCAAGCTAACCAAGGCCGCACCAGGAAGCGAATTTATCGAGACAGTATGGGGCATAGGTTATCGGCTCAAGCCTTAAGACATTCTTAAGATTTGGCTTTAGCTCTTCTTATGTTTTCAATTCTATACTTGGTCTATCACGAAAAGGAGGCCAAGACGAGATGTACGAGTATGTATTAAAAACAAATCAACTATCCAAAAAGTTCAAGGGCCATACAGCGCTGGACAAAGTCAATTTGTCAATCCGTAAAGGCTCTATTTATGGTTTTATTGGGCAAAACGGAGCTGGAAAATCAACATTAATCCGGATTGTGACCGGACTTGCTTTTCCGACTAAGGGGACGATCGAGCTGTTCGGAGCCAGTGAAGAGCAGGCCTTGATCCAGGCTCGTAAGCGAATCGGCTCGATTATCGAGAGTCCCGCTTTGTTCCCCCATATGACTGCGAGCGAAAATTTAGAAGCAAACCGGATTCTACGTGGTATTCCCGGCAAAGATTGCGTTCCTAGAATGCTAGAGCAAGTTGGACTGCAGGGCGCCGGCAAGAAGAAAGCCAAGAATTTCTCACTTGGAATGAAGCAGCGGTTAGGTCTTGCCATCGCCTTGCTGGGAGATCCAGAATTTCTGATTCTGGACGAGCCGACCAATGGGTTAGATCCGATGGGTGTCGTCGAAATGCGCGAACTGCTCAAGCGACTAAACCGTGAGCTTGGCATTACGATAATGATCTCAAGTCATATTCTAAGTGAGCTGCATTTAATGGCAAGTCATTATGGCATTATTCATCGCGGTCAGTTGCTTGAACAACTCACTGCGGAGGAATTAAACGAGAAATGTCAGCAGTATTTGTTTATCAAAGTGGATGATCCGGGCAAGGCAACAGCCGTCATTCAGAACGAGCTGGGTACGGCCGATTTCGAAGTGATGCAGGATGGAACCATCAAGTTGTATAGCCGTATTGAGCAGCCAGGTAAAGTATCAACAGCGTTATTCTCTGCAGGCCTCGAGATCGAGAAGTTTATGCCTATGGGTGAAGACTTGGAAAGTTATTTTACGAAGCGGATTGGGGGAAATCCAAATGTATAATCTGATCAGAGTTGAGTTTTTCAAGCTCCGTAAGAATAGATCATTTTGGACTTTTCTATTGGCACTTTCCGTCCTCTCGCTTGCTTACCCATTGCTATATTATTTTGATCATCGGTCCAATGGGGAACCTCAGATCACCGGCGCTGAATTTCTGACTACCTTTATTTCAAGCAATGCCTACATTATTAAATTCGGCGTAGCCATTCTGGCTGGATTCTTTATCTCTAACGAATATTCCACAGGAGTCATGAAGACGATCGCATCTTCGGGCAACACCAGAGGCCGGCTGTTCGCGGCAAAACTAATCGTATTCGCAGTTGGGGCCATGGCGATTTCTCTCGTCTTTCCTATTGTCAGCACAGTCGAAGTCACGCTGCTTTCGGGCTTCGGTCATCTGCCGGAAGGAAGCACTACACTTTTTATACCGCGAGCCCTCGGGCTAACGTTGTTGTACACAGCTGGTTACGCAGCCATCGGGGCGCTGTTCACCGTAATCCTAACCGACAGCGGCAAAACTATCGGCTTCTCAATGATTTTCTTCCTTATGATCGATACGGTTTTGGCTGGTATAGGTTCGAAGATCTCTTTCTTTAGTAATTTGTACGATTATTCCATCTTCAAACTGGTGAGCGATATCGGTAAGCCCAGTATCGACAGTGGAGATTGGCCAGCGCTTTTACTTGTACCGTTGTTGACAATAGCCGTTTCCGGGGTACTCGGTATTCTCGTATTCCACAGAAAAGAAATCAAATAATAAATAGGAGGTGCAGGAGAGTGTTGCTTATTCTGACAATCATATTGTTTGCGGCAGGAGCTCTCCTGCTTTTCCGTTTGTTGATGTTAAGGCGAGAGCTAGGGCGGATAACAGGGCAATTGCATACCTACAATGAGCGATCAACCGGTAAAAAAATCGATGTGGCTCTATTCGACCAGAAGCTTGAGGCACTTGCGGGACAAATCAATCGTCAATCTAATTTAATCGTCGAAGCGGAAGCCCAACGAAAACGTGTCGAACAAGAATTCCGTCAGGCTGTAGCGAATATTTCACATGATATCCGTACCCCCCTCACCTCCATCTTCGGTTATATTCAACTGTTGGAGGATGAGTCAATTACCCCTGATGAAAAACTTGAATATGTTGCCATCGTTAAAAATCGGACGAAACGGCTGCAGGCACTGCTGAATGATTTTTTTGAGCTTTCCTTGATCGAATCGCTAGATTATCCTCTACATACCGAAAAGCTTGGGATGACGGCCCTACTCTCGGAAATTCTGGTCGGATTTTACGATTCTTTCAACGAACGCAATATTACACCGGATATACGGCTACCTGAGGAAAATGTATCCGTATACGCCGATGAGTCCGCTGTGCGGAGGGTTGTCGAGAATTTACTTGTCAATACGGTCAAACACGCGACCGGGTATGTGGAAATCCGTTTCGAACGACGGCAGGTAACAGCTGACTTAACGATAGTAAACGATGCGAAGGAACTAGCCGGAAGCGATGTTAACCTCTTATTTGACCGATTCTATACCGCAGACCGTACCCGATCTTCTCAAGCCTCCGGGCTTGGTCTCTCCATTGCCAAAAGTCTGATGAATAAAATGGGTGGCACGCTGACAGCCGAACTGGAGGGTGAGAAACTGATAATGACCTGCCGTTGGAAACTAGGCGATGCTGGCAATGTCTTAGCTAATTAATTTGAATGTAAAGGGGACCGACAACGATTTGTGGAACCATTTATCCTGAAAAATATTCCAATCAAAAAGACTCCTCTATTTATATAGAAGAGTCTTTTTGCGTTGAAGGGCTGGCAGAAGTAATGTTCAATTCTAACTCAGCAAGTTGATGCTTGCTTCTTCAAGCGAAGGTATAAGAAATTTATGATCGATTGGCGATGACATCACGATTAGAATCGTATAGGTACCGTATTTGTCACATTGATTTCCGAAATCCTCGAGGGCTCGTGTAGAGTCGGTTACTACTTTCAATAAGTAGTTGTGTTCCCCACTTATACGGTAACATTCGACGACATCAGGACTTGAGCGGCAGAAATCAAGGAATGCATTACAATCCCTAGAATGAAATAACATGTAGGCAGCAGCATGTTTTCCAATTTTTTCAGGGGAAATAATGGTGCGATACTCGCTGATGATGCCTTTCTCCTCCATACGCCTAACTCTTTCCGTAACTGCAGGTTGCGATAAACCGACACATTTTCCCAGCTCTGTCATAGAAATTCTTGCTTGATTTTGAAGATGAAAAAGAATTTGCTTATCAATATGGTCCATCAAAATCACTTCCTTTAAATTTAAGGTTACCCCTACAAACTAGCTTGTAATTAATCGTTATAAGGCTAATTTAACTTAGTTACCTTATGTAATCAAGATAACTTGTTATATATAATAACCCTACAATAGTAAAGTGTTCATGGCTTTAACTATTCCGAAGGGATGAAGACTGTTGAGTATATTGGACTCAAACAAAATAAATACAGATTGTTTATCAGGTCGCATCGATGAAGTAATTGATCGAACCCTTGCTGACAAGCGCCTGGTCGGTGCTGTCATTAAAGTGGCGATAGATGGGGAACTGGTTTATAGCCGCGCTGCCGGTCTTGCCGACCGCGAGATGAGCAGACTTATGCAAGAAGACGCCTTATTCCGGCTCGCCTCAGTTAGCAAACCTATCGTTTCAACGGCAGCCCTAGTATTAGTTGCGCAAGGTCGACTACAGCTGGATGACCGCGTTGATCGTTGGCTCCCAGAGTTTCGGCCACGTTTGCAAAATGGCGAGTTCGCGACATTGACGATTCGTCATTTGATGACGCACACCGCAGGCCTTTCTTACCGATTTTTCCAAGAAGAGAATGGTTCCTATCAGTCAGCAGGGGTATCAGATGGTATGGATCAGTCCGGCATCACATTGGAAGAGAACCTGCGTCGTCTTGCCTCTGTCCCCCTCCTCTATACGCCAGGTACCGAGTGGAAATACTCCATCGCGACAGATGTGCTAGGAGCAGTAATTGCAAAGGTCACAGAAACACCGCTCAATGAGGCCGTACATTCACTCGTGACAAAACCGCTTGGCATGAGCGACACGGGTTTTATTGCAGTCAATCGAGAACGACTGGCTACTTCCTATGCCAATGATACTCCAGAGCCACGGCCTTTACATGATCCCGACAGTATTGCCTTTATGGAGGGAACGGCTGGATTCCTGCTTGCCCCTGGTCGAGCACTTGACGATACTGCCTATCATTCTGGAGGAGCTGGCATGGTCGGCAGTGCTGGGGATTTTTTGCAGCTGCTGGAAACATTACGTAAGGGCGGAGCACCGCTGCTACCAGAGTCTCTGGTTCACGATATGACGATCAACCAGATCGGTGATCTGCCAATGGCCTTTTGGCCAGGACGAGGCTTTGGTCTTGGCATTACGATTCTAAAGGATCCTGTCGCCGCAGACACTTCGGAATCCCCGGGTACATGGCGTATGGGTGGCACCTATGGTCATTCGTGGTTCGTCGATCCCGAGCAACAGCTCAGCGTCGTGGCGTTCACTAATACTGCACTAGAAGGCATGTCGGGTCAGTTTACTGTTGACCTTTGTGATGCCATTTATGATAGACGTAACAAATAAAGAACGTAGTACAAGGAGCCTTGGTCCGGAATGAACTGGCCTAGGCTCTCTGTCTAGTAAACCCTATTCGAGTGTATATCATTGAATTTTCTACAATTATATAAAGAGAGGTGCTTCTCCAATGACCCAAAACACAACTTCTGCCATACAAAGTGCCTCCAGTACTCCCTCTTCTGAACATCTACCATGGGCAGGATTACTCGCCCTTGCTATGACGGGGTTTATCTGTATTCTTACCGAAACGATTCCGGCCGGCTTGTTGCTCCAAATAGGTGATGGGCTTGGTGTCTCCGAGGCACTTGCAGGTCAACTTGTCACTTTGTACGCCCTGGGTTCACTGTTGGCCGCGATTCCCTTAACCACCGTGACGCGTGGATGGCGGCGGCGACCACTGCTACTAATATGCATCCTTGGTTTTCTCGTATTCAACACCGTCACCACTTTTTCTTCCAATTATATACTTACGCTGGCAGCACGGTTCTTCGCAGGCGTATCCGCTGGAGTCTTATGGGGCATGATAGCAGGTTATGCCCGGCGCATGGTGCCGGAGTCACTCAAGGGACGAGCAATGGCAGTAGCGATGGTTGGCACACCTCTCGCTCTGGCACTCGGTGTCCCTGCCGGAACACTTCTTGGCACCCTTGTGGGCTGGCGCTCCATCTTCGGGATCATGTCGCTGTTGGCTCTGATGCTGGTCGCCTGGGTGCTTTGGAAGCTACCGGACTATTCAGGGGAGGCTCCTGATAAGCGGCTCCCTCTCTACAAGGTTTTTGTTATTCCAGGGGTACGGCCGGTACTGTTTGTCGTTCTGACATGGGTGCTAGCACATAACATCCTGTATACCTACATTGCACCCTATCTTACTCAGGCTGGGCTTACCCAGCGCGTTGACTTGGTACTGCTTATTTTCGGCATTACTGCGCTTATTGGCATCTGGGTCATCGGTATTTTGATCGACCGTAAACTACGTCCATTGGTTCTTAACAGCCTCGTTGCTTTCGCCTTGTCATCCATTGCACTGGGCATTAGCAGCAGCCAACCCATAGTGATCTATCTAGTGGTTGCTGTATGGGGGTTGACGTTCGGAGGAGCGGCTACTTTGCTACAAACAGCAGTTGCTGAAGCAGCTGGCGAAAGTGCAGATGTGGCCCAGTCGATGTTAGTGACGGTATGGAACCTAGCTATCGGCGGCGGCGGCGTGATGGGTGGGATTCTTATTGAAACAGTTGGTGTCCGCTCCTTCCCGTGGGTACTGTTTATTCTATTGATTCTTGCGCTACTAGTAGCGTGGCGCGCTAAAGAATACGGATTTCCTTCAAGAAAGCGTTGAAGCACACCTATGAAATCATGCCACAATCATCAAGTTTACGGAGCACGGTAGCCGAACACGAAATATAAAAAAAAGCCAGTGGTGCATATTATATTTGACTAATATGAACTACTGGCTTACTTATATTAGATTTTTATTAAAGATCAGACTTGGCCTTTTCTATCTCCTACTCTACAGCCAAAGCATTGAATTCTTGCAGATCCTTGGCTAAATCTTCTTCTGTATATTTCCCTTGACCGAACCCAACCAGCGCCCGTAGCGGCATATATTTCATCATCGCCATGAACATTTCCGGATTATCGTCCATCGCACCTTCCATTCCAAAAATACTACTGAACTCCTTCACTTTATCTGCCGTACGTGGGTTGTCTAGCAAATCACCAACGGTACTGTTGCGATGAAAACGTAACGCAAGCGGAACTGTCGATTCCACTTCAATAGAAGCAGTCAGACGAATATCCCGCGAAGATGAACCGATAGCAATCTCAAAGACTCCACTTTCCACATGCCAATCACCAATGTTAACGTTGTAATAAGCAAAGGAGCGTTTATCCAGTTCAAAAGAAACCTCTTGCTCTTCCCTAGGCTGAAGCTCTATCTTCTGGAAGCCCTTAAGCTCCTTAAGTGGACGGATCACGCTGCTCTTCACATCGCTAACATAGAGCTGAACGATTTCTTTTCCTGCGCGAGTACCCGTGTTTTTGACGGTGGCCGTAACTTGTACGTTCTCGGTATCTTTTATGCTGCTCTTGGAGATTCTCAAATTGCTGTATTGAAACGCTGTGTAGCTTAGTCCGAAGCCGAAAGGAAACAGCGGTTCAAGCTCTTTTTTATCATAATAACGATAGCCAACAAACAAACCTTCTTTATACTCTACTGTATCCCCTTCACCTGGGAAATTAAGAAAGGATGGATTATCGCTCAGCTTCATCGGGAAGGTCTCTGCCAGTTTGCCACTTGGACTAACCTCTCCAAACAGTAAATCTGCCACTGCACCGCCAAAAGCCTGACCGCCTAGATAACCTTCAAGAATACCCTTCGTTTTATGAATCCAAGGCATTTCTATGGGTGAACCATTGCTGAGTACGACAACGATATTGCTTTGCACCTCAGACACTGCTTCGATCAGCGCTTTATGGCTCTCTGGAAGCGACAAATGACTGCGATCATAACCCTCTGATTCATAGTTATCCGGAAGTCCAAGGAACAATACGGCTACATCACCTTTTGCCGCTGTATCCCGTGCCTCTTGTAGCAAAGCTTCATTAATCCCGTCATGATTCAGTTCATATCCTTGCGCATATAGCAGTTCGGCAGAACCTGCAAGGACCTTCATCTCTTCAAAAGCATCGTCCAATTTCGTCGGATTCACATGTGAGCTGCCCCCGCCCTGATAACGCGGATTTCTAGCAAACTCGCCAATGACCGCAATCGTTCCTTGCTTTGTCAGCGGCAGAATGCCTTCCTCATTTCTAAGTAGAACCATGCTCTCCCGCGCCACTTCACGAGCCAGACGGTGATGCTCATCAGCATTAAATGAAGCATTATCTTTACGGTTCTCCACCGCCTTAAAAACAAAGGTAAGTAAACGTTCCACTGCAAGATCTAACGTTTCTTCAGACAGCTCGCCACTTTGTACTGCTGCGACAATCTTGGCATCACCAATGCCTCCGGTTGACGGCATTTCCAGCTCCAGTCCTGCTTGTAGAGCCTTCACCCGTTCATTAACCGCTCCCCAGTCGGAAACGACGAATCCCTTGTAGCCCCATTCCTCTCTAAGAATCTTTGTCAGGAGAAATTCACTCTCGGAGGCATATTCACCATTTACCCGATTGTAAGAGCACATCACGCTCCATGGCTGACTCTGCTTAACTGCGCCTTCAAAGCTAGCCAAATAAATTTCTCGTAGCGTCCGCTCATCAATCACAGCATCTACAGACATTCTCCGGTGTTCCTGATTATTAGCAGCAAAATGCTTAAGCGAGGTGCCTACCCCTTCACTTTGCACACCTTTGATATGATTCCCACCCATCTCCGAGGAAAGATAAGGGTCTTCCGAAAAATATTCAAAGTTACGACCGTTCAGTGGAGAGCGCTTAATATTTGTTCCCGGTCCGAGCAGAACAGCAACGTTCTCTGCTTGACACTCTTTCCCGAGTGCTTTACCTACACGCCCGATTAACTCCCTATCCCAGGAAGAAGCCATCCCTGCTGCCGAAGGAAAACAAGTCGCGGGTACACTGTTATGGAGTCCGAGGTGATCGGCGCTCTCTTTTTGCTTGCGTAAACCATGGGGTCCGTCCGTTACCATTAAAGAGGGGATTCCGAGTCGTTCAATGCCCTTTGTATTCCAGAAATCAAGCCCTGAGCAGAGTCCTGCTTTCTCCTCAAGGGTCATTTGTGATATGAGTTCATGAATATTGGTTTTCATAAAAATACCTCCTCTGAATGTATACTATCCCCATTTTAATCTACTTCATGTTAGATTTATGGCATTATCATTGTATTTTTGGTATTCTGGTTGGGCGAGGAGGTTGAAAGAATGTTGAATCATTTGGACGGTCATGAAGGAGCTCAATATATTTGTAAAGTGTTGTATGAATCGCTGCAAATTCCTGTGTTTCTGCTAGATGCCAATCGGAGAATCGAGCTAGCGCTGCCTTCCTCTTCAGAGAGCGCCCCGTGGGTTCATAACCTCAACGAGCTTCTTTCAGAAATTGCAGACTCTACTAAAAGCGAGAACAACTCTAAGCACGATAGCTCAAATGCCTCTATACCGATCATTCGCACCACTAACTTCCTAGAGAATTACATCCTTCTCCATCTGCCCTCAGGCAGCAGTAACGGGGGAAGCATTGTGATCGGTCCTACACTTTATACTCACCTTTCAGAGGACAATATGACAAGTCTGATGCGTGACCATGAAGTTCCATTAAAGCTTCAAGAGCAATGGATGAAATACTACCGCAGCTTGACCGTGCTAAATAAAATGAGACTCTACCATACCGCTATGCTGATGTACTCGCTCGTCACCGGAAAGACGTTATCTCTTAGCGAACTGCTACTCGACACCCGAACTCTTGAGCATAAACAGCCTCCCGCAGGCAGTTTGGACTTGGATGTTTCCTATCGACGTGAGAATACATGGCTGCACCACGAACCCATGCTGGAAAAATCCTTATTTCACCATATCAAAAATGGAAATAAGGCTGAGCTACTTCGTGTCCAAGCAACCTTCTCCGAAGACAATTACGGAGTACTCTCCAAGAAGAGCCATTTACGCAACAAAAAAAATCTGGCGATCTCCTGTATTACGCTCGCTACTCGTGCAGCAATAGATGGAGGACTGTATTGGGAGATTTCTTATACCCTCAGCGACTTTCATATCCAGCATATCGAAGAACTAAAGGATGTTCCGGCTGTAGATCATGCTATTCTTAATGCGCTTTGCGATTTCGCCGACCATGTCAAAGAGAGCCGGATGGCGAAACTTTCGCGCACCGTGGCCCTCTGTCAGAACTATATTTTTAATCACTTATATGAGGAACTCTCCTTAGATAAGCTGGCTGAAGTCGCTGGATTGAACAGAAGCTATCTCTCCCTATTATTTAAGAAGGAAACAGGATTCACCATCAGTGATTTTATTCAATTCGAGCGGATTGTAGAAGCCAAACGATTAATCGAATTACCGGGCATTAGCTTATCTGATATCGCTACGAGGCTACATTTCAATGACCAGAGCTATTTTACCAAAGTGTTTAAGAAATATACTGGCACCACCCCTAAACAATTCAGAAGAAACTGGGAAAGCACGCTTTAAGTATAGATAACACGACAAAAAAACTAAAAAGAGGATTAAAGATCAGTGATGGCTGCCAGAACAGTATTATTGAAGTAATCCACATACATATTTTTAAATGGCTTCTGGTGATCTAGCTCTACAGATAAATGCACCGTAACTGTCTGATAAATCGGATCAACGCAGAGGAAAGGACCTGCCGCGCCCCAGTGTGAATAGGCTTCTGGAGAAAACAAATCTCCACCATCACGCTTCGAGCCGTTAATCGCCCATCCGTACCCCCAATACGCTTCTGGAAAAACCTCGTTTCTATATTGTGAGGATACGCCTGGAATTTGGTTGCGGGTCATTTCTTTTACGGTTACCGGACTAAGAAATCGTACTCCGTTATATATCCCACCGTTAAGAAACATCTGGCCAAAGACAGCCAAATCCATAGCCGTCGAGTAAGCGCCGCCCCCCGCAGATACGGAATTCAAATTATACTCGCTGTCCACCCATTCCGCGCACGCTGCTTCTGGTGCACGTCTTACTACTTTGTCCCGCACATCCATGGGTACACGATAATATGTATTTTCCATACCAAGCGGTTTAAAAATGGTTTCCTTTACGAATACATCATAAGCCTGTCCGCTAACGCGCCGGATGATTTCACCCAACAGCTCATAGCCATACCCGCAATAAGACATGACCGTACCAGGTTCGTTACTAAGCGGTGCATCATAACCGCCATATAAGTACTTATGCTGATCTGGATCTTGATTAGGTTCGTGTGGAGGGTACTCTCCTTGTTCCTTTTTCAACTGTCCGTTCTGCCAAATCACCTCACCCTCCAGGCCAGAGGTATGTGTCAATAAGTGATGTACGCATACCTTAGTTTTGCCTTCACCTGTAAATTCGGGGATGTAATCGGAAACAGGTCTGTTTAGACCAATCTTCCCTTGTTCCATTAACATCATTATAGCGGTTGCCGTAAACAGTTTTGTTATGGAACACAGTGGATAAATAGCATCTACAGTTAATTCCGCTGCGCCTGGCTCTGGACCGAATTTCCCGTTCGCTTGATGGACCAGTAGCATCCCCTTTCTCGCAGCAACAATAACTTGTGCCGGTGTGATGTTGTCTTCAACCATTTGTGCAGCTGCTATACGTATGCGCTCTATACCGTAAGCCGACACACCCGCCTGTTCTAAAGAATGAAATAACAGTTCTTTCATGGGCAGCCCTCCTAAATAAATTTATTCAATACATATATAAACTATTATATAAATATGTTAAATAATCCTGCTTACTTACTATTTACCTGTGACTCCATGGTTAATGAGCTATTCTTAATAAAAGAAAAACGCTAATCTCGGTTATCTCCCGAAAATTAGCGTTTTATTTTAACCGCATCCACTTCTTCACTAAGTGACCGCTACCTTAAAAGCATCGACATTTAATGCCGTCCCATTGATGGTTAATGTGGCGTTGTAATAACCGCGATCACCACTCGGCTTACATTTATAATCACCCGAACATCCGCACACAAAGAATTTTGTATTTGTATAACCTGGATATATATTAGTAAGCTTTCGATAAAACAAATGTCCATGATGTGTGAAAATAGCTAGCACCTTATCCCTCACTTTCGTAGGAATAGCTGCAAAAAACTTAGCAGTCTCCGCCGCGCTTAATACATGGCTTGGATCGACCGTGATCCCGCTCACTTTTAAAGGCCAATGAAAATCAATAATATAAAAATGCTGATCATCTAAATTTTTCAATATATTTATACTACCCGGAGTGAACAGACCCAGAGCACAATTAAGCCACACGTACTTCACCTTACCCTGTGTCCCAGGGAAATTCATTTGCCCTTCTACTGCACCTAAATATTGCGTGAATAAGGACTGGGTACTTGCCTCCCAATTTCCTATCGATGCTTTATAGGGGATACTTCCGAGCGTGCTAGTTACTGTATCCTTGAAGTCCTTGTAATAGGCATTTGCATTATTTCCATGATTCGCTCCCGCTTGCGTGTTATCTCCTCCAAAAATAACAAACCTCTTATTCCCGCTCCCTACAGCCTTTGACAAAAGATTTCTAAAAATGCTTGCGCTATTCCCATATCCCACATGACTATCCCCAATTACCGCGAAGTTGATAGTCTGGGCTGTTGCTTTAGGATTCAGATTACGTTTGGGCTTAGGACTGGCGAAAAGCCTTCGCTTCTTAGTGGAGGCTGTCTGCTTTTTCATCTTAATCACCTCTTTAAAATGGATGAAGAATACCTGGTAGTATATATATTCGATCCAATATGCTTTCTCTTGGACAGACGTATCCTTTAAAAAGAATAATAGGGCAGATAATTAACAGGCTTATCTAAAAAGGTAAGATGTTATAATTAGTTCCACAGACGTCAATAATACAGTTCGATCCATAGCATTATAGTTTGAAAATATATTCAAGTAACGGAGGCCTTATTTTGAATAACGTTATCCCGGAATGGGCCGAATCTCATTTTCCTTTATATAGCGCTGGCAGCATTCAATCGATGTATGGGACCTCAAATCTACCAAGAGTTCAGATTCATGAGAATCTAACCGTATTACTGGCCGTTGCAGCTGGTAAAGGGAGCCTTGAGGTTAATAATCTGACTTATGAGCTTACGGAAGGAAGCGTAATCCTTCTCCCCGCTAATACTCATGCCTCTTTAATTACAAATCTCCAGCAGCCGCTTCACGCCTATAAGCTCACCATCTGGATTCAAGAGCAGACTCAGGCTATACCTGGCGGTGCGATGATACGAAAAAGCGAAATGGCTTCGAGTTCAAATATGCTGTTGTTTCCTTATGAGCCTACTATTGTATCCAGTATCAAGGAATTGTATCTTCACCGACTGCCAGATCGAGAAACACGCCATGTACAGAATCAAATGCTTTTTCATCAGATTATTTTACAATTGCTCGAACAGCAGGAAGCCAGATATACAGTTAACGAGCAACCATCGATGGAACGGAGCATTTCTTACCTGGAGAATCACTTTAGCGAAAAAATAACACGTGAGCACTTAGCCGCCATTGCGGGTGTAAGCAGCTCGCATTATTCAACGTTGTTTAAGCAGGTGACAGGCTTCAGCCAGAGCGAATATCTGTCGCGGCTACGGGTTCATAGTGCCAAGGAGCTTTTGCTTAACGGTTCAGGCACACTTAGGGAAATTGCGCTAAAGGTAGGCTACAAGGATGAATTTTATCTCAGTCGTCGTTTTAAGCTGCAGACAGGCGCATCTCCGTCTGGTTACAGCCGAAGCTCTTTCCAGCGAGTTGCCGTAATGCTTACCCCTTATGCAAGCCATTTGCTGTTACTTGGCTTAGAACCTGCGGTAACCATCTCTGAAAGTAGTGAATATTTGAATCTTTCGGATCAGGAGCCACCGCAGTCGATGAAGTTTATCAATACAAACAGCTCGGCTGAACAGATCAGATCGCTATTAATTGATGCCAACGTTGAACTGATTATTGCGGCCAAAGAACATCTGGAGGAATACGGATTGAAGGCCGGGCAGCTGCGAGCTGTAGCACCTATTATGGAGATCTCTTGGAACGAAATCGGCTGGAAAGATCAGCTACGCCTAATCGGCCGAGCCATTCAGCGGAGTGAACGGGCGGAGCAGTGGCTGAAGGATTTTGAACAAGAAGAGCTAGAAGCCCGAGAAATAGTACAGCACAGCACAGTAGCTAACGATATCATCACCATTCTGGTAATCAAGCCTGAGGAGCTACTCGTTTACGGAGCAAGGAATGTAGGTTATGTGATGTACCAATCCCTTGGACTTAGAGCACCGACCTTGATTGACAACGAGATAAAAAGATTGGGAGATCAGTTCCATTCGATTTCGATCGGGGTTTCAGATCTTGCAGATTATGCAGGAGACCGAATTTTAGTCATTGTATTTCCCGATGCCAAAGGCTCTACTGCGCATACTGAAGCGATCTTTCAATCCCCTTATTGGAGCCAGCTTCCCGCAGTGCAGCAGAAGAAAGTCCATATTCTTGATCTGGATGATTGGGTGCCTTATAACCCGGCTTCGATTCGCTTACAACTAGGACGAGCGGTAGCTTTATTCGGAGGCAAATAATAGTCCAAGTCTTTTTTCCAACAAAAAGGCATGGTTAGGCACATGAGTGATCCCTATAATAATTACAAATGCGAATGATTCTCATAATCACTCTAAGGCATAGGCTGAAGATTGATTTACATTGTTTGAATTGTTCAAAGTAACACTGTCATACAAAAAAGGGGAGAATTATTTAATGAGAAAGATATTTATTCCGTTTGTACTTATTATGGGGATTGCACTTAGTGCTTGTGGGGGAAACCAGGCGAAAAATGATGCTAGTCCTACAAACAGCCCATCTTCTACTCCTGCTGCGGAGTCAGAAAGTGCGACTTTTACGTATCAATCCGAAGATGGACCTGTTGAGGTTCCAACACATCCTCAGCGTGTTGTTGTACTCACCCGTTTTTTAACAGGTAATGTCATGGCACTGGGTGTACCTGTTGTGGGCGTAGATGAAATGTCCAAAACTAACCCGCGCTTTGAAGAGCAACTAAAAGACGTAGAAGCGGTTAGCGATGAAAGTCTGGAGAAAATCATTGAACTGCAGCCGGATCTGATCATCGGGCTCTCCGATATTAAGAATATCGATAAATTCAAGCAAATCGCACCAACCGTTACTTATACTTATAATAAAGTGGATTACTTAACCCAACAGCTGGAAGTCGGCAAATTGGTGAACAAAGAAAAAGAAGCTCAAGCTTGGGTCGATGATTTTAGTGCCCGTACCAAAAAAGCGGGTGAAGAAATCAGAGCGAAGATCGGTGATAATGCAACTGTCTCTGTTATTGAGACCTTTAATAAGCAATTGTATGTATACGGGTATAACTTTGGCCGCGGAACTGAACTCCTCTATGGGGACTTCAAGCTTGGCATGCCAGAAACAGTAAAAGAAAGCACCAAAACGGATGGATTCTTTGCTGTCTCGACAGAAGTGCTGAAGGATTATCTGGGCGATTACGTTATTTTCAGTAAAAATGCGGATGAAGATAATTCCTTCCAGAATACAGAAATCTACAAGAGCATCCCTGCCGTCAAAAACAATCGTGTTTTCGTGGCTGATGCAAAAGCATTCTATTTTAACGATCCGCTTAGCCTTGAGTACCAGTTGGAATTCTTTGAACAACAATTTCTTGGAAAATAAAGATAATGACTACGAAGCAAACTTCCATTCCATTTTTATATAAGCTGCTTGGTAGCGTGCTGGTAATGGTTATATGCCTCGTGATTGCTATGCTATTCGGGGCTAAAGAAACCACTTTCAATGATCTGTGGCTTGCCATCACCTCTAATTCAAAGGCAGACAATGTCCTTATTCTGCGTGAGATCCGGCTACCTCGCGAACTCGCCGCCATGCTGATCGGTGCTGCCTTTGCCGTATCCGGTGCTATCATGCAGGGGGTTACACGCAATCCATTAGCCGACCCAGGCCTGCTCGGTCTGACCTCGGGCGCGAATATGGCGCTGGCTCTTACGTTTGTATTTCTGCCGGGACTGAATTATTTTGGTACCATGATCGCTTGTTTTTTTGGCGCTGCCCTAGGAGCCGTGCTAGTGCTTGTTCTAGGTTCTGTGCGCCAAGGTGGCTTCTCTCCGATTCGAATCGTACTCGCCGGTGCAGCGGTATCTGCCTTTCTGTATGCTATTGCAAGTGGTGTAAGCATTGCCTTCAAAATATCCAAGGATGTATCCATGTGGACAGCGGGTGGATTGATCGGCACAACCTGGGGCCAGCTTCAGGCTATCGCACCCGTTATTCTCATCGGCATTGTGGTGGCATTAATATTTTCAAACCAGTTAACCATTCTTAGCTTAAGTGACGAGGTAGCCATCGGATTAGGACAAAACCTTGCTGCGGTTAAAGGGATTCTATTCACTCTTATTATTCTGCTGACTGGAGCATCGGTCGCTCTAATTGGGGATATGGCTTTTGTAGGGCTGATGATTCCGCATATTGTCCGTAAGATTGTCGGTACCGATTATCGGTATATTTTGCCGATATCGATCTTCACGGGTGCATCGTTCATGCTTCTCGCGGATACAATTGGACGGACAATCCATGCACCTTATGAGACGCCAGTGGTCGCCGTCGTAGCTATGCTTGGGCTACCTTTCTTCTTGTTTGTTGTTCGGAAAGGAGGTAAAACACTCTCATGATTTCCTCTGCACCCGTGCGAAAGCAACGTATTATCCTATGTGTATGCACCGGATTGATTCTGCTAACAGCAATCGTCAGCATGGGAATCGGATACTCTTCCCTATCTTTTGACAGACTGCTTCCGGTTCTGTTCGGGCATGGAACCTTTAAAGAAGACTTTGTATTATTCTCTGTAAGATTGCCGAGGATTCTGATTACACTGCTGGCAGGCATGGCCTTGGCGTTATCCGGTTCCATTCTGCAAAGCGTTACACGAAACGATCTAGCCGACCCCGGTATTATTGGTATCAACTCTGGTGCGGGTGTCGCTGTCGCTGTTTTCTTTCTTTTTTTCCCGGTTAGCGCTGGATCATTCATTTATGCGCTGCCGCTGGTTGCTTTTATAGGGGCATTACTTACGGCAGCGTTAATCTATCTATTTTCATATAGTCGGACTAAGGGGCTTGATCCTGTTCGATTGGTGCTCGTTGGGGTAGGGTTCTCCCTAGCGTTGTCTGGCGTTATGATCGTGATCATTTCGTCCGCGGATCGTGCCAAGGTAGATTTTATTGCAAAATGGATCGCAGGGAATATATGGGGTACAGATTGGCCATTCATTTGGGCTTTACTGCCTTGGTTAATCTTACTAGTTCCCTTTACCCTGTACAAATCACAGCGACTCAACCTGCTCAGCCTAAGTGAAGTCTCTGCCATTGGTGTCGGGCTGAATCTCGAACGTGAACGTATCGTTCTGATTCTCACGGCAGTTGCAGCTTCCGCCTCCGCGGTTTCTGTCACAGGCGGGATCGCCTTCATCGGACTGATGGCTCCACATATTGCCAAATCGCTAGTCGGCCCGCGTAATCAGATGTTTATTCCCGTCGCTGTATTGCTGGGCGGCTGGTTACTTCTGATCGCGGACACCGTTGGCCGCAATCTCGTCGATCCTGACGGCATTCCGGCAGGGATCATGGTGTCGCTAATCGGCGTACCTTATTTCGCTTATTTATTGCTTAAGAAATAAGCAGTTCTATAAACAAAAAAGAGGACCTCGGCATAATTGCCGAGGTTCTCTTTACTGACCGTCTTTGTCCCCAGATTTCCACCGCTACGAGCGGTTCAATCAAGAAATCTGGGGACAACAACGGCAGGAAGTCCAATGATTCACTGCAGTGAATACTGAGCTTTTTGTTCGCAAATTTAGTTCAGCCTATATATCACCTAAATCTTCATATCCTTACCCGTATAATCTACAAACATGAAATGACCTTCTGGTGTAGTACGCTTCTCGATCAGGTCAAGGATCCCCTCGGCACTTTGATTTGGATTTGTCGGTGCCTCTGCCCCGCCCATATCGGTTTGCATCCACCCCGGATGCACGCTGAGCACTTGAATCCCACGTTCTTTTACATAGACATGCAGCTGCTGTGTGAACATATTGAGCGCCGCTTTGGAAATGCCATAAGGATAGTCGTTCGGATAAGCATTCGTGATACTTCCTGCTTCCGACGATATATTGATGATCGAGCATTCGGGTTCCGTAAGTAGCGGCAGGAAATGCTTAACCACTCGTATCGGTCCATACAGATTAATATCCATCGTTGTAAGCATATCTTGGAAATCCAACGCTTCAATCGATATATCCCGAGCGTTGAGTACCGCCGCATTATTAATAATGGCACCGAGGGTCCGACCTTGTTCTTGTAGACTCGCAGCCAGTGCCGCGATTCCTGCCTCGTCCGTCACGTCCATCGCAGCGATGGTTAGCTTCTCTCCATAGGTTTCAGCAAGCTTCGATAGCGCTGTTTGTTCCTGATCGGGCCGGCGAACCCCAGCAATAACTCCATAGCCCCGCTTCAGCGCTTCGGCCGCCAGTTCATAACCCAGTCCACGTCCAGCACCTGTAATGATAATATTCATAGTTATTCCTCCCCGTTATCCTTATCGTTCTCTAGCAGCTCCACAATTACTTTTAACTCCTTGAAAGTGTCCATATAAGCATAACGCCCCCCGGTATACTCACCCTTTTGCTGGAGTGGGAAGCCTTTGCCTTCTAGCAGCATTATCTTTTCTTTCATTCCTTCAACTACAAAAGCAATATGATGAGGCCCCTCACCATGTTCATTCAAGTAATCCCGCCACGTACTCGGCTCATGATCCGGTTCAATCAATTCCAGCTGTAAAGAGCCCATATCAAAAAAAGCTAGCTTAGCCCGCGCCTGCGTAGCCACGCCATTATGCCGGGTCTGCGCAATATCTTCTGTATCTGTAACGATAATTTCCGGCTTTTTGAGTCCAAAAAACTCCGCATATGCCGTACTTACCTTCTCCACATCATTCACCAATATTCCAATCTGCGTAACAAAATTACCAAGCAATCCTGACATGCGCATCAACCTCCTATTAGTCTGACAAGTCCACCATACCGATTCTTTGAAAGGGCTGTCAAGCCTGTGTTGAAATCATTCTGAGCAGCGATAATTTCAAGTATGTTTGTTTCGCTTAATCACCAATCCGGTTATAGAATGAAAAGTTTACATTAACAAAAAGGGGTGAGGAACGATGGACCATAGAAAAAGATCACGCCTGATGCAGCAGTTTGTTTTTGTCGGGCCGACTTCCTTGTTTTTCTTTATGATTGTGCTGATTCCTTTCTTTTTAGGACTCTATTATTCTTTTACCAGTTGGAACGGAATCTCACGTGATGTGGAGTGGACCGGACTCCGGAATTATCTACATATCTTCACAAAGGACCCTTCCTTTCTTCATTCATTCTGGTTCACGGCGAAGTTCACTTTCTTCGGTCTGATACTGACCAATCTGCTCGGCTTCGTACTCGCTTATGTGCTGACCCGCAAGCTATTCACGCGCAATGTCCTGAGAACGGTATTTTTTGTACCTCATGTTATCGGTGGACTTTTGCTCGGGTTCATTTGGCAGTTTATTTTTGTCAGAGGGTTCTCCTCGATTGGACAGGCTACGGGCTGGTCCTTCTTTAATCTTCCGTGGCTGGGCACCGGAGGGACAGCCTTCTGGGCGATTGTAATCGTATTTGTCTGGCAAAATGCAGGGTACCTAATGGTCATCTACATTTCTGCAATCAACAACGTTCCCAAAAGCCTGATTGAAGCCTCAAAAGTGGATGGTGCCGGACGCTTTCAGGCTTTACGCCATGTCACCATTCCGCTGGTTATGCCAGCTGTAACCGTTTGTCTGTTCCTTTCTATCTCTTGGTCGTTTAAGCTGTTCGACCTTAACCTGTCGCTGACCAAGGGTGGTCCCTTCAAAGCTACTGAATCTGTAGCGTTGAATATTTACAATGAGGCCTATACTATTAGCCGATTCGGGATGGGCTCCGCGAAAGCGATGATTTTCTTCGTCATTGTGGCCGTAATCTCCCTGCTACAGGTTAGAGCAACCAAGAAAAGAGAGGTGGAGCTGTAATGGAGACTACCGCCAAAAAATTCAATGTGCCATTGCTTCTCGTCGAAGTAATTGTGATCCTCCTGGGCCTTCTATTTCTAGTACCGTTTTACTTTCTTCTAGCTAACTCGGTTAAAAGCTATAGTGAGATTCTTTCGGATTCCGCTGCGCTGCCCTCCGTATTCCAGTGGAGCAACTACGCCGAAGCTTGGAAAGCTATCAATTTTCCTCGTGCCTTCCTGAACTCTTTTATTATCACGGTGATTAGTAATATTCTGCTAGCGTTCCTCTGCTCTATGTGCGCTTACAAAATGGTTCGCAATAACAGCTTATATAACCGCATACTTTATATTGCTTTAGTGGCCGCTATGGTGATTCCGTTTCAGGCGATCATGATCCCGCTGGTGCAAGTTGTTAGCGGTCTGGGCGTCATGGATTCAACCACAGGTTTGATTTTAGCGTATCTTGGATTTGGCGCCCCGATGACTGTGTTTCTATTCCATGGCTTCGTCAAATCGGTACCTCTTGATATTGAGGAAGCTTCGAGAGTAGATGGCAACAGTCCTTATGGTACCTTTTTCCGGATTGTGCTTCCGCTCATGCAGCCGATTATTGTCACTGTCATTATTCTGAATACCCTGTGGATCTGGAACGATTACCTGATGCCTTCGCTTATTCTGCAGGACCCGGTGCTTCGCACCATTCCCATCGCCACTTATAGCTTCTTCGGACAATATACGAAACAGTGGGATTTGGCACTTCCGGGACTTGTGCTCGGGATTACGCCCGTGGTCATCTTTTTCCTAGCGATGCAAAAATATATTATTGAAGGTATTGCCCAAGGCTCCGTAAAGGGCTAACGATACATGTTATTTTCAGCCAGAGAGGATGAATGAATATGAGAACCAAACGTGGAATTCTCCTCGCATGCTCCCTGCTGCTGGCTGCTCTGACAGCCGGCTGCGGACGTGGCAGTGACAATGCGAATGGAGTTAAAACCGTGCATATCTACCAGTTCAAGGTTGAAATATCTGAAGCGCTAGCTTCGCTTAAGACTGAGTTTGAGAAGGAACACCCCGATATTAAGCTGGAGGTGCAAAGCGTGGGTGGCGGGACCGATTATGGTGCCTCCCTACGCGCCAAGTTCTCATCTGGAGATGAACCGGATATCTTCACCATTGGTGGCAACAATGAACGTGATATGTGGATGGAATATCTGGAGGATTTAAGCGGTGAAGCTTGGGCCAAGGATGTAAAGCCCCTTGCAGCAGAACAAATGACTGCAGATGGCAAGCTCTATGGCATGCCCATGAATCTCGAAGGATACGGCTTCATCTATAATAAGGACCTGTTTAAGAAAGCAGGCATCACCGAGAAACCCTTAACTCTAACCGCTCTGCGCGAAGCCTCCGAGAAGTTAAAGGCAGCAGGCATCACACCTTTTGCAAATGGATATCAGGAATGGTTCGTGCTCGGCAATCATAATGTGAACGTAGCTTTCGCCCAGCAGCCAGATCCCGAAGCATTTATCGCCGGGCTTACGGACGGCACCAAAACTTTCGCTGGAGACCCGGTTTTCTCCAAATGGATCGACCTGCTGGACCTTACTGTAGAGTA
The DNA here is from genome assembly GCF_042723305.1 of Paenibacillus sp. NPDC058367. Classification (NCBI taxonomy): domain Bacteria; kingdom Bacillati; phylum Bacillota; class Bacilli; order Caryophanales; family Paenibacillaceae; genus Paenibacillus; species Paenibacillus sp. NPDC058367. The sequence goes on from NZ_JBHXIZ010000001.1 coordinate 1,722,611, forward strand.
CGGCAACAAAAATCCACTCTCCACCGACTATAATACCCAAGTCACGATGGTAGCGAGCGGAGAAGCCGCGATGATGCAGCAGGGTAACTGGACGCAAGGACAGATCGACGGCATCGATCCTAATCTAAATCTGGGTATCCTACCGATGCCCATTGACGACACCCCAGAAGACAATGACAAGCTGTATGTAGGCGTGCCAAGCAATTGGGTGATCAATAAAAACTCCCCCGTTAAGGAGGAAGCCAAGGTCTTCCTGGATTGGCTGGTCACCTCCGAGACCGGGAAAAAGTATATCACTAAGGAATTCCAGTTCATCCCTGCGCTCGACAGCATTAAGGGCACCGAAGAAGATCTTGGAGCGCTGGGCGCCGAGGTGCTGGCTTATACCGATAAGGATCAAGCGCTGACCTGGAACTGGACCCGTCTACCGAACGGGATGCCGCAGGAATTATCCAGCAGCATTCAAGGCTATCTCGGTGGCAAGCTGAACAAGGAAGGTATGCTGAAGGAATTCCAAGTCAACTGGGATAATCTCAGTGTGCAGTGAGTTACCCGCTCTGTACACGATCGTAAAGAAAAAGCCGCGCAGCGATGCACGGCTTTTTCTTTACGATCGTATTCATTTGACTAGTTCGCACGCAGCATACTAATTTGTCTGGCAAGATACACTGGTGTATAGGGCATGTCATCTCGAAGCCAAGAAATAACCGTGCCAATCAGGGCTGCTGAACCGTACCAAACGGCAATGTCCTTCTGTATGGGCATCTTGGAATGCTCAGCAGCACCCTCCTTTTTCTCCTGGTGTGCAGAGATGATTTCCGCCATCAAGTTGAACAGACGGTCTGTAAAAATAGGGCTTCTTTTCGATGTGAGTATCACTTTATAGAATTTGGCATTTTCCGCAATATGCTTAAGCAGACTCTCTAATATCCTCAAATTCTCTTCTTCAACCGATTCGTGATCGTTGTCATCGTTGTTGACCACTTGTAAAATGTCCTCCACCATCTCATCCGCCATCTTTTCCAACATATCCGGGAGATCCCGATAATGCAGATAAAAAGTAACACGATTGATTTTAGCCCGCTCTGCAATACGGTTTACTGATATTTTCTCAATATCCATTTCCTCAAGCAATTCAATCACAGCATCTCTAAGCAATTGACGTGTACGAAGTACCCGGGGATCTGTACGTTGCGTTGTGTTATTCATCTTACTCTCTCCAATCTTTAACTTTCATATCGTAAACTACAATTTATAAAAAATTGTTGTTTTTTCATGAGAAAACACTACAAATTTAAAATGAATGTAAACTATTTTACATTTTTTCGCAAATCGTTGCTTGATTACATGAAAATTTCATTTATAATCTAATTCATGCATTGTAAACTATACAACACACTGTAAATTTAGTCCATGATCGACGATTTGAGAGGATGGAGTGGAGTGAGTACAAAGACAGAAGTATCAAGCAGTTCCGTAAAAAAGGGACCCATCTTATTCATTATGATTTTGGGCGCTTTTCTTGCGACACTGAATCAGACAGTAATGAGCGTTGCCGTTCCCGAGTTAATGCATGATTTTAATATCTCGGCTGCAACCGCTCAGTGGCTGACAACAGGCTATATGCTGGTTAATGGTGTTCTAATCCCAATTACAGCTTATTTGATGCAACGGTTTACGACACGAGAGCTTTTTCAAGCTTCCATGTTTATATTTTTAGCTGGAACGATCGTCTCAGCCATCGCGACAAACTTCCCTATTCTACTGACCGGGCGTATGATTCAGGCAGCTGGCGCTGGGATTATCATGCCACTGCTCACAAATGTCATCTTGACCCTGTTCCCTCCTGCAAAGAGAGGGGCTGCCATGGGGATGGTAGGCTTAGCCATTATTTTCGCACCTGCGATTGGACCTACTCTGGCCGGATATATTTTGGAGCATTATTCTTGGGAGACTATGTTCTATGGCATGATTCCTTTGACCGTCATTGTAATCATATGTGGATTTATTTATTTGAGAAATGTATCGGAGCGCATCTATCCTAAGCTGGATATTGTTGGTGTAGTTCTTTCTACTATCGGTTTTGGCACCTTGCTGTATGGCTTCAGCCGTGCTGCCAGCGCAGGCTGGTCAAGCGCAGAAGTACTGTTGTCTCTGGGTCTAGGTGTCCTTTCCCTTGGCTTGTTTACTTGGAAACAGCTAGCCTCCCAGAACCCGTTGCTTGATCTTCGAGCTTTCAAATACAGCATGTTTTCCTTAACGACTGTCATCAGTATCGCAGTCACTATCGTGATGTATGCAGATATGATGCTGCTGCCTTTGTATCTTCAAAATGCCCGTGGCTTTACAGCGATGGAATCCGGCTTACTGCTGCTTCCTGGTGCGCTCATTATGGGTTTATTGATGCCGGTAACCGGAAAGCTGTTCGACCGGTTCGGGGCAAAGTGGCTCGCTATTATCGGTCTACTGATTACAATTGCAACGACGCTAAGCTTTGTGAATTTAACGGACTCAACCAGTTACATGTATCTGGTATATATGTCAACTGGCCGCCGGATCGGTATGGCTCTGCTCCTTATGCCAATACAAACTTTAGGGCTAAATCAATTGCCCTCCAAGCTTAGTGCGCACGGTACAGCAATTTCGAACACCATTCGACAAGTGGCTGGCGCCGTAGGGACTTCCCTACTTGTCACTGTAATGACAAGCCGTACTACAACGCATATGAAGGATATGCTGGCCTCGGGCAGCACACAGAACGGAACACAAGAACATATGATTATGGAAGCTTCCATTCAAGGTATCAATGATTCCTATCTAGTTATTGTTGGTATCGGCATTCTTGGGCTGCTGCTCTCTTTCTTCATTAAACGTGTTGGGCAAGCGCCTGATTCGGAGCAAGAACCCGAAGTGAAGCTCAAAAAAATTATTGCTAAAGAAGCTTAATATATAGAAGCAATTAGCACTATTTAAACCAACTTGCAAAAGAGATCAGCGATGTTAATCATTGCTGATCTCTTTTTAGTCTGACAACTACCCTGCTTATAAGCTCTGGCGGTTCACTACCCTGTATCCTGAATTAACCTCCACTCGCTTCTAAAAAATTGCCCATTGCGCAATTTTGCCCTTTGGGCAATAATATAAAAATAGAAAATAGAGCACAGAATGTCCTCTGTACTTAAGAAAGGAGATCGCATAGAACTTGAACCCCAAACAGACGCTGCGCGACAAAAAAAAAGAAGCTACGGCCTATGCCTTAGCCAAATCTGCCTTCGAGCTTGCGCTTGAACTAGGGATGGACGGCTTCATCGTCGACGACGTTGTACAGAAGGCTGGCTACTCCCGGCGGACCTTTGCCAACTACTTCTCGTGCAAAGAAGAGGCGGTAGCAGCATATTTTATCAGCAACTCTTCAAGAGAAGATAAAAGCATGTTATTCGATAACCTGCCACCAGATGCAACACCGCTAGATGCCTTGTACAAATTGTTCAAGCTGCAGTTTACTTCCGAGTTTCTGTATCAATTGCGGCAGTTCGTATCGCTGGCTAATCAGTATCAGTCACTGGAGCCTTATATTCTCAGCGTATTCCGCCGCCTGCAGATTGCCGCACAGGAAGTGCTCGAACAGTTTACTCATGGACGTTATGCCGACGGGTATACACATCTTCTCGCAGGCGCCGTTTACGGAGCGTTCGTGCCGATTCTGGATGGACGTCTGAACGTCATGCTGCCAGGTGAAGCGCAGGATGAACACTCCGATGCCATATCGTTCGATCAATATCTAAATTCCATGTTTACTTATTTACGCAAAGGCTTTTAATTTAGAGATACAAAGGAGAAACCATAATATGTCTACATTTCTATACCGATTGGGCAAATCTGCATATACCAAGCCCTGGTATTTCCTTACCGTCTGGATTCTGATTCTCGGTGTTATAGGCGCCCTGCTTGGTGTCAATGGCATCCAGTCCAGCTCAGAAATGAAAATTGAGGGCACTGAATCGCAAAAAGTACTGGATATGCTGGTCAAGGAACTTCCAGCAGCTGCTGGCGGTCAGGCGAGTGTTGCCTTCACCGCGCCTGATGGAGAACGGCTAGATACGCCGGAGAGATCAGCACGGATTCTGAAGGCTATAAATGATGTCTACAGCATGGACTATATCATCAATCCTGCTGAACTGGCCGCGCAAGCCGCGGCGGCTACGGGTCAAGCTGCAGGAGCAGACCCATCAGCAGCTGCCAGTGGCCAAACTGCCACTGCAGACCCTTCGGCGGCTGCGAGTCAGACAGACGCTGCGGGTCAAGCTACTGCTTCGGTTCAGGCCGTTCCTTACGGGCCACTAATCGTTGATGGTGCTCCGGTTCCCGGCGTCATGCTGTCTGCCGACGGCAGCATCGCCCTGTTCCAATTCCAGTTCACTGTTCAGCAGACATCACTCCCCTCTTCTGTACCAGATAACGTGATTAAGGCTGTAACCGAAGTCGAGCAGGCAGGCTCCGGGATCACAGCCATTCCGAGTGATTCGCTCAAAAGCACACCGTCCATCGGATCTACGGAAGCGATCGGAGTAGCCGTCGCAGCAGTTGTGCTGTTTATTACACTCGGTTCGATTGTTGCAGCCGGACTGCCGCTGATCACCGCGCTTCTTGGCGTCGCGATTAGCGTCGGCGGTGCTTTTGCTCTTTCGAATATTGTGCACATGAATGACATTACACCCATTCTCGCAGTCATGATCGGTCTGGCTGTTGGTATCGACTACTCCTTATTTATCGTGAACCGGCAGCGGCGGTTAATTCTCGATGAGAATTTAAGTGCCAAGGAAGCAGCAAGCCGAGCTGTCGGCACCGCCGGCAGTGCAGTATTCTTCGCCGGACTGACCGTCATCATCGCCCTATGTGGCATGTTAGTCATCGGCATCGGCTTCTTGTCAACCATGGCTCTCGTTGCTGCTGTCAGCGTGCTGATCACTGTTCTGTTGGCGCTTACCCTGCTGCCTGCGCTGCTGGGTCTCGTCGGCGAACGGATCTGCACCGCCAAGGCACGTTCAAAGAACGTAGCTTCCGCGAACAAAGCCCGTAACGGGTTCTCACACCGCTGGGCGAACGCAACGGTAAAATACCGCTGGGCTATCATTGTTCTAGTGGTCTTGATTCTTGGTACAGCGGCGATTCCAGTAACCAAAATGGAGCTAGGTATTCCGTCTGGCGCTTCGGCAAATCTGGACACTCCAGCACGCCAGAGTTATGACATCATCTCCAAGGGCTTCGGAGAAGGGTTCAACGGTCCGCTACTACTGGTGGCCCAACCAAACAACCCGTCCGACAAGATTTCCATGGAGACGCTTGGTAAGCTGGTTCAAGAGCTGCAAATGCATGATAACGTCACGCTGGTGTCCCCGATGGGTGTCAACGCGACCGGAGATATTGCTATTATCAGTCTAATCCCTAAAACCGGCCCTACAGATACAAAAACGAGAGATCTGGTACAGGATCTGCGCGATCCCGCTTCCAGCCTCGCATCATCAAATGATGTAACACTTGGTGTGACCGGCTTCACTGCGATCAACATTGATATGTCCTCCAAGCTATCCGATGCGTTTCCCGTGTATATCGGCATCATCGTAATTCTATCCCTAATTATACTGCTGCTTGTTTTCCGGTCGGTCATCGTTCCGATCAAGGCGACGGTAGGCTTCATTCTCAGTGTGCTCGCTACTTTCGGTCTAACCACGGCCGTATACCAGTGGGGATGGCTGCACTCCCTGTTTGGTTTTGACACAGGAGGCCCACTGCTCAGCTTTATGCCAATTCTGGTCACCGGCATTCTGTACGGACTGGCGATGGATTATCAGGTATTCCTCGTCAGCTCCATGCGTGAGGCTTACGTCCATGGACGTCGTGGCAACGACAGTGTGGTTCACGGCTACGATCTCGCCAGCCGTGTCGTACTTGCCGCAGGCGTAATCATGGTTTCCGTCTTCGCTGGCTTCATCTTCGCACCTGATGCGATGATCAAGCAGATCGGATTCGCACTGGCCTTCGGCATCCTGATCGATGCTTTCATCATCCGCATGACGCTCGTTCCGGCAGTAATGGCCGTCTTCGGCGACAAAGCCTGGTGGCTTCCGAAATGGCTAGACCGTCTGCTTCCGAACCTCGACGTCGAGGGCGATAAGCTAATCGCCATGCTCAATGCCAAGGGAGAAGGTAAGAAATAAGAAGAGGACAGCCTTTGAATTGTCCTCCCCAAATTTTGAAGAGCATGACCCTGCGAACTACCTGCAGGGTCTGCTTTACTTTTTAAGGCATTGCAGTTCTCCTGTGTCAGAGAAATCTTCTCTATATTGATCGACGAACAAATCACCCTGTTGGGTGATTTGGCTTCTGTTAGTTTAAATTTGTAGCTTACGGAGCACACCTCGTTGCGCTTTCCACAGATTTTCGGTGGTTTGGCGAGAAAAACTCCAATGTAGAGGAGCATTTTGCTTAGGTAGAACGTGTTATAGGGAAATCCTCCCTATAAATTAGCTCACAGCCGTTATATGAGCAGATTATACGGAATTTCTCCCTATATATTGGTCAATTTCAATAAAACACACCGAGTTCAGCTGAATTATAGGGAGGATTTCCCTATAATCTCTCCACATGAGCTTTTAATGTAGAATTATAGGGAGGATTTCCCCATAATTCTATAGGTTTGACCCTGAAGCGAGGAACAAAAAGCAACTCCTATAAAGAAGCCAATAAACACGTGCTCCGGCACTCCTTTCGTGCACCCCTTGAACTCATTTCTGGCATAGCCCATATCCGTTGTGTCCTATACAAAACAAGAACAGCGATTCTCCATGGATGGGAGAATCGCTGTTTTCTGTCGTTACGTTTTTTTTGATATTTCTTGTAACCGCCTATAAAGACTTTCTCTCCAAGCTAGCCTACAGCTTCCAGATGCGGTACAAGATAACTGCTGCTTCAGCACGGGTAAGCGTGTCGTTAGGCGCAATTCTATCGTTCTTTCCGTTCACAACTCCGAATTTGACCAACAATAATGCGCTGTCTTTCGCATAGCTGGAGATGCTTGCTTCATCCAGATAAGCATTTAAAGTTCCACTCGCCTTGATTTGCTTACCGGATGCCGCTAGCGCACGCGCAGTCAGCACCATCATATCTTGGCGAGAGACTTCAATGTTTGGTCGGAACGTATCATCTTCAAAGCCTGTGGCAATTCCCAGTTCCTTCGCGATGACCAGTTCATCATAATAATAGTCCGTCTTTTGGACATCGCTGAACAATGCTGCACTTTTGCCCGTTCCCTTCAGTTCAAGCGCTCTCACGAGAAGAGCAATGAAATCCGCTCGCTTCATAGAATCTGCAGGTGAGAAGCTATTCACGCTCGTTCCTTGGATGACATCGCGAGCAGCCATAACATCTATGGCTTGTTTTGCCCAAGATACGTTCTGCAGGTCTCCGAAGTTTTTCTTTACAAAGGTTACTGCATAAATGCTGAAGTGGGTCGTTTGAAATACAACCGTTTGGGTTGCAGCATCATATCGACCGTTCGGAACCGGTACTACGTTGCCCTTATCATCGATGTACCAAACAACGATTAAATCCGGATTACTTAGTTCCTCCGCTGTCGGTGTATACGGAATGGATACCGTGACAGGAGCGTTAGGGTTATTCCATGGAATGACTTTATCGCCTGATACTACGCTTAGATCAATAACCGGATGGCTGCCGATCAAATTGCGGGTAGCTGCACTCAGGCTGTCCGCTGAGACTTTACTTATGCGTATGGACACTTGCTCAGCATGGTCTGTTAAGTCGGGCAGCATATTGCTTGGAATTTGGATTGTAGCATTTTCCGTCTTAAGCAATAGTTCAAAGTTTTCTTTCCCCATCAAGCTTTGGGTTGGCAATTGTATATCATACACTTTCGCATCCGTTTGCTTTGGTACTTCGATCACGATTTGTTTCTTGCCGTTTGCCGCTGCTGTAGCTTGTTCAAGCGCCTTTTTCAAGTTGTCGCTGGAGATCGTGCCTATGGCACGCCCGTTATCGGATTTCACCTCCAGTGTAATCGTAACAACACCATCTTTGTTTGCAATGGCTACAGGCTGTGGAGTTGTTACTGCACTACCAGTGTTGCTACTACCAGTTGGTTCATTGGTTGGTGTTGGTGTTGGTGTTGGTGTTGGTTCCGTATCAGTTGACTTCCCCTTGAGGGTAAGTACACCGTAAACAGATGTGTCCATATATCCAGTACCGGTTGTATCGTTCCAAGCCGCAACACTTTGACGTGAGCCGTCTTTAGCATCATTGATCTGTACATCGAAACCAAGCTTTGTATCGTCATCTGGAGTTATCCCATGAAGCGGAATCTTCACTTCAACCGTGTAGTTTGTTCCGGAAATGTGAGTCGCCGACTCGAAACCAGCTGCGATGCTTGTTGGATTAAATGAAGTCTCGTTGTCAAAATTGACTCTGTACTGCCCATCATCCTCTTGATAGAACGTTGTTTTCCCATTGTTTTGGTCCACGAAGATTTCAACCGAATCCTGTTCATGTGCGTTCACACTGCTCTTATCAAGCTGCGTATCGCTAACCTGGATCAGGACATAAAGATTTTGATCATCCCAGAGTGCTTTTGCCACTCCGCTCGCTCCCTGCCAAGCTGTTTGATAACGGTTGATCGGCATTTCAGCGGTCTGGCTCCAGATCTCATCAACCGTTCCATCAATGACAGGTGCAGCGAATTTGGCGGTCGAATGATTGGCTTCAACCTTTTCAGGATCATGCTCTTCAATGAAGGTATCAGGATCGATAACGCCATAGTATGCTGGCTTGGCTTGCAAGTTCTTATCGAACAGCAGTGGATTGGAAGAAGCTCTCCAGCTCGTGTTATCATCCATACCCCAGAAGGTAACGCGTTTGATATGCTCATCGTTAGCTCTGAAGATATTTAACAACTGCGCATACAGATAACCTTGCGCATTAGCGAGCTTCTCAGAAAGCTGATAGTTGCTTCCAGCCTGAATATCCAGCTCGGTAACGCTAACTTCGACACCCAAGGAAATAAACTTCTCCAAGGACCGCTCCACATTTTCCGGGTTTGTATTGATGCTGTAATGTGCTTGCATGCCGACACCATCAATAAGCAATTTACCAGGGTGAGTGAGCGCATATTTATCATTAATTTCTTTGACCATACTGTAAATGGCCTGCGCTTTATTCTGATTATCTTCGTTATAATCATTGTAATAGAGTTTAATATTCCAATCAGGATTCGCGTCTAGAACTTCTCTTGCCGCCAGGAATGCCTGCTCTACGTAGTCTGCGCCGATAGCACTCTTCCATGGGGCGGATCGCAGTGCAGTTTTCCAATCCGTTGGGTTAGACGGGTTATCACTCATCGCCTCATTGACAACATCCCAGGAGATCACCTTATCGCCAAAATGCTCCATAACGGTTTTGATATGAGTCCTCATATTATCTAGAGCCTCATCCCGGCCCAAGGGGATCGTGTTGTTGTCTGCATCTGATGTTGTATTCATCCATGCTGGTGATTGCTGATGCCATACCAATACATGGCCATGCATCTGCATTCCCTCATGCAACACTTTATCTACAAGCTCATCCGCACCAGTGAACGTGAAGTTGCCCTTTGTAGGCTGCAACGCATCCGGCTTCATGGCATTACCTGCCGTAGCGACATTATGATGCATTTTCAGAAGATCAAGTCTTACGCCTTCCAAATCCTCCGCAGATATTGCGTTTCCGATCAAAAAATGATCTTCATAAGCATCTTTAATCGGAATCAGATCCTTTTGAATACCAACCGGACCCGATCTTGTTTTTTCAAAGCTGATGTCGTCGATATAAAAAGATGCAGTACTGTTACTTGAGCTTTCCACATAAATGGTCAAATACTCGCTGCTTACATTGTTATAGCGGTATGTGCCTTCGAACTGAACCCAGCCATCGTTTGCGCTGATGGTTTTAGGTGCGAGTTGTACATAATTGGCGCTGCTTCCATTGCCAACCTGGGTAGACAGCTGAAGCTGGGAGCTTGCAGGCTGGATCAGCTTGACCCATAACGAAATTTTATATTCGTAGCCCTTGTCCACATATTTCTCCACACGTAATGAAGGCCCATGCCAAGTACTCGTTCTGCCCTCTACTTTTAAAGCGTATGAACCGTTATCCGTATGATTCTCATCATCGGTAATAGTAAGCGTCTCGCTACCTGCTCTGCCTTCAAAACCACCTGCTTTTTGATCCTCAAAATTAACCGTGGTAAAAGGCAACGCTGGATCTCTGGGTGGTTCTGGTGTTGGTAATGGTGTCGGCTCTGCTGTCACCTTTTCTGTAACCAACACATCGCCGATATAGAACGGAACGGCTTTCCCTATCGCGTTCGATTGGACGCGAAGTTTCGTATCTTTACTCGTATCTACGATGAATTCTTTCGTCAAAGTGATCCCTTTGCCAGCTTCATAATCCCCACTTGCCAAAAGGGCATAACTGCCTATCGCTTGTATATAAGCTTGTGCACCGCTAGGTACAGTCACATCAGGATCAACGTACACTGTTGCGGTCACCGTGTAGGTTTTACCATTTTTCAGGCCTATGTCGCTAAATGTAAAATCAGCCGCGTCCCAATCATTTGTTCTATCGCTAACATATAAAGCGGCACCATCAGCATTACCAGCAAAAACCTTACCGGTGACAGCTGTTAGATTAGCACTACCTGATTGTGTAGCTAAACCCTTGCCACTCACAAAAGATTCGTGATAAATTTCTTTATCCGTTTCTGTTACCGCTTTTTTTGCCGTGATGAGGACGTCCCCAATGTAAAACGGAACGGCTTTACCAATCTCGTCCGACAGAATACGTAGCGTCGTATCTTTACTCATATTCACAGTGAATTCTTTAGTCAAGGTGATCGCTTTACCTGCTTCATAATTTACACTTGCCAAAAGACCATAGCTGCTTATGGTTTGGAGATAAGCTTGTGCGCCGCTAGGTACAGTCACATCAGCGTCAACATAAACGGATGCAGTCACCATGTAGGTTTTACCGTTTTCTAGGCCCATGTCACTAAATTTGAAATCAACCGCGTCATAGTTATTTGTTCTGTTGCTTACATATAAAGCCGCTCCGTCAGCATTGCCAGCAAATGCTTTATCGGTGACAGGCGTAAGACTAGCACTGCCTGATTGTGAAGCTAGACCCTTGCCACTCACAAAATTCTCGTGATATACCATTACTGAGTCTGATGGTACTGTCGCATCGGGTGCTGCAGCTTCCGTAATCGGAGCCAGCCAGCTAGACGGAATAAGCAAAGCAGCTGCGAGTAAGATCGAGATGACTTGTTTGAACATTCTACTCATTTGTTGCATTCCTCCTCCAGTGATTTTAAAATGAGATATCCTCCTGATACTTAGGCGTAGCCAATGTCTTTAACTTTAGAGATTCACCCCCATTTGTAACCGCTTACATATGTGCTTACACCATTTTACAACTCCGACACAATTGACAACTATACTAATACTAAAGGTGTTACCCCCCATAATCATAGGAAAACACACGAAAGATCCAGAAATTCCCTATGTCTTCCCATGTATAAAGACTTCTTCATAGGTAATCCAATACTATTCATTAAAAAGATTTCACAAGATGGACGATTACGAATGATCTTTTTTTAGATATGCGCATACTAAGCTCCATATTTTGAAACTTGCGCCAAGTTGAATCGTAAGTTTGAAGATAGGTCCTGAAGTCTACTGATTTGACGAACTGATATACCATACTTGTGTAGAACACGCAGTTATGTGCACTTATGCAGTAAATCGAAGCTTATGAGACCTAAAAAAAAGACACAGCACAGCGGAGAGGAGCTATCATTAGTGGAGTATTACCGCAAGAATGTAACAGACAGTTTACAGGAAGTGCAGAGTACAACTAACGGGCTTACGTCGACAGAAGTCGACAAACGACTGGAACGTGATGGTTACAATGAATTAAAAGGAAAGAAAAAAGATCCCCTCTGGAAGCTTTTTCTTGAAAATTTCAAGGACCCTATGGTGGTCGTACTACTTATTGCGGCCATTGTCCAGATTGTTATGGGTCAAGTTATGGAGTCGCTTATCATTTTCCTCGTGTTGATTCTCAATGCAGTTATAAGTGTCATCCAAACTCGTAAAGCGGAGAGTTCACTTGATGCCCTGCAGCAGATGTCGGCACCCGAGGCTAAAGTGTTGCGGGATGGAGCCTTAAAAACCGTCCCTGCCAGAGAGCTTGTTCGCGGTGACATCGTATTACTGGAGGCTGGAGATTTCGTACCTGCCGACGGCCGTATCATAGAATCGGGAAGCTTGAAGATCAATGAAGGCATGCTGACCGGAGAATCCGAAGCTGTAGAGAAGCATACGGATACCATCGCGAAGGAATCTCCACTCGGAGACCGTCGTAATATGGCGTTTAGCGGTTCTTTGGTTGTATATGGCCGTGGAACTCTTGTAGTAACAGGAACTGCACTGACAACCGAAATCGGCAAAATCGCTGAACTCATTGAGAGCGCCGAAGCCAAGCAGACGCCACTACAGCGTAAGCTCGAAACCTTTAGCAAACAGCTGGGTGTAGCGATTATCGTGCTGTCCGTTTTGATCTTTGCCATCCAAGCCGGACGTGTTTGGCTGTCGAATGATACAGTGGATACCACGGAAGCCATTCTGAATGCCCTAATGTTTGCAGTCGCTGTGGCAGTCGCCGCTATTCCTGAAGCTCTATCCTCGATCGTAACGATTGTCTTATCCGTAGGTACGAATAAAATGGCTAAGCAACATGCGATTATTCGTAAGCTGCCAGCCGTCGAAGCACTTGGATCAACCAGTGTCATCTGTACGGACAAAACCGGTACTCTGACCCAAAATAAAATGACAGTTGTAGATTACTTTTTACCGGAAGGTGATCGTGATCAATTCAATCAAGAGCCCGAAGAATGGTCTGAGGAAGCCCGGCGCCTCCTACACATTGCCGTGCTTTGTAACGACTCTAACATTAATGAAGATGGTAAAGAACTAGGCGATCCAACTGAGGTGGCACTTATTGCCTTCAGTAACAGCATGAATAAAGATTACAAGGAAATACGCGATAATTTCCCTCGTGAAGCCGAACTTCCTTTTGACTCGGATCGCAAGCTAATGACGACCTTACACACTTTTAACGGACAAAAAGCAATGATTACTAAAGGCGGACCAGATGTACTCTTTAGTCTTTGTACGCATGTACTACTAAGTGGACAAGAAGTGCCGATGACACCGGAAGTTCTTGATCGTTTCATTGAAGCCAATGAGGAATTCTCCAGCAGAGCACTACGTGTACTTGCCTATGCCTACAAAACTGTACCAAATACAGTCACTGAAGTGGGTCTTGAGGATGAACAAAATCTGGTGCTCGTAGGCTTGACAGCTATGATTGATCCCCCTCGGGAAGCTGTCTATGGCGCGATCGCAGAATCCAAGAAGGCTGGAATTCGGACCATCATGATTACTGGTGATCATAAGACAACCGCACAAGCGATCGGACGCGATATCGGTCTTATGACCGAAAAAGAAATTGCCGTAACCGGTCAAGAGCTTGATGCCATGTCCGATGAAGAATTGGATAATAAGCTTGAGCAGATTGGTGTGTACGCCCGAGTCTCCCCGGAGAATAAGATCAGAATTGTCCGGGCGTGGCAACGAAAAGGCAAAATCACAGCCATGACCGGTGATGGCGTAAATGACGCGCCTGCCTTGAAGCAAGCAGATATCGGTGTTGCTATGGGTAGTGGAACCGATGTTGCTAAAGATGCGGCTGCCATGATTTTGACTGATGATAATTTTGTATCCATTGTGAATGCTGTGTCTGTAGGCAGAACGGTATTCGACAATATCAAAAAAGCGATCGCCTATTTATTTTCAGGCAACCTGGGTGCGATTATCGCTATTCTGTTTGCCCTGATCTTCGACTGGATTAATCCCTTCACAGCGATTCAGCTTCTATTTATCAATCTGGCGAATGATTCACTGCCCGCCATTGCCCTTGGTATGGAGAAACCTGAACCTAACGTGATGAATAGAAATCCAAGGGAACTGAAGGAAGGTATATTTGCCGGAGGAATGATGCAGGCTATTATTACCCGTGGTCTACTTATAGGTATAGCCGTAATTATATCCCTGTATATCGGACTCCAGCATTCCCCTGATATGGGCGTGGCTATGGCATTTACAACCCTGATCCTGTCTCGTACACTTCAGACCTTTGCCGCTCGCTCGAACAGTCAAACAGCTATTGAAGCTGGGTTTTTCAGCAACAAATACGTCATCGGAGCCGTTTTGGTCTGCTTTGCCTTTTACGGGATTGCGGTTCTGCCAGGAGTTAGAGAAATCTTCTCGATTCCGGCTTCATTCGGAATGTCCGATTGGCTGATTGCAAGCGGGCTGGCACTCGGCGCCGTCATCCTAATGGAATTGACGAAGGTTATTCGTAGAGCGTTTACTCCTAAATCAGCTTCTTAATCACAATTGAACAAAAAGAAAAAACAGCGATTCTCCGAGAATGGAGAATCGCTGTTCTTCTGTCATTTACAGATCTGATTCAAACATCCGTATTATGATCAAAATATCACGTAAATTTTTAATATTTGACTATGTATTCACAACATTCATCCCCATGAACATTACATTTCACTTCCCGGACGGAAACTCGTTTCCCACGTATTTTGCTAAGTGCTCCTTCGATAATGGCCCCCTCTAGATCACATACCATTTTCCCTTCCATAATAGGTAACCCTTCGCAGAAACAATCGTGTACTGCAATTGACATTCCCTTGTCATCTTCATGGGTTATTATTGGGATCCCTATCTTCATTTGTTCGAATAACCCGAATAGTTCATTAACGGAGGTAACACCAAACTCTTCCCCAATTTTTCTTCCTATGGTCAAAGTTGTGCCCTTACCATTCATGGGTAACGCTTGGTATAATCCAATAAGTCTAATCGTTCTGAAAAGCTCTAAGGGTACAACATCACCCAAATTTTCTCTCTTTATTTTTTTCATATCTGTAAAAGTAAACTGATCCATGCCCGTAGCCTCCAAATTCTTATGTAATTTATATTTCAAATTTAATTGATATATTGAGTATAAACGTATCCAATAAATGCTTTGTGATCCTACGCACTTCCTATCTCTTATGATTGGAAGAACAAGGGTTAAAAATCATTATTTTATATTCTGACACTTGACTGTTAGCGCTTCATCTACGATAATTACAACCTCACCCAAAAAACTGGGACTGGAAGAAAATTGATAATGAAAAGGGGCGGTCGTTATTAGCTGGTTAAGTGATCTATATAAATTACAGAAGCGGGAGCTAAAAAAGGACATCGAACCCTCTTTAGTCAATGCCATCTTTCGGATGTATGATAGATTTCCCAGGATTGGACTTAAAGAGCGGATCGGCCAGCAAGATATGTCTCTGGATATCGCTGATGCTTATATTAATGGTAGAAACGCAATGATTGAAGCTGGAGTCGGCATCGGTAAGTCCTTTGCATACCTCATACCCAGCCTGCTCATCAACCAAGTCTCAAGGCAACCGATCATTATTGCAACATCCTCCATACAACTTTCAGAACAGATCCATAAAGATCTGAGATTCATCGGAAGCCGGCTCGGATTTACTTCGGTTCGCTCCGTAGTCGGAAAAGGTATGGGGCAATATGCTTGCCGATACAGGGCAACAGACCTGTTACAACCTGATGATTCAAGCTCTCCTCTATCTACGCTTGCCCAGCGTATTGTGAATTATGACATTGATGAGAGAGCAGATATTAAGGGCGGAGTTAGTGATGCAGTATGGTCTAATGTTTGTGTGAATGATTGTAAATTTGAACGATGCCATTATAAAAGCACATGTTCATTTTACGAGATGAGAGCGAAGATTAACGCCGACGCCAGCGACATGGATTTTATTATCGTCAACCAGGACCTGCTCATCCGTGATTTGATCAAGAAAAAAGAAGGAACGAAGGGATTAATCGCTGAACGGCCAGCTCTGATCGTAATTGATGAAGCTCATAATCTGGAAGCAAAGGTTAGAGATGCTAGAACGCTCGAGTTTACATACCGGGGAACCTGCCATATTCTGGATGACACCTTACAGATTCTCTTCAAGCAATCCGCAGATAACGGCCTTTTGCCGCAATTTAAATTTTTAAAAAGATGCGTGGCTCATATTTTCAAACAGGTAGAAGCGGATTTGCTGCAAACAGCCAAGCAGGATAATGACCGGATAAAAGTGTCGGAGATCACAGGGATTCCGTTAAAGCGGGGGGCTCAGGTTTTGAAAGAGTTTAGTCTCAGCTTATCCGTCTTAACTTCCAAGCATGAGCGAGAGATCGATAATCTTTTTGAAGCTATAAACGGACTTATAGATCTCTTTGATGTACTCGCCGGAGTCCAGGATAACTACCTGATTTGGGGAAGCAATACCCAGCGTGAGGCCACTATTAGTATCTGTCCTAAAGGCATAAGCCAGTTCCTAAGATATAGCTTATTTAACGGGAAAACATCTGTTATTTTAACGTCAGCAACCATGTGCCAAACCGGAGAAACACTAGAGGAACAATATGCATATCTGACGCAGTCGCTCGGTTACAAGGGAGATTATATGGAGCGCCAGGCTTCGCCGTTTGATTATGACAACCACACCATGCTGTATATTGCTAAGGATATCCC
This sequence comes from Paenibacillus sp. NPDC058367, assembly GCF_042723305.1. Taxonomy (NCBI): domain Bacteria; kingdom Bacillati; phylum Bacillota; class Bacilli; order Caryophanales; family Paenibacillaceae; genus Paenibacillus; species Paenibacillus sp. NPDC058367. Next base: position 1,739,393 of record NZ_JBHXIZ010000001.1, read on the forward strand.
TTACTACAACCATCAGAACAAGGTAGGTTATCTTGAATCGGCATACAAGGAAATGCTGAGGCTCTGTAATTTAACGGACGGACGGACATTGGTTCTTTTTTCAGCGAAGGAAGATATGAAGTACATTCATAATAAGTTAAAATCCGAGAAGCTTGCATGGGCGGTGCATGTTCAAAGAGAAGGATCGTCTCAGGACGGGGTGATCGCTGAATTCCGTGGCAGTAAAGGCGTCCTTCTTAGTACCGGTGTATTCTGGGAAGGCGTGAACATCGAAGGTTCTGATTTGTCGCAGTTAATTATTTTCCGTCTGCCCTTCCCTGTTCCTTCCGATCCTGTCTATGAATATAAGGCATCTTTGGCGAAGGATCCCTTAAATGACGTTTTTGTACCGGACATGCTGCTTCGGTTAAGACAAGGAACCGGGCGATTGATCCGTAGTGAGACTGACCTTGGTGTACTCAGCATACTTGATTCCCGTCTGTCTGCTGCTGCGAAAAAGGATTACCGGGATAAGGCGCTGGAATCTTTACCATTTAAAAAGGTTACCGAGGATTTTAGAGTGCTGGAGAAGTTTGTAAAAGAAAAAGAGATACAACTTAGCGTTAAGTAGAATAGGCTGTACCGTCCTCTAAGGAACGCGTATTTTTGAATAGCGATACTGTGTATCGTTTGGATGATCCTTTTCAGCATGAAAAATAATAAACAAGCCTGATAAGCTTCTGTGCCAGGCTTGTTTATTTTTGCTGTAACAGCTCTCCGAAGCTGATGATCCATTTATCATCCTTCATTCAATCATTCAAATTGTTCGTAGCCTCAAATGTGATAATCATTTACCCAAGGCAAAATAACCATCACGCTAGTACCTACCTGAACTTCTGAGTCTACCTTAATTTGTCCCCCATACATTTCTATTAATTGTTTACAAATTGATAATCCAATTCCTGTCCCTTTTTGCTTGGTTGTAAAGAAAGGGTCAAATATTCGATTTAGTTTATCCAGTGGAATTCCTTCTCCATTGTCTTTAAAAATAAGGATAATTTCGTTAGTCTCATTAGCGGTGCTAACTGTAATGTCTATTCTGCCTCTAAACGCTGTGAATGAATCGATACTATTTTTTAAAATGTTAAGGATTACCTGTTCTAGTTGAGAGGCGTTTCCATACGTCATTACTTTCTCTAGAGAATACTCCACGGAAAGAATAATATCATCACTAAGTATGAGTTGATTCACGATGTTATTAACTCTATGTATAACCTCGATAACGTTATATACTACGCCGGTATTTTTCGAACTATCTCCTTTTCGAGCCAGTACTAGGAAGTCCGTTACTAATCCGTTCAGAGCATCAATCTCTTTGATGGTTATATCCAGATACGCACGCAATTCATCCGCCTTGATCACCGGTTCATATAGCCTGTTATTTACAAGCTGGGCAAATCCTTTAATCGAAGCAAGCGGATTCCGTATTTCATGTGCCATACCAGCTGCCATTTGTCCCATAACAGCTATTTTTTGTTCGTGCAAATTGTCAATCTGTTGATTTTTATTAGATAAATACCCCTTTGCAAAGCCCGTAAAACCGATCCAATTGCTTTCCATTAAACGATTATAAAAAAACAATCGAGTCGTAGAATCATCTTCCATCTCTTCAATGATCTTAAACATCATATTCTGAGCGATTAAGTTTAAATCCTTGCTCATTTCAAGTAAGATATCAAAATGATCACCGAATATTTCTGCAGTATAAATCCCTCGCTCCACCCCCTCTTTTTCTAGTAGGCTTAGGTATTGGTCGTAACCAAAGGAATCCAAGAACAGTGCCTCTATCATACTGATTAATATCGTGCTGAATGTTGAATCTAACAATTCCTTATGCGTCTCTACAAACCAGACGGATTCGATATTTTTCATAGTTATAGAATGGTAATGCCTATCTAAAATAATTGGAACAGCTAGGGTTAATGACGAACGTAATGCATTTGCTCTGTATGACATTTTCATCCTCCCTCTTTGTTGTTTTGTATTCAATATATATGTATATTTTCCTGCTTCAAAAGTAACAGTAAGTCACTATATTTCACAAAACCAATAGTTTTACTTAATTAATAATTATAAGCGCTATAAAAAATGCAACACCCCAAGCTATTCCGCCTGTAACGGAATGATTTGGGGTGTTGATTACTTGTATGATAAATCTATATAACCAAGGGGAGCTTGTTAGCCCCTACTTACCTTCAAAAGGCTAACCTTCCTCATTCTAGTATAACTATGCAATTGAAACGATAATGTCTTTGTACTATCAAAAAAGCATTTGATCCAGGATCAAATGCTTTTTACGTTGCTCCTTGATTATTCAAACAGATCATTCACGGAACGAATAGGCTTCACATCCATCGATTCCTTCGATGCGGCTAGATTCAAATACACTCCTACCCAGATGATTGCGCACAAAATGATATAAACCATCTCTTTATCCCCTCCCTTGTGTGGGTTTTATCAGCAATCTATTAATCGTCTCTGTACTCAAAAACATCAATGTTAGTGCGGCATCCACCGCTCCCGTGGAATGGCAAATACTATGAACCAGAGCATCGATGGAGCAATGGAAAATCCAAGTAGCGTAACCGCAGTAAGGAAACAACTGAACAATGTGATTCTACCCGTACCCAGACGCTCGACCATCCTGTTGCTGAACAGACTGGACACGATGGTCCCTCCCGCAATGATCATGGACACGATACCTGCCGAGCCGAGTAAAGAGTCAGGAAGTCCTAGACTGATAAAAGCCAGATATATAATAATCAAAAACCAGGTAGACAAGCATGCTTCCCCACGTGATAAAAATGATTCGTTGCACGCGTAAAGAAATACATTTACGCACTTAATAAATATACTTTATAAAGTCTATGTATGAAGTATGCGATATAAGTATTCCTTTGTCAAGCAACCCATTCACTGATCTGGAGCCGTATCATTAGTGTGCAGTGCATATCAGCAATTGGATCAATACTCATATTGATCACCTAAAAAAAAGAGGCTTGTCCCATAAGTCATTCATCTCATGACTTATGGGACAACCTCTTAATGGAGCTCGACCAAATCCGGCTCCAATGACTTCAATGTCAACCAGCGCAGGCCAGCCTCGAAGTCATCTTGAAATGTATTTTGCATAACAATCTGTGGATAAATGGGCATTGGATGTCGAAGCTGATAAGCTTCCCAAGCAGATGTCCAGGTTTCTAATTCCACCTTATCCTGATATATTACAATTTTGTCCGGAGCAAGAACAGCATTCAGGGTTTGGATAATCCGGCAGACAGTATCGATGAACGTGTCCTTGCCCATCTCGAGACTCCAGTCAGGCATGTCGGGCAGGAATTTTATTTCCCCTGACATGCCCTGATTACCTTTAAGGATCTTTCCATTCAGATAGATACCCATGCCAGGTGGGTACCTGTTTGGAAAGTAAAGACCAAGCAAGTACTGTTCCTCTTCCTCTCCCTGGTTCATGCAATATCCGCTGATAGCTGCATTAACGTCATTTTCAACCAAGATAGGCAACTCAAATTGTTGCTCAATCTCTTGAATCATCCGTGAGCCAGTCAGCTCATGGTGGCTGCTGACTTTAATTTCGCCGTTGACAACCTGTCCCGGAATGCCTATGCCAATAACCTTGATAGAAGGATACAAGGCTATAGAGCGTTCAATAATATCACAAAAAAATTGTCTTTCGAAGACTGGAATGATATGTTCATCCTTCGCCAGAATCTCGTTCTCCAAATTCACGACAGTGGCTGAAATCAGTACCTGTCCCTCTTTATCCTTCAGATAAATGACTAGCCCGAGGCTGAAGTTGTAATTGTAGCGATAAGTTTGTGCTGGTCTACCGCCGTTTGATGGTACAGTCAAGTCTTCGAAGAGCTCACCTAACTCGTGCAGCTCCTTGACTAATGAGTTTACTGTTACGACGCTCAGTTTGGTCAGTGCTGCCAGCTGGGGTTTGGTAGCTGTATTTATACGTTTCATCACTTGACGAACGTTGTTGAGGTTAATTTCCTTCATTAAGTTGGCGTTTGCTGTTCTCATAAGCCCCCCTGCTCGATGAACGTAGGGATCAATTCATCAGGTATTCCTTTTAAGTAGATTGTACCTTAATGTCGTCTAGTTTTCATCTTCGTATCTTAATACGATAGTGAAATATTAAATCTTGGGGTCCATCAAACTGAATTGCAAAGAATTGAACCTGGCTCGGATTAACAATAAGGACCTTTAATTATTAAGAAGTAGAGCCGCCAAATCTTAGCCGCTCTTCCATTAGTTCCATCATTCTCATCTTAATTCGTAATTACCCATTTTTGCCGATCAAGAGTAGGATCAAATTCGCTTAAAGACAATGTTGTTCCATCCGCTGATACTTCCAGCGCTTTCCTATGATGAGCAGAAATAATGCTTAGAGTACCATCATCATTCTTGTGAAGAATCCAACGCTGATTGTTATATCCGAGATAATGGTATAACTGAATTTTATTTTGCCCTGTGTCGAGATCAAGCGCCTGACCGGCTGTTGTACGAATGGAATAGGAACCTGCATCATCCCCCGTCGGCACGATTACCCATTTCTGATCCATAGAAACATTCGCATCCTTCAGGGTAACAGCTTCACCATTTGCAAGATTTGCTGTATAGAGAGATTTCTGTAGTTTTGCATTTACTAGACTAGATGTGGTTAAGTTGGCAGGTGTTTCTCCGCTCACGTTAACGTTTTGATATGAAGCATATCCGCCAAATACATGTAGTCCAAAGCGACCTTCTGCAAATGTGCCGTCCTGGAGGTCGATCACTTTCTGCCCATCCACATAAACTACAATATGCGAGCCCTTCGCTTCGATTTTTACTTTATAGGTTTGACCCGGCTGAATGAACATCGGAACTTTCGCCAGTATTTGACGCTCTTCAAAACGGCCTTCGATTTTATAAAAGAGACGTACGGACTTCATATTCGGATCCAGATTTAAGTAGTATCCGCTGCGTCCATCTTCGCTGGCGCGGAACAACATAGAGCCTGCTCCCCCGGATTTCCCTAATATCATATCTGCTTCATAAGTAAAGTCTCCAGCCTGCTTCGCTGCGATATAATTCGCGTCACTCAAGTAATTTCCACGAATCCCATTTTCACTAATGACCCAAGAGGCTGCAGAAAGATCTTTAGTCCATCCACCTAAGTTCGTATGAAATTCACCATCAGTTACCTTAACTAAAACGCTTATTGATGTCTTCCCATTTGGAGTAGAGACAGTAATGATAGACTCGCCTTCTTTTTTTCCTACAATGGTTGCCTGTGAGCTATTTTCTACGTTTAGTTCAACTACATCCTTGTTACTGGAATTCCATTTCAGCGGCTGTGCACCATTACCTGTTCCATTCTCTACCATTGCCAAGAGTGTGTCGCTTTGCCCCTTGCTCAGTTCACGATCATTTGTATCCATCATTATCTTGGTAGCGGAATCGGACTCCTGATTCCATACAGATCCTAACTGATTCACTTTCAGAGATACGACCTTTACGTTGCCTCCATTGGTGTAAAAGCTCAAAGCTCTGCTGGCTGGATCCGGAAAAATGACATCAGAGAAAACGACTTTACCGTTGTTGCCAAAAACCTCAACAGAAGACTCGTCTACAAGGATACGCATCTTAATACGCCTATTCTCCGTTTGCATTGGCGCTTCATGTCTTGTACTAAATAAACTCGAAAAATCCGTCATACCAGATGCAGACCGATCCACAAAAATCTGACTCTCACTAGGTTTATATCCAACTACCGTTTTCTGACTTCCACCTACTCGAACGTTAAAACCAAATTCACTTACCTGACTGCCTGCAGGAATTTCTACTTCAGCTTCAATCTCGTATGCACCAGAAGTAACGCCTTTCAGTAGGTTCTGAGAAGAAGGACTCACCACTTTATTAGCTGTAAAATACAGCTGACTACGCAGCGATTCCAACTCTTTGATTGGGCTTTGAACGAGCTGAATCCCATCTTTAGTCGTTACTAATGAGACTTCCCTTGGGATTGACAGTACGCCCTTCCAATGGGTCGTTGGAAAAGCAAACGGATAGTCCCAGTTTGTCATCCAAGCCATCATTACGCTGCGATGATCTGGCATGTTCGAAAAAGACATCGAAGCGTAGAATTCTTTTCCAAAATCTGTTCGCAATACTTTCCTCGACGGATTATCATTAACGAATTTACCTTCCGCTGTTAAATGACCCACAAAATATTCAGCATCTGATCCGCCTGTTTTTGGATTCGCTCCTGTACTAATCATCAGAACCCATTTCTTCTGTGATGTTCCGTCTACCGAAAGCTGAAGTAAATCCGGACATTCCCATACACCGCCGCGAACATAGTCCCCGTATCCCCAACTATCTGTCAGGGTCCAATCAAGTAGATTCGTTGAAGTAAAGAAACGAATATGATCTCCACCGGATACAACCATTACCCACCTGTTATTGTCGTTATCACGAATCACTTTCGGATCACGGAAATCCCAACCTCCAGGCTCATCTCCATTATCTCCGGGATTTCCAATAACAATTGGACGTTCCTTGAAATACTCCCAAGTACGACCTTGGTCCTTGCTGTATGCAAGACCGATACGCTGATTCCCATTCGGGCCATCGGGATTATAGGAAGTGTAGTAGCCAATCAGCCCCTTACCTCCTGAATCCCCGAACAAGCCTGATGCATTCGTCAAATCTGCCACAGCCGATCCAGACCAGACATGTCCATGATCATTCCAGGGTAGCGCAATCGGAAGGCGCTTCCAGTTCAGCATATCTTTACTGACAGAATGTGCCCATGTGCCTCCGTCCTGATGGAATAGATGATATTCTCCTTCGAAATAGACCAGTCCATTCGGATCACTTGCAGAACCACGAATTGGCGTATAGTGATATTGAGGACGATATTTTTCATTATAATAACTGCTAGCATCCGTCACATAAGTATCCTGGAAGTAAGCCGTTCCTTGTTTAACGACGATTCCTGCATATCCATCGGTGTAGGTTTTATCTGTTAGATCGATTGCAGCCGGGGTGTATCCGTCTAGGAAGACCTGAATTCTGTTTCCACTTGCCTTTATCTCTACGTGATGTTTTGCTCCGGTCTGACTTGGATAGGTATGCTGTGAACTTGCAATGTCTGTTCCGTTAGCTTTCGTCAAGCTTACACGGACCTGATTTCCTTCCTTCGTAAGGGCAGCTTCATATCCCTTTGTTCCATCAGCCGATGAACGAAAGGCGAGCGCTGCAACAGAATCAGGACGAAGAGATATATTTCCTTCATATACAAAATCAGCAGCTTGTTTGTTATATATTTGCAGTGACTTACTCTGGTTTGCTACCATTCCTTTTTTGCCGCTGATATTAGGCTGCCATTGTCCTTGATTTGTAACCACAGCACCAAGATTTCCTTTCAGATCACTTACGATTATGTTTTGGAACAAAACAGAACCATCCCATACATTGAGTCCTAGCTTACCTGTACGATACGCGTTATCCTGAACCTCAATCACAGGTTTATATGCATTGTCCCAATATATTTTCAGCGATGAACCCTCTGCTTTCACCTTGAGATGATAGATTTCGCCTGCCTTGACTGTAACCTTCCGCTCCTCTTTTAATTTCCCTTCACCATCACTTGCGTCTCGTAAGCGGATCATACCTGCATTCGGAACAATTTGGAGCATGTAGGAACCCCAGCCATCTTCATTAGAACGGAACAATAAGGTCGCATCAGCTTGCATATCCTTGATCATGACGTCAGCTTCATAGATAAAATCCTCTGACACCGTTTCGGAGATTGCCATTACATTTTCTTTTGGATCGGAAGTCAGTAAGATTCCTTCAGGAGTATCCACCAAGTTACCTTTTCCTTTTATTTGCCAACCTGTCAAATTCGTATTTGTATTGGTTACGCTTTCAAAAATAGAAAGTCCCACCTTAGCTCGTTTGCTTACCTCCTGTTCAGCGAGCGCAGCCCATCCAGTCCCGGGATTTGCTACATAAATGCCTGCTGAAGTCATTACAAGTCCTGTTGCCATAAGAAAGCATATTGCGAATTTCCCTTTATTTTTCATCTTCTTTGCCCTCTTTTTCTATCATTAATATTGAAAAAAAAGAAGGAGGCCAATTCATTACTGCACTGACCTCCTCTATATATTCTTTTACAATTGAGCAGAAATCTGACTTTCCAGTGCTGTGAGTCCAAGAGCCAGAGCACCGCATAATCCCGCCTGTTGGCCTAACCCTGGTGGAACGATATACTCATCTATGTGTTCCAAAATAGTACTTGAGCTGACATAGCCGTTCAGGTTCTGAAGCACAGCCTGACGGATCAGTGGAAACAATTGTGACTGCTGCATAACACCACCACCCAGAATGATTTTCTGAGGAGAGTTAAGCAATATAGCACCCGTAATCGACTGTGCAATATAAAATGCTTCCATTTCCCATGCAAGATGATCCATAGGAAGTTCATGGCCCTTCTTCCCCCACCTTGCTTCAATAGCAGGACCTGCCGCCATCCCTTCTAGGCAGTCCCCATGATAGGGACATCCCCCTGGGAATACATCGTCAGGATGGCGTCTCGTAAGAACATGCCCCCCTTCAGGATGTACAAGACCATGAATGAGTTTACCTTCTGAATACACTCCCACACCAATACCCGTGCCAACTGTATAGTACAAACAGCTGGATAACCCTTGAGCAGCGCCCCATTTGGCTTCACCAAATGCCGCTGCATTGACATCCGTGTCCCATCCAAAAGGAACCGAAAAGTTTCTTTTCAAAGTGCCCAGCATATCGTAATTTCCCCACCCTGGCTTTGGTGTTGTAGTAACGTAACCATACGCCCTGCTATCTGTGTGAATATCAATCGGACCAAACGATCCAATTCCGATAGCTTCTACTTGCTTGCCTTGAAAATATTGAATAACTTTGGGCAACGTCACCTCAGGATGTTCTGTTGGGAAACTAATCTGATCTTCAATTTCCCCATTTTCATTCCCAATGCCACATATAAACTTCGTCCCGCCAGCTTCAATCGCTCCTATACGCATATACATGACTCCTCTCGTTGACTAATTCTTGTCTTGCTCAGCAGAGGGAGTAAGCTCATAGATATCCAGGGAAATCAGCAAGTCATTCTCATTTTCTGCAAACACAGCTATACCTTTAGATTCTAGTCCAGGGAATATAAGATCCGTAATCACTGCCTGACCACCATTACTGAACGCCTCAACTGAAGAGCGATCCACAAAAATACGGAGATCATTTGACTCATCAAGCGCTTCGAGCTTGGCTGAATGATGTCCTACGAAATGTTCGTGGAAATCATGCTGACCTGAAGCCATCCGATCTACATAAAGCTCCTCTGTCTCACCGTTAATACCGATTATTGTTTGGCTATCCGCACCTACTCTTACTTTGAAGCCTACAGATTTACCTCGAGTAAACTCAGCTATAATCTCATAAGATTCCAAGTGAATCTCCTTAAGAAGAGTATTGATTTCTTGCACCGTTGCCTCTTTCACAGAAAGGACTTGTACACGAGCAGATTCCAACTCTTGTACCGGCTTCTGCACAAGAAAGATCTCCCCTTGTCTTGATTCGAGTTGAAGTTCCCTTGCAATCGTCATCGCGCCGCGGAATTCTTCTGCCGGCGTCTTGTTAGCATACATCCAGTTGCTCATCCAGCCGATAAATAGTCGTCTTCCATCTTCAGCCGGTATATCGGACCAGCTTACACCTGCATAATTATCTCTTCCATAATCAATCCAGCGAACTTTTATCGAATCTTCATCTGGCGTGAACACTTCTCCATCAAAATCCCCTGTGAAATACTGAGTTCTTGACCCTTCCACAAAAGCGGGATCCGCACCGATGCTCACAAGCATCACCCATTTCGTGTTCGAATGATCGCCATCAATAGCAAGTGGGAACAAGTCTGGGCATTCCCATACCCCGTCATGAGAACCGATTCCGTTACCAAATTCGCTGGCATATGTCCAGTTAATTAGATCAGGAGAATGATATAAACACACCGTTTGACCACAAGCTACAATCATCACCCATTGATTCGTATCTTGATTCCAAAATACTTTGGGGTCACGGAAATCTATGAATGTATCATGTTCAAGTACCGGGTTTCCTTCATACTTCGTCCAGGTTCTTCCGTTATCTTTACTGTAGGCCAAGCTTTGACGCTGAATGGCTGGCTTGCCTTCTGGCATATCCAAATGATGCGTAAAAATCGCTACTAAACCTGGTTTACCTTCAAAAAATCCAGTCGTATTATTCCAGTCAACTACAGCACTGCCGGAAAAAATCATACCTAATTCATCTGGAGCGAGAGCGATAGGCAGTTCCTCCCATGTAACAAGATCCTTGCTGACCGCATGGCCCCAGTGCATAGCTCCCATGGTCATTCCACCCGGATGGTGCTGAAAGAACAAATGATATTCACCCTCAAAATAAACCATTCCGTTTGGATCATTCATCCACTTTTCCTTAGGGGAAAAATGATACACACCTCGGTAATTTTGTTTCGCAATCGTAGACATTATTGTTTTCTCCTTTACTCCCGTTCTAAAATCATCTCTCTTTATATAGATGAAGGTCGTGTATAGCAGTGTAACTGCATGGAACTCGGCCTTCATCCCACAATATTAATCATTTGTTATTGGGTTGCTCTATCATATCCGCCTTGTTTAATTTCAAGCCATTCTTGCAAGCCCAGACGATCCAATTCTTTCAGATATTCATCCCACTGCGCTTCGATTTTACCGTTTTGGTACCATTCTGTGCGCATTCTAAGCACGTAGGCAAAAAGATCCGTTTCAATTGTCGTAAGGCGATCAAGCTCTTGAATGGAGTGGAATACACTCGGCATTACGTTTTCTGCTTTCATCTTTGGCGCCATGATATTCTTGATAATATCCATTCTGCTTTTGGCATCATCCGGCATGGTTGTGTATTTCCCATAATAAGAATCAAGAATAGCTAGGGGTCCACCGACACTTGTTTTCTCACGTAGTTCTACAGGAGCTGCACCCTCCAGCGGCAAATGTTTCAGCATTCCTTTTTCTTTATCAAATTCGAAAATATTCTGCTGTTTCTCATCTCCATACGTCCCCCAGTTGTTCTGTACAGATTGAATCGGATCGAAGAGTTGATCAACCCATTTGGCTGTCGTTTCCAAGTTCTTATTGGCGCTTGTGACAACCATCTTACCTCTTCCCAAACCAAGCGCGTTCGTTCTTGTTACGTTAACTTCACCATCGGGTCCAGCAAGTGGAGGCATAACTTCGTAGCTGTCATTATCTCCGGTGATGTTGGCCTTATCCCATGAGAAGTAAAGTCCGTATTTCTGATCCTTTCCTTTTGCAAGGTAAGTACTCCAGTCTTGTGTGTAGGCTTCAATATCAATGAGTCCTTCTTTATACAGCTCGTTAATAAAAGAAACTGCTTCCTTGTAGTCTTCTTGTGCCGCCGTAAATATCACTTTCCCATCATTGCTCACAACCGCATGGTCAGGGTTCTCACCCAATCCAAACGAAGCAAATAGGAATGCCAGATCTTCTGCTCCCGGCTTGTTAATAAAGGACAATGGAATTTCGTCAGCCTTACCGTTGCCATTTGGATCTTTTGTCTTGAATGCAATTAATACTTCCTTTAATTCTTCTGTTGTTTTAGGCATATCAAGGCCAAGCTTCTTAAGCCATTCCACATTGATCCAAGGCATACTATCTACCGCCTGGATTCTTTCTTTACCGCTACCCAGCTCTTCAATCCATGGAAAGGCATAAATATTGCCATCTGGTGCCGTAATCATACTCTTATATTCTGGTGCTTCTTCCAGCACCTTTTTGAAGTTTGGCATATTGTTCTCGATGAGATCATTCAGCGGGACGATGGCACCATCTTTAGCAAGCTTGAGCAGCTCATAGTCACTATAGTCCGCATTAAAAATTGCATCAGGAAGATCACCACTTGCCACAGCCAGGTTTCTTTTTTCAACAAATACGTCTTTCGTGAAATTCTTCCAATTAATATGAACATTCGTCTTTTCTTCAAGACGTTTATTAATCAGTTTTTCATTTGGATCCGTTGGTGCAAGTGGAGAGCTTTGCGTAATAAAATTCAAAGTTACTTTACCGCTGGCGTCCTGTTCTTTACTAGCTGCACTTCCCCCTCCTCCTCCACCGCATGCACTAAGGAACATAAGTGAAGCAAGTACAGTTACAGAAGCTGCTTTCGTCGAAACTCTTGATTTCTTAATTCTTTTCATAGGGTATGACCTCCAAATTAGATATGAATGAATTAATCTTTATCTATGTGCAGCCTGTTTCCTACTTAAGGGAACCGACCATAACACCTTTTTCAAAGTACTTCTGGAAGAACGGATACATAACAATGAGTGGCAAACTGGAAACAACGATGGCAGCATACTTGATGATTTCAGACAATCGTTTCATTTCCGCCATGGCGAGTTGATCGCTGATCATGCCCGGATCTACCTGATTCTGGATCAAGATGGAACGCAACACGAGCTGCAGTGGATGAAGATTAGGATTATCTAAATAGATCATAGCGTCAAAGTAGGAATTCCACTGGCCAACAAAGGCATAAAGAGCGAGCACAAAAACAATCGGTTTGGAGAGCGGTAATACGACACTGAAGAAAATCCGCATCTCGGAAGCTCCGTCTACATTAGCGGCTTCCTTCATTTCATTCGGAACTCCTTTGAAGAAAGTTCTAGAGAGAATGATGTTCCAAACATTGACCGCCCCTGGAATGATCACCGCCCATACTGTATCAAGCAGACCAAGGTTCTTAACGAGCAGATATGTAGGTATGAGTCCACCCCCAAAGAACATGGTGATAATAAACAATGTCATGAAGAACCCTTTTCCTTTGAGCCTGTCATCGGACAGTGCGTAACCGGCACAGATTGAGACGAGAACGGTAATCATAGCAAATGAAACAGAGTATAAAACAGAGTTTCCAAAACCTCGGATCATGGCAGGATTAGAAAGAATTTTTATATACCCTTCTAATGACCAGTCCGATAGGTTGAATGATAATCCTTTACTGAGCAGCACAGATGGATCCATAAAAGATGCAATCACTACATAAATCAAGGGAAGTACGATGATAAGTACGGCCAGCGTCAGGAAGATCGCATTCAACACGATGATAAAACGATCTAATCCGGAATGTTTAATGGGCATAGCTTGTTGCTCCTTTCTTAGTAAAGACCTTCACCCTCATTCAGTTTCTTCACGGTGAAGTTAACGGTGACGAGCAAGACGATGTTGATGATAGAGTTAAACAATCCTACTGCGGCTGAATAAGCATAATCGCCCGACTGCAAACCAATTTTATAAACGTAAGTCGGAATGATTTCTGAGGTTGGCAAGTTCATCGCCGTTTGCATGAGATAGGCTTTTTCGAAGCCAATGGACATAATCCCACCAGCTGCAAGGATAAATACAATAGCCATAATTGGACGAATGGTTGGCAGATCGATATGGCGTATTCTTTGTAGAAGATTAGCGCCGTCAAGATTGGCTGCATTATGTAACTCAGGATCGACATTAGCAAGCGCTGCTACATAAATAATGGATGCCCAACCGGCTCCGGTCCAAATATCAGAAAGAATGTAGATCGAACGGAAGTACTCCGGACGAGACATGAACATGATTGGTTCACCTGTAAGCCAGGTAAAAAACTGGTTAATCGGTCCCGTTGGGGACAAGAAGATAAACAACATCCCGACCACAACGACAACAGAAATAAAGTTAGGTGCATACAAGAACAACTGAATGTTCTTTTTGACGCCTGCACGGCGAATTTGATTTAACATCAACGCAAGCAGGATTGGAATTGGAAAACTCAGAATTAATCCGAAAAAACTTAATTTAAGCGTATTCATAAAGATAACTTCGAAGTTGGGGGATGACAGGAATTTCTCGAAGTTGTACAAGCCTACCCATTCACTCCCCATAATCCCTTTGATTGGGCTGAAATCTTTAAAGGCGATAATCGCACCATACATAGGACCGTATTTAAAAATAAGGGTCAGGATCACAGCTGGTGCGAGCAAAATATAAAGAAAGTAGTATTTCTTTAGATAGTCTAGTAAGGAGCTCTTATGTTTGGACACCATTGTTCTGTGTTCAGCTTCTATTAGGTTTTGCAATGCCTTTACCTCCGTTCTTATCAATGTTTATATCTTGATACAGTAAGGGCTTTCAATTGGCTTATGTCCTGCTGCTTTTACAATTTACCAAACACTTAATCGTTCGTCAATACATTTTGTAAAAATATTTATGTGCATATGACAAAATATTTTGTTCATAAATGACGCTTTAAATTTTACAAAATTACAAATACAGCCAATTTAAATAGGATTACATACTTTAAAGTCAACATATTCTCATTAAAACGAAAACAAAACTACCTTTTTCGCACACTTACCCACTGGTAAAATGTAAACTAAATTGTGCATTTGTAAATATTATATTGCTATTTTGAGTAAACTAATATACATTAAAGAGAGTTGGAATCATGACAAATAGTACACTATTTGTGGCGAAGGTTAAGAACAAGAATATAGAGGTGAATTACATAGATGGCCAGGGAAAAAGTAACCATACAAGACATCGCGGATGCTTTAGGAATCTCCAGAAATACAGCTTCCAAAGCCTTAAATGGAACGAATGGTATACCTGATGAAACCAGAAACAAGGTTATAAAGAAAGCGATAGAGTTAAAATATAAACAATTTGCTTTTATGGACACCGAGAGTGTTCAACCAAGAAACTCTGGAAATATCGCTTTATTAACAGAAAACTTACCTAACACTTCCCACTTTGGGTCGAAACTGATCAGTGGCATGGAAAAAAGAATCAGTGCAGAGGGATATAATTTATCCATGCACATTATTAGAGACATTGATCAAGAGTCCCTGTCTCTTCCAAATAATTTTGATGTCTCCAATGTAGACGGAATTATTTGTATTGAGTTGTTCAATTCGGAATATAGTAAGTTGATTACAAATCTAGGTATTCCAACTATTTTCATCGACTGCTCTGCAGATGTCTGTTACCCTGAATTCCAAGCAGATGTACTTCTCATGGAGAACGAACACAGCACATACCAACTTACCAAAAAGTTAATTGAGGGCGGTTACAAATCACTGGGGTTCATCGGGGACTATAATCACTGTAGGAGTTTTAATGAAAGATGGGTGGGCTTTAATCGCGCACTAATAGAATCCGGGATTCAGCTTGATCTCACACAATGCATTCTCGATGACGATCAACTATTTTTCTCAAGTCCAGAGTGGGCAGATACTAGACTAAGTCAAATCAATGAGCTCCCTTCTGCTTTCGTGTGTGCTAACGATTATATTGCGGTTACCTTTATGAAGTCACTCAAAAATGTGCTTTCCATTCCTAACGACATCGTCATTTGTGGTTTTGATAACGGTCCTGAATCAAGCATTGTAGAACCCCATCTTACTACGGTTCATATTTATAGTAATGAGATGGGTGTCAAAGCAGCCGAAATGCTACTTTCCCGAATTAATGATCCGAAGCAACCCTATCAGGTTTCTCATATTTATACCAAACTCATCATAAGAGACTCTACACCTAATATCAGTTGATGAATTCATAATTTTGAGATAAAAAAATAACCTATGAAAATGAAGCAAAGAACCCAAGCGATTTAAAATTCAATCGCTTGGGTTCTTTATGTTTGTTAGACTACAAGAATGACCGTCTACTCCCTTTATTGGGACGATAGCTCTTAATGGCATTAATCAAGCCGATGCACGATGTGATGTCAACAAAGAGGGCGTCTCTTATTCGTTGTTCCCCATCGTGCTGATGTCGATGACGAACCGGTAACGGACATCTGAAGCAAGCACACGCTCCCAGGCTTCATCAATCCGGTCAGCAGAAATGACCTCGATTTCAGATGAAATATTATGTTCAGCGCAGAAATCAAGCATTTCCTGCGTTTCACGAATTCCACCAATCATCGATCCGGCAAACGAGCGGCGGTGGCCGATCAGCGAGAATACGTTTACTGCCAAAGGATCAGCAGGCGCACCGACATTGACTAATGTACCATCCAGCGCCAGGAGCGAAAGATAGGCATCGATATTAATCTGCGCGCTTACAGTATTTACGATTAGATCGAACGAACCGGCAAGCTGTTTAAATGTCTCCGGATCGCTAGTGGCATAATAATGATCCGCCCCTAATTGCAATCCGTCTTCCTTCTTCTTCAGGGACTGTGATAAAACAGTAACCTCAGCCCCCATGGCATGAGCGATCTTCACAGCCATATGTCCAAGCCCACCAAGACCCACTACAGCTACTTTTTTACCGGGAGCTGCTCCCCAATGACGCAGAGGTGAATAGGTGGTGATTCCTGCACACAGAAGCGGTGCAGCAGCATCAAGCGGAATACTGTCAGGGATCCGAACCACAAAATCCTCGGTTACGACGATATGAGTGGAGTAGCCGCCTTGCGTATACTGCCCGTACCGGTCGATAGCTCCATAGGTGCCCGTATTTCCACTCAGGCAATACTGCTCCTCACCTTTATGGCAATTACTGCACTCTCCACAGGAGTCAACCATACAACCTACCCCTACCCGGTCGCCCACTGAGTACTTTGTGACTTCAGAACCAATCTGGCTGACAATTCCGGCGATCTCATGTCCCGGAACGAGTGGATAGTTGACCGGTCCCCACTCCCCGCGGGCAGTATGAATGTCCGAGTGGCAAATACCAGCGTATTTAATCTCAATAAGAACATCGTGCGGCTGCAGTTCTCGGCGTTCGATTGTGGTTAGCTTAAATGGACCTTCCTGACTGAATGTAGCGTGTGCATTAACTTTTATCATAGTGAAACCTCTCTTCTGGTTAATAATAAAATCTAAAACGTCAGCTTTACAAAACATATGTTATTACTTAAAGTTAACTCTAAGTCAAGCACAAAATATATTTGAGATGGGAGATAGATGATGAAGACATACTCCATAAGTGAAGTTGCAGAGTCCTTTAACATGACACCACATACCCTACGTTACTATGACAAGGAAGGTCTTTTCCCTTCTATAGAAAGAACCTCCGGCGGTAAACGTATATTCAAACAATCCGATATGGACGCTTTAAAGGTAATTGAATGCCTGAAGTCATCCGGGATGCCAATTAAAGAAATAAAACATTTCATTGAGTGGTGCTCTGAGGGGGATTCCACCTTACAGCAAAGATATGACATGTTTCTGGAGCGGAAAGCTTCCGTAGAAGCGCAGATGGAAGAATTAAAAAAAACGATGGAAGTCATAGAACACAAATGCTTCTACTATAAGACTGCCTTGGATAGTGGTACGGAAGATATCCATAAAAATAATAAAATAAAAAGTTCATCCGCTCATTAGGAATGGACCTTCAAATTACAGTAAAGGCGGGGCAGATTGATCTGCCCCGCCTTTCTTCAATTCATTTTTTTTAATTGGTACGCCTTTTTGCCAGAAGCTTCTCCGTAAAATTCACATCAAAAAAATGAATGATGGGTCCCAGACCAAGTGCTGACACCAAAGTTCCTAAGCCTACAATGCCTCCTGCCAGGAAACAAATCAGAGCACAAAGAGCATCCGTAAACATCCGGTGCCAAAAATAAGATATTTTAGGGAAGTTCTCTCTCATAATCAGGGACAAGCTGTCGTAGGGAGCTACTCCCACCTTCGATGTCTGATACAGGGAGACCCCAAAACTGCATACCACCACGCCAATTGCTACGATAACCACTCGCTGCCATAACAAATGAGGTTCGCCGAACAGAGATAGCCAATTATTATGAAAGAAAGTAGCAATATATCCTAAAAGAATTGCGTTTACGAAAGTCCCGACTCCAATAAACTTTCGTCCTGTTATGAATTCGATTACAAACAATAGCAGGTTCAGTAAGATCAAAAAATTCGCATATGTTATACCGACGCTCTCTGCAAGTGCCATTGCCATACCGCTGAAGGGATCATTCCCCATGCCGGACAGCTTGAAAATACTAATTCCCATGCCCAGAAATACATTGCCGATAATCATAATAAGCAATCGTTTTTTATCGACGTTATGAATATATCCCCTCATATTGTCCATCCTATTTTCATATTAAAAATGCAACTTACAATAACGACGTCATTATATCATATTTTCTTGATTGGGATTGGAAAGAAATACAAAGACTACACAGAAAGGAGACGATTAAATGAAGGACGACAAGAAAGCTCCGCTTGATGGACGCGGCCCGGGTGTTGATCCTATAACCGAACCCGATTCAAGCCTGGCTGGCGATATGGGAGCAACAGGTAAGCTGGAAGAAATCGTGGGTGCTTTGCAGGGCGACGAACCAGAGATCACAGCTCCCGGCATTTCTCCTGATAAACAAAAAAATACAGAAACAACGGACTGAACATTGTTTGAAGGGAATATTCTAGGAAAGAGACTGTCCGATATTATTACAGCTAATGAGGTATCCCGTTTTTTAATATTCCAGGATCCGGGATACTTTGTTATCTAATCACCTTCCTAAAAAAACAAAACAACTTATCCGCAGACAAGTCGCCTTTTAATACTTTAATGTCAACAGATCTACTTTATGACTTTAAGCTCAACGCTTTCAACATTATCAAGTCCAACTCTTCCTGTGACAACAGCACAAACACCATGACTGACCAACTTCTTTTGAGACAATATCATCATTGTCAAATTTGTAAAAACCTAATGACTCTAAATGCTTATACTACTTGTTCACATATGATTTGTTCAACCTGCAAACTTGAATTTTTAAAAAACAGGCAATATTTTTTCCAAATACCAAGTGAAGTCGGTAATATCAATATCACTTTCAACTACAATTTTATTCCTATATATTGATAAACTGAAAACCATCTCATTCGTATTAAATATAAGCAAATCGCATCCGGCTTTAGAATCTCTTCGTAACAATTGAATTCCAATAGTTTCACATAACCAATTGAAATCATCATCATTACCTATCGGTAGAAATGTAACAATCCCCTTACTATCGACGTAATCCCAACCTTCATTTACAAAGTGCTAAATTAAATTGGGTACTGATAAAATTGCACAACTACGCTCGCTAAAAAAACCTCCAACCCCGTATATGCGGCTTAGGAAGTTATTCATTGACGCTGCATTTCGCAGTTACTCTAAGTACAGAATTCCAAAATCACAGCTTCTATGAAATTCTGGTTTGTTCGAATGAACTTTGCTCCATGTTCCAAAGTGCGGATAGGTCGTATCGTCGCCACACTTGTAAAAGTTTCCTCTTATCCTTTTTCCCGGTACTGCCCGAAAATCCGAAAAATAAGATTGTACCCAAGCCCATGAGATCGAAAAGCTTAATTCCCAATACACTTCTCCTTTATCATTGATTTGATCTGTGGTGCATACGACGTGGAAAAGTACCGGATTGATAGTGATTGGAAATCGATCATACCGATCCGCTCCTATCTGCAAGAGAATTGCGCCATTCGCATTAAATTCGAAATTCATATAGCGCTGGTCCGAATCCGGAGTAGACTGAAAAAAGAACTCGACGCAGCTATCCTTATACACAGGATCATTCATATTTCTATATGTTCGTATTGGATTCTTTTCGTAAACCTTAAACTGAAGCTTCAGATCCTCCTGACTGTAATTTAATCTTGCTGTAACGACCGGGTTATACCCTTTAAGCCATTGATACTGCTTGATGATCTGGATTTCTTCTGTATTTGAAACATCTTTCTGATTTGTCAGGCGGGAAATTACTAAGGTTTCCAATTTTCTTTCCATGGTTCATTCCCTTCTGTTCGAAATCCCACTGGGATTAACACAGCAAAACAACCCCATTAATTAACTTAATTATTTAGACCCGCGATTACCCGGTTTTCCAATACGCAGTCTCGATCCCTGAGATTTCGCACGGCCGTCTGCCGTTACCTGTATTGGCGGATGAAGGAGACCGCCCGCTCTATTTCCCTCTCGGGCGCATCCCCCCGTATCCGCTCTCCTGCAAGGCGGCCCTTCCTCTCGCCCAACGGAACCTCCTGGAATATGGCTCCGGAGCTTACAAGCTCTGCAATCCGTTGATGATCCAGCGGCTGGTACCCGACGGCACCGTATACATCCCTCGGTTCGAGCTGCTGATGTCGGATGCCGTCCTTCACATGGGTGTGGACGATATAGTCCTTCAGCAGGTGTACACCATGCACCGGACCATCCCCTGTTACCATCACCATGTTGGCCCACCCTTATTTCGCGCAAGGTAACGTAATTCCTTCATGAATCGCCCGGTCGGCCAGGAGAGCGATCTCCATCGCCCGGCAAGCATCCTCCATTGCCGGTATAGCGGGCAAGTTGTTCTCCAGCATGGACAGGAAATAGTCCAGTTGGGCACCCGTAGGCTTCACGGAGAAGTCCATATTGATCTGCCGGAACGTTCCTTTCCGGTGGTCTTCGACCTCGACCAGATTTCCCAAATGCTGATCCTCTCGCGGTCGATCGTTCTTGTAGATGATACGGATCCGGCCTGCGGGTCCGATGAATTCCTTCCGGTTATCAGTCGGAATCCCCTTGCCCCATCCCGTCTCAAAGTAGCCGATGGAGCCGTCCGACAGACGGAGGGTCATTAGTCCGTAATTGTAAGTGTACGGCGGGACTTCTTCATAGAGACGCTGCCCGATCCCGTTGACGCTTACCACGTCCGCCCCTGTAGCCCAACGCATCACATCGATATAATGAACGCCGCAATCCACGATCGGCGAGACGTCCCGGAGCAGGGACAATTGGGAAGCCCAGTTTTTGGAGGGCTTCAATTGGGATAACCGGATGACCAAGGGGAAGCCGATAGCGCCCTCCCGGATCATCTTCATAACCGCCTGGTACGTGGTGTTATGGCGAAGGATGTGACCGACCAGGACCTTGGTTTTGGCTCCACGGGCAAGCTTCATGAATTCCTGCGTTTCCCGTGCATTACCCGCCATCGGCTTCTCGCATAGGATATGCTTCCCTGCAGCGAGACAATCTTTTGCGATCTCCAGATGGGAGGACGGGTACGTGGCGATAATGACCAGATCCACATCGTCACGCTCGATCAAGACCCGGTAATCCGTGCTCCAACACTCGGCTCCGTATTGGCTTGCCACTAAGGAGGCCCTGTCCCGGTTCCAATCCGCCACGCCGATCAACCGGACCCGCTCCTGTCGTGATATCGCGTCCAAGTGGAGAGAGCCCATATAACCACAGCCTATCACGACCGCCCCGTACTTTTTCATGATGCATCCATCCTATCCTTCTCACTCGCGGAGGTTATTTTATGTTAATCCAAGCTCCTTGTTGGGAGAAACCGAAGTCTCCCTACTGCGTCTAGTCTTCTTGGGCATTGATGACTTACCATTCTTCATGCATATCCTTCTCTTACATTTGTATTATACCGGATTACTACAGAATAACTTTTATCTAGTTATGATGCCTTGTTACCTTTATTATATAAGAATGATGGATAGTTTTATTTAGCTAAGAAAGTTACTTTTTGCACGATTCCGTTATTCCGTCTAATACTATGTATGGGAACTGTCCCGCTATGCCCCCCTCTCAAACGCCGGTCCGCAAGCGAGTCCCCTTCCAGGAGTGGACTCCCTCCATCCATTACGCGCAGTTCCAGAGGGTCGCACCTCGCTTGTTCCCGAGAAGGAGGCTGTACGATTTCGAGCTGCTCTATGTATGCCATTGCGATGAAGGAGCGAACCTACACGGTGTTACCTGGGCAGCTTATCGTTCTGCTTTCCGGCGACTACCACCGGAAGGCAAAGGAGGCTGATCCGACCACCAAACTGATCGGGATCACGGTGAATTGCAGTAGGTAGAAGCGCAGAACTTAAAATCTTGCGGTACGTGAGTACCGTACGGGTTCGCCCCCCCCCGCCCTCAGCAGTTACAAAGTTAATTTTCTGAATATGCTTTTTTTATTTTCAATTAGCCCAACTACTTAAATTAACAAAAAAGCAACTCCCTTGTTGGTAAGTCGCTTTTAAAACACTCTATAGTGAATCTTTATTAATTTTCAAAATTATCCTCTAAATTCTACCGCTTCGCCTTATAAAACTCATGATACAACTTCATGAGCGCCCTCTTCTCTATCCGCGAAACATAACTCCGCGAGATCCCCAACTCCTTGGCAATCTCCCGCTGCGTCCTCTCTTCTCCACCTGTATCCAGCCCAAACCGACCCACGACAACTTCTTTTTCACGATCATCCAGAATATCAAGGTTTCGATAAATCTTGCTCTTCTCAATCTTCAGATCGACCTCTTTAATGACATCATCAGCCTCGGAGCCAAGGATATCGATCAATGTGATCTCATTCCCTTCCTTGTCCGCCCCAATCGGATCGTGCAGAGATACATCTTTACGAGTCTTCTTCAAAGATCTTAGATGCATCAAAATTTCATTTTCAATACAACGGGCAGCAAAAGTGGCCAGTTTTGTGCCTTTGTTCGGGCGATAGCTCTCGATGGCTTTAATCAGGCCGATGGTGCCGATGGAGATCAGATCCTCCACGTCTTCTCCAGTATTTTTGATTTTTTTGAGGTTATGGACACGATGTGATGTCAAAAAAATAAACCAATTACAGCTTTACTATTATCAATAACAATTAATTGATCAATCAACTCTAAGTGAGATTATTCATACTTGTTAAATTGCGTCTAGCAATATCCTCGGTTTCAATATGATAGCCACCGTTTTTCACACGTAGAGCAATACATTCAATATTTAGCCGAACATCAGCTAGTCCCACATAAAACACAATAATTTCAAAGCCTTGTTCCTTTGCATCCCTCATCTGCCTTATAAC
The DNA here is from genome assembly GCF_042723305.1 of Paenibacillus sp. NPDC058367. Taxonomy (NCBI): domain Bacteria; kingdom Bacillati; phylum Bacillota; class Bacilli; order Caryophanales; family Paenibacillaceae; genus Paenibacillus; species Paenibacillus sp. NPDC058367. Next base: position 1,762,394 of record NZ_JBHXIZ010000001.1, read on the forward strand.
GTTACCACCCGCTAAAGTGGTTTCCACAATGAAATCCCACTTATTCCAGATATACTACCTGGATATTCTTATGGCTTCTTTCCCAGCAGATACTTTACTCTTTTCAGGATGTCCATTATTGATCTTGCGGGCTAGTGCATCTGGAATCATCAGTGATTCTGCTTTATACCATTCTCCCATATAGGAATCTTCCACTTTCATGAAATGAAAAACATAATATTCTCCGTTAATTATTAGCTGTTCCTCTTCTTTTTGATTTCGTGAAATTAAAGGTTTTTGATGATGCAGGCGGATGATGATACTCAATATCCTATGGCCCCTAAAACCTATCATATAACGTTATCTATTTAACATAATATTTAACATATACATTACACAAAATAATCAAAAAAGCCTTTTTTTCCTTTTTTGAAACTCAAAATATATTAAATTGATAATATTTATTGACTGTAACAAATACTAGTGTTATATTTCCTAACATTAAATAATAAAATACATAAAGGAAAAGGAGATTACGCACATGAATAAGTTCAAACGTCTACGTGAAACTAAAAGAGATCATTCTGGTTCCACCCGATCTGAATATTCACCAGCAAAAAAAAATTGGAGTAAAAAGCAATTTATAGCTACTTCAATTGTGTTATCTGTTATTGCTACGAGTGTAATTCCGTTCCAAACAGCTGACGCTTTAACTAGAGTTACTTCAGAAAGTGGCACAGTATGGGAGATTCACGATGTTTTTGCTCCTAGCTTAGACACAGGAAGTTTACGTACAGTTGGCGCTACACAAGTACAAGGTTTCGGCAATATCTTTGTTAAAGTGTCCTCGCCTTCAGCTCCACTGATGAATGGTCAAATGATGCGTGGGTTTGACTTGAAATACGATGGCGTTAATAAGTTTACTTCGGCTCAATCTGTAAATCTAGGAAATGTAACTGTAACACGTGAGGTGTATGTGGATACTATTCATAATCGAACGAGATTCTTTGATACATTCACTAATAAAAATGATGTCGCTATAAAAGTTGATGTATCATTCGGTGGCTCTTTAGGATATGGTACAACAACAAATGCTTCAGTAGTTAAGGCAACCTACTCAGGCGATCTAAAGGTAACTACAGATGATTCATGGATTGTTGTAGATAGCAGTGCCAGAAACAATAAGCCGCTAGGCGTTGCAGTGGGATCTCCAAAACCGTTTGATAATGGATTAACAGGTCTAGGGAATCAGCAACAGGATCCATTCACAGTACCCTTAGCTGAGTATGAAAATGAAGCGAATTTCTATGGGTTCATTAATTCACTAAATATTGGACCGGGCGAATCGAAGTCCCTAGTAAATTATGTACAAGTTGGAGAAGCTGGTGAAGAAGGGTTGAAAAATCTGGTTGCTATGCTAGATGGACTTAATAGTCTGCTGGATGTAACAGGATTAACAAACGCACAAATTCGTTCAATTAGCAACTGGGATACATCTGCTATAGAGGGACTTGATACTGGAGATCATCTGGATATTCCAAATGCTCCTGCGGCCAAAGAATTAATAACTTCATCGCCGTATGATGTTAAGAATAAATCAATTGCAGAAATGCAGAAGGATATGATTAATGGTAAAACTACTTCTGTACAAATTACTCAAGCCTATTTAGATAGAATTAAGGTATACGATGAGGGACAATTGGGATTCCATGCATTCCTGCATGTATCTGAAACTGCGCTTAACCAAGCAAAAGCTGCTGACGATGCCCGTGCACAAGGTGTAAAAGGTGATTTATTGGGTATTCCAATTGCGATAAAAGATATTTATGATACAAAGGACATGCCTACTACCGGTGGCAGTAAAGCTCTTGAAGGCTGGCAGCCTGATTCTGATGCATTCCAAGTGAAAAAACTGCGGGAAGCTGGAGCTATAATTATTGGTAAAGTAAACACTTCTGAGTTTGCTAACAGCGGAAGCTTTAGTGAAAGCGGCTGGCAGCAAACATGGAATGCACTATATCCATCGAAAACATCTTTTGGCTCAAGCGGCGGGTCTGCAGTATCTGTTGCAGCTGATTTTGCAGCAGCAGCAATGGGATCGCAAACAGGGGTATCTCTCTATGCACCAACTACAGGCGCTAGCTTAAAAAGCTTCCGGGGTACAGACGGTATGGCAAGTACTACAGGTGTACTGCCACTCACTTGGGGACAAGATTATGCAGGTCCCATTGCTAAAACAGTAACTGACCTAGCTATTATATTGAATGCTACAACGGGTACGGACCCACAGGATATTTTCACGGTCACTGCTGATGCAGATCATAAGCGTCCAGTGGATTGGAAGGAATCTCTGGATGTTAATGCATTGAAAGGAAAGAAAATTGGATACATTCCTGCATCCTTTGTATCTGCATATGCTGATGATGATACTGGACAGGCAGTGATGGATAAGTTCTCAGAGCTTCAAGCAGCGGGTGCGACAATGGTTGAAATGTCAGCTGTACCATCAGGCCCTAGTCGTCCTTCAGGTATTAATGGATCTACTGAAGGTTGGGCACGTTATATTGAGCTTCATAAGGACTTCCCTTATATTGATGGAGCAAGTGTACTAGCTTCAGATAAGGTGCTTATCTATAATCAAAGAGGATATAGTACTCCAACTCGTATGACTGAACAAGCTGTACAAGATTACATTATGTATAGAACCGACTATAAGGAAGTTATTAAAAACTGGATGGACGCGAATGGCGTTGATGCTGTTGTTTATGCAGGTTTTATTAGTGACGTATATAACAATGACGCATCAGCTTCTCAATTAAGTTCTGACCGTAACACGGGCGTATTAACCTCTAATGTGGGTCTCCCTACGGTAGTTGTTCCTGTAGGAACGAATGACAGCGGATATTCTATTTCTATGCAACTGGTTGGTAGAGCATGGGACGATGCAAAAATTTTAGGCATGGGCTACGCTCTTGAGCAACAAAGTCAAGCTAGACTACTTACAACATTTGCTCCAGCACTTCAATATGTTTCAAACTCTACTAATCCTAATCCAAACACAGATAATGGACCAACCAATCCAAATACTGGAGGAGGTACACCTCCAGCAGTAACAACGCCTATAGAAACAACGGCACCTGCAGAAACAATAACACCAGCAGATAAGCCGAAAGTTGTTAGTTTTGTAGATACAATGAATCATTGGGCAAAAGCAAGCATTGACGCACTAATTGCTAAGGGATTATTGACCGGTTATTCCGATGGAACATTCCGTCCAAATTCAGGTTTGACTCGTGCCGAAGCAATTAAAGTAATTGCAACTTACATGGGACTTGAAGGACAAGAAAGTAACTTTATAGATGTATCTCCAACTCATTGGGCGAATAAGTTTATTGGTGCAGCTGCTGGATCAGGCTTGATGAACGGATATAGTGACGGAAGATTCCGTCCAGATGAGAAGATTAGTCGTGGTGAATTAGCGACACTAATCACTCGAGCTTTTAAGCTAACAGGTACTGGAAACACATCATTCAAAGATGTTACAAGAAATGCATGGTATTATGATTCCATTGATGCACTCGCATCCAATAATATTATTACAGGTTACGCAGACAGTACATTTAAGCCTGAAAAAGATATTACTAGAGCAGAGTTTGCAGCAATTGTTTCCAGATTACTAGGAACTATTAATTAAAAGAAATTCAATTAAAAATGACAGAGTACTCGAGTAACCACGTTTACAGAAAGGGCCATCCCGAAAGGGATGGCCTTATAACTTGCCGTTACAGATAGTGCGATGAACCGTACCACAAGTAGAACGAAAAGACTTTTTTTCGGATTATGGAAAGACGGTCTCGTTTATAGCAGAAGTTCCCTCTGTAAGTCGTTTGTTCCTAGCGGGACTATCACTTTTTATGGCGGAAAAGTAGAGTTAGGGACTGTATACCAGGGGACTAGCGGTCTATGAGGCGTCAGATCTTACGGTTGGTAATCACACTATTACTGCAAGCTACAGCGGCGATAATCACTATAAAGATTCTACAAATAGTTGGCTACAAAACGTGAATAAAATATGGTCTCAAATCAGTATGAATATCTTACAATCTACTATGGTGGGGGCTCGGTCGATGTACAAGTCGGTACACTCGGCATGTCATCCCTACTCGATCTTACTCCATCCAGCGCCTAGAAAATTATTTGCTCATATAAACATTTTCATATTTATTTCCTCATTGAGTTCCTGGAGACATTTGAATATTCCTTCATGATCATCATGCTCTGAGATTCCTTGACACTCACTCCCCGACCCGAAGATCGGTTTCATCCGTATGAATCAGCGGTTTTCGTAACAAAGTGGAGCGAATCTCCCGTTTTGGCCGCTAGCACCTTTATGATATATTGTTATACTCTATGCGCTGGAACGCAAAAGAAGACAACTTCTACTGAAGGTGCTCCTAGAGTGTCGATAAAGTCCAATGAAATAGTTAGGGGAAGATGAGCTGCACGGGAATGACGGCATTCTTAGGTGAATATATATTCTCTATTTGTTCAAGTAACAGCTTTACGGCTGTACGTGCCATTTCCTGTTCATCCTGCTGTACATAAGCTACGAATGAAAGATGTGGATTATCGAAAGATAGCAAATCGATATTTGAGTGATTGTTGAGACGGCTGATAGCGGCCGATGTAAGGCGTGCGGTTTCTTCGGTTAAGGAGAAAGCTGCCGAAATTCCACTATGCCCCTGCAAGAAGTCGCTTACATAGTCCAATGCTTGCTTACCGCGTAGAATGTCGAGAGGGATGTGACACCACAAGCTCTTGTCGATTGATATACCTCGATCTGTGTACGCCTTCTCGAAGCCGAGCGTGCGATCCTCGATGGCTGTATTGGCATTCTCAGGTGAGATGAGCGCAATCTGATGATGACCCTTGGATAGCAAATGAGAGACAGCCTTATACGCACCGCCGTAATTGTCTGATGTAATCGTGTATGTCTCAATGTTGCGCAGGTAGCGGTCGATGAACACACATGGGAATTTATCGAGCGACAGACGCAGTAGTGATTCGTTGTACTTCTCATCTTCTGTTGGAAAAACGATCAGTCCCTTCACACCGAGCCCCGTTAGTGTACGAATGGCGTTCGATTCGATAGAGGAGGACTCTCGCGTGATGCTTAGTACCATGCTGAGGCCAGCTTCAGACAGGAATTGTTCCGTGTAGTCGACGAGCTTCTGAATGACACGGGTTACCATCGTCGGAATAATGAAGCCGATGAGCGGCAAGGACGACGCGCTGTGTGGAGATAATGGAGAATCAATGCTAGAAATATCAAGACTAGAAGAGACGAATGTGCCTTTGCCTTGTACGCGTATAATTAATCCTTCGTCAGCTAGCTGGGTTAAGGCGTTTTTGACGGTTATTTTACTTACTTTGAATTCGTCCATTAATTCTTGTTCAGAAGGGACGCGGTCCGTTGGCCGAAGCTGCCCAGATTTAATTTTCTGTACAATATCTTCTTGAATTTGCTTGTAGAGCACCAGCTTTTTCAAATAAGTACATCTCCCTTAAAATTTAATGATTTTTATAATCAATTGGTTATATAAAATATATTACGTATATATTATAATGCAATTTATAAAGCGCTTACAATACAGAATTAGGAAATTTATTACGAAGGTGTCTTTTCATTGAAAGGTTAGAATCATGTTAAGAAGGTTGGTAACGAGACGTATTGAAACCGCTTAAATTAACAGAAGTGACCAGTCACCCAGCATCTCAAATGAGTAACAAAAAAAGAGAGGATGACGAACAAATGAAAAAACGCATTACATTAATCTCCATCGTTACAATCCTTATGATGTCACTAGTTTTGTCGGCATGTAGTAAGTCTTCCAGTTCATCAACGGAAACACAGCAGTTAGGCGCTGATGCCGGTGAGAATGCAACAGAAATGTCATTTTGGACATTCGTAGATTTGCATGGCAAGCATTTGGATAAAATGCTGGGGTTATGGAACCAACAGAATCCAGACAAACAGATTAAGTTGAATGTAACGGTTATGCCTTACGATGATATGCACAACAAGCTCTTATTGGCAGTTACAAGTGGAAAAGGTGCTCCTGATATTGCGGATATCGAGCTTGGTCAGTTCCCTAAATTCTTGGAAGGGGACAACGTTCCACTGGAATCTTTGAATGATGTATTTGCACCATACAAAGACGTTGTCGTTCCCTCACGTGTCGATATTTACTCCAAAGCTGACCAGGTTTATGGCTTTGATTATCACGTAGGTGCTACGCTTGCTTTCTACAACACGGAAATTCTCGAACAAGCAGGTGTTGACTACAAGATGATCAAAACTTGGGAAGATTACAATCAAGCAGGTATCAAGGTTTATGAAAAGACTGGTAAGTACTTAGGTACTGCTGATACATCCGCTACGTGGCAAGCCTCGCTGTTACTTGCTCAGCAAAACGCTGATTTTACAGATGAAAATGGCAATCCAAAAGTTAACTCACCTGAGATGATTAAAGCGTTTGAAATGTTAGTTGACCTGCAGAAGAATAATGTTATTCATACGATCCCAGGCGGACAACCCGACACAGAAGAAGCAAAAGGCGAATACAACAAAGGCAACTACGCAAGCGCATTGATGCCTGAGTGGTACATGTCCCGCTTTGTAAACGAAATGAAGGACCTTAAAGGTAAGTATGCAATTGCTCCATTGCCTGTATTCGAAGAAGGTAATCCTCGTTCCGTTGGCTTAGGCGGTACTGGCACAGTTGTTACTAAGACTGGTAAAGACGTTCAGTTGGCAAAAGAGTTTGTAGCTTTTGCTAAGCTTTCGAAAGAAGCTACTACTGAAATCTGGAATACACTTGGATTTGACCCAATCAATATGGAAGTATGGAAAGATGAGGCTGTAACGAAAAACCCTGATAACGAATACGTCCAGTATTTTAAAACAAATGCATTTGATACTTTGAATGAAATCAAAGACGAAATTAGAGCTATCAAATCCGTAAAAGCTTCACCGACGATCGGCAATGTGCTCAATACGGTTACTCTGAATGCGATCTTTGAAGATGGCCAAGACGTGAAGGAAGCTCTCGATGAAGCACAGGCAGCAATTGAACAAGAATTGAAATAAAAATAATAAGTAAATGGTTATGATTAAGCCTGTCGGCAAGAATGGTGCTCGGCAGGTTTAGTCATAGTCAAGGGAGAGTGGGATTATGATAAAGAAATTTGTATACTCTCAAAAGGTTGCACCTTATGTATTTGTGTTGCCATTCATAATCATATTCTTGATATTCTGGTCTTATCCACTTGTAAATTCATTCGTAATGAGTTTTCAAGATAGGATGTTGGGACAGGATCCAAAATGGGTTGGTGAAGCGAATTATTCGAAGTTATTCACAGATAAAGTGTTTTTGATGGCTATTAAAAATAGCGTTGTATACATGCTAGGAACCTTAGTGCTGTTAATCCCTTTCCCAATGTTATTTGCAGTTATGATAAACAGTAAGTTAATGCTGGGGAGGGAGTTTTTTAAATCTTCGTTCTTTCTTCCTGCATTGACATCTGTCGCAGTGGCGGGTACTATTTTTCGCCTAACATTCGGCGAAATGGATGGTTCATTAATGAACAGTTTTCTAGGTCTATTTGGTGTAGAGCCTACTAAATTCTTGAAAGATGCAGATTGGAGTATGGCTGCACTATTAATTCTTGCATGTTGGCGATGGACAGGTGTTAATATGCTGTACTATCTATCTGGTTTGAAAAACATTGACAATGATTATTATGAGGCTGCTTCAATTGACGGGGCATCTGCTTGGCAGAAGTTCAGATCGATTACAATGCCATTATTGAAGCCGACCACGATATATGTTACGACAATTAGTGTTTATGCAGGTTTGGCAATGTTTACCGAGAGCTTAATGATGTTTAACGGTAACAATTCACCGAAAAATATTGGCCTAACTATAGTGGGATATTTGTATAGACAAGGAATTGAGAAGAATAAGCTCGGTTACGCTGCAGCAGTTGGTATCGTTCTATTAGTCATTGCTATGATTATCAATTTAACGCAGTTGAAATTTAGTGGAATGTTCAAAAAGGAGGAGGATTAAAATGGACACTAGTCAGATGAAGAACAACTTAATTGCTAGAATAGTCATAATTAGTACCTTTATTATACTATTCGTTATAATTATGGTTCCATTCTATGCAGTGGCCCTCTCTTCCTTTAAACCAGGTGAAGCTTTAATAAGATATGGTCTTAACTTAAGTTTGAATTTTGAAATAATGAGTTTTGATAATTTTATCTATTTATTTACTGGACAACATGATTATTTTGTATGGTTTTGGAACAGTATGACGTTAACAATCATTCAGGTTGCTTTAACACTGTTTGTAAGCGCTTTTGTTGCATATGGTTTTGCAGCGTATGATTTCAAAGGTAAGAACTTCCTCTTTATATGTGTGTTGCTCATTATGATGGTGCCATTTGAAATATTACTGGTTCCTTTGTACAGCTTAATAAATGATTTGCAAATGGTGAATAGCTATTCGGCAATCATTCTGCCGGGTATAGCTAATGCCGGGACGATATTCTTCTTTAGGCAATATCTCAGAAGCATACCAAAAGAAATTATTCAATCTGGGCGAGTTGATGGAGCAAACGAATATGCGATATATTTCAGAGTGATTATGCCGATTATGAAGCCTTCCTTTGCGGCAATGGCCATTCTGAATGGTATGAATAGCTGGAATAATCTATTGTGGCCATTCATGGTGTTGGGAGATCAAAACAAATATACACTGCCAATCGGTTTAAAAACATTGTTAACTCCTTATGGGAATAACTATGACCTTCTGATCGTGGGCTCCTTCTTCTCCATCATTCCAATCTTCATATTGTTTATCGCTTTCCAGAAATATTTCATTGATGGTATGACTGCGGGTGCTGTTAAAGGTTAGTATCTATTACTTATGAAATAGGTGATAAGATGGGAGTCCAACAAGAGGAGTTACGCGTCATTAAACCATTGATCGAGCAACGAGCTGATCCTTTTATATGCCGACATTCAGATGGTTATTATTATTTCGTGGCCTCGGTTCCAGAGTATAATCGGATTGAAATCCGTAGGGCACAGGACCTTGAAGGGCTTATTACATCAGCTCCTGTAGTGATCTGGAGAAAGAGAGAGACTGGCATTCTTAGTGCCAATATTTGGGCGCCAGAGCTGCATTTTATTGATGGAAAATGGTACGTATATTTCGCTGCCGCGCATACGTCGGAAACGACAGAAGGCTTGTTTGACCATCGGATGTATGTACTGGAGAATGAAAATGCAAATCCGCTCGAAGGCAGCTGGACGGAAAGAGGACAGGTTCGTACCGCGTGGGAAAGCTTCTCCCTCGATGCCACTACCTTTGAGCACAATGGTAGCCTCTATTACGTATGGGCACAAAAGGATCCGGAAATCGAAGGCAACTCTAATCTCTACATATCTAAAATGAGCAATCCGTGGACGTTGATTGGGGCGCAAACGATGATTACGATGCCCGAATATGACTGGGAGATCATCGGGTATAAAGTGAACGAAGGCGCGGCATTTGTTCGCAAAGATAATCGGGTATTCCTCACTTACTCTGCTAGCGCTACTGATTTCAATTATTGCATGGGCTTGCTTGAAGCCGATGCGGACTCGGATTTGCTCGATGCTGCCTCATGGCGCAAGTCGAAAGTACCGGTTCTCACGACTGATGAGAGCATCTCGATGTATGGTCCTGGTCATAATAGTTTCACGGTGTCAGAGACTGGCGATAAGACGCTGTTTGTGTTCCACGCAAGAACGTATAAACATATTGTAGGAGATCCGCTATACGATCCGAATCGCCATACATTTGTAGCGGAGCTGTTGTGGACGGATGACGGCAGACCTGATTTTCGCGGCTCTGTTGCGGCACTTGCACGTTCTGTACAATACGAATAGATCTGCAACGCCTTACAAAATTCTAAATGGATTTAGTTGACTTATGTCGTACATGGGGAAGCCTTTATAATTAGAAATAAAAACAAGTACCCATCCAATCGATGGGTACTTGTTTGCAATGCAATAGAAGTGATGAATTACGTAATGTTGTACTAACTATTTGGTGATCGGTATAGACGAAATAGTAATCATAGCATTACTGATTGGCTAAATGTGTTGCTACTGTCATGAGTGTCATGCTAAGTTAAAAACAATCTATTTCATGAAGCAATAATCAATACGATGTGGGTAGTACAGACATAATAGTGATGTGGACGGAATCCTGTAAATGGTTCAAGGAACAAATCAACATCTTATATTAATCGTGTTAACGTAAATATATGTATTGTATGAAAGTGGGTATACCTATTGGATTCGAAGCTAGCAGCATATATAACATTAGTTTGTACTTCGGCTGTTCTGAATTTGTCTATACTTGTCTTTACTTATTGGAGGAGACATTATTATACAAATATTGCTAATTTGTTCATGTGGAATACATTAACTTCAATGATTTATTGCTTTGGTTATGCCTTTAGCTTAACATCGACTTCGTTAGAACAGCTTAGATTTTGGAATATTGTACAGTATGCAGGGATGCCATTTTTCCCTCCGTTAGGATTAATGTTTGTCATGCAATATTTGGGTTATAAAATAACGAGAAAAAGAATAATCGCGCTACTTACAATGCCTTGTATTACTTTTCTCATCAATGTAACTAATGAATCCCATCATTTTTACTATAGAATATATGATATCCATTCGGTGCTCGGGGCTCCATATAGTGAGATTGAGTATGGGGCATGGTTTGCCGTACATAATATTTACATTTTCTGTTGTATGTTAGCTGCGCTCTTATTGCTGCTTTCACGCTGGAAGGAAACCGTTAGTGTATATCGATCTCAATTATTTGCCCTCATCTGCGGTCAACTGCTTCCAATAATGACTGCATTTTTATTATTCATAGGAGTGACACCCGATGGTATCGATCCTGTACCCATGGTTATTTGGTTTTCTTCTGTTTTGTACCTTTGGTCTATTACCTCCTCTCGAATGTTATCAATAATGCCAATTGCAAAGGAAACGATCTTTAATAGTATGAACGATGGTGTCATTGTGCTTAATGATACCTATCAATTAATCGAATATAATCAAGCTTGTAAAAGTATGTTTAGTGAATTGGATCGATCAACGTTAGGGCAGCCATTTGATCAAGTTTGGTATATGCTAACGGATCAATCATTCCCTGTTCAATTAGATACGATCTCAGATAAATTGAATGTTACGATTCATCAAGGTAATTATATATATCAGCTACGTATTTCTATGCTTCAACAATCTAATAATAACTCTGGCTTACTAATTATATTTACGGATATAACAGAGCTACATACATTACAACAAAAGTTAGAGCATCAAGCCTATTATGATGATCTTACACAAATATACAATCGTCGTGCCTTTTTCCAGAAAAGTGAGCAAAGCTTAATGAAAGCAAAGGGTGAATTATCATCCTTTGTGATTATTCTATTTGATATTGATTTTTTCAAAAAAGTGAACGACACTTATGGGCATCAAACCGGAGATCAAATGCTAGTACATGTGGCTCAAATATGTAAGGCTGAGATGGGAGAACATATACTATTTGCTAGATATGGTGGTGAAGAATTTGTACTCGCTTTACCTGGTTATACACTAGCGGAAGGGGAAAACTTCGCTAATCACCTTAGATTTTGCATTGAACAGAAGCCTCTAGTTGAAAATGAAAAATTGGTAACGATTACCTCTAGTTTTGGGGTATCCGTAACGACAGGAGCTGTGGAGGAAACAATCCATCAACTTCTTCATAAAGCTGATGAAGCACTTTATGCTGCCAAAAGAGCTGGTCGAAATCAAGTGCGGGTTTTTAATGAAAAGTACGAATATGTGGAATAGTACAGCAAATTAAAATAGAGGCGTACATCGGAGCCGTGCTTAGTTTAGTAACTTGGTGGATTGAGTGCAAAATGCCTATCAAGAAGAAATATACTTATGAGTGACTGTTTCAACAGGATATAACAGTCAGTTATTCTGATATTGAAGGATCATATGCTAGTGATGCTATTAGGCAATTTACAGAAAGGGGAATTGTAAACGGTATAGGTATGAGAATTACCTGTATTTCGCTCTATAGATGTTACGGTGAACCGTATCATAAGTAGGGTGAACCCTATCTACACAAAAAACGACTCATCCTTAGACAAGTCGCTTTTCAAGTTTTATTATTAATGGATTATTACTGTGTAATTGTCATCAGTCTTACCGCTTCGCCTTATAAAACTCATGATACAACTTCATGAGCGCCCTCTTCTCTATCCGCGAAACATAACTCCGTGAGATCCCAAGCTCCTTCGCAATCTCCCGCTGCGTCCTCTCTTCTCCACCTGTATCCAATCCAAATCGCCCAACGACAACCTCTTTTTCCCTATCATCCAGAATATCAAGATTACGATAAATCTTGCTCTTCTCGATCTTAAGATCGACCTCTTTAATGACATCATCTGCTTCGGAGCCTAGGATATCGATGAGTGTAATTTCGTTACCTTCCTTGTCTGTCCCAATCGGATCGTACAAAGATACATCTTTACGAGTCTTCTTCAAAGATCTTAAGTGCATCAGAATTTCGTTTTCGATACATCGGGCAGCAAAAGTGGCCAGCTTTGTACCTTTGTTCGGGCGATAGCTCTCTATGGCTTTAATCAGGCCGATCGTGCCGATGGAGATCAGATCCTCTATGTCTTCCCCAGTATTATCGTATTTTTTGAGGTTGTGGACACAACACGATGTCATTTAGTTAAAGAGTTTTTTGGTGACATCAAAGGCGATTGAGAAAAATAAAAATGTATGTTGATAATACAACAAAGAAAGCCGGAGTCATGGCGAAGGCTGACATCACCTTACTCCCCCGGCTTTCCTTTAGCAGTTATTTATTTGACTTTATCAAGCAATAGCGAGATGACTTGAGCACTTTCTGCACGATTTACATTTTCATGCGGCATGAACAATTGGTTCCCACGGCCGCTGATTAGGCCAAGCTCCTGTACAGCAGCGACTGCATTTGCAGCCCAGACGCTGATCGTATCGGCATCCTTAAAATTACTCATGCGGTTAACTGCAGCGTTCTGTCCTGTATGAAACAGATACGCTTTGTAAATCATGGCCGCCATTTCTTCACGGCTTATGGTTTCCTCCGGCGCAAAAGTATCTATACTTCTTCCGGAAACAATTCCCGCTTCGAATGCTGCAGCGATGGAAGAAGCGTACCACTTCGTGGATCCCACATCCTTGAATGTAGCTGAATTCGATGCTTTTATTCCCAGTGCACGAGTGATCAAGGAAGAGAATTCAGCTCTGCTCACATTTTTCTTCGGTGCAAATGCCGTCTCACTTACACCTAAAATAATTTGCTTCGCAGCCATCTTTTTAATTACTTCATTGGCCCAGTAAGATGAATTAACATCTTCGAACGATTTGTCATAGGTAAGAACGGAAAAATTACTAGAATGGCTCACATTTGCCGTCCATTTATCACCTGAAAAGGTTCCACCAACATACTTCAAGCTGCCGTCATCCGCGATGTAATAAATGCCAGTCAGATCCTGGCGAGAATTCTCCTTTACATTCATCTTGATGGTGACGGGTTTGGAGAATTTTTCAAGCGATAACACCGTTCCATCGGCCTTTACAATAGATAATTTGAAGCCGTAGATTTTTCCGGTTGCAGAAATGTTTGCGTGATTTTTTCGTCCAGTTCGTTCAAGCAGTTCTTTGCTTTGCTCTACAGATAAAGCTTCCAGTTCAAAAGATATTTTCGCTTGTTCAAGCTCGCTGCCCATAACCAGCGCTTGTAATTCCTTCAATATCTCTGCGGGAACTTCGATCTCCACATCTGTGTTTTTAACCTTTAGCGCATTCTTGCCGTCATTTGCTGCCAAGGTTACCGGAAAGAGTACCTTCCATTCTCCCTTTGCCAACTCGAATGACAAGCTGCGCTGACTATCCGGTTTGCTTGCAGGAATCGCAGACTGACTCGGAGGATCAGTTGGATTAGTGGGATTCGTCGTATTCTGCATCTTAACCGGCACATTAAAATCATCAACATTAATATGTCCGAAGCCGCCTATAGATTGGTCAACCACCTTGATATAAAGCTCCTGACCAATATACTGTGATGCATCCCAGATCTTTCGTTGATACTCCTCATAATTAGTTGCAGTTTCTTTAAATAGTTCTTTTCCGTCTGATGCCCGGACCAGCGCAACATACAGTTTATCGATATCACGCCCTCCGCTGACTAAGAAGTTGATCTTTCCATTCCCGCCAAGAACAAAACTCTGCGATTTCAGCGTTCCAGTTAAGCTATCACCACCAGCTTGCTCGTTGAAGCCCCACAAATGATAGCCACCCGGAATTTTATGCGACGGATTGAAGTAGATCGTTTCCCAGAAAAATTGGGCATCGGTCACATGAGCATCCTGGAAAGCGTCTCCTTCTGCAGTCCAGCCTGTTAAATCGCCTGTGGCAAAGTCATGGTTAGTCAGTTCCGTAATATCGGTATACACGGAGTTATCCCAATTGTCAGGTACATCGACCGGAGCAGCCGGTTCACCCGTCAAGGCATTCATATTCCATACTTCCATCGACTTGACCGTAATATTGTTGTCGGCCCAGACCTGCAACCCCAAGGAATCGTATCTTCCTACGTAGACACGTGTGGTCAGTTTTTTCTTGTTATTGGCAAAGGCTTCGACCACTGAACGGTCCAGGAAGATATGCAACTTCAGGTTCTCTCCGTCCAGATCCACATATCCGCCTTGGATGCCATCCACGCGAACATCCGGATCAATGCTGCTCTTAGTCCGGTCCACATTGAAGGTCCCGTCCATCTTATCATAGTAAATAAGCGTTTCCTCCTGGCCGTTATCGGAGCGTCGCACCTTAAGACCGAATTTCTGGGCTTCACCAGGATTAATTTCCATCACAATCTCCAGCATGTCACCTTTGATATTCTGGATCAATTGATTGGCAGTCTGCAAATTTTTGTCTGTAAAATCAACTAATTTTGTGCCTCGTAAACTCTGCAATTCTTGAATCGGCTCAATGCGTAATTCATCATGCTCATCCAGACTTAATGATATCGGCAGTGCCAGATTATGAGCCCATCCAGCTTGATATTCAGCCTGAGGCGTTCTTACATTCTGCACCATGGAATAAACAACCGTTCTTCCGTCGGGGGTGACCATACCGCTCTCTGCAGTTAAATAGCCGTCGCCTACATCCATTTTGGAAGGTGCGTCCTGATCAGGTATAAATTTATAGTTATCCCGGTCCCAGGTTCCAATCCAGTAAAAAACTTCAACATCTCTTTGTACATCGTTTGCCGGCGGTACTTGCTCTGGCTTTTCATGTGGATTGATCATGAAGATATACTTTTGTTTGCCCAAACTATCCTTGCCTAACGGCAGGAGTACCGGCAGTTCCCATACCGTGCCAAGCTCTGGGTACAAGCTTCTGTCACTGACGTATAAAGGTCCTTTATACTCCCAGTTGTACATATCGTCGGATACATATACCAAAGCTGTACCGCTGCTGAAGTCTTTAAGACCGGATGTTACTAGCTGATACCACTTGTCTGTTTCTTTGTCATACCAAACAAACGGGTCCCTGAACTCGTTATGAATACCGTTTCCGTTTTGCTCAGTTACAGGTTCAGGATATTTTTTCCATTCTTTCAAGTTAGGGTCTGACAAATCAGCCGGAGTTGCCAGCCCTGTTCTTTGATTCGGCGACAAAGAATCGTTACCGGCGGTATAGAAAAGAACAGGGTTTCCGTTGCGATCATATGCTGCACTGCCTGACCAAGCGCCATCCGGATCAAGGGTACCCGCTTCTGGTGCAAGCGCAGGTCTCACATTTTCCCAATGCACCATATCATCGCTCACCCAATGCCCCCAATGAATTTGATGCCAGTATGGGCCTTGCGGATTATGCTGATAAAATAAATGATATTGGCCGTTATAATAAATCGGTGCGTGAGCCTCATTCATCCAGTTTTGCGGAGGCATCGCATGATATTGCGGACGATGCTGATCACCGTCAAACACACTGGGGTCCTCATCAATATCCTCATTTGGAATTAACGGAACTGTGCCACCGTGAAGCGTCTTTACACTCTCATATTCAGTAAGAATTTCTTGACCTGTGAGTGCTTTGTTCTGCAGTTTAACTTCATCAATAAGTCCACTGAACATATTGTAAGAAAACAGACCTGCCAGCTCTACAGGTTTATTATTTTTTCCGATAACCAGGCTTGCTGTAGATGATGTGATTGGAACATTGAGGGGGGTTGCCTGAGAAGCTACTTCTTCACCGTTCAGGTACAATTTAATCTGTCCATCCTTCTTGTCGAAGGTAGCAGCTATATAATTCCATTTGTATTTCTCGAGCGGATGATCATTAACCCATACTTGAATCCACTGGCCACCAATCCCTACCTGCATGGACCACGCGCCGTGCCGGTACATCCCAAGGGAGAAGCCTTCAGCCTTATCCTGATCAGACTGATTCAAAATTGCAGACAGCTTATTGCCGTCTCCCCATTCATAGCTGCGCGGAGCAACCCATGCTTCGATCGTTAGCGCATCGCTTACTGGAATCGTATCCTTTGCATTGACCTCAATATCATTCGAGTATCCATCAAACAGAAGTGCGCCGCCTTTTACACCGCGCTGAGTCCATCTAGGATCCTTGGAGGCCATATACCTTGCGTCGCTAAACACATAATTCACATTATGTTGAACATTTTGCATTTCCTCAAGCGCCTTCTTTCCTGCGCCTTCATCAAATTTCATATGAAAAATGTTACCCGTACCATTTGCTTGAAAAGCATCAACGGAGATACTAGCCTGATCAGATTGATCGACAACCTTGATATAAAGCCTCTTATTATAATATTTTTGCATTTCCCAAGAAATCTTCTCATTGGAACCGACAGCCCCAGTTTTTGCAAGTTGGGCGTTGGTGGTAGCATCATATAACGCGACATAGGCATCCTCCGGATGAACGATATCTACAACGGTGAAAGTAATCGTTCCATTCCCCTGAAGTGTGAAGGCACTGGAAGTTAATGAGCCCTCCCCTTCCTTGCTGGACTTGGCATAGTAGCTGCCTTCTTTGCCGGATCCACCTTCATCTGTCACTTGAAATGCATCTCCCTCAACCGTCCAGCCCTCAAAATTTCCGGTTTCAAAGCCGTGATTGGCAATTTCGGTTGGGATGATGTTATCAGCCATAACCCCTTCTTCCGGTACAATTTCATTAAAGGTATTGAAGGCATCCGCAAATATCACCCCCCAATCCGATTGTGCATGGTCGACGATCTCTACATACAATTTCTTGCCGATATACTTGGATAGGTCAGCTTTATACTGCTCCATATTCGCGAGTCTCAAGCCCTGTGCCGGATCTGGGAACCCGGAATCATTAAATTCGCTGTTGCCGTATCTGGCAATTAAGTTTCCTGTATCCGCATCAATGATGCTGACATATGCCTGATCTGTATGCTTGCCTCCGCCTATTCTGAAGGTTATCCAGCCAGTACCTCCTAACTCAAAGGTGCTGGAACGAAGCACTCCTGTTGCCACTTCGTTGTATTTCCAGCCGTTTAGATGGTAAACGCCTTCCTGATTATACGGAATTTGTTCTGCCCACCAGGTGCTTTCGTCTGATACACTGTCTGGTCCAAACGCCTCACCTTCCACTACGGTCCACCCGGTCAAATCCCCTGTTTCAAAGCTTGGATTCTCGATTTGATATCGCTTGAAATCCGGCTTGATATCAGTGGCAATGATCCCTTCGGCAGGCTCGGAATCATAATACATAAAGAATGCATCTGCAAAAATCAATCCCCAGTCCGAGGTCGCATTATCTACTATCTCCACATAAAGCTTGTGCCCCAAATAATTGGACAGATTCGCCTTGTACTGCTCCATATTGGCAAGCCGCATACCCTGAGCGGGATTCGGAAAGCCTACGTCTGTAAATGCCTTATTTCCATATCTGGCAATCACTTGACCTGTATCCGCTTCCACGATATTTAAGTATACCTTGTCAGGATTTTTTGCACCACCAAGCTTAAAGCTGATCCAACCGCTGCCTCCCAGCTCAAAAGTGCTGGACCGGAGCACTCCTGTAGTAGCCTCGTCATACTTCCAGCCATTTAAATGATAAGTGCCTTCTTGGTTATATGGGATTTGTTCTGCCCACCATGTGTTCTCATCCGATACGCTGTTCTCACCAAACGCTTGACCTTTAACAACCGTCCAGCCAGACATATCCCCGTTTTCAAATCCTGGGTTCTGAATTTGATAGACTGCATCCGAAACGGACGATTTTATGTTTGCTTTTGAAATAGTTTCTTCTACCACTGTAGGACCTGGCTCAGCTGCAGCCGAGATACTAGGAGCAACAAGCTGAAGTGCCATAACCCCTATCAGCAATCTGGATATCCAAGGTTTTCTGTCTTTAACTTCTCTCATTCAAAAACCTCCTTCATAATTTTTTATTCATGCCGCTTCGATACCTATTTTCGCGATGTCCCTTGTGCAAGGATGAATAGTCAATGATGATGAAGGGAGAGGAATTAATTAAAGCGCTTTCAGTCAGAGGATTGCAAATCTTATTAATCATTCATTCTTTGAGCCAAATGACAAGAAGCGCCAAGGCGCTTCTGTTACCATATGGATTGCATCTCCCATATTTCTAAATTTTTGACAAAGGGTTCTCCATCTCCCCATATCTCTAACCCCAAAGCATCCTTACGGCTTGGATACACCCGGGTCGTCAGGCTTTTCAACCCGTTGGCATAGGCCTCGACCATGGAGCGGTCTAAATAGATGTGCAGCTTCAGATTCTCCCCTTGCAGCTCCAGCTTACCACCTTGAATTCCGCTACACTTTTCACCAGGGTGCAGTGTCGTTTTCGTACGGTCTACTAAGAGATTGGCTTCATTAAAATCATAATAAAGAAGTGTTTCTTCTTCTCTATCCGGTGTACACCGAACTTTGATTCCTAGTTGTGTAGCATTGCAGGGTTCTAGTTCCACTTGAATCTCAAGCATGTCCCCTTGGATATCACTTAGTGACAGATTAGCTTCAGCCAAAGACTTATCCCGAATCGACAGCAGTTTCGTACCTCGCAGGGACTGAAGTTCCTGAATCGGCTCAATTCCCAGTCGTCCGTCTTCCCTCTGATAGACACTTAGAGGCAAACCACCATTATGAGCCCAACCCGATTGATATTCGAGTTCAGCCGTCCGGTCGCCTTGAGCTATGGTAAATATGATCTTTCGTCCAGTCTTCGGATCTACCATTCCACTCGGGCCGGTAAAATGGAAATCACCTACGTCAATCAGTTCCGGCTCCTCTTGATCTGGAATAAATGAAAGATTGAGTTTATCGAGCTGCCCAATCCAATAGAATACCTCGACATCTGCTCCCTTTCCTACTGGACTAACCAATAGGAGATGTTTATGTTGGCCCGCTTTGTCTGTTCCCAGAGGGAGAAGCACAGGAAGCTCCCAAATAGGTCCAAGATAAGGGAACTTTTGAATATCCGCTTGAAAGAATGGCCCTTTATACGTCCAGTTCAGCATATCGGGTGACGCAAACCCTAGCGCTGCTCCACCTTCACCTTCGATCCCCGAACCGACCAGTGCAAACCAACTGTCACCTTCCTTCCAGACAAAAGGATCACGAAAATCTCCGAATGCACCCATGCCCTTCTTCTGTACAATGAGCGGCTCCGGATGTTTGACCCACTGAATCAGATCCGGGTCTTTATCATGAGAATAAGTGCTCCGGGCAAGAGCAACACTCTGATTTGGTGAAGCACTGTCATTTCCCGCTGTAAAGAATAAGACAGGCAATCCGTCTGCATCATAAGTAGCGCTTCCCGACCAGATTCCGTCCGGTGCCAGCTGATCCTTTTCAGGTGCCAGGGCTACGGGAAGATCACGCCAATGGACCAAATCCTCACTCACCCAATGGCCCCAATGAATATGATAAAAGAATGGTCCTAACGGGTTATGCTGGTAGAACAGATGATACTGGCCCTCAAAATAGATCGGCGCATGAGGTTCATTCATCCAATGTGCGGGTGGAGTAACATGGTACTGCGGTCTGTGTCGATCTCTCAGCAGAGGTGTCCGGTCCAGCTTGATTTCGTCAACATGCAGTTGTGGCTTGACGCCTCCGTGCGTAGAATCTAGCACATGCTGATAAGAAGCGGCTACTTCCTCTGCACTTAAGGCCCGGTTATAAATCTTCAGATCATCAATAATCCCACTGAACATCTGAAGGCTGAACACTTCGATCAGCAAGCTACTGTGATTATTCTTGCCAATGAGTAGATCCGTCTCTGCTGCCTCAGCAAGACGGGAACCGCTCGGCACGTCAGTCGAGGCGATTTCAGTGCCGTTGAGAAACAGTTTAATTTTCCCTTGGGTTCCATCAAATACAGCGTTCACGTATGACCATTCATTCTTGGGCAATTCATAGCCTTCAGGAGACCAAAGCTCCTGCCAGGTTCCTCCTTCTAGCCCAATCTGGAAGGACCAAGAGCCGTGCCGGAACATACCTAGCAGATAACCCTGCTTGCGGTCCATATTGTGACGGTTTACAATAGCAGTCAGCTTACCTTCATGACCTAAGTCATAGGAACGCGGTGCCACCCATACCCCAATACTTAGTGCTGACAAGAATTTTTGATCACAGTTTGTGTCTTCTTCTTTAAACGAATGGGTAATAGAAGTAGAGTAACCATCGAACAGAAGTCCTCTCCCCAATACGCCTTCTCTCCACTGCGGACCCATCCGTTCGGTAAATTCCGCTTGATTAAATACTGACTCAATATCATCACGGATCTTGGATACACTCTCCAGAACACTTGCTCCGGTGCCTTCATCAAAGGCCCAGTGCATCATCAGTCCTTGTTCGCTGTTTATGAGACGCATGCATCATTCCTCCCTTATTTCTGTTCTGAGACAGCATCCGGTATATGAATGGATTTAAGCGTATGGATCTGCAGCGAATCCAATACAACTTGCCCAGATGGAGTACTTACTTCAACTCTATCCATTGGAGCATCAGGGAAGATTTGATCTGTCAATGTAACCAAGCCATGATCTGCATACACTTCAACCGCATTGCGATCCAGCCAGATTTGTAGCTTGATCTTCCCGCCATTCGAGACTAATCTTGCACCATGCTTGCTTGCGAATGAAGGATGGAAATCAGTCACACCTGATTTCGAACGGTCGATGAACAGCCATTGCTGAACAGGATCATATCCGATAACAAGCTCACTCAACCCAGAGGATTTCAGCACTATATGAAGCTCTTCACCGGACCGGATATCGATATCTGCTTCAATTTTCAGCAGATCCTCATTCATTTTCTGTAGGAAAGGTGATGCAGGAGTAACGGTGATTCCATTCCAAACCATTGATTCTTTACGCAACTGCTCTATTTCCCGGACAGGCATCTGGGTAAGCACGACACTTCCGTCCTTGCTGGTCAGGGACAAGGTGCGGGGCAGGGTCATAGCCCCCCTCCAGGAACCGGTAGGCGTCTCATTTGCATACTTCCAGTTACTCATCCATCCAATGATTACGCGACGTCCATCCTGTTCAGGAATATCTGACCAGGTAACTCCCGCATAGTTGTCTCTACCATAATCCAGCCACAGGATATGTTCGGCCGGATTGTCATTAATGAACGTCTTTCCATCGAACTCTCCAATGAAATATTGCGTACGCGACCCTTCTGGACAATTGGGATTATCACCGATGCTGATGATAAGAACCCATTTGGAACGCCCGGTGTCATCTACCGGTAGCTGAAACAAATCTGGACATTCCCAAACGCCGTCATGTGAGCCTTCTTCTCTGCCGAATCTACCAGTCAGTGACCATTCACGCAAATTGGCGGATGCATAGAAACGTACATGATCTCCCGCGACAATAGCCATAATCCACCGCTTACTTTGGGCATGCCAGAACACCTTCGGATCCCGGAAGTCTATCAAATCATTCTCGGCGAGCACCGGATTCCCGTTATACTTTTGCCAGGTTTGGCCTTTATCACTGCTGTAAGCCAGGCTCTGACGCTGGCGCGGTTGCCCCGTCTCCGGATGGGTATCGGCATGCGTAAAGATCGCGACGAGTCCATCTGAATCTTCGAATAAGCCGCTGCTGTTATTCCAATCCACTACACAGCATCCCGAAAAGATCGCTCCATGTTCATCCGGGAATAGAGCAATCGGCGCGTGCTCCCAGTGAATCAGGTCATCACTTATAGCATGGCCCCAATGCATCGGACCCCATTTATTACTGTAAGGATGATATTGATAGAAAAGATGATAGCTTCCCTCATAATAAACTAATCCGTTCGGATCATTCGCCCAGCTCGTGGGAGGTGAAAAATGAAAACCCGGTCTGAAACGATCGGCATTAACCTGTTTTTTGGACTCGGTTTCTATCATGTGGTTAATCTCATCTGTCGTAGGCATAGACCCAAGAGCCCCTTTCCGTGTTGTAACTAACGCTCCACCGGCATTAGCAAATGTTAGTATGTTTTGCAGATTAGTAAGATCACGCAAAGAACTTCCGGTTTCCAGGATTTTATATAATAAACAGCCAAGAAAAGCATCGCCGGCACCTGTTGTGTCAATGACCTTGACTCTAAACCCCGGTACATATCCATCTTGACCAGCTAAACGGTAATAGCAACCCTTTTCAGCTAATGTGACTACGATTAACGTGATTTCAAATTGTTGCTGGATCTCCAGAGAACCTTTTTCAACATCGTTAGTACCAGTTATAAAGGAAAGCTCCTCTTCCGATATTTTCAGGATATCGGCATAATTCATGCCCCAGGTAATATTCTGCCTGGCTTCCTCCTTACTTTCCCATAATGCAAACCGGATATTTGGATCAAATGAGAGCAAGACTCCTGCTTCCTTGGCCTTAAGCACTGCCGTCTTTGTTGCCGTGCGGGCAGGCTCATGAGTCATAGACAATGAACCAAAATGTAGAACTTTACAGCTATCAATCCGATCAAGTGGGACATCCTTCGAGTGCAGGAAGGTATCTGCTCCCGGCTTTCGGAAAAAGCTGAATGATCTGTCTCCCTGGTCATCCAGATGAACAAAAGCCAACGTTGTACTCGCTTCATTCGTAAATGAAATTTCCGACACATCAACACCGCTACTTTGCAAGGTACTATGAAGCAAAGAACCGAATTGATCCTCCCCAAGCTTACTAATAAGAGCAGATTTAGCTCCTAACCGGGATAGCGCAGCGGCTACATTAGCTGGAGCGCCTCCTGGGTTGCATTCAAACTGTTCATTCCCCCCAGTAGAACGCCCTGCCGGCGTAAAGTCTATCAATACTTCTCCTATTGCGATAACATCAAGCACAGTTTCTCCCCACCTATTATCTATTTATTTATTTTTTTAGATTTGCGTTATAACGATCCAGACCAGTTTGATAGATCTCCATTAGTTCTTTCAGACCCATTTTGTCCAGTGTCTTCAGATAGCCGTCCCATGCCGCATCAATACCGCCATCAACAATAAATTTTCCTCTTTGGGTATTTACATACTTAATCAATTCAGGCTCAATTTTATTGATTCTATCCAATTCCTCTGGTTCAAAGAAAATACTAGGATAGTTTTCCTTCTCCATATATGGATTGTAATATTGCTCCAAATCGTTAGCACGCTGCTGAGCCCGAGGCTCCATATCTACAATTTTTCCGAATTCATCGAAAGTAATGACACCAGGTGCACCCGATCCCGGAGCAACCTTTTGACGGAATTCACCTGCAGAGGCTCCTTCAGGAAGTGGTAAATTCACCAACTTTCCGGTCTCATCCTTCTTGTACACAATATCCAGCGGACCCCAGTGGATTTGAGCAGCCATATAAGGTTCAAACTGTTGGTCGATCCAACGCATGGTGATTTCCGGATTGCTGTTCGCTTTGGTGATTACAAAAGATCCGCGTCCTGGGCCACCGCCATTAGAGCGCCCTATCGTTTGATTCCCATCCGAACCTTTGAGCGGAGACAACAGTACATAATCCTTGGCACGTTCGGTTCCTACGACTTCTTCAACTTCCCACCAAACGTAAGATCCCAGCGTCTCATCTGTTGTTTTACCCTTAGCCAAATACTGTGCTGCATCCTGAGTGAAGGATTCCGGATCAATCAGACCCTGCTTATACCATTTTTCATGGAAATAATTTAAAGCTTCTTTATATTCAGGCTGAGTCGCGGTAAAAATCACCTTCCCGTCACGAACAACACGGTGCTCCAGATTATCTGGAAGACCAAAAGCCCCGAATAGTCCCGCAATATCCATACACCATTGCATGTGCATGAAGCTTAGGGGGATCTCATCCTGCTTCCCATTGCCATTTGGGTCTTGCGTTTTAAAGGCTAGCAGGGCCTCAGTGTATTCATCCAGTGTTTGCGGTACTTTCAGCCCGAGCTTATCCAGCCAACTTTTATTAATGACGTGGAAGAAGGGATTGGTTCCTAGGTTATTTTCTTCAAAAGATGGCAGTCCATAAATGTGTCCATCCGGTGCTGTAATAGAGGATTTGATATCAGGCCGGCGGTCGAGAAGCGCTTTCAAATTAGGTGCATACTGTTCAATTAAATCTTCTAGCGGAATAATGGTTCCATCTTTACCGTAATTAATTAACTCGTAATCAGTGAATCCGGCTGTATAAAAGGCATCAGGTAAATCACCGCTCGCGAGCAGCAGGTTTTTCTTTTCTGTATAATCGGTGTCAGGAATGTTCTCCCAGTTAATCTTTACGTTGGTATCCTTTTCCAGACGCTTGAAAATTTCCATTTCCGAGAATTTAGGTGCTAATGCAGCCTTCGGGGATACCATTCTTAAAGTCACTGCTTCGTTAACAATCGGAAGACCGGTTTTATTAAAAGTTGCTTCCTGATTCTGATTGGCAACTTGATTATTTGATCCGTTACCACTTCCCGAACATCCACTCACTGCAAATGCTCCAGCCAACATTACAATTCCCGCACCTTTAAATAAAGATTTCATTCTACATAACCTCCCCTTATTTTGTCCCACAAGCGAAAATCATATATTGCTTTTCCTCAGTCATCCTCTGATCCTGTGCATTCCCCCCTTCAAAACCCTATCCGCCTCATCCCTTGATCGAGCCGATCATTACACCTTTAACAAAGTACTTTTGTAGGAAAGGATACAAAATGAGCAGCGGCAGACTGGATACCATGATGACACCGTATTTGATCAGTTCTGTAACGCGCATCTTAGCTGCATAGGATTCCACATCGATCATCATTCCCGAACTGACCTGATTCTGAACAAGAATGTTGCGGAGCACCAATTGTAGAGGATACTTGCTCTCATCATTCAGGTAGATCAAAGCGTCGAAGAAACCATTCCAGAAACCGACCACATGATACAGCACCATCACCGCCAAGATAGACTTAGACAAAGGTAGGACAATGCTCCAGAAGAACCTCGTGTTGGAACATCCGTCAATCGATGCTGCTTCCCATAATTCATCCGGGATAGAAGACTGAAAAAAGGTTCTAACAATGATAACGTTGAATACACCACCTGCCCCTGGAATGACTAATGCCCACATCGTATTCAGCAGGTGAAGATCCTTGATCAGCAAATAGGTTGGAATCAGCCCACCGCTAAAAAACATAGTGACTAGTAAAAACCACATAATCACAGACTTCCCGGCCAAATCTCTGCGGGCTAACGGGTAAGCCGCAAACACAGTCACGGCTACTCCGATTAATGTCCCGAAAGTCGCATAAAGAATTGAATTTCCATATCCGATCCATATGGAGGAATCAGCAAATATTCGCTCATAACCATCCAGAGTAAAGCCTTTCGGAAACAGCCAGACCTCACCTGAGTAGATATAATTGGGGTCACTGAATGATGCTACCAGAACAAAATACAAGGGATATAATACAAGCAGCATAATGATGGTCAACAAAAAGTAGTTGATTATGTCAAACCATACATCCCCACTGCTCTTTCGCTTCGTTAATTGGTTCACAATAAGCTCCTCCTTACCACAGACTAGTTTCTGTCATCTTTTTGGCGATCCGGTTAACAGTGAAAATTAGGATAATATTGATTAGTGAATTGAACAGACCGACTGCCGTAGAAAAGCTATATTGAGCCTTCTGAATCCCCATTTCATATACATAAGTCGGGATAATATTGGAGGTGGCATAATTTAAATCACTCTGCATTAGGAATGCCTTTTCAAAACCAATGCTCATAATGTTGCCGAGAGCTAGGATCAGCAGGATAACGATCGTCGGTAAAATGCTTGGAATATCCACATACCATACACGCTTCCATTTACTGGCTCCATCCATAATTGCAGCTTCATGAAGTTCGGGATTGACACCTGCAAGAGCAGCAAGGTAGATAATGGTGGCGAAGCCTGTTTCCTGCCAGATGCCTGACAGTATATACAAAGGTCGGAACCAGCCTGAATCGGCCATAAACAGAATGGGATTTCCTCCGAACAAGGTGATGACGTGATTTACAATTCCGCTATTTGGAGACAGAAAAACATTAAGCATGCCGATTAGCACAACGGTTGATATAAAATGTGGTGCATAGATTACTGTCTGAACAAATTTCTTGTATTTTTTCCCCATCATCTGATTTAGCATAATAGCAATGATGATTGGAGCCGGGAAGCCAAACAACAATGAAAGGAAACTGAGTGAGAGCGTGTTCTTGATAATTGCCCAAAAGTTATAGGTATTGAAAAAGTCTATAAAGTGCTGGAAGCCTACCCATTCACTTCCCCAAATGCCCTGACTTGGCGAAAAATCCTTAAATGCAATCTGCACTCCATACATCGGGTAATACTTAAATACGAGATACAGAATAATAATCGGTAGTAAAAATAGGTACAGTTCATAGTCGCGCTTAAACCTGCTCCAGGATTTACGTTTTGGCTTGATCATGGAACGATTTGCCCCGCTAGTAGTTGAATTCACGCTTAATCTCCCTTTCATATAAAAGCATCCTTTTTTGAAACGTTTCCAATTTAGGTTGTGGATAACCTTAGTGAGTCGATCTATACCAATAAACATCCTAATTTGCTGATGTTTTAACAAATATTATATAAGAGCTATGCATTCCTAATTATTTTTGAAACGTTTCCAATTTTATAAAGAAAAACATCAGTTAATAGATTTCTTACACAGGATGCTCTGAAGTTTTTCGATCCAAATGGGATCAGGTAGTTTCACCTTGCTTGAATATAACAGGAATACGATACACTTGCTTATCTAAAGCTACGCCATCAATCTTGTCATAGAGTAGTTTGATTGACATGCGTGCCATCTCTTCCACCGGCTGCCTGATCGTTGATAAGATAGGATGAAAATAAGGATTATCCTGTATGCCGTCATAACCGATGACCTTAACATCTTCTGGAATACGAATGCCCTGCCTGCGTGCTTTGTCTATGTAGTTGGCAGCCAACATATCAGTAATAGCAAAGACACCATCTACATCTTTATGCTCGTTGAGAAACTCGTTAATATAAGCACTGTCATCCACAATGGGATCAGGTTTCTCGTAGATCACATAATCGATTCCTAAAGATTCCGCTTCATGAATGAATCCTTGTCTCCGGTTCATGGTTTCGCTGAAAACCGAAGTGACGCTTCCCATAAAAGCCGGTTTCCTAGCCCCAGCTTTCACAAGCTCCCTTAAAGCGATACGTCCGCCCTCATAATTATCTGAAGTTACACAGGTAATCTTCTTGTTAAAGTGTCTATCGATGCTTACAATCGGAATATCATTGCTCACATTGTTCTCGATATCGTTGTAAGTTATGCCAACAATACCAGCCACTTTGTTCTGACGGAGCATTTCGAGATAATATAACTCCTTTTCGGGTTTCCCACCGCTATTGCATAACATAAGCTTAAAGCCCTCGCGGTCCAGTTCATCCTCAATGTAGTATGCAAGCTCAGAAAAGAATGGATTCCAAATGCTTGGGAGCAGCAGAGCTACCATCTTGGATTTTTGCATCTTAAAATTCCGGGCCACTTCATTAGGAAAATAATTCAGTTCTTGTATGGCTTCCTCCACTTTTATGCGTGTCTTGGGTTTTACAGCCCCAGAGTTGTTAATGACTCTGGACACGGTTCCAACAGCAACGCCCGCTAAGTTAGCTACATCTTTAATGCTTGTCATTTAACACCCCCGAACTCTCTATAAAAATTATAATAGCACCAAGTTGGAAACGTTTCAATATCTTTTTTTGAAACGTTTCCAACTTGATGTCAAACCAACTATTTGGAGGGAGGATATCCCTAAAAAACATTCTCATTTATCCCTTCAATATATGGACAGCTACCGTACTACTGGCTCTATTAAGCTATCCTGTCTCATTAGTGAAAAAATCAATGTATATTGCTCTTTGCTAGTTCGAAATGCCCCCTGAATTAGGAGTTATAAGTTTCTCTGTTTAGCTTCACAATATCTTCATGTGTAAATTCAGTTGAAAAATTTCCTAATACTTTATCCCGTAGGAACGGGGATTTCTCTTTGTTTGCCCTTTTCAAAGCTTCTGTTAGCTCCTCTTTTGTTAGTTCTGTACAGTATGCAGGAGTTCCTGGCTGTTGTCTCCACGAATCACTTAAAGAACCACTATCTATTGGGTCGAAGCCTAGCTCGTTTACTACATCCATAATGATTTGTTTTTGTGATAGATCATTACCAGCAATCGCCATGGCAATGCGATCACTATTACCTTCGAGGGTTCCTTTATTCTCAAGAGTATAAGCTAATTGATTATTGAAAGCTTTGATAATAGGTCTACCTAATTGATTTTCAACCCACACACTTTCAACCTTCCCGGCCTCAATTTCTTCAACTTTATTGTCCCTAAAAGGATAATAATTTGAAGTGTCTACAACAATTACTTCCTTACCAGCTTTATCTACAATACTACGAATGCTTGGCATTGCATGAAAAGGGATAGATACGATCAGAACATCAATATTTTTAATTACATCTTCTACACTCACAGGTGTTCCAGCAATCTCTTTTCCTTCTAAACGTTCAATTCCTCGAGCATCCGCAATTTTGACGTTATGTCTATTCATAAATAGTTTATTAGCTATCGTTGTCCCTATTGGTCCTGCACCTATAATTCCAAATCTCATTATTATTCCTCCAGATTGTGTTTTTAAAATATAGATCATATACTAAGCTCAATACTCTAATTTTTGAAGTAGGCAATAAAAATTGCTGTAGTACACTTTTTCGTACTATAGAGAACATAAAGGTGATATGATGGCTAGAATTTGTAAGGATGGCTATGAATTTGAAAAGGATTTTATTAAAGAAAATAGAGAAGTCTACGGAATTTCTTATACTCAAAGTATTCTATCGGGTCGTTGGAAATGTCTCATCCTTTGGTTTCTAAAATCAAAAGAATATCGTTACAATGAAATTAAAGCTTTTTTATGGGATATTTCACAAGGCTCACTTACAAAACAACTTCGAGAGCTAGAAGCTGATGGTTTAATTGAACGTAATGTGTTTCCAGAGGTACCTCCACGCGTCGAATATTCATTAACACCAAAAGGGAAGGAATTTATTCCCATACTTGATTTGATGGGGGATTTAGGGAATAAATACGGAGAAAAAATAGAATAATAAGCCTGAATAAACTGCAGACCTTGTATCCATAAAATTTCTGATGTAACGTAAAAGAGTCGAATTCTTATAAGCAAAGAATTCGACTCTTTTACGTATATATTTTTCCAACATGTTGGCATTTCAATCATAAGCGTGATGGAATAAGCATTTATTAGCTGTATAAAAAACAATATCTTTCAAATAAATATTTTGAGTAAAGCGGGTATAAATCCTTATCAAACTAACTCTCACTGAGAACAATTGCATCACATAGTCAATATAATTCACCTCACACAGGGATTCCTCTGTATTAAGGAATACGCAGTTGTATTTCATAACCCTAGCCATCGCTTGTCGCATTTATAAAGCCAATTGGGTGTATTAAATATTTTTAACATGTTAACCACCCTCTCTATTTCGAAAAAGGCGATAGCTTACTTATTCATATTCAATCTTCTAATTCAAGACTTATTTCAGATTTGACTTTATTCGATTTTTCAAATGATCTATAAAGATTTGTTTAGGTTCAGATGGATCATTTTTTTGTTAACGGCTTTATGAATTGAATCTATTTCTTTAGCAAAATTGTAAACATTGGGGCCAACCCCCAACTTCTCTTTAATGGTTTTTGATGAGAATTTTCATAGCCTTATCTTTCTCATAGCAAATCCAGACATCATTTAAAGTATTCTTCTGAACACCACTTTATCTTTATTTTTCTACTTTTTCCATGGATTTTAAATAGCTGATTTAAAACAAAAATACGTTGAACTATATCTTCGGCTATAAAAAATTGTCTCTTGCAATAATTTATTTGTGTCTGATATGCACCTTGATATTTCTCATTTTTTTCATATACATGTAACAGTTGAACATGGAGATCATAAATTTCTTAGTATCTCATTGTAGCACTCCTCTAATAGCTAGAAAGTTATTAAACTTCTTGTTCTTATGTACTATTTAAGTAACTTTCCCAACATGATAATGAAAAAGCAACTTTTCCGTAGAAAAGTCGCTTATACACTATCATGCTTCTGCCGATCTAAATTAATTTACTCTATCTTGAATTTATCGCTTCGCCTTATAAAACTCATGATACAACTTCATGAGCGCCCTCTTCTCTATCCGCGAAACATAACTCCGCGAGATCCCCAACTCCTTGGCAATCTCCCGCTGCGTCCTCTCTTCCCCACCTGTATCTAGCCCAAATCGCCCAACGACAACCTCTTTTTCCCTATCATCCAGAATATCAAGATTACGATAAATC
The DNA here is from genome assembly GCF_042723305.1 of Paenibacillus sp. NPDC058367. NCBI lineage: Bacteria > Bacillati > Bacillota > Bacilli > Caryophanales > Paenibacillaceae > Paenibacillus > Paenibacillus sp. NPDC058367. The sequence continues at coordinate 1,793,478 of NZ_JBHXIZ010000001.1, forward strand.
TTGCTCTTCTCGATCTTCAAATCCACTTCTTTAATAACATCATCAGCCTCGGAGCCAAGTATATCGATGAGTGTAATTTCGTTACCTTCCTTGTCTGTCCCAATCGGATCGTGCAGAGATACGTCTTTACGTGTTTTCTTCAAGGATCTTAGGTGCATCAGAATTTCATTTTCAATACAACGAGCCGCAAATGTGGCCAGTTTTGTCCCTTTGTTCGGACGATAGCTCTCAATAGCTTTAATCAGGCCGATCGTGCCGATGGAGATCAGATCCTCCATGTCTTCCCCAGTATTATCGAATTTTTTTACTATATGGGCGACAAGTCTCAAATTGTGCTCGATAAGCAAATTTCGGGCTTTAGCATCCCCTTCAGCCATCATGCCTAAGTATTTGCTTTCCTCCTGCTCCGAGAGCGGCTGTGGAAATGCGTTGTTCCTTACGTAGGATACCAGCAACGTCAGTTCTTTGATTAGCAACGCGATCGTACTTAAGAATCCAGGCAACTTGGCGACACCTCCCGCACTTGTACAATGAAACCGATCTGTTAGCCTTACGGGTTCATGGTCATCTTATTGTATGTGGGTAGATGCCTAGAAGTGCATGTACGGGGGAAATTATACAAACCCATTGTTAGTCTCTCCGCTTTAGCTTCATTAATGATCTCATCCATCTGCTCCCAGTTCTGCTCAACGGAGCGACGCTAATTAGTCATGATAAAAATGATGCAGCAAGATCCAGAACGAAAAACAGTACAGCTGCCTTAGCAAACCGCTCCAGCCTGCGTATTTTCGGGATATCAACACTTTAATAGAGCGTTTACTAGACCAGTTTCCAACTAGTTAGGAAGCACTTTTCATGTTGACTTTTCAACATATAGTGATTAAAATAAACAACGCACACTAAATATAGTATGCATATGTTTTTCCAGTATTTATAGCTTATCTATTCAATCTTTACAGTAATATATACAGGGGGAGAGACTCCATGCTAGTCGCATACGATTCAAAAACCGGAAACGTCAAACGCTTCATTGGTAAGCTTAAGCTGCCAGCTGTGCAGATTGAAGAGCATATGACCATTGACGAGCCCTATGTGCTTATTACATATACCACCGGCTTTGGACAGATTCCAGAGAAGGTGTCTACTTTCTTGAAGAACAATTATTCCAATTTGAAAGGCATCGCCGCCAGCGGCAACAAGAACTGGGGCGAGCTGTTCGCGCATAGCGCAGACTTGATTGCAGATCGGTACAATGTACCAGTTATCGGTAAATTTGAGCTGTCGGGCACATTTGGTGATGTGGAACGAATTAAACAGGAGGTGAGCCGAGTTGCGGCATATTGAACTAAACAACATGTTGATGAAGAGAGACGAAAGTGGTTTCTTTCAATTGGATAAAGACCTTGAGGCAGTAGCCGAATTTATGCGGGATGTAGAACGGCGGAGCTTGGTTTTTGAGAATACAAAAGCCAAGGTTGATTATATGATTGAACAGGATTTCTACGAAAATTTTTACGAACAGTACAGCTTGGCTGAGATTGAAGATGTCTACCAAATTACCCATTCTTACAACTTCAGCTTTCCATCCTATATGGCTGCTTCGAAGTTCTATACGGATTACGCTGTAAAAAGCAATGACCGCAAGCAATATCTGGAGCATTATCCGGACCGTGTGGCGGCAGTTGCCCTTCACCTAGGGCGCGGGAACGCCGCTACTGCTGGCATGCTTGCCCGTTCGATGATGGAGCAGCGTCTGCAGCCAGCGACCCCAACCTTCTTAAACGCCGGCAAGAGTCGTCGCGGTGAGCTTGTCTCCTGCTTCCTTATCGAAATGGACGACTCGCTTAATTCGATCAACTATGTGCTCAATACCTGCATGCAGCTCTCGAAGATCGGCGGTGGCGTGGCTGTCAACCTGTCCAAGCTTCGTTCCCGCGGTGAGACAATCAAGGGTGTCGAGGATGCGGCTAAGGGCATTATACCTGTGCTCAAGCTGATGGAGGACGGCTTCTCCTATGCTGACCAGATGGGTCAACGTAAAGGTTCTGGAGCCGCCTACTACAATATTTTTGGATGGGATGTTCTTGAATTTCTCGACAGTAAGAAGATCAACGCCGACGAAAAAACAAGACTCAAAACCCTGTCCATCGGCCTGATCATTCCGAATCACTTCTATAAGCTGGCGAAGGACAATGAACCGCTCCATGTATTTGCCCCTTACAGTGTGTACAAGGCTTATGGCACGCATCTTGATGACATGGATTTGGATGATATGTACGATAAGCTGCTAGCCGATCCACGTGTCAAAAAGAGAAAGGCCATGAGCGCACGGGATATGCTGACCAAAATCGCCATGATCCAGCTGGAATCTGGCTATCCATATATTATGAACAAGAGCAACGCTAATGCGGCCCATGCCCTGAAAAATGTCGGACAGATCAAAATGTCCAACCTCTGCACAGAAATCTTCCAGCTGCAGGAGACCTCAGAAATTGCTGACTACGGACAGGAAGATACCATCCGCCGTGATGTAAGCTGCAATCTGGCTTCCTTGAACATTGTCAACGTGATGGAGCATGGCAAAATCCGTGAATCGGTACATGAAGGCATGATCGCCTTGACTGCAGTCAGCGATATGACCAGCATCTCTAATGCCCCAGGCGTAGCCAAAGCTAACAAAGAGATGCACTCCGTCGGTCTCGGCGTCATGAATCTGCACGGCTATCTGGCCAAGAACAAGATCGCTTATGAAAGCGAACAGGCTCGCGATTTTGCCCGGACCTTCTTCATGACCATGAACTACCATTCACTGGAGAAAAGCATGGAGATCGCTGCTGCAACCGGCCGGTCTTTCCATGGATTTGAGGCTTCTGATTATGCTACAGGAGCTTATTTTGAGCGTTACCTGACTACGGATTACCGCCCTGTAACGCCAAGAGTACAAGAGTTGTTCGGAGATATTTTCATCCCATCCCCTACGGACTGGGAACAACTGCGGGATGCAGTAAAAGCAAATGGCTTGTACCATGCTTACCGTTTAGCAATTGCGCCAACAGCCAGCATTTCCTATATTCAAAATGCTACTTCAAGCGTTATGCCTATTGTAGAGCAGATTGAGACACGGACTTATGCTAATTCGACGACTTACTATCCGATGCCGTACCTGCGTCCAGACAATGTATTTTTCTATAAATCGGCTTACCAAATGGATCAGTTCAAGGTGATCGATTTGATCGCGGAAATTCAGCCCCATATCGACCAGGGCATCTCGACCGTTCTGCATGTGAACAGTGATGTCTCAACCAGAGAACTGGCCCGTTCCTATCTGTACGCGGCGCATAAAGGCCTGAAGTCGCTGTATTACACCCGGACCAAAAAGCTGTCCGTTGAGGAATGCCTCACCTGCTCGATCTAACTGGAAGGCTAATAGCCGCAGAAAAGGAGATTGCCATATTATGACCGCTATCCAAGCCGTTAACTGGAACCGTCCTGACGACGATTTCTCATTGATGTTCTGGAATCAGAACATTATGCAATTCTGGACGGACGATGAAATTCCATTATCCGATGATAAAATGTCCTGGCTCACGCTCAGTGAGCAAGAAAAGGACTCCTATATGAAGGTACTCGGCGGACTCACACTGCTGGATACGATTCAAGGCGGAGTAGGTATGCCGCAGATTATGGAGCATGTCGAAGGTCTTCAGCGCAAGGCTGTGCTTGGCTTTATGGGCATGATGGAACAGATTCACGCCAAATCGTACAGTAGCATTTTCACCACTTTGTCCTCCACAGAGGAGATTGACAGTGTGTTCCGCTGGGTTGAAGAGAACCCTTATCTGCAGTTCAAGGCAGAGACCATATCACAATATTACAAAAAAATAGATTCACCCAAAGATCTGTACCTTGCCATGGCAGCCTCAGTGCTGCTCGAGAGCTACTTGTTCTACAGTGGCTTCTTCTACCCGCTTTATCTAGCTGGCCAAGGCAAAATGACATGCAGCGGTGAGATCATCGACCTTATTCTGCGGGATGAGAGCATCCATGGCGTATATGTCGGTGTGCTGGCGCAGGAGATCTTTGACGGGCTACCAGATGACGAGCAGCGTGAGCTACACCAGAAGCTGGTAGACCTCCTTAGACTGCTACATGAGAATGAAGAACGTTATACCGAGCAGATCTACGCTCCCATCGGACTGGTGGACGAGGTCAAGACCTTCCTTAGATACAATGCTAACAAAGCCATGATGAATCTGGGGCATGATCCGCTATTCGACGAGGAAGAGATCAACCCGATTGTTCAGAATGGCATCAGTACCCACACCAAGCAGCATGATTTCTTCTCGAAAAAAGGTAACGGATACGTCCGGGCGCTTAACGTGGAGCCGCTGAAAGATGAAGATTTTCAATTTTAAATATAGATAAAGCAAAAAAGTGCGGAGAAAATTCTCCGCACTTTTTGCTAACTGTAAGATTAGATTATTGCAAGCTTTTCAGGTATGTTCTAGCTTCTTCGTAGGTATCGTAAGCATCTGCAAAATCTCTACCAAAAATACGTTTCAATTGCATCTTCCAAATTGGGTTTTTAGTTACATAAGCCCATCCTGCTTGACCAGCTTCACTCGCCATAGCACCTGTAGGGGCTAGCATAGCTGCAACCTCAGGAGTAAGTACACTTTTAGAATCAGTTACATCAGTTGTTCCTGTAAATTTAGGTTTAACAAGCTTCATGATATTTTCAAAATCTTTCAGGTATCCTGGAACATCTTCAGCTGAAAAATCAATAGATACTACATCGATATGGTTCTCATTTTGGTTGTACTTAATTGTGTATGACATAATTATTTTTCCTCCAAGTTTTAACGTTATTTTTTTAATAATAGAGATGAAATGTATGTAACTTCACAGACAAAAAATACCCACCCCATGCTTTTTCAGGGCGACGACATCTACTTCCTGTATCGTTTTTATAACAACACCCTTTCTAGAATATTAACTAATACATATTACCTATATTATTATCGACAAATTTCTTTTTTTATTTATATTAAAATACAAATTTCTACAAATTCCAACATATCCATGGTCATATTTTCCTTAATTCATTCATTTTTGTGTATCTACTGTCTCTTGCAGCCATTCATTTTGCCAACATACGAAGAATCTATTTTTTTAGACAACTAAAAAAGGCTCTGCGTGCGACTTCCGATTCCAATCCAGTCATCCTTCAGGTTTTTGGAATCAGAATACGCCGCAAAGCCTTTAATAATATATATTAGTTGTTATATAAGTAAATCAATCCGTGATTACTTTGTTGCGGAATAGCCCCCGTCAATCACATGTGCTGTACCTGTAATAAACGAAGCCTCATCACTTAGTAGGAAGCATGCAAACGCAGCTACTTCCTCAGGCGTACCGTATCTACCCAGAGCCGTTCCAGAAGCGATAAGAGATTGAAGCATCTCTACATCATCAGACAACAGCTTTTCATATCTGTTCATGGTTGGTGTAGGGATAGGTCCTGGGCAAAGGGCATTTACTCTAATGTTACGGTGACCCACTTCTTTGGCAACCGATTTAGTCATCCCCACAATAGCATGTTTACTTGCTGAATAAGCTGCATCATTGGCCATCCCGATAAAAATACCATGCAAAGAGGAGCAGTTTAGAACGGAAGCTCCAGATTTCATATGAGGTAATGTATAATGCAACATGTAGAATTGGCTAGTGAGATTTGTCTGAATCACTTTTTGAAACAACAACGGATCATAGTCTATAACATCCGTATTGTCTCCTGTAATTGCTGAGTTATTATATAGGCAATCAATTTTTCCATAAGCCGCTAATGTTTGATCTACGATATTTTTGCAGTCTGCTTCGAGAGAAACATCTGACCGAACAAACATCGCTTCCCCACCTAGAGCCTTAATTTCCTCAACTGTGTTAGCGCCGGCATCTGATCGATTGGCAACTACTACAATACCGCCCTCTCTTGCTACTCTTAAGGCTGTAGCTTTTCCGATTCCGGTACCTGCACCTGTAATAATAACTACTTTGTTCTCAAATCTGTTGCTACTCATATGCGCACCACTTTCTTATGTCTTTTTCAGGAGGAGGATTCGAACCTCATAGACCCTAATATCGCCTGATGCAATATGGATTGGAACATTTTTGCAGAAAAATCGACAAAATTATCCTCTATATGACAACTTTATTGTATTTAATTGTATATAGCAATGAATATTTTAATCTGTTTTTACAACAATTGAGAATTTGGTTTTGATCGTCATAAAAAAATACCCCTTAGAATTTCATCAGATAAACCAGAAGTTTTATCCGATGCTTATTCTAAGGGGTTTGATAATTTGTAAATCCGTCGTTGTTAATGAAACCACACTCCAAATAAATTATTTATTGGCTTATAGATAAGAATAATCAGAAACAGAGGACTCGGAATGTTCAATTTTAACAACGCACATACGGTCGCGCCAAGTCCCAAAATCCAAAATATAAAATATACGCTAAGATCACGTACTCGGCGCTTTCGCATTAATTTAGGCAAATCAAGTGCCATACAACCTAAAGCAAGCGCCAAAAAAAACAATAACACCATTAGACTCACTCCTTGATTTTTTCAAGAAAAGAATTATCAGTTAGACCTACGCGGTTAATAACTACTGAGGCACTATAATGGATGGGCAATGATTTAAGGTAATCGTCGCCCTTTTTTTGCTGTAGCTTTGTCCAAGCTTTAGGACTGGCATGGTAGATCGATTGTCCAAATCCCATAATATCAACATTGAAGCGATTAGTTACTTGCTCCACAGTGTTTTGCATCCGCTCTATAATCCGTTCCTCTGTTTCCTTTTCCAAACGTTTTATGGTGCTTTCCGATTCCAAATTTTCTGTACTTTGCACTTCTTCAATGTTGCAAAGCGTCTTAACGTCAAGGTAAATATGCGGCTCCCCATCAATAATTTTCACTTTGCGTTTGGTTGAAGCCTGGATCGCTTCGATAACAATAGGCTTTTCGTCTTCCCCTGCTATCGCGCCAGAATGTGAGGTTACCTTATCATTGATATAATTGTAACCAATCGTTTCACCCTCGTTTAGCCAACCGATCAGTTTGTCTTTTTTGAACACAGCTACAGTATGGTATTCCAATCTCGCCTTAGGCATTGTTCGCTCTACATTGCTTTTATCTCCCCCCTCTTTGGGATCTCCCATAACTTCCACTCCGGTCAGTACAGGATGTTCACCTTCAGCCAATAAATTTTCAATAAAATCATCCAGCGTGACAGCGACTGTTTTTGCTGAATCTTTATAAGAATTATCTAGGGAACTAAATAATTTGTTCGCTGGTAATTTATCCATAGGTGTAAGGACATTCAAGACATCGCTGGCGGTTGTATCTCTGGCAACCATGACGTAGAAATCCATTCGAGCTTCCCGACTTCTTTTAAATACGTCGAGTATCTCGCCCACTCCGGAGCGTGCAAGTTCCTCTCCAATCACTAACACCCGGATATGACCAAGATAACTCGTCCTGGAACTATCCAAATTCAACATACGTTGTGCATCATAAAACGTAGGTACCGTAAATTTATAAACAACCACTGGGACTCCAGTGCCTCCCCCTCCTCCATTCGATTGTGAGGAAATCGCAGATGGAATAACGACTTGCATCGAAACTGTATAACCAGTTTCAGCCTTGTCGATCCCTATCCCCAGGACAAAGGCTACCTCATTTAGCTCCTTTCTTTCCCAACAGCCACTTAGCACTAAAGTAAATTGGAGAGCTATCATCAATCGGAGAGCGCCTCTAACTAATTTTTTATTCATTGTGTCGATTCCTCATCACTGGATGTGCTTTGACGAAATAGGTTCTGCGTCTTGTTCTCAGCAGGTCTTGTCTTTAAAAAAGGCCACGGAAAGCGAAAGATAGAGTCTTTTAAGTCTTTTGAATTATAAGGTCCGAGCGGACTCATATAAGGCATTCCGAAAGAACGCAAACTCGACAAATGCAGTACAATGATAAAAATACCGAATAGAATTCCATATAATCCGATAAATCCGGCTAAAGCTATAAGCACAAAACGGATCATCCGCGCAGCTATTGACATTCCTGTCTCCGGAATAACAAAGCTAGAAATGGCTGTAAGCGATACAATAATGACCATTGCAGATGAAATAAAACCCGCTGCAACCGCTGCTTGTCCAATCACCAACGTTCCGACAATGGAAATTGCCTGTCCAATATTTTTAGGTATCCGCACCCCGGCCTCCCGCAAAATCTCATAAGTCATTTCCATGATCAGCGCCTCGACAAAAGCAGGAAAAGGGACACTTTCCCGCTGGGCAGCTAAACTAATTACAAGATTGGTCGGTATCATCTCCTGATGATACGTAGTAATCGCAACATACAATGAAGGTGCAAGCAAAGTGATAAAAAACGAAATAAAACGAACTAATCTCAGCAATGTTCCAATATCGGCCCTTTGGTAATAATCCTCAGCAGACTGAAAAAATGCTACAAAAAATGTGGGTACCAAAAGTACAAAAGGAGTTCCATCAACAATAATGGCCACTTTCCCTTCCAAAATACCTGCTGCAATCGTATCTGGACGATCACTGTTGTATACGGTAGGAAATGGTGTAAATACCGTCTCTTGAATAAATTCTTCAATATATCCACTCTCGAGAATACTGTCCGTATCAATTTTATTCAGACGGCGTTTTACTTCTTGCACCAACTCCTTATTCGCGATGTTGCTTAGATACATAATGGATACGCTGGTTTGAGTTACCCTTCCGATCTGAACGGTTTCCAGCCATAAATGGCTATCTTTTATTTTCCGCCGAACCAGTGCCGTATTCGTCCGTAAATTCTCAGTGAATCCTTCCATTGGACCTCGAACAACCGATTGGGAACTGGGCTCCCCTACATTGCGATCTTCCCAGCCTGGTAAGCCGATTCGGAGAGCGGTGGATGTCCCATCGAGCAGCAGCATTACACTACCGGACAGCAATTCGTGTACGAATTGGCTGTAATCAACGATAACGGTTAGATCACCGGCTATTAATATCTGTTTCTTAATAATCTCAATCTTCTGCTCGGGCTCAAGCTTTCCCAGCTGTTCATAAGGAATATGTTCCTGCAAAGAATACAAAATTGAATTATGCAGTACCTGAGTATCCACAAGACCATCTATGTAAATCAAAGAAATATTAGTATTTTCTTCTATCTGCAACTCTTTTATCACTACATCAGAACTTCCGCCCAGCAATCCGTTCAACTGATCAATATTGGTTTTCAATCGCTTTGATAGTGTACCCGTCTCCGAACTTTTCACGATGTAGCCTCCACTTCACTTAGATTAATGAGTATAGTTTGATGTTAATTTTGATAATTATTCCTTTCTGATTAAAATTCGGAATGGCATAATTCTGGTAACTACAACCATACTAAAACTAGTCCAATAAATTTGAGGGGGTATATGCATTTGGAGAAAGATCGAATTAGTACCAATCAAATGATTATACTCGGGCTATTCACATTTATTGGGGATATGGCGCTTGTATATCCAGCGTTAATGATATCAGGAGCGAAACAAGATGCATGGATTGCTGCTTTGATTAGTATTCCCTTGGGCCTAGCGACCATAAAACTGTTGCTCTGCTTAGCAGACATTGAACCAAACAAGAATATTATCGAGCTTAGCCTACAAATTCTAGGAAAATGGGCCGGAACTGCTGTAGCCTTGTTCTATTTAGTGTTCTTCCTGATTGCCGCTTCCACTTACATAAGAGAAATTGAAGATTTCATGTGTACACAGATTTACGAGAAGACACCCGGTGGGGTTATCCGTTTTATGGCCATTTTCCTGCTGGTATATGGTGTACGACTGGGTCTGGAAACATTGGGACGGGCAGCTCAGCTTTTTTTCCCTTTGTTTGCAATTTTTTTGATCGGTCTGCTGCTTCTGCTGACTCCCGATGTCAAAATGGAACGTTTATACCCCATTATGAACACACCAGTACCGGACATGCTCCATACTTTGATGTATGGTGTTTTTTATCCTTTTGGTGAATTATGCGTGTTTCTTATGGTATATCCTTATGCTCAGAAGAATAGCAAAACAAGCCGGGATATTTTCATAGCCCTGATCATCGGAGCTCTCGGACTTAACCTCATCTTATTTTTTTCCCTTACCGTTCTTGGTGTTTACGCTTCTGAACATCAATTTTATGCCGCATATATTCTTGCTCAAAAAATTAATATTGCTAATTCTCTACAACGTATCGAAGCGCTTATGGCTACAGCATGGATTATCAGCACGTACTTTAAAACAGCCATTTATTACTATGCTTTAACATTAGGTACAGCCCAATTATTTAAACTCAAAAGCCACCGTCCTCTGATCCTACCCACTGGATTTTTGTTATTTGGTATGTCACAACTGATTGCCAAAGACATCATTTTTTATGTAAAGGAAATCCCCACCTACTGGGTAGATTGGGATTTCACCTGTGCATTTGTTCTGCCGCTTATGTTGCTAATTGTGTATTATTTAAAAAAACGTTTTGCTGCCAAGGTTTAAACGACTTCTCTCCTAAAAATAAAAAAAGGACAGCTATTAAGCTGTCCTTTTGTTCATGAATTTCTTACATGCAGTAGCTTTATTCCTTCTTATCCAAAGTAATCGACGATGGTGTTACATCACGAATTGGCTCTTGAGCCACTTCAAAAGTTGATCCGCAACTCGGACAAAAGCGAGCCTCGATTGCCACATTGCCACCGCACGCTTTACACTGCTTCACATCAGACAACCCCGCAATTTGTTGCAGATTAACCTCAATCTCCGATTTCAGTTCAAGAATACGGGAAATATTCTTCTCGATCTGCTCACTCGGCAATGGTCCTGCTCCTTGTGTTACAGCTTCAAACAACAGTTTACCCATTACCTGATACTGCTGGTCAATGTCATTCTGCTTGCTGTTGTTCTGTAATTTCAAACGATTGATCTCCACCACTGTCTTTGCTTTATTGCCAGCCTCGCTCACGCCTGCCTTTACCTTGTTAAAAAAGCTCATGTTCAGCCCCCTATTCCGTAGTAGTCATATATAAGCATATTTCGACACCACCACAAGTATTCCTCTCTTTATTGTACCTAACTTCAACCGGGATTTGTAGTTCATCCACAATCATGAACTTATTTCCCCCGCCTTCCTGCGGGAACGAACCTCGACTCAGGTCTGGTATATAAAACCGCCTTCAGGCCGTTTTGCCGCATTTAAAAAGACTATACAATGAGTACATAAGCAAGCGGGTTGCAAGATTTAAACACAATTACCCCCATTAGAGAGGATGACAATAATAAATGAAAAAATTATATCGTTCCAGAAGTGACCAGAAGATTAGTGGTGTATGCGGAGGTCTTGCCAGTTGGTCAGGCATCGATGCCACAATTCTCCGTCTCGTAACTGTTGCCGCAGCACTTTTCAGCTTCGGTACCGTACTTATCTTTTACTTTATCGCCAGCATCATCGTCCCTAAAGAACCTTTTGGCAGCTTTTCGGATGGACATGATTTCTATTAACAGATCGTCCTTTCATACCAATCAAACATACTAAGGAGAGATATAATATGAGTTTATTTAAAAGAATTTCCACCCTTACTAAAGCTGCCCTACACGAAGGTCTGAACAAATTAGAAAACCCAGTGCTACTGACGGGTCAGTATCTACGCGATCTTGAGAACGAAATAGCTACGGCAGAACGCAATGAGCGGGATTTAAAAGTTACAGCGAGTGTATTGGAACGCCGTAAGCAAGAATATACTCAGCTGATAGAGCAGAGCGAAGCTGAAGCCGTTCAGGCGGTTGAGCAAGGAAATGAAGAAAGAGCACGCCTTGCACTCATGGCCAAGCTGCGGTATACAGAACAGCTGGATGAGAGTATCAATAGTCAGGCACAAACTCAGCAATCCCTGGCAGAGCTGGAGATCAACATCGCTAGAGCTAAAGAAGAGCGCGAACATCTTAAAGCGAAAAGAACTGAGCTTATCGCTCGTGCCCAGCAAGCTACAGAAACACTAAGCTCGGCTCCTCATAGCAACAGTGTAAAAGGACCGAATGTGGGTACCGCTTCACGTGGCTTCGAACGAATGGAAGAGAAAATTTTCGAGTGGGAAGCATTGGCGGAAAACTCCAAGTATAAATCCAACTCAAGTGCAGGCTCGTCTATTGATCCCAACCTACGTAGTGCTGTTGATGATGAAATTGAACGTATCCGCAACCGGAAAATCAATACCGACAAAAAATAAATATAATAACAGGTCCCTTATTTCTCAGCTACTGAGCTATATAAGGGGCTTGTTTTTTCTGTTCCTCTTCATCCCGCGAATCATTTTTTTCGATTCCGGATCTACTCGGTAAGACTCTGTGATTTTCTGCAAAGCTTTGTTATAGGTGAAATCATCTAAAGTGTTAGTTCTCAAATAATCTATCGTAGCCGCAGGCAGCTTCACATAACACATCGATAGCGCCCAAGAAACCGCCATTTTCACATAATACCCCTCATGTCTGACCTTATCGAGTAGTTGTAGAATCCGACTGATGTACGCTTCTTCAATAAAGAAATTAAGCATCATTACTACCGCAAATCGAATCTCATATTCTTTGTCAGATAACAGATACGGCACTATAAAGTCCCACATCTGCTCTTTATTCTTCAAGGTAAACTTCAGCCCTGTGCAAAAGCTATCACATACCGACCAGTTATCGATTTTAGGAATAAAGTCCGCAATATAATGCAGAATTTCTTCAGGATCTGCCTTCACATAACCAAGTACCATACCTTGCAGCATTACCTCTTCAAAAAAATCAGAGTCGGCGTGCTCCAAATAGGCTCTCCAGTCACCCTTTGCAATGGTTTTGGCGAGTTTACGCAGCTCCGGTAGCCTGACTCCTATCACATTATCGATCGTCGGAAGTAAAGCCGCAGAAAACTTCTGGTAGTCCGCATCTGCCAACTCCACTAGCTGTTCCTTTATTGTTTTGTCCACTATAGTGCTCCCTACGTATTAATTATTGAAATGAAATCTCCCATAAATATATGGAAGCTACCGAACCATGTGGTGAGTACCTGAGACGGTATTGTTCGAATTGCTTTTTGGTAAGCGTATCAAGCCCATACAGCTTCATCATGCCGCGACGAATGGCGATATCTCCCCAACTGACTACATCTGGGCGCTCCATACAATTAATTAACATCATCTCTGCTGTCCACTTACCAATACCTTTTAACTTCATGAGTCTTTGAATAACCTCTTGATCGGACAATCCATATAATTCCTCCAGCTTAAACTCTCCATCAGCAATCAGCTTGGAAATGTCATGAATACAAACCGCCTTTTTCATCGTCATACCGCAACCCTGAATCTCATCTGCTGTGTGTATAGCTAGCTGCTGCGGAGTTATTTCTCTGAATTGAACCTGCATTCTTGTCCAGATAGTTCGAACCGCTTTGACTGATATTAGCTGACCTACTATGGCATAGATAAGTGCAGTGAAAAGATCCGGAATAATCACACGTTCCACTTTCCCCATTCGCGCCATCGCCGCACCTAGCACTGGGTCCACACTTCCGAGGTAATCGATTTCTGCTTGCCCATATTCAAAAAATTTAGTGATTACAGCTCCCAAAGTATTTCCTCCCGTATCTGAGCTTAACAATAATATACAACATCTATTTTGCAGTGTACGGATTCTTGAATAGGATAGCAAGATAACGAAACTTGAAAAAGCCACAACACTTCTACTCGGGTAGATGGTTATGGCTCCATGTATAGTGTCCGATTATTCTGTTTAGATTTTTTCATTATTTATGCTCGAATAATTCGCTTTTCCTTTGCTGCTTTTAGCCATGTGGGAAATTCATTTAGTAGCTGATCGTAAAGCTCTTCATCCGTCACTTGTTCAATCCGATCCAGATGAATAAAATTAGCGTTATCCACCAAACGCCCCTTCATGGTATCAAGTTGCATTAAGACTTCGAAATCGGAATTTCCAATCCCTACAAACTGCCAGAAAATCGGTTGAACAGAAGCCGCCATAATCACCTTCTTAGTAGGCTTCACGACACCACCATCGTTGATGAAAATAATAAATACCGGTGTAGAATCCGGCTCTTCTTCTGTGTATTTTTTAATGATATCCTCCATTACTGGTGGTTCATTATTACGGCCAAATTTATGGATTGTATTATTATTCATAATATGTGTAAACACATAACTTCCTAATTCCTGCTCTGTCACAGGTGGTAAGCGACTGAACTCGGTATCGTAGACCCATACATCCAGTGACTGGTTATCATCGAATTTACAGGCAACAGCTAAAATACGCTCTACCACTTCTTGCACTGTCCCATTCGCATAAAGGCTTCTCATCGAGCCTGTAATGTCCAGTACGATTCCTACTCTCGCTGTTACACCAGTCAATTTCTTTTTTTCTAAGGTGATCTGGACAATCTTTTTTCGTAAGTCAATGTTGGATAGCACGTTCTTCTCTTCCGAAAGAATCGGTACTAAAGGAATTGTTAACTCAGGAGTAGCAGCTACCTCATTACTTCCCTCGGCTTCTTCAATATCTAACCCATAGTGGGTGCATAATGCAGCCAATCCCCCATCAAATCCACTAGCAATAGCACTAAATTTCCACTCTGATCCATACCGATAAAGTTCTCCTACTACAATCGCTGTCTCCTTGGAAAGATCAGAACCGTAATCGAAAATGAACAATTCCTCATCACTGTCACCATCTACTAAACGTAGATAAGGAGCAGAGACTTGCTTCATAGAGTGCCCTGATTGTTCTCCTTCATAAATCGTTAATGTTAAAGCTATTCTAGTAATGTCCACAGGAAGCCCGGAGAGCGTTATGACGATAGCTTCTTTATCAACTCCTTGTTGTAAGACTGAGTGACTTACCGCTTCGTCTATAGACACCGGATTTCCGTAAAAGATAAAGTTCTCATCGCGTTCGCAGCGATTCCGATCAGACAACAAAAAGGCAGCCGCATCTATGCTAATCCTAGCATCAGCGGTCATCCAACCAAACTTCAGTTCCAGCTTGTTTACACTTCGCCCTTTCGTGAGATCCACCTTTTGTCCTTTTATAAGCCGCAATCTCTCATCTCCTTATTATTAACTCAACTACTATATGTAACTTGTACTAGATTGTATTTATCATTTTACTACTTTAATATAAATGTATATATGATAGATGAGGAGCTTTACGAATGGACTTTATAGCAATTGACTTTGAAACGGCGAATTCCAGTCGATCCAGCGCCTGTGCTTTGGGACTTGTGGAAGTTAAAGATGGCGTAATCACGGCAGAACATTCTTGGCTGATCGATCCGCAACAGCGGTTTGACGGCATGAACATTTCGATACATGGCATCACCCCCTCCATGGTAATCGGTCAGCCTACTTTCCACGAATTGTGGCCCACCGTTGAACCTTTGCTGCACGGACGAATCGTTGTAGCGCACAATGCCGCTTTTGATATGAGTGTACTGCGGTATTGCCTCGATGGGATGTCCATAAGCTATCCGAGCTTTCAATACTTATGTACTTATTTACTAGGCAAAAAAATGCTGCCCGAGCTTCCCTCTCATAAACTTAATGTAGTCTCCGAGCATTTCGGAATTGAGCTGAAGCACCATGACGCTCTCGATGACGCGCGCGCAGCTGCCTTGGTTCTATTAATGCTTATGGAGCGAGAATCACACCTTGACCCGCTTTTGCTCTCCAGCAGCCAAGGATATACTAGCGGAACAATGTTTGCTGGTGGATACACTCCTTTTTCTGCTCGAAAGAGTAAACCTGCTAAGAAACCTGTGAACAATCAAAGAACGAAAAACTTCTATTTGTAAGAAACTATTAAGTTATTTAGCAAAAAACACCCAACAGGCTCATTACAGCTGGTTGGGTGTTTTGCATAGATGGAGGAATATAGCATACAAGTCGATTCATTCACTACGAAGAAATCTGACCTTGCTGGTCATTATAGGGAATAGCTCCCTGTAATTCTACATTTAAGCTCTATACGACAGAGTTATAGGGAATTTATCCCTATAATTCATAAGGTTCGGGTGTAAATGAAGCATTTCATAAAAATTATAAGGAGAAATTCCGTATAATGACTTCAAATAGACCCTTATCGTGCTAATTATAGGGAAGAATTTCATATATTTTATCAGCGATCGGTGAACATCCCATCGGTTCATCCAGATCACCAACCAAGATCAACACAACACGCTAGATCTTCATCCGATAAACTGCTTTGTTCTCCAGTCCTCTGATGAATGGCGTCCATTCTTCCGTTTCTGGTGTGGTATCCAGCGCATCCTCGACCATCTGCAGCTTCGCATCCATCGCATCAATATGATGCAGCGCTACGGCCTCAGCCGTTTGCGGCTGAACAGGACTGCCCCATTCGCCCAGGTTATGGTGTGATAATACGAGATGCTGTAACGCCAGAACCTTCTCCGAATTCAAATCAATGTCTAAGCGGATGGCCGCTTCTGTAATCCAGTTAGATGCCATCGAGATATGACCAATCAACTTCCCCTGAACGCTATATTCTGAGACAATTCCGAGCTGAGAGATCATCTCCTCCGGCTTCGCGATATCATGCAGAATAATTCCAGCCTTCATTAAATCTGGATTCAGGAACGGACGCTGCTTGCACAGAAAATCCCCGATCTCCAGCATGCGAACCATATGATAAGCAAGTCCGGCAAAATAAGCATGGTGATGCGTTTTGGCAGCCGGATAATGCATCAATTTCTCTTCCACTTTGCTTACACAAAAGGAGACAATCGAGGCAATCTCCGGATCTGTGATGCTTGCCATCACCCCTTTAATCGTATGAATAAGGTCTACTGGACGAATAGGAGCGGAGCGAATAAAATCCGTTAGCGCAACGCCATCCTCATCGTTCACCAATCTGATTTTGGTTACTTTAATTTGCAATTTCTCACGATAAGTGTGCGCAATCCCGCGAACCTTCACCAGTGCCATAGGAAAAAAAGTTTCTTTATCGGTTGTACTGGCATCCCAATATTTCGCGGACAATTGTCCACTGGAATCCCCCAAGACTAGGTCGAAATAATCCTTTGGAGGAGTACCGTTCGTTTGTTTGATCGCTAGCTCTCTTAAGAGATAAAAGCCAACAAATTCATCCTGTGGAGCGAGCTGTTTAATTTGTGTCATGTTGAAGCCTCCTATTAATAACAGGCTTTGTACCTGCTCTCTATATTAAACTTTAGACACTCACGTCCAAAATCCCTTTAAATCACTATACGATCTATTTTCATTTTTATGTACAGGTAGATAAAGGGGGTTACTCCACAGGCCATAATATGGCTCTAGAATAACCCCCTTTATAGATTAACTATTGATTAAAAATTGCTTATTTACCAGCGGATTCAAGCGCTGATTTAATAGCTTCTACCACTTTAGCAGATACTTCTTTCTCAGCATCATTATTTCCGAAGGCTGCTGCGCGATATCCATACTTGTGTAAGCTATAGCCCGTTGAAGTCGACTCAATCTCGCTCTTCACAGCCAGCTCAGCGTCAGTCAACTGGTTGACCGTTCTTGTACTTCCGTTTTTATCTAAATAGTAAACGAGCATTTTAACAGGAACACCATGTTCTACATACGTCATAACATTTACAAGCTTATCAGCACTTACACCAATGAAGATTCCATCGAAGTAAGCCGCTTTGTTAGCTTCAACAATTTCAGCTTTCCCGTATGCTCTATCCACCGCAGTCTTGAGAGCTACACTACTACTAGTTGCACCGGAAACAGCGTCTACATCTTGCACAGCTTCTCTAGTACCTGCTGCAAGGAAGCTAGAAGTCAATTGCGGAATTGCTTTTACCACCTCTGGGTAAGCAGCTTTGCCTCTATCCACAAGATTCATTCCTACACGATACAAAGCAACATTTACGATCTTACCGTTACGCAGTGTAACGTCTGCTCTGTTTGTTCCTTTATCATAGGCATCACCAAATGCAGTGAAGGTTCCGTCTTTATAGGTTCCTTGAACCTTGGATGCGTTAGTCAAAGCATCAGTCAGAGCAGCTTTGGCAGCTGCGGATAGCTCTTCTTGACCTGTGATATCGGACATTTGCACACCTTTTTCAAGTAATCCTGAAGTAAGTGTACCCACCAGCGATTTTTGTTCTGCACTTAGTTTGTCATCAGCGATCAGCTTGCCGTCAGCTCCGAACAAGCTTAATTTAATGTTTGTAACTGCATCTGAAGCAACATCAATAAGCAGTAATACTTTAGATTGGTTATCTACACCTGCGAATTTTCCGTCAAAATATTTAACTTCATCTGGAACTTTCAGTGCTTTTTCGAAAGCTCTTTCTACGGCTTGGTTCCAACCGTGACTGCTTTCTGTAGCGCCAGAAATTCCATCTACTTTCTCATCATAGTTAGCGAAGTAAGATCCATTAGCAAGCAACTTAGCTGTCATCGGAGCATTAGCTTTTACAACTTCTGCATAAGCCGTTGCACCTCTGTCAATGAGGTTGTTCCCAAGTCTGAACAGCTTCACATCCACTAGCTTACCGTTGCGGATCACGATGTCAGCTCTTTCAACACCAACACTTCTTGCAGTCCCATAAGAGGAATAGAATCCGTCTACATAAGCAGAAGTATTGTTAATCTTTGCATTCTGCTCAGCATCCCAAAAAGCATTAATCGCAGCCTTAAAGTCGGCTTCGAGTCCTGCAACAGGCTCTGCAGCTGTTCCTTTAGCCAGCAATGCTGGTGTTATAGCTGCAACTGCTGCGGATTGCTCAGCTGTGTAGGCCTTCTCATCCACGAAATCACCAGCACTGTTCAGCGGGTACACTTTAACAGCTGTGAGCTTATTGGATTCGTAGGTTGCAAATACTGCATATTTACCTGTAGGATCTATGCCCATATGAACACCATCAAAGTAAACTGCATCTGTATCTTTCACTGTTAGAGCTCTTTCAAACGCTCTGTCTACAGACAATTTCCATCCATTACTAGAGCGTGTTGCTCCCGAAACAGCATCTACTGCAGCTGCTCCATCTCTTGTCTTGCCAATCAATTTATTCGTCATCAATCCATAAGCTTGCCATAAAGCGCTATAATTGTTACGAGCATCTCTGTCGATCAGCTTAGGGCTGGTTCTCAGGAGATCGATGCTAGTAATTTTCCCATCTTTAATTTCGATCTTAGCGCCTTCAGTACCTTTGGAGTATGCATCGCCATACGCTACGTAAACTCCATCTTGATATACATTTTCCTTAACTGTAACCGGCAATGCTGTAGGCACAGGCTTAACAGTCGCTGCTGGAACTACTGTAGCCGCTGGAGCAGCGGTTGCTTTTGGCGTTGTAGCTGGTTTTGTCGTTGCTGCTGGTGCCGCTGTTGCCTTTGGTGTTGCTACTGGTTTTACCGTTGCTTTCGGTGTTTCTACTGGTTTTGCTGTTGGCTTTGGTGTTGCTACTGGTTTTGCTGTTGCTTTTGGTGTTGCTACTGGTTTTGCTGTTGCTGCTGGTTTTGCTGTTGGTTTAGCTGCTGGTGCATCCGCTTCTTCAGAAGCTGCGGATACTGCATCCACCTTCAAGTTCAAAGCAGGCACATTAAGTGTGTAAGCAAATGGCGCTAACAATATTGCCGCGCTAACCGTTAAAGAAATTAGTTTTTTCAATAAAATTCTCCTTTACCAAGTCCCCAGTGATATATAGCTTTTCTTAACCAAACTTACCTTTGACGGCGCCCCTTCTCTTCTTATGAAGCATTACATCTCTCTTCATAAGAACCCATCCCCCCTCTCATGCCTATGCGCGAACCATCACTTTCCAAAAAAATAATGCCTTAAATCTATTCATTCCTTTTTACAATAAACCGCATCAAAGGTGAAATAATTCACATATAATATCAGAAAAAAATGAAGGCGCTTTTTTTAATCAATTTCTGGTTTGATACTACCAAACTTTTCCGCAATTCCTCTGTATCTAAAATCACATACCCTATAAGAAACATCACTATTTGCTCATAAATGTGATTTTTCATTATTTTTCCCAAACAAATACACCCACTTCCTATTCCAAAAGTAGATAACGTGATCTCGATTATTGTGTATCCAAGAATAGATATGTTATTTTAGAACGATCTCTAACATGGGAAAGGAGTTCAAAGTTTTGAACAAACAGCCACCTATTGGAGTTATTCTCGCCCAAATTGGCACACCTACTGCACCTACTGCAAAGGCGGTACGTCCTTATCTGAAACGTTTTTTATCCGACCGCCGAATCATAGATTACTCACCAATGCTCTGGCAGCCTTTGCTGCGAGGCGTTATTCTGCGTACACGTCCTCGGCGGTCGGCTGAGCTGTACAGACAAATCTGGACAACAGAAGGATCACCTTTACTCTTCCACTCATTAGCTCAGCGATCTGGTTTGCAAGCGCTTCTAGGTTCTCGGTATCAAGTAGAGCTTGGCTTAGCATATAGCGAACCAAGTATGGAACAAGCGATGAGCGCATTGGAAGCTAACGGAGTCACACGCATCATCATTGTGCCGCTATTCCCGCAATATTCGTCCACTACGACGGCATCTGTCTTCGATCAAGCGAGTTTTGCTGCACTAGGACGCCAAAGCTCCACTGGACCGGTAACAAAGCGCCTTATTCCTGCTCTCAGATTTATGGATGCTTATTATAATGAACCCGGTTATATTTCAGCCATGAAGTCGCATTTACTGCAGCAAATAGAATTTCTGAGCTCTAATCCTGATTTTTTCGTACTGACCTTTCACGGGATCCCCAAACGATATGCAGATACAGGCGATCCCTATCCGGAGCAATGTATGGAAACTGCGCGTCTTCTCGCTTCAGCTATGAATTGGGAGCCTGAACGCTGGCAGCTTACTTTTCAATCACGCTTCGGACGCGAAGAATGGGTAGGTCCCTCTACAGCAGATGTTTTGGGAAAGCTAGCGGGACGTGGAATTCATAAACCTTTGATTTTCTCACCGGGACTTGTAACGGATTGTCTGGAAACGCTGCACGAGCTAGCCATAGAAGGGCGCGAGCAATTTGAGGCTGGAGGAGGACATGCTGAAGACTTCACTGCAATCCCCTGCTTGAATAATCATGAGGACTGGCTTCATTTTTTAGCTCAGCATGTTGAACGAAATGCCATGGGCTGGTAATACAAAAAAAACCGTCTTGTCCGCAGATATTCTCTGAAGAGATAAGACGGTTTGTTATGTCCGTTCATAAGATCTAAGGGTCACTAAGATGCTTATGCTGTAAGCTGCTTATATTTAGTAGTGAGTTCATGGAACCATTGCTTGTCCTGTAAGGTCAACGCAAAATCGATCAGCTCGGCAATCTCACTCGGCTGCAAATCAGCTGAATCATTAAAAGATACTTCAGCGGTTGCAGTGGCTTCTCCATTCCCATCCTCTGCATAATCATAAGAGAAGCATATCTTGATATCACTTTCCAGAAATTCGTTACGCAGGAAATATAACACTTCACACATTAGCACAGGTCTAACATGATCATCAAAGACACATTCCATAACCTTCGCCCAGTACTGCTGATTGCTGAGGTGTAGCTTATCATTGGTTAAGAGATATTTCTCACCCTGAAAATCAGTGACAAATCTCAGCTCAAGCGGCTTCATTTTAAAAATAGTAGCAATTTGCTTCATGCTAATATTCAGAATGTCTTGCGTTTCTAGTCTGATCATCTCTCATGCACCTCGTCCCTCTTAGTTGGGTTACCTGAAACCTGATGATATCTATAATTTCGTTAATGCCAATAATGTAAAATTAACTCTATCCAATCACTTTAATTTTTATCTAATTTAACATTATTATCGTCAACTGACTACGCTTTGTTAATATTTTTTCATTAATTCCACAGAAAAATGTTTCAATCTTTGTCCATCTGTTTAATATTTATATTTAAAAACTTAGTCTTTCTTATTTTCACAACAAAAAACTGTTCTGAATGGTCATCATCGACCTCAAAACAGTCTTTTGCCTAGTTATTAATCAGTTAACTTTACTTAAACAAACAATGGCACTAACTGTATTCCTTCAGGCGAGATCCGAACAAGTCCTTTATCCGTGATGCGTAGGGTCGGGATAACCGCCAATGCAAGCAGCGATAAAGTCATAAATGCGTAGTTCAAAGTACAGCCAGCATCATATAGCGCTTTGCTGATCGCAGCTGATTTTGCAGCAGCAATTTCGAAGGGTTCCGTGGACATTAGACCTGCAATAGCCAACGGGAATAATGTTTCCCCACTGGATGTGATCATGCAAACACCACCCTGGGCATCCGCCACCGCATTTGCAGCTTTAGCCATTAACTCATCATCATTGCCGATGACGAGTACATTATGACTATCGTGAGCAACCGTCATTGCAATGGCAGCCGGCTCTTTAAATCCAATGCCTTCGACAACGGCCACTGATTTATTGCCTGTACCTTTATGACGTTCGAGCACTGCGATTTTGCACAAACCTTCTATAGCATTTACATCCAGTCGCCCCTCCACTACAGGTATCGAAACCATACGCTCAATAGTCTCCACATGATTTTCTCTTACTTTAATAACTCTTGTAGTAAGTTCACCTGTATGAATTGGAGCAGCAATGATGAAATCTTCTGAAGTAGGACGCTGTGGCAAATGAACCGAAGCCAACACTTCCTCCGGATAAGTGAATTTAGCAAGTTCTGCCGTCATTACTCCGTTCTCCGCAACTACTACACCTGCGGCAATTGTCAGCACTACATTAATATCCGCCAAATTCCCGTCTAAAAGGATGATATCTGCAAAAGAACCCGGAGTAATAGATCCGATATCCCGCGCTAAACCAAAGCGTTCAGCAGTATTAATGGTAGCCATTTGGATAGCCGTTATAGGCTTAACACCTTGAGCAATAGCATCACGCAGGACGAAATTCATATGCCCTTCATCTCGTAAGGATTCCGAACTACGATCATCCGTTACCAGCATCATTCGGCGTGTATCAATGCCGTGTTCTGTATGGGCCGTAATTGTTTTAGCCACATCATGCCAAGCGGAACCCCGGCGCATTTTGGCATACATCCCCAGTCGAACGCGCTCAATCACATCGTCTGCCGTCACACACTCATGATCGCCAGACACACCTGCCGCAGCATACACGGGCAGTCTCCAGTCGCTGGAAGGCCATGTGAAATGACCATCTACAAATCTGCCCGCCCGCAGCGTAGCTTGAATTTCGCCAAGCATTTTCTCATCGCCATAAACAACGCCAGGAAAATTCATCACTTCACCCAGCGCAATCACATCGGGTCCCCAAGTAAAGGCTTCTGCCACTTCTTCTGGTCCAATAGAAGCTCCCGTTGTCTCGAATTCCGCACCTGCCGCAGGCACACAAGAAGCCACCTGCATGTAAGCCGCTAACGGTGTTCCCCGCATCTCATCGAGCATCAATTGAATCCCCTTCAGCCCAAATACATTAGCAATCTCATGAGCATCAAAGAAACCACCTGTTGTACCCAGCGGCAGAACCGCACGGGAGAATTCAGTAACGGTCAGCTGTGTGCTCTCAATATGACAATGGCCATCGAGTAGTCCCGGAGCTATATACTTACCGTTCGCCTCAATGACCTGCGTTCCTTCACCAATCATATGTGTCACATCTTTACCAACATAAGCGATACGTCCACCTTGTATACCAACAGACATTCCTTCTAAAATTTCACCAGAGCATACATTAACCAGCTTTCCACCTGTAATTACTAGTGTTGCCGGTTTATCTCCTCTTGCCGTAGCCACAAGCTCAGGTACACAATCTGCTAAAGGCTTTCTTGTAAAAGTTGTCATTTTCATCTCTCCCCCGTTAGTATCCAAGTGCGTTCTTGATGTAGTGAATAGATTCATAATAATAGAGGATTGCTTAACCATCGGCTGTGTTGATATCATAGTTGGCAAATCTGATATTGTACGAAAAAACGGCTCCGTCATCCCTGTAGATGATAGCCGTTTTCTTAATCCAAAGATTGTCCAACACTCCGGACATGCCCCTGGTATGAACTCACCCGCCAGCATCTATTCCAACGATTATCTTACGTTTTCCTCATATACGTCAAGTGCCGCTTGAACACCAAGTCCGTAAAAAACTTCAAATCCGTGTCGCAGCAACGCTGCTTCCAAAGCTCCAAGCAAACGCAGCACATTATTCGTACGGCAGCTAAAGCCCATCGTGCCAATGCGCCAAATCTTTCCTTTCAGAGGTCCAAAGGAGCTGGCAATTTCAATGCCGAACCGCTCCAGCAGCAGCGTGCGTACAGATTCCCCGTCTATGCCCTCAGGAATCAGCACACAGGTAACAACGGTAAGTTTGCAGGAGGGCTCCCCGTAAAGTTCAAGCCCCATCGCTGTTAATCCAGCTATAAGTGCCTTTTCATGGAGCTGATGTCTGGCGAATCTGGCATCCATTCCTTCTTCAAGCGCAAGTCGCAAGCCCTCCCGAAGTGCATAGAGCATAGAGGTCATCTCTGTATGATGATTGAGACGTTGCGGGCTCCAATAATCCTGAAGCATGCCAAGATCGAAATAGTTGCTGCGGACAAAAGACAACTCACCAGGCTGAACATCGCTGATTCTAATCCCACGTTCTACTCGTTTACGGGACATAAGCTTAGCCTCAGCGCGGTCATTATATGTTATTGGTGCCATACCGGAGGGGACGGACAGGCATTTCTGTGTACCTCCTACGACCGCATCCAGCATCCAAGCATCCGTTTCGACAGGAATGCCCCCAAGAGTTGCAACTGCGTCAACTATGAAAAGAGCATCCATTCGGCGGCAGGCTCTGCCAATTTCCGCGAGTGGCTGCACCCGTCCTGTAGAGGTCTCACCATGCACCATCGCTACCACATTTGGCTTAAAAGTCTCCATAGCCGCTATCACTTCCTCCGGTTCAAACACACTTCCCCATGGCTTTTCCAGAACGAATACCTCAGCGCCACAACGTTCGGCAATCTCATGAAGCAGGTGTCCGAAGCGGCCAAAGATCGGAATCAGCACACGTTCCCCCGGCAGGATTAAGCTGACCATCACCGCCTCAATACCAGCGCGAGAGGTCCCATCTATAGGGTAAGCCCATGCATTTCGGGTAGCGAACAGCTCCCGCAGCATCTCCATCGTTTCATTCATCATCTGGGTGAACTCTGGATCAAACTGACCCAGCACCGGAAAAGACATCGCCCGCAGGACACGCGGATCAACCTCCACCGGACCCGGAGTCATAATGCAGCGCAGGGATGGCGACAAATCTTCGTAACGCTTCATGATGATCCTCCCTTCAAGTAGAAACGGCTAAGCCGTCCTTTTAGGGACGGGCTCCGTTTCAGCGAGAAATATAAGGATAAAGTATAGAGTAAACATATACTTCCTTATATTTAAAAGTTCGGCGAACTCTTTTTAATAAGCTAACTCATATAACATCGCAGTCAGAACCTCAAGCCCAGCAACGAGCTGCTCAGGGGAAGTATACTCTTCCGGAGAATGGCTGATGCCAGCTCGGCTTGGCACAAATATCATCGCAGTAGGGCAACGCCGCGCAAACAGCTGGGCGTCATGTCCCGCTCCACTTACCATCATGCGGTACGTCTTCCCCTGTTGGCGGCAGATATTTTCCAGCATTGTAGATAGCTTCGTATCCATAGGCGCAGGGACTGTGTGGAGCACGGGTGTAACCTCAAGAGTCACCCCACGTTTAACGGCAATTTCATTACATTCCGCAAGAAGCTTCTCACAGAAACGTTCCAGTTCGTCCTCTTCACTATGGCGGATATCTAATGTAAAAAGAACCTCACCCGGGATCACATTTGGCGTATTCGGGTACACCTCAAGCTTGCCCGAGGTTGCTACAAGAGGTTCACCAGCCGTTTTAGCAGCACTTTCAAGCACGTACAGCATTTCAACCGCACTAGCCAGTGCGTCCTGCCGCATAAACATCGGTGTCGTGCCCGCATGATTAGCAATACCACTGACCTTGACCATATAGCGTCTCTGTCCAACAATCCCCTGAACTACGCCTATCTGCGTATCTGTTTTCTCCAGAATAATTCCCTGCTCAATGTGCAGCTCCACAAAAGCGCCAATATCATTTCTGGCTCCAGTCCGCTTAGAAGCTTTCTCCACCGTTATGTCCTGTAAGAAGCTGAATTGTGCCATTGCCGCTTTTAACGTCACTCCCTCTGCATCTATACAGGTCTCGGCCTCGCTTCCGTCATACCTTTCCGTGACATGGCCCGAGCCCCAATAAGCAAGCGGAAATCGGCTCCCCTCTTCTTCACAAAAAGATACGACCTCAAGCGTCCGCTGCGGCTGGCCAAAGTTTCTCTGCAAATCTTGAAGCGCAATCATAGCCGCAGCGATCCCATAGGCACCATCATATTTTCCGCCATTGACTACAGTATCGATATGCGATCCGGTTAAAATAACCTTTTGCTGCGGATCGCGTCCACTCAATCGTCCATATACATTGCCAACCTTGTCTACGGAAACTTCTAAGCCGAGTCCAGCCATTTTTTCCTGCAAAAAAATCTGCGCCTGACTCCATTCCTCCGTATATAGCAGTCTAGTAACTCCTGGCCCAGGTGTGCTGAATGCCGCCAGCTCCTCCAGTAGCTCGAGCAGCTTCTCGGTCGATGTTTGAACGCTGGAATCGTTCATAAGCTATACTGCTCCTTCCTAATCCGCAGCCACTGTCCACCATCATCGGCAATTACTCCTTCTTCAGAGGTATAGACCACCCGCCCACGACATATCGTAGCAGCTACCTTGCAGGATAAAGTTCTTCCGATGTAGGGGCTGTGCTTGTGGCGATACAATAAATCCTCCGCAGTCAGCGTATAGGTTGTGCTTGGATTCAGCAGAACTAGATCGGCATCTAGACCTAGAGCTATAGCGCCTTTGCGATGCTCTATTCCAAAACGTTTTGCGGGTTGCCCTGCAAGCAGACTGGAAATTAATGTAACATCCAAACCCCGCACATTCACGCCTTCATGGAACATAAGCTCCAGACTGCTCTGCGCACCCGAGATCCCACCCCAAGCTGCAAAAAAAGACAAGTCCGGCTTCACCTTCAATTCCGTTGGACAGGGGGAATGATCCGAAGCAATCAGATCGATTTTGCCTTGGGCCAGCATCTCCCATAACTTCTCCTGCTCCACCGCACTTCGCAGCGGAGGCGCACACTTCGCCACAGGGCCTAAAGCCTTCATATCATTTTCAGTGAGGACCAGATAATGTGGACAGGTTTCAGACGAAACGTCCAGACCTCGAAGCTTAGCTTCATAGATTTTCTCAATGGCAGCAGCCGTGCTGATATGAACAAAATGCAACCGGCAGCCCGTACGTTCACTGTACAGCAGCGCCCTGGACACTGCCTCCAGCTCTGCTTCAGCTGGGCGGCAAGCCGCAAAATCACTTGCGCTGGTTCTGCCATTTCGCACTGCATCAGCGGTCAACACCGCCGTGATAGCCTCACTTTCTGCATGAAGCGCCAGAATCCCGCCCAGAGAAGCGATTCGCTGCATCCCTTGATAGAGGGTATCCTCATCCACTTCACGGAATCTACCTTCGCCCTCCCCTCCAGGATTGGAGAGAAAGGCTTTAAACCCAGTGACGCCAGCGGCTGCCAAAACTTCTAAATCATCCAGATTGCCGGGAACGAGCCCACCCCACAGCACATAATCAACGGCAGAGTTTCCAGCCGCAGCATCTACCTTTTGACGAAGCGCAGCCTCGTTCACAGTAGGTGGATTGCCGTTAAGCGGCATATCTGCATAGGTTGTGCAGCCGCCAGCTGCCAGCGCCGCAGAACCGCTGCGAAAGCCTTCCCAATGTCCAAACTTTGGTTCATTAAAGTGGACATGCATATCAATCATACCGGGGAGCACATAGAACCCATCTGCGTCGATGACTTTGGTTAGCGGTGCAAGCGAAAGTTCCTCTCCAAGTGCGACAATCTTACCCTCTGATACTGCAATATCCAGCTTGAGTACCTGATGGGGCAGCACTACATTCCCGTTCTTAATTACAAGTTCATAGGATTCCTTCATGAGCTGCCACCTCCTAAGGTCATCAACTTTCTCCTAACTTCCCCGATACGTACTATATCCACCAGGAGCTACTAGCAAAGGTACATGGTAGTGTTGCATGGAGCTCTCTATATGAAAGCGAATAGGTATCTGTTCTAGAAAAAAAGACATCTCACGTTGAGTATCTGCTGACGCTTTGGCATCAGCTCTACGGTAGTAATCGCCGACCATAAACAGCAGCTCGTAACATCCAGCCTCCATCTCTCTCCCTTCCAGCAGCGGAGCATTGAGCCTCCCGTCATTGTTCGTAACCTCTTCACACAGAAGCTTGCTGATTCCATCCGTAAGCTTCCAGAGCTGAAGCGTCAGACCTGTAGCAGGAATCCCCCGCGACAGATCCAGCACATGGGTGGTAAGACGCCCGCTCATTACGCTGTCTCTCCGGCCAGATCTGCACGGCTGACAGAAAAGCCCTGAAAACCATAGGGTGGACGAGGTTCGGTGAACACTCCACCTTTAGTTTCTTCAGGCTCAACAATGGTTTCCCAAGTCCGGTTATTGGACTCAAACGAAACGGTAGCCAATTGAGGGAAACGGGACAACACGCGCAGCCCAATTTGATAAATCAACGATTGGATTGATGGACTGTTCAGCTCATGAAAAGCGCTATGGGCGATATCGCGAACCTGCTCCGCAGCCACATATTGGCCTAGATCTCCATCCAGAGCATGCTCAACACCACTGTAGGTCCAGTTAATATTCAGAAAAATATAAAGCGGACGGTCAAAGCTCTCCGGCAATGTTGTGTAC
This sequence comes from Paenibacillus sp. NPDC058367, assembly GCF_042723305.1. Lineage (NCBI taxonomy): Bacteria > Bacillati > Bacillota > Bacilli > Caryophanales > Paenibacillaceae > Paenibacillus > Paenibacillus sp. NPDC058367. Next base: position 1,822,474 of record NZ_JBHXIZ010000001.1, read on the forward strand.
TCATCACGGACGAATCCATAAAACGAGCTTCCACTCACTTTTATCAGCTGTAAATCCTTCAACCGGCATTCATGAGCGACAATCTCCGTTCCATTCTCCCCACGTTTTACTGTCAGCGAAGCGGAATAAGATTCATTATTGGAGTGACGCAGCACTAAATGACTCTGTTTAAGCCCCTCAACCCCGGGCACCATCACCTGTTCAAAAGGTAACCGGTCTGCGGAAACCGAAACTGCGGTGACATGATCGTATTTATCGAGAAAACGGCTGCTTAGAAGCTGCAGTAGCCCCTCCGTTGTGCTTCCAGTGTAGTCCGCGGTATTGCGCAGGATGAAATTTTTCATAGAATCGGTAGCAACGACCATGGAATTATCCCCCTCTGAAAAAGAAGGAAGAAACGCTTCGCCCGTGACCGCGAATGTAATATTATGTGCGAATATAATGTTGTCGCAGCCCGTGAAGGAAGATTCGGGAACGTGGGTAACGGCCAGCGGTTTAGCATAGGTACGATAAGTTAACACATCACTTTTCCCATAAAACATTGTACGTCCGTTAATTGGTTCCAGCATGGCTGACACCCTCCCCGTTTATGATGAATGAATAATTAAATAATTAAATCACTTAGGCGAAATCTCGTAATTGTACCGACTTCAGAAAAGGCTTGAATCCATTCCTCCTGAGGGGAACGCTCAACTCGCACTCCAATGGCGCCGATAATGTCATCTTTGTTTTTGCCACGAACAGCTAGAATAAAAGGGAAATGAAATTTGTCCGTATACTTTCGATTCAGATCATTTAATAGATTGAACTCTTCCGTTGTTAGCCGATCCAGTCCAGCTCCCTGCTGCTCTGAGGCAGACAAAGCCGTAACTTGAAGCCTAGTCGCCAAATCCGGGTGAGCTTTTAATAGTCCCTCCATTCGGCTCCGGTCAGCACTCAGTACGGTCTGCATCATGGTGCTATGCAAATGCTCTAAAGAATGGAATGGAATCTGCTTATAAGCCTCCTCTGCTACCCACGGTGAATGTTCAAAAATGCCGCCTAGATGCTTCACAAAATCCGTTATACTCATGGCATTTATCTCTTCAAACGTAATCCTGCCTTCAGAAACAGCCATCCACTCAACCTCCAATAGCTTTGTTTACAGCTCGTAAAATGCCACCGTACCCCGTACAGCGACAAATGTTACCCGATAAAGCTTCTTCCACTTCAGCCTGAGTAGGATGCGGGTTCTCTTCCAGCAGCGCAACCACCGAGATGACCATCCCTGGTGTACAATATCCGCATTGGAACCCACCTTCTTCTAAAAAAGCACGTTGAACGGGATGCAGCCCTACCTCACTAAGACCCTCAATCGTTGTAATTTCCGCACCTGAGCATTGATAGGCCATGACCAGACATGAATTCACTGGACGTCCATCCACCAGCACCATACATGCCCCGCAGCGGCCAATCTCACAAGAACGTTTTGTGCCGGTCAGCTCCAAATCTTCACGTATGACCTTTAAAAGCCGGCGGGAGGGTGGAATCTCCGTGGATATCGCTTTCCCATTAAGATTGCAAATAAAGGTGAACCTCTCTTCTGCAAAAGCTTCCTCAGACGATAAGGGGGCAAGGTTATCTCCATCTAGATTCGGATCTGAATTATGGCTCGCCATGGATGTTCACCACCTTTTGTGGAATAAACGGTGTAGACTGCAGCCATTCGGGATCAATGGGCAGCTTGGTTACCCGCTTTCCTACAGCCTGAAATATGGCTGACGCGACTGCCGGAGCTAAATTGACGGAACCCACCTCTCCAATGCCGCGAGGACCGTACGTGTCATGATCCGGCAAATCCTCTATCGGCTGCACCTGAATGCTGCCATTCATATCGGCAATGGTCGGCACCAAATAGGTGTCTAAATTTTTGGTGACATAGCTGCCGCCTGACATCACAGCATCTTCTGACAAAGTAAATCCTACCGCCATACTGCTGCCACCTTCGATCTGCCCGAGATAACCTTGCGGATTAGCCACCGGCCCCGCCGCTACCGCATGATATTGATCCAGTACACGGACACGTCCAGTAAGCAGATTAACTTCCACGCGGACTGCGATTGCAGAATAGGTATATAGAAAATGTGCCCCCACTCTTTTAAAGGGTGTGGTTGGATAAGTAAACTTTGTATTACAGACAATGGGTTCTGAAATACGCTGTGCCAAGTCCTTGTAAGTCAGAAGCAGACCGCCGTCTTTTAGCCAAATGCCGCCAGGGCCGAGCTTCATTTCATAGTTATCCAGCTCTGGCTTTATCATCGCAGCTGCCTGCAGCACACGAGCGGTGAAGTCTGGACGCAGCCGTTTCAAGGCCATCCACATCATGCTAGTTGATCGGGAAGCCGTACTAGATCCGCTATCGGGCACAACATCCGTATCGCCAATGACGATGCTTAGATCCTCTGCCGCCAAGCCAAACTGTTCAATCAGCATTTGTTCCATGGTTGCGATTAAGCCCTGACCAAACTCCTCGTAACCAAACACCGCCTCAATCTTGCCCTCTAGCGTCAAAGAGAGCCTACCACCCGCCGGATCGGGAATACCATAGCCAAGTCCTGCACCATGCATAGCTATAGCAGCACCCGTTCCAGTTACGATCCAAGGTTCCACAACACCTGAATCACTGTCTGTAGATGCAGCCTCAGTCATAAGAGGCGAACCCGCCAGCGCTTCCCACACCTGAAAGGCACCATCGGTCTGAGCAATTTCCTGACCCAGTGGCCCCAGATCTCCATATTTACGCAAATTGCGGCGGCGCATTTCCCAAGGATCAATCTGCAATCGCTCAGCCAATCGATCGATTTGTCCCTCCAAAGCGAAAATCGCCTGATTGCCGCCAAAACCGCGAAATTCACCAGATACACCGTTATTGGTATATACAGCAAAACCCTTCACATCCACATGATCGATGATATAGGGGCCCATCACATGTTCTGTCGCAAAGTTGAGCACCTCCGCCCCCAGTGTTGCATAAGCTCCCGTATCCGAAATAATTCTGACCTGATGTGCCCTGATGATTCCTTCGGGGTCGCAGCCAGTCTTCATGGTGATTTTCATGGGATGGCGTTTTAGTCCTGCACGTACCGATTCAGCTCTCGAATTATGCAGTCTTACCGGACGGAGTGTCCGCAAGGCGAGCAGCGCTCCATATGGCTGTACATTCAGCTCGTCTTTTCCTCCAAAGGACCCGCCGATAGGACTCGAGATGACGCGAATATCTTCTTGAGGAATATCCAGGATTCTGGATAGCTGCAGGCGATCCATCAACCCATGTTGTGTAGCTGAATATACGGTAAGCCGTCCGTTATCCTCTGGGATAAACAGTCCACCTTCAGTCTCCATATAGGTGTGCATTTGGCGTGGTGTATAGTAAGACTCCTCTACCACATGACAGCAATCCGTAAATACCGTTTCCGGCTCCCCTTTCCGATATTCCGTATGATGAAGCACGTTTCCCTCGGCATGCAGCAGAATTGCGTCCTTTTTCATCGCCTCTTCCGGATTCTCGAGTAAGGGTAGAAGCTCATAATCCACTTCGATAAGAGATAAGGCGTATTCCGCAATTTCGTCCGTCTCTGCCGCGACTGCCGCAATCGCATCGCCAGTGTAACGCACACGGTCACTGCAAAATACCGGTTGATGCGGCAAAGCTATGCCAAAGCCGTTAAGTCCGGGCACATCCTCATGAGTAATTACAGCGTGTACACCAGGGACTTCAATGGCCTTCTCAATGCGTATGGACAAAATACGAGCATGTGCCTGCTCACTGCGGAGCACGCGGCCGATCAACATTCCCTCTGCCCTCATGTCGGTCAAATACTGCAGCTTACCGGATACCTTGCCCTCTCCATCAGGTCGTGTACGCCAGCGGCTACCGCTGGATTCCTTATTCAGCAGCATTTTCCCTCTCTCCTTTCGTCGGGTTATTCACCTCTTAACTCCGTATATTCATAGCCTTCCACAGCTCAGATACAACCAAATTCCCAGCAGTCTTTTTCTTGTAAAGTTCTGTTGCAAAGGGATCACTATACGTCTCAAAGCTGTTCTCGACCCCTTCATATAAAGAAGCCAACAGCTCCTCTGTATACCTCACACCTTCAAGCATAACTTCAGCCCTACTTAGTCGCTGCGGCCGCCCAGAGCCCCCACCTGCGGCGATACGCACCTCACGGAAACGGAGTTCCTCATCGATTGATGCTGAGATTGCTACCGTTACAAGTGAAGGGGTGAACGCTTCCCGGCGGCCAACCTTACGGAAAATTTCTAGCCTATCCGTTAAGGGACTCTCTAAGCGAGTAGGTGAGATGCGAATCTCAGCCACAAGATCTGCCGCAGGTTTTATCCCGCTCCAGTGATTGTTTAGCCACTCTATCAAAGGCAGTGCCGTCATAAATTTGCCGTCAAAGGAGATTAACTCCGCGTCATAGACCAGTAACGCAGGTAGAATATCTCCGAAGCCAGAAGAGATATTGCCCCCGAGCGTGGCAAGATTACGCACCGACGGAGCCGCTATGCAACGTGCAGCCTCTTGCAGCGCAGGAGCCACGGCCTGCAAATGCTCATTACTGCGGCACTGGGAGAGTGGAACAAGAGCGCCCAGAGATAAGTGAAATTCCGTTAAGGTAATGTCGCCGAGATTTGTGATTTGCCGAAGATCAATCAGCTGTTTGGGCATATGATCCGTTCCATTTTCCCACCCTGTTCTCAGCAATGTTCCTCCTGCGACATATCGGGAACTGTCTCCAAACGCCGTTTTTCTCTCCCAAGCTTCGTGCAGGCTGCGGGGTTGAATTACTTCAGGTAGCCTTCCATCCTCTTCCCTTATAACTCCCATACACTCCGCCCCCCTTTTTGAGTACCAGATTGCCGCTTCCCTTCTCGTATAGCCTGCCTTAAAACCTTTGTTCCCGAATATAAGGAACTCCGAGCGCCTCCGGTGTACCGGATGGTTTGTTGCGATTGCGGTACCCCAGGTACATCAGGACCAGAATGGTCACAAGGTACGGAATCATTTTGAGAAAATAGGGCGGAACCGCACTGCCCAGCAATTGAATACGGAAGCCAAGTGAATCCAATGCCCCAAAAAAGTAAGCGCAGAACAAGGCGCGCAGCGGATTCCATCTGGCAAAAATCACTAGCCCTACCGCAATCCAGCCCCGGCCGGCTGTCAGCCCTTCATTCCAGGTTGGCGCGTAGGCCAATACCATATCCGCTCCGGCCAGGCCGATGAGAGCAGCACCGGTGATCACATAGCTGTAGCGGATAAGCTGCACACGGATCCCCATCACATCTGCGGTAGCCGGACTGTCTCCGACTGCCCGCAAATGCAGGCCCCATGAAGTGCGGTGAATTAGCAGATGCAGAGCAAGCACTAGCAGCAGGCTGAACCAGGTTAGGTAATCCATGTTGCCGAATATTTTTCCGATGAACGGTACATTTTCCAGCCAAGCCAGATGCAGCTTAGGAGATGTTCCCGGTAAAGGAATGCCGCTGATCGGTTTACCAAGATAAGCGCTCAACCCACTGCCGAACAGGGTCATCGCAAGACCGGACATCGTTTGATTCGCCCGCAAGGTCACACAGAGAAAAGAATGCAGCAAACCAAGCACAGCCGTTACAGCTACGGTAGCCAGCAGAGCCAGCAAGAGGTTTCCGGAGCGAATATACACGATACAAGTGGTGACCGCTCCCATCAGCATCAGACCTTCAGCCCCAAGCTGTATAATGCCGGCTCGTTCATTTAGAATGCCTCCCAGCGTAGCCAGCAGCAGCGGGGTCCCTGCGGAAATAGCGGCAATAAGTAGCTGTGTTGTAAAATCCATCGCCTATCTCCCCCCTTTCAGCTGAACCCGGCTACGACGAATGCGGAAACGATAGATCATATCGCCAGCAATCAAGAAAAACAGGATGGAGCCCTGCAGCATTTCTGATATCGATGAGGGCAGCCCGATGGTTTGAACACTATATCCGCCAACAATTAAGCCACCGAATAAAATAGAAGTAACGATTAGACCGAGTGGATTCAATTTGGCCAACCAAGCCACAATAATGGCGGTGTATCCATACCCCGGTGAAATGCCCTGCATCAGCTTGTGTGTAACACCGGAGACCTCCGCCATGCCAGCGATCCCGGCGAGTCCCCCACTGATCAGCATGACGATAATAATATGGCGCTTGATAGGAATCCCCGCGTATCTGGCTGCAACAGGATTAGCCCCAATCAGACGGAGCTCGTAACCCCACTTGGTAAAACGAATCATTAAGTAATAAATCACAACGGCGATAAGTCCAAATAACAATCCAATATGCAATCTTGTACTTCCGAGAACAGGCAGCGACTGAGCCGCAGTAAACATAGGTGATCCCGGGAAATTAAATCCTTTAGGATCTTTCCAAGGTCCGAATACCACGTAATCGAGCGCCAATAGGGCAACATAATTCAGCATTAATGAAGTGATTAGCTCATTCACTCCAAAATGCGTCCGCGGAATAGCTGTCAGCAGTCCCCAAAGCGCACCCGCGGCAATCCCGAACAGCAGCATTAAGCTCAGGGACCAGAATGAAGGTAAGTCAGGAAAATAAATCGTGACCGCTGTGGCCGCCATAGCCCCAACGGTTAACTGGCCTTCTGCTCCAATATTCCATACCGAAATGCGGTAAGCCACAGCAATCCCAAGCCCACATAGGAGTAGCGGGATCGCTTTAACCATCGTTTCCGTGAGCCCATACGCAGTGCCAAATGCGCCACGGAACATTTTTTCATAGACCAGCACCGGATTCATGCCATTCGCCGCAATAAATAGGGCACACAACAATAGCGCTAAAATTATAGACACAATAGGTGTCCACCAAGGAGAACGGATGCGGCTGGCATCGTATTCGAAACGTAGAGAGAATCGTTTTCCGGAGTGGGAGGGGAGGGGTTCCAGTACTGCTGCTGCGGTATTTCTTCCATTCTCCAGGCTCATACGGCGCTCTCCTCTCTATTATGAATACCAGCCATTAGTAGTCCGATGCTCTCTCGATTCGCTTCCTCATGTGTACTCTCACCAATAATTGAGCCGTTATAGATCACCAGAATCCGGTCGGACAACTGAAGCAATTCATCTAAATCCTCCGAAATTAACAACACGCCACTACCTGAACCACGCAGCTCCATAAGAAGGTCGTGAACACCAGCCGTGGCACCTACATCCAGCCCTTGTGTCGGATGAACGGCGACCATCAGCTTCGGCCGATGACTGATCTCACGTGCAAAGAGCAGCTTCTGCTGATTACCACCTGACAACTGTTGTACTGGCGTCTCGAGCTCAGGTGTCTTGACGTTAAAGCGCTGGACCAGCTCCTGTGACCACAAACGGTTCTTCGCGGACTTCAAGAAACCAAATTTGGAGTGCTCCTCTGAGCGGTAAGACTTAAACAAAAGATTATCCACCGATCCGAGGCGTCCAGCTAAACCGCTCTTCATCCGGTTCTCTGGCACGTGGGAGATTCCTGAGTCAATTGCCCCTCTAACCGAAGCGGATTTCACCGTCTTTCCATCAAACGTGATTTCACCACTTTTCCAGCCTCTAAGACCTGTTAACACTTCAGCCAGTTCCTTTTGCCCGTTGCCAGCTACCCCAGCTACGCCTACAATCTCCCCTTTACATACGTTCAGAGAGAAGTGATCCAGTGCTTTTCGCCCGTGATCGGCATATACGTCCACATCTTTCACTTCTAATAAAGAATCCCCTTCAGTGGCTTCCCGTTCTTGACGGGTGATGGTTACTTCCTTGCCCACCATCAGACGAGTCAGCTCCAGTTCATCTGTATCTGCCGTGGTCAGTGTGGCGATCATTTTCCCTTTGCGCATGACGGAAATCCGATCGGAGGACGCCATAACCTCTTTCATTTTATGAGTAGTCATAATGACCGTTTTTCCTGCCTGCTTCATGACCCGCAGCGTTTCAAATAGCTGTTCCACCTCTCCCGGGGTCAATACAGAGGTTGGTTCATCCAGAATAATAATGTCAGCCCCGCGATACAGCGTCTTAACGATTTCAACACGCTGCTGCTCACCCACGGACAACTGCCAGATCGGGCGATCCACCGGGAAATTCAGTCCAAACCGTTCCGCTAATGCCTCTATCTCCTCGCGTTTGTTCTTCATCCACTTACGGCCGCGCCAGAAAGACGACTTTTCGCCAAGCACGATATTTTCTGCTGCTGTGAGGCTTTGCACCAGCCTAAAGTTCTGAAACACCATACCTACACCCAGCTGCGCAGCATCTTTAGGAGAACGGATCTGAGCACCTTTCCCATGAATGAAGATTTCTCCTTCATCTGCTCTGTACACCCCTGACAGCATGCTCATCACCGTGCTCTTCCCGGCCCCATTCTCCCCAAGCAACGCATGAATCTCACCCGCATTTGCCGAAAAGTCGACTTGATCACTGGCGGTTACCGAGCCGAATTTCTTCACAATCCCCCGCATTTCAACTGAAGTTCCCCGCATGGCCTGAACCCCTCCTTCCTTCAAGTTGTAGTACGGGTGGGGAAGTTTCCGCTTAACGGAACCCGCCCCACCCATAGATTGTGCACATCTTATTCCCTATTTTTAAACATTATTGCGGGATAGTTCCTTCCACACCTTTTACGAGCCAGTTCATGCCCAGCACTTCCTCCAAGGTCAGCTTCTGACCCTCCTGAACCTTCACATTCCCTTGATTATCTGAGATCGTACCTGTGAAAACCTCAAGCTCACCACTGATAATTTTGGCTTTGGCGTCTTCGATAAGCTTTTTCACATCATCTGGGATCTTGTTCCCGAAAGGAGCCAGCTCCACCATACCGTCAGCCATATCACCGGAATATTGCTCGCTCTTCCAGGTTCCATCCATAACTGCCTGCACAGCTTTTACGTAATACGGCCCCCAATTCCATACCGGGTTCGTCAAATAATTGTCCGGAGCGTATTTGCTCATGTCCGAGTCATTTCCCCCGGCAAAAGCCCCTCGTTCAGCAGCAGCCTGCAGGGTTGCAGGTGAATCCTGATAGGCCAAAAGCACATCCGCACCCTTATCCAGCAAGCTGATTGCCGCTTGACGTTCAGTCGTCGGGTCATACCATGTATTCGTCCATACCACATTCACCTTTACATCAGGATTGACACTTTGTGCTCCAAGGGTAAAAGCATTCAAGTTATAGATCACTTCGCTGATCGGAAAAGCGCCCACATAACCCAGCTGATTATTTTTGGTCATTTTCCCTGCCGCTATGCCGCTCAGATAGCTGGCCTGATAGTTTTTCCCGAAGTAGGTCCCCATGTTCTCTGCGGTTTTGTAACCCGAAGCATGCAGGAACTTCACGTTGGGAAATTTGCCCGCTACATTTAATGTAAAATCCATATATCCGAAGCTCGTTGTAAACACGATGTCGTGTGATTGCGCAAGCTCTGTGATGATTCGTTCGGCGTCAGCACTTTCAGGGACATTTTCTACAAAGTCAGCTTTAATCCCCAGCTCCTTCTCCATATACAGCCGTCCTTGATCATGTTGGTACGTGTAGCCGCCATCCCCTGGAGGTCCGATATAAACAAAAGCAACCGTCGGTTTCTTTGCAGCCGGTTCTGTTGTTGCAGTTGCCTCTGTTGCCGCTGTAGTTGTCGCTGGTGCCTCCGTTGCATTTGTAGAAGTATTATTATTGCTGCCACACCCCACCAAAGCCACCGTCATTAGAACCATTAATGCAAGACAAGATGTTATGAACTGACCCCTTTTTTTCATAATTCTCCTCCTCCAAATCATCTCTCATCATGGCTGCAACCATTAATGTACTTCTACTATACTTAGAGGTGGCCTTGGCGTAAATTTATATAACATACGTTTGTATAGGAATATAAGAATCAGAACTTTTTTTGTGTGTAATGCACTAATTGGTTTTCGGAAGGTGAGTTGCGTGTCATATTATATGACCGAAGGTGGAAAAGGAACACTATTTCAGATTACTTTCTAGACTATTCTTTACTTCACTTTCCATTTCTCAGAATCCATTGCTCCTGAATCTCACCAAAATCTTCTTTTGTATCTGCGTCCATGAAATAATGGGTAGACTCAGATTCCAGAACAATCCCCTTATAATCAGGTGAACGCAATATCCCCGCCGCTCCTCGATCTCCATCTAATCCCTGTAGTGCTGGAAACAACGTCTTCGAGAACAAAGCCGGGGGCATAACCGACCCATTGCTGACGCTAGCGACATAATCCATCTCCGGAGATTGTTCAAACGTTTGTATCAGACGGTTCACTAATGCTGTAGTAATAAATGGCTGATCCGCAAGCGCCACAACTACTGCATCGGGCTGTAAAGGCAATACCGCATTAAGGCCGCAGCGCAGTGAAAAAGACAATCCTAGATGTGCGGTTAAGCAAGTTTCGGTACGTCTGGATCCTTGCGGTTCAATCGCGGGTGGCAGCCATTCCAAGTTGTCATCCGCACGCACTACCACGATTAGCGGTTCTAGATTGCAACGATCCAATTCACTAAGCGCGACGCTCCCGAGTGAGACCTCCTGCGACAATTTCAGTGAAACCTTGGACACGCCCATCCGCCTGCTCTGCCCCGCTGCCAAATATATTCCTGCTACCTTCAATACTATCCACTCCTTTAGGCAGCTCTCGTGAGCCCACCCTTCTAATTTGAATAATTTCTGCTATAATACTGACCGCAATCTCCTCCGGACCTTCTCCTCCAATCGGCAACCCTACAGGTGCATGCAAAGATGCAGGAGCCTCAAATCCTTCCAGTAAAAGAGATATTCGCGCCTTCGAACCGATAATCCCTATATATAGAGGGGCAAGCGGAATCACACTCTCCAGGAACTGTCTATCCCGCCCAAGTTGATGACTGCAAATCAATACATAATCCTCTCGAGCTACGCCCAATCGCTGAACAACCTCCATGGGGGAACAAATTACTTGTTCAGCTCGAGGAAACTTATTGTGCAAGCTTCCTTCGCGCCAATCCGCAACCGCAACCCGAAAGCCAACTCTGTCAGCAAGTTCCGCAATTGGAACCACATCACGTCCCCCGCCAAAAATCACAAGCCGCGGTCTTGGCACGAAAGACGTATGGAATGCTGTCAATTCTGCTGGAGCGGCCATAAAGCGACCTGCCGCTAGGTTTTCTTTTGCCGAGTGGGATAATTTCGGATGTTTCTTGCTCTGCGGCAGTTCATTGTCTGGATCCAGCTCCAGCTTATAGGCAAAATCGTTCTCCACTGCTTCGCGGAACAGAATTAGCTTCTCTCCCCTAGCCAATCTGTCACTCGCCTGCACTAAAAGCTTGTAGAGCTGACCCTGCACGGGTTCAAGCACTACTTTGATTTTGCCTCCACAGCCGACAACCTCACCCCAGGACAGATCATACGGAGACAGCATGTTGTATTCCACAATTTCGGGCAGCCCTCGTTCCCAGATCTCAGAAGTTCGCAGCTGCAGATCGTTTTCCAGACAACCTGGACTCAGGCTTCCAATCGTACCTCCTTCAAAAAACAACATCACCGCTCCGGCTTTACGATACGAGTGTCCCTCCACCTCTATCAGCGTTGCCAGCACCGCAGGCGCCTGATGGGTTTGAATATGCATTGCGATCTCATGTGTATTCACGAGGTTCCCTCCTCCGTGTTTGCATTTCAATCCAGACCTTAGTCCCGCCCAAGCATTCTCCGAAACATGAAAACTAACTTCAGCCTCATTAGATCATTTATTTTTTTAAAATCGACATCCAAGAGCTCACTAAGCTTCTCGATCCGGTAGGTAGCCGTGTTCCGATGAATAAACAACTTTTTGGCTGTCTCATTGACATGCCCATCGTTCTCTAGATAAACCTCCAGCGTCCGCAGCATTTCTCGCACATACTCCGGCTCACGACTAAGCAGTCCTCTAAGCGTTCCGTTGCAATATTTCTCCATGACCTCTGTCGGGATTTGCCCAAGAAGCAAGGAAAGCTCAAGCTGCCGATAATGCACAACATTCCCATGCACTCCCTCAAACTGAAGCATCCCCATACATTCCTTCACCTCCGCAAAAGCCTCCTTCAGCCCATCCGGCTTCAATTTACAACTACTTATCGCAGCTCGTGGATAATACCCCTTGTCAAACTTCAGGTTGTCAAAACAAGCCTGGATTACATCACGAAATTGCTCAGGACTCTGAAGAGCTGCCGGATAGATGGACAATAATCCTTGGTCTACAATCACATGAATGGCCTTTAAATCCCGCAGTACGGGGTGTTCAGTGTATTCTTCTTTTAATCTAAGCAGCTCACTTTGGCGTTCTTCACTCGTCGTAGCAATATCGGTTAATAAGAGACAGAATGGCGATTGAAGCAGCTCTATCTCCAGCTTTACAGCAGACTGTACTAAATCGGAGTAAGATAAGTTACCATTTAGACAACGTCTCAGCAATCCACTGAACTCCCTATGTTCTGCCTGTTCAAAATAATCCTCGTATCCTGAGTGAATATGATATGAAATAAGTTCAGCACCCTGAACGAACAAGCTCTCTTCCACCGGGAGCAATAAAGGGTCGATGGAACAATACAATAAATATCCCGAGCACTTTTCTCCTTGTATTAGTGGAGTGCGATAACCTGTACGATCTTCTACACGAAAACGTTGATTACGATTCTGCCAGGGCCACCCCTCCAGAAGCTGTGAGGTCTGATATTCAGAATTGTTATAGATTACATCCCCGCGTGCGCTAACCACCACAAGTGAATGGCCAATCACTTCAGACACCGAGTCAAACAGTGGACGGCTGCGGACAGATCGCAGGGCAAATTGCATCAGCTTTTTCTGCTTCTCCATTATGCTCTGTAAAACATGAGTGCTCCGGCTAAGCTCGGCGCGAAACAGGCCATTCATCTGATCCGAAAAAGTGAACTGGAACGGCAACTGGATTAAGGGGAAGTTAAGGCTCTCCGCTTCTGCGATTAGCTGCTTCGGTACTTCATCCCAAAATCGTCCCAGCTTAATACCCAAGGCCGATGAGCCCCTTCGATTCAGCGTCTGCAGCAAAGCAGAGGCATCCTCCAGATTGTCCTTGATTAAATAGGCTGTCGTTAGCAGCATCTCGCCTTCTTTGATCCAATCCGAAATATCAGGTGCGTCCATCACATTAATCGATTTCACAATTCGATGTTTCCCCTTGGACCCCGCGATAAGCTTCGCCTCGGACAAAGGATAAATGGACAACGCTTCTTCAACCGTAAGATGCATGCCATCCCTCCTTTTTAGGATCAATTGAACTATTTCTAATTCATAATGTTATTTTATGTAACATTATAATTAAAATGAACCTCCTTGGATAGAGTGAAATTAAAATTTAATGGTTTTTATGTTAGTTAATATAACATTAAATGAACATAACTGATTAATCATTAATCTTTAGTTCACATCACTTGTGTGAGTAGTATAATTAGATCGGACAATATTAGGATGGATTTGGAGGGGATCTTTTGAGTAAAAAGCAAGTGTTTACGGGTTCACCCTGGGAGTCGGTGGTTGGATATTCTCGCGCCATCCGAATCGGCAATCGTATCGAAGTCGCAGGAACAACAGCCATGCAAGACGGAGAAATAGTCGGTGTAGGAGATCCATACGCGCAGACGAAATTCATTCTACATACCATCGAAAAAGCGCTAAACCAGCTAGATGCTGATTTGTCGCATGTAATTAGAACAAGAATGTTCGTGACAGACATCTCACGCTGGGAAGAAGTCGGCAAAGCACACGGCGAATTTTTCAAAGATATTCAGCCTGTAGCAACCATGGTAGAGGTAAAAGCGCTTATTGATCCACTATTGTTAGTAGAAATAGAAGTCGAAGCATTCGTAGAATAGAGCTCGGACGGGGCACGGGGCATGGCACCTTCTTCACGGAAGGTGCTTTGTTTGCGTGTTCAGATGAAACGCGAGTGTGTCGTGGCTGACCTTTGTGGTGTGGGGCATTTATACCCCTTCTTCCGGTAATATCGCCAGTATTCTTGGATTCTGGGGGATTTATCCCCCTCTTTTCGGCTATATGACCGGAATCACTGGATTCTAGGGTATTTATCCCCCTCTTTCCTGTAATATGGCCGGAATTACAGGATTCTAGGGTATTTTTGCCCTTCTTCCCCGCAATATGAGCCAATTTCGCGCATTCTACGGGATTTATACCGTTCTTTTCAGCTATATGAGCCAATTTCGTGCATTCTACGGGATTTATACCGTTATTTTCAGCTATACGGGCCAATTTCGCGCATTCTACGGGATTTATACCGTTCTTTTCAGCTATACGGGCCAATTTCGCGCATTCTACGGGATTTATACCGTTCTTTTCAGCTATACGGGCCAATTTCGCGCATTCTACGGGATTTATACCGTTCTTTTTCTTCGCATGGAGGTGTTTACTGAAACGCTGGTCTTAAGCCAACTTTTGAGCACTGAATTTATCTTTTACTCTAACACACCATTATTGAACCTACTTCATCACATTGAGATCATTTTTTAAAAACCAATTTCACCTATCATCTCAAAACCCATCAAGTCCCGTCATCTCACGACCGCCGCCAAACCTCCTTCACCCATGAGAGTAACCGAAGATCCTGACCATGTCCGGCGATAACCGACAATCCCAGCGGCAGTCCATTTGTAGAGAGCATAGGTAATGTTACTTGAGGCAGGCCTGCCAATCCAGCTATACAACTCAACATCATCGCCCCACTACGGTTCTCCTCCAATTGACGCAACCCCCCACCACGCAGTGGAGCAGGACCAGGTACTGTCGGAATCACAAGACAATTATCTTCTCCCAGCAGTTGGCGCAATTGAGTAGAAATCTCCGCTCGTTTATTCAGAGCGATACTGTGGTCCTTGCCAGCTAAGTTAGCAGCCCAAGAGAACCGGGCTGCAATATCTGGCCCAAAGAATGGTTTTACCTTCTCAATCCAGGCGCAATGGGTTGTCCAGATTTCACTACCCTGTAACTCTCGAAAAACATCCATCCAGACCTTCAATCCTCCTGGAGCTATTTCTGTCTCGAAGAAATGATCAGCACCAGTCCTCAAACGGTTCAATCCATTCGCTAGAACACTCCCATCCTTTGGATCGGCCAAATTCCAACAGTCCGTAGCGACAAATAAAGTCCCCATTTTCTTTTGTAAATCATCCTCTTTATCCTTTCTCGAATTATATTCCACATTATTTCCTTTGCTCTTTGATATCTGATCCTCTATGTTCTTTTGTATATTATTCTCCAATTCTTCCTCTTCATTTTTTTCCCCACCGTTCTCTATATTCAATTCTAAATTTCCATCTATGCTCATCGTTACTTTTTCATACATGCGCCCAATTCCAAGTAAAACCTCCCCCACTTTCTGGAGCACATCCATACGATCAGCGATCCAGCCTACTGTATCAAATTGCGGTGATAACGGGATCACACCTTCCATATTCACAGCACCATACGTCGGGCGAAAGCCATATACTCCGCAATAGGCGGAAGGGACTCGAATAGAACCACCTGTATCTGTTCCGAGCGCAAAATCAACACTACCTGAAGCTACCGCTACTGCCGATCCACTAGAAGAACCACCCGGGATACAACCTGCGGCACGGGGATTTATGGGCGTTCCATAATGATGGTTCTCACCACCCAGACTGTACATCAGCTCATCCGTATGAGTCGCTCCTCGAAGCGTCGCTCCCGATTGGAGCAGCTGGCGTACTACTGCCGCATGTTCTGTAGACGGATTGTGGCTCCGCAGCCAATCTGGATTACCAGCAGAAGAACTGTGCCCTGCTACCGCATACACATCTTTCACCGCAAAGGTCATTCCGTCCAATATCCCATTCCCTAAACGTCCGACTGTTAGCTCAGAATCTATGAACGCGCCATACCGATTATCCAGAACCATTTCTCCTTCCTCCCCCCTCAGCATTCCTTGATTTTCCCATTTGCCATTCCGAGAATCCTCTCACGATATCCTTCCTACCAAATAACGGAAGGAGCAAATTGGGGGATTCGGACAGAGCACCTCACCCTACCAACCTATCGCCGCGCCATCGCAGCGCGGGTCTGTCCCCCCACTACGATATCCATTGTCATCTATGGATATCGCGTGAGCATGACCCACGCTCCCGTCATATGCTTCCACTTTCCGGACAATATGACCGGCTCCCGCCAAATCTGCCAGCACCTCATCCGCTACCCGTCCCTCTACCTTCAGCTCCTGCGTAGGCTCCCCCCACGTCCTCCCCCATACAAAACGTGGTTCACTTACAGACGTTTGCGGATTCATCCCATAATGCAGCATCCTTGTAAGTAGCAACGTTTGAGTCTGCGGCTGACCTTCACCACCTTGCGTACCATATAGAATCGCAGGTTTGCCCTCGCGGCAGGCCATGGCTGGCATCAGTGTGTGGAAGCTGCGCTTATGCGGTTCAAGCGTATTGATATGGTTCGGATCAAGCGAGAAAAACGAACCCCGATTCTGAAGCAGAATTCCTGTATTCCCAGCAACCACTCCTGAGCCAAACTCAAAATACAGACTCTGAATAAAGGAAACCGCATTTCCCTCCTCATCCACCACCGCAGCATATGCAGTATCACTACCAATAGGCTGACTGGTCAGCTGTGCCGCTTTTTGCATCGAGATCGTAGAGGCTAGTTGCCCTGCATAGTTCTTATTCAGCAACTGCACCAAAGGAATAGCACTAAAATCCGGATCTGTAAGCACTCTATCCCGATCGCGAAAGCTCAGCTTCAGCGCTTCAACAAGCAGGTGGTAATATTCATAAGAGCCATGCTCGATTTCTCCGAAATTAAAATACTCCAATATATTAAGACTCATCAGCCCCGTAAACCCTTGAGAATTTGGCGGCACTTGATACACCCTATGCCCATGATATTCCGCATGAATCGGCTCGACCCAATCCCCCTGATGATCCGCAAAATCATCCCGTGTGAGATAGCCCCCAGCTGCCAGCATATAATCACAAATATCTTCAGCAATCTTCCCCTTATAAAAAGCATCCCGTCCACCCGCAGCCAACGTCCTCAGGGTTGTCGCCAGTTGTGTCTGCTGAAATCTCGATCCAGCAGACACAGCCACTCCACCCGGCATATAAATCGCGGACGCCTCCGCCGACAACGCCGTTCCAGCAAACAGCGTATTATTCCGCTGGTCTGGCGACAGCGGAAACCCACTCTGAGCATAGCCGATGGCTGGCTCCAGCACCTCTGCCAGCGTTAAGCGGCCATACTTGCTGAGCATGGCGTCCCAGCTATCCACCATCCCCGGTACGGTGATGGCACTGCGGATCCCCCGCCTCGAAATAGCTCCCTCACCGGCATAGCAACTTCTGCGAACTCCGTAACCCGACCGTCCACTTCCGTTATACGCCCGGACACGCGCCTCTTCTGTGCTATAGGTCAACCAGAACGAATCCCCACCAAGCCCCGTCATATGTGGGTAGACTACAGCGAGCGTCGCACTAACCGCCACCGCCGCATCAAAGGCATTTCCCCCTTTTTCCAAAATGCGCGCACCCGCAGCCGAAGCTAAATAATGAGGGCTGACGACCATTGTTTTTGTGCCTATTACAGGTTTCTCCGCCATGTTCCCCATCTCCCTATTAACTTCTCACTTAATTAATGTCATTTAACATTACATAAAAATCCCTTGTCAATCGGTTACGCCAAACCTCAAAATAACCATCCTCTTTTTGTGATTCATGCACAAACATTAGCTAATTTCTAGTCAACCTCGTAGCTTCACACATATGATTTGTATAGAATGGGCTCTAAACACAAGGGGGGTCTCACGTGATATCCATCCATAAAGACTATGTACAATTAGCTATCGCCATGTTCAGAACTGGGATTGTCGGCTATGGCGGAGGGCCTTCCGTGATTCCATTAATCCGGCATGATGCGGTAACTCGCTACACTTGGCTAAGCGATGATGAATTCGGGGAGACATTGGCGATTGCCAACGCGCTACCGGGACCTATTGCTACCAAAATGGCGGCTTATCTTGGATATAAACTTCGAGGAGTTAGGGGGGGCGATACTGTCAGTTCTGGCACATATTTTACCTAGCTGCCTGGCTATGATCATACTGTTATCAGCTGTAAATTATTTAAGTAGCTCAAAAGTAGTAGCTGGAATGATCGCGGGGGTATCTCCTGTCATTGCTGTCATGTTAGGAATAATGGCATATGAGTTTGCGCAAAAAGCCTATAAAGGGCTAGGAAAATATCTCAGCGCTGTCTTCATCCTTCTAGCCTTACTTCTGCTACAAATAATTCACATACATCCAGCTCTCGTAATCGTACTTTTTCTAGGTTACGGAGCCGTTCATTACCGGATCATCGCGAAGCAACAACAAGGAGGATCAAATTGATGGACTGGTTAGAGCTCATATACGGATTTTTCATGGCGAATTTGCTTGGATACGGCGGTGGTCCTTCCTCTATTCCATTGATGTATCAAGAAATCGTTCCCCATTACGGCTGGCTGACCGATGAACAGTTTTCTAACATGCTTGCACTTGGCAATGCACTGCCTGGCCCAATTGCTACCAAAATCGCAGCTTACGTCGGCTATGATGTCTACGGCTGGTTAGGACTCATCATAGCTTTGTTAGCAACCGTCTTGCCCTCCGCAGTAGCGCTTATTATCCTGTTAGAGATCATGCAAAAATACAAGCAATCCCCCGTAGTGAAAGGGATGACATTGCTTGTCCAACCCGTTATAGCAGTTATGATGGCTGTACTCACTTGGACAATGGCCAAAGGTCCTGCGGACTCCATCGGAATCTGGCAAACACTGCTCATTGCCGCAATCGCATTTTGGGCCATCAAGCGGCTTAAGCTGCATCCTGCCTTAGTCATCTTAGCCGCTTTTGCCTATGGTGGTTTGGTACTCCGCTACACGGTCTAACTAAACTATTTTAAAATATATTGTGACAATACCGCCTGTACCTCATAAATATTCACGGATTTATTAAAGGTCTTCTTGAGTGGCAAAGTGCTGCTGGAAATATAGATACATAGCTCCGCATCCAGATCAAAGTGCCCTGCCGTCTCCACGGAATAATGCGAGATGCTTTTGTATGGGATGGAATGATAGTCCGTCTTTTTCCCCGTCAGTCCCTGTTTATCCACTAGAATCAGTCGTTTGTCTGTAAAAATAAACATATCTCTAATCAGCTTGTAGGCTCGTTCAATTTTCTCTTGAGGGGCAAGGATTTGTGCATATTCCCGCTGTACCTCCGCTAGATTTACTTGTGATGCATTACCCATCAATCCGTCAAAAAGTGCCATATAACTTCCCCTTTTCATCTGTTATTTTTTAGTGGCACATCTCCCCACACATAGAACCATATTATTCATCGATTCATATTCTATGCAGTGTAAAACTTCGCTTTGCCATCTTTTTACTTGCTAAATTTCCGATTATTGTTTACACTGTCATTAAATTTGTTAAGAAAGGGGTGTGGAAGGAATGGATCACAACTGGACCAACAGTGTTATGAGTCGGCTACCTAAAGCGATAGCTGGCATTGCTCATGTAAATGGCGATAACGGGAGAAGTCTGTCCATTTCCATGAATTTAATAACACTACACAATTGTGAAATGCCTTTCCTGCCATCACCCGGACGGATCAGTTAACCGGAGAATGATAAGGCCGTAGGGAAATTTCCCTACGGTCTTTTTTTATGGTTTTTTACAGAATTCCAGTTTCGATTTAGGGTTCTGGCGGTGCAAAGGGCATTCTTAAAGGAGAATATATATGATTATTCAATGCCAAAATGTTCAAAAATACCACGGTGCACAACTCGTACTAAATAGCATCACCTTCGATATCCGCCAAGGAGAAAAAATCGGTCTAATCGGCCGCAATGGCTGCGGTAAAACTACACTTTTCCACTTACTGAATGGCGAAGAGCGCCCCGATCAAGGGCAAATCTCAATTCGCAAAGGTAGTGTAGTAGGAATGCTGGCTCAAATTCAAGAGGTTAACGAAAAAGAAACCGTATATGAAGTTCTACAGCGTAGCTTTGCTGAACCTTTGCAATGGCAACAACGCCTGCGAGAGCTGGAGCTTGAAATGTCCACCTTCAATACCGGAACGGATGAAACGCTATGGAATCGGCTGCTGAAAGAATATGGTAGCCTTCAGGATAAATTTGAGACCGCAGGAGGCTACGAAATTGAATCCACCATTCAGCGAGTTGCCATTGGTCTAGGAATCGGAACTGGGCAATATAACCGACTCTTCTCCTCTCTTTCTGGCGGCGAGAAAACTAAAGTCGGACTCGCAGAACTCCTGCTGCGTAGACCTGATGTACTTCTACTCGATGAGCCAACCAATCATCTAGACATGAACGCCATTGAGTGGTTAGAGCAGTACTTACAGAGCTATGACGGTACAGTGCTAGCCATTTCCCATGATCGTTACTTCCTCGACGCTGTAGTCAAAAAAGTGATCGAGATTGAGGATGGCGAGGCTTTTACCTTCCATACCAACTACAGCGGCTATCAAATAGAGAAGGAAACACATCTACTTCAACAATTTGCTGATTATCAAGAACAACAGAAAAAAATAAAGCAAATGCAGGAGAGCATCAAACGCCTCATCGAATTTGGGAATCGGGGAACTCCCCCAAACCCTGCCTTTTACCGGCGTGCAGCTTCCATGCAAAAAGCACTGGATCGTATGGTAAAGGTTAAACGTCCTATTCTAGAGCGCAAATCGATGGATTTGCAGCTACAGCAAAATGATCGCTCCGGGAATCAAGTCGTCATACTGGAGGATATCGGTAAGGCATATGGAGAGCGAAGCCTGTTTACAGACGCAAACGAAGTTCTTCGCTACGGAGAAACTACGGCACTTATCGGTGGTAACGGGGCAGGGAAAAGTACACTTTTAAGAATTATATTAGGTCAGGAGACGCCAGACACCGGAAGCTGCACGCTTGGTTCAAGAACCGTTGTTGGTTATCTCGCGCAAGAGGCTGTCCCTGACAATAACAAACAATCCGTACTCCGCTACTTCCGTGAAGAGGCCGGACTAGAAGAAGGTGAAGCGCGCGGGCAGCTCGCACGTTTCCTATTCTACGGTGCCGATGTATTCAAAGACATCACGAATCTATCCGGAGGGGAATGGACCCGCCTGCGCTTCGCTGTGTTGATGCATCGTAAACCAAACCTGTTAATTCTGGATGAACCAACGAACCATCTAGACATTGACTCCCGGGAAGCGCTAGAGGAAGCATTAGAAGAATTCCCAGGTACAGTGCTGGCCGTTTCACATGACCGCTATTTCATTAATCGTCTGTTCCATAAGCTCTGGTCCATTGAAAGTGGACGATTTGGAGTTTTCAACGGCAACTATGAGTATTACAAGGAGAAGCAAGCTGAACAGGCGTTAGCAGCACCAGTCTCTATTCCTGATCAGCCTAAGCCTTTCTCTTCAGATGGAACCACTGCACGCTCCGGTAAGCCTCAATCTAACCGTTCCGTGAATGTTAATGTCACTACGGCTAACTCGTCCAGTTCCCGCAAGAAGAGTATCCACTTTGATTGGGAAAAGGCTATTGCCGAAGTTGAGGATCAGCTTGGGGAAATCGATGCCAAAATGCTAGATCCACTGATCAGTAGCAATGCGGCAGAGCTCGCCGAGCTACAGAAAGAACGCGATGCAGTGCAAGAGCAACTAGATGAGCTCTATGCGGGCTGGATGGAAACTGCGGGACACTAACGATTATTAAATGAGGAGATACGGATATGAGCAACGAAACGAAGATTAAGCTTTTTTGGGAAGAATACACCCAGCTTCATCCACAAGCAGCGGATAACTACGAGGCTTGGGCCTTTGGCGACAGTCCTCAAATGGCCGATGAACTGCTAGATCTGGTGATCCGCAGGATTAAGACAGGAACCGCTTCGAACTATGAAATTTATGCAGTCTGTGACGAGACCTTACCAGAAATTGGACGACATAGTATCCTGCTGGACGGCCGTGGTAATCCGCAAGCAGTGATCGTTACGACAGATGTGCAAATTACACCTTTTGATGAGGTAGGCGCTGACTTTGCCTATAGCGAAGGCGAGGATGACAGAACGTTAGAGTCGTGGCGCCATGAGCATGAGAAGTTCTTCTCCAGAGAATCCTTAGCGTTCTTGAAGAAGCCTTTTGATCCAAAGATGAAGGTAGTTTGCGAGAACTTTAGACTGTTATATTCGAAATCTTGAGAAACACAGGAAACTAAAAAGGCGGCCTCTTCAGTTACGAAGAGACCGCCTTTGATGTATACTATACAACTAATAGAGTTAGATAATTATTAAAATACGGCTCAGCGCCAAAACCCCAGAATCCAGCCAATCACAGAGATCCATAACGGAATGCTGATTAAGATACCCCAAACCAGCCCAGTGGCAATATTGCCCTCTGCAGGACGCACCACATTTTCCTGTTTCAATGGAATGCTCAACTCTTCTTGTTCCATGCGATCCCCTCCTAAAATTCTTATCGTCACAGTAGAGGAAAAAATGTAGACCGCTCGACCTAAAAGCTTAGAATACCAACATTGTAAGTGCTTACATAATAATTATTACCCATCATTTACATCATTAAAAACATCACTTTACGGAAGTCATACATAATATGCAAATTCTTAGTCCAATATTACTACTTTTTCTGGATTTCGTAAATATTCAAACATCGTTTCAATCTGCTCACTTGTATTCCTCTCTAATGAGAGCTCAGGCAGTTCATCTTCAGCAAAAAAGGATACTTCACTCGTCTCCACCCCTTGCAGCGCCTCGCCGCCTACAATTCTGCACAAAATAAAAAACTTATACACGTGATACGGCTCCGGAGGATGGTTATGAAATTTCTTATCTAAAACAGCCAGCAAGCGAATTGCTTCTGTCTCAAATCCTGATTCTTCTTGAATTTCCTTAACAACGACTTCACTCGGTGACAGACCGATATCTCCCCAGCCCCCGGGAAGCGCCCACTTTCCATCCAATTTCTCGCGGACAAGCAGGATTCTGTCATCCTGAAAAACAACCCCACGGATATCCACTTTCGGCGTAGAATAGCCACCCTCACTAGCAAAGGAGAGTCTTATTCTCTCCTTGCTTTCGAACGTATAATTAGCGAGGATATCTACACTTAGCTCCCGCAAAGCTTGATACCGTTCTATATCATAGACATCTTTAGCGTAAGTTAGTCCAGTCTGTGCGATGGCCTGTATTTCTTTAGCCCAGGTTAACCATTTCTGCTCCATTGCTGCACCCCTTTAAATAACTTGATTAGGATTACTGGCAAAGCATTAAATGACGGGAGAACAAACCTTTTTTAGCTTCACAGCGGTCTATAATCGTAAATCCAGCCTCCGTGATCATCTCATCCATCGGTTCAATCGCAACGATAACTACCCGATCTGCAATCCGGCGCGCATTCACTAGAATCGCAAACTGTTCCTCAGGTGTAATACTAGAATATAGATTATAAGGCATATCTACAATAGCTACATCGTAATGTTCTGTGATGTCAGCAATATCTCCAAGCGTAACCTCACTTGTGAATCCAAAATGGGCAATATTCGTTCTGGCACCGATCGCGATTTGAGGGTTAATGTCACGTCCAACCATATTGATTCCCATCGAGAGGGCTTCTACCATTACTGTTCCGATGCCGCAGCAAGGATCGATAGCTCGTACACCTTCCGGATTCGGAACGGCTATATTGACCGCAGCTCGGGCTACACGTGTGCTAAGCGCGATAGAGTAGCTACGCGGCTTTTTCATTTGACGGAACCAGGTGGCCTTGTTCTTATGATAAGCTCCAAAGTACCAGCGACCGCCCAGCGTAACAATGCCGTATACCAGCTCTGGATGGTTTACATCCGCTTCCCCTTCAATCCGCAGCCCAATTTCTCGCTCGATCACTCTTCGCTCATCATATTCTATTTTGTCCGCAGGGGACAGATCATTGGTCTTCACAAAAATAACCTTAAATGTCTTACCGCCAAGCTCCACCTGCTCCGTTTGATCATAAATCTCAGGCAAGCTATCTCCTTCGTACATAACATCAATTCGTTCTTTTATGAAGGGACTGCGGCTGACATCCACCTCTACCTCACTCTTAAAGATTGAAGAAGGTACTTCCTCTCCAAAAAGACAACGAAGCTCCATCTGACATAGTGATAACTCGTCCTCTGAACAGGTGTAAGTATATAAAAATGTGTTTTTTTCACTTTTCTTTTGCAAAATAATCCATCCTCTATCCCAGTAAATTGTACACCTAGCTTGCTACTCCAACATTTCGTGCTGACGATCATACCCTATACGCGCTTTGGCGATTTCAGCGTTGTTTCTATTGACCCATTCCACTAGGGAAGTTAAAGGATCCAGCAAGGACTCTCCTAAACTTGTCAGACCATATTCAACAGTCAAAGGTACCGTAGGCGTAACTTTACGCCAAACTATACCATCTCGTTCTAAATGACGCAGGGTTTGGGTCAGCATCCGTTGTGATATACCACCAGAACGCCGCTGAAGTTCTTTAAACCGCAATGCTTCTGCACCCAAATTGACAATGATGAGCACACTCCATTTGTCCCCAACCCTGTCGAGAATCTGGCGGGTGATGGAGCAATCCTCTAGCGTCGGCATTAGCCGAATGGGTTCGTCCATTGAATGTTCCAAAGTGGTTACCTCCATAGGAACTCAAGCATGTAATAGTGCCTTCTTGTCCCTTAAGTTTAATCAGCTTATCATGGTTACTGTTAGTAATCAACAACCGGAAAGGAACTATTAATTGCGAAAAAAAGCTCCGGTCACGAGGATCAGATAAGACGTCTTTCTAATCGCTTTTGATCCATAGTGAGTTCTCCAGTATAATGATTCCTATAGAATGCTAAACAAGACGGTCACACATGACGATTAAGCTCATAGCCGGTTTTGCGCAGCAAAACTTAAGGAGGTACATACACACTATGTCATATGAAACGTATTTTTCAACACACCGGGATGAACATCTCGAAGAACTAAAACAATGGCTCAAGATTCCAAGTATTTCTGCCTTGTCTGAGCATAAGGACGATGTACTAGCTGCAGCCCATTGGCTGACAGACACACTAAAGAAAGCTGGACTTGAGAACATTGAACTTCATCCGACAGCGGGACATCCCGTCATATATGCTGACTATCTTCATGCTCCAGGTAAGCCAACCATTCTTGTATACGGCCACTACGACGTGCAGCCAGTAGATCCGCTAAACCTGTGGACTACACCTCCGTTTGAACCAGAGATCCGTGACGGCAAGCTGTATGCACGTGGAGCAACGGATGACAAAGGACAAGTATTCATTCACCTCAAAGCGATTGAAGCAATCCTGAAACAAGAAGGTACTCTTCCTGTTAACATCAAGCTCTGTATCGAAGGTGAAGAAGAAATCGGCAGCGCAAATCTCCCTCCATTCCTGGAAGCTAACAAAGAAAAGCTGGCTGCGGATGCGGTGCTAGTCTCCGATACTTCCCTGCTGGAACGTGGTCGCCCTGCAATTTGCACAGGACTACGTGGCCTAGGATCACTTGAAGTGAGCGTAACTACAGCTCTTACAGACCTGCACTCCGGCTCTTACGGTGGTGGTGTTCCGAATGCACTGCACGCTCTCGTGTCCCTGCTCAGCTCCCTTCATGACGACAAAGGTCGTGTTTCTGTAGAAGGCTTCTATGATGGTGTACCTGAACTTTCTCCAATGCTACGTGAGGAATTCGTGAAGCAAGGCGTGAATGAAGATAAGATTCGCGAAGGACTTGGACTTGATGCGTTATACGGCGAAGAAGGTTATTCTTTTGTAGAACGTATTGGTGCTCGCCCTACACTTGAACTTAACGGTGTGTATGGCGGCTTCCAAGGCGAAGGAAGCAAGACAGTTATTCCAAAAGAAGCACATGCCAAGATTACTTGCCGTCTCGTTGGCGATCAGGATCCACAGCATGTTCTTGATGCCGTTGAAGCGCATCTTAAGGCTAATATTCAAACCGGAGCGAAAGTGCATGTGACGCAAATGGAGAAGGCGCGTGCCTTTAACATCGATCCATCGAACCCTATACTGCAAACTGCCGCAGACGCTTACGGCAAAGTATACGGTACCCGTGCCCTCTTCACCAAAGACGGTGGCTCCATTCCGATCATGGAAAGCTTCTCCCGTGTACTTGAAGCACCCGTGGTCCTGATGGGCTTTGGCCTTGATGATGAGAACCTGCATGCACCGGATGAGCATTTCAACCTGGAGAACTTTGATAAGGGACTGCTCACCATTGTTGAGTTCTTGAAGACTGTTTAAGAGAATCAGGTAGTATAACAAAGCCAGACTCCTCTTCATTGAGGAGCCTGGCTTTTTGATATCTAAGAATAGTTCATAACAAAACCATCAACCAAAACATAAAAAAATCCTTGCATCGCAAGGATTTGGAAGTTTAAATTATGGAGCGGGTGATGGGAATCGAACCCACGCTATCAGCTTGGAAGGCTGAAGTTCTACCATTGAACTACACCCGCATTGGAAAGTGAGTACAAGAGATATTGTATCACCCCCATAAATAAAAATCAACATTTTTTTATGCGAAATATAAGACATAGAGTATGGTGTGAAACTTATACTTTCTTATATTTTACAAGGAAGCGCCGAGGGGAGCCTTTTTCAAAAATGAGGTCTCAAATTCAGCTGCTTGAATAGGTTTACTGAACAAAAACCCTTGAGCTTCATGGCAATGCTGCTCACGCAAAAACTGCAGCTGCTCCTTGTTTTCCACCCCTTCTGCGGTAACCTTGAGCTTCAAATGATGCGCCATAGAAGTAATCGTGGAGACTATTGCTGCATTATTACTGTCCTCCATAACCTCGGAGACAAACGATCTGTCAATCTTTAGCCTGTCGATCGGCATATCCTTCAAATAGTGCAATGAGCTATAACCTGTACCAAAATCATCGATGCTAATGAACACACCTAGCTCTTTCAAGCGCTTCAGCTGATCAAAAGCCGTTTCTTTATCCAAGGTCATACTCTCTGTAATTTCAAGATCTACATAACATGGATCCAAACCAATATCGGTCAGAATGGTATGAATTTTACCAGCCAGGTTCGGCTGAAGGAATTGACGCATAGATAAGTTGATAGAGACGCATATCGGCTGGTAGCCTGCTAGCTGCCATTGTTTATTTTGCTGGCACGCCGTCTTCAGTACCCATTCCCCAATTGGAACAATTAGCCCGCTATCCTCAGCTAATGGAATAAACTCATTAGGTGAGACAATACCACGCTTAGGATGATTCCAGCGCAATAAAGCTTCCATACCTACAATCTCTTCTGTCTCCAGCTGCACCTTTGGCTGATATAAGAGATAGAACTCATCACGCTCAAGCGCTCTTCGAAGGTCATTTTCCAGCTTCAGGCGTTCCTTTGCCTTCATCTGCATGGCTGGGATATAACGACGAATTTCCACACCCTGTTCCTTCGCATTATGAACAGCAGTATCCGCATTTTGAATGAGATGTTCAGCAGTTTCCCCGTCACCGGGATAAATACTCATCCCCAAGCTGAGTGAGATATGGTACTCGCCAGATTCTATGTTAACGGGGGCTTCAAATAATCTGAGCAACTCTGTAGCTCGTGCCAAGCATTCTCCAAGACTTGCTCTTTCTGTCATTAGAAAAGCAAACTCATCCGCTCCCATACTATACAGCTCTTCACTGGATCTAGCCTCATTACTGAGACGCTCAGACACCAATTTCAATAAAAGGTCTCCGGCATAATGACCCAGAGAGTCATTTATATTCTTAAAATGATTAATATTCATAATAGCCAAAGCTGAGAATTGATCATTTGTGTCCGTCTCTCCAGCATCAATCATTTCTTCTACACGCTGTGTCAGCCGACGTCTATTAGGAAGTCCTGTTAAATCATCATGATACGCCAAATAATTGATCCGTTCTTCGGCCAACTGTTTCTCGTAAAATGGCTCTTCAATTGTCAGGCGATACACGCCGGTAAGCAACTGGTAATAAGCAATTCCGCTACATAACATTCCAAAGAGATCATCAATATTTCCGCCACTTATGGGAGTCATAAAAAAAGCCTGGCCTAGCGAGAAAAAGATAAGTGCCCGAATAATAACAAGCAGCGAGGCTGACTTTTCATTATTCCCAGGAAATACGATGGCAGCAACACCTGCTAAATAAACAAAAAGTACTGCCAGATCAACGAATTGTTTAAGTGTACTCATCCAAGGCTTAGTAAATAACTCAGGCACTGCTGAGTGGATAAATACAAATAATGCGATGAAGAGCACGATCAACATGAAGGCGATTCTGAATACATTTCTTTTTTCGGTAACGGTCACTGGTTTATCTTCTCTACTAAAAATAAACAATATGCCCAGGCCGCTGGATAGTCGTGAAAAGGTAAGCAGCCACCTTGATTCCTCAGGGGTTATAAACGATGAAATCAATGGAAATGCTACAAAGCCGAGTGTATGCAAGAAATCAATAATACATATTCCACCAAAAAGAGCTGCGACATATAATCTTCCTTTAGATAATCTGCTAGAGAAGAACAACCAGCCCTGTGCAAATATCGCAAATCCAAAAGCAACAGTACAACAGCCGACAATGAGATAGAGTGCAGAAATAATATCCCAATTGTCCAATCGGTTTAACGATGTATGGAAAATTTGAATGAATAGGAACAGTAAGGCTCCTACAATAGCCGCTTGAATTGTCTTTTTCTCTTCTTGTCTCATAGATCCCTCGCGTCTGAAAATGATGTCGATTATTAAGCAACTATGTATAGTCTTGTCCTATGTATAAATATCGGCTAGATCGGTCTTTAAAGTTACATTTCTTTTGTGAGGTCGTATTTTTATAGCGATTATTCATAAATCTTGCATAAATATAAACCATTTTCTTCTAGCAGGCAAGCAAAAATACCTTCAGCCTTCTTATTAGAACGGTAAGTATTTCAGCGAAAAATATTAGAATCATTTATCAGAGAAACTTATAGATATTTTATTTTTATTCAAAAAAA
This sequence comes from Paenibacillus sp. NPDC058367, assembly GCF_042723305.1. NCBI lineage: Bacteria > Bacillati > Bacillota > Bacilli > Caryophanales > Paenibacillaceae > Paenibacillus > Paenibacillus sp. NPDC058367. The sequence goes on from NZ_JBHXIZ010000001.1 coordinate 1,851,649, forward strand.
AAGCACTTCCCCCTACGAACGGGTTCAGTGCTTCTGAACAACAGGTTTATTTATCTCCGAAGTTAACCTCAGGTGTTGTAAGCTTATCATAGAAATCAACCGCTTTATCCTTATCCGCCGATGCGCGAAGCGCCATTGCTGAACGTGGATGCTCATCAAGCGTTCCAGTGATCATGTAAGGAATGATATAGCCCCACTCTTCTTTTTCACGTAAAGGAATCATCAGGCGTTCAATGATATCAATTACAGGGCGCAATGTGTAGCGTGTATTCTTCAAATGGGTCACTAGCAGCTCTGTAGGACAATTCCCCGCAGCACGTCCCATTCCATAACAGGAAGCGTCCAGCAGCTCTACACCTTTCTCAGCAGCAATCAACGTATTGGAGAACGCGAGTTGAAGATTATTGTGGGTATGTACGCCCAGGCGTTTGTTTGGCAAATGAGTTTTGAACTTCTCAACTAAGTAATTGATGTCGTTGTGATCTAGACTACCGTATGAATCCACAATGTATACCACATCAACTACACTCTCACGAATCATTTCGAAAGCTTCTAATAATTCATTCTCCATTACATTCGACAAAGCCATAATATTGATCGTTGTCTCATAGCCTAGATCATGGAAGGTTTGTACCAGCTGTAAGGCTTTCTCCACATCTTTGCTATAACAAGCTACCCGAATCAGATCCAGCATACTTTCGCTGCGAGGTAAAATATCATTCTCATCCACACGACCGATATCAACCAAAGCGGAAAGCTTCGTATGTCCCTTTTGCGGGATAACTTTACGTAAGAAGTCATCGTTCAGAAAACGCCATGGTCCAGCACCTTCTGCTCCTTTGAGCAGTTTAGGGGAGTTTTTATAACCGATTTCCATATAGTCAACACCAGCCTCATTCAAGCCGGCATACAAATTTTGCACAAATTCCACGCTGAAATCCCAGTTGTTAACGAGCCCCCCATCGCGAATGGTGCAGTCAACAATTTTACATTGATTAGTCTTCATAATTATCTCCCTTCAATTCCTGCAATCATCGTATGTGCTATTGCAATCATTATAACCTCTAGCATAGCTTTACTATGCAATTTATATCGTTCAATCATACTTTAATGAAGAATAAATTGTAAAGGTATTTCGCCTTTAGCACTTTAAAGTAATTACCATAGTAGGTCAGGGACAAATGTCACAGTATACAAACACTTAAAAATGCTACATTACAAGAAAACAGTTGAGATTGATTCTCAATCTCTTTTGGAGGGATTACAATAGCTGCTTCTACCTGCTGTTCCTTACTGCAATTACAACCTGGCGCTGCTGGAAATATTCATAAAATAGAAGGAATGAACCCCGTTCTACGCCGTCGTCTTGCTGATCTCGGAGTGTCAGAGGGTGTGAACATCCGTCTTAAAGGAAAGGGACCTTTTTGGGGACCGATTACGCTAGAATGTAACGGCCAGCTGTTCGCCATACGCCGCAAAGAAGCTTCTCTGATTGAGGTGAACGTATCTTGAGTTCTATAGCTCTTGTGGGCAATCCCAATACAGGTAAGACCTCTCTCTTCAATACATTAACGACTTCATACGAATATGTAGGTAACTGGTCAGGCGTTACGGTTGAGAAAAAGATCGGAAATCTGAAGAACGGGGCAGGCAAGCTCATTGATTTGCCCGGCATCTATTCTCTGCACCCACTCTCCCGTGATGAAGGGGTCGCAGCCCAATATCTGATAGAAGAATCCCCTGAAGCATTAATCAATATCGTGGATGCATCCCAGTTGGAACGTAATCTGCTGCTCACGCTTCAACTACTTGAGTATGGCAAGCCTACTGTACTCGGTCTTAATATGATTGATGTCGCTAATGCGCGTGGTATTCATATTAATCAAACCATTTTACAATCAAGATTGGGTGTCACCGTCCTCCCACTTATAGCAAGAACCGGTAAAGGCAGCGTACAGATGCTCAGCATCCTCGAGGAATCGTCAGCTATTCCTGCTGTAAAGTTCAAGCTGAATTATGGTGAGGTCGTCGAGCGAGCGATATCTTCTATAGAAAAGGAATTACGTTCTATAAAAGATCTGCCCAATCACCGTTGGGTCGCTCTACAGCTATTGGAGCAGAATCCAGTTATACTTCAGTTTCTGAAGTCGCGTATAGATGTTACGGGACTGCTAAATATCTGTGAGTCTTGTCAGAGTGAGCTACAAATCAAAAAACTCGCCCTGACACTCCCGCAATGGATTCGCTCGAACCGTATGGAGTATATTCGCAATATTTGTGTCGAAGTCCTTGATACGACAGCTCAGAAGCCCCATAACTTAACCGAAAGATTAGATTCGGTATTGACTCATCGATTTTGGGGACTGCCCTTATTTATTTTCTTTATGTATGCTCTCTTTAAGACAACATTTGACTGGGTTGGCGGCCCCCTATCGGATATCGTAGATGGCCTGATATCCGGCCCTATTAGTGATGGAACGAACTCACTGCTTCAGACCATTGGAGCTTCAGGCTTCACGCATGCATTGATTGTGGATGGCATCATCGGCGGTGTAGGAGGCGTACTGGTCTTTGTTCCGCAAATCTTTATTCTCTTTCTGATCATTTCCTTCCTAGAGGATTCCGGATACATGGCAAGGGTCTGCTTGTTGATGGACAGCACCATGGAACGAATGGGACTGAATGGAAAAGCATTCATTCCATTTATCATTGGTTTTGGTTGCAATGTGCCGGCCATTATGGCGGCGCGAAGCATCGAACAGCCCAAAGACCGCATGCTGACAACCCTGTTAATGCCGCTGATGTCTTGTTCTGCAAGATTACCTGTTTATGCATTATTCGCAGTTGTATTCTTCCCTGAGCAACAAGCGTTTGCCGTTCTCTCTATGTATGTTATGGGGATTGTGTTTGCCCTAATTCTTTGTAAGGTATTCTCTAAATACTTATTCAAGAATGAATCCTCCGTCTTCATCATCGAACTTCCTCCTTACCGTATGCCGCAGATCAAAACCTTATCGCGCAGCACTTGGGAGAAGGGCAAAGGGTTCCTTCGTAAAGCGGGAACGATTATTCTAGCTGGATCAGCCATTATTTGGTTCATGTCTTATGCTGGTCCTGGCGGATTTGATGTAGAAATGGATCATAGCTATCTAGCTAAATTCGGAGGCATGATTGCACCACTACTGGAACCGCTTGGTTTCGGAACGTGGCAGGCCGGCTCTACCTTGGTCCCAGGATTTTTAGCGAAAGAGGTTGTAGTGTCTACGATGAATATCATCTATCACGCACCAGATACCGCTGGATTAGAGAATCAAATTTCACAAGTCTTTACACCGCTGAGTGCAATCAGCTTTATGGCCTTTATCCTGTTATATATTCCTTGTCTGGCCACTGTAGGGGTTATCAAAAAAGAAACAGCCTCTTGGAAATGGACTTTCTTCTCTATTGGCTATTCTCTTGCTCTGGCATATATCGTATCTTTTGTTATTTTCCAAGGTGGGCGATTATTAGGCTGGTCGTAGAACTTGTAATTCGTTGATTCTCTTAATGAAAGTGGGGCACCATAATGATAAATGTTCTAATCGTCACTCTGATCTTCGGTTATTCAGGCTGGATCATCTATCGACATGTGCAAAAGGGCAAGCAAGGCGCTTGCGCTGGCTGTGATAAGGGCAAGACCTGTTCTGCAGCGTCTTTAGATTCTCCCCTCTCCTGCTGCACAACACCTGTTAATAAGAAGAAGTAGGCTTGCCTAACCGTTATATGAAAGGGTTCATAGTTTAGCTTTCATTGCTTTCGGGTATGTTTGTTATAAGCAACTACAGACTATACCTAAGGAGGTAATCACTATGAACACAAAAAAAACATTTTTCACAACAGCCGCATTGGGCGTAGCCTATTTACTGAAGAATAAGGGAACTCGCGATAAAATAATGAACAGTATTCAATCCTTTACTTCTCAATCAAAGGCTAAAAAATCCAGTGGCAATATTTAATCTTCAGCATTCTTACAAAAGCAAAGAAACCTCGCCTTAGGGAATGGTCGGTCTTCCATCCATTGTCCTAGGGCGAGGTTTCTTTTTGTTGATTATGAAGAGCTAATCATTCGCTTTCGCTGAGCAACCACTGAACCAATGTGCGAACCATGACTCCTGTACCGCCTCTAGGATTAACTCCACGTTCTTTAGAAAGAAATGCGGTTCCAGCAATATCTAGGTGTATCCACGGCAGACCTTCCGCAAACTCACCTACAAATAACCCAGCGGTAGTGGCTCCCCCGAATCTTCCTGCGGTGTTACGGATATCGGCCACTTCGCTCTTTAGCATTTCGCGGAATTCCGGGTAAACCGGAAGCTGCCATATTTTTTCACCCGAAACATTAGCTGCTGTCAGAAACTGCTCCATAAATTCCTCGTTGTTAGTAACAGCACCTGTAGCTATATCTCCTAATGTCGACAACACTGCACCTGTCAGCGTAGCGACATCAATAACTCGTTTCGCTCCCCATTCCCGGGCATAGGTCAGCGCATCCCCAAGTACAAGTCTGCCTTCTGCATCGGTATTCAATACTTCTATGGTTCTTCCGCTCATTGATGTAATGATATCCCCGGGTTTAAAGGCATTAGCAGATGGCATATTCTCAGCGGATGGAATGACCATTACGACATTAATTCGTGGACGTAATCGGCCTAATGCCTCCATAACTCCAAGCACCGCCGCTGCGCCTCCCATATCACTGATTAACTCTTCCATGCCTGGAGCTCTTTTTAAGGAAATTCCCCCCGTATCAAAAGTAATCCCTTTACCGACCAGCCCCACTACATTATCCCAGTGCCCCGTTCCCTGGTAACGGATGACGATCATTCGCGGAGGGTTTACACTTCCTTTTCCGACTGCGAGCAATCCGCCCATTCCTTTTTGCTCAATTTCCCGTTCATCCAGCACTTCGGAAGGAAATCCATAACGTTCAGCAACTTCTATAGCGGCCATAGCTAGGTCAGATGGAGTCAGCAGATTGCCGGGCATATTCGTCAAGTTCCGTGCCAGATTCGTAGCCTCACCAAAAGCCAGCCCTCTCTGCATGCCCAGATTCCAGTCACGCTCGAAAGTATCCGCTGGCTTCTTCTCGATAATAAAAATAACCGATTTTGGACCTGTATATTGAGATTCCTCCTGCTTATAGGTGGGACGACGATAGGAACCAAGTGACAACCCCTCAGACAACGTATAGGCAATAGATACGATATCCTTATCTTCTGTTAGCTCCTGAACACCTTCAGGCAACTGAAACACTAGCTGTATTGCCTTCAATCGAAGTGCTGCACGTGCTATCTGAACCGCCATTTGACGTAGGTCTTCAGTACTAAGTAATTGGTCGCCTTTTCCAACTAAAATAGCTACAGGACAACCGGATGGATAATCTAATGGCAGTACATAAGTCTGATTCAGCTTCCCACTAAAAAGACCTGACTTTCCTAATAATCGAATTCTGTCATTCCACCTCTCTGAGAGGCCTCCATGTTGGGCTTCCGACTCAGAGATGATAAGAATAAGGGCATCACCCTGTATTTCATTAATGGCACTGCCACTATTAAATTCTATATTCATTGTGTCTACCTCCATTTGTCTCCCAAAACCAACCCCCATTGTAACATAAGCAAGGCTGATCTCTGCATCTGTATTATCCGCAGGGATCAGCCTCTTAAACACTTTATATTCTAATCGAATGTACTAATGGATTAATGGCAATGAGATTACAAAATGAGTACCTTCATTAACTCTACTACTGACAGAAATGCATCCGCCATGATTTTTGATGATTCTGTCACTCACGGAAAGCCCTAGCCCTGTCCCATTCTCCTTAGTTGTAAAAAATGGACTAAATAACCTGTCCAGTGTACGGATATCCATTCCCTTTCCGTTATCAGAGATGAACATACGGACCTCAGAACCCTCTCTGTGGGCTCCAACCTCTATTTTACCCATTAGACCATCTGCTCTATCCGTAACGGCCTCCATAGCGTTTCTAATCAGGTTAAGGACTACCTGTTTCATTTGTTTCACATCTCCAGAAATCATCATATCTCCCTCCTGAAAAGGATGTAGATTGATCTGGCAACCTTTCATCAGGGCTTCACTCTCTGTAAGCAGCACTACTTCCTTGAGTAAAGCTGACACAGGAATCATCCCCACTTGAGGAACTGACGGCTTGGAGGAAGTAAGGAATTCATGAATGATATCGTTCGCACGATCGATCTCCGCCAAGATTATCTTGCCGTATTCCTGCTTCCCAAGCTGCTGTAGATGCGGGTGAAGCAATTGAATAAATCCACGAATTGCAGTTAATGGATTCCGGATTTCATGTGCAATAGATGCAGATAATTTACCTAGCATAGCCAAACTATCGTTCTGGTAAGCCGTTTGCTCAATCAACTTATAATCGGAGATTTCTTTAACTGTAAACAAATAACAACCCTTCATTTGCTCTCCACAGCATAATGTAACCTTCCAGTAACGGCCATACTCGTCTAAAAATTCATAATTTGATTTTCCTTTGTATACCATCTCTCTATAGCTTTGCAGTACTTGCTTTTTCTTAAAGCGGCTTAGTCTAACGTTAGATAATAAGTGTGATATTGTACAGCCGACAAGGGAGTGACGGGTTAATTCTAGCATCCCGTACATTTGCTTATTTACAAAACTTATAACTCCCTCTTCATCAAAAAGCATGATTCCGCTGTCAATATTCTCTAGTACATCCTCGTATGTAGTATCCACAGGCCCTGACTGATAGGTTCTTCCCGGTAATAGAAGACTTTCTTGATATTGGCTAATCACGATACGAAGTTCCCCCTTTTACTGCATTTGACGAAGACGCTAAAGCGACATCAAATTACTATGTATTTGAGTATATGACGAAGCCGCCAGAACATTCGGTAATCGTTGCACTTTTTCCAACCGGTTCAATTATATTCCAATCATATCCAAGTGAAGTAGACAACGCAATCAGAGAAACTGTCGAATGATAAAAAAATTCATAAAATGATTCCAAAGACATATAAAATATCACATCAAATTATATTTATCACTATTAGTTCGTTCAAATGATTTAAACTCTTTTAAAAGAAAATAGAAAAAGCTAAAGGCCCTCGCGGTTGCGAAGGCCTTGATAAAGAAATGGGTCAGACCCAAATTGTAAATAATCTTACGCTTTCTGTTGCAGACGAAGGCGTCTTTGACTCATCACAGCTAATCTTTTCTTCAATTCCCGTTCCCACTTCGTATCCTCAATCTGTTTGGCTACAGCAAGCAGGTCAAGCGCCATATCGATCTGACTCCGCACAATAGCTAGAGGCTCTTCACTCTCGATGTTAATGACATTCTCGAATATTGCAGTTTCGTCTTCCATGACATAGTCCTGAAAATCCACATCAGTAACACCGTCTCCATGTGCGTATTCCGCCAAGATCTCATACTCGTTTTCGACCTTATAGTGAACCTCTACACGATGACATACCGGACAAAAAAGCAGGGGAACATTATGGACTTGCGTGCGATAATGTTTAAGGGTTCCCTTTGTTCCTACCATACTCGCTCCACAGCAAAAGCTCATATTTGTTCACCCTCCTTAGAATAACTAACCCATCTGAGTTTTTATTATTGTATTACATTACCCCAATGGAGATTCCTCCACTCGAGGACATAATATAACTTTTCACGCCTATTTTCAAATCCATTTTTTATTTAAGCCTTTTTTGGTGCAAAAAACCTCCTTACAGAAAAAACTTCTGCAAGGAGGTCGAAATCAGAATATCAAAGATCAGATAATAGCAGAACAACATTTAAAGGTTTCTGTCACCTGGTTTCCAGTTCATTGGGCATAAGCCACCAGATTGCAGGGCTTGCAGGACACGAAGTGTTTCTTCTACGCTGCGACCTACATCATTGTGATTAACGACCTGATATTTCAATTCACCTTCAGGATCAATGATGAACAATCCACGCAATGCAATTCCTTCTTCTTCAATCAGAATGCCGTAGTCTTTAGCAACTTGTTTAGTAATATCAGCAGCAAGCGGGAAATTCAAACGGCCAAGACCATTCGAATCCTTAGGTGTATTGATCCATGCTTTGTGGCTGTGGATCGAATCAACACTTGCGCCAAGAATTTCTGTATCAAGCGCTTCGAACTGCGCAGCCGCTTCACTGAGAGCTGTGATTTCAGTCGGACATACAAAAGTGAAGTCCAGAGGATAAAAGAAGAATACCAGCCATTTGCCACGATAGTCGGACAGACTTACTTTACCAAAATCCTTACCATCACCTGATACGGTTTGCATAGTAAAATCTGGAGCTGGTCTACCTACTAAACGTTCAGCCATTGCCAAAATCCTCCTTTGATTATGTAAGAAACCAACCATTTCTTGTCGTGAAATGCTGGAATAATTTACATCTTGTCTACATATCAAATGGTATCATCGTACAAAATCAAAGTCAATCTTAGACAAATCCCCCTATAATCGTAATTAGAAATTAGATTATATTATGCTTTGCGGATAGCTGCAACAATCAGGTCGCCCATTTCAGATGTACTGATCGCTTTGCTCTTATCTACGGCGATATCACTTGTACGGTGTCCTGCATCCAATACTTCAGCTACTGCAGCCTCTATCGCAGCAGCCGCATCCTCATAACCAAAGGTTAAACGGTACATTAGTGCTAAGGACAGGATTGTTGCAATCGGGTTCGCAAGTCCTTGTCCGGCAATATCAGGTGCGGAGCCGTGAACGGGCTCGTAGAGACCGTAGTTACCATCGCCCATCGAAGCGGAAGCAAGCATACCGATAGAGCCTGTCAACATCGCAGCCTCGTCGCTCAGAATGTCACCAAACATGTTCTCGGTAACGATAACATCAAAGCTAGCTGGACGACGCAGCAGCTGCATTGCGCAGTTATCAACGAGTACATGCTCAACCTCTACCTCAGGATATTCTGGAGCAATCTTATTTACGACCTCACGCCATAACCGTGAAGTTTCAAGTACATTCGCTTTATCAACACTTGCCAGCTTATTGCGACGCTTGCCAGCAATCTCAAAAGCCTGACGTACAATTCGTTCCACTTCCATTACGTTATATACACAGGTATCCACTGCTTCTTCACCATGTTCACCTTGACGACGCAGTTTATCTCCAAAATAAATCCCACCAGTCAGCTCACGAACGACCATAAGATCGGTACCTTCCAGCACTTCTGGCTTCAATGTCGAAGCGTCCTTAAGGCAATCGAATACGACTGCTGGACGTAAGTTTGAGAACAATCCAAGTGCTTTGCGAATGCCAAGCAATCCGGTTTCAGGACGAAGCTCCTTAGAATTGTTATCCCACTTCGGTCCGCCTACAGCGCCCAGTAATACGGCGTCAGCACTGCGACAGATTTCCAGTGTATCTTCCGGCAGCGGTGTGCCTCTTTCGTCTATTGCAATGCCTCCAAAAAGAGCGTGCTCCGTTTCAAAAGCATAACCAAATACTTCTTCCGTTGCTTTCAATACTTTTTCTGCTTCAGCTACTACTTCAGGTCCAATACCGTCCCCTGCGATTACGGCGATTTTTTTAACCTCACTCATCTCAGTCACTCCTCAAGTGGTCTGCTCTAACAGACATAGTTCTTCTTTATATTGTTGTATCATACCCAGTCGTAAAGGACAAAGATATAGATTCTATTGAGTTGATAGGCATAGCCTATAGGATACTTATTTTGAAGGAAGATTTTCTTAAGTAATGAAAAAGCCGCCAGATATATCCCTTTGGCGACTCTGCGCTTTCATGTTTTATTAATGAATTGGATTTGCAATTACTGAAATTTCACCAGCAGAATATTCCAGGAAATAAGCAGTTTTTGTAGTTAGATTATAATTCAAAAATTTACTTTTCCCATTTTCAGGCCATTTTTGATCTTTTACGATCTGAGCGCCTTCTTGCGAAAATAACGACCAGGTTTGTTCTAATACATCCCCAACAAACACTTGATTGTTAATAAAGTCCGTCTTCCACCCCGAAAGATTACCCTCTTCTTTAAAAGCTTGCTTAATAGAGGTTACTGCGCTTCCTGTTGCAACATTCATCAAACGGAACACGTTCTGAGAATCATCTGAAACAGGACGCTTCGCGTTAGCTGGAGCAGGCTGGTAAATGTATGATGTGTATACTGCCAAATTTGCACCATTAAATTTAAGCTTAATGTCAGTATTAAAGTCTTTTAACATTTTTTCATTATGGTGAAATAAATTAATTGTTCTCACAAAGAAATCATCGCTCATTATACCTTGTGCTTGATACTTTATAGCTAAATAAGGATATCCAACAAAATCCCAACCCTGAACGTTTACACTTTCATATCCGGTATCGTTAATCTTAGCGTTAAAGCTTACACTTGGCATCTTCCAAGGATACTGATAAAGATTAAAGGAATCTCCAAATTGAACCATGATTCGTTCGTTTACTTTCCCCGTAGGAGCAACCCATTTGATTTTGTCTGCCGCACCTTTAAGCGGTATTTCTGTTTTACTAATCTGCTCTCCAGCATAGGTAAAGACCGTTTTCGTAATTGCGTTGCCATTTGATTTCTTGAGTAGCACTATTTTTTGCGGATTCTTCATCACGTTAAGGTCGAGAATCGTATGAGTATCGTTTGATAGGTTGACTACCTTATTTGTTGTTACATTTACTACGTCAGCTTTGTTAGTGCTATGATCAATGATTGCGACGAGTTCGGTACTAACATAAAGCGTATCTGTACTGTCCAAGCTTGGAGGTGACTTCGATGGATTAGCATAGGACTGATTTGTGAATACAAGCATTCCGATAATTGCTGCAAAAATAATACTGAAGCTCTTTTTCATAGTATTCCCTCCATTATGATATTTTTCCCATTGTAAATACGTTGTAAGCTAAAAAAAGTTTTTGAAAACATAAAACTACGCTATTGAGCACCAGAGAAGGACTTGGAAAATTTGCCCTTGGTTAATAAGATGTTTACAATTAAGTTGAAATCATCTACCTAAGGAGTGAATGCGAAGTGCAATATGCTAAGCTTGGCAAATCCGGTATGAAGGTCAGTCGGCTATGTCTCGGAACAATGAACTTCGGCCCACAAACAGATGAACAAGAAGCCTTCCGTATTATGGACGCTGCACTCGACGCAGGTGTTAATTTTTTTGATACCGCTAACATTTATGGTTGGGGTGAGAATTCCGGTTTAACAGAAACGATTATTGGTCGTTGGTTTAAGCAGGGTGGTGGGCGACGTGAAAAGGTCGTGTTAGCTACCAAGGTATACGGTGCAATGAGCGATAAGCTCGATGGCCCTAATGATGAGGGTGGACTATCATCTTATATTATACGCCGCCATCTAGAGGGGTCTCTGCAGCGTCTCCAGACCGATCATATTGAATTGTACCAGATGCATCACGTTGACCGTAGTGTCTCTTGGGACGAGCTGTGGGGGGCTTTTGAGCTTGCTGTAAACCAAGGAAAGATTGGTTATGTCGGCTCCAGTAACTTTGCGGGATGGGATATCGCTGTAGCCCAACAAGAAGCGAAGGCACGTGGCTTTTTAGGTTTGATTTCTGAGCAGCATAAATACAGCCTCACCTGTCGCCTTCCTGAACTTGAAGTATTACCCTCCTCTCTCCATCATGGACTAGGCGTTATTCCTTGGAGCCCACTGGATGGAGGTCTTCTTGGACGCAATGCACTTAAGAAAATAGAAGGCAGCCGCAGTGGAGGAAATGCTGAGCGCGTAGAGCAATACAAAGATCAGCTTGAGGCTTTTGCAAGCTTATGTATGGAGCTTGGGGAACCACAAGATAATGTAGCACTAGCATGGTTATTAGCCAATCCTGCTGTAACCGCACCAATTATTGGACCACGCACACTAGAGCAATTCGAGAGTGCACTGCGCAGTCTTGAGATTGTGCTAGATGAATCTGTCCTTAAACGTTTAGATGAGATCTTCCCAGGACCGGGCGGAGAAGCTCCTAAAGCTTACGCTTGGTAGGTTTCTTATAATTTGAAAAAGGGCGCTAAAGCTTCAGCAGAACCAATCGCTGAAGCCTTAACTCCCTTTATTGTTCGTACTTATTCAGCTGTGTCCACGGTTACACTTCCATTACTCGTACTTAGGTCCACAGTATAAGTTCCTTTACCAAGAATGGCAGTGCCAAAGCTGTCCCCGTCTAGATCCCAAGGGACATTCCCCTTCAGTGAGCCATTGCTAGTATCCGCTGTAATCTTCGCATCGGACACAGTTGGCAACCCCACCGTAATCTTTCCGTTACTAGACGAACATTTCCATTTTCCAGTCACTGCTGAATTAATAGTGATCTTGCCGTTGCTGCTCTTTGCCGTCAACGCTCCATCTATATTATCCAATATAATCGCACCATTAGAGCTTTTGAGCTGCGCTCCACCTTGGATGTTCTGAACAGTCAGTGAGCCATTGCTGGTATCTGCTTCAACTCCGCCAGCAACATCATGAATATTTATAACCCCATTACTAGTATCAACCACTAAGCCAGACTTTAAATCCCAGGCTTCTATTGACCCGTCACTAGTATCTACCTCAACGGCAAGGCTGCTAGGTACACTTACATTTAAATAAGGACTTTTAGTATTAAATCCAAACTGAATATTAGAGAACCAATTATGATCTGTATCAAGCTCCATAATCAGTGTATCTCCCTCAGTTTTTACTTTCCATTTCTTTTCCAACGCACTTTCGGCTTCACTTTGCGATTTTCCAGGTAGGAGTAAGCTTCCCTCATAATCCAATGAGCTTCCATCTATTCCCTCGACCTTTACTTTTCCACTTGGAAGTACGATTTTCAGCGTCGTAATATTGTCTTTCACTTCGACATTGCCGCTTAGTGGAGTTAAATGTGTATTCCCGATTAAACTGCTAAGTGAGCCGCCGGCCATTACGCTCTGTGCACTGCTTGCTCCAACCAACAGGATGATCAATAGGATTGCCCAACCGCTCACACGACTTTTGGCATCGGATTTGATAAACAATCTTAGCAACATCTCGAGTCCGAACAAGATCAACAGTGCTGGCCATAAATAACCAAGTACTTCATAGCTGATCATATTATACTGAGCCATCACAATAATGACACCAAGTGCAATGCAGCCTATAGCTGCAGTAAAACTCCCGATTTTCCATCTCCCCATAGTCAAATCCCCGTTTCTTACGCTCTCGTATTGTTTCTTAGCATCTTCAGACCGTACGCAATCAGACCCAGTGATAGCAAGATCGTACCAATGTTAATCTCAATTAACATTCTCCAAAGCGTCGGAAATGCTGAGATCACCAGCATAAGGAAACCGGCAACAACACATCCAACACCAACCCAAGCCGGATTCACATCTTCATGTGGGTAACCCGGCATAGAGGACATCCCCATCGTCCAAGGTTCTCCGAAGCTGTCAGGATGGAACATCATACGCTCATGTTCGGCTGCAGTTATTTTCATCCAAGCCGCTTTCTGCAGGGCATCAAACAATTGGTAAAACCATAGTGCAGCTAGCGCAAAAGGGAAGATCATGGGCTCAGACGGAATAAACATAATACATAAGGAAGCCCCGATCATAAACTGCAGCCCCTGCTTTTTGAAACCTAAGTACAAATGACCTACACCAGGAACCATAGCTAGCATAAAAGTGAGCCAACGTCTCTTCTTAATCATAATACATCCTCCTAAAATTTGGATAGCATAAACTTTTCAGTTTACCTGAATCCATCTATTATTTATAAATCTCTTTATGACTATTTTCTAAAACCACCAAACCATTGGGTCACCGAATTCGACACATGACCATTAATTTCAGTAATCCCATAAGCCAAATTCTCAAAAACGCCAAACTGTAACAATAAGAAGCTCAAGCAGGCAGCCACCGCATAATGCATCCAAGATGTTCTAGGAGCATAGCGACGTCTTACGCTTGTCGCTTTAACCGCTCGCTCTCTGCGTCCTGTTTCGAGCTGCTCGATATGGGCCATAACACCTGCTGCGAGATCTGGAAAGTCCATCTGTTCATGCTGATATTCACTGTCCGTTTCCATTTCTGACCAAAGAGCGGACATTTCCTTAGCTTCCTCCAGCCACTGCGCGCAATCAGGACAGGATTGTATGTGCAACCGGATACTCAGCTCCATATCTGGAGACAGTAGGCCGTCAATGTAATGTGGCATCCATTCCTTCACTATTGCACAATTCATCGCAATTCCTCCCTTTGTCTACGCATCATCTGTCTGGCACGATAAAGCTGCGATTCGATAGTCTTAACGGAAACACCTTTTTGCTCCGCTATCTCTTGATAAGAATTTCGCTGAAAATAGTACAGCTGTACGACCGACCGGTACGGTTCCGCAAGGCTGTTCACATTCTCACCCAGCTCAGCTGATTGTTCCTGCTCTAGCACCTCTTGCTCTGGTGTTTGAGATGTTACCCAATCATTCTCAGTGTAATCAGCCGCACTCCGATGCCTCCACTCCCTATCATTGGCCCGTTTCCAGTCCAGACAGGTTCGATAGGCTATCCGATAAAGCCATGTCGAGAAGGTAGATTGTCCTCTGAAGGAGGGGAGCGCTTTGTATGCTTTTATAAAAACCTCTTGGGCCATATCTTTGGCCGATTCGGCTTCTCCAGTAATCTTGACGCACACTCTGTATACCATGCCTTGATAACGTGTCACCAAATGCCCAAAGGCCTGATGCTCACCGTTCAGCACAGCAGAAATCCATTCCTTCTCTTCCAGCTTTCTCCCCTCCTTCACCTACATAACGTTAGACGCCAGCCAATTCTAATCCCCTGCAACTTTGCCGTAACTTTTTTTAAAATTTTTGAAATATTTTTGTGAAAGGAATATATTGTTTTTTGTCGAATAATGTTTAATTACTATGACTAAACGAAAACTCTTTCTAATTATCGTGCTATTTCTTACTATACTTACTGGATTTCGCTTCCTATGGGTTTGGGCATCGCCTCATGCCATACAACCACAATTAGTCAAAGGAGTTCTCGATTTACGGAATAAAGACTTAAATCAAGACAAGCTCCTTACCTTAAAAGGCCAATGGGAGTTCTATCCTAATACGCTGCTTCCCACTTTCAATAAAGAATCTCTAAACAAAGCTCCCCCTAAAAAATATATACAAGTCCCGGATCAGTGGAACGATGCCATTCATAATGGCGAAAAGTCTGCTTTAGGCTACGGCTCCTATCGGTTACGGATTCTTGTAGATAAAAACGAAAAGCAGTCTTATGGCATACTCATATCCGGGGTTCGGACTTCTTCGGAAATATATATCAATGGTGAACTACTGGGAAATTCAGGTTCTCCATCTGCCAATAAAGAAGACTATGTTGCTCGTGTATTACCTTACTCCGTAACTTTTACAACGGATAAGACTGAGATTGAAATTGTGATTCATGTAGCCAACTACTCTTTAGCTCATACAGGTGGTATTTTTAAACCCATTTTATTTGGTAACGAAAAAACCTTAACACATCAGCGGATCGTTTCCATAGGCCTTCAACTGTTATTATGTGTAGTACTTCTACTTCATGCAGTCTATGCAGCAATATTATATACCATTGGTCCACGGCAAAAGATGTTGATCTATTTTTTTCTGTTGGTAATTTCCGCTATAACTACAGTACTTATTGATGATGACAAGCTTTTGCTGCATATGCTTCCCTTAAACTACCAATGGAGCTTAAAACTATTAATCATATCTAATATTATGGCTTTTATATTCATCTTACTGACAAGCAAGCAACTAATGTTCCATAATTTAAAAATTAAAAGCGTTCGGATCCTGACCAGCTTATCCTTGGTACATATCCTTTTCATACTGCTCGGTCCCGTTGTCCACTATTACGAATCATATACGCTTCTTTTTTTCATCAATATATTCGTTCTATCATTAGAAGTTGTAGTTCTCTTTCTGAAATCTGCGCTTAAAAACAACGATGGCTCTATTTTTCTATTGCTATCTATCCTAGCCATCATTAACAGCAATCATTGGGGATTGTTCAAAAATTTCGATCTGGTTGACGTTACCTATTATCCTTTCGACCTGATTATTGCCTTTTTATGCTTTGCGACTTTTGGGTTTAAGCGCTATTTCTGGAATACTAAACAGACTGAAAATCTGGCAAAAAGCCTGCAAAGAACCGTTACGCAAAAGGATGATTTCCTAGCTAATACCTCTCACGAGCTGAAAAACCCCCTACATAGCATCATTAATATTGCTGAGACCGTCTTAGACAGTGAGAGAGACTCTTTAATGCATCAGAACGCAAGTAATCTAGAACTGCTAATTACCGTCGGAAGACGTATGTCTTTACTGATAAACGATCTTCTAGATCAATCACAGCTTCGTGAAAGCAACATTCAATTACAGTTAAGAAATGTTCCCATTCAATCCGTAGCTGTTGGCGTACTCGATATGCTCAAGTTCCTAACGGAAGGTAAGCACATTACACTAATCTCGGAGATTCCCGACTCGTTTCCTTCTATTGTGGCAGATGAGAAAAGACTCATTCAGATTTTGTTCAATCTGCTTCAAAATGCTGTGAAATATACGAGTGTAGGCTCAGTTAGGGTCCATGCGGATATTCATAAGGGTGTGGCGCGCATCCATATTACGGATACTGGCATTGGAATGAACGAGGAAACACAGCTTAGAGCCTTCCAACCCTATGAACAGGGTGACTCAAGCGTGACAGCAATAAGTGGTGGAATTGGATTGGGCTTAAGTATTTGTAAACAGTTAGTTGAACTTCACGGTGGAGAGATTAGCGTAAAATCTTCACTTGGCAAAGGCTCTACTTTTACTTTTACTATGCCTCTATCCGATTCAAACATTCAAAAATTCAATTTAGAATTCTCAACAGTGACTGAATACACGGACAAACTATCTCATATTAGGCTATCCGAATTTAACACTACATCTGCTACTTCAACGGATGGAAGAAGACCTAAGATTTTGGCTGTTGACGATGACCCGGTTAATCTGAAAATCCTTACTAGCGTACTGTCCATCAAAGACTATGAAATGGTTACGGTAACCAGTGGAATTGATGCTTTAATAAAACTGGATACTGATCAATGGGATTTAATCATTACAGATGTAATGATGCCCCAGATGTCCGGCTATGAATTAACACAGAGAATTCGTGAACGTTTTACTATAGCTGAGCTTCCTATTCTACTTCTGACCGCACGTAGCCAGCCGGAAGATATCTACACCGGATTTGTTTCGGGCGCGAACGACTATGTAATGAAACCCATGAACGCTATGGAGCTAAGAGGACGGGTACGTTCCTTAACAGACTTAAAACAGTCCGTAAGTGAACGGCTTCGTCTGGAAGCAGCATATCTTCAAGCGCAAATACAACCACATTTTTTATTCAACACATTAAATTCTATATCTGCTCTGGCATCTTTTGATACACAGCGTATGGGTCACCTTATTGATGCCTTTAGCTCTTATTTACGCTTAAGCTTTAACTTCTTGAACGCTGAGCCGATGATACCGATTGAACACGAGCTTGAGCTTGTCCGTGCCTATCTGTACATAGAGAAAGAGCGCTTTGAGGACAGGATGACCATCAACTGGGAGTTAACAGAAAATCTACATTTTCAGTTACCTCCCTTGACCATTCAGCCACTCGTTGAAAATGCCGTTAGGCATGGTATATTAAGCCGCTCCAAAGGAGGTACGCTTTCAATATCCATCAAAGAACTAGCTGATGACATCGAGATTACAATCGCTGATAATGGTAAAGGTATGACTTCCGAGCAACTTCAGCAACTGCTGAGCAGTCAGTCTAATGTAACAAGAGGGATTGGATTTCTTAATACACATAAACGCTTGTTACGTGTCTATGCTAAGGGTTTGCAAATTAAAAGCAAGGAAGGGCTAGGTACTTCAGTAAGTTTCATAATCCCTTCTGAAAAAAGAAATATGAATCACAAAAATACCTAGTCACAGACAGACTATAATAAAACGAAAAATAAAGAAGAGTTTATTGTTTTTTGCTAAAAAATACTATATTGAGTGGTGAAATAACAATGATTCAAGCAGTATTGGTGGACGATGAACGTCTTGCTCTCGTAAAGTTAGAATTCATGTTAAAAGAAATGGAAGCTGTTCATATCATCGCGTCCTATACAGATCCTGTTCAAGCTATACAAGAAGCTCCAGCCTTGGAGCCTGACGTTATTTTTATTGATATTGAAATGCCTGAAGTGAGCGGACTTCAAGCTGCCGCAATTCTGCAAGAGGTGTGTCCAAACGCTAATATCGTTTTCGTGACCGCGTATAACCAATATGCAGTGGAAGCCTTTGAGTTAAATGCGATTGATTATATTTTGAAGCCCGTGCGACATGACCGTTTATTCAAAACAGTACAACGCTTGGAGGACAGATTGAAGTTTGCACCAAAAAGCAAAGAGGTAGCACATGAACTAACGATTCGTTGTTTTCAATCGCTGCGTTTTGAACGAGGAGGACAACCTTTAAACAATCTCCGTTGGAGAACTTCTAAGGCACAAGAATTGTTTGCTTTCTTGCTTCATAATCGCAATCGATTCGTCAGTAAAGATACCCTGATTGACCTACTATGGCCAGATTTCAACCTTAAAAAGGCTTCTACCCATCTCTACACAACCATTTATCAAGTACGACAATGTTTAAAGCAGAGTGAGGTAGATCTGCATATCAGCAACGTCAGTGGCGGAGAAGGGTATACGCTTGAGACCGGGCCGCTTCTAATCGATGCAGCCCAGTGGGAGCACAACATTCTTGCACTCGAATCCATTGGAGAGGACAATTGTGCAGAACATCAAAGGTTATTTGAGCTTTATTCAGGGGATTATTTTGGAGATTACGATTATTTGTGGGCGGAGGGCGAACGACAACGTCTGCGCACCATTTGGCTACACCATGCTATGGGAATGGCCCAGTTCTATATCGACAACAACAGAGTTCCCGAAGCTGTCACTGTGTATCAAAAGGTAGTACAGCTTCAGCCCTATTTTGAACAAGGACATTTAGGATTAATGAAGGTCTACGACAGTATTGGGGAACGATCCGCAGTGGAAGAACAATACAAGAATCTGACGGAATTATTGAAAGGCGATCTAAGTATTGGTCTTCCTGCCGTTGTTCAAGATTGGTATGAACAATGGGAACTACATAACCTTAGAATACGCAGCAAGAAATAGTTTCTATTTAACAAAGACACCCGGATCTATTCGGGTGTCTTTGTTGTTACGATATATTAATTGCTGCGTTTGAAACAGCTAGTTAAACGAAGCTAGCGAATTACGCAAGATTGAACAAACTTGTCCGAAGCAAATTCAGACATGGTTCAATAAGCCGCAATTCTAACATGTTGTTGGCAGAGCTATGCCCTATTATCCTAGTTCCGGTTGATCTACGAACGTAACAGCGGTATCTGAAGTGCTGTGCAATTCAAAGATGACAATCTCATTGTTGCCTTGTTTCAATAGAGGACCTGGCACATACATTGTTTTCTGTGGTCCGATATTCCAATAGCGTCCAAGGTTGAACCCATTAATGAACACGACGCCTTTAGTCCATCCTTCCATGCTCAAGAACGTATCACAAGGTTCATCCACAACCAAGGTGCTGCGGAAGAAACTAGGTTCCACTTGCCTGAATAAACCTTCAAACTGCAGACCAGATAAATCCGTTAATGGCAACGTATAAGTCGTCCATTCCGACAGAAACTGCCGTCCATAACGTACCCCTTCAGTAATCCCTTTACAATCTCTCATAAAAGGACCATAGTTGACGCGTCCTAAATTCTCCACAAGTATACTAACATGCAGCCCTTCGGCCGGAACCTCGAACTCTAATTTCACCTCTGGCTCTACACGATCTAAGGTTGCAGTGAGCTCTCCATTCAGAAAGACTAATGCACGATCATGTAAATCCTGGATGAAGAACTCATCTTTAGGACGAGGTCCTGTAAGGAACGTACTATAATGAATAAAGCCATAATCCTGACCCAATTTCTCCATCGGTTCAGGGTATGCAGAGTGAATAGGTGCAGAAATACGATTCAAGTTTGCGGTAAGTGAAGTCTGCTCCTTCATCTCTACTCTCCCATATGCTCTCTTAGCGACAGGAGCTGGTAACTCAATGGGTCCGAGATCTACATATTTGGAGATCACTTCACGAACTGCATAATATTTAGCTGTCGGCTCACCGGATTCACTCAGTAAGGAATCATAGTCATAACTAGTAATTGTTGGTTCATAGCTGTCAAACGTATGTCCATTCGCTCCGTTGTAGAACCCAAAGTTAGTTCCGCCATGGAACATATAGAAATTAACGGATGCGCCTAAACTAAGTATCTCATCCAATACCTTCGCTACATCCTCAGCCGGACGCGTATGATGCTCCTCACGCCAATGATCAAACCAACCGTTCCAGTATTCCATACACATGATTGGAGCCTCTGGTTGGTATTCACGGAGCTTGTTGAATGCTTCTACTGGACGTGATCCAAAGTTCACCGTCTCTAGCACACCTGGGACCATACCTCCCTGTAACATCGCGTCTTCAGGTCCATCGGAAGTGAATAGTAGTACATCTATCCCACGGGAAATCATGCTGTCTTTTAAATGAGTCAAATAGCGCTTGTCATTGCCGTAACTTCCGTACTCATTCTCAATCTGCATAGCAATGATCGGGCCACCATTTGTACATAACAGTGGTTGTAATTTGGGGAGCAATACATCATAATACGCATCTACATGATCTAGAAATGGCTTATGGTAGCATCGAAGACGCATATCCGAATCAGCTAGCAACCAAGATGGCAGTCCACCAAATTCCCATTCTGCACAAATATAAGGTGCGGGACGAACGATGACATGCAGACCCAAATCTCCTGCCAATTCAATAAACCGGACTACATCTGCCATACCTTCAAAATTATGTTGGCCTTTCTTCGGCTCGTGTAAATTCCATGCCACATAGGTTTCAACCGTATTGAAGCCGCAAGCTTTTAATTTGATAAGACGGTCTTCCCAATGTTCCGGCAGAGTCCGAAAATAATGGATGGCCCCTGAGATAAGCCGTATCGCCTGATCGTTATAATAAAAGGAAGATCCTGAATAATGAAAAGTTGCCATATTCTCAACACCTCGTAATGGTATGATCACTTAAGTAGAATAACTTGCTATCGCTTGATTGATCCGCTCTCTTGCCTCTAAGAGCCATGTTCCCTGATCCCTCGGGTATACAGAGAAGGTCAACGATGTACTCAGACCCTCTTCCATAATTGCTATCGTTGCTTTCTTGCCAATTTTCTGCTCAAGTAATTCTAGTGCGCGCAAATCCTGCAACCCTTCATATAGAACTTCCAGTCGAATGGATTCAATCGGGCCTTCTTCTCCCGGATAGACCAAGTAGGCATCTCCTGAGGGAAATGCATGCTCAGCGTCAGTCGTACGATAAGGGTCCAGCTGCTGATTCAATGAATATTGCGAGTACCAGAAGTTATAACCCCAATGCAAGAAGCCCTGTAATCCGAATTTATACAATTGAAACCCGATTATACGATTTCTAGCAGACGGCATGTTGAAAAACCGGTTGGATACTTGTTCACCTTGCGCGCAGCAATAGTACGTCCAAAGGTCTGGAACCTGATGTTCTAAGAACGGTTCAATATGCGTATTCGCAGGAATCGGCCTTTTCACCAGGCCCTGTTCATACAACTCCAATTCGGACAAAGCGTCCATGATCGGATAACTTGATAAATGTTTATAAATGATCTCACTTGCAGCTCGGTACGATTCCAAATGTTCCTCTCCTGGTTCATCTGAAATATGGAACCAGCTTTGCTGGTCTATTCCCTGCTCTTTCAAATATTGATCTAAGCAAGGTAAAAATTGATCCAAGAAACTACGGTATTCCGCTGAGGATGCGTCCGTATCCCAGCCGAATAGTTGCTGTTCTTCACCTTGAATGGTTACCATTATTTTTGGTGCACATTTTGCACCCCATTGAGTAAATAAATGAGAGAACTCAAAGTATTTGAAGCCAAGTCGGCGGCACATCGATACCCAACGAGTAAGCAGATCAAATCCGAATTCATAACGATCTCCCGCTTTAGTCACGGAAATCAATTGAACGGTTGGACGTACTCCACCAATGGCTGTATCCAAAGGCGGTGTAAACAACGGAGTTAAGATCATGTTCATGCCATGCTTAACCATCGTATCTGCATAACGTTCTATAAGGGCCCAATGCGCTTCACTAAATACTTCGACACCATACTTTGTAGCAAGACAATCCACATGGAACCATTCCGTATGAATTAACTGTTGCGGCGGTAGTGTTGCAGGGATGACGGTTAACTCGAATACATCCGATTCACCTAATATCTGCCCTTCAGATGATTTGAAGAGGACCTGAATAGAGCGAAGCTCCGTACTCATTGTTTCATCCAAGGTTATCGCCACCCATAAAGATCGCCATTGTCCCGGGATCGATGAAATAGATTGTTGATCCAGCGTATACAATGGATCTGGATATAATCCCGGCGTAGTTCTTAGCACATCGTCATCATGATTTTTGAAACAAGGCATTTCTGAGGGAACAAGTCCAACGGATCTTATACATATTAGATCTGGAAGAGATGACTTTATCTCTACTTCAATATTCTTTAAAAGTGTATCTGAGGTATAAGCGACTTGGAACGAAAATGTTTCCCCGACAAGTGCGGTTGCACTGTGATAGGGTTCATGATTCGGCACTTCATCAGCAAATACCTTAACCAACGAACTTAATAACATCGTCTGAAATGGCTGCGGAGCATTCATCGTTGCTTCACCTCTTCATCATTACAGACACTTTGTGCAAATTCTCTCAGAACAATACTGTTACCCTCAATGCGAGATTGCTCCGCTGCAAAAGCCATAAGGTGACTTTGAACGGAATGATTTGCTGATGTAAGACCTTGAATCTTTCCTTCCGCTCGAACCAGCTTAACAAAATCTTTGATTAACCCCATATCGCCGCCGCCATGACCAACATGACCACCTGCATTCTCGAACGAGATTCTCTCTACCTTACCGCTGCCAAAATGGATCACTTCAATTTCATTCTTCTCCATCGCACCGCGAATTTCTCCCGTGGTACCCATCAGCTTGAGGGTACGACTTACATCTTTGGTAAACGCACTCATTGTAAAAGCTATAGTTACGGAATTAGCAAATTCTAGATTTACCACTTGATGGTCGACGACATCATTATCACAATGATAGACACATCGTCCATAAGGTCCTTCCTGAAGAGCATTCAGTCGGGCTTCATAGCTTGGATCATCGCTAATTGCCGATGTAGGCCAATCCGTATCCTCCGTCAAATATTGATTAGGAGCATAATAGAGACATTTATCTGCTGCTGGGCATCCATCTGTGCAACGTAGCGGGGCTCCTTCCGGTGCTTCACTAGATTTGAAATGGGACAGTGAGCCGAAGGAAGACACTCGAACACATTCTGAATCTGTCAACCAGGAAAGAATGTCCAGATCATGACAGGACTTAGCGAGAATCATCGGACTGGACTCATCCTTTTTGCGCCAATTCCCTCTTACGAAGCTATGAGCTTGATGCCAGTAACCCACGTTCTCATTATGTTGAATGGACATCAATTGTCCGATCGCACCACTTTCCAGCAGTTCCTTGATCGTAGAGAAGAAATTGGTATATCTCAATACATGGCATATCGAGAAGACACGATTCACTTTAGAGGCCATTTCCCCCATAAGCACACATTCCTTGGCATCAGGGGACATCGGTTTTTCTAATAGTACATGATACCCTGCCTCCAGTGCTTTCATTGTTGGTACATAATGCTGATTGTCTTGGGTACAGATAAATACCGCATCTGCTACTTTCGGGGAGGCAAAAAAATCATCCCAATGAGTAAAGCACATATCATCAGCCAGCTTATGTCTTGCCTTAAATTTATTTCTCCGCTTCGCATTCGGCTCTGCAACAGCTACAACTTGAAGCTCATCGGGGTGCTGAATCGCATATTCTGAATAATTAATTCCTCGCAGGCCCGCTCCAATTAAAGCAACAGTAACTTTCTTCATCGCAATCTGCTCCTTCATATGAGACTTTTACACTATGTCTGTACTCTATTTCTTTATTCTTTAACACTACCAACCGTCATTCCTTTTACGAAATACCTTTGTAAGAATGGATACACTACCATAATTGGCAATGCGCCCATGAATATTTGCGCCGTTCGGATCGTCTTCTCACTCAGGTTCTCCATCACCTTGAGCTGCTCAATGGACATCGATGACATCTGGGCATTGATAGACATAATCAAGGTAGAAAGATAGGTCTGTAGCGGATAATGCTCAGGTGAATTCAGGTAAAGGATACCGTCAAACCAAGCGTTCCAATGCCCAACTATGGTGAATAACCCAATCGTTGCGATGGATGGAAGGGATATCGGTAAATAAATTTGCCAAAGTACTCTCCAATGTCCGGCACCATCAATCGTAGCCGCTTCATCCAATTCTCTTGGAATAGATCTGAAGAAGTTAAGCATCAGAACCATATTCCATACATTCAATGCACCTGGTAAGATAAGCGCCCAAATGGAATCGATTAAGCCTGTATTCTTCACTACGATATACGTCGGAATTAAGCCGCCTCCAAAAAACATCGTAATCGCGAATATCCATACATATACGGTTCTAAATTTAAACTGATCATTCGATTTGGAAAGCGGAAAAGCAGTAATAAATACTAGAAACAAGTTAACTACTGAACCGAGCACTACTCGTTTTACGGAGACTCCCAAGGAACGAAAGAACTCTACCTTTTCTCCTAAATATACATAAGCATCCCAGGAAAAGCCGACGGGCCAAAGCTTCACTTCTCCAGCCATCGCAGCTGTATTCGAGCTAAGTGAGATGGAGAGTAAGTGTACAAATGGGATAATGCCGAGTATGGTAATGAAAGTTAACAACAGCGTATTGAACACGATAAATAACTTTCTGCTGAATGATTGTTTATGTAGCACCATCTCCACCTCCTAGAATATGCGGTAATTGTTAAATTTGTACGCTGCATAGTAAGTTGTTGATACCATAAATAAAGATATTATCGATTTAAAGAGACCCACTGCTGCCGCAGGTCCAAATTGTTGGCTGAACATCCCCAATCGATAGACAAATGTATCTATTATATCTGCGCCTGCATATACAGTCGGGTTATACATAATCAATATCTGCTCAAAACCTGCGTTAAGAATACCACCGAGACCTAATACACTAAGTAAAATAATAATCGGTGCTATACCTGGAAGCGTAATGTTAAGCATTTGCTTCCATTTCCCTGCACCATCTACCTCTGCCGCTTCATACAGCGTCGCATTAATTCCTGTGATGGCAGCAAGCATGATGATCATATTGTAGCCCATGCCTTTCCAGACATCCGAGCCAATGATAATCCCCCTGAACCAACCATTATCAAGCATGAACATGATAGGTTCTAAGCCCATAGAGGAAATTAAGCCATTAATAGGTCCATTGAGAGAGAATAATTCAATAATGACACCCCCAAGGACAGTCCATGAAAGGAAGAACGGGAGGAAAATGGCGGATTGAATAAAACCTGCGAACCATTTCTTAGTAAGCTCATTTAATAATAGAGCTAGAATGAGCGGGACAAGCAGAGACAATACCATTTTGATGATAGCTATGACTAGCGTATTCCAAAGTACTTGCTTGAAATCCGGTAAATTAAATACATAACGGAAGTTATCTAATCCCACAAAATCGGATTTAAAAAAACCGGATAACGGCTCAAACTGTTGAAACGCCATAACCAGGCCGGCCATCGGTCCGTAGGCATAAATCAGTGTAACAATCACACCCGGTATTAACATGATATGAAGCGGATATTCTTTCTTCAGTGATTTCATAGATGCCCTCCTCACCAACGTACTCATTTTAAAACGGGAGGTGAGTCGGCTCACCCGACTCACCTCACCCGCTTTCTTGTCCCTATGATTTATTTCGTAGCTTCCGTGCTATACCATTCATTGACCTCATCGATAATTTCATTACCGCCAAGTGCCTTCCAGCTATCCACGAATTTATCGAAATCATCAAGAGAACCACCCATGATAATCTTGGTAAAGGACTCTTGCATCAACTTATCCAGCTGACCGCCCTTTTCCACTACTGTTGGTGTAGGAAGACCGTAAAACTCGTTGTATACAAATTGTTGATTTTCTTTAATTTGTCGTGTTAAGCCCCAGCCACCGTCTTTTGCAGCCCGGCTATAATATTGACCCCAGTTTACACCTTTGGTAGCGTTAGATGTGTCGCCTGCCAGGAAGTCCTTAGTCGCTTTGAAAGTATCCGCAACGGTCTTATAATTTGCATCGTCTATTGTAATTTCAGTCTGATTAGCATCGAGCGCTTTGTTTACTTCCCTGTAAATCGTATCAATATCAACAGGGTTGGCAATCCGTGGGTTAAACCAGTTGTATACATAGCCATCTGCCGCTTTGTTCTTATCCTTGTATTTCTTATTACCAACTTCGATGTAGAAATTGAGCATCTTAATCGCTGCTTCGGGGTTCTTCATCTTTTTGTTCACAACGAAAATTTTGTTGCTGCGGATTTTTGGAACGAGTGATTTAGCTGGACCATCAATCCCTGGAAGCTGAATTGCAATCCAATCCGCCTTTGGATCTTTGTCTACGCTGGAGTTAAGCGGCCAGTTCGGATACCACCACTCTCCGTAGGAAATACCCACTTTACCTGCAGTCAGATCTTCTACAGCCTTATTCTCATCCTTTAGTGCAAACTCTTTATCAATAATTCCATCTTTATACCATGCTTGTAGCTTACCAAGTGCAGTCTTCACTTCAGGCTGAATCAATCCCGGTAACAATTTGTCATCGCCGCCTTTAATCCAAGCCGATTGTTTATCACCAACGGAAGGATAAGCACCGAATCCATTAAAGAAACCTCTGACATCAAATCCCCAAAAGAAGAGATTCTTTTGCATGGCGATACCATAGGTGTCATTCTTACCATTCTGATCTGGATCATTATGTGTGAATGCTTGTGCAACTTTCTCAAGCTCATCGATCGTCTTCGGTGCCTGTAAACCTAGATTATTAAGCCAATCTTGACGAATCCATAGCAGCTGCGTGGATAAGAAGGGATCTTCAAATGCAGGAATACCTAATTGCTTACCATCCGCACTGAACGTTTTCATCGCGAATCCACCATCTGAGTCCATATAAGCCTTAAGAGCTGGTGACGCATATTGTGCATAAGCATCTGTCAGATCAGCAAGCATATCTTGCTTTTTAAGTTTCTCATAGTTCTTCTGATCAACTTCTATCACATCGGGTAGATCCCCCGATGCCATGGCAAGCGAGAACTTCTGCTCAAACTGGGCAGAGGGAACGGTCCATTTGTATTTCACTTCAATATTCATCATCTCTTTGAGATCTTTCAGGTAGGCATTTTGTTCCGGTGTTATTCCGCTTGGAGTTCTTGGATCTTCTGGTGGATTATATCCTAGTATTTCTGTAACAGTGACCGTTTCCGGGTATTTCCCTAGTGGATCAGGTGCTGTGGCGCTGTCTGTCGCACTATTCGTAGTCTCTTCCTTAGGCGTAGATGGTGCATTCGCATTTCCATTCCCTTGACTTCCACATGCTGACAATAATGAAAGAATCATCGTTACTGACAAAATAATTTTCCATGGTCTCATTTTTTTCATCTGAACGCTTCCCCCCTTTGTTTGCTGCAATTCTTGTTGTTAATCAGTGTTCCTAGTTATTATTTTAGTCACAGAGGAAACCGCTTTCAATTTCACTTTTTTTACATCACTTTCACTTTATTTACTTATTTTGAATTCCGATAATCCTGTGGAGATAAACCCATTTTGCGTTTGAAGAATGTTGTAAAGTAGGATGGTGATTCAAAACCGACCCGGATGGCGATTTCATTTAATTTCAGAGTTGTATTCTTCATCAGCTGCAGAGCAACATGCAGCTTCGTCGACTGGATATACTCTAATAAATTTTGTCCTGTCGTCTGTTTATAATAACGAGATAAATAGGACGGATTAAGATACACCTCTGCAGCAATTGAGGTAAGCGATAGATCCCCAGATAGGTTCTCCTGCACAAATTGGTGAATTTGTTCGATGATTAGCGTCTTGAAATCTTCCTGCTCGATTCCTCCAGCTTTGTGCATCGTATCCTCAAGTTGACTTAGTTTCTCAAGGTCTAGGATAAGCATGTGCTGACCTAATAAAGCTCTCTTTAGAATCATAGAGCGCACTGCTTCAACTTGAAGATGGATTGATTCCCAATGGTTAAGTAAATCCCCCGATATTCCGAATGAAACGCAGACACTTAGCAGCTCATCACACTCATTCTGTACAGGCTCTAATATCCCTCTCATATAAGCAACGATTCCAGGCCAATTCACCCCTTGATCTGGATAGTCACTACGAAAGCGATTCAGCAATCCTTCATCTGGTTGAAGCAGCCATATGAATACACGATCATCATAAATCACTTCTTCACATGCAATAGATGCAGGCAGGTGATCATGGAAAATACGCTGAACAGAGGGAGGCATTTTAAATTTAGGATCATCTAGTCGATCCAAGATACCAACAAGAAAGAATGAAGGACGATCTAATGCAATGCCGAACTCTACATCTTTGTAACGTACATTATTGAGTATAGAAGTAATAGACTCCCCGCTCAGCACCCGCTCCATCAGCTCTTTCTTTAGGAAGGAACTAGCGATTTGATAGTGCATTTGTGCCTTCTCCAATTGAAGTCTACGACGGTTCTCCTCGTCTAGCTTGTCGACTGCTGTCTTCACAGCTTCGAAAATAGGTTCAATTCCTTCCGTTTTCAGAATGTAATTGTCCACATTCTTACGAATCGCTTCGTATACATAATCAAATTCACTGTATCCTGTAAGGAAAATCACTCGGCATAATGGCCAATAATAGACGATTTCGTCCACGAGCTGGAGACCATTCTTCTGAGGCATACGAATATCGCTAACCAAAATATCCAATTTCGTTTTCTTAGCAATTTCAAGAGCTTCGCTTGAGGAGTAAGCTTTTCGTATATCCAGTTCAAATTCCGAGTTATCCTGAAACAGTTGGACTAATCCATTCACAATCACAGGCTCGTCATCTACGATTAGTAATCTATACATAATCACACTTCCTTACTCTCATATTTAACTATCAGTTCTACCCTCAATCCTCCGTATTTGCTGCGTGAGACAAACAAGCCACTATCTGGTCCGTACTTCAATTGGAGTCTATTATTAACGTTGATTAATCCCGTCTTCTCAACTTGTTTCAGACCCATCGCAAGTTTCTTCTGCAAGTACTCTATTTCCTCATCTTTTAAAAGATTACCGTTATCTTCAATTGTGATAATTACTATTCCCTCTTCGCATTCGGCACCAATATAGACAACCCCTTGTCGGGAGTCGTCTTCGAAAGCATGCTCGAAAACATTCTCAACAATCGGCTGAATAATCAGCCTCGGTACTAAAATCGCGTTCGCCAAAACGGGTATTTCTTCATATTCGAAAGAAATACGATTCGAGAAGCGAATACACTGAATTTCACAATAATCAAGCGCATGCTGATACTCCTTAAAGAAAGGCACCTCGTCCGATCCACTTCTTGTGATGTATTGGTAGTAGCTCCCTAGCTTTTGTGAGAGCTCAGCCGCACTATCGGAATCTCCTACTTTACACATCATGTAAATATTAAAGAAGCTGTTATAGAGAAAATGCGGGTTAATCTGTGACTGCAATTGCTTCAACTGCGAATGCTGCAGGGCAATCTTCTGTTCATAATTCTCCTCAATAGAACGCTTAAGTCTAGAAGCCATGCGATTAAAACTATTAAATATATAGTAAAACTCATCTTTGGTCTTTGACTCGATGACTAAATCAAGATTATCCGTTTCTACCATACGGAATGTCTTAACCAATTTGGATAAGGGCCTATGAATCATTAGATTTACCGAATAAGAATAAAGTATCATTACCACAATAGCGATGACGAAAGAGGCGTATAGTAGTGTATTAAATTGGCTTAAGGGTCTTGTGATTTCATTCTGATTCACGTACATAATCAAGGATAGATTCAAAGAACTGATAAAGTTATGGGCAATAAAGTAACTTTTACCGTTCACCTTGTTTATTTCTGGGATATCGGAATTAAACTGATCCTGTTTGGTGATGAGCCTAAGGACCTCAGTAGATACTAACTGATCGTCTGTAGTAGATAGAATATTGCCCAGCTCATTACTTCCCAGAAATACCTCCGATTCTTGATATAAGGTTGCGATTTGATTTAGTGCCTCCAATAGCTTACCTTTTGAGATTTCAATATACGACCAAAGCTCCGCATTATCTCCTGTTTCTATAAGGAAAATCGCATCACCGCTCCGATAGAATGAAGGCTTCTGCTTAACCTTAAGTAACGAGGAAATTTTCTCGTACTCCATATTAGGAATGGCCGTGACCCCCGTCTTACCAGAGATCGTTTTGCCCAGAGACTTAATATATACCCCGGCGTTAACCACATATTCGCTTGAGGCAATGATCCGATTCAATAGATCTTCAGCATTACCGATTAATTCTACCTCTTCATACTTTTCTAAGCTTTCGCCTCGGAAACTAAGCTTCTGTATGTTTTTATCTTCTTGAAATTGTAATTGTTGATTGCGGATGAAATATATCTCTTTATCCAGTTGCTTGGAATAGAATGACGCCCCAGCCAGGGATGAGTCCAAAATCGTATTTTTGGTGAATGACATCCCCTTATAATTCACCCAAATATTCATAGAAATGAGCGGAATCAAAAAGACGATAAATACGATGACAACTTTCTGATAGACGAACCATTTTACTTTTCCCGTAGCCAGCAGCTTCATTCTCTACCTCCGTATCTACTCATTTTGAGCCCTTAAAGCTATAAAAAAGACCCGTAAAGTAGTCCTTTCCTCAAGGGAGGATTTTACGGGTAATGACTATTCTTTTAATTATAGATAGACTATCATCACATCATGCTAAGAAGACTTTCATCCCATCATAGGAAATGATGAAATTCTCCTCTGCTGTATTCTTAACTAAAGTATCATGCAACTCTGCGCTGTAGTGAGAGAAATGAGTCAGAATAAATGATGTACTAGTATCACAACTATTTTGGTCAAGCAAACGTTCTCTTACAATCCGACAACCGGAGATCCCCATATGATAATCATATCTATCCTCTAGCCCATAATTACAATCCAGACTAACAACGTCCAGGTGCTTATCACGTAGATAATTGAAGGTTTCATCACTGAATATACCACTATCATTGCCGTATAAGAATCTTGTGTTATTCTGCTCAAGTAGATAGATAAAGCTATGTTCATCCGGCTTGTGATGGGCTGGCAATGCGGTTACTGTCACTTCTCCAAGAGTGAAGGGCATAAAAGGCTGTATGATATGAAACTCGTAAAAAGGATCTTCAATCGTATCGGTTCCATAATCATAGCGAAGAGCTGATTTCATCGTTTCTTCTACCGTTTCATTTCCGTATATATGCAATTTTTTTCCACTCTCCTGCAGCTGACAATACCAATGTTCATGCCTCATCATGAGCTCTGCTGCTGCAAAATGATCCGTATGCGAATGCGTAACAATCAAATGATTAACTTTCCCCAAATCCAATTTGTAACGAAGCTTATTCATATACATGTCAGGTGAGAAATCCAGCAGCAAATCAGAGTTAATAAGCGCTCCTGTACGAGCGCGAATATTCTTGCCACCAAGCTCCATCGCCATAGAGCAACGTTCACATTGACAAAATAAAGCTGGATAACCCTCGCTTGCTCCAGTTCCTAAATACATAAATTCCATGGTATCATCTCCCAGCGCATTTTATGATAGCGCTTACTAATTAGTAAAAAAAAGATATATGCTAAATAGTGTCGCTGGCGCTACATTACGAATAATGAGTGAAAATCCCATTTTCGTCAAGGTTCACTTCGTTGGGAGTTGGGTAGCAAGTGAAGAAGGTTATGAAACGAGTAGCCATAGACCAAAAATAAAGAGCAAGGCTCCTCCAATAACAGGAGGAGCCTTGCTCCGTTGACTTTTATCCTATGGGTGTTGAGTGCCGGGACAGCACCCTTATCATTACGATATATTAATTACTTCGTTTAAATCTTCGAGCTAACACAAATCCCACAAGAACTAGACCTCCACCTACTAAGTAAATAGGAAGTGCACTGTCTTCTCCCGTTTTCGGAAGCTCTGTTGGTTTACTGCTGTTATCCCCTGGTTCTTTCACTGTACCTGTCGGTACTTCCTCGACATCAATCTCGATCTCGATCTCTTCTTCATTTCCATTCTCATCTGTCACAATGATCGTGAACTTGTCTTTGCCAATGAAGCCTGGATCTGGTGTATAAATCCACTTGCCATCCTTAGTAATTGTCACCTTACCATGATCTGGCTTTTCACCGACACTCGGCACGCCCCCAAGTGGGATTTCACCTTCAAGAGGAACTTCCTCATCTGTAGTCAGTTTCTCTACAGGTGGCGTCACCTTCGGAACAATAGGCGTGCTAGTTGGCACCGCCGTAATAGTTGGTGTTGCTGTTGGTGCTACCGTTGGTGTCGCCACCACAGGTGTTGCGGATGGAGTAGCCGTAACGATTACTCCCGGTATTGACGTCGGGGTCGACACAGGGAAAATTGGATTGTCTGGCGTCGACGTAGGTGTTACTGTCGACACAGGTGTTTCCGTCGGTGTTGCTGTCGGCGTTGCCGTCGGTGTTGTTGTTGGTGTTGCTGTTGCTGTCGGCGTCGGTGTTGCTGTCGGCGTCGGTGTTGCTGTCGGCGTCGGCGTTGCTGTCGGCGTCGGCGTTGCTGTCGGCGTCGGTGTTGCTGTCGGCGTCGGCGTTGCTGTCGGCGTCGGCGTTGCTGTCGGCGTTGGTGTTGCTGTCGGCGTCGGTGTTGCTGTCGGCGTCGGCGTTGCTGTCGGCGTCGGTGTGACCGTTGGCGCCGGTGTTACTGTCGGAGCGGGTGTTGCTGTTGGTGTTGGAACTTTATTCTTCACCTCAAGACTTACCCCTGTCGTCAAGGCAACAGTCACTTCATGTGGTGTTTGATCAAGTACATAACCCACAGGTGCTGTTTTCTCAATCACTACATATTTCCCACCGGTTAGCTTGGTAAATTCGAGTATCCCATTTATATCTGTAGTACCGTCCTTTATCCAGATCTTATCGTTGTCAACAACGCGATATAGATCAAATGTAGCTCCACTTAGTAGCTTTGCAGGATTACTAAAGTCTATCTTCGTAATGGTCAGGGGTCCTCTTACACCACTTCCTGTTCCAGAACCGCTGGAAAGCTTAACTGTAATTTCCTTGGTACTTTCATTTGTTATTACCTTGACGTTCTTACCATCAAAACTAACTTTATTGGTTACTTTATCATTGTTCTGTGCTGTAATCAGGGAGTCATATTTCAGAATATAAGCCTCCGAAATATCCTTTAGGAAACTAAGCTCAAAGCTTTCCTTTCCATTGCTGTCCGCAGTAATCTCCAGCTTATAATCCGTATCTTTGATCAACTCTTGATTGGTTGGTGTTATAGTCCCATCAGCTTTAACAGTCGTTTTATAGACATGAAAAGTATTAGACAGTAGGATCTGATTATCACTCGGAATATCTGTAATTACCGCTTCTTTTACAAAAGATTGGTTACGGTTGATGTTAACTGTCCAATGTATTTTATTGCCGTCCTGATCGCCGCCTTTATTAACGTATTCCCCACCTTGTGGAATACTAACAGTGGCTTCCAGTTTTGCGGATTCTTCTTTCGTACCGTCATACAATATGGCTGTATTTTTAATTTCATTTGAATCAATCGCTTGATCAGCGAATGTAGTTTTGAAAGTGACGTAGAACGCATAATTAATGGTTTTATTAAATGTCACCTTCAGCTCATTACCATTTAGCTTCACATTATAATCAGCGGAATTCACGTTAGCTTGAGGAGAAGGATCACCATTCTTCCCATATTCCCATTTATAAACTTTTACAGAATCCTCGTTGACGACTTGCCCAGCCGAAATGGTATCTACCAATTGTGCTTGGCTTAACGTTTTCTGATTATAATTGGCACCAATATTCCAGGTGATCTCTTTGGTTACAGCATTGTAGGACCCACTCTTTTTCCCATTTTTTTTAACTTCATCTCTTGGATTAAAGGTTGAGGTCGCTTCTTTATGCTTTGGCTCCTGTACCCCATTCACCGTTTCTTTCCAATCGAGTGCACCTTTATTTGAAAATTGCGTTTTGCCCGAAGCCAGCCAATCATAGTTAAAGCTTGTTGTATAAGTAATAGTATAAGGCTCATTAATTGAACCATTAAAAGTAATTACAAACCCATCGTCCACTGCAGGTGGATTATGATCATTGTATACAACAGTATGAACGGTAGCAGTTCCACCTTTGGTCGGTTTAACCTTTAATGTGCCAGGAATTAGCTTTAATCCCGCGTTGCCAAAAGTATCGGTCACCACTAAATTTTCCATAGTCTTGCTGTCATCGTTAATTTGAATCGTCCAATCAATAGTCTTTGTCGCATAATTAACATTGCTATAGTTCTTATGAAGAATTTGCTGTTTAATATCGCGATTTCCAGTTTCTGATTTTCCATCATAAGTAATCTTGTTCGTAATTTGGCCATCATCAAATACACGGCCATTTGCTTTTGTCTGATATTCAATTCGGTAAGCAGAACTTAAATCATTGTTGAATTTCAGATCAAAACCATTTAACCCCGTTGCAGTTGTTGGCGTCACCGTATATTCGCTTGAAGCAAGTTCTGCGCCTTTGATCCCTTTACCATTGCTGTCAATCGTTACCGGATAGACTTTGACAGAGGTAGGGATTAAATCTTGGGAGTTGTTAAACATATCCTTTAAGATAGCATTTGCCGCTAAAATTGTTTTTTCATTGTAATTGAAATTAACAGCCCAAGAAATCGTCTGAGTTGCCGCATCGTATCCAGTGGACTCTTTCGACAGCGGCTTGCCGCGCCCAACTGTAACTGTAGTACTAGCTTTCTTAGAAATCCCGCCATCCCCAGTTAGAATAGCCTCATTATAGAACGATGCTGCATCTATACCTGAACCGGTAATATCTGTATAAAATTGAACTCGATAGGCCTTGGTAATCGGGTTATCCGTAAATTTAAGTTTAAGCTCACCTGAAGAGGAGGCGGATACATCATACTTGCCGCTATTCACCAAACTACCAAGACTTGCAGTCCCATCGACATTCACGTCAAGCTCATAAACAGCAATAGATACGGTATTTAAAGACAATCCCAAAGGAAGCTTGTCTGTAACCTCTGCATTGTAAACACTATCCAGAACCTTGTTTACATCAACCGTCCAAGCAATGCTTGTTGGGTTATAATACTGCGGTTTCGGTGAACCGTTTTTTTCTATCGTAGAGCTAACCTTTGGCTTAAAATTAAGCTCAATGGTCTGAGTTCCTCCCTGAATAGGGAATGTTATTGTCTGCTTAGCAGAGCCTGTAATCTTTTTGGAGCTCAGTAGCGACCTTACTGTAAAGGTGCCGCCCACTTGATCATGGGATTCAATATATTTGTTAAATGTGAATACAACTTTATTGGTATTTTTGTCAACCGAATAAGTCCCTACAGGCTCATCGTCAAAAATGAGATTACCATTCAGATCATTATAAAGTTCAAACTGTGTTGGAAGATCAAACGTAAAGGTAGAACCCTCCTTATACCCATGCCCATCTGAAATTGCCCATGTATAGTTTAATTCCGAATAGGAATCAAGCTGATATACGCTTTCCGTAACCGTATTTGTGTATTTATCATCGGTGTATACTGCAAGCGAAACACTAGTAATGAGATTATCTCCAATCACAGTACCATTTCCACTCGCATATGCTGGCGTATTGAACCCGAAGCCAAAGCTATAAGCCCACTGCGTCACAAGTAATAATACTATGAGCCATGCGCTTATTTTCTTTTTTGATAACATTATTAAAATGCCTCCTTTTCAATTCGTTTATTGTGCTTTCCCAAGTTCTATACTTTGGATCTTGTGCTCTAATGCTCCGCAGTGACCTCCTTGATTTTTTCTCCTTCTACTAATCGCCATGCTTACATCTATTGTAAATAATGCATCTATACATAATCTGAACAGAGTCCTGTACAAGTCTTTTCCATACTTTTTCTTCCAAATAAAAAAACAGGGATATGCGATGTAAACTCGCATATCCCTGTCGTATCTCATGTATTCTCTTCTAGATCTTAATAGTAAGCGTAATACTACTTTTTAAAAAAAATACAATGTACATTTTATATACTTGCGTGGTCACGTTTGGTGTAAGTTTTACGCTTCTCTAGAAGCTTGTTAAGCGCATCAATATAAGCAC
This sequence comes from Paenibacillus sp. NPDC058367, assembly GCF_042723305.1. Lineage (NCBI taxonomy): Bacteria > Bacillati > Bacillota > Bacilli > Caryophanales > Paenibacillaceae > Paenibacillus > Paenibacillus sp. NPDC058367. The sequence continues at coordinate 1,888,285 of NZ_JBHXIZ010000001.1, forward strand.
GGGCACTCGCTTCCAGAATATCGGTACTAAGTCCACGGCCCTGTGCAGCAACTTCACCCTGCGACAGTACTACATGAACCTCGCCCTGTGCATCTTTACCACGGGAGACGGATTTAATGGAATAGTCCCCAAGGGTAACTTCCTCACCCGTGGCTTTATCAATTGCATTGTAGATGGCATCTACAGAACCATTGCCTTCTGCCTCTGCTACAATAGGCTCCGCTTCCGGACCATCGATAATCACCTTAGCAGTTGGAACAGCTTTATTACCGTAAGTAACGTAAATCGTCTGAAGTCTGAATACTTCTGGCGTATCAATTAGTTTCTCTTCAATTAATGCTAAAATATCTTCATCCGACACTTCTTTTTTCTTATCCGCCAAGTCCTTAAACCTTGAAAAAGCTGTATTAAGCTCTTCTTCAGATAAATCATACCCTAGATCACTTAACTTATCGCGGAAAGCATGGCGTCCAGAGTGCTTACCAAGTACCAGTTTGCTCTCTTTAAGTCCAATGGTCTCCGGTGTCATGATCTCATAAGTGGTTTTCTCTTTCAGCATTCCGTCCTGGTGAATACCCGATTCATGAGCAAATGCATTAGCTCCTACAATCGCCTTATTCCCTGGGACTACCATACCTGTCAACTTGCTGACCAAGCGACTTGTGCGAGAAATCTCGGACAAAGTTAAGGAAGTTTTTGCGCCAAAGAATTCAGCACGTGTCTCCAGCGCCAATGCCACTTCTTCAATCGCTGTGTTCCCGGCACGTTCACCGATACCGTTGATCGTTCCTTCGATCTGATCTGCACCATTCTGAATCGCGGCTAACGTATTGGCCGTAGCCATGCCAAGGTCGTTATGACAATGAGCACTAAGCTGTACGCGTTCAATATCAGGCACATTTTCTTTTAGATATTTAAAGATAGCTCCGTACTCAGAAGGATTCAAATAACCTACAGTATCCGGGATATTAACAACATTAGCCCCTTCCCGGATAGCCATGCCGACCATTTCAGCCATGAAATCATACTCCGTACGGCCCGCGTCTTCTAATGAAAACTCGAGCTTAGGGAAATATTTCTTTGCGTATCGGATAGCAGACTGTGCAGTTTCCAACACCTGAGCCTTATCCATCCGCAGCTTATGCTGCCGGTGAATAGGAGATGTAGCTAGAAAAATATGAATACAAGGGTCCTGCGCTCCCTGTAGTGCTTCTTTTACAGCATCAATATCTGTCTCTCTAGAACGAGAAAGGCCGATTACCGTGACGTTCTTCACAGCTCTTGCCACCGCATTAACAGAAGCTAGATCTCCTGGAGAAGCTGCTGGAAAACCCGCTTCCATGCGATCAATTCCCAGCTTCTCTAACTGGTAAGCGATCTCCACTTTCTCACGCGTGTTGAGGTTCACACCTGGTGACTGCTCTCCATCTCGCAGTGTCGTATCGAACACATAAATTTTCCGCATGCTAAGCACCTCCCAAAAATTGTGCTGAAACTCTCAAATGCGGCTCGCAAAGTCACGGCCGCATTTGAAGGTAATACTATTTAATCATAAGTATGATTATAATTATTTCTTAATCCAGTGCATCATTTCACGCAATTGGCTACCTACAACTTCTACTGGGTGAGCAGCTTCGTTGCGGCGAGTAGCGGTAAGGAAAGCACGTCCGGATTGGTTCTCAAGGATAAAGTCACGAGCGAATTTACCTTCTTGAATATCTGTCAGAACAGCTTTCATAGCTTTTTTAGTATCTTCAGTTACAATGCGTGGTCCAGTTACATAGTCACCGTACTCAGCAGTGTTACTGATGGAATCGCGCATGCTGGACAATCCGCCTTCGTATACCATGTCAACGATCAGTTTCAATTCGTGCAGACATTCGAAGTAAGCCATTTCAGGAGCATAGCCTGCTTCTGTCAAAGTTTCGAATCCAGCTTTGATCAGTGCGGATACACCACCACAAAGTACTGCTTGTTCGCCGAACAAGTCGGTTTCGGTTTCTTCGCGGAAAGAAGTTTCGATAACTCCTGCACGTGTACAACCAATACCTTTTGCATAAGCAAGACCGATTTCTTTCGCTTTACCTGTTGCATCTTGTTCGATAGCAATCAAGCCAGGAACGCCAAAGCCTTCAACATAAGTACGACGAACCATGTGACCTGGAGATTTTGGTGCTACGAGCAGCACGTCCGCATCTTTAGGAGCAACGATTTGTCCAAAGTGTACGTTAAAGCCGTGGGAGAACATCAAAGCTGCGCCTTTTTTGAGGTTTGGTTCCACTTCATTTTTATATACGGATGCTTGAGTTTCATCTGGCATTAAGATTTGCACAACATCTGCACGGGATACTGCTTCAGCTACTGGCAATACTTCAAAACCGTCATTTTTCGCAGTTTCAAAAGATTTACCTTCACGAAGACCGATGACAACTTGAAGACCACTGTCACGTAGGTTTTGTGCTTGGGCATGTCCTTGGCTACCGTACCCGATTACCGCAATTGTCTTTCCTTTTAATACACTAAGTTCTGCATCCTGTTCATAGTACGTTGTAACTGCCATTGTCAATATCCTCCTTTAATTTGAGACCCATCATAAAGAGCGGGTGCTTCAAGAGAACTGGATTCGTCGATTAGATCAAGCTGCTCCTCAAGCTCCCGCTCTTTAGCGGGAATGTCATTCATATCATATCAGATTAATGCAATCAAGCAGTAATCCGTTAAAGTCGCAAAATAAACTATTTAAGAGTTGCCACGTACCATAGCCGTAACACCTGTGCGAGACAGCTCTCTGATTCCATAAGGCTTCAATAGCTCGATCATCGCGTCAATCTTCTGTGTCTCCCCAACTACCTGCACCAGTATAGTGGTGCTGCCGATATCGACAACTGAAGCACGGAAAGTCTCAACTACACCCAAAATTTCCGGACGCTCACTTGGATCAGCATTCACTTTAATCAGAGCCAGCTCGCGTGCAACCATAGGCTTAGCTCCAAGATCAACAACTTTGATAACATCAATTAGCTTATAGAGCTGCTTCTCGATTTGTTCAAGGGTATGCTGGTCGCCAAGAGTAACGATAACCATCCGGGATAATCCAACCTCTTCGGACTGGCCGACTGTAATACTCTCAATATTAAATCCACGGCGACCGAACAAGCCTGACACCCGTTGAAGCACACCTGGCTGGTCATTTACGAGTACAGAAATCGTATGTCTTGTCACTGTTATTCATCCCCCATCAGCATATGATCGATGGTTGAACCTTGAGTTACCATCGGGTAGACATTCTCGTCTTTTGGAACAACGAATTCTACCAATACTGGACCCGGTGTTTCCAGAGCTTTCTGCCATGCATCACGTGCTTCTTCCTTATTCGTCGCCCGTAGACCTTTTACACCATAGGCCTCAGCCAGCTTAACGAAATCCGGACTACCTGCAAGGTCAGTATAGCTATAACGTTTGTCATAGATAAGATTCTGCCATTGGCGAACCATTCCAAGCACTTGATTATTAATAACAACGATTTTGACAGGTATATTGTTAATCGCACAAATCGCCAGCTCTTGGGAACACATTTGCATACCGCCATCCCCGTTAATCGATACTACCAACCGTTCAGGATGTGCCATTTGCGCACCGATAGCTGATGGGAATCCGAAGCCCATCGTTCCAAGACCACCTGAAGTAATCCATGAACGCGGATGATTGAACTTGTAATATTGTGCTGCCCACATTTGATGCTGGCCAACGTCCGTAGTAACAATCGCTTCACCATTAGTGGTGTCATTAATCATTTCAATAACCCATTGTGGTTTAAGCTCTGTCTCCGAATCTTTATACCGAAGTGGCTGATCAAGCTTCGACTGCGCGATATGCGTTCTCCAAGCATCAGCCTTAGATGCACGGCCAACCTCAGGAATCAGCATTTCCAGTACAGTTTTTACATCTCCAACGATCGGAATATCAGGCGATACATTTTTTCCGATTTCTGCAGGATCGATATCGATATGCACGATCTTGGCTTTTGGCGCGAAGCCGTCCAGCCTACCCGTAACACGGTCATCGAAGCGGGCACCGATATTAATGAGCAAATCGCATTGCTGAATCGCATTGTTTGCGGTATATGTGCCATGCATACCTGGCATTCCCATCCAAAGCTCTTCAGCACTTGGGAAGGCTCCAAGTCCCAGCAGGGTTGTAGTTATTGGAATCTCTGTCCGTTTCACGAATTCGAACATAGCCTCATGTGCTCCGGAGTAGATAACTCCACCACCTGCAATGATAATCGGACGTTCAGCAACCTCAATCGCACGAACCAGTTTATCAAGCTGCAGTTTGTTTGGAACTGTACAAGGGTTGTAGCCACGAAGATTTACGGTCTTCACTGGTGTGAACAACGTCTTTGCTGCCGACACATCTTTCGGTATATCGATCAATACTGGACCTTTACGACCGGTATTCGCCACATGGAAAGCTTCATGTATTACGCGAGGGAGATCCTCAACATCTCTTACAAAGTAGCTGTGCTTAGTGATTGGCATCGTGATTCCAGTTATGTCTGCTTCCTGGAAAGCATCTGTACCGATCAGGCTTGAGAAAACGTTACCTGTGATTACGACCAATGGAGTGGAGTCCATATATGCTGTAGCAATACCTGTTACAAGGTTTGTTGCGCCTGGACCCGAGGTTGCGATACACACCCCTGGTTTGCCACTTGCTCTAGCATAACCGTCAGCTGCATGAATCGCTCCTTGCTCATGACGTGTTAACACGTGATTGAAATCCGTAAAACCGTACAATGCATCATAAATGTACAATACAGCTCCACCTGGATATCCGAATACTGTGTCTACACCCTCCAATACAAGGCTGCGGAGTAGTATTTCCGAACCGGTAATAACTTCCGGCTCCATCCATTTTTCTTTTAGCTGCTCTGTAGACCGTAATTCCGGTATTTGCGCGCTCATCAGTATTCCTCCTCCGATATTTAACATTCATTATGCAAATGACGGACCGTCCTCTATACATCAGCAAATAGTTATTTATAAAACAAAAAAACCTTCCGCCTCCCACGCACAGTATTAGCGCGTGAGGGACGAAAGGTTGATCTTCCGTGGTACCACCCATGTTTGCATTACATCTCGCGATGCAACGCCTTATCAGGTATACAAAAATCCATCGATGTAGGCAAGGGCCCTAATCTCTGTAACCTGAAGTCCGTAACGCGGACTAAACGATTCCCCCTAATAATTCCACCACTCTAGCCAGTGGACCTTTCAGGGAAACAGCTCCGAGGTGAGCTCGTATATAAGGGATTTCGGTGGAGGTTGCAGCAAATCCTCACACTCTCTGAGCAAAAGAGCCCTTAAAACTTCGTCCTCATCATTGCCGATACATGTATGTTCGTTAAAATGTTTAGACACATTATATGATTCCTATCACGGATAGTCAATACCCTTATTTTTAAAATCGTCACAACTCCTGCTTCTACCCTCTCGGAACGCCTGCCCCTCTCCCAACATATGATGTACGACAATGCGTGGAAAGGGGACGCTCTATGATTCGTTATCGTCGACCGAAGCAGGATGACGTTGTTATTTTTGATTTAATCGAGCGACAGCTCGTTCCATTATCTCATCTGCCGCAAACTGAAATCACTAAAATCAAAAAGGATTTACCCCGTCGTCTAGGACACGGAATCACACTTGTCACCTGTCCCGACTATGAAAGCGATCCAAACGGGTTTGTCCATTTCTTGCTGCATGGTGATTTACTCTACATCGATATGCTAGCCATTGCACCAGATGCTCGGCGAAAACACTTGGGAAATATGCTTATGGATCGGGCAGAAAGATTTGCACTTTCTCGCGGTTGTCATCGTTCTAAGGTATCTGTCGATCTAGGGAATGCAGCAGCGCTAGCCTTTTATCGAAAATTGGGCTACAGCGTAGCCCGTTATCAATCGCTAAGTTTTTGTTACGAGCTTGAGAAACGATTCTCCTAGCCAAAGCAGCACTTATCGGAACTCAAAAGAATCCAAAAGGTGAATATGGTGTGCCTCCGTACCCATAACCTCCATAAGGAGTTCCATATCCGTAACCGCCACCATAAGGTGAAGCTCCACCATAGCCTCCTCCATAGCCTCCTCCATAACCTCCACCATAAGCATAAGGGGCAGTACCAATGGCGAGCAAATCAAACAACACTAATGGAATGATTGCTTTAGTTTGTACTTTTTTACCACTTACACGTTGCAAAATAAGACGATTTCCTGATACACGAAGCAGCTTTCCTGTAACCTGTGTGCCATCTTTTTTCACAGCGATGATCTGTTTACCTATGAGCCTCATAACCTGCTTTTTCGTAACTGGCTTAGTCATAATATCCCCTCCAAAAAGTTTTGCATGCCTCTGATTCCCACCATCTTCAAAACAGTTTATTCGCACAAAAGTACCTTCGCCTGTACACTTGCCCTTACCTCTTAATGTTTATCCATATCGATCCTAACAAAAAAAGCCGTATCTCCGGAAAAGTCCGGAAATACGGCTTGATAATGATATAAGCAAAAAATCGAAAAGATCTAGCGTTTACCAGGATCGTAAGGCTGACCTAATGCCTTAGGAGCAGCGGAACGACCTACAGCACCCACCAATACAATGATCGTTAATACGTAAGGAATCATAAAGATGAACTCTTGTGGTATGTCCTTTGACCATTCAAACAATTGTACGTAGTTACGGATCGCTTGAGAGAATCCGAAGAATACAGCAGCGCCAAAGGCACCAAGCGGATTCCACTTACCAAAGATCATCGCTGCAATAGCGATAAAACCTTGACCTGAAATCGTATTATGCCCAAAGGTTCCAGTTGTAGTTAGAGTGATTGTAGCACCACCGATACCAGCCAGCAATCCACTCAGCATTACGCCGATATATCTCATCCGCTTCACCTTGACCCCTAAGGTGTCTGCAGCACTAGGATGTTCACCTACTGCGCGTAAACGCAGTCCAAATGGCGTTTTAAACAAAACGAAATAAATAACAATAACCAGCACAATGGCCAGATAAGTGGTCGGATAGGAATTAAATATCCCTTCACCGATCACTGGGATTTTGGAGAGTCCAGGAATTGAAACCTTGTTAAACCCATCGATTAGTGGAGTTTCAGCAGATCCATCAAACAGCAGCTTTACCATGTAGAGCGTACTGCCTGCGGCTAAAAAGTTAATAACCGTACCACTGATCGTCTGATCCGATTTAAAGGTAATAGCTGCAACTGCATGAATTAGTGAACCAATTACCCCGACGGCCATAGCACATAGTACGCCAATCCAAGGAGCCCATTCACCCATCCCAGCATCTTGAGCATAATAACCGCCTACTGCTGCGGCAAAAGCACCAAACATCATCAAACCTTCAAGTCCAATATTTACGACACCGGAGCGTTCAGAGAAGATGCCGCCAAGTGAGGCAAAAATGAGCGCTGTGGAAAAAACAAGCGTTGTATTAAGCAGTTGACCTAACGTCTGCAGATCCATCTATAACACCTTCTCTTTCTTGCGCTTGAAGTAAAAGGGCTTAAGCACCCAGCGCACAATCCCTTGTGCCGCAATAAAGAATATGATTGAACCTATAACGATACGAATAAGCTCTGGAGGAACATCTGCAGCAAAACTCATTCCTGCAGAACCATAAGTCAACGTACCATAGAGAATCGCAGCAAGAACAACACCAAGTGGGTGTGTTAAACCAAGTAGAGCTACTGCGATACCATCAAAACCATATCCTGGTGATGCCGCGAACACAGATTGATAATGGAATACACCCAGTACCTCCCCTGCTCCGGCCAACCCTGCAAATACTCCACTTATGAACATTGCTTTTACAACGTTACGGCCAACATTCATACCTGCGTACTCGGCAGCATGAGGATTGTAACCAACAGCACGCATTTCATATCCTTGCTTAGTCTTCCATAAGTAAACATAGAAGAATACTGCTGCGGCAAGGGCAATAGCTGTTCCCCAGTGCAGACGTGCATTGTCAAATAACGAATTCAAAAACGTCATAGAAAGTGAAGCTGGAATATCCTCGGAACGATTCTGTCCCGGGAGTAACAGAAATGCTCTTACAATATAATTCGACAAGTACAGAGCAACCCAGTTTAACATGATCGTGGTAATAACTTCATTAATCCCACGTTTGGCCTTCAAGTAGCCGGCGATGCCAGCCCACAGACCTCCACATAACCCCGCTATAATAACAGCAAGCGGAACCAATATGAATCCTGGCAAGGCTGCAAATTTAATGCCCACCACGGTCGCAGCTGTCATACCAATCATCACTTGTCCGTCTGCCCCGATATTAAACATCCCTGAACGGAATGCAAAGGCTACGGCTAAACCAGTGAGCATTAATGGCGTCATTTCGCGCACGGCTTCACCAAAGTTGTACAAGTTACCAAATACACGTGAGAACAGTGCGGAGTAAGCAGTTATCGGATCATAACCACCCATAAGCATAACTATTGCTCCCACAAGAAAACCAAGTACGATGGCGACAAGAGGAACGATATAGCTGTCAGTTGTGAAGATTTTTTTGAACTTATTCAACTGCCTTACCTCCCCGCTTCAAGCTGCCTGCCATCATAAGACCCAGTTCCTGGTCATTCGTATCCTGCGGGAACACTTCACCGACAATTTTGCCTTCATAGATAACAGCAATTCTGTCTGATACATTCATAATCTCGTCCAATTCAAACGAAATGAGCAATACAGCTTTTCCTTGGTCACGCTGTGCGATAAGCTGCTTTTGAACAAACTCGATAGCCCCAACATCTAGACCACGTGTTGGTTGTGCTGCAATAAGTAATGTCGGATCTTTATCTATTTCCCGAGCAATAATCGCTTTCTGTTGATTTCCGCCGGATAGAGAACGTGCTTTGGTCTGAATTGAAGGTGTACGCACATCAAATTGCTCCACAAGACCTTCAGCATATTTATCAATGACATCATTTTGCATAAAGCCATTTTTGTTATATGGACTCTTATAGTAAGTTTCCAGAACCATGTTCTCACTTACTGAGAAATCAAGCACCAAACCATGCTTATGACGGTCCTCTGGAATATGAGACACATTCATCTCCGTAATCTTACGCGGGGATAAATTAGCTATCTCGTTCCCGGACACCTGAATAGAACCAGAATCAATTTTACGCAGACCTGTAATGGCCTGAATCAGTTCACTCTGTCCATTGCCATCTACACCAGCTATTCCGAGAATTTCTCCGGCTTTCACATCAAAGCTAAGGCCGTCCAGCACTGAGACACCATCTTTACTCTTGCTGTTCACATCCTTCAGCTCGAGTACAGTTTTGCCAACCTCAGGAGCCTTCTTATCTACCTTGAAGGTTACGCCACGTCCAACCATCTTCTCAGCTAGTTCATTCGGATTAGTCTCTGCGGTATTTACGGTATCGATTACTTTTCCGCGTCTAATAATGGTGACCCGATCAGATATTTGCATAATTTCTTTAAGCTTATGCGTAATCAGGATAATAGATTTTCCCTCTGCAACAAGCCGCTTCATAATCGCCATCAATTCCGTAATTTCTTGAGGCGTAAGTACTGCAGTCGGCTCATCAAATATGAGAATATCCGCTCCGCGGTACAGGGTCTTCATAATTTCTACCCTTTGCTGCATACCTACAGAAATGTCATGAATAACGGCATTTGGATTCACTTGCAGGCCATATTGCTCCGATAGCTTCCGAACCTGTTCCGCAGCGGATTTATAGTCAATTTTAAGACCTTTCTTCGGCTCCATCCCAAGAACAATATTCTCGGTTACCGTAAAAGGTTCCACGAGCTTGAAATGCTGATGCACCATACCAATACCAAGCTCAATCGCTTTATTGGGATTATCAATTATAACCGGTTTCCCGTCGATTTCAATACTACCTTCGTCCGGTTGATACAATCCAAACACGATATTCATTAGGGTTGATTTACCTGCACCATTCTCACCGAGCAATGCAAGAATCTCACCCTTTTTTAAGGTCAAGCTAATGGAATCGTTAGCAACAATACCAGGAAATCGTTTTGTGATTTGCTTCAACTCTACGACAGGAGCCGCAGCACTCATGGAATCACCCTCATCACAGAATATATAACTACCATGCAGACACGGATGTACCGCCCTTTTCAAGACGGTATAACTGTGTCCAACTTATCATAACCAGTGCTTTAACAAGGAATAAGGCCAGCACATAACCGGCCTTATTCTTTGTTGCTTATTGTAATCCGATAAATAAAAGGGAGATCTTACTCGGTAGGAACTGTAATTGTTCCATCAATGATTTGTTTTTTGTAATCTTCAACTTTAGCCAAGATCTCTTCAGAAACGTTAACTTTAGATGTATCAGAGATACCTACACCATTGTCTTTCAAACCAAGAACAGTTGTAGTACCACCTTTGAAAGTACCATCGATTACTTCTTTGGAAACCTTCTTCACAGCTTCGTCAACGCGTTTGATCATAGAAGTCAAAGTTACGTCCGTACCAAATTCAATGGATTGGTCTTTGTCTACACCGATAACCCATACTTTAGCACCGCCAGCTTTGTTACGGGATTTAGCTTCGTTAAATACGCCATTTCCTGTTGCACCAGCTGCAGGGAAGATAATGTCATTACCATCGTTATACAATGTAGCTGCAAGAGATTTACCAGTATCTGGCTTGTCATATGCACCTGCATAAGTAATTGTAACTTTAGCGTCAGGCTTAACTGCTAATACACCAGCTTTGAAGCCTACTTCAAAACGTTTGATTACTGGGCTTTCCATACCGCCGATAAAAGCTACTTTGTTAGTTTTTGTAGTCAAACCAGCAACCACACCAACCAAGAAGGAACCTTCGTTCTCAGAGAAAGTAACGGATGCTACGTTAGGAGCATCTACAACGCTATCGATAATTGCCAAGTTAGCATTTGCGTTCTCACCAGCAACCTTTTTAATTGCGTCGCCAAGATCAAAACCAATACCCCAAGTCAAGTTGTAGCCATCTTTAACAAATTGGTTAAGGTTTGGCTCATAGTCAGCGTTTGATTTACTTTGCAAATATTTAACGGAAGAACCTGTTTCTTTTTCAAGAGCTTGTAATGCTTCCCATGCGGATTGGTTAAACGATTTATCGTTTACGCCTCCGATGTCAGTAACCATACCAAATTTGAAATCAGATTTTGCGGCATTTGTTCCGCCATTTGTTCCTGCATTAGTCTCGCCATTTGCAGCATTCTTAGCGTTGTTGTTTCCGCAACCGGCCAATACTACTGTGAATGCCAGCAACATTACAAGAGATAGCTTGAAAACTTTTTTCATTGAATGTGATCCCCCTTAAAATATTGGATGTCATCTGTGTTCTACTTGGACATTCCATAGATCAAATTATAACTGCAATAAAATCTAAAATCCAGTCCATAAATGACCTCAGGTCAATAAATATTTGTACTTTTTCGTAAGTAACCGCTTTCCATGACACGACATGTTATCATCATGTTTGAATGATGTTAGAAAACCTTATTTTACTTTGTATAGTATTCCAACACATTACAAATATTATTGCACACTTATGTGTTTTCTATTATTATGATTGCTTAGTATTTGCACTGAAAGGAAGTTATCAGATATGACCGATGAAAAAAATCCACAAACGATGCCAGCTTTTAAATATTGCCGTGAATCCCGTGTCTTCAAAACCGGACGCGTTTTCCCTAATGATGTTAATAATCACAAAACATTGTTTGGCGGTAAGCTTATGAGCGGCATTGATGAAGTAGCCTCCATCTCAGCTATGCGCCATTGCCGTGCTAATGTCGTTACAGCCTCTACAGACTCTGTTGACTTCTTGAGGCCCATCCGACCTACAGACTCCGTATGCTTCGAATCCTTCGTTTCTTGGACCGGACGTACAAGCATAGAGGTATTCGTAAAGATCATTTCAGAAAACTTATATACGGGTGAGCGCGCCGTCGCTGCCACTTCATTCCTTACCTTTGTTGCAGTTGGGGAGGATGGTACTCCCACTCCAGTTCCTGCCATAATCCCAGAAACCGATGAAGAGAAATTGATCAGCGAATCAGCTAATGAACGTTCTGAGCTACGTAAAGTAAGAAGAACCATCAGTAAAAAGCTCGCTGCCGAGCTCAATACTGTAAAGTACTGGGAATAACTCTGCATTAAGCAGAGTTTTTTCTCGTTTTTTTACGGCAGAGAAATCATTTCCTCATTCTATATACTTCATACCACACAAAAAAGCACCGCTGCATGGGCAACACGCAGGCGGTGCTTTTCGATTATATTACAACACTTACGCGTTGATTTTCTCTTTGGCAATACCAGCCAAGGAGTTGAATGCGTTAAGATCGTTTACAGCCAGATCAGCCAGCATCTTACGGTTAACTTCTACACCAGCCAATTTCAGGCCGTATACAAGCTTGCTGTAAGAAAGACCGTTCAAACGAGCTGCTGCATTAATACGAACGATCCACAGTCTGCGGAAGTTACGTTTAGTTTGACGACGGTCGCGGTAAGCGTAAACCATCGATTTCATTACTTGTTCTTTAGCTGTTTTAAAAATGCGGTGCTTAGAACCGAAATAACCTTTTGCCAATTTCAATACTTTTTTATGTCTACGACGAACTACAAATCCGCCCTTAACTCTTGCCATATTAATAAACCTCCCAAAAATGTGTGATAAACTATTTCAAGTTAGCCAATCCTTGTTTCAAACGTCTTACATCCCCAGGGGCCATTACTGGATTACCGTTCAGAACGCGCTTAGCGCGTTTAGATTTGTGGGACAGCAAGTGGTTTTTGTGAGCTTTGTAACGTGTTACTTTACCAGTTCCGGTAATTTTGAAGCGGCCTTTCAGGCTGCTATGTGTTTTCATCTTAGGCATGGTGTTTCCTCCTTGAATATTATGCGGCGCCAAATTGCATGTAAGCAAGTGACTCCAGATTTATTGGGCTTTAGGAGCCAAGATCATAATCATGCTGCGACCTTCCAGCTTAGGCTGGCGCTCAACAACAGATATATCAGCCACTTCGTTCTTAACACGCTCGAGGATTTTCTGGCCGATATTCGCATGTGTAATCTCACGTCCGCGGAAACGAACGGAGCACTTTACTTTATCGCCTTCACCCAAGAACTTGATCACATTGCGGAACTTGGTTTGATAATCATGTTCCTCAATGTTAGCACGGAACCAGACTTCCTTGATATCAACGATCTTCTGGTTCTTACGGGCTTCCTTCTCTTTCTTCTGCGTTTCATAACGGAACTTGCCGTAATCCATGATGCGGCATACCGGCGGCTTAGCCTGTGGTGCTACATTGACTAAATCTAGATTAAGATCGATCGCCATTTGCAACGCTTCGCGGATCGGTTTAATTCCGATTTGTTCACCTTCCGCACCAACCAACCGTACCTCTTTGGCCCGAATTTCATCATTGATCATATGTTCCTTACTGATAACTCTCCACCTCCGGATCTTTTTAACAACTATACTGCCTTACTCCATAAAAAAGGGGTGCCGGTAACACCCGACACCCCGTGTTTGATCAACGTTCATGAACATTAACATTCATAAAGCATTGAGATCAAAACCAGCCGGCGAATATGCCAGTCAGGTGAGAAGCAGGTGCTTCTTCTTGCAATCCCTATGATTTGCGTACTTGAATACTATACACCACTCCAAACGGAGTGTCAATTCTTTTATTCAATATTCTTAAATATCTTATACCTGCTTGCTTTGCACTTCTTCAAGTCTTACGACACGCGTATGCTTGGTATGGCTCCATTGCTTGTTGTTCTGCGTGAAGAACGCATAGAACGTAATAGGATACCAAGAGATCAGGTAAATTGGGAAGAACACCAGATAAGCGTACACCTTCTTAAATTTAACCTTCTCCAAAGCCATCGCAATCCCAAAGGTCACCAGATTCAAACCGATCGCAAGGAAACCGAGCCAGACTGGCAAGCTGCCGTAAATATTAGCAATATTCGGTCCGTTAAAAAGGGCCATATCCACCCACATTACCGCCGTCATCAAGAAGGTGAGCAAAACAATGTACACATTTGCTCCGTAAAGCGCAAGGTCAAACTTCGTTAAGCTACGTTCTTTAATACTTTGCCAAAGTAATGGGAAAAAATAACGACGAGCTACAGTAAAGTGTCCTTGCATCCAGCGCAGACGCTGTCTTGAAGAGGCCTTGAAAGTTAGAGGCTTCTCATCAAATACCTTTGCGTCATAGTTGAACTTAGGATATACACCATGAGATGCACTGCGCATCGTAAACTCCAGATCCTCAACTAAGCTTGTAGCTCCCCAGCCCATCTCTTTAAGGAGATTGGTCTCGAAACACATTCCTGTTCCGCCAAGGAAGTTCGCCATATTCAAATTATGGCGTGAAAGTTGCCACAAACGGTTAATATACCAATACGACACACCATACGCTGCAGTAATCCAGGAATCTTCTGGATTCTTGGTGTCAATATAACCTTGAATAACACGCGCTCCTGAACAAAGATCATTATTCATCTCCATCAGGAATTCAGTATGTGCCAGATTATCGGCATCAAACATTACAACTGCGTCATATTGACGCTGCATGCCCCAAAGCTCCTTGAGCATCCATTCAATGGCATAACCTTTACCACGTAGATTCGGGTTAGTACGGACACAAGCGTTCATTCCGTGCTCTCTAACGATGCGAGCTGTGCCATCTGTACAATTGTCACAAATTACAAATACGTCAAACAGTTCTGAAGGATAGTTAAGCTGCTTCAGGTTCTCCATTAACGCGCCGACGACTTCTTCCTCGTTATGTGCAGCAACAAGTACTGCAAATGTTTTTTCTGGCTTATACTTTGTCTTTGTCTTTTTCTTGTGCAGACCAAATAACGAAAAGGTAAACTGATATACTGCGATTGCTGCCAAGATCACTTGGAGCGTAACAAACAGTGCGTCTGTCATGACCTTTTGATGCCCCCTTTTTTCACTCTCGGTGTTCTTTTTTTTCTCTCTAGCTTGCTTGACGTTCCTTCTGACCCTTTTGTTGCATCCCTTAACAATAGACCAAGAGTATTCTTATTCTAGGCAGACTTCACAATTTTTATATGTGTTGTTTAAAAGAATTGTATGGATTCCATTTATTTGGATCCTTATTTATCTCTTACCCTTTTAAACATGTTTAGTCCGCTTGAATCATTGTACGGCGTTAGCGGCTCTAAGTCAAAACTAGCAAATTTCTAGCAAAACTGAGCTTTTCCTTGAAATGGACTACCTTTAAAAAGTATGATTAAGACAGATCTAATGCTAAAGAACGGACTGCTCATAAGCACCTGTTATCGGTAGCCGACTGGCGGAGGGACAAGATATGAGACATTTATTCATGAAGCTACATCTCTGGGAGCGGCACCTTTTTAAGTGGATCAACGGTCGAATGCATAATCGTTTTCTGAACTTTTGGCTCTTCTATCTCACTCATTTGGGTGGAGCTACAAGCACAATTGTTATCAACATACTGATATGGGCATTTGCTCCTCAGCCATGGAGAACCGCTAGCCTGCAAGCAATGACGGCTCTAGCTGTTAGCCATTTGCCCGTTGCTGTCGCTAAAAAACTGTATCCACGCATGCGGCCTTATCTGGCGTTACCGGATACGAACACATTTCGTAATCCATTAAAGGATCATTCCTTTCCTTCTGGTCATACTACAGCTATCTTTGCTTCAACGGTCCCATATATGGTAGCATTTCCTGCCTTGACCGTTATTCTGCTGCCGCTGGCCTGTATTGTTGGGTTTTCACGCATTTATCTGGGATTACATTATCCATCTGATGTCTTTGCAGGCTTAGTGATCGGAACCAGTGTTGCAGCGGGCACTATAGCCTTATGGATCTGAAGTATATATGGTTAAACCGGGAAAACCTTTGAGAATAGGTGAATCAAAATTGCAAAAAAAAAGAATTTTAATACTCTCAGAAGGCTTTGGAGCAGGACATACTCAAGCAGCTTATGCGCTGTCGAGCAGTCTGCGCCAACTGTCACCTAATTTACAAACGAAGGTGCTAGAACTTGGGAATTTCCTTAATCCCAAAATGGCACCCATTATTCTGTCTGCTTACCGTAAGACGGTAACGACTCAGCCAAAGCTGATGGGGTACGTCTACCGTCACCAGAAATCATTTAATCGTCTTACCACGCTTGCCCTGCATCGTATATTTTATACGCATACCAAAAATGTTGTAATGCAGTTGAAACCTGACGTTATTGTCTGCACACACTTCATTCCGGGTGCTGTAGTATCTCGTCTTAAGAGAGTGGATCCTACCCTAAAGATGCCTCTCGTAACTGTTATAACGGATTATGACGCACATGCCAGTTGGATCAGTCCAGAGGTAGACCGTTATCTGGTATCAACACCAGAGGTTAAATCCAAATTGCGTATGCGAAACATTCCTTCTGCAAAAATTCAGGTTACTGGGATACCCGTACACCCTAACTTTTGGCAGCATCCTGGAAAGCAGGAGATTCGACAGCAATTCAATCTCAAGGATATGCCAACGGTACTAGTCATGGGCGGCGGCTGGGGGATCATGAACGATCAGGTTGTAAATGCCTGTCTGGCGGAATGGCGAGAGAAGATTCAGATTGTTTTCTGTCTCGGCAAGAATGAAGAGCTGCTTCAGGAAATGAAAGAAGACTCACGTTATAATCATCCTAATATATCCTTGATAGGCTTTACGCGAGAGATTGACAAGCTGATGGAGGTGTCCGATCTGCTCGTCACGAAGCCGGGTGGAATGACCTGCAGTGAAGGGCTCGCTAAAGGAATACCGATGCTTTTCTATAACCCTCTGCCCGGGCAGGAGGAGGAGAATTGCCGCTATTTTACCGCAGCAGGTTTCGGAGAGCCGATAGAGTCTTTAGACGTAGTCGTAATGTGGATGGAACGTCTATTAAACAACTACGAGGATGTGCAGAATAAGCGAAAACTTCATCTTGAGGAAATCGCCCGTTACCACCCATTGCAATGTGCTCAGAGCATTATCGAATTATTGGAATAGTTAATTTAAATGCGGCAGCCTCCAAACCACTTGGAGGCTGCCGCTTTATTATTGAAGCACATCTTTTGGAGTAGTGCTTTGTAACTACAACCGATATTTGTCCAAACGGGTAGCTTGATACTGCTTGAGCGCTTCCGTACCTACAATGGCCTCACAACGATGGATATTCACGCCACGTCCGACAAATTTCGTCTCGTATTCCGTCATAATATGATCCTCATTTATGATGCCGTCCGCATGTAGGTCTAACGAGATATTTTTCATCTGTAGACCAAAGTCCGCAAATGCATTTAATGAGAATTCAAATAGGCTTCGAGAATCTGTTTTCAAATGAATTTCACCTAAGTCGCTTAGCAGCCCCCGATATTTGTCAAGAAAACGCGGGTGTGTCAAACGACGACGAGCATGCTTACTCTTTGGCCATGGATCACTGAAGTTAAGATAAATTCGTTCCAGCTCTCCTGGAGAAAATACTTCCTCTGCATAATCAATATTGGCGAGTGCCAATTTCAGGTTGGGCGGCGTCTCATGACCTGCCGGCTCCCATACTGCTCTAGCCTTATCTCCAGCACGGCGGATCAGCTCATCATACATATCAACGCCGATAAAATTAATATCGGGATATTTGAAGCTCATTTGGCTGATAAACTGTCCCTTGCCCATTCCGAACTCCACATGGATCGGATGATCATTTCCGAATAGCTTGGACCACTCACCTTTATAACTCCGAGGGTCAAGAATGACTAGATCGGTCTGTTCTTCCAAACTTTCACGTATTCCTTTTCTTCCGCGTAAACGCATAGGTATTCCTCCGATTATCTCTTATACGATAACTGTCACTTGCAATATTGTGCCGAAATTGTCCCGAAAAGTAAAGGGATTGGGGTAAAAAAGAAAAAGGAATTCTCTGGCTCAGCTCTTAAATGAGCTATCCAGGGGAATTCCTTCGTTGTGTATATTTGGAATTAAGGCTCATTCTTGTCCGGTAGATTAGGATCTACTTTGTGTTTGAGCTTGTGGCAAATGTCTTTTTTTCGAATGCGCTGCGAATTTTACGCTGTGCATCTGTCTTGATCTTAGGGTTGCCGTTAAATTCCACACCTGTTAGTGCAAGGGCTTCATCTGGCGTTAAGTGGACTTCAATCGAATCTTTACCCTCAGCATATACCGTTTGAGAATTCATTGCTATCACCTCACGGTTATTATTATGGATCGGACGACACGAAATTATGAACTCCTGGCTGAATTTCTTTAAGCCACAGCAGCTTTTCACACTCTGAATATAACATACTATGTAAGCATTTTCAAGTTGAAAGCGCCTTACTTTCGGCCTATTTTTCATGCCAGTACCGGGAGTGAATGTTACGCCGAGCTCTGTTTTTTGATACAATGTATTGGATTATAAGAAACGGCTGTGTATTCTTTTATAAAGGATGCCATCCGTCTCAGAAAAATATAAGGATAAGGATACTTATCTATGTTTATATTTTCAGAAAGGGGCTCCTCGTGTCTAATCTTCAATACACTACTCCTCCGCAGCTTTGGGGAGATAAACGTTTTCATACCTGGAATTACGAAATGCGTGAACATTTGAACACCAAGGTATTCAAAGTTATGCTTGATGCAGGCTTTACCTGTCCCAACCGTGACGGCTCCATCGCTAAAGGTGGTTGTACTTTTTGCAGTGCCAGAGGTTCTGGTGATTTTGCGGGAAGTCGCCGAGATGATCTCGTCACCCAATTTAATAATATCCGTGACAAGCAGCATCTAAAATGGCCAAACGCTAAATACATCGGATATTTTCAGGCCTATACGAATACGTACGCTCCGGTCGAAGAGCTTAGAGAATATTTCGAAGTGATTTTACAGCAGCCAGGTGTCGTTGGACTATCTATTGCTACACGGCCTGACTGTTTGCCGGATGATGTTGTCGAATATTTGGCCGAGCTAAACGAGCGCACGTATCTGTGGGTAGAGATGGGTCTCCAAACTATACACGATTCCACTTCTGAGCTAATTAACCGGGCTCACGACAGCCAGTGTTATGTAGATGCTGTTGAGAAGTTGCGGCGTCACGGCATTCGTGTCTGCACCCATATCATTCACGGTCTCCCACAGGAGACGCATGAAATGATGCTCGAAACGGTATCTGCTGTGGCTCGCATGGATGTACAAGGAATTAAGATTCACCTTCTGCATCTCATGCGTAAAACACCCATGGTGAAGCAATACGAAGCTGGGTTGCTACGATTCATGGAACAGGACGAGTATGTGAAGCTCATTGCCGATTCACTCGAAATTTTGCCCCCTGAAATGATTGTACATCGCTTGACTGGAGACGCTCCTCGGGATCTCTTAATCGGACCGATGTGGAGCCTCAAGAAATGGGAAGTGCTAAATGCCATTGACGATGAGCTAGTTGCTCGTGATACTTGGCAGGGTAAGTATTGGAGGAAGAGCTAATGGGCTTTATGTCCGTTTTAAGCTTTGCTCATAAATTAATCTCTGAGCGGTTAACTTTAGGTGATCGTGCGATTGATGCCACTGTAGGTACTGGTGCTGATACGCTTTTTCTAGCCAAAACAACCGGAGCTCGCGGTGAAGTCTACGGCTTTGACATTCAAGCTGCAGCGCTGAACCTGGCTGAAGAGCGCCTGCGGCTTGCAAGAGAGGAAGCTCCCTCGCTCGCCACCGTCACCTTACTGGAACGTAGTCACGCCGAAATGGCTGAAGCTGTTCCAGCGAACTGGCATGGCACCGTTGGAGCTGTAATGTTCAATCTAGGCTACTTGCCTTCAGGAGATGCCGACAAGAACATCATTACTCAGCCGGACAGCTCCATTACAGCCTTGGAAGCTTCTCTCCAGTTACTGCGTCCAGGTGGGATCATTACGGCAGTTCTTTATCCCGGCCATGCAGGCGGAGATAAAGAAGCCGCTGCCGTTGAATCTTGGGCAGCAGCTGTTTCCCAAAAGGTAGCACAAAGCATTGTTTATCGTCAGCTGCAGCGCACGGATTCACCTTATATGATTGCGCTCGAAAAGAAAAAAGGAAACCCCTCTTAAGCTGTAAGCATCAAACTATTTTATATTTGGGAAGGAAGATGTAGCAATGACTCAACCATATCCTTTGAAATTTCAACCGGAGTTTAAAGAACGTGTCTGGGGAGGACGCGCGCTGGAGAAATTCGGCCTAGATCTACCTGAAGGACATATTGGCGAAGGCTGGATGATCGCCGATCACGCGAATGGAACGTCATCGGTGGTAAACGGAGAGTTAGCTGGTCAAGGCTTAGATCAAATTCGTGAGCAGTTCGGCCATGAATGGTTCGGAAGCAAAGGGATTTCAGAAACGGGTGGAAGATTTCCTCTACTAATCAAATTGTTGGATTGCAACGACAATCTTTCCGTTCAAGTCCACCCTACAGATGATTATGAGGGATTGCCACAAGGTGAACTGGGCAAAACAGAGATGTGGTACGTGTTAGACGCTAAGCCAGGTGCCAAAATCATCTATGGTCTTAAAGAAGGCGTGGATCGTGAAACTTTGCGGGAAGCACTGGAGAAAGGCACCGTTATGGATAGCCTTCAAGAAGTATCTGTCTCTGCAGGAGACTCCTTCTATATTCCCGCCGGAACCGTTCATGCGCTATGTGCTGGTGTCGTTGTAGCAGAGATCCAGCAAAATTCCGACACTACATACCGCATTTATGACTATGACCGTCCAGGCCTGGACGGAAAACCACGTGAGCTTCATATTGAAGATTCACTTAATGTTACAGCTTATGAAGGCGCCGGGGCTACTTCGATGAAGACAGATAACGCAGTCCCTGGAGAGTGGCTGCAACTTGCCGCTTCGCCATATTTTATCGTAGAAAAAGGAATCGTAAATGGTTCATGGGACCTCACCACTACAGAAGACAGCTTCACTATTCTAGTCATCTGTGAAGGCAGCGGACATCTTACTTGGGATGGCGGCTCCCAACCTTATGCTGCAGGAGAATGCTATCTGATTCCTTCCAGTCTCGGCCGTTACGCTATCGAAGGTCATTCTACTGTGCTTCGCTCTTATTTACCATAAGTCGAGAACCTTTAGGAGGAATGGACCATGAAGGAAAATAGCTTTACCCTAACGGATCCCATAGGTGTAAATATCCATGTCTATGAATGGTTACCTGAATCCGATGTGCCAGTTAGAGGAATCGTGCAAATTTCTCACGGTATGTGTGAAACAGCTGTCCGCTATGCTCGTTTTGCGGAAGCATTAACCGGAGTAGGTTATGCAGTATATGTCAATGACCACCGGGGACATGGTAAAACCGCTGGTCAAGTCGATCTGCTTGGCGATGTTGGGGAGGACGGATTCTATTGGATGCGGCGCAATCTGCTCCAGGTAGCAGCCAAAGCACTCTCCAAACATGAAGGTAAGCCCATCTTTCTATTCGCTCATAGTATGGGTTCCTTTCTGGCTCAAAAGCTGATGTGTGAAGAGGGTAACGAAATCTATGCAGGATTTATCCTAAGCGGTACAAATGGTCCTCGCGGTATGCTGCGCCTTGGAGAATCTCTGGCTAGTGCACAGCTCAAGTTAAAGGGTGAACATCACCGAAGTGTACTACTGAACAGCTTAGTATTCGGCAGTTACAACCGTGCTTTTTCTCCCGTAAGAACTGCATATGACTGGCTGAGCAGCGATGATGCGGAAGTTGATAAGTACATTGCCGATCCATTCTGCGGAGCCATTTGTACAACACGCTTTTTCCGTGGTTTTTTCCACCTCCTAAGGGAGATCCATTCCGAGGAATCACTTAGGACATTATGTACAAGTAAGCCCATTTATATATTTGGTGGGGATAAGGATCCTGTAGGGATGAGCGGCCAAGGCATTCCTCGCCTTGCGGAGCTGTACAAGAAACGAGGGATATCGGACGTAGAGTATCGGCTCTATCCAGGAGGCAGGCATGAAATGCTTAATGAGGTGAACCGGGATCAAGTTACAGCCGATGTGCTTAACTGGTTAGAACAGCATCTCCCTTCTGAGGTTACGACTACAGCTTAAAAGAAAACCGTAGGTTTTTTGGATTATTTGAGACAGAGCAGCGATCCTCCCGTTATTAGGGGATCGCTGCTCTTCGTTTTGGGTTGTGAGCAGCTTACATTACTCCTAGCTCCTTTCTTCCCCTCCGCTCCCGGACTCATCTGGCGCTTTTGGCAGCCATTACTATCCCACTTCGTTTTCGGTCTTAGAAGACTTTTATGGCCAATCATCACTTCCCTCCACCACTTGCGAATTCAGAAGACGCTTGCGCATGTAACAAAAAAAGACCGCCCCCAAAGGAACGGTCTTTCCTCCCAACACAATCGCCCTATTACAAAGGCAGCGTATAATACTGAGCGCGTTGGCTCTCGTTCTGCTGATACATTACGATTAGCAGCGTGCGACCTTCTCGAACGGAAGGTGATTCAGCTATGGCTACAGCAGAGCTTGTGGTTTGGACAGACTCTTCTAAACTACTCTCTGTAACTCCCTGTATCAATGACTCAGGAGAAGGTACAGTCCCGTCGTTAGCATCGCCTGCTTCCTCTTCCTCTGAACCCCCATCCGCCCGTAGACCGCTGATGGATTCCAGCACCGCTTCAAGCGAGAACGGTAGCACTTCAAGCACCGTATATTTTTGCAGCTCTCTTTCGCTGAGTCCGGTTTCTGCCAACTGCGCAGAGATTTGACCCGGATTAGCAGCAATATCCCTCAAGTAACTCGACCAATCCGACTTATCCAGCACGAAATCCCACCAGATTTTGCGAGGCTTATACTTGTGTCCTAGGAAATAATCAAGCTTCATTAGCCCAGTAATAATATCCATAGACGGAGTCCCTCGATCTATCAAGAAGGACTGCAAACGGGTAAAGAGATCTTCTAGCTGATGCCCAATCTTTTGCCAGCCTCTCTCCTCCCAGTAGTCACCGAACTCCTGAAAGAAATCAAATGGTGAATCAAACACGTGACGGATCAAGTATTTGGCTGTATGGTCCATCCGGTGGCTGTTCCAGTATTTCTCCAGCACATCCTCAAGCCGCTTCAAACGAATAATATCCGAGAAGGTCATCATATGACTGCTAAGAATTTCGTAAGGGGCATGTTCCATATACGTATACTCATATTTTGCCGCCTGTGCACGCAGACCCGTCCCGCGAAGCATTTTGAGGAATCCAAGTTGCAGCTCTTCTGGCTCCATAACGAATACATCATTAAAGGTTTTGCGGAAGGTGGAGTAATCCTCCATCGGAAGCCCCGCGATCAAATCCAGATGCTGATCGATATTGCGGCTTTCCTTAATCTTCATTACCGTACGAGAGAGCTTCTTGAAATTCTGGCGGCGTTTAACAAGCTCGTTCGTCTCATCATTTGTAGACTGTACACCAATCTCAAATCTAAAGATGCCCGGAGGCGCATTATTCGACAGGAAATCCAGAACTTCTGGCCGCATGATATCTGCTGTGATTTCAAACTGGAACACACAGCCTTGATGATTATCGATCAGGAATTGAAACATTTCCATCGCATAGTTGCGGTTGATATTGAAGGTGCGGTCCAAGAATTTAATGATTTTGGCGCCATTTTCAATTAAGTAGAGTAAATCAGACTTCACTCGTTCAATATCATAATAACGTACGCCTACCTCAATACTGGATAAACAAAATTGACAGTTAAACGGGCACCCACGGCTCGTCTCAAAATAAACAATACGTTTGCTCAGATCTGGAATATCCTCTGGAAAACGATGCGGTGTAGGCAGCGTATTTAGATCGCTTTTGGGACGAGGTGGATTTACAATGATCTCCTCTCCCTTACGATAAGCAGCTCCGTACACAAAATGAAATTTCCGGTCGTCTCTCAGCTCCTGCAACAAATGATGAAAGGTCTCTTCTCCATCTCCGTTTACGATGAAATCAATGCCAGCTTCTCTCTTCATCCAATGCAGCGGCTCATAAGAGACTTCCGGTCCTCCGAGAACAATCGTAACCTCAGGCATCACTTGCTTAAGAATTCCGATCAGCTTGAGCGTCTCTTCGATATTCCAGATATAACAGGAGAAGCCAATCACATCTGGCCGTTTCTGAAACAAGTCGGACACGATATTCATCACGGGATCTTTAATGGTGTACTCCACCAAATGAATATCTTTAAATTCATGCTCACTGTAGGCTTTAAGCAAACGGATCGCCAGTGAGGTATGGATATATTTTGCGTTTAGCGTGGTCAGAACGATTTTCAATGCTACACGACCTTTTCTACATTTCATTTTGAAAAAACTCTAGGAATGCCTTACCATACTTCCGGTATTTCACTTCCCCGACACCCTTTACCCTCAGCATTTCCGCTTCGGTCTGCGGGCAAACCACACTCATCTCACGCAGCGTGGCATCATTAAAAATAATATATGAGGGCACATGCTCACGTCCCGCCAACTCTCGCCGGATCAGACGCAGCTGCTCAAAGACGGTCTCATTGACTGCCGAAGGTGACAGGTCATGCCCGCGACTACGAACTCGCGTACCAGATGCCGCACCTGCTCGTGATGGCCGCGCTACTCGCTGCATGACCTCACGCTGTCCGCGCAGTACCTCAGCAGCCAAAGGCTGGAGCCGCACTACGGGGTATTGTCCTTCAGATAAAGCAAGATATCCCTCAGAGATGAGTACATTGATGCTCTCTGAGATCTCCTTCTCTGTCCGGCTCGACATCGCACCGTGGGTCGGCAGCTTATCAAAACCATACTGCATCACCTTCTGATTACGAGAACCTTTCAGCACAGAAGCCACCAACGCAACTCCATAACGTTCCCGCATACGGTGAATGCAGGAGAATATCTTCTGCGCATCTACGGTCATATCTACAAGCTCTCGTTCATCTGTACATGAGCTGCAAATGCCGCATAACTTGTCCTCATGCTCCTCACCGAAATAATCCAGCTGGGCACTGCGCAAGCAGCGGGTAGTATAACAATAATCAATCATTTGCTGAAGCTTGCGATATTCGTTAGCTTTACGGTCCGTATCCTGTGGATTCTGCTCGATCAGGAACTTTTGGGTCATAATATCCTGCGCGCTAAAAAGCAAAATACATTCACTCGGCTCCCCGTCACGACCAGCACGGCCTGCTTCCTGAACATAAGCTTCCATATTTTTTGGCATATTGTAATGTATTACGTACCGGACATTGGATTTATCAATCCCCATCCCAAAAGCGTTGGTGGCCACCATGACCCGGATATCGTCATAAAGGAAGCCTTCCTGGCTATCTGCCCGCTCCTGATCATTCATACCTGCGTGATAACGGCCTGCCGCTATTCCTGAAGCCTGCAGCCTTTGATATAGATCATCCACTTCTTTGCGTGTAGCCGCATATACAATACCCGGCTGATGAGAATGCGTTGCGGTGTAATCCATGACGAACTCCCGCTTATTCTCTCCACGTAGCACAGACATCGCTAAATTATCTCTTCCGAGTCCAGTCATGAAAATACCCGGCTCGCGCAGACGCAGCAGCCGAACCATATCCTCCATAACCTCTGGTGTTGCCGTCGCTGTAAATGCAGCCAAAATTGGCCGTTCTGGCAACTCGTTCACAAAAGGCGATACCGACAAATAGCTTGTACGGAAATCATGTCCCCACTGAGATACACAGTGCGCCTCATCCACAGCCACACAGGAAATCGCCAGCTCAGCCATCTCCAGACGGAACCAGTCCAGCTCTAGCCTTTCGGGCGCAACATAAAGCAGCTTCAAATCGCCGCGACGGGCAGCCCGAATCCGCTCATTTACTTCTTTCCCGCTTAACGTGCTATTAATAAAGGCTGCCGGAATACCTGCCGTGGTTAACGCATCGACCTGATCCTTCATCAGAGAGATCAATGGTGAGATCACCAGTGTCAGCCCAGGAAGCAGCAGTGCGGGAACTTGATAGCAAATCGATTTCCCACCTCCCGTAGGAAGAATACCGAGTGTGTCGCGACCTTCCAGCAAGTTCTGAACAATCTTCTTCTGACCATCCCGAAAATCCGGATAACCGTAATATTTTTGCAGCTCAGCCTGCGCCTGTTCAATAGTAGGTGCTTGCATCATCATATCTCTCATAACCCCTTAAGCGTTTCTATCTTTAGTTTAGCGGTCAAAAGTGTATTGAGCAACACTCCTTAACTATGGTCCCCATGTTCTTCCTTTGAAATATTTACATAAAAGGCCTTCTTTTTAGCCAAGCTTTAAGAAGAGAGATTTCAAAGAAGGGTGGAGCGACCGTGCAAAATTGGAAACAAAAATATACCTCCTTTAAACATAAGCCTGCACGCAAAGAGTCCTCTGCCCAGGACAATCGTCCGGTAAAGCCACTGGATTCCAGCCTGGAGAGCAATATAAGCTTCATTCAACAAGTCTTTGGAGAAGACAGCGATCTTATAGTCCGTAACTTCAAGGTGTACGGTAGACATGATGCGGCTATTATCTTTTTTTCTTCTGTGGTGGACCAGAATCAAATTCAGAACTATGTTTTAAAGCCATTAATGAATGTTTCCTCTGATCTCTCAGAAATTCCAAAAGATCTAAAGGATTTACCTGATTACATCTGGAGTATGACAGTACAAGTAACACAAGGTAACCGTACTAAGGACCTAAATACTCTAGCCTCCATCTTGTTGGAGGGAAATGTAGTTCTAATCATAGATGGAATGGATCAGGCACTTTACTTCAATCTGCGTAAAATTGAGCATCGTAGCATTGAGCAACCTCAAACTGAACAAGTTATACGCGGTTCGCGTGATGGGTTTATAGAGAATTTAGAATCCAATATCTCTTTACTTCGCTATCGACTACAAACGCCGGATTTTCGTGTAGTAACTGCCCCTCTTGGCGTACGGACGCGCTCAAAAGTAGCTGTTTGTTATATCGAAGGAATAGCCGATCCAGGGCTAGTTCAAAAGGTGATGAGGAGATTATCAGCAATAAATGTAGACGGCATCCTTGATGCGGGGTATATCGAGCAATTCATAGAAGATCATCCCCTCTCCCCGTTTCCACAGGTTCAGCCAACCGAACGCCCGGATAAATCTATAGCCTCTTTATTAGAAGGACGAGTCATCATCCTTGTAGACGGTTCACCATTCTGCCTCATCGTCCCGGCGCTTTTCAATCAGTTCTTTCAGACGATGGATGACTATACAGAACGTTTTGTTGTAGGAAGCCTCCTAAGAATGATCCGCCTGATCGCATTATTATTTTCCCTTTTCTTCCCAGCCTTATATGTATCCATTATCTCTTTCAATCCTGAGCTACTGCCGACAGAGTTCGCCGTAGCAATAACTGGTGCAAGAGCTGGCGTACCCTTTCCAGCCGTATTGGAAGTTCTGATTATGGAAGTCTTCATGGAGGTGCTGCGCGAAGCAACCATTCGCTTACCGCAAATGATTGGCGGGGCTCTTTCTATTGTAGGTGTGCTTGTCATTGGTCAGGCAGCCGTAGCAGCAGGTCTGGCGAGTCCAACTACCGTAGTTGTTGTCGCTATAACGACCATAGGGTCTTTTGCCACACCCGCTTACAATGCCGCAATCTCTTCAAGAATGCTTAGATTTCCACTGATCATATTGGCAGGCTGCTTTGGTCTGTACGGAGTAATGCTTGGCACTATTGTTATTGTTAACCACTTATTATTCTTGGAATCCTTCGGCGTTCCCTACATGACACCCTTTGTGCCTACGATTTGGAAGGACCTCAAGGATAGTATTGTTCGTGTACCTTTATGGTGGATGCGAAGTCGCCCAAGCTTTCTCAATACACCTGATCCCGATCTTCTTGCGAATGATATTCCCAAAATGCATACCGATCTGATTTTTAAGGAGAAAAGTGAAGCTGATGAATAGTAACCGCCCCATAACAACGATCCAAGTCATGGCTGTAATCATCAGTACGATTATAGGAATAGGAATCTTAAGTATTCCTCGTTATATGGCTGAAGCCGGAGACAGTGGTGCACCGCTCGTAACTGCTTCTGGCGTACCTGTTGCTTTTTTAGGTTGCTGGTTTACAGCGGTTGTCTGCCGAAAATTCCCTAACGAAACGTTGTTCTTATTCAGCCGCCGCCTTCTCGGAACTTGGCTCGCGGATATTTTCTCCATGCTTATTTCTTTGTTTTTTGCTTTCTCTGCTGGGATCACCATGCGCCAATTTGGAGAAGTATGTGTTGCGGTTGTCTTTAAAAAGACACCCATAGAAGTAGTAATTCTCTTAATGCTCCTACTGGTTTCCTTATCAATCCGTAGAAATATTGTAAAATTCACTTATGTACATGTTTTTTATTTACCCTTTATTCTATTATCCGCTATCGCAATTATATTGGTAGCTATGAGAAATGTTGATGTTCTGAACTTGCTACCCCTCACCGGAAATCACACCACCTTTTCAAGCTTTTCCAAAGGAACGATTACGTCCGCTGGCCTTTATCAAGGTACATTTGTCATCATCCTGCTGGTTCCTCTAATGAAAAAACCTCAACAGATCCTTAAAGCAGGCACTATTGCGCTTGGTATCATTGGATTCATTTATGTAATGATCGTTTGGGTCACTCTAGGCATGTTTGGAGCTCAGGAAACCAAATTACTGTCCTATCCAACCCTAGAAGCAGCTCGCTCCATATCCATCGGCGCAGGACTATTAGAACGGTTTGATGCTCTTTTTATAATAATTTGGGTGATTTCTATATTCACTACCATCTTTACGAACTACTACTTAGCCGCATACTCTCTGCAACAAGTGCTGCGGCACAAGGATCACCGCCTAATATCCAGTTTCTTACTTCCACTTATCTTCACTTTTTCACTTTTGCCGAGAAACATATTTCAGGTCTATTCATTTGCTAGCATTACAGCGATAATCGGTTTGATTTTTTTGACCTTCTATCCTCTTTTATTATGGTTAGTCTCTCTAATCCGAAATAAAGGAGCCATTTCTCATGAATAAAAAAATTTATAAGCGTGTAGTTCTTATTTTTATTCTCTCACTCCTGTCTGGATTGCTCGCAGGTTGCTGGGACCAGCTCGAAATTGAAGATCGTGCATTGGTGCTAGGGTTATCCATTGATTCCGTCCCTCCAGACAGCAAAACAAATGATGACCAAACCACTCATCTTAAAAGCGCAAATATTAACTTACCCCAAATTCGTGTAACCGCCCAAATTGCGGTTCCGGGAAGAGTTCCACTCGGACCAGGCAGTGGGGGTGAAGGCGGAGGCGGAAATCAAAATCCAGTATGGGTCGTAGAAGTATACGGGTACACATTAGATGACGCCATGAACAATTTGCAGCAGCAAATTTCTGATCCACGTTATCTGATTCATTTACGAGTGATTATTATTAGTGAGGACATAGCAAGAAAAAGCATGGATGACTTAAATGATTATTTGCGTCGCAATCCAGAAGTTCGTCGCCGGACCTGGCTGCTAGTATCCGAAGGGGAGGCTGCCAAATTTATGAATATTAATCCTCCGCTGCAGCGAGTGCCGACCCTTTACATCCTCTCTACCATGGAAAAAGCAGTGACATCGGGGAAATTTCCTGCTGATTATATAGGTGTATTCTGGTCAGCAGATTCCAAATGGGGCGAAAGTGGTTATCTGCCTTACGTCTCATTACATCAGGAAGACAATATCATGATTAAAGGCCTAGCTTACTTTAGTGGTGGAGTGATGGTCGGTTCGACGATTCCCATTGAGATTGGCGCATATATGTCCATGAAGGGCATTAATCCCGGGGGATACTCCGATCTTTTTTATGCTGATGAATTCGGTCCGGTGATGCTCAAGGTCAACGACCGGTTCACGAGGGTGAAAGTTCAATTCAAAGAGGGCAAACCTCACATCACCTATAACCTCTCTTTAGAGGCGGCTCTAGATGAGCATTTACGTAGTGATATCCCTATCAGTTCCAGCCGTTCTTTAGAAAAGATTGAAGATATCTTTCAAAAGAGAGTGATCGGTATTTTCAACCACCTTATCGAAGAAACTCAACAAGCGCATTCCGATGTCTTTGGCATGGGTGAATATATTCGTGCATATGCTCCCTCCTACTGGAAAGCCCATGTTCGTGACAAACATGACTGGGAGCAGCAGTATTCCAATCTCAGTATTGAAGTTAAGTTGAAAACTCACATCGACAGAGTAGGTCTTAAACAAAATTAAATGACCTTTATAGGAGGCTCTACTATGTTCTATCACCAGCTAACCTACGTAATTGTTGCGCTGCTGATCTCCAGTGTTCTGTTGCTTACTGTGGATACTAAAATATATGCAGTCAATGCTATGCACCGGGAAAAGAAATACGCTAATGTGATCGGTTGGATATATTTCAGCTTATTCCTGCTGATAGGACTAGCTCAGCTATTCTATCTATAAATCGAATTCGTTTCTTGCTGCCCTTCACATAGTATTTCTTAACCGCCCATGGTATATTGAGGAGTACAATATTAAAGGACGGAGAATGCAGTCATGAACACAAGAAGAAATCCTAAAGAAACAGCCAAAAGAGGTACTCGTTCCCACAGCAATTCCCACAGCAAGCCAAATGGCAAGCTTAATCATAAAGCTAAAGCACCCGCAGCGCCCAAGTCTTTTACAGTAAATGAACCTTCTGAGCTGCTACCCTTCTTACTCATCCATATCACAGGCCGTGGACGAAATGCTATTAAATCTATCCTCTCGCGTGGACAAGTAGCAGTGAATGGCAAAGTAGTCACACAGCATAATTTTCAATTGCATCCGGGTCAAACTGTGACGATTGATCAAGAGAAACCTGTACAAGTAGCGGAAATGATCGGACTCACCATCGTCCATGAAGATGATGATCTAATCATTATTCAGAAGGATGCTGGACTGCTGTCGATTGCCACTGCGGAAGAAAATGAATTAACAGCTTACCGCCAGCTTATGGAGCATGTCCGCATCAGCAATCCTAAGAATCGAATTTTTGTCGTTCACCGCTTGGACCGCGATACGTCTGGGGTAATGATGTTTGCCAAAAGCGAACGGATCCAGCAAGCACTGCAAACTACGTGGAAGGATACCGTGAAAGAACGTTCTTACGTAGCTCTAGTCGAAGGCGCCGTTAAAAGACCTGAAGGTACAGTGAGCTCTTGGCTAAAAGAAACCTCTACCCTGAAAATGTACTCCAGTCCTCATGAAGGCGATGGTCTACATGCGATCACACATTATAAGCTCATTCAGGCGAACCGCCACTTCTCGTTACTTGAGGTAAAGCTTGAAACTGGACGCAAAAATCAGATTCGTGTTCATATGGCAGATATCGGCCATCCGATTGCAGGAGACAAGAAGTATGGTGCAGAGACCAAAACGGTAGGCCGTCTCGGTCTGCATGCTCGTGTACTTTCTTTTATTCATCCTACTACAGGAGAGTTAATGACCTTCGAAAGTCCAATTCCGAAGACATTCCTGAAATATACCGCACCTGCACCTACGAACTAACAAGATCACAGTGAATACCCATTCATCCTAAGGGGGCTGATTACAGTGGAGCTTACTACACTACAATCGCTACAATAACTTAACAAAGAATGGGTGATTAGCTATGACAACAGCACATCATTATGAATGTATTGAACGTTTACCCACGCCTGAGGAGCATGCCTCCTTATGGGAAGCTGTCGGTTGGGGGAACGTGAATACGGAAATGACCGCAGCCTCTCTCGCTCATTCGGTGTATGGTATGGTCGTTGTACAGGAAGACAAGGTTATCGGTATGGGGCGGATCGTCGGCGATGGTCATATGTATTTCTATATTCAGGACGTAGCCGTGTTTCCCGAATTTCAGGGCCAAGGCATTGGTAATGTCATTATTGAGCAGCTACTACACTATATTCGATCTCATTGTTTTTCTGGCGCGTTCGTCGGACTTTTCGCATCACATGGGAATGATACCTTTTACGAACGATACGGCTTTCAGAATCATGCCCCGGGTATGACGGGCATGTTCAAGGTCATGGAGTAACAAGCGAAAGATGCCCGGTCCATATGGTCCCTGGGCATCTTTTTCACTTCTATTTAGATCATGTTACAATACTAATAAACAAAAGAAGGTGCCATTATTGTTCCATCCTACTGTCTTCGATAATATTAAAATTGCTTTTGAGAACCAAATCTACGATTACGATAATTTGGACGGAATTCTAGTAGTTACGGATCGTTCCGACCTTCTGAATATGGCATTGATGTCCAGAGAATTTAGCCTTTCCTTCCAATTGACGGCTGGCAGGAGCGTAACAGCCGAAGTCTTTCTTACTTCATCTGTGAAAGATCTTAGCGATGAAATATTGGAAGTGCCTAACACGGATCCCGGCTGCAATCTTTCGTTACGTTTTTATATGGAGATCGAAGATATTCCTGCTGAATGTCAGGCAATCGAGAGTATTCTCAAAGCGATCTGGGGGCCTGAATTCCAGCCCGTGCAATCTTTAAGCTTCATTTATGGTCAAGAAGGTGAAACCTACAACAACTGCATCGAGCTGCGATTCAAAAGGCAAATCACGGAGGAGCAGATGGAGGACATTCCGAACCTGCTGAATCATCTTCTGCAAAGTGTAGAAGAACTGGAATCTTTCTCCGTATAATCCCTACTGCACACCGTTCGTACTTTGGAAAAAGAGGTGAGCCAGAAATGAAATTCCTGCCTGCTACCAAAAGTAACCGTTGGTTTATCTGGATGGCTGTTTATGGTGTTTTTCTGTGGTTGCTTTTCATTCTGCACAGATTCGTTATGATGGCTCATACATTAGATGTCACACTCTTGCTGCGCTTCGCACTCTTTTCCATTATTGTATCTGGTATCGTTAACGTCTTAGCGTGGTTCGGAGCTCGTCTACTCTGGTTAATCACTACAACAGGAATAATCATCGGTTCAGTAATTATGCTAAGCTACACCTATAGAGAGATGTCCGGTTGGGAGGATCTCGCGGGACTCCTTGCTTTTTTCTTTTTTACATGTGGAGGATTTGCACTCGGTTTATTGGCGGAAGGAATTCGTCTGCTAGTTAAGCAGTGGCCGAAAGCTTGAACGGAGGAGATGATCGATCGTTGTCCAATTCTTTTCTAACCAAAAATGCATTGTCCCATTCCTTAAAAGAACTAATGGAACATACGTCGCTCAATAAAATTACAGTCAAACAGCTCGTGGACCATTGCGGACTAAATCGACAAACTTTCTATTATCATTTTCAAGATATATTTGATTTACTCGGTTGGATCTATAAGACTGAGGCTGTAGAGAGCATCGCCCAGTATCGTAGCTACAGTACGTGGACGGACGGTTTTTATAGAATCTTCTGCTATATCGAACGAAATAAAACCTTTTGCTGCAACACCTTGAACTCGCTGGGCAGAAATCATCTGGATGCGTATCTATACGAAGTGACGAATGATCTCA
The DNA here is from genome assembly GCF_042723305.1 of Paenibacillus sp. NPDC058367. Lineage (NCBI taxonomy): Bacteria > Bacillati > Bacillota > Bacilli > Caryophanales > Paenibacillaceae > Paenibacillus > Paenibacillus sp. NPDC058367. The sequence continues at coordinate 1,921,891 of NZ_JBHXIZ010000001.1, forward strand.
TTATGGGTGTCATAAACGAACTGTCCGCCGGGATGGAGGTTAGCCACGAAGATAAACATTTCATTGCTAACTTCTATACACTGGCCTTCACAGGCCTTGTCATTCAGTGGATGAGAGACGGGATGAAGGAGCATCCGGATCACATTATCGAGAAGCTAAGTGTACTCATTGAGGGGAATTTTCTAAAAGCTTTGCACAAATATGAGAACAAACCGTTGTAACCTTTGGGTTCAGCGGTTTTTTTGTCTAAAAACTAGACACATAGACCGTAATGACTAAAATCCATACACTCTAAAAGGATTGATTATACCTTCGAAATTGGAGTTGGTTTACATTAAGAATGTGATTATTTCAACAACAACTTGGAGGCGACCATTGTGAAAAAAGAGTACGGTAATAAACAGGTTTATTTTGTCGGTGGCGGAATTGCATCCTTAGCGGGCGCGGCTTACCTGGTCAGAGACTGTGACTTTCCGGGACAGAACATTCACATTATTGAAGAGATGAAGATTCTCGGTGGCAGCAACGACGGCGCAGGTGACGCTGAGCACGGTTATGTCATTCGCGGTGGCCGGATGCTCAACGATGAGACCTATGAGAATACATGGGATCTACTCATGTCGATTCCCTCCCTCGACCATCCTGAGAAATCCGTTAGAGAAGAGATTATAGAATTCGATACCGCCAATCCAACACATGCTAACGCTAGACTCGTTAACCGCAACGGTGAGGTGGAAGATGTATTATCCATGGGCTTCGATATGGCTGACCGGCTTGCGATGGGTAAATTGATTATTACACCGGAAGAAAAAATGGGAAAAGCTCGGATTAACGACTGGTTTGGTCCACACTTTTTCACCACGAACTTCTGGTATATGTGGGCTACTACTTTCGCCTTCCAACCTTGGCATAGCGCGGTAGAGCTTAAACGATATATGATTCGCTTCGTTCATGAGTTCCCAAGAATACAAACCCTGGAAGGCGTAACCCGCACTCCATATAACCAGTATGATTCCATCATCTTACCTATGCACAAATATCTCGAAGGCTTTGGTGTAGACTTTACATTGAAATGTACAGTAACTGACCTGCAGTTCAAAGATGGAGATGGCATTACCGTAACCCAAATGAACGTCCTGCGCCAAGGTGTCCCAGACGTTATTAACATAAGCGAAGACGATATCGTAATCGTCACGAACGGCTCCATGACTGAAGGATCAAGCCTTGGATCCATGACCTCTGCCCCACGTCTCAATGGGAAAGGTAGCTCATGGAAGTTATGGGAGAACATCGCCGTCAAAAAACCAGGTCTCGGCAATCCATCCTCCTTCAATGATCATATCGATGGTTCGAAATGGGAGTCCTTTACCGTGACCTTCCGAGATTCCAAATTCTTCGATCTTATGGAGAAATTCACTCGCAATCGTGCGGGTACTGGCGCATTGGTTACCTTTAAAGATTCAAGCTGGTTAATGTCCGTTGTCTTAGCCTTCCAACCGCATTTCCGCAATCAACCAGAACATGTAAAAGTATTCTGGGGTTACGGTTTGTACCCTGACAACGTAGGAGACTTCGTGAAGAAGAAAATGAGCGAATGTACCGGTGAAGAAATTATGGAAGAATTAATCGGTCATCTTCATTTCGAAGAACATAAGGACGAGATCATGGCAACTGCTAATTGTATTCCATGTATGATGCCTTATATCACTTCACAATTCATGCCTAGATTAAATAGTGACCGACCTAAAGTAGTTCCTGAAGGCTCCACTAACCTTGCCTTCGTTGGCCAATATTGCGAAATTCCAGATGATGTTGTATTCACGGAAGAATACTCTATCCGAGCAGCAAGAACTGCAGTATACACATTGCTCGGCATTAACCGGCCTATCGAGCCAATCAATCAACATCAGTACGATGTCCGCACCTTGTTCACAAGCTTTATCACTTCTTTTAGATAAACACATCATAAAGAGACAAGCGCTCCCGGATAGATTCGGGGGCGCTTGTCTCTTTAGTGTGTAAAACAGAGCAGAGTTTCGGAATTAAAAAAAGAAGAAATGGATACTTCCCCATCTCTTCTTCTCCACACTATACGAACTTTATATATTGCAAGATCCGTCCGCGCAGCCATCATCCGTGGATACTTCGGATTTTCCATTGCCAACCACCTGCAGCGTTGGTCCTGCTTGCTCCTCCGCCCACACGGTATCCAATACCTCTGTAAATACAGGTCCTGGCTGTGCACCAGATAACGCATATTTATTGTTGAATACGAAGAATGGCACACCGGTAATATTAAGACGGCTTCCTTCTTCGATATCGCCGTTCACTTCAGCTGTATAAGCATCTGTCTCCAGCATTGCCGCAACTTCTGCCTGATCCAGCCCTACCTCGGCAGCAAGTGTAGCAAGTACACTGCGGTCTCCAAGATTCAATGAATCCGTAAAGTAAGCACGTAACAGACGTTCAGACATTTCTGCACCTTTTCCTTTTGAGCTTGCAAAGTGACTCAGGCGGTGGCTGTCGAATGTATTCGTATGCTTCACTGTATCAAAATTGAATTCCAATCCCACATCTTGTGCTTGCTCAGCTAACTGAGCATTCATTGCTTTTGCTTTTTCGATTGACATGCCGTATTTGGTAGCCAACAGCTCATGAATATTCTTATCTGTACTCACCTCTGCGTGTGGATCTAGTTGAAAGCTACGGAATACCACCTCTACTTGATCACGGTTCGGAAATTGACTCAGCGCATTCTCCAAACGTCTTTTACCAATATAACAAAATGGACACGCATAATCGGACCAAATATCTATTCTCATGAAAAAAACCTCCTAATATTATTGTTCATTTGTAACTGCTGAATAAGATTGATAACTAAATATTCGTCGCTTACTATTATATAGTTAAAAACCGAAAAATACAAACTTAACTTTTATTTTCAAAAACTCTCATTAGACCTGAACCCCAACTAAAAGTATACGAAAGTGGTATATACGCTCTTCATTAGGAACGATAGAATCAAGGTAACCATTTCGCCGGCAGACTACATTCAGATTAGCGGACGAAAGAAGTCCTGAAGGGAGATTCAAGATATGTATGATCTATCTATAGTGATTCCTACCCGTAACCGAATCGACGACCTTACGGTGTGCATAGAATCCATTGGCAAGCAGACACAGCTTGAGGACATCTCCATCGAGCTATGGATTGTGGACGACGGTGAGATCCCTGAGGACAGATTAGCCTATTATCGTGAAATACTAACTGGATTACCGCAGGCTAAACTACATTATCATCGCAAAACTAAGCCTGGTCTCTGGCTTTCACGTTACGAAGCGCTAGGACTGATCCATGCAGAAATTATGCTCCACTTAGATGATGATGCAGAATTAGATGACTCCTTATATATTCGACGACTGCTAGATACTTATGCAGCTGATGATTCCATTGTTGGAGTAGGTGGTGTAGCCAAAGGCATACATAGTAGCATGCCAAGCAGGCTATTCGGTATGCTAACCGGACAAATGTCCGGATCACCAGGCAGATTGTCGGCAAGTATGTTTGCAGGCTCGCAATTCCTTTGGGGAGAGAAGGAGCATGTATTTGAAACGGATTTTTTTCACGGATGCAATATGTCCTTCCGGCGTTCGGCACTGCGTGATATTAAGCCCTATCCATGGATGACAAGCTATTCCATAGCCGAAGATATTTATTTGTCCCATTTGGCTAGCCGCTATGGCAAGCTTGTAATTAATCCCGCGATGAAGATCGTCCATCATGAGTCGCCAGGCTCTCGCGATAAGGCAGGCGTTGTAGCACGTGCTACCGCCATCAACCACTACTATCTGCTCAACTTGCGTAAAGCTCCTTTTATGAATTATGCTGCCTTGATTTGGACACTGACTTGTCTGACGGCTAAAGCAACTCTAAAACGGAATTTCAAAGCCGTTAGCGGATATGCCAAGGGTATCCTCTTCGTATTAAATCCTCGCAAGAATAAATATAGTGAATATATGCTCGATTAAGTAGCATCGTATACTTCTAAATCTGTAGCACCGCTCCGAATCAGGATACGGGGCTTTTTTCTATGTCGCCCGATTATATCCCTAAATGTGTCATGAAATTAATTTCCATCAACTTGTTATCTGGGGTATGATATAAATAATGTGTTTTGTTTTAGAAACTAACTTTATGGATGGTGGAATATGTTCAAGAACAAAAAAACGACGCTGATCCTCGTTGTAATCGTCATCGCCCTCATAGCTGTCGGCGCTTGGCTAATTACTAAGGATAAGGACGATAAAACAGCGGGAACTACGGGTAGCGCAACAACAGCCGGAAAAGGAGAGGAAAAGTCTCTCTCACAAACCTTTTATATTTATGACACTGTTGTGAATATCAAAGTGTTCGGTGCTACAGTAGAACAGAAAAATATGGATGATATCCAGCAGATGCTGGAGCGAATGGATATGGAGCTTAGCCGCACCAAAGAAGGTGGAGAGACTTACGCAGTCAATCAGGCAGCAGGAAAAGAAGCGGTTGTTGTTTCTGACGAGACCCTGGATGTAATTAAACAATCCATACAATACGCAAAGGAAATGGACGGGCTATTTGATCCTACAATCGGTCCGTTAATCGATCTATGGAATATTGGTAGCGGTGGAGATAAGGTCCCTCCCCAAGCTGAAATTGATAAAGCGAAGAGCCTAACCAATTACAAGGACGTTGAAATTGATGAAGCTGCGAAAACTGTAAAGCTGATGAAGGAAAATATGGTGCTAGATCTGGGCGGTATTGGTAAAGGTTATGCTGCTGACCGTATCGCTGATTATTTGAAAGAGCAAGGTCTAAATAGCGCTATGATTAATCTCGGAGGCAGCAGTATTATTGCTCTCGGTAAGAAGCCAAACGGAACGGAATGGAATATCGGATTACAGGATCCAGATCAAAGCCGTGGCACACAGCTAGGAACCATTAAAATCTCAGATGAGGTCATCGATGCTTCAGGTGTATATGAACGGTATTTTATGCAGGACAATATTCGTTACCATCATATCCTTGATCCACGCACAGGATATCCTTCACAGAACAGTCTCAAAAGCCTTACCATTATGAGCCCGAATGCAACAGATGCGGATGCCTTATCCACTGGGGTATTCCTGATGGGAATCGAGGAGGGCATGAAATATCTTGAATCTTTACCTGAAGATGTTGAAGCTTTCTTTATTACCGACGACAACAAAATCTATGCCACTAAAGGTATAAAAGAAAGAATGAACCTGACAGATCCAACGTACAGCTTCGCAGATTAAACGAAAAAAGCTTGTCCCTTTGAGCCGAAGCTGGCTTTCTAGGGAGCAAGCTTTTTTTTGGATAGAAGGAGCAACAAGAAGAGCACTTCTCCCTCTGCGAAACATGAGAAAATCGAAACATCCACCATCAACTAAGGAGCGAGATTTATGAACCTTGTGAAACCCCTAACTTCCATAGCGGCGGGCTATCGTCATACCGCCCTCCTTAAATCAGACGGCACGGTGACGGCTGTAGGTGATAATAAATATGGCCAATGTGATGTAAGTGACTGGTGCGATATGATAGCGGTTGCGGCGGGTAATGCTCATACCGGTAATGCTCATACCATCGGGCTTAAATCAGATGGTACGGTGGCGGCTGTGGGTTGGAATAAGTATGACCAATGCGATGTAAGCGGCTGGGCTGATATTGTGGCGGTAGCTGCGGGTTGGCGTCGTAGTGTCGGACTTAAATCGGATGGCACGGTAGTTGCTGTGGGTCGAAATAATGAAGACCAATGCAATGTAAGTGACTGGCGTGATATAGTAGCAGTTGCTGCGGGTGATTGGCATACCGTCGGGCTTAAAACGGACAGCACGGTGACAATTGTGGGTAATAATCGGTATGGCCAACGCAATGTAAATGATTGGCATGACATAGTGGCTATAGCGGCGGGTTACCTTCATACCGTCGGTCTTAAATCGAACGGCACGGTAGTTGCTGCGGGTCGAAATCATGAAGACCAGTGTAATGTAACCAGCTGGCACGGTATTGTGGCTATAGCGGCAGGTAGTCATCATACCATCGGTCTTAAATCAGACGGTACAGCGGTTGCTGTGGGTTGGAATAAGCACGGCGAATGCAATATAAGTGACTGGCGCGATATAGTGGCGGTAACGGCAGGTTGCACTCATACCATCGGTCTTAAATCGGACGGTACGGTGGTTGCTGTGGGTAATAACGAACATGGACAATGCGATGTAAGCGGGTGGCGCGGCATTCAACTACCCGAAAATTAGTTATAAAAGTAATGAAAGCCATGCGCAGGTTTCTCTCGCATGGCTTTCTAATATCTTTGGAGGACTTGTTCTCTCACACCAAAGGAAGCTCGCCAAATTCCTTATAATTAGTAAAAATATAACTAGGCTTATGATCCGTAGCCGGTTGTCTTCCTCTCGGATTGTACCAGCAAACCTTCCATCCAGCCGCAAGTGCTCCAACTACATCGTTAGCCCAAGTATCCCCTATATAAAGCGAATTGTCCGCCAAAGTACCCGTCTTTTGGTTTACGTGTATGAATATTTCTGGGTCTGGTTTAGCAAGACCTACAGCATCAGAAATAAAGATCATGTCCTCGGGAATAATCTGATCTAAGCCTAGTCCACGAATCTTACTCATCTGATGATCCTTCGGTCCATTCGTAATAATGCCTACCTTATGACCATCCGCAATAAATCGTTCAAGATGCTCACGCACGCCATCAATCATCTGAATCGTATATTGACGTCCAATATATGCCGCTTGAACCGCCGTGGCTTGATCACGATTAATCTGCAAACCATACTCGGCAAAAGCAAGCTCCAAACGGCGCACCCTCGTCTCTTCAAGCGGAATCTCACCGCGCAAATACATTGGCCACAACACATCGCTATGATGTCTCACTTTATAAAATAATTCTGCAAAGTCCAGACTACTCTCATCTGGGCTGAGCACTTCCCGTACCGCTTCTTTAAATGGTACCAGATGATCATACAACGTATCATCGAGATCAAAAAAGATTGCCAACTTATGACTTGTTTCCACTTTAACGCCCCTTACTCGTCTTTCTCTCTAGCTGCTTTAGAAAAAAAGGTTATAGGTAAAAAATTCATCATCCCGAATGTAGCCATGCGCTTCATATAACCGCTGTGCCACCACATTCTCCGTCATCGTTGTCAGGGATAAGCCCTTCGTATTCGTAGAGACCGCATAATCTCTAGCACTTTCCAGTAGCATAGCACCTAGCCCTTGCCCTCGGATTTCTGCAGTAACGAACAAATCATTCAGTATCCAAAGGCGCTCCATCGTAACCGATGAAAAAGACGGATAGAGCTGTGTGAAGCCCCGCACGCGTTTCTCATCGCCTTCCCCCTCAACCACCATAAGGATCACAGATTCATTCAGCTTTAGTCTGTCAGCTAAGAAGACGCGTGCACCTTCCCGATCTGAGGCTGCTCCATAAAATACTCGATACTCATCAAATAATGGGATGAGCCGTTCTAAATCATCCAGAACCACTCGTTCTATCCGATAATTGTTCATCATCAGCGCTCACTTTCCGGCTTCGCCCGTTTTAACCTCATTGTAAATGGTTACCGAGCCGTTCACCATGGAGAGAACGCCGAATGATTTGGACAATTGAGCCTTATTCCTTTGAATCGTAGAACACATGCCGGGCACTAACTTTACCCGCTTCGATATCTAAAATTCCGAAAGAATACAATTTCTCACGCCGCTTATCTGTAGGAGAACCTGGATTAAATAGCAGGATACCATTCTCCTCTCTTAGCAAGGGCTGATGTGAATGACCGAAGAGAATACAATCCACCTCATCATTCGCAAAAGCAAGCAGTGCATTCCCATCCGTTCCTTTGCGGGAATGTGGCGTATGTCCATGTACCATGCCAATCCGGATTCCTTCAAGGGTAATGATCTTGCGCTCTCCGAAACGCGCAATGATCTCATCGCCATCATTATTTCCGGCAATCCCCTCCACCGGTGCTAGTTCTGACAGTAAATCATAGATTCCCATACTCACCCAATCACCGAGATGCAAGATTAAATCCACATTTTGAAACTCTGCTATCAACGCCTTTGGCAGAGACTTAGCCATTCTTGACATATGTGTATCAGATACGACTCCTACTTTCATAAATCTCAGCTCCTAATCTATCATACTTAACTTCGCTTATCATACTTATTCATAAATCTAATATTCAAATAATTGTACGATTTGCTTAAGCGAGAAGCAAGTTCTGTGACTCTATCACTATCTAGCTAGACCAAAAGCCGGGTACACCCTCCCATACAGGGCATATCCGGCTTCTATTAAATCTTAGTTCTCTCTATCCTGCCAATTCCACAGCCTTACTTCCCCAACATGCATTCTGCTGACCCATGTTTCTTCCTTCAGCTTGAGCAGTTCTTTCACCGGACCGGTTACGACAGCTCCATAGAGCTTAACTCCATTCTTCTCTATATAACTAATGGAATCATCCAAATCAATGAATGGAATCACCCTTTTGGAGATGGATTTATACTCTTGCATCAAGTGCAGCGTCTTGAGGAAGTTTGCATTACGCAGTTCACCATCCCCATATGACTCAACAGATGGAGAAATACTCGAACGGCTAGTCACCCCTCCAAACCATCCTCGCTTCTCCCTCGATTCCTGTGTCACTTTCATATCATCCGCATGCCAAATTGGCATATATGGAAAACCTAATGGATCATTAACTACTGGCTGTCGTGTCCGTGGACCTGTATCTGCCGCAAACCACAAAGGCTGAAGATTCTTAGGCTCAAACTTCTTCAACAGCTCATCTGTCGTAAATAATTGGTCAAAAGACAAGTATGCTTCCGCTACCGTCCCCTCAGGGAGCTTCTCTAATCTCTCCCACTCACTGCCATTATCCATACTATTTGCCGCATCATTCTTCCCCTGTGGATATAGAAAGTAATAACCAACACTTCTACTCTCATTCGTCCAGGAATAGTTGTAGAGCCTAGCCCAGCCAAATAGAAGCTTCATTGAATAATCTCCGACAGTGATTTGTTCATCTCCCACTTGTTTCTCTATCTTACTTGTCAGATTCATACTAAAAAATGGACCGGTACCACTGCTCAAATGTACAATCGTATTCGGCTGTGAGACAGCAATAGCGGAAGAAACAACATCACTATAAGTCTCTCCTCTTTCTCCAGTGCCATAAAATATCGCGGTGATGACACTACTGATAATCAAGAAAATTAAGAACGCAGAAATTACCGTAAAAGTATTCGATATACGGGCTCTCCATTTACCTCGGCGGATGATCTTTTTTTCCTTGTCAGATCTGTTTCTTTTACCCTTTCCGAATTTTATGCTCTTATCCTCACTTGAAGCCGGCTTTTCTTCACCCATGAGTTCATCCAGATAAGCCTGATAAGCTTCCATCTTCTCCAGTTCGCGCTCCACTTCATCCCTATCCTCGTCAGTAAGAGTACCTTCGCCGTATCTTCTTAACTTCTCCTTGAACTCCTCACTCATGTTCATTCCGCCTCCGCTCTGCTTCACGCAGCTTCTGTCTAGCTCGAAAGATTAAGATCTTATATTGGGACAGACCCACATTCATAATGTCCGATGCCTCCAGGTAACTAAGACCATGAAAATCATGTAGCAGAAGTGCATGCCTCTGATTGTCCGGTAGCTCACCTATCGCAATCCTCATTTCTTCCCAACGTTCCTGCCGAAGCAGCGTGCTTTCCGTGGTATCTGGATGGGCGAGCTGTTTAAAAAAATCCTCACTGTGAACAGTACTGCGTCCTTCCTTCCGCTTATAATCTACGAAGGCATTGTACGCGACACGGAACAACCACGGCTTAATCTTCTCGTCTTTACAATCCTCCAAATATAAATAAGCACGGTAAAAGGTCTCCTGCATTAAATCTTCGGCCGCGTGATGATCACCACAAAGGGAGCGCAAATAGCGGTAAATATCCATCACATACATCTGATATATTTCATCCAGTGAATTTCGCTTCATGCACTCCCCCCTTAACCTAACCACGTATACTCGCATAAAAAGTTACAGCTAAATTTAGCAACTAGTATGAATATACCAGTATTTCTATGGAAGAATGCGAAAAAAAGCCCGCTGACAAGGAGGTTAACTCCTGCCAACAGGCTTGTTAATAATTATCTGAATATTCATTGATCATTCAATTCCCCAGGTTACTCTGCTTACAGAACAACCTCAACTTCTTTGAGCATTTCACTAACAGAGATTAAACCGCCACCGGACAAGTACCAGTAGTTAGGATCAAGGTAAATGATTTTACCGTTTTTAAAAGCATTTGTGTTCTTCACGAGATCGTTCTCAACTGCATCCTTCGCTGAACCGGATTTGCTGCCATCACTCTTCACAGCCGCATCTCTATCTACTACGAACAGATAATCCGGATTCTTGTCGGCTACATATTCGTAAGATACGCTTTGACCATGAGTGGATACTTCGATTTTATCATCCGCTTGTGCAAATCCGAATACATCATGGATAATACCAAAACGTGAACCTGAACCATAAGCACTGATTTTTCCTTCATTGGCAAGAATGATAAGAGATTTTTTACCATCGGCTTTAGCTTTCTCATTCAGAGCTTTAACGGAGTCAGTAATAGTCGCAAGCTCAGCTTCTACTTCAGCTTCCTTGCCAAAAATTTGGCCCAGCGTCTTCACATTTTTCGTGAAGGATTCCATATAATTCGCATTATCTACAGCAACGTACAATGTAGGTGCAATTTTGCTGAATTCATCATAAGAATCTTGCTGTCTGCCGGAAATGATGATCAGATCAGGAGAAAGACTATTTATTTTTTCGAAGTCAGGCTCTTTCAAACCACCGACATTCTCATATTTGGCATCGCTATATTTAGAGAGATAAGAGGGTACATTGCTTTGAGGCACTCCAGTCACCTCTACGCCCAGTTTATCCAAAGTATCGAGTGTACCGAAGTCAAATACAACCACTTTCTGCGGATTAGTCTTAATCGTAATTTCTCCAAGTTCATGCTTAATAGTAAGCTCTTTGGATTCTGTATTCGGTGCAGTAGTAGCCTCTGTATTGCCTGCCGCTGCTGTATTATTATTTGAAGTTGCTGCATTATTGGAGCCACAGGCCGCCAAGATTACGGCAAGAAACACTGTCATGATTAGTAAAGATACGTTCTTCTTCAAAATATTCACCCCTATAATTTATAGTCAAGCTATTTGAATTATTCGCGTATACGTCAAGAAGCTGGCGCCTATCACTTCTAGCGTTACGTCATAATAATTTCCGAATATAAGCGGCGTCTTGTTTAAAAATAGACACCAATTTTACGACCACCTATTGTTTCTATAGGGATATCCATGTCATATACATCCCTAAGCACTGCTGTATCAATAATTTCATCCACCGTACCCGATGAAGCTACCCGCCCATTCTTGAGCGCTACAATGTAGTCAGAGTAACAAGAAGCGAAATTAATATCATGAATGACGAGCACAATCGTCTTGCCCTTCTCTTCTACCAATCGGCGTAACACCTTCATAATTTGTACAGAATGCTTCATATCCAGGTTGTTGAGTGGTTCATCGAGTAAAATATACTCGGTATCCTGAGCCATAACCATCGCAATATATGCTCTCTGACGTTGTCCACCGCTAAGCTGATCAATATATTTATCCTGCATCTCTTGAAGGTCCATGTAAGCAATCGCTTCGTCAACGAACGCTCGATCCTCAGGTGTGAGCTTTCCCTGTGAATAAGGGAACCTTCCGAAAGAAACAAGTTCCTTTACGGTAAGGCGTACGCTGATATGATTGGACTGCTTTAGTACCGATATTTTACGAGCAAGCTCATTACTCTTACAGCTGCCAATTTCCTTCCCTTCAATCAGTACTTCCCCTGCGTCTTTAGAGATAAGTCTACTGATCATGGAGAGCAACGTGCTTTTACCAGCTCCGTTAGGGCCGATAAACGAGGTGATTGCACCCTTTTTAATGGTTAAAGACACATCATCTACAACGGTTACTCCGCCATAACGCTTGCTTACATGCTTAACTTCTACCACGACTTATTCTCCTTTAACAGCAGATAGACAAAGTAGACGCCACCTGCAAAATTAATGATTACACTAACCGTAGTAGTGAATCCAAACACACGTTCAACTAGAAACTGTCCCCCGACAAGCGCAATAATGCTTAGCAAAATCGTGCCGGGAATCAGATAGGAATGCTTATACGTACGGAACAACTGATGCCCCACATTGGCTACTAGTAAACCCAAGAAAGTAATCGGCCCCACTAAAGCCGTTGATATTGAAACGTAGATGGATACAATTACTAACAATCTTTTGACTACATAGTCATAATTGATCCCTAAGTTAATGGCTTCATCTTTTCCTAAAGAAATAACATCTAAGTACTTCACAAATCGCATGAAATACAGCGTAGTTAGCGCTAGAACAACTGTAGACAATATCAGTAGATCACTGCTGACGTTGTTGAAGCTGGCGAACATTTTTCCTTGTAGAATCAGGAATTCATTCGGATCAATGAGCACTTCCATAAAAGAAGATGCACTCTGGAACATCGTCCCCATAATAAGTCCTACGAGCAGCAGGAAGTATATGTTTTGCCCCTCTCTTCGGAACATTAGCTTATATAGCACACCTGAGAACAGAACCATGATGCAAGCTGAGAACAAGAAATTCACATTTTTATTCATAAACGTCATATTGGATGAGCCTAGGGCGTATACACCGAACGTCTGGATCAACATGTACAAAGAGTCTAGCCCCAGAATACTAGGTGTCAAAATCCGATTGTTCGTAATGCTCTGAAAAACTACGGTAGAGACAGCTATCACCGCTCCGGTAATTAAGATGGCCGCCAGCTTTCTCCCCCGACTGGGTAGAACATAATCCCAATTTCCCATAACATGATAGGTCATAAACAAGACGATGAGAGCAACAGCGCTTAAGGATAATATAGTTAGTTTCGTCTTCATCACTAATTCGCCTTTCTTCTCATCAGCAAGTAGATAAATAGACCACTTCCGATGACGCCTACCGTGAGACTGATGGATATTTCGTATGGATATATAATGAGCCTGCCCAGAATATCACAGAACAGGAGGAACACCGCACCGAGAATGGCAGTATGCGCCAGATTTTTTTTCAAGTTATCGCCTATGTATAGCGTTACTATGTTAGGTACAACAAGACCCAGGAATGGAATCGTACCTACGGTTAAAATAACAACTGAAGAGATTAACGCTACAATCACCAATCCTACGTTCACTACCGCTTTGTAGTTCATACCGAGATTGACGGAGAAATCCTCCCCCATACCGGCAACGGTGAACTTATTGGCGAAAACATACGCGAGAATGACAAGTGGAATACTGATATAGATTAATTCGTATTGCCCCTTAATAATCGTTGAGAAATCGCCAAGCATCCAAGACGAGATATTCTGAACCAAATCATTTTTGTAAGCAAAAAATGTAGTAATCGAGCCTACAATGTTCCCGAACATGAGTCCGACCAGAGGGATAAAAATACTATCCTTGAACTTGATCCGATCTAAGATTCTCATAAATATAAATGTTCCCAGTAGGGCAAAAACAAAAGCAACGAGCAGCTTCTGCATTGGTGTCGCCCCTGTGAACAGCATCAGGGACACGAGAATACCGAATTTCGCGGAATCCATCGTGCCCGCCGTAGTGGGAGAAACGAATTTATTTCGTGATAATTGCTGCATAATTAATCCGGCAATACTCATGCTTACACCAGCTATAATCAGTGCAGCTAAGCGTGGAATCCGGCTGACTAACAGAGTCTGCATCTGAGATTCTGTAAGCGAAAAAAGATCCAAAGGTGAAATGTCTTTTACGCCTATAAACAAAGATATAAATGAGAATACTATTAGAAGTAGGGACAAATATTTTAGTTTCATGAGTTGTTCCTTATCTGTTTAATAGTTAAATATTTTAGGAAATAGATGATATGATCGGTATTGATAATGATTTTCATTTGCACTATGTTCGATTATACCTAAGCCCACTTTGAGGGTCAACCCTTTCGTATAGTAAAATTTAAAACAATTGATTTTTATAAATAACATTAAAAAAGAGACACCCTAATAGGCATCTCTTTATCACATGATCTATTTCCGCTAGCTATAGCAGTTATTTATACTTGTGCCAATCCTGATTACTGTTCTCCAACAGATGTGCAAAATCATTCTCAAGCCGCTTTTGCTCAGCTTTTCGCTGATCTTCAACCGCTTTACGAGCAGATTCCTTGCGGTCATTCTCTTCCGCTTTCAACGCATCAGATTGCGCCTTCAGCTTTCCAAGAACATCACTGCTCAACAGGTCTTTTAGCGTAGCTGGTGCATCGGTCGCAGCAGGACGCGGAGTGGTAGGCATTTTCTTTTTTTTAGCCACTGTCAATCATCCCTTCTAGTTATGAATTAAATTGGAATTTGTTTAAATTATTGGTCTTTTCGTTTATAATGTTCACTAAGAGGTGAGCCATATGAAGTCCACTGATTTATGTCCCCAGCTACAAAAAAGTATGGATATTATCGGCAGGCGTTGGACAGGTTTAATTATCTACCAGCTCCTCCAAGGACCGCAACGTTTCAATGTGATTGAAGCAGCCTTGCCCATCAGCGGAAGATTGCTCTCCGAACGACTTAAAGAGCTGGAACTGGAAGGGATTGTCCTTCGAGAAGTATTCCCTGAGACACCTGTGCGAATCCAATATTCCTTAACGGATAAAGGACTTGCCCTGGAGACAGTTATCCGGGATTTGCAGCGTTGGTCAAAAATATGGATTGATTGTGACACAAATAGCGTAAGCTCAACACTCAAAATGTAAGCGTTTCAATTGCGGCAATTAGATTTTAAGTCCAACAATCACTAAATCACGTTCTATACCATCCAATTCAGCTACACCGGGCAGTAATCCCCACTGCTTAAAGCCGAATTTTTCTAGCAAGCCAAGGCTTGGATCATTATGTCCAAACACAAAACCAACTAGATTCTTAATGCCGAGACTAGGTGCTTTCTCAATGGCCTCTTTCAAAAGAATTCTACCGGCTCCACCACCACGGAACTTTTCACTCACGTATACACTAATTTCTGCTGTTGCATTATACGCTGGACGACCATAGAAGGATTGAAAGCTGAACCATGCCGCAATCTCATCTCCCTGCCTAAGTACCCATAAAGGACGATGGTGGCTGTTATGCTCATTGAACCATTTTTCTCTGTCAGAAACAGTAATAGGTTCCAGATCCGCAGTTACCATCCGTCCAGCAATCGTTGAGTTATAAATCTCCACAATAGCTGCTAAGTCTGTAGGTTTTGCATCTTCAATCCTGCTATTCTCCCAATTCATCCCTTGATTCCTCCAAATGTGTTAATTCACTCAGGCCGACCTGCTCCTGGCTCCATTGCCACAGCCGCTGCGCCTCTTGTTTATTCTGTGCTCTGGGAGTCAGCTCCTGATTCTTTCGTCGATAATAATATTGACCGGTTACCTCTTGCAAATCCGATTCTGTAGCCAAATAGATCGCTGTATCGGCCCCTTGTTCAGGAGTTAAAAAGAAGTATGACAGCAGCTTAAGGATCGACTTGCCAAAGCCTGTCTCCCGGTTAACACCTATATTTGTGCCCACTGCTCCTGGATGCACGCAATTCACCGTTACTCTTGTCCCTTGCAGGCGTGCTGCCAACTCTTTTGTGAACAGTATATTGGCTAACTTGGATCGAGCATAGGCTTTTGCGGGATTGAAACGGCGTGCGAGAGTTGGATCTTCATAGTGAAGTGCACCTATTTTGTAAGCACCGGAAGCAACCACAACGATACGGCCTTGCTCTGCTGCTTTTAAAGGCTCCAGTAACAGATTCGTGAGCAAAAAATGACCCAAATGGTTCACACCAAGATCCATCTCAAAGCCGTCCTTCGTAAGCTGACGCTTAATCGTGACTACCCCAGCGTTATTGATGAGTATATCTAGAATCGGATATTTCCGGGTGAATTCCTCCGCAAAACTGCGAATGCTCTCCAGCGAGGCCAGATCACACAACATTAGCTCGATATCCTCAGAGTGGCTCTTTTGCTTGGCGGCAGCCAGTGCTTCCTCTCCACGCTGGCGATTACGGCATACCATAATTACTTTGGCTCCCTTGCGAGCCAGTTCAACTGTCGTCGCTAGCCCCATACCAGAATTCGCTCCAGATACAAGTGCAATTTTACCTCTCATCCCAAGAATCACTCCTCTCTCAACAACCGTACCCCAATAAGCTTCCGCCTAACCTTACGAGAAGTATATTTAAGATTATGTTACACCAACTAGTAGGCTCAAGAAAAGCTTCTTGTCAGGTTTTAAAAGTATAGGTGATCAAATATGCATCCTTGTTACGGAAAGCTTGCGAATAGGCATGTTATGATTAGCCCACGATAGATGTATTCCGTCTCGTGCGTCTAGTCTATTTTTGATCTATAATAGGAATATTGCAGTTCTAATCGTGAAGTTGAAAGGGGAACACCAACTATGAATAATGCTCTGACAAGCCTAGAGCAGCAAATGGCGGGCGAAGGCCTTGATGCCCTGCTCGTAACAGATCCCAAGCATGTCTACTACTTGACCGGATTCGCCAGCGATCCGCATGAACGTTTTCTCGGTCTGCTGTTGATACGCGGAGAAGAGCCAATGCTCATTCTACCCGCACTGGATGCGGAAGCGGCTCAAGCAGCTTCTTCGGTCACCAAAATCCTAACTCATAATGACACCGATAATCCCTATAACCTGCTTAAAGATTGTTTCGGCAGCAGTAAGCTAGGTACTCTTGGTATAGAGAAGGAACATTTCTCAGTAGCCCGTTTTGAGCATCTAACCGCAGCCGTTCCAGCAGAACGTTTTAGTGATATAGGTCCATTGCTGCGCAGCATGCGCTCCAAAAAGACCCCAGATGAAGTTAAGCGCATGAAACATGCCGCTGAGCTAGTTGAGGAAGCTTTGCGCCGCGTGCTTACCCATGTAAAAACAGGCGTTACAGAAAACGATTTAGTAGCGGAACTGGAATATCTAATGAAAAAGGTTGGCGCTTCCGGCCCTTCCTTCGACACTATGGTGCTTTCTGGTCCGAAAACTGCTCTGCCTCACGGTGTTCCAGGCAACCGGGTCATTCAGCCAGGCGACTTCCTGATGTTTGATATTGGGGTGTATGCTGATGGTTATGCTTCTGATATTACACGTACCTTTGCTATTGAATCCGTGGACGACAAGCTAATCACGATCTATAACACCGTGCTGGCTGCCAACGAAGCTGGGATCGCTGCTTCCAATCCTGGAGCTCCCTTCGGTTCTGTCGACAAAGCTGCGCGTGATGTGATTGAGGAAGCCGGATTCGGAGAATATTTCTTGCACCGTGTCGGACACGGACTCGGTATGGATGTGCATGAATATCCATCACTCCATGGACAGAACGATGACATTATTGAGATCGGCAATGTGTTCACCGTCGAGCCAGGGATTTATGTACCGGGACTAGCGGGTGTGCGTATCGAAGATGATCTGATTATTACAGCTGAAGGTGCGGAAACCTTAACAAGCTTCCCTAAGGAACTG
Source organism: Paenibacillus sp. NPDC058367 (assembly GCF_042723305.1). Classification (NCBI taxonomy): domain Bacteria; kingdom Bacillati; phylum Bacillota; class Bacilli; order Caryophanales; family Paenibacillaceae; genus Paenibacillus; species Paenibacillus sp. NPDC058367. Next base: position 1,939,613 of record NZ_JBHXIZ010000001.1, read on the forward strand.
ACTATTCTTCATTTGTAGAAAAGAAAATATCAAGAGTATCCGAAAAATATTAGAATCAAAGATAACCCATCCCTAATAAGTTGGAAAAGAATCACTTTCAACTTATTGTGATGGGCTTTCTCTTTTTCCCGCACCATACTCGACTTGTTCAGACCTTTTCAAATCCATAATCCCTTTCAACCTTGCAAATTCTTGTTTTATAAGCGAGATACCAATCAGATACAGTAAAACCTTTTATGTTTTAGCAATCTCACTCATGACTTTGCCTCCGTTTTTTGGTTATTGCTATATCAATATTAGCGCATATATTCCTGAGTATAGGTTGCTAAACTAATCTTTCTGAAAGTTGAACAAATAAAAAAACGGCTGCCAAAGCAACCGCTATTCCACTAACGTACCCCGTGAGCTCAATGATCTGAAGAAATTGTTTCACTCAAGCTATTCCTCAGAAATCTCTACGTACTATCTTAACCCAATTTGACGCTGAAATTAGGCATTAACCTTGCCTAGGGCGAATATCTTAACGGGGAAATACATTAAAAAAAATGAGGCGATACACTTGGGATACTTCGTTACTGTGGAACCGGGCGTAAAAGTATTTATAGAGGACATCAATCCGAAGGGAAATAAAACGATACTTTTTATTCATGGATGGCCGCTAAACCATAACCAGTTCGAATATCAGTTCAATTTCCTTCCTAAGCTCGGATATCGTTGTATCGGAGTGGACTGGAGAGGATACGGAAATTCGGATAAACCATTCGATGGTTACGGTTTCGATAGATTAGCAGATGATCTTCGTATGGTCATCGAAGCGTTACAGTTAAAAAACATAACACTGGCAGGACACTCTACCGGAGGAGCTATATCAATTCGTTATATGGCTCGTTATAAAGGGTACGGGGTATCTAAACTCGTCCTGATCGACGCTGCGTCTCCATCAAGCGTTCCAAAAGAATTTACGAATAAAATCATCGAAGAGACAAACAATGACCGTCCGAAAATGCTGCAAAACCAAACGGAGATTTTTTTCTTTCAGTACATTTCTGAAGCGAAATCCGAATGGTTCTTTCTAATGGGTTTACAAGCTGCGAATTGGTCGACCTCCGCCATTATGGTCACGCTAAGAGATGAGAATGTTTACAACGATCTTGGACAAATCGATGTGCCCACATTAATTATTCATGGAATTCATGATAAAGTCGTTCCGTTTACCCAAGCTCAGGAAACAAATAAGCTGATTAAAAATTCGCAATTAGTTCCATTCCAATACAGCGGCCATTGCCCTTTTTTGGAGGAGCGTGATAGATTCAACCAACTGTTATCTTCTTTTGCATAACGCCTCGGATTAGCCGCACCATCGCTCCCCATAAATATAGTCCGATAATGCCCGATGATTGAGCAAACCTGCCCGTTAGCTTAATAAAGTATCGTCAATCTAATACCTATCTTTCAGTTCATTAATTCATCTTTTGGATACAACTGCTCTGCTGACAACTTCACGCCTGCATTCCCCACATCCCGCGAATCGACTCTGCGTCTTTGACCATCCTGCCGACTAGTTCCGAGACTGTAGGGATATCATGGATCATCCCTGTTACTTGGCCTGCCCAGCCAATGCCCTCTTCTTTGACATCATCATAAATCCAGCGCTTGTTGGCTGCACCGCTAATATATTCTTTTAAGGCTTCATAAGTCGGAGTCACACGCTCAATTTCGAGAATCTTATCTATGTACTCACTACGCAAAACTCGCGCGGGCGCTCCGATAGAGCGTTTGATTACGACTGTATCTGACTCGGAGCTTTCTACTAGGGCTTTTTTATAAGAAGCAGCCGCATGAACACATTCAACCGTAGCAACGAATCGTGTGCCCATTTCAATTCCCTCAGCCCCCAGTGCATGGGCCGCCATCCATCCGCGGCCATCCCCGATCCCACCTGAAGCAATCACAGGAATATCAACCGCATCAACTACTTGAGGAACGAGCACCATAGTCCCTACATCATCACGTCCCAAGTGGCCTCCTCCCTCCTGCCCGACAACAATAACCGCAGAAGCGCCTAATTGTTCAGCTTTTTGGGCTTGTCTAAGTGAAGAGACGAGCACGAGTGTTTTAATATCAGTCTGCTGTAGCATTTCCAGTATTGGGGCCGGATTCCCACCGGTGAGACTCACCACGGGAACCTTCTCGTCGATGGCGACCTGTACCCGATCTTCATAACCGATACCATGCACACCGATGGCAAAATTAACGCCAAAAGGCTTGTCGGTCATAGTACGGACCCGTTCGATTTCTGAACGTAAAGCCTCTGCGCTCGGAAGACTCATCGCTGTAACCTGACCCAATCCACCAGCATTCGAAACGGCAGCTGCGAGGTCTGCATAACCTAAATAAGCAAGTCCACCTTGAATAATAGGATACTCTATGTGCAATAACTCCGTAATACGGGTGTTCCATTTCATCTTCATCTACACCTTTCCTATCTTTAACCACAGCAGAATCACAGCAAATAAAAGAGCAATTCCCCCTGCCAGATAATCCATTTTCTGAAATTGCAATACCCTATAAGAAGTTCTTCCTTTACCATTTCCATAAGCACGTGCATCAATCGCATAGCTTAGCTGTTCAGCACGTTGAATCGTCGTGAAGAGCAAAGGAATAATGATCGGGATATAAGCAAATATCTGTTTAGGCAGTGATAATGCTGCAAGATCATAACCTCTAGCCTTTTGTGCGAGCAGAATACGATCAAGCTCCTCCTTGATGGTAGGAATAAAACGGATCGCAATCACTATCATTAAGGAAAATTGTTCTACGGGTACCCCCATTTTGGATAGAGGAGCAAGCAGCTTTTCAAGACCATACGCTAAGTCTAGCGGTTTAGTAGTTAACGTTAATACTGAGGCTAATAAGATGAGCAATATTATACGCCAAACGAAACGTAATCCTGTTCGCAGTCCCTCTTCAGTTACCTCAATAAAGGACCAAGACCAGAGGATCGTTCCTTTGGTGAACACAGCATTATACAGAAGGGTAAACAGCAAAACAAATAATAACGGCCGCAGCCCCCGCCAGAAGAAATGAATAGGAACCTTCGACAGCAGCAAAATTCCGAATACAAAAACGGTTGCAACTGCATAGCTAAGCCATGTTCCAAGCATCAGAAAGCTAAGCATGAGAATCACGATACTAACAAGCTTTATACGAGGATCTAAACGATGGAAAATCGAATGCGTCTCCACATATTGACCCACTATTACGGAATCAGCCATGTAGACGCCCCCTCGAATGCCAAATTGGCTGAACAGCATCGAAGATATCCTGCTCTTTACAGCTAGCAACCTCTATTTTTTGGCCAGATAGTTCCTCTACTAGCTTCAAAAGCTGTATGGGTTCAGGCATGGACAAGCCCAGCTCCACCAATAATTCTTCCTTTTCCATAAATAGTGTTCTGGGGTCAAAATGTCCTTCTAGCTGACCTTTATGAAAAACCAAAACCTCATCCGAGTACTCAGCAACATCCTCCATCTGATGCGAAACGAAGAGAATGGTACTCTGATTTTGTTGCTGCCAAGTCTTCAGTAGCTTCAGCAAAGATACTTGGCTAGCTGGATCTAGCCCCGCTGTCGGTTCATCCAAAATTAGCAGCTTCGGATTCGTCATCAGCACGGCGGCAATGGCCACACGGCGCTTTTCTCCACCGCTTAATTGGAATGGATTTAACGGGAGAATGCTCTCTGACAGACCCACTTGCGGTAAAATCCTTTCAATCGCCTCCGTGATTCGCTGGCGTGAAGCACCCTGCAGATTCAGAGCAAAAGAAAGCTCCTTTTGCACCGTAGTTTCGAATAGCTGATGCTCTGGATATTGAAACACGAAGCCCAGCTCCGGGACCACCTTTAATTGTCCTTTGGCATCTCTGGGAGCAGGCTGCTGATCAATCCAATAGTCTCCTTTTACGGTGGGAATCAAACCCTTCAGCACTTTGACAAAGGTAGACTTTCCTGCACCCGTGGGACCGATGATCGAAATCCATTTGCCCGCAGTAATGGTACAGTTTATATTGTGCAAAGCCACATGATCAGCATAGTTTACACTTAAATTATCTAATTTGTAGACCATTGTGATCGAATTATCCCCTTCCAATCGGCTGTTGGCGGCACTTCTGAATGGAGCAATGCATGTACACGCACGGCAAAAGGCAGTTGTAATTGATAGTCCGCAACAGGCATCGTTTCAAAAAAAGCCAGTGGAGCACCATCATACTCAAGTCGCCCTTGATGCAGGAGTAATAATCGTTCTGCTGAAAGCACTTCCTCCATATGGTGAGTGATCTGAATAATGGTCAGACCTTGACGATGCAGCTCTTGCATAATGGCAAGCACCTGCTGCCTTCCCTGAGGATCAAGCATAGAGGTGGCTTCGTCAAAAATAATGACTTGCGGGCGCATCGCCAATATAGCCGCAATAGCGACACGTTGCTTCTGACCTCCAGAGAGCTGATGTGGCATGGCATCCAGATAATCCTCCATATGAACGGCCTGCAAGGCATCCTCCAACCGGCTGCGCATTTCCTCCCTTGGCACACGGATGTTCTCCAAACCAAAAAGCACCTCATCCATAACGGTTGTGGTGATAAATTGATCCTCTGGGTTCTGAAAAATAAAACCGATTTGCTGATGAATATCTGCAAGGTCAGCTGGATTTGTGGTATCTAGACCCTTAAATTGTACCGATCCTTTTCGCGGCAGCAGCAGTCCGTCCATGAGCTTTGCAATGGTGGATTTGCCAGAGCCATTCGCGCCAACAATCGCCACAAACTCCCCCGCTTCTATCGTAAAGCTGATATCCTCTAGGACAGGCTGACCCTTTTTATAATAAAAATGAACTTGATCGAAGGTAAGCATTTATTCACTCCCCTTTTGACGATGCCAAGTAGCGAAAAATGCCCCAATGCTGTTCTCGGAAAATGCAGGTGCAGGCTTCTCCCATTTCGTCACTTTTGATCCATTCACAGCAAAGATTTCACCGGTTAAATCCGCGTCAGACTCACTCAATAATGCAGTCACAAAGGAAGCAATATCCTCCGGGCCACCTATTTTCCAAAAGTCTGGGAACGGTTCATTAAGACTGGCATGTTTCGCTTTCAAATGATTAATGACAGGTCTGGTCATATCTGTTAAAGCGGCTGGTGAAATCGCATTGACCCTAATTCCATCACGTTTCAGCTCCGCTGCGAGTGTCCACGTCATTCCAAGTATTCCAGCTTTGGCTGCACTATAATTCACCTGACCCACAGAACCTGTTAGTCCAGCCGTAGAGGTCATCAACAGGATATCGCCACCTGTCTGGCGCATATATGGAAGTACGCGTTGAATGCTATAGTAGGTGCCATTTAGATGCACATCCAGCACAGCCTTCCACTCTTCATCCGTCATCATTAGACATTTCTGATCCTGCAAATTCCCAGCGTTAGCTATCAATACCTCAATACGGCCATACCGTGTAATAACCTCATCCACCATTGCAGTGACCGCAACTGGATCTGCTACATTAGCAGAGTATCCTGATGCCTCACCACCCGCCTGACGAATCTCGTGGACAACCTCATCGATTAAGACTTGTTTTGTACCATTTACAACTACTATATAACCGGACTTGCCGAGCTGCACGGCAATACTACGCCCGATCCCTCTGGTTGCTCCAGTAATTAAGGCTACTTTGTTCATCACTACACCTCTTTCACTGAAAAAGCTCCCGAAGCAATAACATCGCCAGCTTCTGTTGTAAGGGTCACTTTAACCATGCAGTCATCCTCCGAAAAATCAAAAATCACGACATTATCGACCTCTATAGGCTTATGAAATTTCATATCATATTGAGTGATCCACTGTGCCTGATGCGCCTCGATATATAAGGATTGGGCTAATCCCATTAGATACATCCCATGCGCAATGGGCCGATTAAATCCAGCCTCAGCTGCAGCATCCTCATCTAGATGAATAGCGGCCAGATCTTGGGAAGCTGCTGCATATTGCCGGATGGCCTCAGCCGTTATGCATTTTCTCATCATGATCATCACCTACCCGAATTAACACCGTTTCTGCGGTGACTATAAGCTCGTCCTCACATTTACAAACCAGCGTATGTGTGTAAAAGGTCAGCTTGCCCTGCCGGCCATCTTTTTGCACCTTGCTCGTTAATGCTAATTCACAATCTAACGTCATCCCTGCCGTAATCGGAGCTTGATATGAGAATCTCTGACTGCCGTGAAGCAAAGGCTCTCCCTTGCTAAGCCAAGGAATATCGAAGGCCTGCCAGAAAATAATAGGCATCGTAGAAGGAGCAATTAGATTACCATTTATCGTCTGCAAGGGTGCTGCAATACTCTGTGCATAATCTGAAATCCGCTCAGCAGACATATGAATCTGATGTCGGACACTGTTCATTCTGTAACCTCCACAAGCGTTGCCAGCCCCAACCCGCCGCCAATGCCCAAAGTGGCAAGTCCCCTTTGATAAGGCGTATGCTGCATTTCAGCACATAAACGCGTCATTAAAATCGCTCCGGACGCCCCATATGGATGACCGATGGCTAATGCGCCTCCTCCAAGATTGACCTTTTCCTGTGGGATTTGAAGCTCATTCAGTGAGGCTAGAACTTGTGAAGCAAAGGCTTCATTAAACTCTACGATATCTAAATCTGCTATGGTCAGCTGTTGACGATGTAACACCTTTTGTACAGCTGGAACTGGGCCCATACCTAAATAATTCGGATCTACACCTGCTGCTTGCGCATCTACGACACGCAGGATAGGTTTAAGCTTGAGTTGCCGACATTTCTCACGGGACATCATTAATAGAAGCGCCCCCCCATCATTAATAGGACAGGCATTTCCAGCGGTGACAGTGCCCTTTTCTTCAAAGATTGAAGGTAGCTTTCGCAGCTTGTCCAGGCTCGTATTAGCCCTCGGACATTCGTCGGTGTTCACCCACTCCCCCTCAACCAGAAGAGGTACAATCTCCTGCTGAAACCTACCACTTTGCTGAGCATGAACGGCCTTCTGATGGCTTTTCAAGGCATATTGATCCTGCTCTTCTCGCGAAATCCCATACTTCCGCGCTACATTTTCCGCAGCAATTCCCATATCCGGATCACCGTAAGCGCTAGGTGTAAAATGAGCACGGGTATATAGCTGCGGAACCCCCATCAAGGTTTGGGGCTTAGCCATTTTCCAAGGGGCACGACTCGTGCTCTCAACACCGCCCGCTAAATAAATCTCACCTGCGCCACTTTGAATAAGCCGTGCTGCTATATTAATGGCCTCTAGCCCAGAACCGCACTGCCGATCCACAGTAACGCCCGGAACCGAAACAGGCAGTCCCGCTTCAAGCGCAGCTACCCGGGCAATATTTCCACCCGGACCGACCACATTTCCAATAATCACATCATCGATCATATCGACGGGCAGATTCGTCTCTGCCACAATATGCTGAATAAGCGGCGCCAGTAATGCTTCCGGCTCAAATGTACTTAATAAGCCGCCCATCCTGCCAATCGGTGTACGTTTTGCCATAACAATTACTGCTTCTATCATACCATCGCTCTTTTCACATAGTCTTTCATCGCTTGCCGGGCAATTTTGCCACTGCTTGTATAGATAAACTCATCAACTGTCAGCAGCTGCTTCGGCGCTTTGTAACTTGCTAAATACTGGCGACAATAATTCTTTATTTCGTCTATAGATAAATGCTTTGCACCATTCCATTTCACGAGGACTGCCAGCTGTTCTCCCCAATAATCGTCAGGGACACCAAGCACCATTACTTCTTGTATTTCCGGAAGATGCTCCAGTACTCGCTCTATTTCCTCTGGATAAACGTTCAGCCCACCCGAGATGATTCTATTTTTCAAGCGACCCGCCAGATATAAATAACCAGCTTCATCCTGATAAACATAATCCTCCAACACAAGCCATCCCTCTCGAAAAGCTGCTGCGGTCTCCTTCGGCAATTGATGGTAGCCTAGAAATATCATATCACTTCGCACATATAACTGCCCAATCTCCCCCGTAGGGACTTCACGGAACTCTTCATTACAAATGGAAATTTGCACTCCGGGATAGGGCTTGCCTACAGAGTTCGGATTATGCTCTTCCAGAACATCCAAATAACTAATATAACTCGCTTCTGAGGAACCATAGGATTCATAGAGACGCGTTCCAGCGAACACTTCTATGCCCCTTTTTTTGGACAACTCCGACCACTTTGCACCTGAGCTAATAATCGCATCAATCTGCGTCTGCCCAGGAACAGCCTGCTGCATCATGGATTCAAGCATTGTCGGTACAACAAACAACACCACACCCGGAATCTGCCTGCACAGCTCTAACACCTGTGTGGCGCTAAATTTTTGCGTAATATGAAAGTTTGCTCCACCATACAGACTCTGCATTACAGCGAACAAGGACAGCGAATGCACAAACGGACCCGGTGCTAAAACATCCTTTATAGCGTCCAATTCAAAGGCAGCACTCGATACCTCAAAGCTCTTTAACCACGATAAATGGGTACGCATATATCCTTTGGGTAGCCCCGTTGTGCCTGAAGTAAAGCCGATAAATAATAACTCGTTCGTCTCATCCAATTCAGCTTCTGGCTTCTGAGCCTTCAACCACTGATCATAGGAACCTGTTCGTTCATTTGAAAAAGTCAGCGTTGGGATTGCTTGGTCCTTGAAGACCAAATTCTTTGCAGCTTCCGGCTCGGCAAAAATCATTGTCGGCTGGCACTGCTCTATAATAACCCGCAGTTCATTTGCACTCCACTTGGGATCTAAAGGAATGGGAACGCAGCCTGCATAAATAGCCCCCAAGAAAACCTCGACAAATTCAATGCGATTCGTAGATAAAATAGCGATTTTGTCATGCTTAAGGCCCTTTTGCTGTAGACCATTGGCAATTCTCCGCATCGCTTGCACTAATGTTGCATAGGTATGAGTTGCTTGGTCATGGGTTAAGGCAATGCTGTCGGGCTGTTCCGCTGCATGACGGAGTATAGGAACTACTAGATTCATCCTTCACCACACCTATTCGTAATTTCTGTGACTACCGATTATGTACACTCTCTTCGCTCGGGATACAATTAGAATGGCTACGATAGCTTATTTTAGCTTTATATTAATTTTATGTACATATTTATATGGAACGATTGAGCCCTCTTACGACTGAAAAAATCAAACAGCGCGCATCGATTATGATCGGTACGCGCTGGCTGTATTGTTGTTTATTCCTTCTTATGAGCGGATGATGGTATTCCATCTTCAGCAAAAGTAAAAGTTCGGGCGATATATAAGATAGGTGTGCTTACTGCGGTTAGTAAGAATTTGGCTAGATACGTTGTAAGCAAAATTTCAAACCACACACTCCAGTTATACAACCCAGCAAATGCAATGGTACAGAAGATTAGTGTATCCACAAAGGAGCTAACCATCGTACTGCCGTTGGAACGAATCCACAACTGACTTGAGGTGCTGTAATATTTGCGAATCCAGGAGTACAACCGAACGTCTAGGAACTGACTAATGAAGTAAGCAGTTAGACTACCCAACGCTAGTCGAGGCATCAGACCAAAGATCGTCTCCAAAGAAGACTGAGCAATATCGGTCTCTTGCGGCTTAAATACTAGTACCATTTGCATAATGACTGTCGTCATAAGCAAGGTGAAGAAGCCAAACCAAACCGCTTTACGTGCTTCTGCTCTTCCGTACTTCTCATTAAGCAAATCGCTGGTCATATACAAAGTGACATACATCGTATTTCCGAGTGTCATCACGATATCAAATGGCATAGCAATCGTCTTAGCTACCTGAATGTTTGCAATTACAGTAGCGATACCTACCCAGGCATACATTCCACTTTTGCCGAACAGGCGGTAACAGAGTAGAAAAAAAGCAAAATTGACAACAACAAATAAAACTCCCCACATCAAATTAAACATATTGCTTAAACTCCTCCTAGTTTTGTTTACGCGGGATGGTTACGAACCGCGGCTTACATTAATTTTTGGAACAAAACATTAATACTCTATCACACTGTCGTCAAACAATCCATAAAAATAAACAATTTATGAAATGGGTATTTATACCCATTTTTATTAACTAAAAATAAAAGTGTCAGTAATAATTCATCTTTTTCAGAAAAATATGCTCTATAAACTAAAACTTTCACTATTCATCCAGAGGTTAATTCTATAGAATAGTATCAAACACTTCATTCCCGATCCATTTAGTTGATATATTACATAACTATGGAATATATTGCAGGTTGCCAGTCACTAGCAGTCGGTAGGGATATAAAGAAATGGGGCTTCACTGCCCATAAAAAGGGGGAGAACAATATGTTTCGTTTCAAGCAGTCGATCAGTCGCAGATTTACGCGTTTATTATTTGTAGTTCTATTACTCACGTCTCTTTTGTTAAGTACCAGCTTCTACTTTATATCCACCAGTATTTTCAACAGCTATGTCATGCCACAAATCAATCAAATTCTAACTGCAGCTGCTCAGGACGTATATAAGAATATAAATACAATGCATGCTCAGCAAGCACTAAAGAAGAACGAACAAGCAGCCACCAATCTTGAATTCTATTTCCAGGATAAGAGAAAGCAGCATGGGGTTGAGACTATTTTTCTACTCAATCTAAAAGGCAAGGAAGCTGAGGTTCTGTCTGTAGATCATGATGCAAAATTAAAGCCGGAGGAAATTGTTAAGGTGTCCTCTGCAATGCAGCAAGCTCTTAAAGGAAAGAGCGGACTAAGCGATACATACAAGGACTCGCATGGTGTACATAAGTCAGCTTATATCGGAATTCCCGGAAGTACGATGGTTATCGGAATCAGCAGTGATGTAAGCTTTATTCAAGAAAAAACAGACAGTATTCTGTGGACCAGTGCCGGGATCACTCTGCTAACGCTGATCATAGGCTCAACTGGTGCCTGGTTTATGAGTATGCGGATTACTCGTCCTATCTCAAAGCTTGCAGCTTACAGTGCCCGTCTCGCAGAGGGAGATTTCACAGAGGAATTAACGGTTAAAGGCAGTGATGAGGTAGCTCAACTGTCCAGAAGCTTCCAAGCAATGACCCTGCGCTTAAAAGAAATGATCGGACATGTACTCGTCACCTCAAATACTGTGGTCACCGATTCCAATTCTTTAAGAGAACGTGTTGAGGTCTTAAATGAAATGGCAGACCACTCTAGTACATCTGTTGTAGAAATTGGCAAAGGTAGTACGACCATCGCGAGCAGCGCTCTAGATAATTCAAAAGCTATGGAAGAAATCAATTTCGGCATTCAGCATATTGCTTCAGCAGCCACCGAAGTCACTGAGCAGATCAGTGAAGCTTCCGCTGAAGCCATTGGCGGTAATGAGATTGCCCAAAGTGCCGTTCTGCAAATGCGCCATGTTGAACGTGCCTCCCTGCAGTCGCTGGAGCAATTACAAGTTATGAATGAACGTTCAGTAATGATCGGAGAAGTCGTTCATAGCATTACTGAAATTACGAAGCAAATCCAAATGCTGTCGCTCAATGCTTCGATCGAAGCAGCACGTGCAGGAGAACATGGACGCGGATTTGCCGTGGTTGCCGGAGAAGTACGCAAGCTTTCCGAACAATCCCGTAATGCGAATGAGCAGATTCGTGATTTCCTACTCGGACTTCAGGAAGATATGAATCGCTCCGTTACTGAGATGAACCATGTGAATTCTGAGGTAGCCTCCGGGGTAGGCAAGGTGGCAGAAGCGGGCGATGCCTTCAATCACCTTCTGATTCTGATCCAAAGCATCAATCAGAATATTCAATCCGTATCTGCGGCTACGCAGCAAATCTCAGCAAGTACAGAAGAAGTTAGTGCTTCCGTCGAGGAAACCGCACAAATCACTTCAAGATCCCAAGAAAGTGCGGACACACTATCCGAGAACTCCGAGCGCCAACGTATAGAGCTTGAAGGACATGCAGTAACCGTGCAGCATCTATATGAGCAGGCTAAGAAGCTTCAGGAAGCTGTGCAACAATTTAAGATCTAAAGCTTAGGCTTAAATAAAAACAACCCGTTCACACGAAAGTGTTGAACGGGTTGTTTTGTTAGTGTCTTGGCGCCCAAAGAATGACCGAAACGCCGATCACACAAATAACAGCACCAACCCAGTCATATACATCGGGTGTTTTCTTGTCTACTAGCCAGCCCCATAACACAGCGAGCACGATAAACACCCCGCCGTAGGCTGCGTACACTCTTCCGAAGGACGGAAACTTCTGCAACGTAGGGATGATGCCATAGCTTATCAGAATCAAAGAACCTACCAAACCGTACCAGAGAGGTCTTGATTCTCTTAGCCATAACCATACTAAGTATCCACCTCCGATCTCAGCAAGGCCGGCAATTACAAATAGTAGAATGGCAGCAACCATGTCATCCCTCTTTCCTATTGAACTCTAAAAATATCAAATGATTCGCAAAATATGATACAACGTCATCACGGTTAGCAAGTATCTGTACAAGCAAGAATCGGGCCACCAAATAGCTAACCAAAGGCATCAATAGAGTATAAAATCAGATTGAGCGAGCTGGTTACTATGCGTCACCCGCAAGAGCGACTCACATGAAATTGTGCTGGAGCAGCACTAATACTAGTAGGAGCACAGCCTCTAGCAGTTCATTCAGCGCGCCGTACACATCGCCGGTGAGCCCGCCGAGCCGGCTGCTAATCCGCCGCGCAGCCACGGTGCCGCTGGCCAAGGCCGCAGCCGGCAGCAGTAACGCTGCCGCCAGATGCAGCGGCCACGCGGTTATGCCCGCGCCGAGCGCCAGAGGCGCACCGGCTGCGGCTAGCGAGAGCAGCGCGGCTATCGCCAGCGCGCGCCGCTCATGCGAGGGAGCGAGGCCGGCGAAGCTCGCGGCCAGCCCCTCGTTCCCGCGGGCAATGGGATAACGCACCATTGCCCGCACCATATACCAGCGGCTCCAGATCGCTGGCAGCAAGAGCAGTGGCAGCTCGTAATAGGCGTAGCCTTCGATTAATGCTGCCACTAAAGAGGCCTTTAACAGCAAGAGCAGCACGCAGGCGAGCACACCCATCGCACCCACACGGCTGTCCTTCATAATCTCCAGGATCCGTTCCCTCGGTCGGTAGCTTAGCAGACCATCCGCACTGTCCATCCAACCATCGAGATGCAGGCCGCCAGTAAGTCCTACCCATAAGATGAGGGTAATAACAGCTGCTGGCCAAGCCGGTAAAATCCAACCCGTCAAAGCTGCCCCAGCAGCTACGCACAGTCCGATAGCTGCACCCACCACAGGATAGAACAGCACACTTCGGCGCAGCAGCTCAGGAGAAAATCCAGGGTCACTCTTTACAGGAAACCGGGACAAAAACTGAAAGGCAGCCGCGGCAGCATCCCTGCGCTCCCTCATAAACGATACTCCCTGCTCTTGAGTTCAATTGGAATGCCCGCAGTCACTAAAAAAACCTGCTCGCATTGCCGAGCAAGCAGCGCGTTCATACGTCCTGCCAGATCACGGTACAATCGGCCAAGCGCATACTCCGGAACAATACCATCTCCAACCTCATTAGTGACCAAAATGAGGTTTCCTTGAAATGTGTGTACACTGTCTTCAAGTCTTGTAATCTCGCTCTCAATCAGCTCTTGCCTATCCGTAAATCCTTCCATGGCTAGCAGTACATTCGATAACCACAACGTTAGACAATCTACGAGAACCGCCTTTTCACCAGATAAGCGCTTAAGAAGATCTGGCAAATCATAAGGCTCCTCTAACGTCTCCCAAGCATATCCGCTTTGCGAGCGCTGTTGCTGATGCAGTGCAATCCGTTCATTCATTTCATCATCAAACGCTTGTCCGGTTGCAACATAGAAGGCCTGATCTGCCAGCGACGACATCAGTTTTTCTGCAAAACCACTTTTCCCGCTACGCGCCCCTCCCGTTACAAGAATACTCATTGTTTCCCAGCTCCAGAGATGCCTGCACTTTCAAAGGTGGCCATTTCGCTCAAAATGCGGCATATCGCCTCAATTAAATGAAGGGACAATACGCCTCCAGTTCCTTCACCCAAACGAAGACCCAGGTTAAACAACGGTTCAAGCCCAAGCCGCTCCAGCATCAGCTTATGTCCTTGTTCTCCAGATAAATGGGAGCCTATCATATAAGCAATGGATTCTGGCGCAAGCGCCTTCGCCACAAGAGCTGCCGCACCCGAAATAAAACCATCCAAAATGACAGGTACCCTGGCAGCAGCTGCGCCAAGAATCAGACCCGTCAAACCGGCGATTTCCAGTCCCCCTACTTTGGACAATACATCCAGTGGATCTGCCGGATTCGGCTGATTCACCTTTAAAGCGCGTTCCACAACTGCAATCTTATGTAGTAAACGTTCATCATCAATTCCCGTTCCTCTTCCAACGGCTACTTCAGGTGGTATTCCTTTTAGAGCACACAGAATAGCTGCGCTAGCCGTTGTATTCCCTATGCCCATTTCACCTGTAATAAAAATCTCTGTCCCGTTCTCAATCGCTTCTTGTGCGATTCTTATACCTACAAGCACAGCATTCATCGCTTCTTCACGACTCATCGCAGGTCCCACGGCTATATTATCCGTTCCTCGGCGCACTTTACAATCAATCAGATCCTCATGACTAAGGTCGCCGTTAACACCGATATCTACGAACTTTACCTCAGCCCCAGCTTGGCGTGCCAGTACATTCACAGCCGCTCCTCCGCTGAGAAAATTATAGGCCATCTGCATTGTGACTTCCTGTGGAAACGCGCTAACTCCCTCGCAGCATACACCGTGATCGGCAGCCATAACAACTACCGTTCGTTTGGTGAAACTAGGCTGCTCCGTACCCGAAATTCCGGCGAGCTTAACGGCCAGCGTCTCCAATTGTCCCAGGCTGCCCGGTGGTTTAGTTAGAATGTTCAAGCGGTGCTCCGCCTTTAGGAAAGACTGTTCATCCGCTGGTGTGATTCGTTTAATTACTTCTTGAATAGATGAAATCATATTTTAACCTCCAATTAAAGATATCCGTATAACCTATTCTATCTTATCTACACATAAAAGCCCCCATCTATGATAGATGGGGACCACTAGAATTACAACTTCACTTTCATAAATCCTTCGATTCTCTCCAGCGCTTCCGTCAATTTTTGTAGGGATGCTGCATAAGAGCAGCGAATATACCCTTCTCCACCCACTCCAAACACATGCCCCGGAACCGCAGCAACACCAACCTCCTTGAGCAGCTGCAAAGCGAAAACTTCTGACTTCATTCCGGTATTAGCGATGGAAGGAAAGACATAAAATGCACCCTCCGGCTCGTGGCACGGTAAACCAATAGATCGAAATCCACTAACCAGCAGCTTTCTTCGCTCATCAAAGCATCGTTTCATGTGGTCCTTATGCTCCATACCGTTCCGCAGTGATTCAATGGCAGCGATTTGACCTAGTATTGGAGCACACATCGCAGTGTACTGATGGATTTTGAGCATCGCAGCAATTAATTCCTGATCACCACAAGCATAGCCTACTCTCCAGCCAGTCATCGCAAAGGCTTTGGAGAAGCCACTAATGACAATCGTTCGTTCCAACATCCCAGGAAGAGAGGCAATACTTACATGCTGACTATCATAGGTTAGCTCGGCATAGATTTCATCTGAAATGACAAGTAAGTTATTCTCTTTTACAATCTGTGCAATGGGTATCCAATCCTCGTAAGTCATTACTGCTCCTGTAGGATTAGTCGGAAAATTCACCATAAGAATCTTGGAACGCGGGGTAATCACCTGCCGCAACGCTTCAGGAGTAAGTTTAAAACCCTGCTCGGCTGAAGATTCAACCTCTACCGTAATCCCACCGTTCAAATGAGTAATCGGCGAATACGCAATATAGCTCGGAGAAGGGACGATAATCTCATCCCCGGGTGTAATAAAGGCCCGCAGAGCCAAATCCACGGCTTCACTGCTCCCCACTGTAACCATAATCTCGTTAGTTGGCTCATAGCGGAGATTGAAGCTTGTGTGCAGATAAGAGGCGATCTCTTCTCTAAGCTCCAACAAGCCGGAATTTGGTGTATACATCGTCTCCCCATTATTCAAAGCACGAATACAGGCAGCTCTTACATGCTCCGGTGTAACGAAATCAGGCTCGCCTACACCAAGCGATATAATATCCTGATTCCCTGTACTTAGGTCAAAAAAAGCCCGAATCCCCGAGGGAGCAATCTCCCGTACACGCGGAGTAATCCATTCATTATGCATGACTGAGCACCTCTTCTTTCGGACTCTTTTCTGTTAGGGAAAGGGAAATGATCTCGTCCAGCAGTCCGCTGAAGGTGTAACCTGCCGCTTGCGCGCTTTTTGGTAAAAGACTCGCCTTCGTCATGCCCGGTAATGTGTTCACCTCCAGCACATATGGAATACCATCCTTAATGAGCATATCCACCCTTGCGTACACGCTGCATTTTAGTGCTTTGTAGCAAGTTAAGGCTGCATCACGTACTCGCTCATACACCTCAGCTGGTAGATCAATGACCCGTTCGTCTGCCCCGCCATCTTCGTATTTCGCACTGTAATCGAACCACTCCGCATGCGCCGAGGTGATTCCCAAAACGGGCAGCATCTCTCCATTTAGAATAGAGCAAGTGATTTCCTGGCCTTGAATGTAGCTCTCGATCAGAATCGACTGATCACAAGCAAAAGCCTTCTCTACTGCGCTCAACAGCTCCTCGCTGCTGCTCACCTTTTCCATACCGATACTCGAACCGCCTGCACATGGCTTCACCATAACAGGATATCCAATCCGCTCTACGGCTTCTTGAGAATAATCCTTCATACTATCCCAGCACAGCCAATCCGCCGTATTGACGCCTGAGCAGCGCATAAGCTTTTTGGAAAGATCTTTATCCATACAAATGCTGCTAGACAAAACGCCACTACCCGTATAAGGAATCCCCATCGTCTCCAGCGTCCCCTGAACCGTACCGTCCTCTCCGTAAGCTCCGTGGAGCGCAAGCAGCGCGATATCGATTCCTTTTGCCTGCTCAATAAGCTCTTCACGCTTGGTGATCACTATTGGAGTAACCTCATATTTATTGGGATCTAGATTCTTCAAAATCTCTCTACCGCTATTCATGGATACCTCATACTCTGAGGACACCCCGCCCATAATTACGCCTACCTTCATCTTCATCTCAAGCACCTCTTTATCCCATTAGTTGTCGTGCTGTTCTGCCAATAATCTCGATCCCCTTGCGGATATCCTCATCCGTCACTCTGGAGAAACCGATCCGTATCGTATTTTGACCTTTACCGTCTGTGAAGAATATATCTCCTGCTGTAAAAATAACCCCTTGCTCATGACAGGCCGCTAGCAGCGTCCTTGTATTAAAACCCTCCGCGAAGGTTACAAAAAGATGCAATCCGCCATCCCCTGATAACGCCGTATAAGGAATAAACTCCTTACAGAATTGCAGGGTTAATTCATATTTTCGTTTATATTCCGCTCTGGCTTTTTTCAAATACTTCTCTAAATGGCCACCCAATAAGTATTGATACAAAATGGATTGATCCAGCGTCGAGGTATGAATGGTACGTGCGCGCTTGACGCTTTCGAGAGAATTGATCAGCTCCTGATCTGCCAACACCCAGCCTACGCGTAGTCCTGGAAATAATACCTTTGAGAAGCTACCTAGATAGATCACGCTGTTGCCGCTCCCTGCTGCTGCGATAAGTGGAGCCACATGTGAGCCCGAATAGCGTAACTCCTCGTTAAAACCATCCTCGATCACTGGTATTTGGTACCGGTTCATCAGCTTCATTAGCCTCTGTCTTTTCTCGGGAGACATTACAATGCCGGTCGGATTATGATAAGAAGGGACAAAGTAGGCACAGTCAAAAGCTTGCTCCTGCAATGCCTTCTCCAGCTCAACCAGATCAATCCCATCACGCTCCATAGGAATCCCGGTGATCTCAAAGCCATTCAGCTTCAGATTTTTGATCGCCGTATGATGCGTTGGATTCTCACAGATGACCGAACCATTCTTTTTGCTAAGTGCAGACAATACAATATCGAATCCCTCTGTAAAGCCATTGGTGATCAATATATCCTTGCCTTTCATTTCAACGCCTTTGTGCTCCATGTACTGCTTCAAATAGTCTATTAAAGGCTTATACCCTTTGGCATATCCATAATTTAGTAAGACGTTGCCTTCCACCGACATACGATCCATAAAGGAGCGTTTCACATTATCTAGATCAAAAAGACTCTCATCAGGTGCGATGCTCGTGAAGGAGATCGTCCCCTTCTCCGCTCGTATGCCGCGCTTCATGATATCCAGATCCTCCGCCAGCCGCGCATGATCATTGATACGCGTCTTCCAGTCCATCGTCCAGGAAGAGATTGTTTCACTGCCGGGAGGTGTAGGTGCCACATAACTTCCCTGACCCTGCACGGCATACGCAAATCCATCATCCTCAAGCTCTGCATAAGCAGAGATTACTGAGTTACGGCTAACCTTAAGCAGTGTGCTGAGCTCTCTTGTGGAGGGCAGCTTTTGATTGCCTTGCAGACCGCCTTTTATGATTAAGTGCTTCATATAGTCTTTAATTTGTATATACACCGGCCGTCCGGCTATGAGCTTAAAATCCTTAAACATCTCTCAATCGCCCCCATGACTATCATGGCACAATCACTCGCTTAAAAAAAGAACCACAGCCATGGGATTTTAATCCGGCTGTGGTTCTATGAGGGGACAAATGCCCAAAATATCAAGTTATAGATCTATGCTTCGATCACAAGCTCCCCTTCTCCAGCAGGGATCTCAAAACCATTTAAAAACCGGGTTAGTATGTCCTCAGTAATCGGAAATGCGGCATTAGCGTCAAAACGTTCACTCCGGATAAGCAGTCTCTGACGCAATTCATTTGGCTGAATTTTTAAGTGAATCAGTTCCCACACGCCACCATAACTCTCAATAAGTTGCTTGTAATCGTTCCGTCTCTGACGTTGCCAGAAGCTGAAATCGATGACAACATGATGTTTTGCCTGAAGCAGATTCACCAGCTCCCCCCGCAGCTTTATCTCCGACTCTTCTTTATAGGACTCATAATTCTGCTCTGGATAATCCACCCCGAAACGTCCGTGCGTGGCCCAAATATCTTCATCTATCGAAAGTCTGGCGAATCCCTCTTTCTCCAGCTTTTTAGCAAAGGTTGTTTTACCCGACCCCGCTACACCGCACATCATCACTACGATGGAAGCAACACTCGTACGCTTTTGCTGAAGCAATTTTTCAATAACCAACTTTTCACTCAGCATTATAAATGCATCTTCCTTCCACTTGATCTAGTTTAATTACGGCGATGATGATGGTATACTCATCGTTACAAAATACTTTCTCAAAGGATTGTGATAAGGATATGGTGAAATCAGTCCAGCAGACCTCCTAAAATGAAAAATGAAATAATTTTAGGAGGTCATAATAAATGATTTTTAACCCGATTGTCATTGATAACTGGAGTAGAAAACCCTATTTTGAACATTATTTAAACAATGTCAGATGCACCTATAGCATGACCGCAAATATTGATATCACCCTTCTACTATCAGAGCTTAAGCATAAGGGAATTAAGCTGTACCCAGCACTAATCCACATGATAACTACGGTGGTGAACCGTCATAGTGAATTCCGCACATGCTTTGATTCTGAAGGTAGATTAGGTTATTGGGATAGCTTGTCACCTAGTTTTACAATTTTCCATGATGATGATAAGACCTTCTCAAGCATCTGGACTTCGTACGGTGAAAAGTTTAATGATTTCTATAACCGTTATCTGGATGATATGAAAATGTACGGAAGCGTGAAACAATTTATCGCTAAAGCAAACGAACCCCCGAACACCTTCCCTATTTCTAGTATTCCGTGGGTCAGCTTCACGAGCTTTAACCTGAACGTGTATAACGAGGGAACCTTCCTGCTTCCCATCTTTACTATAGGAAAATATTTTCATCAAGACAAAAAAATACTATTACCAATATCGGGGCAATTCCACCATGCCGTGTGCGACGGTTACCATGCCAGCATGTTGTATAATGAATTGCAATCACGTGCAGATACCTATAAGGAATGGTTACCTAACATCTAATTATCCACTTTATTCTGCTGAGGGCGAACGATAGTTTAAACATAAAGGGTTCCACATATTAGGTATGACTAATATGTGGAACCCTTTTTTTCATTTGATTTTCTCATCAATCTCCAGAAATATCTGCCGACCATTGCCCGTTCCGCCAAAATAGCCTGAGTACCATTGCTGTTCCCGGAGAAGGTGCAACTGCGCTGTAGAATGAGACACCAGGAATTAATTGTGCAAGGAAATTCCGAATAACACCACCATGTGTGACTACCAATACCCTGTTTGTTATTACCTCAGCCTTTTTTTCACTAATTGCAGCCTGCACAAATGTATCCTCAGCCCCTCGCCCCAGATCTGACAGGAAGCTACGCAACCGTTCGTCAAACTGCGCCCATGTTTCACCATCCGGCGGTGTAATTGTGGAAGGATTATCAATCCACCTTCTATACAGTGAGTTATCCTTCAATTCCTCATAAGTACAGCCTTCGAAAGCTCCAAAATTTATTTCGCGCAGACGCGGATCGTAGACAGCCACCTTCTCTAAAGAAGGAGAAATGTAAGCTAGAGTCTCCCGACATCTAAGCAAATCGCTGCAAAATACACACCAAAAATCATTCGATACTTCAGACTGCTGCTTAAGCTGAGATAGCTGCTCTACTGCACTAGATAGCAACGGGAGATCCGAATGTCCTAAGTAACGATGCTCAGCATTCCACTGAGTTTGCCCGTGGCGAACAAGTACTAATTCTAGCTCTATTGAAGGAAACGCCATGTCTAGCATTAGCCCCCGATCCATATCCATGCCACAACCGCGCATAAGCCTACAAAAATTGAAGAGCAGAGCATCATCATCCGCGAGGTCTGAATAATATCGTCCGGCTCCATCGCTCGTACCGGATCACCCATATAGGCTCGGAAAGAAGCGACACCATGATAGACGTTCTCTCCTCCGAGACGGATACCAAGTGCGCCCGCAACAGCGGATTCTGGATAGCCGCTATTTGGGCTTGGATGGAGACGCGCATCCCTCTTCACCATTTGCAGACAATTGCGCCAATCCAGACGAAGCAGCCATGCACACAGTGCCAAGAGCAATGCCGTAATCCGTGCCGGAATGAAGTTGGCAACATCATCAAGCCGAGCGGATGCCCAGCCGAGATCTCGGTATTTATCATTCTTATATCCCACCATGGAATCGAGTGTGTTTACTGCTCGATAAGCCATAGCAAGCGGCGCGCCACCGATTAGCGCATAGAACAATGGAGAAATAATCGCATCGACGATATTCTCTGCTACAGTCTCTACCGTGCCACGCACAATTTCCGGGGAATCTAGCGAAGTCGTATCACGCCCCACGATCATTCCCAGTGCCTTGCGAGCAGCAGGAATATCGCCTTTACGGAGTTCCACGTACACCGCCATCCCTGCATCCTTCAGTCCCTTAGAGGCAATCGTCGTCGAAATTAACCAAGCCTCGGCTAACCAGACGAGCCAAGGTGAGATAAACGACAGCAGCCATAATAGGATGGCTGTCAGTGCCCAAGCACCGCCCACCACACACAGCGGAAGCAATACTCCCGCTCTCCGCAGGCTTTGCGGTCTGGACCATATAAGGCGGATCGCCCGCTCCAGAGCCGTGATTGCTTTGCCCATACCGATTACGGGATGGGGCAGGCTACGCGGATCCCCTACGATCCGGTCAATCACATAAGCCGCAAGCAGAACTAAAGCGATTGTCACAGGCGATCACCTCTGAACAATCTTCTGTTTCTCCAGCAATCCATTCTCATTAGCTGTCCTTCCTTGCCTGCACCGACAGCAAGCTGCCCGTCACTGCGCTGTATACAAGGCGTCCGATTGCGCCACCAAGGTCGGTAGCGGTTCCGGCGTAAACATGCTCTGCCTTGTATCGCCCACTTTGGCTCACAGCGAGCACTATCGCATCCGTAGTTGTTCCGGTAGCGATCAGGCCATTCTCGGGATCGGTAATCCCGAGATCGGCCAGAGCAGCAGCTTTGGCTTCGACAGCTGTCTGCACAGCATTGACCATGGCCGCCGGTGTCAGGCGGCCATCAATACCTAGCATTATGTTAATCGTACCCGGGCGATAAACAGCCAGCACATTGCGTTCCACACCCGCGCGCGCAGCATTTCCTGCGGCGGCAGTAACGCAAACAAAAATACCCGCTGAGCCGGTGTCTTCCTCAGCTACCGCTGCATGCTCTAGCGGTACTGCCGTCATCAGACCGGCACAGCCAGACATTGAATAACCCCACTCGCGGAGCTTATTCTCCATATCCTGAACAGGATCACTACATTCATAATTGCGGTCAACATATAAATTGACGGCCCTCTCTAGCCGATTCATTCCTCCACCATAGAACGCACTCGATAAACCATCTGCTTCAGCAGGTAGCTCTAGTAGCAGATGGTTTCCCTTCCACTGTAAAGCAAGCCCTGGCCAGATGGCCGAATGGTACTCTTTTACACCTCCTGCGAGGTTAAATGGAATCTTTACTTGCACCATATATCGATCTTGCTCCTTCCACAGCACATTACTTTTATCCATTCATCCAACCCGCTTCACGGTCGCGCCTGTACTTCCCCAACCGCCTCACTTAGAAACTACCTAATTCTCTATTTCAGCAAATGACTATCTGCTCTAAAATCTACTCCAACACATGCCCCTAATTTCAGCTCTGAACACATACTCAATATCCGCTCCACAGATACTCGATTTCTACTACAACACATACTCCAATATCCACCTAGAAATCCATCCCTCACCCATCTATTGCACTTTATACAACAAATTCAGCTTTATTCACTGGCAAAAACCATTCTGCTGTATTTCGTGCAATAGAATGTCACGTAAAAGCCTATTTCGCATCAATTTCTAAACTTCTATTGTACAAAGTGCTATAGAATCGAATTCCTATGCCAGCAAAGCGAGTTCTGTTGTACGAAATACAACGAATGCACTTTGGAGGATGTCCATCAGAAGCTATCTCACCAAACTTTGTCACACCCCTAAGCATGCGAGCTGAAGCCCGCCATCCGGTATCAAATCGCAAATTTTGCTCTACACCAGACACTTTAACAGCAAACCCGCTGCCCTCTAAGCTACACAGTTCACTTATCCGCCAGAATTTCCTTCATCTGTTTTAGCAGCCGGACATTATCCTCATGTCCCTTAACGGCTACTCGGATATGCTCGTCTCCTAGACCGGGGTACATAGCGCAGCTGCGCACCAGTATACCGACACGCCCAAGACGGATCTGCATCTCAGCCGCAATCCACGGCGAAGGCAGGCCACAGAGCAGAAAGTTGGCTTCTCCTGGCGGCACATCGCAGCCTAGCTGCATAAGGCCTTGCCGCAGCAGTTCCCGTTCCGTGGCGATCAGTTCGCGTGTGCGATGTCCATACTCGTGCCCACACTCAAGGCAGGCTTCGCCCGCCAGCAGCGCCAAACCATTCACGCTCCAGGTAACCTGCTTTCCGGTCATCGCCTTTGCCAGCTCCGGATGCGAAATGGCAAACCCGAGACGCAGTCCGGGAATCGCATAAAATTTCGTCATCGACCGCACCAAAATCGTATGCGGAAACTGATCCAGATCCGGCAAAAGCGTATTCCGTTCTGCTTCTGGAATAAAATCAATAAAGGCTTCATCCACAGCCAAATACGTCCCGTAGCTTTCAGCCTTCTGCGCTAACCAGCGCAGCTCATCCACAGTATACTGAACGCCATTAGGGTTGTTCGGCTGTCCAAGGAACAGCAGATCAACCTTCTCCAGCAGCCCGGCAATCTCGTTCACTCCAGCTTGGAAGTGCTGTTCCCTTGTCCCCTGAACAGATAATACTTCTGCGCCGAATTGCACAGATAGCTGCCGGTACTCAGAAAAACAAGGTTCTAAGATACCTACCTTTTGCGGAGCAATCGCAAGCAGCAACAATGCCATAGATTCTGCGGCTCCGTTGCCTACTGTCAACCAACTACTATGTATACCAAGGTCCTTTGCTAGCAGACTTTTGAAGCGCCGATGTCCAGGGTCAGGGTAGGCAACCACCGTAGACAATGCTGTTCTAAGTAGCTCTAAGACGGCTGGCGGAGGCCCGATAGGATTGATGTTTGCGCTGAAATCAAGAAATGTGCCACCAGCCTCCTCATAAAGTTCCGCAGCTGTTAGCAAATCACCGCCATGGCCGTATTTTTCAAGCATATTTACACTCCCTCTATCCACTTTCGTTTGTTCGATATGTATCTCATTGCCACCATTATTGCGTCTTTGCCGGGAATACGTCAATGCTCACTAAAAGAATCACCTGAATAACCGCTTGCCTCAAATCGACATTAAAATCTACGAGATGTCAAAAGATAATAAAGTTCTAGACTGGCAGCCTCATCAGATCTATGGACACGCTGTCCCAGAACCCGAAAAAAAGAAGTCGACCATTTCGTTGGTCGACTTCTAATTTTTTTCTATTGCGCGGTCAAAATTTGTGGACCTTCAGCCGTAATGGCAATCGTATGCTCGTATTGGGCGGCGAGCTTGTTGTCCATCGTCCGTGCGGTCCAGCCGTCCGGATCGATTGTCATCAAGTAGGTACCTTCGGTGATCATGGGCTCAATCGTGAACACCATACCTTCCTTGATACGTGGGCCTTTTCCAGGCTTGCCGACATGCATATAAGTCGGCTCCTCGTGCAGGTCGCGGCCGATGCCATGAGCGAGAAGGTCGCGCACGACGCCGAAACCGTGTGATTCCGCATGCCGCTGAATCGCGCTCGTCACATCGCCGAGTCGATTGCCGGGCTGAGCCTGCTCGATGCCCAGATCAAGACATTCCTTCGTGACACGCATCAACTTCTCGGCCATCGGCGAGATCTGCCCTACCGCATAACTCCAGGCCGAATCGCCGAGCCAGCCATCGAGCTCAGCGACCGTGTCAATCGTCACGATATCCCCTTCCTCAAGTGGCTTATTGCTAGGGAAGCCATGCGCGATTACATCGTTGGCGGAGGCACAGGTCGCATATTGATAGCCCCTATAGCCTTTCTGGTATGGCTTTGCGCCGTGCTTCAACATAATGTCCTCGAATATGCGCTCAATCTCGTTGGTGGTAATACCCGGTTTGATAAGCGGGGCGATTGTACGATGACATTCAGCCACCACTTGGCATGCCTTGCGGATAGCCTCAATTTCATGCTTGCTTTTTAAAATGACCATGTTCGTATCAGGACCCCTTCGTAATAGCTTGGATAGCGAGTCGGGCGATTCGATCGACGTTCAGATCGGAATTGCCCGCATAGTAGTGCAGCCCACAGCAACCAACCAGCACAGCAAGCATATGGTCGACGCTGTCGTCTTCGCACTGGGCGATCGATTGGAGTGGAACGTACAGGCGTTCCATAAACCGTCTCTTGGCGTGGTGTCGATCCCTTTCAGACAAGCCTACATAATGTTCCGCCGCCATTTTGTAGACGAGATATGCGCGGGCGTCCGACTGCCACAGCTGGAGCAGTGCTTTACAATACATCAACAACTGCCTGTCATCCGGTGGGCTGCCGCTGATGTCTGCCCATTTTGCGATAACTTGCTCACATCGCTCAAAGCCGCTTTCTAACACATCTTCTATTAATAAATGCCGGTTGGGATAATAATGGTATACTGTGCCGTAACCAAGACCTGCCTCGCGGGCGACGTCGCGAATATCAAAGCTGCCGCCCGTGCGAAAGTAGGAGCGCGCGGCGACGTCCAGGATCTGTTCTTTGCGCTGTATGCGTATGAGCTCATTTTGTTCTTTGGTACGGGGGCACATAACGTGTAACCTCCTTATTTAGACCTGCAAATTTGTCAATATAAAAATAGTAACCCATGGGCTGAAGAAATGCAAAAGATTTGTTGATTTTCGATAAAATGAAGTACTTAACAATAAGACTGGGCGCTGGAAATTCTTCAACTTAAAAATCGCATTAATTCAACGATTCCAGTCTAATACTTTATTTCCACCGAAACACGAAGCGATCTCTTTTGTTAAAAAACTGCTTTTGGTTTAAAATGAGAACTGTAATCAATTTTGCTGCAACGGAGGAATTCACTATGATTTTTATTGATAACACAGGGATTACTGACGCTTCCATCAATTTGGCGATTGAGGAATATGCGCTGAAACACTTGCCGATGGACGAGAGTTACCTGCTTTTTTATATTAACAGCCCATCTATCATCATCGGTAAACATCAAAATACGATTGAAGAAATCAATCAGGAATATGTTAAAGAGAATGATATTAAGGTTGTGCGGCGTTTGTCCGGCGGTGGAGCTGTCTATCACGATCTCGGAAATCTTAACTTCAGCTTCATTACTAAGGACGACGGCCAATCCTTCCATAACTTCCTGAAATTCACCCAGCCGGTGATCGACTACTTACAAAGCATGGGTGTAAACGCTGAGCTTAGTGGACGGAATGATCTTCAAGTCGGCGAACAAAAAATTTCCGGCAACGCTCAATTCTCCACACGTGGACGCATGTTCAGCCATGGCACACTGATGTTTGACCTCAATTTGGACAATGTACAAGCCTCTCTAAAAGTAAATCCAGAGAAGTTCAAATCGAAGAGCACCAAATCCGTACGTAGTCGCGTAGCCAACATCAAAGAGCTGCTAGGTACAGACATGACCATTGAAGAGTTCCGCTCCGGTCTCCTACGTTCGATCTTTGGCATGGAGCCATCCGAGGTCCCTCAGTATAAGCTTCAGGAAGCAGACTGGGACAAAATCCACGAAATTTCCAAAGAGCACTACCAGAACTGGGACTGGAACTACGGTCTGTCACCAAAAAGCAATGTCAAACACACACGTAAATTTCCTGCTGGAATTATTGATATTCGTATGGATATTGAGGATTCCCTCATTAAGGACATCAAAATCTATGGTGACTTCTTTGGGGTTGGTGACGTAGTAGATGTTGAAAATGCACTTCGTGGCAAACGTTATAATGAGGCAGAGGTTAGAGAAGCATTAGCTGATCTGGATTTGAAGCATTATTTTGGACGTATTGAGCCGGAGGACTTTATCGGACTGGTTTTCCTAGAAGAATAGTTACACAAAAATAAAGGGGCCTGCTTATCCTATGCGCAAATTTGCGTAAAGAATAGACAAGCCCCTTTTTCATATTCATTTTAGTTCAAGTAGAAAGTATAAATACATAGACAACGAACGCTAGAGTCAGCATGATGCAGATGTTCTCTACGGCTCCACCTTTTTTCGTGCCTGTACTCATTAGCTTTAGACGCAGCTTAAAGGGTATTGGCGGCAGGGGTGTAATTCCCCGTTGGGTAAGAGAGTCAGCTAGTAGGTGAAGCGCATACGACATGCCCCCAGCTATCCATAGACTGCCACCGTCATTTATACCCGCTGAGGCAAAATACAATAAGGCGCTCCAGCCCGCAACGCCATACAAGGTATGTGTCAGTCCACGATGAGGAACAACCGATGAGACTACAAGCACGCACGCTGCAATGTAGTTCCATGGATCATAGGCTTCCCCGAAGGCAAAGAGTGCTATGGCAATCAAGATCATGACCAAATGGCGCAGCTTTCGACTAGGCAGGAAAGATACACTTCCGACTAGCAGTGCAAGCACAATATTCCAAGGACGTTCCACGATTCCGGCAAAATAGAGATAGATCGCCGCGCCTATCAAAGCAATTTGCAGCGCTCTTAATAGAAATTCTGGAATCGCTTTGCGCACAAGCAGCGAATTCGGTTCATCGATATCAGGCAGCAAAGAGCTTAACGCTGCGACTGCAATAACTGGAATCGTAATCTCGTGTGACATCAAACTCATTACAGATAGGGTAACCCCAGTGCTGATTATTAAATGGGATCTGCCCATCATGGTGAAACCGCTCCTTTCTAAGATGCGAAAAACAAGAACAAATGTGCGGTTATCGAAGTATATCAAGACCCTGTTTTTTTGTCTAGCCTAATCCCTTAAATCCCTTTAAATATAAGCCTTTGAGCGATTCCTATCTTGTCCTCCCCATGAATATACGATACAATTTGGACAACTTGACCTTGTCGTTCTTACAAGGACGGCATTTGCCGAAGAGAGGATGACCTAAGAAGTGAAGCGTTCCCGTATGGCCGATTTCAGCCTGCTACTTGTAGCGATGATGTGGGGATGCACCTTTCTGATTGTTCAAAATGCTGTCAAAGTGCTCCCTCCACTCGCGTTTAACAGCATCCGCTTTACAGGTGCTGCCCTGTTGCTGGCTCTAATCACTTTTATTTTTTACCGCAAGGAGTGGAAACAGCTGAGTTTCCGCATGGTACGTGATTCTCTGCTGCTAGGCCTTTTTTTGTTTATGGGCTATGGCTTCCAGACCATGGGACTTCTATATACAACCACCTCCAATACCGGGTTTATTACCGGTCTATCGGTCGTATTGGTTCCGTTTCTCTCTCTGGCGCTACTAAAGCATGCCATTTCACGTTACACTTGGTTCAGCGCGGCGCTTGCCGCAGTAGGTCTTTATCTGCTAACCTTCACCGGCTCTGCTTTGTCCCTGAATAAAGGCGATGCTTTGATCTTGCTCTGCGCCATAGCTTTTGCGCTACAAGTCGCATATACTGGCGTTTATGCACCTCATTATCCGGCGTTGCCGCTGGCAACCTTGCAGCTCACCTTCGTTGGACTGTTCAGCATTGTCGCTTCGCTTATCTTTGAAGGAGCTGCACCACTGGCACACAGCGCAGAGCTTATAAAGGACCCGGACGTTCTCTGGGCACTTTTAATCTCTATTGGTCCTACCAGCGCTTTTGCTTTCTGGATTCAAACCGCCTGCCAGAAATATACTACGCCTTCACGGGTAGCCATTATTTATGCCACAGAACCTGTATTCGCTGTTCTGACAGGCTTAGCCTTTGGCGGAGAAACGCTTGGTATGTCCGCTCTGCTCGGTTGTGGTTGTATTCTGGGAGCTATGCTTATGGCAGAGCTGAGTCCGGAACCGGGTCAGAATCAACATAAGAAGAATTATTTTTCCAAATTACATTTATTTAGAAAGAGATAAGGAGAGAGACAAATGTACAAATTGATCGCGATTGATATTGATGACACTCTAATTAACGATGACAAGGAAGTAACACCCGCTACACAGACTGCGCTTGAAGAGGCTGTAGCCGCTGGCGTTGTTGTAACCCTTGCTACAGGCCGAGCTTATGCTTCTGCGCAAGCCATTGCCCGTCAAACTGGACTTAACGTGCCAATCATCACTTACCAAGGCGCACTCGTTAAGAACTTGCTCGATGAAAAGGTACTATATGAGCGTTACGTGCCACAAGATGCGGTACACAAGCTGTTCACTTACTGCGTGGAGCATAATCTGCACTTGCAAACTTACATTGACGACAAGCTGTATGCCCGTGAAGACAACCAGAAGATCAAAGATTATACAGACCTGAACAAAACGCCATATTATATTGAACCAGATTGGGAGAAGCTTGTTCCACAAAAAACACCAAAAATGCTGATTATCGATGATCCTGCATTCTTGGATGAGCTGGCTCCAATTCTACGTGAATTGCTCGGCGATTCCGTGCATATTACCAAATCCAAACCACAATTCCTAGAAATCATGCATCATGAAGGAACCAAGGGAATTGCGCTTGAATTCCTAGCCAATCATTTTGGTTGTGATCTCTCCGAGACTATGGCTATGGGTGACTCTTGGAACGACCATGAGATGCTTGAAGCTGCCGGTCTTGGCGTTGCTATGGCGAACGCTATTCCCGCGCTGAAAGAAATTGCTGATTTCATAACCCTAAGCAACAATGAAGATGGCGTAAAATACGCGATTGATAAATTCATTCTCAATAAAGTGAACTAAATCGGCTGAACTTAATAGTTTTATATACGTTAAACTTAAGATTTTTCTATTAAGGTAAGTGCGTGACTGCGGGGAATGTTTGGACTTCCCCTCCGTCACTTTTCCCTTTTTAGAATGTTTTAAAGTTCAACTTATATAGAGTTAAAGTTCTATCTATATAAATTCACTTTCTTAAGAAAAGGGTGCTGTAACGTCATGATATATGACGTTACAGCACCCTTTTGTTATTTCAGCAAGCTCGGTACTCCTGTAGATGCAAGCTCCATTAGCGCTTCCTCACTCCCCACGGCTTCTTCCTCTTCCAGCTGAGAATAGTACAAGCCATGATATCTTCCTTCTGCTGCAAGTAGCTCCTCGTGGGTACCACTCTCCACAATTTCACTGTTCTCCATCACTAGAATGACATCAGCGTTCTGAATCGTTGATAGACGGTGAGCGATAACGAGTGTGGTTTTGTCTCCCATTAATTTACGAATCGCTTGCTGCACCAGCTTCTCCGATTCATTATCAAGCGCAGCAGTAGCTTCATCCAGCAACAAAATTGGAGAGTTCCTAAGAATCGCTCTCGCAATCGATAGTCGCTGGCGTTGTCCACCCGACAGGCGTGAACCTTCCTCACCGATATCTGTATCGAGACCCTCCGGCAACTCCATTACAAAATCATAAGCGTTCGCTTGTCGCAAAGCTTCCAGAATTTCATGCTCATCTGCATCTGGATTTCCATTTCGGATGTTATCACGGATACTTCCTGTATAAAGCCCGGACTCTTGCGGCACATAAGAGAAGTGACTCCTAAGTTTAGCTAAACTCATCTCGCTTGTCTTCTCATTATTTATAAACACTTCACCCTCATCAGGTTCATACAACCCAAGGAGTACCTTAAAAAGTGTAGATTTCCCTCCACCGCTCGGTCCCACAATTGCCATTTGAGCCCCTTTGTGAAGCTCTAAGCTGATTTTGTTCAAACTACGTCTCTCCGCTCCCGGATAAGAGAAGGATACCGAGGACATGACCATACGCTCAAATTCAGGTTGTTTCGTAGCTGCTTCGGGTAAAGCCTCCACTTCTACAGGGCTATCCAACACTTCAAAGATCCGTCCCGCCGCCCCAAGTGATTGCTGCATCGAATTGATCAGTCCTGGCAATGCCGAGAACGGCATCACTAAATAATTCATGAGCTGGATGAAAGCAATCATCGCACCGACCTCAAGTGATCCTTTTGCCACAAAATAACCAGCCACGACCAGCGCCAGAAGAAACGTAAAGTTTCCCAAAAAAGAGGAGAATGAGCCAGTAGCTCCCTCAATTCTTCCCCGTTTTAATTCTTCGGAAGTGATATTCTCACTATGTTCCTGATACTGCTTCATTAGTCTGCGTTCAATGCTAAAGGATTTAAACACCATACTACTGCCTAGAATGTCATGTAAAAAGGAAGTAATCTTGCTCATATTAGTCTGAATCTTCACACTGTTCTCACGCATCGCTGAACCGAAGATTTTTCCCGTAAGGAACATCAAAGGCCCCATTGCAAAACAGATCAATGCCAGTAGCCAGTTAATATAGAGCAAATAACCAAAAGCCGCAAGAGCAAGCAAAGGGTTACGGATTAAATCAATCATTACCTCGCCGGTAGCATTACCCACAGATTGATTATCATTAGTGAAGCGGGACAACAAATCTCCGGAGTGATTACGGTCAAAATAAGACTGAGGAAGAGCTAAAGCATGTCGCATCATATCTAGCCGCAGTTCATTTCTGATCTTGGCTGAGATTTTATTTTTGAGATAGCGATCGAAAAAACCGTTGATTGCACTCACTAATAAGTAGATTAATCCGAATATAACCAGCCCTTTAAAAGCTTTCACATCAAGTCTAACCGCCGCATCCGTAATTACTGAGAGCAGCCAAGCAATCGTTAAATCCAGAACAATCCCAAATAAAGTCGTAAACAATAAAACCGTATATAAGAGCTTGTGCCTTAACATGTATGTACTTAATCTTGAGAAAACACCTTTCTGCTTCAAAAAAATCAGCCCTCTCCCCTATTAGCTACTTATTACTCCCTTCCTGTCGTTGATAATTATTCTATATATGTAAATATAAGACGGCAATACTTTCTGATTATAAAGGATAAACATGATTCTGAATACCGAATGCAATAGATATCACAAAAGGAACATCAACTGTCCGAGATTTGCCCGAGTGATGCCCCTTAGCCAAATCGCATATATATTGTTGCTGTCTTTTTCATGTATACTAGAACCAGTTTGACTATCTTAACAAAAATAGAGGAGTAACATCACAACATGATCAAAAGACTTACTGCACTATTTTCAATTCCCTCTTATGCCTTACTCTTTTTATGTATGCTACTTCAGGGAATGGGGATTTCACTCAGTTCACCCTTCTTATCCATTTATTTCACGGAACAGCTTGGCGTATCTGTCGGATTGTTTGGTGTTTTTCTAGCCACCACGTTAATTGCCGGAATATGGATCAGTACACTAATCGGGAGACGCTCTGACCTCGGCTTAAATCGAAAAAACATTTACTTTGTTGCCACACTCTGTAATGCGCTGGCTTATAGCGGGTACTTGCTCATTCAGGATTTCACGATCTTGTTCATCTACATGATTGTGTTCACCGCCCTCGGTGCACCAGGGATGCCTCAATTGTTCGCCATTGCTAGAGAAGCAGTGAATAAGAGCAATTTTACGGATACTGCGTTTGCTAATTCTACCTTGCGTTCAGCTTTCTCTCTCGGCTTTATTACAGGTCCTTTAATCGGCACCCTGCTAATCGCTGCTGTTGGGTTTAAGGGGATTTTCACGGGTACGATCGGAGTATTCCTGCTTGTTGCCTTACTCGTTTTCTTCTTTCTCAAATCAAATACAGATACAGAGCTGAGCAGCAACAAAGCTGAAGTAAAAGTGAAAACTTTCCGGCTCAGACAGAACCGCAATATTCTGCTTCCTTTTCTGATTCTGATACTCATGTATGTAGCTCACTGGACGAGCAGCATCAATACGGCACTCTTTATTACAAACAATCTAGGGGGATCGACAAGTGATGTCGGTCTAGTCAGCAGTATATGTGCTGCGCTGGAAATTCCATTTATGATTATGCTCGGTCTACTCAGTGCGAAGTACAGTAACCGAGCATTGATGATGTGCGGGGCCATTTTAGGAGGAGCATATTATCTCGTTGTCATTTTCTCAGGCGAGATGTGGCAGATACTTGCAGCCCAAGTTCTACTCGCCGTTTTCGTTGCTGTGATATCAGCAATTGGCATTAGCTACATCCAGGATCTGCTCCCAAACATGCCTGGGTATGCATCCACTCTTTACTCTAATTCATCCACGATCGGTAGACTGATTGGGAGTCTTGTTGGCGGGGGCTTAGCCAGTATTGTAGGTTACCGGTATTCATTTGTGCTCTGTTTTATACTCATCATTGTTTCCTTAGTCATGCTTGCGGTAAGCGGACGTCACCCTTTAAATGAACCAGAACAATTAACTGTTTAATCCGTTTATTTCTACTTGCCCATTCTCTTCTAAAGTGAAGAAAATGGGTTTTTGTATATTGGAATTCTCATACCTGTCTGGGCTAGAGTAACATTCTCCGGTAAAATATAAGCTTCTCTCATATCTACATCATGCGACATATGGGTATACACTGCCTTTTTAGGCTTCACGATTTGCAGTAGCTCCGCTGCCTCCGTCATGTCGTACACAGAGCGAGTGGATAGCTCCGCCGCTTCATAATAGAAGCTTGTACCAAGGACCAGCAAGTCCGCCCCATGCATCAGGCGTGTCTCCTCAGCCCCAAGAGATATGGAATCAGGACAATACACCCATGTATAATCTTCCTTCTCTAGCCGAAAGGCGTACGAATATCCATTCTTACCATGGTTTACTTTCCAGGTATCTATCTTCCAGCCGTCCAGTTCTATCCCTTCATCACAGGGAATCATCTCGATGTGATTTCGCAGCCAAGGGTATTGCCGTTCGATAATAGGAATGACTTCTGCTGGAGTATAAAGTTCACCCTTAATGCCCGTCCATCGACAAGCATCTGCCCATTCCGGTAGCCCACCAATATGATCAAAATGAGCATGCGTCACCAGCAGTCTTCGCATATTCCGAACTCCCTGCGCCTCCATCTGACGTCGCCAATCTGGCCCACAATCAATCACTAGAAAGTCACTGCCATTATCTATAAGTACAGAGGAACGCAGCCTTGTATTGCTCCCATGCTCCCTTGCTTCTGTGCAGGTCTCGCAGCTGCAATATATCCGTGGAACACCCATGGCATCCCCAGTACCCAAAAACACCAACGTATCCATAATCTATCTCTCCTTCAGTTCCCATCAAGGAAGTCTTAAATTATCATATGTCTATCTTAAAGATGCTCACCAAAATATCCCCACAAAGTGAAGCTTTGCTTCGATGCGTACCCAGGTACTTTGCGGGGGCC
Organism: Paenibacillus sp. NPDC058367; assembly: GCF_042723305.1. Lineage (NCBI taxonomy): Bacteria > Bacillati > Bacillota > Bacilli > Caryophanales > Paenibacillaceae > Paenibacillus > Paenibacillus sp. NPDC058367. The sequence goes on from NZ_JBHXIZ010000001.1 coordinate 1,974,196, forward strand.
CCAAATATATACTTTCGTCAAAAAAGTCATCCCTTAAGCAGTTGCCCTGCTAGGATGACTCTATTTTTACACCTCTACCTATATTCCGGCAAGTACCTGATACCAAATTCCCCGCTTGGAATAAAGCGTGCTTCGCACCTCATCCCAGCCCCCTAAATAATTGATATCGAAGAGACCCGCTGGATCGGGGTAGCGGCTTTTGTTCTCCGCATAGACCTGTTTATCTACGGGACGAAAGCCATATTTTGCAAAGATCTCTTGTGCCTGTGGGGTCATCAAGAAATCAACTAATGCTTCTGCTGCCGCGCGTGTCCCATGCTTATCCGCATACTTCTCTACGACAGCCGCCGGGTTCTCAATCAGCATTGTATTTCTAGGAATAATGACTTCATATTTAACACCCTGAGCAATCCGGGCCAGCAGTTCATTCTCATAGGTGACAATGACATCACCCACTCCATACTCGAAGGCAGCCATAGATGCACGTCCGCTCTTATCCAAAGACTCCACATTGGCATGTACACTTTCTAAAAAAGCTTTCGCTGCTGCTGGATCCTTAACGCCCTCTTGCTCCTCTGACAGCTTCAGACCAGCCCCATAGATCGCGTTAATATCCCACTGCGCACCACCGGATGTTTTGGGATTTGGGTATAACACTTTAATCCCTGGCTTGGCTAAGTCCGCAAAATCGTGAATTCCTTTGGGGTTTCCCTCACGGGTACCAAGTGCGACTACCGAACGTGTCACCATGCCTTGTTCACCCTGCTCTTTCCACGTTGGCGCTACGAGTCCAGCCTTAACCAGCTTCTCGACATCACCTTCCATGGCTAGCAGTGTAACATCTGCTTCGAACCCACCTACGATTGCACGTGCCTGTGTTCCGGAAGCTTCATAGGACTGCTGAAAACTAATCTCCTGTCCAGTATCCGCTTTCCACTGCGCTGCAAATAACGGCAAAATATCTTCCATCGCATCCTTAGCCACACTGTATGCGCCAACGACTAGCGTAACATCCCCTTGCTTCGAAGGATCTGCCATCGTCGTAATCGCCTTCTCATTCCCGCAACCGACTGTTGCCAGCATGAGTATGGCCAGCATTAGGGCAGCAAAACATCCGTGCAGTTGTCTGCTCCTTTTGAAATTCATTGCGGCCCACATCCTTCGAGGTAATGATTTTAATATTTCCTTGAAAGTTGCTCTATGGCTGAACTTAAAATTCAAGTAACCAACGTTCGGTATTTGCCGTAATTACGCGGAATGTTTGGACTTTCGGCCGCTGTTATGCTCTAATTTCTTGATTGGAACCGTATTACGGTTGAAATTAGAGCATAAAGGCGGTCGCTACAGCTCCTACAGTTCCAAACTTCCACTCCATTACTCTATACCAATACTTCAGTTCCTCTAATCCTAGCTCATCACATTCGCTACTCTTCAAAAAAAAATTGAAAATCATATTATTTATTTTATATTAAATAAATATCGGCATCGGATCTTCTTTCAGGTTGTTCTCCTGGATCCAGCTTCGCTCATCATTAAACAGGTAAGCGCGGTGCACAAGGACTGAGATATCCTGTCCCGGCTGCAATGTTTCTTTCTCCAAAGAACGGTAAGTGACCAGCTTATGACCATTAACTTCAACCTCAACGAGCCATTCACTTCCACGGAAATGCAGATGCTTTACGACGCCTTTTTCCGTAGCTGAAGCCATCTTGAACTCATGCAGGTTACCAACTTCAATATACTCAGGACGAATTAGTGCTTTGGTAGGCTTACCATCTCCAGCGCCTTTAAAGCCTTTCACCTCAGAAGCATCTTCAATCAGTGTCGACTCCCCGATAAAAGTTGCCACAAATGGTGTTTTAGGCTCCTTATAAATATCCCAAGGTGTACCCTTTTGTTCCAACTGCCCTTGGTTGATGATCATAATTTCGTCCGCGACTTCAATCGCTTCATCTTGGTCATGCGTTACGAAGATGGAAGTGATGCCAACACGCTCAATCAGCTCACGTAGCCAAGCGCGCAGCTCCTGACGGATCTTCGCATCAATAGCTGCGAACGGCTCATCTAAGAGTAATAGCTGTGGTTCAGGCGCAAGTGCACGGGCAAAGGCCACACGCTGGCGTTGTCCACCAGATAGCTGATGCGGGTAACGCTTCTCGAAGCCTTTTAATCCCGTAAGCTCCACCAGTTCCATAACACGGTCACGAATGGCAGTTTTGCTGGCCTTCTTAACTTTTAATCCAAAAGCAATATTATCAAAAACAGTCATATGCTTAAATAATGCATAGTTCTGAAAAACGAAGCCGATCCCGCGCTCTTGAGGAGGAAGATTGTTAACTGTCTGACCATGAAAAATGATCTCGCCATTATCCGGTGTCTCCAGCCCTGCGAGCATACGAAGAATCGAAGTTTTACCGCCACCACTCGGGCCGAGCAGTCCGATCAGATGACCTTTTGTAATGGTGAAATTGACGTCCTTGACCGCATGAAAATCTCCAAAATGCTTATTTAATCCCCGCACTTCAACATGCATATTACTGCACTTCCTTTCTTCTCTTGGTCCATTCCATCAACAACAGTAGACCTGCGGAAAATGCAGCCAAAACTAGCGCTATTCCTCCAGCAGCCGTTACATTAAAATTCTCAACATCCTGATAGACTAGCGTCGTCGCCGTCTGGGTTTTGTTCATAATGTTACCCGAGACCACGAGCACCGCCCCGAACTCACCTAGTGAACGAGCCACCGTAAGGATGACCCCATACACAACCGCCCAACGAATCGAAGGCCAAGTCACCTTCCAAAAAATTGTCCAGCCACGAGCGCCCAGTGTAGAAGCAGCTTCCTCCTGCTGTGAACCAATCTCCTGAAGAACCGGCATTACCTCACGCACCATTAAAGGAAAGGTTACGAACAAGGTGGCAATGATCATTCCGGGAATCGCATAGACGATCTTCAGCCCAATCCCTTCAAAAATCGCACCCAAGGCGCTATCCGGACCCAGCAGCAGGACAATCATCAGCCCGCCAATGACAGGGGACACAGCATAAGGCAAATCAACAATACTGTTAAGCAAGCCCTTTAGACGTCTATTTATCCAGTTCGCCCGGACAAGATACAGCGCCATCATAATTCCGAACAACGTATTTAATAACGTAACTACGATCACAACAAGCCCAGTCATCATAAGCGCATGCAGCGCTTCAGGCCTAGTCAGTGCATTCCAGAAACCACCAAATCCTTCACTAAAAGCACCTATAGCCATTTTCCCTAGCGGTGCAGCGATTAGCAGAAAAAACACCAAGTAGGTGAGTCCGATCCACAATTTTCTCATGAGCGTCTCCCCCGCATCTGCAGCATATTAATGAGCCAAAGAATGAGAAAAGATAAGGTCAAGAGAATGACAGAAACCGCTGCTGCGGAAACCGGATTATCACTTTCAACTTCACCAAAAATAAAAACAGAAGATACGAGTGTACGACCTGGAATATTGCCTGCTACGAGGACTACAGCGCCGAATTCAGCAAGTGCCCGCGAGAAGGCGAGCATTCCACCGCTGATCATCCCAGGAGCCATAGAGGGGAGAATAACATGCCAGAAGACTCTAGTTCCCTTGGCACCCATTGTATATGCCGCTTCCTCTTCGGAAGGATCAAGTTCCTCCAGCAAGGGCTGAACCGCTCGAATCACGAAGGGAAAGGTTACGAAGACCATAGCAATTACGATTGCCGGTTGATGAAAAACAATTTCAACACCAAGCGCTTCTGCAGCCTTGCCGATAAGACTACCAGGTCCGAGCAAGAGTAAAATCATCAAACCACCAACTGCCGTCGGCAGTGCAAATGGTAAATCCACAAGACTATTAAGCAATGCTTTACCAATGAATTGATAACGAATAAGAACCCAGGCAATCATTGTTCCTAAAAAGACATTAATTAAAGTAGCGATGATCGCCAGCTTTAAGGTTAACAGCACCGACTTCCAGGCAATCGGGTCGCTTATGCTTTCCACAAAATTACCGAAACCCAGTGAAAAAGAGTTGTAATAGACCCCAAGTATAGGCAGCACGATCAATACTACAAAATAGAGCAAAATTGTAGTTCGGAAACCCCAAGTCCAACCTTTGTGTCTAAGCAGCGAATTCAATGATTTTGCCCTCCCACCTCCGGATAACCGGTCGGTATACTAACCAACATCTCCATTAATTATTCCTATTTATATACTTGGTTTTATATTATTACTACTTTACCAAATCCTTCTCGTTGTCGTCAATTACTTTCAAGTGAATTTGGGGTAAAATATATATAATAAAGGTTAGGAAAAAGTGGCACATCACAGGAAGGGGAATGATTATGCTGCATACACTGGAGATTACTACAACGAAACGGGATGAATTACGGGATATTACTCGTGAAGTCATTTCTTTTGTGAAAAAAAGCGGGGTGCGTAGCGGGGTGATCGTAGTTTATTGTCCACATACCACCGCAGGAATTGCAATCAATGAGAATGCAGATCCTGATGTGAGGCATGATGTTCTGATGCGTTTGGATGAAGTCTACCCTTGGGAGCATCCGAAGTATCGACATGCTGAAGGCAATACTGCCTCCCACCTTAAGTCTATTACATCCGGACCTTCCCAGAGCATAATCATCCATGATGGCGAACTATTACTTGGACGTTGGCAGGGTATTTATTTTTGTGAGTTTGATGGACCTAGACGTAGACAATGTTTCTTAAAAATTATTGAGGAATAAACGATGAATGGCCGCTTCCGTTATTGCTACGGAGCGGCCATTAAAATATAACTAGAATTAAATATTACTTTGACCAAGCAGAGAAGTAGTGTTATACCAATGCACAGCTTTAAAGTGTGAACTTATAAAAAAAACAGCATGTTAAAGGCTGCGACATAAAACCTTGATATGAGCTGATGCTGCCTCTTTTACATCCTCAAATGATACTTTATCTTGGATATAATAAGATATAAATCCGTGAGCGGATAAGAACAAGGTTAGCGGCACGTTCTGCCAATCCTCGGACACATATCCCTCTTCCTTCATATGACGGCGTACAATACTTGAGAATAAATCAAAACATCGTCCCTGCTCTGCCCTACAATAAGCCAGCAGCTCTTCATCACGAATCATAAACATAATTTCATACTGATAAGGATGATCTATTCCAAACCTTATAAACTCCATAATTAGCTGCTCTACTCGAGTCATACCCTCTTCAGGTGGCTTATTCATTACTTGACCAAGCAAAGTAGCCACATGATTAAAATCTTCGACAACAATGGCGTAGAACAATTCCGCCTTCTCTTTGAAATGATAATAGAGAGAGCCGTGGCTGTATCCCAAATGCTGACCGATGCTTCGCATTGAAATCGCTCGATACCCTTTGGTAATAAACAGATGCCTAGCGGCCTCTAATATTCTTTCCCTCGACAACTCCTGCTCCACTGCTCTCCTTGCCATATACCTAATCCCCTTCGCTGTAGTAAATCCGCCGCCCTTCTGTTACCAAGGCTTGCCCTTGGGTTAGATCTGTTATCCATGCCATAAATGCGTCTCCCTCGTCATTTCGCGGTAAGCATAACAACGTTACTTTATCGGTGAACAAAGTCTCGCCGGTCTGAATACCTCTTCCCCGAAGTTCGTTCTCAACCTTGCCTAGCCAAGTGTAATCAATTTCTACGAATACCTCTCGTCTTAGCACACGGGTGATTACTTCTCCTGCTTCAAGCGCAAGCACTGCCCCATCCGTATAAGCTCTAATCAGCCCTCCGGCACCCAGCATAATGCCTCCGAAATAACGGGTAACAACAATTGCAACATTTTTAACTCCCTGGTTGCGAATTACTTCCAAAATCGGTTTGCCGGCTGTTCCACTCGGCTCCCCGTCGTCCGATTGCCTCTGGATTTCGTCTCTCTCCCCAATCACATAAGCAGAACAGTTATGCGTTGCGTCCCGATGTTTCTTCTTGATGTCTTCGATAAACAACAATGCTTCTTCTTCATTCTCAACTGGCATAACATGACCAATGAAGCGAGATTTGCGGATTACGACTTCCTTAGAACCGGAAGATCGCACCGTTCGATATTGTTCTAACATAATTATTCCAGTCCTTATATACATATGATGTCTTCATATAATGTCAGGAGCAGCCCCGGTATTGGATTACCTATGGACTGCTCCTGGTGACTTACACTAGTATGAATGGTCTCTAAATTACTGCTGCAATACTATTCTGTAAGTCTTGCTTCCAGCTCTGCCTTTTCTTTTTCGTAACCCGGTTTGCCAAGCAGCGCAAACATATTTTTCTTGTATGCTTCAACGCCTGGTTGGTCGAATGGGTTAACACCGAGCAGGTAACCGCTGATGCCGCAAGCTTTTTCAAAGAAGTAAACCAAATAACCAAATGTGTATGGTGTTTGATCAGGAATAGTAACGATAAGGTTAGGTACTTGACCATCTGTATGCGCAAGCATTGTACCTTGGAAAGCCTTCTTATTTACGAAATCCATAGTCTTTCCTGTTAAGAAGTTCAAGCCATCCAGATCATCTGGATCATTCTCAATGGTAACATGATGAGCCACTTGATCTACTTGGATTACCGTTTCAAAGATATTACGGTTACCTTCTTGTATAAATTGACCCATGGAGTGTAGATCCGTAGAGAAATCAACGGAAGAAGGATAAATTCCTTTGAAATCCTTACCTTCGCTCTCGCCAAACAATTGTTTCCACCACTCCGATACAAAGTGTAAGGAAGGCTCATAGTTAACGAGGATTTCAGTTGTCTTACCTTTGCGATACAGAGCATTACGAACTGCAGCATATTGATAAGCTTGGTTAGTAGCTACATCTGGATTATTGAACTCATCCGCAGCGGCAGCAGCACCTTGCATCATCTCTTCAATGTTAATACCTGCTACAGCGATTGGAAGCAAGCCTACAGGTGTCAATACGGAGTAACGTCCGCCTACATCGTCTGGAATGATGAAGGATTCATAACCTTCTTCAGTAGCCAATTTCTTAAGGGCACCTTTTTCCTTATCTGTAGTAGCGTAAATACGTTTGCGAGCTTCTTCCTTACCATATTTCTTCTCCAGAGCTGCGCGGAAAATGCGGAAAGCAATGGCTGGCTCAGTCGTAGTTCCTGATTTGGAGATTACGTTCACAGAGAAGTCTTTGCCTTCTACTAGATCAAGCAAATGCGTGATGTATGTAGAACTGATGTTATTACCAGCGAAATAAACTTCTGGAGTTTTGCGCTTATCTTTAGAAAGGTTATTGTAAAAAGAATGCGAGAGCGCTTCAATCGCTGCGCGTGCTCCCAGATAAGAACCACCAATACCAATTACAATCAGTACTTCGGAATCGCTCTGGATCTTCTTTGCGGCTTGCTGAATGCGTGCGAATTCTTCCTTATCATAAGCTGATGGAAGATCAATCCATCCAAGATAGTCGGAACCTACACCAGTCTTATTATGCAACTGTTCGTGCGCTAACTTAACTGGAGCGGCAAGGTTGTCAATTTCTTGTTGATTGAAGAAAGTAAGGGCTTTGGTGTAGTCAAAATTAATCTTCTTAGACATCGGTAATGGAAACCTCCTGTTTATCTCTTTAAATTTGAAACCGCTTGTTACAACTTTATAATTAGGATACTTTAATTTGCCTTGACTGGCAAGGTCTTAGGGCACATCCCGGGCTTTAGAACCAAGTTTTCGAAAGTTTCATGGAAGCGTTTCCCGCATCATTAGGCATGGCTGAGCTGTGGTGCTAGCCTAAGTGCCGTGATAGAATGAAGAAAACGGAAGGTGGCTATACAAATGAAACAAATCGGTTTTATCGGACTTGGAACAATGGGAGCGCCAATGGCTTCCAACTTGCTTCGTGGCGGCTTTCAGGTGACGGTGTACAACCGTACAGCAGCTAAATGTAAACCTCTTGAAGCAGAAGGTGCCCAGACTGCCCTTACGCCACGTGCCGCCGCTGAAGGTAAGGATGTTATTATTACCATGATCAGTAATGATGATTCGGTTCGTGAAGTGTTTTATGGTCAGGATGGTATTCTTGATGCACTTAAGCCAGGCGGCTTAATTATTGATTCCAGCACAATTTCTCCAGGACTAGTTCACGAAATTGCCACTGCTGTAGAAGCTCGAGGTGGACATTTCCTTGACGCGCCAGTGACCGGAAGCAAGCCGGCAGCTATTGAAGGAACCTTGGTGTTCATGGTTGGCGGCAGTGCTGAAGTTATAGAACAGCATCGCGATATCTTCGATACTTTGGGCAAAAAGCTGATACATATGGGTGAGAACGGCAGTGGTGCTGTAGCCAAGCTGGCTCATAATGCTATGGTCGGCATTCACAACGTTGCCCTGGCTGAAGGATTCGCTATCGCTGTAAAATCAGGTGTTCCAGCTGACAAGTTCCTTGAACTAGTGCAGCTTGGTTCTGCGGGTAGCAAACAAGCAGAGCTTAAAGGCCGTAAAATCATAGAAAATGATTTCAGCAATCAGTTCTCCCTTGCATTAATGTTAAAGGATTTGAAGTTAGCCTCCGCCCACAGCGATTTCACAGGCGTCCCTTCTCCAATGCTGGGACTAGCTAAAAGCATGTTTCAAGCTGGGTTTACCCAAGGCTATGGCGACGAAGACCTCTCCGCTGTAGTGAAATGCTATGAAGAGTGGATCGGACAAAAAATGGGTTCTACTGTATCCGAATAACATTTCACTTACTTATGTCCGTTTCCCACATGATTTCCAATGTGAGAGGCGGTCTTTTTTAACGAATTTTCAATCTAAAAATAAGAACACTTGTTTGCAATAATAATACTAAATTATTCTTTGTAGTACAAGAAAAAAAGGAAGCCCTGCTTTTCAGCAGAGCTTCCTTTAGTTATGTCTTTATAGAACCGGGTAAGAACAGCAATAATCAGTTACTTCAAATACTTCCAACGCAAATTTTGAGTTGCCAGGGACATTGAACGTTGCCGCTCCCTTAATCTCCTGCCATACCTCAGTGCCGGGAAGCAGCACTTTTAGATCGCCGGACAGAATCTCCATAATTTCAGGACCATCCGTACCAAATTCATATACGCCAGGCAACATGATACCAAGTGTGACCTTAGTTCCATCCTGCAAAATTACCGTACGGCTTGTTACTTGTCCGCCATAATATACATTGGCTGCTTTTTCAATCGTTGCGTTGTTAAACTGACTCATTACTTGTTCTCCCCCTAATGATTATTCAGTTAATTACAGAAGTGCTTTCACACGGCTAACTACATTTTCAACAGTAAAGCCGTATTCTTTCATTACTCTGTCTCCAGGTGCGGAAGCTCCGAAAGTAGTGATACCGAGGATATCGCCTTGGTCACCAGTGTAACGTTCCCAGCCAAAGGTTTGTGCCATTTCGATTGCAAGACGAGCCTTAACTCCTGGAAGAATTACGGAATCACGGTATTCTTTATCTTGTTTTTCGAACAGATCCCAGCTTGGCAAGCTGATTACACGAACATCGATACCTTCTTCAGCCAAAGCAGCTTGTGCTTTAACAGCCAATTGTACCTCAGAACCAGTAGCGATCAGTTGTGCTTGTGGAGTGCCATTCTTGGAATCAGAAACAACATAACCACCACGTTTGATGTTTTCACGAACGCCATCAACTGTTCCAGCAAGAATTGGCAAGTTTTGACGAGTCAGAACCAAAGCAACTGGATTCTCTTTGTTTTCCATAGCATAAGCCCATGCTGCAGAAGTTTCGTTAGCATCAGCCGGACGAATAACAGTCAGACCTGGGATGATACGCAGGGAAGCCAATTGTTCGATTGGTTCATGCGTAGGACCATCTTCACCAACTGCAATACTGTCATGTGTCAGTACATAGGTTACTGGCAATTTCATGATCGAAGCCAAACGGATGGCTGGACGCAGGTAGTCTGTGAACACGAAGAATGTTCCTCCGAATACTTTAAGACCCGTGTGCAGTGCAATACCGTTCATTGCAGCAGCCATACCAAACTCACGTACGCCGAAGTAGATGTTGCGGCCATCATAAGATTCTGGTGTGAACGATGTCAAACCATTCAAATGTGTCATAGTGGAGCTTTCCAAGTCAGCGGAACCGCCCACAAGCTGAGGAACGCCAGCAGTCAGACCGTTAAGCGCACTACCAGAAGCTACACGAGTCGATACTGCCTTATCTTCAGTAGTGTAAGTTGGAAGGTTAGCATCCCAGCCTTCTGGAAGATCGCCGTTGATTACTGTTTCGAACTGTGCAGCAAGCTCAGGATATGCTTTTTTGTAAGCTGCGAATTTGTCATCCCAAGCTTTGTTAGCTGCGATTCCGTTTTTCTTCACTTCTGCAAAATGAGCACGCACTTCGTCAGGTACATAGAAATCTTCTTCGTATACCCATTTGTAGAAATCTTTGGTAAGCTTAGCTTCTTCTGCTCCAAGTGGGGAACCGTGAGTACCGCCATGGCCGCCTTTACCTTGTTTGTTAGGGCTACCATAACCAATTACAGTTTTCACTTCGATCAAAGTCGGTTTGCTAGTCTCAGCTTGAGCTTCAGCAATCGCTTTGGCAATAGCCGGAAGATCATTTCCGTCTTCAACGCGAAGTACTTGCCAACCATAAGCATCAAAACGTTGAGCCACGTTCTCGGAGAAGGAAAGGTTCAATTTACCATCAAGGGAAATATCATTTGAATCATACAATACAACCAATTTACCCAGTTTCAAATGACCAGCGAGTGAAGCGGACTCGGAAGAGATCCCTTCCATCAGGTCACCATCACCACAAATAGCGTAAGTATAGTGGTCAACCACTTTATGTTCATCTTTGTTGTAGGTAGCTCCCAATTGAGCTTCAGCCATAGCCATACCAACAGCCATACCAATACCTTGTCCAAGTGGACCTGTTGTTGCATCGACACCAGCGGTGTGACCTACTTCTGGGTGACCCGGAGTCAAGCTGCCCCATTGACGGAAATTTTTCAATTCTTCCATAGGCAGATCATAACCACTAAGGTGCAACAAGCTGTACAGAAGCATAGAACCATGTCCTGCGGACAATACAAAACGGTCACGGTTTACCCATGTTGGATGATCAGGGTTGTGTTTCATTGTTTTTGCAAACAATTGGTAGCCCATTGGTGCAGAACCCATTGGCATACCTGGGTGGCCGGAGTTTGCTTTTTCAATGGCGTCAATCGCCAAAGTACGAATCGTTGTAATGGACAGGTTATCTACAGTTGAGTTTTCTTCCTTTTGAATCGCTTGTTCTTGTTCACTCATTTAATAGTTCCTCCTCTGAAATCTCAAGAATGTCATTTTGACTCTTATTGTATCATTAGTGTGGAAGCAATTCCAATTGTTTTTAAAAACTCTTTATTTGAACAGCTTATCTTTTGCAATATCGACGTATTTATATACACACAAGAACTATGAGACAAGCCAGAATTGCACTAGTCTATGGTCTAGTTTTTAATTGCGACTAAAGATTGTTTTACAATGCTCAAATATACAGTAAGATGGAGTTAGTTAAGCATAATTTTCATTCATTACCCAACATTTCCTAGTGGAAAGGAACTTTGAACATGAGTTCGAATAAGGACATCTTTATTGTGCTTACCGGTACAGGTACGGCCTTTAGTGGTTTTATTAAGTGGTTTACAAAAGCCGATCTGAATCATGCTTCGATCGCCTTTGACTGTGAACTGCGGGAGGTATACAGCTTCGGAAGAAAAAAAATGCACAATCCATTTGTGGCAGGACTAATCCAGGAGAACTTTATCGACCCTTTTTATAGCAGTGCTAATTGTTCCATCTATCAGTTGCGTGTTAGCGCTGAGGAATACGATACGATGTACAATCACGTCCAAGGGATGATGCAAAATCAGGAGCGTTATAAATACCATCTTTTAGGACTAATCGGTGTGCTTCTGAATATTAAAATCGATAGAGAAAATGCTTATTTTTGTTCCCATTTCGTTGCCTCTTTATTTGAAGAAACTGCAGTTCAGCCTGTGAATAAGCCTTCCTGCTTCGTTACACCGGAAGATTTCGCGCTTTCACTCTGTGCACATAAGATTTTTACTGGCAAGCTATCCTATTATTTACGTAGAGCTCAGAGAGCCTCTGCGCGCCCATCCTCTTTACCATTACATACTACTTCGGTTGCCGCACGAATGATGCGAATGAATGAAGACCGGACTGAAGGGGTCGTATAAAAGGTTCTATGCTTGTGAAAAAGGACTAAGCGGATTTAAATCCGCTTAGTCCTTTTTCATTAACCATCAAATAACAAATTGGACCATGTACTGTTTGCACATAAGCTCAAAGCCGATGGATTGATATAGAGAAATTGCGCCTACATTTTCCTCAAGGACATTCAAATACACGTTAGAGGTGACCTTCCCCCCCGCTCGGGTGAGCTCGGCACAGATTTTTTTTCCGTAGCCTTGCCTTCTCCATCTTACATCCGTTCCGATGTTCCCCAATTCAACGTAATCTTCGCTATAAATATGGTATCCACCTACCGCAATCAGCTCATGTTGTTCCATCACACCATAGAACGGATACTGTAATTCTTCTTTTGAGAACGCCATTGTATCTAAATCGGCCATTTTCGACTCAATGAGTTCAAAATAAGGGGGACCCAAATGTAAAACGCTTGTATCCACCGGTGGTAACGCTTCTTGATGGATATGCTTCATTAGAAGCAGTTTTTTGGGTGACTTAACAAGTTCAAGCTGTGAAGCGAGTACAGCCATAACTTCTTCATTCACGATTACATTACCGACAGCATCGTCAGGTAAATTCAGTTGTTCTTTCATAAATGAAAGCACGGACCGGAGACAAAATGACTTCTCCACAGGGAATACGGAAAAAGCATAGAATGGAAGCCCTCTTAAAAAGGCCAATACGCCGAGCAATTCTCCCTGGTCAGTAAAATGTCCATAGTGTACCGAATTATGCTTACGAGCTGTAAGATATGAATAGTATAAAAAATGCTGTTCCCTATTAATCGAATTCAAGATTGATTTCAATTCCGCTGGTGTTAACTCTCGAATCATGTCCCCTACCCCTATCAATGTTTGATACAATGCTTCAACATTAACATGATCCTGTGAAGTCACGCAAAAAAGATGGGGTGATTATAGGCTCCTACTCTACTTAATTCGATGACTCTGGAAATACTCCGACCAATCCGATGATATAACAACGGTAACTGTATCCGTTTTGGTGTTATACGCATTCTGAGCCGTAAAGGTAAAAGTAACAGGGCCATCTGGTAGCTTTTCAAAAGAGCTATCGTACATTTCACCTGTCCAGAAGGTTTTATCGTCGTTAGTTGGGCCGAGCTGCGTAGTGAACCCTCCGTTCATGGTTACTTGCACAGTATCCGGGAGACCTGTTGCTGTACCTTGCAGAACAAAACGTTCTCCTGCCCAAAATACGTTGTATCCTCTTGGACTCTCCTCATTGCCGCTTTTTTTCAGATTGTAGCCTTTACGGTTGTTGTTCCACTCTTCGGTGTGCTTAACGCCTCCTTTAATACTCAGTAAATTCACCATGAAGTATTTTCGTGGAGAGACATCGCTCCAGTTGTAACCATCAAAGACTTCCATTTCAACGGCATATTTTTCATTCTCAATCAGTGAACTGACTGGAATCTGCCATTGTTTTGCGCTTGAAACTTGTTCACCAGATTGTACCTTGATTGCACCGGTGGCCAAGTTAATAATTCGCACCTTATAACGTTGCTGCAGGTCTCCGTCCTCATCTTGATAATCCCATTTAATGATCGGTGTGAGTGTACTTGCGATTGTCGGTTTTGACGAGTCCGTACTGGTTGGATACGTAATATTAACTGTTGGAATTCTATTCACAACTGTTATACTATGGGATATTTCACGGTACAGCCCCAGAGAATCCGTTACAAGCTGTCTAAAGGTGAATACACCATTACTACTAAACTTCTTCGTGAAGTCCTTTTGAATGCTTGCTAGCGCTTCTGTTCCACTTGATGGTTTTAAGAAATACTTGTGGCTTATTGTATCTCCTTTTGGTTCGTCCGGATCAGTTGCGTTACTCTTAATGTTCAGAACGTCCGTCCGGTAGATCGGTACCTTAGTCGCATCTTTACCAGTATCTGTGATCAGAGTGAATCCCGGCTTAGGTGCATTATCGATGATGAATGTTTTTTCATTTGATACATCTGACCATGAAAATTTGGAGTACGCCCGACCTTTCACTGTAAAGTATTCAAACCGTTCAAATGTATTATTTGGGATTTGATATTGTCTGAGCAATCCTGAAGGATCCGGATTTTCTATGGTGGAGACTAATAGACCATCCTTCGTAAAGAACTCTAACCTGTATTTCTCTTGTGAATCATTTTCCGGATCCGCGTAAGTCCACTTGATTAATGGATCGCCTTGTTCCGAGTCAATCACAGATGGGTTTGTTGCTGTACCTAAAGGACTAGTTAAAGTCATAGTAGGTGCCAAGTTTTCTTTCACTTGGACTTGCAATCCAGCGATATTCGACTTATCTCCTATTTGATCGATTGCCCAATGTTCTAACGTATATACTCCCGGATCTGAGAAAGTAAGCGTAATGTCACGCGTAAGATACGATTTCATTTCACCAGTACTGTTCGTTACTTTCCAATAGTATTCTAATGAGCCCTGATCTGATGTATCCTCATCGATATCCCCTGAAGTATATTGTTTCGTATCATACTGATTTACGGATGAAGGTCCGTTAATCTTAGCAACAGGGACATGATTCTTAACCATAAATGTACGTGTAGCATAAGAGCTTAATTTTCCATCAGAGGCTGTGAGCTGCATTTCCCAGCCATCAGAAATGGCTTTTTTATGTGATATACCGTTACGATTAATAAGATCACGAACGGTCATTGATTGATAACGGTTGTTTCCTGCCCAGTAGTAGGGAGAGTCATTAAATTTTGCATTCCAGGCATAAGATAAAACATCTCCATCTTCATCCGGATCTGGTGTTAAGTTATCCATTGTGATAATCGTATCGCGGTATATTTCGTTAGGCATTGTAAATGCTGCAGCCGGTGGATGATTGACTACCTGTACATTTTGACTGTACCAATCTGACCACAAGCCACGATTATCATGTACTTGTAGATTGAGTTGATAATTCCCTTCTCCGAATGATGCGATATTCGGTGGTGTTGTTGCTCCACCCCAATGTTCCCATACTTTATTCCATCCGTCTTTGATTACAGTCCAGTAGTATACATCTAATGGATCATTATCTGGATCGAAAGATTTGTCTATAATGCTCGTAGATTTACGATAGGAAACGATATTCGGATTAACGGTAAATAATGCAACCGGTGGTAGATTAACAGAGGCATTCCCCACAGTCCTTTGACACCAATCACTCCATACACCGATTCCATTATCTCCATCCACATCACGGACCCTTAAACGTATGTCGTAACTGTCTTTTTCAAAAACTCCCCCAGGCGGCTGCCCGTCGATCCACATCTCATCAACGGTCTTTTTATATTGCCATTGCCACTGCATAATCCCTTTATCAGAACTTGTAATATGATCTAAATCGTAGGATGAATCTATTAATTGAACATTTCCATTGATAAGCCTTGCTGAAAAAAGCGCTATTGGCTTGCGATGGACTTTAAAACTCATCGTAGATGCGGCATCTTTACTCCACATCTGATATTCAGCAAAGCGAGCATCCTGTTTCGGTATATCCTTAGCTTGATAACTCACTACATATTGTCCGGTATACGGAAATGAAGTGTAAAGGCTCGTCCTCCATAGTCCCGAATCCCCTATAATCCCCATTGAGTTATCAAAGTAATTCGGATCATGATCATATCTCACTCGATCAGCGTACTTAGCATCCCACTCATAATCTTCATAGGTGGTGCCGCTATTCTCTATAGGACTATTAACGAGAACAAAAGCGTTTCGCTTCAGTCTGTTTGTAACCTTAAAGGTCATACTCGCGGATTCTGACATATTTGAAGGATCTGCTACTTTTACAGTCATCGTATAATCGCCCGGCGGGATCGAATCAGCCACAGCGTCTACAGGGATAGAGAAATACTGATACCCTTTCGTTTGAGATACTACCGTCTTCCTATAAAATATATTTGGTATCTCAGCGCTTACGATAAGATCATCATTATCTGGATCGTGGACATATCCCTCGATGTTAAGTATGTTTCGTCCAGGCTCGTTCTGCAGGACTTGATTATTGGGTGTATTTAACGAAATGGTAGGTGGACTATTAGGTATCAAAGGAAATACTCTTTGAAAATTATGACCAATGTACGGCCCTCCAAATCCATGTTCTGGACCATATCCACGCCATCCATCTTGTTGACCTGCGCCAAAACCGTAGTTAATTACTAACCCTATTGGAAGTTCGCCGTACCCTAAAGTCCCCGTATAGTTGTAATAGGTAACATCTGTCGCTAGATTAAATGTATGTTCAAATGTATTCGGGTAAAACGGTCCATCAAACCAACTCTTGTACAATGGGGTGAAATTGGTATACTGACTGGTCCAGTCACTCGGACAACCGTATTGGTAACTTGGTAAATCTAATGGTTTCCCCTCTGGAATTGCCGCTACACAGAGATCCGCTCGAACGACACGTTTATCTAGAGCACTTTGTGAAGGAACCAAGTTTACTCCTAAAGTCAATGTTGCATCCGAACTAATGTCAAACGTAAGTTGCTTAGTGGTACGATTAAATTTAATATTCGTTAGCTTTTGGTTATTTATTGTCCCACTAAGAGTGCCATAATTCCAACCAGCATCAAAAAAAGAACCATCAGCAGGTATATTTATATCTTTATAAGTAATGAAATTTGGATCACCCGTCGCAGCCTCTGCTGTCTGAAGATACACTCCCTGACTAGGGAAAACTCCGAATAGGATAGTGATTATAATTACTAGTGAAAGTATTTCTTTTGTCTTCTTCATTTAAGCACCTCTCCTACCAGGACCAATCAACTTCTGGCGCTCGATTTTTCACTTCTACAATCCGTGAGCTTAACTTTTGTCCATCTGAATTTGTAGATTTCCGATCAGCTTCTGTCACAAACTCATCAATAGTTGGTTGACCAAACTCTTCAAACACAGTAAGTCGGACTTCATATTTCCCTACCTCGCTCAGCTCTAAATTTAAGCGATCTTTGTTCTCATTACTGAAGGTCACCCATGCTTCTCCGCTAAAACTCCCGTCATTATTAGAATCATAGCGATACTCCCAGAGTCTCCGACCCACTACATCTTTATCAGGTGAATAGGATATATCATCCAATGAAACCACCGCTTTATTACCGTAATCAGGACTTCGATATACCACTCCAGGCAGAGTAAAATAGTTGTACGGCGCTTCATCTGGCACAATATCAAAAGTAATCTCATCACTATCAGAATACCCAAGCGTATTTTCCACATAAATCGTAGCCTTATATTTTCCAGCTTTTTTAAATAAGATGTCTTTGCTTTCAAGTTCAGATAATGTACCACTATATTTAATATCTGCGTTCGTACCACCAGATACAGCAGTGATGGTAACTCGTGTTTTCGATGGTATTAACGGAAAGCGTGTTGGACTCTGGCTTCTATTAAACAATGTCGTTTTACGATTTTGTTTAAGTATTCCTTCTATATTTATAATTGCTGCTGGCTTCGGCTCAATGACGGTAACTTCTGTACTTGTACTACCTATTTGTCCATCATTGTCAACGACTGTGAGAGCTATAGGAAATGTCTCTCCAACTTGTTCTATGGTATACCATACATACCCCCTTGGGACATTTCCGATTTCTCCCTGCGCTCCAGATGTGCTCCAAGCATAATCAGTGATATATCCATCCGGATCATAGGAAGCATTCCCACTAACGAGCATATCAGACCCTGCTTTTATGTATCTAGCTGTTGATATTCTCGCAATAGGTGGCTTTCCTTCAGGTTCTGTTGGAATAGTTGGATTTGGAGGAAAAGTAACTTGAGGATTGTTTTTATAAACACCTGCTGAAATCTGTAGGGGCTGTTCCAGAGAGGTGATCGTTCCATTCTTTGTGACGATTGGCTTTTTAAAGCGGACGAGAACGGTTAAAGCATATTCCTGAGTAAAATATTCGCCCGTTACACTCGACTTTTTGATCTCAAAATCAAATAAAGTACTTACGTTAAATGTCTTTGCAGACTCCTTTTTCGTTTTGAGTGTGTTGTTCCTGTCTTTCTCTTTAGCATAGAACACCCACTCATCAATGTTTGAAGCATCATTGTAGCCTTGCAGCTGCCCCATTAACGAAATTTGAACGGGTTCGTCTTTATCTCCCAATTTTGTTGGATTGGGATTAGGTTTATTTAGAGTTACCGTACCGGTAAGTGTTGGTTCTGTAGGGAGATTGTAATCAAAGGAGACATTTCCACTATATTTGTACGTAGTTACATTAGCCGAACCTGTAAAGTAGTAGCTTAAGTCTGTTTTATAACGTCTCCCCAGCGCATGACCACTTTTGTCAAAATTCGGACTTAATTGTTCAGGGTCAAAATTTTGCATTGCTGCGTTAGTTTGATAATAAATAATAAATTGATTCCCATTTACAACATTATGATTTACATATGTTATTGGGAGTAATTCTTTAGGTACAACTAATTGAACGGTTGACTCTATGATTTGAGATGAATCTATTACCAAATTCACGTTTTGGTCGTACCATTTAATTCCCGAACGTGATACTGCTGATTGAGTTACCACCGTCATATCAGGAGGATCATTTCTAGGTGTACCATTTCCTTGTCCATTCCTATCGTTATGTTTCTGAGCATTAGCGTATGGGTCCCATTCATTAATCTGCCATCTTATACCGTCTGAATATCGCCAAATAGAATTACCGGGAGTTGTTACAAAAAGGCGTTTAAACGAGCTGTAATACCCAAGTATATTATCTATTCGTTGTTTTGCTTCAACGCCCTTTAAGGTAACCTTTACTTTTCCGTTCTCCATTGAAAGAGCAACTTTTTGATTAGTCCCATTATATTTAAGAGAAGAGACATCAATTGCCGAACTGGATACTCCACTTGGAAGATCTAAGTAAAAAGATTTTTGAGCATTTACAGACCCATTGAGAATTTCTGATGGTATGGCCACTGTTTTGTTTTGCGAATTAGCTGCCTTGATGTTCTCTGGAATATATGAAAAAATCAATATAAATGTAAGCAGAACAATCCAAATTTTCTTCATATAAATTACTCTCCTGGACGTTTAACAATGTATTTCTCTTCAAATTCCCCTTCGAGATTAACATATATAGAAATATCTGAAGGGTCTTTAATGTACCCATACATCTGATAGCTAGATAGCTTTTCACCCGGTTTCAACACCCAATTCCACAATGCTTCTTTATTGTTCAACTCTAACATTTTATTTCTAGGTGAAGGTGTCAGCAGATTATAACCATCTACTGTTAACCTCCATTTTGCACTTGGATCTTTAGCACTTAATTGAATGACTTTACTCCCCTTATTTTCAATGGTGAGTTTAGTCCATACCATATATTTCGTAGGTGTTTTATAAATTTTATCTGAATAACCATACATCTTCATTAAAGACTGTGATTCTTTAGACTTTACATCGTAAAACATCAGCTTTTCTAACGTGTACGTTAATCCTCCAGCGCTGATCGTCACAGGCAGCTCCAAGTCTTTCTTCAATCCAAATTTACTCAGATTATCCCTCATAATAGGCACTGGCGTTGCTATAGGTTTCACGGTTGCTGTGGGTACCGCGGATGTGGTTGGCTTAGCCGTAACTACTGATGTAACCGTTTCCGCTTTTGCAACCACTCCCTGCCCCAAAACCACACTAAATAACATTGCCGCTACCAAAGTCGCCTTTACAACTCTCTTCATCCCCAAATCTCTCCCTTGTCTCAATTGGATTTTTCCTACTTATTAAACTTATACTCCTGAACTGCTGGTACTCTGATTGGCTCTTGTGTTTTGGCTCTGGAGATCAGCAGCGGATGCTCCGTCTCAATGACGGCAATAACCGAGGGACCCTCTATGTATTTGGTAATGCCATATTCACTATCCTCGTATAAAAGTGGAAAAGTCACTCCGTCCGAATCATCAACAATATCAAACTTCACAATCTTTACTTGATTTTTAAATCGGCTGCCCATTTTGGGAGAAAGACCGTTATCAAGTCCAAGATTCGCCTGCAAGGCATGCTGAAAAGTATCGTAAGCAAGCGCGGGATCGATAATTAGACGACCTCGTGTGAGTTCAGTTTCATCTAATTCCTGCGCGGCATCATGAACAGCGATATTGTTTGCATCTTTTAGCATGCTGCGCAGCATGTCCCACTCCTGATTCTGGATCTGAAAGAACCAGGAGTAGATAAAGATCAGTAGGACAAATGCCAGCTTAATAATGTAATCCATAAATTAGGCTCATCCCTTAATCAATCGAGATATTCACTCATAATTGACCCATGCCCATAATATCGGGTCGGCTGAGAAACCGTGGAAAAGTTATACGGAAACAAATTTATCCGTGGTGCTGTTACATACACATCAATTCGTTGTTTGCGTTCTTGGATGGTATCCGTACTGCTCGTAATTTCTATAGAATCCTCTGAGAACCCAATCGCCTTCAGATTTGAAATCACTTCGTTCCGCATAGACGCTGTGACCATCCCCTCCGTTGCAGCTTTTTGTGTGATGTAGGACGTATTAGCTTTGACCTGTAAATCTAGCAGATAATCAATATAGGTGAATATGGGCTGCAGGATAATAAACAGGACAAGCCACATGAATAATGCCCGGAGGACGGTCTCCTTCAATAGAAACGCCTCCTTCTAATATTGCTCTACTTGCTTAGTATGTGTGATGATATCGTCTTGACTGCTGCCAATGATATGCGTAGCTACTGTGATAAACATCCCTGCGATCACAAAGCCAATAGCCAGAAACATTGCTATGGAGATAGAGTCTTTTTTCATAATCGAATTAAACCGAAGGTTGGGTTAAGACCCGAGCAGTTGCAGTTTGGCTGGAATCCAGCGGTTGAATAAATGTCACACCCGGAATCGTCGGTTTATTATCATCCGTAGCATCAATTACATCTCGAACTACAGGAATCAAAACGGCAATTACGATGGCCACACATAAAAATCCAATAGCAATAAACAAACCTGTAGAAATAGCATCCTTTTTCATTGTTAAAATCTCCCTTTTATTTTATATTTTTTGAATAATATTGAATATACTATTTTTCACTGGAACATACCGACCCCATTAAAATTCCCTTTGATCAGTAAAATGTACTGCATCGCCATCGCGACGATCATCAAAAAAGTAGCAATCGATGGGATAACATTAATGATCGTAGATAGATCACCGATAAAAGACCACTTTTTCAAATACTGATCGCTGGAGATTTTGGAGATAATCTTACCTTGCTCACGCAAATAATTCGCCGCTTCTGTGTCGTCATCCATACCCTCAGTAGCCAGCAAAATGGACCGAATGTCATTAATAAAACTATGATTATCCGGAAACTTTGCACAAAACCATTCAATCGCCCCCTCCACACCCTCATCTACTGCTCGTTCTGACAACTCGTACAGATCCTGACGTATATATTGAAAATGTCCAGCCGTACTCCCGCAAAAAGTGCCAAATTGCGCATATCCGCGCTTGCGTAGCCGATTATTCTCGTATAGACGGATGAAAGAGATCAGCTCACCGTCTTTTTTAATAACCGTTTTTTGATGAAGCCATGCAAGCACCCAGCCAAACGGAAGGTAGCGCATCGGACTGCTGATTACGAGAATAAGAAGAGCAATTAGAGGGTCATAAATAGAAAAAGAATTAGAACGAATGAAATCACTGACGACTTGAGTTATTAAATAAATCAGCGCTGCTGAGTAACGGAAAAGCGTAATTTTACGGGCTGAAATCGATAAACCAGAATCATTCAATAATTGCTGAAGTCTATCCCCCTGCACCCGTTCCCCAAGCTCATTCCACCGTAGTCCTAATCGGACAAGATATCTTTCCTGTTTACTACTACTGCTTACAAAGACAAGTAATGCGACATAAACAATCCCGATTACAGTAACTAATAGTAACAATCTGTCCATAGCTCATCACCTTAGTGGTAGTCCAGTTTAGGTCTGGCGAGAATAGTGCTGATCACAAAAGAAATAAAAAGACCGGAGACGATCACCATCAAAAAAGAAAGTCCTACTGTAGTCTCAAACTGCAATTGGAAATAGATATCAGGCTTCAGCATGTACATAAAGGTTCCAACCGTTGATACCAGCACCAAAAGATTCCCGTATAAGCCAAGGCTGATCGCATCTCTACTTCCCGCTTTTACAGTCAAAATCGTTTCTCTCTGTTGCTCCATAGAACGGTTTAACAGCATCAGTGAGCTTTTTAAATAACGGGTTCCTTCCTTCTCGGCATAGAGCAGATCCGATATAAATTCTAGGGCGAAGGTAGTACCAATCGCATTGGAAAATCTCCCTGCTTCCTCAACAAGCTCCTTCTCATTACTGTAATTGGAAAACGCAGCCCCTAGCAGCTTCAAAGGACCCTTCAGCACATTCTTATCCGTAAGAAAATCCGCTGTCCGATCGAGAACGGAATCTACCGACAAGTGAGTGAATTTGGTGGAGATTTTGACTACATCGAGTAAATCATAGCTTCCATGCACCTTCCTTTGCGCGTAGATGTATCTCATACGAAAATAAGGAATCGTCGCAGAAATCACAGCCATAAAAAGTGGAAATCTCCATGCCCCCTGAATCGAACGCCCTTCGTTAAAAGTTATCCCTTCCAGAAAAGGATTGTTAAAACTTAATTGTCCAGGAAGCTCGCTTAGCGTCAGTAGTCCTGATAGAAAAACCGCGATAAACACTATTGCTGTACGCATGATAAAACGCATAACGCTAATTCCCGGCTCATATTTTCGGTGTACGAAATATAAAAGATTATCTAGATGACGGTAGAGCCATAGCCTTTTTTTTACCGAGCTAACTCTTTTGCCAAAAATACTCATTTTATGTTTGATACGAATATCGAATTTCTGACCCACTTGTCGTAAATGCCTTTCGATTAGCGGTTTAATGAGCAGCCAAATTCCCCATACAATTAACAAATGAAGGACAAAACGAAGAATATACAATAATAAATCCACGGTTTCACCTCCTCACTCGTTAAGAATGATCTTAGATTTCAAGCTTTCTTTGATAGGCTGATCCATTGGTTTTGCTGCTGCAAGCTGTCCCAGCTCTTTTTGAAGTAACTGTGTTGCCTGCTCATTTTTCCTAGTCATCTTCAGAATCAGGTTCTTTGTCAGCTTGTCATTATAGGACCAACACATCTTCTGGGGTTCCCAGCGCATCAGATCATTCGCAAATACAGAGTTCTTTTCCTCGTCATAAAAGACTTCCGATATTCGCGTTAACCGCTTCTTCCCGTTCGGAACACTTTCCAAAATAAAGACCAGCTCGCACGATTTCAGTGCAGAGATCAAATGCCCCTTAAGGCTCCCGCCAATCCTTGTCGACACGGCAAAAGAGCCTTGATAAGGAATATCCTCCGAATCAACGGTGTGGAAGGTTCCGGTGATGCCGTCATACCCTTTTTCCCCACTCCACAGATAAAATTCCCATTCGTTATAACGCATTTCCGTCATATACAAAATGTTTGGGTCATGCCGCAGCGATTCTACCCCTACCTCCATCAATTCCTCGTTCGCAGCCTGGATTGGAATAATTCGGTGCCCTTTAATCTGGTAAGGTAAAATCGACTCCGGATGCTTTTCTATCATCACTACACCCATACAGGATGAAGATCCGAGCAGTTGCTCACCGACGATCGTATTTGCAAAGGTTGTTTTTCCCGAGCCTACAGCGCCCGCAATAATGGTATTGCGAAAGGTAGATGATAACGCCCGAATCATTTCGACCGATTCCGCAGGAATACATTCTGTACCCGCCTGATCTTCCAGACTCAGAAACTCTACAACCTGCCGCCGTAACGATATTGTGGTGAAGCCATCCCATACTCTCGGGGATACCCAAATGGCAAGCCTAATAAATCGACCAGGCCAGAGCGGGTCATCCATTTTAAACTCCACTGAAGGGTTGTCCTTGTTCAGCTTTTTGTTGGGATCACTTTTTAATAAGGAGCGCTTTAACTGTTCAACCCGATCTAGTGAAGGCATCTCATATGGATAAGCTACAAACTCACCTTTCTGGTTATAAAAGATCTGCTTTCCGATCATCTGTAGCCCGGTTGATTCACTGTATGCACGATCAGTAAACCAACGATAAGCCGGACCAAAACCCTTCCACTCATGATAGAGCGCTTCTGCAGCCGTTCTGTATGCTTCTGGAACCTTGCCCGTAAAGGGTGTCTTCCTCAAGTATTTCTCTATCTCATTCATAAAAAAGCTAACCGCCTGCGGATCTCCAATTAGCGCCTTCGCATTTAACTCGAAGTAAGCATCATCCTCACGTTCCAGCCCTTCGTTCATATCGTTCTTCATTTTTTGCAAAAATGCATAAAAGTCTTCCTTGCCCGGTTTGCTCATGCGTAGGATACTTTGTTTTAGAGAGAACAACGGACGGTTCGGTTGATTTCCATTCATAGGAATATGCCTTTCTTTTTAGCTTCTGGTGCCAGGCTCATGGACACGAGCAGAGAATGTACCTTATCATCCACATGCTGCAGCTCTTTTTTGCCTAGAGGTAAGCTTTCCTGCAAGGGCTGGTAATACGGTAGCTCCAGCAATATTTCAGCCCCAAAGCGAAGCGCTAGATTTTTAGGAGAAGATATTTCTTCCACATTACTGCGGTTAATAATCAGTTGAAAATCATGTGGACGTAGATCCATATGCCCAGCAAGCTCTAGAAGAGGTTCGAGTCTGTATTCATGCTTTGGATGAGTGACGATCATACGCAGTGCCGATTTGTGCATTCCGACATACCATGCAGCACTTTCCGGAATAGAGCCAAAGTCAGCAATAACCACATCTGCATTTGCCCCAGCTCTAGCTAAAAAATATTCAATCTCATCCTCCTGATAATCTTGTGCACTCAAGTAATCGTAATTGCCTGGGAGATACGAGTAACCGTCTTGCTTAATCAATTGTTCAAAATCCTCATCATGAATCATCTTCCCTGTGAGCCTTGATCGAAGCCTATCCAGACTAATTGTAGCTTTGCGGTCATATCCGGGATCATATAAATCAAGTCCAAGGACAATAACACGAAGGCCTGCCGCGGCAATTCGTCTTGCGAACAGTTTGGCTACACTAGTGCAGCCGATCCCAGGACCAGATCCAAAAAAACCAACCAGATTACTTCGTTCCTCCCCTTCCTCGTCTAGAATAAAGCGAATCTTCTCTATCACCACTGACGAGGTAGAACGAGGAGGGATAAAATAGATTCCTAAGCTTTCACACAGCATATGTACAGCTTGGTAACCACTGATTCCCTTTTGCAAATATACATATAGGATCATTGAGCTCGGATAATTCCGGCGCAGTTCGCTAAGTGACTGAGCTTGAATCTGGTCACTGGTAACCATTAGCATATGGCCCTCTGCATGAGACGGATCAGGAAGTACGCTTTGTGTAATTACAATAAATCCTGCATTTTTGATATCATTAATGGTTAACTGATCTATGCCTAGACTAAATATTTTCAAGACTCTTCCCTCCTACTCGACCCGTACGATCCACAGCTTTTTTCCCTGCTCCAAAAATTGTCCGAGCCGCTCGCCATCACTTTTCTTCAGCTTCAATTCTGGTGTCGCCACCTTGCCAGTCGAAGTGAACCGATTATTGTTGTTTCCCTTTTCTGAATCCAGCACATCATTATTGTCTTCTGTTCGCACATAATTCACGGTGACTCCAGATATAAACACCTCCTTTGCAGGTTCACTAATTGAGCTCTGCACGATCAGTTCCTCCTCTTCCTTCTTGTTTGGGCTAAGCGATTCACTCCGCCTCTCTCGGTCTCCATCAACAAGATAAATATCTACCTTATCCCGGCTGCGCAGTGAACCATTGATGGCATAGATCGCTTCCTTTGGTATAGGAAAAATCCCTTCATCCTTGAGGGGTTCTAAATCACTAACATCCACTAAGGATGCCGTCAAAATACTTCCGTTGGTCAGATTTACATTCGTAATTTTATGCTCCACTTGTGCGATTTCTGTAATTACACCCGAAGGTATATCCTTGGTCTGAACAGAATCCAGATATAAATCACTTGCTTTCAGCTCATAGTTTTTTGGAAGAAGCTCCCCGCCTTCCACCTTGATTTTGACCACAGTTCGGGATAGTACGTAGGGCTTGAAGTAGAGATCATAGCCTAGCAATCCCCCGACTCCAGTAATCAAAATGAGACTTGCGAAGAAATAATTGCGTTTCAACAGTTGCCTACGCTGTAAAGCCAAGCCTTCCACCTCCTCAAAAACACAGTTTTGAAAAACGACAAAAAGCAACTTGGCGTAAATAGCCAAGCTGCTGGTAAAATGCTTTTTTACCTGTAGAGATTTAGAGAGCTATTAGATTATAGAGTTCCGGTAAAAGCGCTCAGGTTCATACCATAGGCTCTCACCGAAAAATAACCTTTTATTTAAACACTACGGTCTTATTTTGATGGACGAGGATCCGGTCTTCGATATGCCACTTCACCGCACGAGCCAGAACAACCCGCTCAATGGTGCGTCCAATCCGCTTCAGCTCGATGACATCATCACCGTGACTTACCCGCTGCACATCTTGTTCAATAATCGGCCCACCATCAAGCTCTTCTGTAACATAGTGAGCAGTTGCTCCGATAATCTTTACCCCGCGTTGGTACGCTTGAGCGTAAGGATTACCGCCAATAAAGGCCGGCAGGAAGGAGTGATGAATATTAATAATTTGGTGGCGATAGTGCTCAATAAACGACGGTGAGATAATCTGCATATACCGAGCCAGAATTATAACATCAATGTCGTCTCCGATGACCTCAAGCTGACGTTTTTCCGCCTCAGCCTTAGTATCAGCTGTAACTGGAATATGGTGAAAAGGAATGCCGAAGGACTCGACATACGATTTCATATCCAAATGGTTGCTCACGACGAGAGCGATGTCGGCTTCTAGATCACCAGCTTGCCACTGCCAGAGCAGCTCCACAAGACAATGGTCTTCTTTAGAGACAAATATGGCTAATCTTTTCTTATGACGAACATTGAAAATTTTCCAGTTCATCTTGAAACGTTCAGCCACCCCACCGAACAAAGAACGTATCTCTTCCAGACGATCTCCTAATTCGGGAAGGTCAAACTCAACTCTCATGAAGAACATTCCGCCATCTGGATCCATTGTGTACTGATCCGATTGCACAATATTCGCGCCATGCTGATACAGAAAGTGTGATACAGCCGCCACGATTCCCGGTCCGTCAGGACAAGAAATGAGCATACGCGCCCGGTTGGAATAAGACTCAACACCTGACGAATTGTTTCTTTTTACGTGTAATTCCATGATCCTCATCCCATCCTCTCATCTACATGTGCAATCTGAAGTCTAACTTATGCGTGAACGAGCACTTACTTGCCTGCTAACCATGCAATCAAGCGATGATTAATGGCTTCCTCGCTCAATTGCGGGAACAGCTCGGCAGCGATGACTTCATCATATAGACGCTCCAGCGGTTCACGTGGATCAGCTTTTTTAGCCTTGGCATCGTTCTTCAGCATCTCCCAGACATTAAGCACAAATTGACGGGAATCGATCTCCTTATTAGCAAAAAACTCACGCAGTTTTTCAACATCCTCTAGAAACTCCGGTCCAAATCGTTCCGCTACGTTACCACGGAGCAAAGCAATCTCTACCTCATACATCGGACGCTGTTTCTTCGCATCTTTACCAACCCATGGCGTCTCAAGAATGAATGGCAGACCTGTCAATTTCTCATGATGGACGATTTTGTTAATCGTATCAAAACCGATCCAACCCGAACCAATTGGAGTGTGACGGTCTTTACCTGCTC
Source organism: Paenibacillus sp. NPDC058367 (assembly GCF_042723305.1). Lineage (NCBI taxonomy): Bacteria > Bacillati > Bacillota > Bacilli > Caryophanales > Paenibacillaceae > Paenibacillus > Paenibacillus sp. NPDC058367. Next base: position 2,002,312 of record NZ_JBHXIZ010000001.1, read on the forward strand.
CACATGGATTTTTGCTGTCATTGATATGGATAACCCCAAGACGATTCAAGCCGATAATCTCATCAAACTTGTTAAGAACGCCATCCAAATCATTAACGATATCATAGCCAGCATCATGAATGTGACAAGTATCAAGACATACGGACAAACGCTCGTTATTTTCAACCTTATCAATTATAGAAGCAATCTCCTCGAAGCTGCGCCCGATCTCTGTTCCTTTACCAGCCATAGTTTCTAGGGCGATATGAACTTCAGTTTCATTAGTTCCCCCAAGAACCTCATTAAGTCCATCTGCAATCCGCTGAATACCGTATTCTGCATCCTTATCAGTGAATGCACCTGGATGTAATACGATATGCTTGACCTCAAGCGCATGCGTACGGCGGATTTCCTCTTGTAAGAAATCAACGGCCAACTGATACGTGTTCTCTTTATAGGAAGCGAGATTAATAATGTAAGGTGCGTGGACGACAATCTCCTCCACACCGTTTTCTTTCATTGCTTGCTTTCCTTCAACCGGATACATGGCATCAATCGGCTTGCGGCGCGTGTTCTGTGGCGCTCCTGTATATATCATAAATGAGCTGGAACCATACTCATTTGCTTCATTTGCTGCGGTCAAAAGACCCTTGTCCGAGCAAGACACGTGTGAACCTATTTTCAGCATACTTCTTCCCTCTTTCCTTCACGAATTACCCCCTATTCTACCGTGATCAGAAAAATAAATCTAGACAAGGTCAATATGCTGGGTTCTGCTTCGCAAAACTTTGGAAATAAGCTATACTTTAATATGAGATTAAATTATGTGAGAATACTCATTGCCAAAAGGTGGTGTATGCATGTCTATCCAATCAGGACTTGGTTTATTATCCGCAACACCGAGCAATTGGTTCATGAACTCTATCGCTTTCTGGACATTTATGCTGCTGGGTTCCATGTGTATCGGCGGTTTTTTTATGTTCCGGAAATTCCTAAAGGTGTTGCCGAAAGCTGATGGAAAATCAAAGCTGGACTGGCAAAATTACTGGGTAGAACGCAGCCGTTCACTCTGGAGTGATGAATCAAAAGCTTTCTTAGACCAGCTTGTTCAGCCTGTGCCCAGCCCTTTTCGCGATATCGCCAAACATTCCATTGCTGCCGAGATCGGTAAGATCGCTGTGGAAAGTAATGCAAAAGAGGTAACTCGTGATCACTGCATTAAAGGTTACATAGTCGCCACACCACGGCGTGACAATCGTTTCCTCGTCAATTTTCTTGAAAAGAATAAAATCGACTACTCTGCTTACCAGCATTTGTTCAAGTGATTGATAATCTGATGTTGCGTTCAGAACGGAGGCCAACCTTATGAAATATGTAATATGTGGCGGCACCGGTTTTATTGGCAGCGAACTAGCAAAATACTGGCTACTAGCAGGCAATGAAGTTGCAATCGTCGGTCGCAATCTACCTAAGGCTGCACCTTATCATCCTAAGCTGAGTTACCACAAATGGGACAGCCTTAACAATGATCAAGTGCCTATAGAAAATGCGGATGCCTTGGTCAATCTTGCTGGCGCTTCTCTTAGCCAGCGTTGGAGTCCAAGTGGTAAAAAGGCAATCATGCAATCCCGTCTTGCAACCGTTTCCGCTGCTGCTAAGCTACTCGACCGTTTGAAACACAAACCTTCTGTAGTCATTCAGGCGTCAGCTGTGGCTATTTACGGAACCACTTTGCAAGATACTTTTAATGAATCATCGCCAGCCCATGTCATGGACTTCCCTTCTGACGTGGTTATGACATGGGAAGAAGCTACTGATGAAGCATACATGAATATCCGTGTGATCAAGTTGCGTACTGGGGTTGTGCTCGGTAACCGAAACGGAGCATTCCCCAAGATGAAGCTTCCCTATTTACTGGGTTTTGGTGGTAACATCGGCGCGGGAAACCAGTGGGTATCCTGGATTCACCTGACGGATATCGTCCGTCTAATCGATTTTTGTATTCAGAATCCCACCATCGCCGGTCCTGTTAATGCGACTGCACCACATCCGGTCACGAACGAAGAGTTCGGTAGAACGATCAGCAAAGTATACAAACGGCCGCATTGGTTCCCACTACCCGCCATCCTGTTAAAAACAGCAGTAGGTGAATTGTCTGAGATCTTGCTCAAAGGACAACGCGTTCTTCCATCGGCGGCATTAGAACATGGCTTTATCTTTACCTTCCCCACACTTCAAACCGCTTTAGAAGATTTGAAAAGCCAAAAATAGCAGAATTAACATTCTTTGCTTGTACTCTTCATCCCATGTGGAATGTGTAACTTCCTTTTACAATCTTGAATACGGTCCCCTCTGACAGCGGGTACTCTTTGTAAGGGATCATGGCTTCGCCTTGAAAAAGCGTTCCATTTCTGGAGTCGAGATCCTTAAGTACGAATCCGCTTGGGCTCCTAGATATCTCCGCATGTACTCTTGAAGCTCCTTCTGATCTTTCTACATACTGAGCTACTTCTGCCGATCGGCCAATGATAAAACTAGTTCGGTTTAACGCTATAGTTTCCGACTCTGCCTCTTCCTCATCGCTTCTTTTGAGATAAGGAACATTTCGAGCTAGCTTCTCATTTCGTTTGCCTTGCTCAGGTGTTTCCTCCCGTGATAATAAAGCGGTTGGGGCTATTGGACCTGGTGGTATTACAGAACTATCCTCCTCTTTCCTTGATTCAGATCGCACAGACGGAATGTTAGATAAAGGGTCGGATGGATGCTGATCTCCCTTTGGAATCGATGCTGCTGGACGCACAGGGGTCACAGGATACCTACCGAAATCCCACTCCAGTTCTCTTCGATTCGGACTCCGGTTTGCATCTTCAGAATCCTCACTCGTATGTTCCTTTTCTTCGTCACTTCCAAACCTAATTCTTTCGCTCCATACCATCCAGCTAAAAGCAGCCAAGGCAATCGTTGCGATCCCACAAACGGCTAGCCATAACGGTTTTGGGTTATTCAAATATAGGAATTTCCATAATAATGCATCACCCAATAAGCAAACTAGAATAATATAGGTTCTTGAGCTTGAGGGTTGTGAATTCGTCAACTTATTATCGTCTGTAGACCGAAGAGACCTTTCCTCTTCTTTCACCCTAAAATTCGGACTGGAATAGCTATTTAACCACGGAGCTGAATTCTGCTGCGTACGCAGACCCTTATCCTCGTTCCGCTCACTCATTTTTTTCTGGGGAGCAGGCACCTCATTCACAAACAGTTCCCTTACTCTCTCTTGCATTCGTCTTTCAGGCTCTGCCGGACGTACTTCTGTCAACTTAGGTGATGTGTATGCCATTTCTGCGTTATTACTGAATTGTCCTCTACTAGAGTCGCCCTCTGTCAACAGCTCTGAGAGAAGACCCTTTAAGCCCGCTGGTGTAAATTCTTCTTCCCCACAGTATTGCAGCACTCTTTGAACACCACTGCCAGTAAGCTCTGTGATAGAAGCCATCATCACCATGATCAGCGATTTGAGAGACTCTCCCAGCCTAGAAACAGGCTCATTCCCCTGAACAGGGATATAGGTGAGATATACCTTACCACTCTGCAATGATCCTTCAATAAAAATATAATCTTCATGCAAAGCATACTGATCCGCCCGAAGCATATATAACCTGCCATCTTCCATCCCTTGCGCAATTTGCAGAAGTAATCCAAAAAATGAGGTCATGCTCAACTTCTCACTTTTGAGCAAATGACTGAGCATTTTTTTACGCAGAACAGCATATTCCATCGTAACTTTTAAATCAATTTCCCTAAGTAACAACCTTAAATGATGAGGAATGTCAGTGTTCATCAGCATACGAGCTTGAACCATATTAAGCTTACCTACCGGCATTCCTTCTGGTTCGCCAAGCATCATATATATACCGTCCTGCTGTATAAAGTCACGGGATAATCCGTACAACAAGCATCACCACCTCCTATTTTAAAAATAAAGATAAGCGCAAATGGTACCAGGGACTACAGCCAGCATAAAGGGAAATCTCAACAGCTCATTATCTTTATTTATTAATAGGAATGAACTCTTCAATAATATAAATCCGGAAATTGTGTTAAAGATCTTACGCGTACGCCTGCCTGTCTCCCGTCTCTTTAAGACAATTAGCCAGCCTATCAAGGCCCCAAACAGTACGGAGTACATCACGACCTGCAATGTAAATAGCATTCCTGTCCACGCCCCAATCCCGGCAAAAAGCTTAACATCCCCTGCACCAACCGCCCCTATCAAATGCATAATTAGAAGCACTGCAAATCCTGCAGCGGCACCTACACCAGCCTTAAGCAGTCCATCCCAGCCGTTCATCAGCGCTTGAGCAAGCAGACCAGCAAGCAAGCCTGAGACAGTGATCCAGTTTGGTATTCTCATCGACTTTATATCCGTAATAAATGCAGCTGCCAGAAACGGCAGACATCCCCAGAAGGCCCACTCCGCCATGGATTACACTCCTTTCCCCTTCACTCATTTCACTACTGTGAACATCACCTCAATAGATCTACCGTCATCGAGCTGAATTACAAATGGCCACGAGCCCGGTGTGGTATTCACACCAATTTTCCACTCCCACTCGATATATCCGTCCGCATCCGCTTGTTTCCAGCCTAAATATTTAGCAGTGCTTCCCCCGCTTTTATAAAAAACGGATAAGCTAGCGGAAGCATTCGGCGGAATTTTAGCACGAACTTTGCCTTGCTTATTGGCTACAGCTGGATTCGGTTTCTCCAAAATCTTAATAAAATCCTCTGGTTGACCAGTGCCGTCATTGCTCTTATTTGTACCCTCTCCTGTATCCCCGATCCAAAGACGTTCAACAGCACTTGCCTCAAGTACAATGCGTTGGTTTAGAAAGGGAACCTTCATCGGCAGCTCATAGCTAACCACTAATCCAAAGTAAGGTCGGGTACCATTCTTTAACTCAGGCACGATAATGTTGGATACATGAATTCGATCATAATCCAGTAAGTCTGATGACAGATACGGCTTTAATAGGGGTTTTACCGCTAGATCCAGTACACTTTCAGAGGTCTCAGCCTGTAGCTTCTGCAGAGGTCCCTCGCCCTTCTCTAAAGCTGACATGACCCACTCATTCAGCGGCTTAGGTAATGACATTGCATAACTGTTGCCCCAATCTGTAAGTGACAAGCGAGGAATCGTCCAATTCGATTCGGCTTGATTGCCAGCGGATAGGTCGGTGCCATCCTTCACTGGATTAGCGCCAGCTTCGCTTGTTGCTCCCCATTTCTGCACAGCCAAAGCTGCCGGGTACATATGCGTTGAAATAGATTTCACAGTATCAGATGCTGTGCTTTGTAAGGCTGTTGAATACAAGGTCATCTGTACGATAGAAATTAGGAACAAAACAAACAGTAGGAAGATCGGAAGTACCATCGCCGCTTCTACTATCATGCTGCCTTCTTCCTGCGTCTTCCTCCTAATCCGGTACCCGTCCCCCATATCCTTACCAACCTCCTGCTAGTATGAAAAATCAGCCTGCACTGCTCTCATATATGTACTGCCTTGCACTTCTCCAGAATACCCAGCGCTATAGTCCAATAGCTTCACAACACCCGGTAGAAACCATAGTCGCATTCCAAGCTTAATATTCGATGAGACATACGTACTTCTTTCATCTGGATTTATTCCTGTGTTCAGTCGAATGAGAGCCAGCATCCGAGATAATTGAACATTCCCGCCTCCATGCAGCATCATGAACAGACGCAAATGATCACGATAAGTCAGCTGGGCCGGTAAATATTTAGACAGTGGTATGGAATCTTTCTCACAGAGTAACAACATGTCCTGAATAGCTTGCTGGATCCCATACAACAGTGCTGCGGCCAGAACAGCCAATGGGTTTCCTAAACTTCCCTTCTCAATAAAACCTTCCATCGTTCGAATAGACAGCCGCATGGCAAATATTTCAGCATACGCTGCGGCTACATTTCCAGCGGGATTATGAAATCCGTAAAGAATGTATTCCAGCTCTTGCGCTTGAGGATTAAGCTGGTCTGTAAGTTCGGCTGTGCCCTCAGAACCTTGTGCTAGAGTAGCTAACTTGGAAACATCAAAATGTTGAAAATAGAGAGCAGAATACTCCGTTTGAAAAAGTCTATCTCTAGCCCCTCCCATAATGCCACCCATCGCTGCATAGATTCCGTCCATATCCTCCATCGCCGAACTCCCAGCAGTATACGGGTTAGTGCTGACTTCAGATTTAACAAGTGGATCTGATACTAATTCCTTATTAAAAGCAATATTCTCCTCGTAATATTGACGAAGTGTATCATAGCTTTTCAGAGAATCTGTCACTCCGTTACCCATCATTCGAATCTTATCAAGCAATGCTTTCGCTTCACCCAGCTTCGATTTTGCTTCTCTCTCCAATTGCTTACGCTCTTTATCTGAGCTACGGTGCTGTTCGATTAAAGCCAAATCACTAACGATAATACTTCCCTTCTTACCGTAATTCTGTAGATAGTTATTCACTACGCGTGAAGCTTCAAGAACAGAAGAGATCATTTGATAGGAGTCACCATATTCACTCAAAGCTTCATACAGCACACCCGACATTCCTGTTACGATAGGTTCAATGGCCTCGTAAGAACTTTGCTGCATAGATATACTATTCTCCATCTGACTTAGATCAGTTGAGGAGAGAATCAGTGCATCTTCCTGCTCACGCAGCTTTTTAAGCGGGTCTGAGCTTATCTCTCCTGAGCTCGCCGGAATATCCCAGTCATTAGCAGGATCATTTGATAGATCCACCCCCTCCATTCGTGACTGTTCCAATATATTTCTCATCTCGTCATTCAATTGCTCTGCCTTCTTTAACGCTTTATTCGCTCCCTCCATTGTTCTTTCATGATCTTCACGAAAAGCTGTTAATAAGGCAGGAAGCCGCGATAACATTTCAGTAGTTCGACTCCGGTAGAGAGACAATTGATAAGTGTACTTTGCAGGCTTTTTACTATCACGATAAAGATCATCGTAATATTTCCCAAGATAGTCACTATACTGTGCAGGAATATCCGCCGCCGATTGCATACTTCCGAGTGAACTGGCAGAAATGGACTCTTCAGGCGGATTCATAATCCATTGAAGTAACCTTCTTCCACTCTCCGCAGCTTGGCTTCTTTGCTCTAACATAAGATCCAAAGCCTCTTCTCGCTCGTCATATAACGGCTGCAGCTTACTGAGTAGTTCAGTAGCCCGTGAGGCCTCTGCCATTACTCCTGACATCGGCTTGAATTTACCTGCCAATTCCAAAGCAAAATCCACCGGAGCCTTATACTTCATTTCCTCCAGTATTTGTCGACTCACAACATCATAGCTACCCAGCGGTCTGCTCCATTTCAAAGACGACGATTCCAAAGCGAAGGGTACAAGATTGAACGCGTCACTCCTACCACTTTTATGCATATTATCATTGAGTACCTGAGAAAGCAGCATATCCCCGTCACTCTCTCCAAAGGCAAATAAACCATACTTTTCTCGTAGCTCAACATCGTAAGATGACATTACAGAGCGAACGCTAGCCCTCGCTAAACGTTCCTCCTGAACATTGAAGGCAGCAATCCGCGCATAGTCAATCAGCACAGCGGTAAACAGAAAGACGAAAGCCAGCACCATAATTAAAAAAATTGAGACTGAACCTTCCGTTTTGCCCTTACCCTGCCTCTGTTTCTTTCGACTCTTACCGCTAACAAGGAAACTGGTAAAGATGCTCCTCATCAAAACCTCCCTCCTTATCCCTACCTTCAATAGATACAAGATCCATTAGTAAGGAAATATTCACTTATCCTGAAGCTTGGTCATCATCGCGGATGCATCCTTCTTCTCCATGTGGACTCCAGACCCACTAGTACCCTCTGAACCTCCCTTGAACTTAGCCCCGAAGTAACGCATCAGGTCGACCGTACGGATAAACTCAACAGGCTCAGCGATGATAGATTGAGTTTTTACAGTTGGCTTTGCCTCATCAGACAAAACTTCATCAAGTACAGGTAAGTGCAGTAGACGATTTAATTCAGCACTTACTTTCCGTCCTGCAAGTGAATATGCGTAGTTCAAATTTCCCGGCATATTATTCGGAATCATAGAGGACGAATGTCTGAGTTTAAGCACTGGTAGATCACTTTCCTCTGACACTTCACCAGGTAGCTCTATTGTCGCGCCATCACTTCCAGCTTCTCCGCCGAATAAAGAGGCTAGCAAAGCATCGTCTCCAATTCTCCAATAAAGGGAGTCATACTCACCTGCAGCATAGGAGCCAGAAACCTCTTTGTGGCTGTTGTCCCAATTGTAAGCCGCACGCTCAGTAGCCCCTGAGGCCACTTGCAGGAGCATAGATTTCTGGTAGCTATACAAACAGAAGAACAGAAGAAGCATTGTAATACACATGACCATTGGTAGCAGAATTGAAGCTTCAATAGTAAAGCTGCCTCGATCGTCCTTAAGCTTTTTCACTCGAATACTTCCTGGCTCTTTTCTCCTGCAGTTTTAATCAAAGCCTCCACTACTTCCTGAATTTTGTCCTTAAACAAAAGAACGACCGCAATCAGCACTGCAATAATCAGAATCATTTCCAGTGTCCCCAGGGCTTCCTCGTCCTTCCAAAAATTCTTCACGCTACCCAACATTGTCGTCATCATTAGTTTCACCCTCCTACACTTTTAACATCATGAATGCTGGCGTTCCCACCAGTACAATTACTATTAAAAAGATAACTACCATCGGAAAGACTAGTTTAGAGGAAGCTTGCTCCCCTCGCGTTCGGCTGATAGCTTTCCGTTTATCCCACAGCATCCGCGAGAGATCGCGTAGCGATAACACAAAATCCGCTCCACCTCTGCGATAATTCAGAAGAACCGTCGTCGTGAACAACGATACCTCCTGCACTGCACATCTCTTGCTAAAATTCTCGAATGCCTGCTGAAATGAATACCCTCCTTCCCATTCACTGGTCATGATCCTAAGTTCCTTATACAATGGGTGATTAACATCACCTCGGTGGCTCTCCACACAGCGGATAATCGACCGTTGCACAGTCTCACCTGCTCCTACCAGCAATACAATGCTGTTCAGAAGTTCTGGTAGCTCGAGCATAATATTCTGCTCTCTCACCCTCACCTTTTTATGTAAATCACTCACCATAGCAGCTGGTAGAGCTACCGCCAAGAAAAAACCTAGAATCAGACCTGTCTGATCGCCGCTAAAACCTGTGATCAAACTTCCACCCACAAGCAGCAACCAACTGTAGCTAAGCATCTCACCCATGAACAACAGGGTTCGTTCTGCACTGTAACGCATCCCATAACTTCGCTGCAGGGAACGTTGAATCCTGAACATCAATGATGGAAAACGGCTGGCGATGCCGGTTTTCTCAATGAGCAGTAGCAGCGGTTCACCCAGCTTTCGAAGACGTAATCCTTCCATAGGAAGTCCTCTTAATCGGGCATATCTTTTTCCGCATTTAATTCGTAACAGAGCCCAGACAACAAGTAAAAATATAGTGACTACTGCACATAGCCATCGCATGATTTCATCCCCTTCACAGCGGAATGTCCATTATTTTAGTAGTCCAGAGATAACATAAAAACAAAGCTACTAATGCAAGCGTCGATATGGCTATACCCGCTCCTGTGTACATGGGCTGCATGTAGTCTCCTGCAGTCAAACTCATAAAGATCACCATAATTAGTGGAGATATTAACAGCGCTTTCGCTTCGAATTTCTTCTGTGAAATGCTTACAGTAATATCTTGCTGAATATCCAGCTTCTCTCCAATAATCGTAGACGTACGGCGCACTACTTCTACCAGATCACCGCCTGTACGTTTACATACAGTGAACACGTCAGCGAACCGCTCAATATCTTCCATTCCTGCTCTTTCACTGAAATCCCGAAGCGCTTCCTCCACTGGCTGACCGTATTCCATCCGCGTACAGATAATATTTAGCTCCGAGATCATATCGCCGCCCCCCTCCGGGTCCAGCATACGTAAGTCTTGGACCGCTTCCCGGAAAGCATTCTCGACCGATCGCCCTGCTGAGAGTGAGGAAGACAATGAAAATAACGTCTGTTTAAACTGTAAATTAAGCATACTCCGGCGTCTTTTCAGCAAATAATTACGCAGCATACGAGGTGCATACAGCCCACCTGGCATAAGTAGTAACGACAGTATCCAATGATGATAAAAAAGATATCCCACTCCAAACAGCAGCAAACCACCTACTGCAATAGCCAGAGTTTTCTGCACCAAGGTCAACTCATATACCGTATAATCCGGCAATAATGAATGGCCTCTGGAATCAGCTTTCTTAGGCTTTTCAGCAGCAAACTTAATCTTAAACATTACCTCTTCCCCCTTTTAGAATTCAGAATCCAGCCTGTGATAACGGATAGGAGGTCACACCAGCCATTCTAAGCTTTGCTGTATGCATAAGCGGGTTTGCGCAAGAAACCAGCCCTCCTTGTACCCGGCCCTCTCGTTCACCGGACTCTCGAAATTCATATAGAGGGTTCAAGACCACTTCTCCATCTTTCAGGCCTGCAACCTCACTAATCTCCATCACTCGCCTAGAACGATCACGGAGCCTGGATAAGTGTACGAATATATCAATCGCCGATGAGATTTGCTGACGAACAACCGTTACCGGCAGATCCGCAGCACTTAACACCATCGTCTCCAGTCGACTGACCATATCGTGCGCGCTGTTACTATGCCCTGTGGACAAGCTTCCATCGTGTCCAGTGTTCATCGCCTGTAGCATATCGAGGCATTCCGCTCCCCGCACCTCACCCACAACAATTCGATTGGGTCTCATCCGCAACGAAGAACGAATCAAATCTCGAATAGAAATCTCCCCTCTACCTTCCGTATTCGCGTTCCTAGTCTCCAGGGAAACGAGATTTGGCACCGTTACAATCTGTAGCTCAGCAGAATCTTCTATTGTGATGACCCTCTCCTGTGAAGGGATAAACTGAGATAACGCATTTAGAAAGGTGGTCTTCCCCGAGCCCGTTCCCCCGCTTATAAAAATGTTGTATTTAGCACCTACTAAGATTTGCAGTAGCTCTGCTGCTTCCAGGCTTAAAGCTTCACGGCTCACCAATTCATTCATCGTCATCGGCTTCTCCGGGAATTTACGTATGGTCATCGCTGGTCCTTTCAGCGAGACTGGCGGAAGTACAATGTTCACGCGGGATCCATCCTTCAACCGAGCATCAACGATAGGGGAGGAATCATTTACTACCCTGTTAACACCGGATACAACCGTTTGTATAATGTCCTCCAGCCTGCTACTAGACTCGAATTCCAAAGGAAGACGACGAATCTGCCCCTCCTCTTCTATAAAAATCTCAGTATGACTGTTGATCATAATCTCCGTAATCGCCGGATTATCCACTAATGGCTGAAGCACATCCAAGCCTCGGAAGGAGTCAAATAGTCTCTTCACTAGCTCATGCTTCTCCAGCGCTGTTAAATAACGGAGACTTTCACTTTCTAGAATCGTTCGTTCGATATAGCCAGTGAGTTCACGGTTCCCTACTGCAGAAGTTACATCAAGTCCTGCACGAATCTCACTACGTAGAGCCCTGAACATCTCCTCATTCATGCAAGTTCTTCCCAGTAAAAACTAATGGGAGCGCTGGCTCTACAATCCGCTTACACAACTGCAAGATTTCCCGCTGAAATTGCGGAGAGTTCAAAAAGAGCTCCTCACGGTGTTGCAGCGTCCATGATGGGATAAAGGGACATACACCTTCAATGATAATTCCTTCAGGAGGCACCCATTCTTCCAAACGATCCACTGCAAAATTCACTACAAATTTACTCTTCTCCATCACATGGGGGGGCATGCCAGAGTTAGGAGCGGTGCAATGCGACAGCCATCTCATAGTCTTATACATGCTTACATCATCATTTTTCAGGACCCAAAGTAGAATCCCACTTCGCTGCAGCACAGCTTTCGCACGCTCTTCCTCGATGCTGCCGGTGTCCACAATAACAACATCAAAGTTTCTCTCCGCAACCAGCCGCTCTAACAAATCCAGCGTATCTTGCAAAGTCATCTGCAGCATTTCCTTCACATTAATAACTGGTCTGAAAGCAGCAGTTCGGAGGTGATCATATCTAATGAAGTATTGTCCTAATTCGATCGTATCCGCTTCAGCCTTGTCTCGATTGGCCTTTATTTCATACAGCAGCCTCTCTAGTCCAGGCGTATAACCTACAGGGATTCTGAGAAACAACCCACTGCTGTCTACACTCTCAAGGTTCAGATAGAACACCGAAAGGCCCATTTCACCAAGCTGCTTCGCCATATTCAATGCTATCGTTGTTTTGCCCATGTTGCCGCTGGCAGAGACAACCCCCAGCAACAGCGTTTCATCTAGTACAGAAGATCCTCTACCTCTTTGAACTTCACATAACTGGAGAAATGCCCCAAGGAGGGAAGGAAGCGCCTGATATTTGGCAATCATCACTCCCCCTCCCAGACTTTTAGCACTCTTACCGAGATAACCTCCATCCTCACTCAAAACTGCCCATGGAACCGTGCTTTTCCCTTCTACTAGCCAAGCCTCAATAAAAGAAGAATCCCCCACAACAGCATCCGGGATGTCCTCTCCCCTCATAAATTCGATAAAAGCATCCATTCGGCTAAAAGCCGTAATACGCAGTATTTCTCCGTACTCGCTGTGATGAAGATAGTGCAGTAATGGTTCGATATATTGACTTTCACGCACTGCGAGCACAACCCTTGCCGCCATGAAACCACGCTCCTTTCGATAAGAAGAAATGCATTATTTCCTCAAAAAAAGACAGCAAAAAAAGCACCGACAATAACCGTGGATACGGTAATTGAACGGTGCTTCCGTTACTATTCCTTTAATTTACAGCTATAGTAGCATATATATATGAAGGCAGCAATAAGTTTTTTCGCACACTAGCTGGATACTATACTCTCATCTTATCTTCGCGCCAGTTCTTAATGGCAGAGCGAATATCGGCAGGGTTGAGCTTCTCCTTCACCGCCCGCTGACACAGTGCTGAAAACTCATCATCACCCGCATAACGTAGCGCTATAATTTGGGCTATTTCAAGCTCTGGGCTCAAAGCTTCGCCTGTCAGACGGAAATAGCGAAACTGCTCTTCCACCCTCACCACGCGGTCCTGATTTTTTGTCGCATATATACGAATTCTTGTAATCGCAAAAAGTAAGCATAAGGACATACCGAATAACAGCAATGGCACCGTTAAAGCACCATCATCACGTATCTCTTGAACAGCATAAATCGCCGACCACACAAACAAAATTAGCGCAAGCGGCATCGTCACAAAATGAAAAGGCCAATCAAAACGCATAAATCCCTTGGGCTTGCCTTTATTCATAATTCATCTCCATATTTTATATGACTTGTAGAGCGCTTAAAGCTTCGTCTCGCCGGGAATAGCCACGATAAAGGGCTCGTTGTTCTCCCAGTTCAGCGACTTCCCTGATACTTTAGTCGTTCCATCCGCATTAACGATTCCGCAAATAATCTGACTTCCCCATACACTCGTATAATAATAGGCATAGGATGGGGCTAAAACAGGGGCTTTACCATATTCCTTCGCAATGGGGTGTCCGAATATCGCGGTAAAATCCTTTTTATCAGCCTCTTTCGAATTGTCCAAATCTGCTTCCCATACGACTGTTCTAATGTTGTCTTTAATCTCATAATACGATACAAAATGCCCATAGATTATGAAATATCCATCAGATCTGCCTTCAGGAAAATAATACGACATAGACAACGCTTCATTATCACCCGTTAATTGGGACGGTTCTCTTTCTTCAACCGGGAATTGTAAAGCAGCAATGCGGGAAACTACCAAGTCCCTACTATTATAATTCTGCACAAGCTTCGCATTTGCACGTTCCTGAACCCAGACAGTATTCGTAGTAGCATCTACCGTTACTCTTGCTCCAAGAGCTTCCGCAATAAATCTCAGCGGCACTGTAACTCTTCCATCCATGATGCTAGCAGGTGCATCCAGTTGTACAGATTCGGAGTTCTTCCACGCCGTTCGAGAACCCACAGCAAGCATAATCTTCATGGAGTCTCTAACGATCGTTACTTGCTTTGTACGGGCTTCCCACTGAATAGAAGTATTCTTGAAGCTCTCAAAAGCCTTCAGCGGAACCATCGTCTGTCCAGAGACGATTTGCACGCCATAATTCACGCTCGAATTATTCACCATTACCTTGAGCTTAGCATCTGCGGATACCGTTCCCATCGTACCTAAAGAAACTAGCATAACTATTAATAGATAAAGCCCTGCCTTTCGCAACATCCCTTCGCCCCTCGCTAAATGTCCTTAATTATACCAAATTATGGTTACATTATAACATCTAGCCAAATCCCGGATTACAAAAATCTTTGTTTAATCTCCGGTGTTGGGAGTAGACACTGCTCATCACGCCCGAACCAACGGTAACGATTCCTTGCAACATAGCGGTAGAGGGTATTCCGTATTGGGCGCGGCACTATAATGAAGATATACGCAGCAGGCCAAGGCCATCTCAATCTACGTGCAATCCGCAGTACAGCAGCCGACTCTGTATAATACACACCGTTCTCCAGCAATACAACTGTGTTCAACTGCCCAGGTTGAAGTCCAGCCTCACTCATTAGCTTAGCAGCAATTTCACTTTGTAAAGGGGCGAATAGAAATTTAGCCTTGGGATCACGCGGGATGATGAAACGAATCAAACCTTGGCAAAGATGACACACCCCATCAATCAACACAATGGACTTATTTTGCATAATGTTCAGCTCCTCGTTCATAGCTCCCCCTCCCTATAAAGATAAGTGTATCGCATATTTTGGGTAAACAAAAACGCGGGATAGAATCCCGCGCCAACATGTACCGTTCTTTAATTATTCAGCAATTGCCTTTTCAATCCATTGATCACCGATCATTTGTCCTTCGAAATCAGCAGTGAATGCCTCCATGCATTTACAGATGAAATCTTTGCGGCAAATTGGACATGGAGTTTTAAGCAGGCGGCTGATGTTCGTCATTTTCCATTCCGGAAACCGATTATAAAACGCACGGCACTCCGTTCCATCAGCAAGCTTGATAATGAACTCGTACAATCCTTCCTTATCGTTGCTGCTGGCTTTGGTCACATTCGTAATATTCGGTCTGTAAGACATCTTCATCACCCATTATTTAAATTTTTGGTTGTAAATTGCACACGCAACATATTCTCAGATACTTAGACATATTAAAGAATTTTAAGAGTGATGTCAACCAAAGACGCCTAACACGGAGGCTATTTATTGCTCTTTTCTGATCAACGCCTTTATTCAGTCATTATTTCCATAAAATATATACAGATACATTTAATTTATGATCATTCATTTTGCTGTGATTTGATAAACCGAATGGGCGTTAATGGTTCATAGAATTTTCTTATTTGGTTCCCCATCATAAATAGTGTACAATTAAATTGCGATAAATTAAAATTAGAAATTACAAAGGAGGTGGCATCCATGAGTATTTATGATTTTGAGGTCAACACTCTTCGGGGTGCAGAAGAATCATTGTCCAAGTACAAAGGTAAAGTACTCCTTGTTGTGAATACAGCTAGCAAATGTGGGTTTACGCCTCAGTATAAAGGGCTTCAGGAAGTGTACGAGAAATTTAAGGATCGTGGATTTGAGGTACTTGGTTTTCCAAGCAATCAGTTTGCTGGCCAAGAGCCTGGCGAAAGTGATGAAATTGCAGAATACTGCGAGATTAACTATGGGGTAACTTTTCCAATGTTCGAGAAGATTGATGTAAAAGGTGATGAAGCACACCCATTATTCAAATACTTATCAAAGGAAGCACCTGGTGTTCTAGGCTCAAAAAGCGTGAAATGGAACTTCACCAAGTTCCTAGTGGATCAAGAAGGCCGTGTCCTTAAGCGTTTTGCTCCTAAAACTACTCCTCAGCAGATCGAATCCTATATCTCCAAGCTTCTGAAATAATCCATTCAATAAGAAATTCTAAAAAAAGATACTGGCCACATCACTCAACCCACTAGGTGATATGCGGTCAGTATCCTTTTGTCATTATTCAATATACGAACATACAGCTTTCCGATTGCTCGTTAAGCATAAAAAAGAAGCCTTGCATCGCAAGGCTCCTTTCGTCATTCTGTATGCGGTAGAGAGGACTCGAACCTCCACGGGTATACACCCACTACCCCCTCAAGATAGCGTGTCTGCCATTCCACCACTACCGCGCGGTGAGATAAAACATAAAACTTTGTTTGAGGTCAACATTCATTATTATAAATGTACTTCCCCGAAATGTAAAGGCGTTGATTTAAGAATTTTCGTCAGCCCATTTCTGCTTACGATATTCAGTGAATGCTAGGTATTCCTTAATGAATTCCTTTTCCTCTGGACGCAATTCATTCGTTCGATCTTCATTCAACTTCGCTTCTCCGAAATCATAGTCCTCATTGCTCTCTTTCAATATTTCAGATGTATTTCTACCTAAAATAAGCCAGTCCAGACTTACATGAAAAAAAGCGCCGATCTCAATTAATTTATGTGTTCCCGGAGTAGATTTGCCCCGCTTCCAATCTCCCATATTACCTGTGCTTATATTTAACTGCTCGCAGAATGATTTCTTGGTGAGACCTTTTTGCTTAATTAAGTACTCTATACGTTCGTATATGGTCTGCATCCGTAAACCGCCCTTCACAAAAAAATAAAAAAAGACTTATTTAAGTAATTACCTATTGCAAAATAACGTAAAAAAGTATATAATTGGTGTTACTATGTATTATCCGATTATATCATATGGTTAGAGTGACGATAAGAGGCGACTCAGGTGACAAGTGTCTGATGTAATGCCGTCTGACCCCCTTAATTAACATGTCATCCCGAAGGATCTCTAGGAGGGAGCGGTGACTTTTGTCAAAATGCTTATCATCTTCCATTATCCATTCACTTGAATATCTGCCGCACAATGCAGTGGTCATCAACAGCCAAGGAGTTATCCAGTTCACCAACAGGAAGTGGAAAGCATTTAGTCATGAATATGGCCTCTCCCCTCACAAACAATGGATTGGAGCTTATTATTCGGAGCTTCTGCAAGATGTAATCATCGATTCCGATCAATGGGCCAAACTTTATGATTCGGTGAAAATTATACTCCGCAGAGAGCAACAGATTTATACCTCTGAGTTCATCATTCAAACCGCCTATAAAGGGACGCGTATCTTTCGTTTGGAAATCTATCCGCTACTCTCTGATTATTATCTAGAAGCTGCTTTTATAATTTCTCTATATGATTTGGGTGTATTTATAGAAGGAACTAAGATGTCGGGGATCACAAGCATCTGTTCGACATGTCAGCCAACACAAGAGTTAATCCCCATCTGCGCTTCCTGCAAATCCATTCGAAATTCTAAGGATGAATGGATCAACATTGAACTTTTTTTAAAACATCAGCTTTCTCTGCAATTCACCCATGATATTTGCCCAGACTGTGTCAGACAGCTCTATCCCCAATATGCAAGAGCCTTCAAGAACTAATCAACTTGTCTAACCCTATAAAAAAAAGTAAGAAAACCTCTGCGAAGCAAAGGATTTCTTACTTTTTTATTTGTATGCGGTAGAGAGGACTCGAACCTCCACGGGTATACACCCACTACCCCCTCAAGATAGCGTGTCTGCCATTCCACCACTACCGCATAATATGACCCGTATGGGATTCGAACCCATGTTACCTCCGTGAAAGGGAGGTGTCTTAACCCCTTGACCAACGGGCCTTAGCAAGGTTGTCTTAACGTGACAACAAAAATTATGATACCAGAAATATAAGGACATGGCAAGCACTTTTTTTTCATATCACTTCAGCCTATAGCATTCTTCGATTCTTCAATCATCTCTATATCCCAATCACGTCTAATCCTTGCCTTGATCACCTCATATTGTTCCCTGGAGTCGCTGTGTATCTCATGAACATAAAGAAGCTTCCTTCTAGGACCATGATCCTCGTAACGAATAAGTTCAATAGAAAGATTCACGCCGCAAGACTGTATAGTTTTGATTAGCTTTCTCCTAACAAAAGGATAATGCTTAGCAATCAGTACGAGATGCATATGTAGCATCATACCAACGCCGATCAACGCAGCAAGCCCACCAAAGATCAGTCCCGCAAGACCGTTATAATAAGACATATCCCCTTGATGTGTAAACGAAAGTATAGCTGTCTGTGTAAGAACGAGAGATATTAAAGAGGCCGCTAGATTGGATAACTTGATTGCCGAAACGGCTGGCGCTTTTCCTTTTCTCATCATAACGATCGACCCATGCACCGCCATAACAATTTCTACAAAAGTCATGCATGCGATGGCGAGTGCTACATTCTTCGAATAACTCACGGAACTGCCATACAAAAATAACAGCAAACAATAGATGATAAAAACAACGCTAGACGTAGTTAAGATGACTCCAACCTTGAAATAACTCTTATATTCTTCTCTACCGTAACCGTAGGGATGTGTTTCGTCAGGCAGCTGCTTCCCCGCGTAATGTCCCTTGACCGCCGTTGCCTTCGCCAAGGCCAGCCCTACATTGTAAAAAGCATATATGCATAAGAAGACCGAGGCAGTGTATAACCCTACAATCATTTTCCCAACGGCCATAACAATGTTCATATAGTACGATACTTTTGCATAGGTGATTGAACGTTCTATTTTCCTATAATCCATGTTCCTCACTCCCGCCAACTAACAAAAAAAGAGCCATAATAGGCTCTAACTTGTGTGCTCTGTCAAATAGGTTTATAACTTAACATACTATTTTGAACAAAACAAATGCTTTTTCTTACAACCAGATTAAAAGATAACTTTACACTTTAACCATCAATTTCTTCTTTAAGCGGGTTACGAACAGCTCCATCAGAACGGCTAGGACTAAAATGAAATACGTTATAGCCCCAATCTCAATATTCCCGATGATCAGCTCTGGCGAAGACTTCGTAGAGTTCCAGTCAAAATGAGAATGGCCCGAATATGAAATAGCAAACCAAGTTGCGAACAATTTATTATTGCTATATCTTTATCTGACCTTATTCTAAGTTGTTCTTAACTATTTTTCATATATGTAATCGATAAATCCTTGCCGTATCCATTCGCCTTCAAACTTTCTTTCAAGCACTCGATCTTCTTTATATATTAATTGCATATCTTCAAACATAGAATCCGCCTCATCATAATCATAATAAGAGTGAATTACTAATTCATCATCTTCCATTTGCTCATACTGATGTTCTCCTAAATCAACTCCGTCACCGACTCGAAAATCCTTGATAGTTAAAAAATTAACAAATAATAACCCACCAGGTTTTAGCACCCGTTTCAATTCATTTATTGCTTCTTTCACTTCTTGTTTTTTCATATGAAAAATAAAATTATAAGAATACACAAAACTCATCGACTCATCGTTTAATGCCAACTGTCTCATGTCACCCTGATGTATGTTTAAATTTTGCCCTCTTTCTGCTGCGAACTGATTAGCTCTGTTCATTTGTTCAACATTCATCTCTATTCCATATGTAGCGTATCCATAATTCGCAAACAAACTTAGTGGAGGAGTATCCCCTCCTGCCCCACAATCTAATACGGTCTTTTCCATGCCACTTTCATTACATAAAGCCAAAAATCTGTACAAGGGTATTTGTTTAAAAAGCTCCACAGTTGTTTCTCTCCTTTGATTTTAGGTTTATGCCTTCCTCAAGCCACCTTAATCATAGCTAAGATCCTTCTTGTAGTAAAAGTGTTTACTTCCAAGCGGAGCATCTTCGATAGTTGCAATTACTTTATATCCATACTTCTTATAAAATTCGGGCGCTTGAAAACTGAATGTATCTAATTTGATAAAAGTACATTTCTTTGCTTTGGCAACTTTCTCTGCTTCTTCCAATAATCTTTTCCCGTAACCTTGACTACGATAGTTATCATCCACCCACAAAATACCAATTTCCATCCAATTCCAACATATCGCACTGTTGATACCGGCAACAATATCTCCGTTATCATCCTTCAAGCATAAATTTATCTCCTCATAAATGCCGTTTGGTACTTGTTTAGAGTTAAATTCAATAAGTTTTTTTCTGACGTAATCTGTTTCTTCATTTGTGCTATAAAATATCTTAGGATTAATCGACATAAGTTCCTCCTGATGGTTTATTTCTAACATTTCGACTAGCGTTTCTGAGTGGTTAACCACTCTATTATAAATAATAACCTATCTCATTTAAGTGACCACTAGAAACCCATTCCTGTGCCTCTCGAATTGTCTCAAACTTTATTTTTCAACAAACCAGGATATTGAATTCTCAGAATTTTGATCAAAGTGATTCATTTAACGATCAATACCTTCTGGTTTTAAGGCTAAATGAATTTGTGACTGTAGTCCAACAATAAAATTATGATATGGCATTATAAAACCCTTTCAGATTAAGTCGTATGCATATGCATTTCTGACGTCCAAGCCGCTTCAGGTGCGTAGCATCGGTTAATTTACGAAGCAGAAATGCGACGTTATCCGCAGGTTAATTCTGCCTTGATTACGCCTTTATAATGCTTGTTCACCTTTTGGTTATTTCCTTTTTTCAAAGCTCAAAGACGCATAGAATTCATACAAAAAAACTTCACCTTGCAGATCCTATGAACTTTATGTGTTTTACGTAGGTAGCCTCGCAGGGTTATTCTCCTGATTCAACTCTATTCGAAATTCCTTGAGTGGACCATCAGTAAGACTACGATGCGTAGACGCTATGCTATCGAAAGTTTCTACTTCAATGGAACACTCTCAAATTTTCTTATCAATTATATGTTTGTTGTTCTTAATTTCTGTTCTAAGCATTCTAATTTCATCAATTAAAACATCCATTTTTTTTGACATATTTGATCCATCAATTGCACTTCGAATTATTAATATAAACATTGAAAAACTAAATAATAAAAGAAGAACTCCAGATATTATCAATAATATATTATCCATTAATTACGCTCCCACAGATGTTTTTTTATGATCGCCTTTTTGATCATGAATATAATTCGTCTTGCTGACGACTTCATGAATCACATAAACAATATTTCAATATTTTTTATGTCCTCTTATTACTCCATCATGAAAGATCTCAATCACAAATTCATTTAGTCGATAAAACCATATATCTGGTGAGACCGCAGTTATATTATTTAAGTTCTTTAATGCAGATTCTAACGTAGTTTGTATAACTGGATCTTCGCCATGACTCCACAGTACATACATCTCTTTTGATCTATCAATATATCTCGTGTTGTTTTCTATTACTTCTGCCGTTATTTCTATAAAATCATAATTTGACCATTCGATTCGACCATAAAATGTGATTTCATACTCTGCACTAAAATCTTTATATATTTCCTTTGATTTCTCTGAACTAAATATAAGGGTCTGCTTTCCAAGAGTTTGTATGCATTCATCAAACAAAGAACTTGTTATAATCTTTTTATTCTTTTTGTCTTGATGTTGTAATAGATATTGAAGTCGATCCTGCCTATGTTTGGTATCCATGAATTTTCCTCATTTCAAATTTTTTCGTCAATCTCCCACAACTCCAAACTACCACTCACCTAATCATCTGTTCCTATACAGTCTAATAGTCTCTAGATTCAGGATACCACTGATGTATTTGATGCTAAAATCGATTTCTCAAACGTCTTCTATTTTGCGTATACTTCAGTAAACTTTCGCCTTTCTCACTCTATTCACCTTCCAAAATATTGAATATGATCACTGATAATTCAGATAAAAAAAGACAAATCACACATCCGCGTGATCTGCCCCAGGTACTACCTCAATTCCAGATAATTCGAATTTAGCCATCTCAAATAAATTCACACAACAAAAAAAGAGCCCCCATAATGGAAGCTCTTCTTATGTAATTCAGAACGGAGAGAGTGGGATTCGAACCCACGCACCGCTTACGCAGTCTAACCCCTTAGCAGAGGGTCCCCTTATAGCCACTTGGGTATCTCTCCATAAAAATGGCTCCCCGAACAGGACTCGAACCTGTGACAACTCGATTAACAGTCGAGTGCTCTACCAACTGAGCTATCAGGGAACATTAGAAGTAAATTAGAAGTGAACATGAATTAATTTATCATGATTTCAAGGTCTAGTCAAGCAGGTAAAATAATTTTTGTGATCGTTTTCAAATTCATGCATTATTTCTGCCATTAGCTAGATTTAAGAGGGGATCACTCCCCCCTTTAGTTTATGCGTAACACCATTCCCCGTCTTGCGGAAGCTGTACTCGATCCCGTAGCTCCTCCTTCTCCAAGTGAGCTTTTAGCTTATCCCGGGTAACAAGGCAATGGTTGATGGCGTCCATGTGTACAGCGATCACCTTAGTAGAAGAAGCATATTCGCATAAATCTACGACATCCCGCTCATTCATTGTAATATGACCTCCGGTTAAAAACTGCGCTCCACCAGCATTAACGATCGTCACCTCAGGTTTAATGGCATCGAGTGCAATCTTCACCTCATCACACCAAATCGTGTCTCCTGCCAAATACACAACTGGTTCGTTTTCCGCCTGAAAGACAAACCCGGATACCTTCCCCATCAGCTTGCCAATCTCTCCGGTTCCATGCTGTCCACCGGTACGTGTTATAGTTACTCCTTGGAATGTCAGCTTATCGGTGATTTCCGAGACGTTCTCAAATTCCTGCTCTACTAGGGTATCCCTATCCCCCTCCTGACAAAATAACGGGAGATTATGCGGCAGCAAGGAAACGGCAGCAGCATCCCAATGATCTGGATGAAGATGCGTGACTATTATTGCACTAGGATTCAGCCATTTGTCTACTGATCCCGGTAACGATACAAGCGGATTCCGACGGTCATTTTCCGTATTAAAAATGGGAGGATTAGCGCCCTGCTCACTCAACATAGGATCGATCAGAAATGTACTTCCCCCATACTCCATCCATAGGGTCGCGTTGCGAATATGCTGTATTTTCATCGTAAGCCCTTCTTTCTTTCAGATATCTTCTGCTACAATTAATTATAGTTGGACCTTGAAACAGAATACATTGAGATTGGAAAGAGATTGGCCTGTTCTACTTTCACGCAGAAAGGATTTTAAATAATGACGAGTTCTTATTCCATAGATGATGTGGATTTTCGCATCCTACAGCTTCTTATTGATGATTCCACGATCAGTCACAGAGACATTGGGCAGCAAGTGCATATGACAGGCCAAGCTGTGGGCGCACGTATTCGCAAAATGCAGGACACCGGAGTGATTGAAGGCTACACCGTCCGCTGGAATCCAGATAAAGTTGGTGAGGCGATCAATGCCTTTATAACGGTCTTTCTAGGTTCGAATACGGTACATCCAGCCTTTCAAACATTCGCAAAGCAGCATGACAGCGTAAAAGAAATGCATCGCGTCAGTGGAGAAGGCTGCTATTGGATACGTGTTCGTACGGGAAGCCAAGAGGATTTGAATAACTTTCTCGACGAGCTGCTAAAGTTCGGAAATTACAGAGTCAATTTGTCGATGGGGAAGCTTAAATAAGGCTGTATCGCCTATGAGGCCGCTATCGGAGCCAGTTGACCTTTTACGCAGCATAATCGAATATTTGGCATACTAACGGACCCTCTAGTCGCTATTGGCATGAAAATAACCAAATATGTTCTGGCAGACAGCCTTCGTCCAAAAAACGCAGAGCAGCTATTCTCCAATTACTGGAGAATAGCTGCTCTTTTAGTAGAAATTTAATTCAATAATCCAGCAGCTTTAAGTAATCTTGTTAGGATCACTGCTGCCTCTGCACGGCTAGTATCATTACCAGGTGCAAAGCTATCTGCCGATTGGCCCTTCATGATTCCTTTTGCTGTTAAGACATTCACAGCCTCTTTAGCCCAAGAAGAAATAGCAGATGAATCTGTAAATACATTTGTCGCAGGGTTAGCTCCCGATTCTCCTGCTCCAAGGTTTAACAGCATCAGTGCCCTAGCTGCCATAACAGCTATTTGCTCCCGTGTAATAGGGGCGTTCGGACGGAAGGTTCCATCCTCATAGCCTTGAACCAGTCCTAAGGCTGCCGCAGCTTTGGCGTCTGCAGCATACCATGATAAATCAGACACATCACTGAAGGTCTTCGTTGTGTTTGCAGCGGCTAGGCCTAAAGAGCGAATTAGCATAGCTGCGAACTCAGCACGACTAACGGAATTCTGAGGTGCAAAGTTATCTGTGGATTGTCCGGTCAAGATCAGTCGACTGGCAAGCGTTTCGATCTCGTTCTTTGCCCAGTGTGAAGAAATATCTCCAAAAGTTACAGGGTGTTGTGCAACGACGAATATACCGCTAGCACTGCTGCTCTTAACAGTAACCTTGGTCATCCCACCTACGAGCTCGAACAATGCAGGTACATAACGGAAGGTACCCGTCTGCTCATCGTAAATAAGGACTACTCCCGTCTTTACAACCAGTGCTCCCTCCATCATAAATGTACGATCTACATACGTAGTACCGAACCCATTAGCAGGTACAGTGTTTTTGCCATCTGTAACCTTTAAGGTGACATTTGCCGGAGTTCCTTGCACATTAAAACCTTGCTGCTTAGCCTCGGCAAGCAGTTCTTCCAATCCTTTTCCGCTTAGCGGATTTAGTTGAAACTCTAGCGTGCCCGCTGGCATTTGTGCCGCTTTCAGCACGCTCTCCACGAGTCCTAACGGGAAGCGATAGCTCATATCGCCACTGGCAATGACAAGCACCGCATTCGGGCTAAGTGCTGCTGCATTGCGTAGAGCTTCTGCGCTAAAGCGAGCTATACCCTCTCCGTTAGCTGAAATCTCGATAAGAGCTTGCCCAGCAGTCGCCTTAGCTTTTAGCTGCGCATCATGATTAGCAGCTGGTGTTGGCGTTGGTGTAGCGACAGGTGTAACAGGATTTACTGACCCCGCCGGATCAGGAGTGCTCGTTGGTTCAGTCGGATCCACAGGATCCGTCCCACCATTAGGTAACACCACCTCAACTGTATACACCCTCTTATCGTTGCCAACAGTTACCGTGAAGTCTGTGCTTCCCGCTTTAACTCCATGAATACTGTTGTTTGTAAAAGTAGCAATGTCACTGCTCATAAAATTAAGTGTAGCTTGTGTAGTAATATCCGCTCCTTCTTTGTCCAACACCTGAAGAATAGCTGACTTTCCTTGTTCTAGTACAACAGGTCCGCTCTGTCCATCTGCTAGCTTGATGGAGAAAGGTTTAACAGCTGTGGCTATCCCTTGATTCTGTTCATTGATGTTAAAGTCAGGAGATGCATTGGACAGGAGGTTCATCCGTTCACCACGAATAATCAAGTTGTCGACGAGCAGGTTACCTTTCAGATTCTTCGTTACTTCTATACCGCTCGTACCTGCACCGTCTAATACATTATTCGTCAGAACAACTCCATCAATCGTCGTGAGGGCATTTCCCTCCAGATTACCCTGGGCAATCAGGCCAGAATAGGTGCTGTCGAGCGCCGTATTGTTACGGATGAGTACTTTTCCTTTTAGGTCGCTCTCACCAGCGTACAGCCATAACGCACCGAGGTTTACCCCGTAGCCCGAATCATAACTACCTGTGCGAAGCAATGTATTCCGCTCAACGATTGTCGTTCCTTGGAACGGCTCTGCGGAGAAACGGGTAGATACAGCGATCCCGGCTCCGTTAGTTACAGTGTCTTTTACCACGTTATCTTGAACTTTGTTATCTTTACCACCGAAGACCACAATGTTATCGGCCAACCATGGCAGTGAGACGTTATTAAAACGTGCCGTATTGTTATAGCTAAATGTCCGTTCCGCGCCATTCACTTCATTCAATTTGGCATCTGTGAACGACCACATCGCAATACCATCATCCCCTGGATAGCGGATGTCACTTTGTTCCATCATGCTGTTGCCAGTGCCTACAGCAAAGTTAATTCCATCCGCCATCAGATTGCGGATTCGAAGACCTGCCATATACAGACCATTCGTGCGAGCCTTCTCACCAATAGGTTGTGTTAACCACAAGCCTGCTTTGGTATGTTCAATCCATACGTTCTGAATGACCGAGCCTTGGCCAAAAGCACCATGGAAGGCGTTAGTGAACGCTTCATCGTCCCGTACATTAATGCCACCTTCAATCAATAGATCGTATACACCAACCTTACCGCCGTGACCGTAAAATTTGGCGCCATTCAGTACCGTATACCACATGCCTGCTCCACGGATTTCGGCTGTATCCAGATCCAGCAGACCCTCTCCGACATTAAAGGTACCTACCGGGAACCAAACCCCTTTCCCTGTTCCCTTCGCTTCGGCAAGCGCTGCCTTAAAGGCTGCGGTATCATCTCCCTCATCATTGGCTACTGCTCCAAAATCCGTTACAGAAATAAAGCCGTCAGGGCGAGTCAACTCAGGGGCTACCTGCTCCATATCCACCAAGTCGATGACGTATGAAGTCGCTTGGTCTCCTGTTCCCTTCTCTAAACGAATGCTTGCTCCGGCAGGAGCATCGCCAATCAGAGCATGAATTTCATCAAAGAAGCGATGTCCACTACCTTGACGAGGATCATTTGACCATGGGTAGCTGCCATATTCCCAAGCATATTTTGAAGTCAAATTAAGCTGTTTCTTAACTCCATCTACATATAGAGTCAATGTTTCTTCAGCACCAGCACCATCCGAGCTGTCCGGAATGGAATAGCGCAGAACAATAGAATTAGCTGCTTCTGCAAGCTTGAACTCTATATAGTCCCCAGTATTCTTCAAGGCGATGGCTTGTCGTCCAGAAGCCTCAGAAGCCATAGTGCGATATTTCCGCGAAGGACCGATTAGTGTTCCGTTAGTCACTGCATCCTCAGCTTCATAGCTAATATAAGGAACTGTTGCCCCACGGTAAACTTTGTTCACGCTATTTTTTACTGTCAGGCTATCAATACTTACTTTATTCCAATCGATATTGTCGTTGCTTAGAGAAACGCTGTTGATTCCTGCACGCAGCTGCAGCTTCACCTGTACAGTCTTCCAAGAGGAAGTCTTGACCACGTTAACTTTATCTAACTCCTTCAGGCCGTTCACCTCAAGCAACAGATCTGTTACATCACTGGAAGTATTCTTGTAACGAACAACGGCATCATATTCACCGGCTTGCTGGGCATTGACTGCAAACCGTATAACATGATCGCCTTGGAATGCTTCTCCTCCTGCATAAATCGCATCTGTAGGGATAGGCAAGAAGCTCCAAAGAGTGCTATCGGTTCCCACAGCAGAACCAAGTTGAACCGCCGATGCGCTGTGAGTAAGAAAGCCCGTTCTATCAGCACTTAGCAGGAGGTTGTAGCCTAACTTCTCTTCCAGCATCCACTGGGAACGTTCTGTTTCCCCGGAAGATAACAAGACGACTTGATCCCCTTCATTTAAAGAAAGATATTGCTTCGTCTGAACATTCATTATGCGTTTACGTCCATTTACATCCTGAACGATCCACTGGGAGTGAGCCGTCTTATCAGAAGCTTCTGCATATACGATTGCCCCTTCTTTTTCTGCCAATACTTTGCCAGTCGTCCCTTTCGGTACGATTGTTATAATGTTGGTATCGTTCTGAACTGGAGTTGTTGTATTGTTGTTGCGCAGTTCTCCAGACGGAGTAGTAAACTCCTGTGGAGCTGCTTCAAGCTTCCATTGAGCTGAGCCGTCACTCTCTAGTAGGAGTGCCCGTTCAGCATATCCTGTCTTATTCGCAATGTTTATTAATTCATCGTCGTACTCTCCATAGAGACTACGAATGGTGTAATTCGTATAATCGGAGGCCAAGCTTACTTCCCATGCAGATGCCCCGTCTATAGCCGGTTCCGCATTACTGCTCTCCAAGTAAGAATAATCCCCATTCACTGTTAAATAATGACCGGTTGCTCGGTTAATGATCGTCTGTTTGCCATCCTGCACAGATATATTCCAATGCGAGAATCCATTGTCTGCTGACGGCTGTCCGTACAGAACAACTCCATGCTCATTTTCATATAAATACTCCCCACTGCTTGCATTCTTAAATCTTAGAGGGTAAGTAGGGATTGGTGGTGCAATCGCTTCAACCGCTTCGGCGGTAAAATGTGCACTGCTTTTATCCACCGCACCGGGAGCCTTACTGATCCTAATAATCGTATTCCCATTCTCATCGGAAGCCCCATACATATAGTGGCCAGCCCATCCACTTTTGAAGGTGGTCAGACCCGAAGGCTGCATATCCACAATCCACTTAATGCTACCCCATACATCATAAACCGTCTGTAGAGTTTGAACGGCAACGTCCGGATCATCTTCACCTTCAGATCCAGCAATATGCTCCAGAGAGAGATAACGTCCTGTTCCTACATTTTTAATTTTTACAGATCCATTGGCCCCGGCTATTTCTTGCAGCTGCCAGACAAAGGAATCGTCGTTAATATCAAGTGGGCCATAAGTAGCCTGACCTACTGTCACATCCTCGTTTGCAGCAGCTAGAGGTGCATTTTTTGCATCAGAGATTGTAGGTTCCACCACTTTATCCTGCGGCACCATTGCTTCAGTGTCCTGTGAATCATAGACAGATTCAGTGACAGTCTTAGATTCTAGCAATTTCTCTAGTACATTTGGAGAAGTCAGCAAAGGACCATCTTTAAGATACTGATCCTCCCCATTTACAGTGTCTAGCTTAAAGCGGAATAAGTCCTGCTTTTTCTCTGTGACAGTAACGAATCTCCACTGTGGACTGCCCCAGCCTGGATTGATCACACCATACTCGGCGTATTTAGTGAGATTTTGAAGTGAAATGAACTTCTCAGGGAATTTATTTGGTTCCTTGTCGAGAACACTGCTAATTACGTATGTGTTGTCGCCAATATTTTTGCCTGTCCATATAAATTCCCGCTCCACATTATTCCTGTCTGGAAGCTCAGTGACCTGAATATGGCCATCTGGCATGTTCACTGTGTTAATGTAATGGCCTGTTTTCTTATTCTTGAATAGCTTGCGGCCATTATATTTCTCCACGAGCCACTGATCGGAGCCATCCTTCTGCATATTTCCATACTTCAAGAGGCCGTCAGCAGACTCATACCAATAAAAAGACTTCCATCCATTTTGAATTCGATAATATGGAATGGTTCCATCAGTCGGTGTATTGGGATCTAGAAGCTGCCACTGGGCGCTCAAGGAAGTCGCATCCCCATTTGCTCCAGCATTACCTCCACCCAAGGTAGAGATATAGATGTCTTTGCTCTCAACATTTTCTAGTGTCAGGTAATCATCATAATCATCAGAATCTTTAAATTTCCACTGATCCGATAGTTGACTTTTACTGATCTCTACAGCCTTGGCTGTGCCGTCAGTGTATGAAATATAATGATTAGTTTCCGCATTACGGATACGCTTATTGCCATCATAATCCTCTACATACCATAGATAATCGGATGAATCTGCATCCTCTGAAGCCATAACGCCATGCTTAAGCTCGCCGTCTGCAGCTTCATATAAAAAATCTGTAGCTACTTGTGCATCTGTATAAGTAGCCAATCGTACCGGCTTAAATTCAGAAATTGGCACGATGCTCCACTGCGCACTTGGATTAGAGGCTGATCCCGGCCAGCCGTTAGAGCGCACGTTATTGTCATCGTTGAATTGTGGATTTAGCCATAACGGACTCCCACTATCAGTTAAACCACTGTTACGAAGCGTAATAAAGCCTGTTCCATCTGGATCTGGTGCGCTCTCTTGGAACCACTCACTTAGCTTTACATTATTCATATCGATTTCTTGTGAAAAAACTCCAGCCCAAGTCTGCTCATTCTGCTTAATATAATGACCCGTCTCACGGTTACGAATCATCAACGTTCCTTCGTCCGTTCCCTGATCAAGATACCACTGGGCTGCTTCATTTTTCAAAGGCTGTTTGCCGTAGAGAACATTTCCTTTTTCGTCCTCATACATTACCTGACCGGGACGCATCCGGCTTTCTAGCCTTACAGCTACTGGTACTGAATTCAGATCAATAAAAGCCCACTGCGGACTCTCAAACGTAATATTGATATCCGAGCTTACTTGCGCGTAACCAAGCTGATTCTCCTCGTGGATAACCAGTTTACTCTCTGGCACTGTCGCACTGCGGATGATCATATATCCGTTTCTATTGGAAGTATCGATCAACCATTGATCCGTAACACTCCCAGCTCCTTGGAGATCTGCCGTCTTTAGCGTATCCTCTTTGCCGTTATTACCAGCCATTGTAATGTAGTGGCCCGTCTTCACATTCTTAATTCGTGACAGACCATTTACCGTCTCCACTGTCCAATGCGATGATGTGTCCGCTGGATTGGTCATGCCATAACGCACGATACCATCAGACGTTTCATATAAAAAATTATTTTTCCACTTATTCTTGATGAGTACCATCCCTGATGGAATTTGCCCTGCGCCTGTTCCTCCAACCCCTTCTGCTCCTACGGAACCGCTACCGATTCCCATCACAGGCAAGCTTGAGAAAATCAGCAGCATCGCGAGCAGACCCGCCATCGCGGACCTGAATCTTTTCATAAATGTGCCCCCTCTACCTAATATGGACTTCCCTTCCATCTTAAGTTGGTAACGCTTACAAAACGATGTGTGATTTTATCCAGAAAAAGGTGTATTTGTACGTATCTCCCGAAAGGTCTGAGCGCTACTCAAATTGACAAATCTGCTGAACCCTAAGATAGTTAATTTAATTAGAAACGAGCATTCATTAAATGGAGGTACATATGAAATTCAAAATGGAATCACCTAAAATAACAGATCCAGAAGCTCTACTCCCTGAGCAAATATACTCGCTGCAAACCAAAGATGAATTCAGTCGTTGCAGCATAAGCGATACAGTTATTGATAATCAAGAAGCTAACAAGGTCAGCTTTGATCAAGTGATTTTTAAAAATGTAACGATTACCGAGTCGTCTCTGACTGGAATTGAGCTGATGGATGTGGTTTTTGAGCGATGCGATCTGTCCAATGTGGATTTTACGAATGCGATTATTCATCGAACCGAATTCCGAAACTGCAAGCTTATCGGTACGGACTTTACAAGAGGCAGATTCCAGAATGTACGCGTGGTCGATTGTATCGGGGATTTTGCAACATTTCGATTGGCTAATCTGAAGCAGGTTTCTTTTGAGAATAGTTCATTGATGAGCTCTGATTACTACCAATCCAATTTCCAAAAGGTCAGCTTTAGTGAGTGTAATATTGATCAAGCCACATTGTCAGGATCAAAGCTTAACGGGATCGATCTTAGTGACTGCGAGTTCAGTGGCTTGATCGTGGATATACAAGATTTAGAAGGGTGCATCATTTCGCCTCAGCAAGCTGTTTCTTTTGTGGGATTGATGGGGCTGGTTATAAAATAACGCCCTTGTCTGCTTACTGGACTTCCAGCGCTAACAGCTTCAGCTTACCTGAACATTTGCCGCAGCGGTAGCGCTTTGGATCTACTTTTCGCTTACGCGGATACTCTATAGCACATGCTGTACATATCAGCTTGTACCGATAAGGTAGTGTCTTCCGAGCTTTCGCACCCGGCAATGTCTGACAGTAGCGACTCCCGCCGACTTGTGCCAGCAGTCTTTTGAAATCAGTGTCACGATGCATATACCCTCGCTTCGCCAAATGCAGATGATAATGGCAGAGCTCGTGTTTTATAATCTTCTCCGTCTCTTCTCTACCGAACATAGCAAGCTGATGGGGATTAATCTCTATATTATGGCTCTTGGTAAAATATCGACCGCCTGTTGAAGATAATCGGCTGTTAAAGCTTGCCTTGTGCCTAAAGGGTACGCCAAAGCTGTCCCGTGATACCTGCTCAATCCACAGCTGCAGCTCTTCGTTGCTCATCGTTTCCATAGCGTTCTATCACAAGTCCTTTCCACGAGAATTAAGATCTCTACTTGAATTGTAACTTGTGCATAGGCTAAACTGTCAAGAAGGAAGACAAGTACGGAGGGAGAATGACCAATGCCGAAAATGCGGTATGTAATTTTGCAACAACATCAAGAATTGCAATTCGTGGAGATGCCCGAGGAATATGCGTACCAGCTAAGTGCGCTCAATTTACGTCTAAACAAAGAAATCGACAAGCTGACAGCCGATAATGTACCAGATCTGCCCTTGGCCATTGCTGAGTGTGATTCACTGGATCTGCTGCGTGAGGACTACTCCTTGGAGTCCGGTCTGGATTATATCAATAGATTGGAACAGGCCTTTGCCTCTGTACAGGAGCAGAAGAACTATCCACTTATCTCCCTGCTGACCGAGATTCGGGCGCTGCAAGCTCAATTAGAGCAGTGGTACGAAGAGGAAGCAGAAAGCATTCTGTAAATCGTCACCTTTAGGCTCATTTCTCCATATGCTAACTTACGTAAGCAGTTAGAGGAGTGATACCCTTGCCACAGTGGCTCTGCCATCAACTGATGAAAGCTTATTACAAAAAAGACCGCCGTCAGATCAAGCTGCTGAACGAGTGCTGGTTCTTTTATCGTAATTCTGCGGAATCACCGGATTCCATCCAGAGAAATTTATAGGATTCGTTATATTCAAAAATCCATCCCGCTACTTACAGGGGATGGATTTTTGTATAGGATTCGTTGGACTGAATTAGAACATAGGGAATACATATCTGACCAAGAAGAAAAGTGCTCCGAAAAAAATAATAATATAAGCAGCATATTTAATAAAGGTAGATGCGACAACACTGGAATCCGATTTCCGTTGCACCTCTGTATGCTCCACTTCAACGCTTCTATCTTTATAGCCCGGTCCCATCATCAATCTCTCCTTTCGAATATAGGCTGGTAGATAGTCTCCATTAACCCGGGGCTTTCAGAGTTGAAACAAAATTCCAAATCAAACCAGTTATTTTCCGGCATCATGAAACTGCTTTATTTCTTTTATGATTCCAAGCACATCGCCTTGTGAATTCGAGCTCCCTGATGGTTCGGCTCCAAGTGCAACGCTTCTTCAAATCGTTCTTTCGCTTCTGCCATTTCCCCTAAGCCTAATAAACCTAAACCCATCATGAACAAGCAATGAATTTGATTGCGTCTATTCAGATCATCCTCAAATACGAGGAAATCAGGTAAGGATACGGCAAAATAATCAATCTTCACCTCATCAAAGAGATGTCTTTCTGCGAAATCGATCAGCTTATTAAAACGCCGGTTCGCTTCCTTCGGATGATTCAGCTGTACCCATGCTAAGCCCTGATAGAAGATCATTTCTGGCGGCTGATCGTTGTAGTACATCGCGCTGGCTGGTTCTTTCAAGCCTTGAGACGCAATCGCCCAGTGTCGTGCAGCTTCTTGCATCTTGCCTAATCCGTTATAAGCCACACCAAGCTCGTAATACACATTATTCTCTTGCGCACCATCGAGCTTACCCTCACCTAAATTCTCTGGATAATGAAGCGCACGTGTTAATAATGAGATAGCCTCTTCATATTGGCCTACCTGATTCGCCTGCTTACTCAGTTCAACAAGCGCCAAAACATATTGCCCCGTAGCTTTCCCTTCGCCACCTTCCCATGGATGGAATTGGCGTCGTAATAGAACTGACAAAGCAACTTCATACTTGCTAAGCAAATTCAGTAAGGTCACATATTCAAGGTATAGATCATCCCGCTTCTCCACCAGCTCCATATGCTGCTGCAGTCTTGCCATCCGCTCCTGAGCAGAAACACCCATCTTCTTATACAATTGGTCCAGCTCGTAGAATACTCTCGCATCATTCGTATTGCACTGGAAAGCTTGATCAAGTGACTGCAAGGAAGCCTCAGCATCATTACGCTTATTGTAATAAGCAAGCGCAAGGTTACGATGAACCGTCGGGAAACGATCATCAAGCGCGACGGATTGCTCCCAATGGCGAATGGCATCGTCGGTACGTTTTTTATCATAGAATAGATTTCCTAGATAATAATGAGCCTTACTATCTAACGGATTGCAGGCAATCGCGCTTTCTAATACCTGCAGCTCAAACAAGCTGTTCGGGAAGCAATAATCAGAAGATGCTGCTTGAGCAAGCTGAAGCTGCGCTGTCGCCTCTTCCTCACGGCCCATTTTCTCGTGTACATAAGCCAATGTGTAATGCACCATCGGATAATTGGGTTCATTCGATTTCCTACGAATTTGCTCTAACACCTGTGCAGCTTCCGCGAACAATCCACTACCTGCATAATCGGAAGCTAGATTTAAATAGTTATGCACATCGTTTCGCATGAACCGTGCAAGCTTCATCTGAGCCTCAGCTGCTTCCTCTTGTCGCCCGAGCAATGTAAGCGTAAGCACTCTCTCATACGCTGCCCCGAAGTCCGCGATATCTAGTTTCAATGTCTCCTCTGCGAATGTAATCGCCTCAGAGTAACGTCCAAGCTTGCGTAAAAGTACTGTTTTTACATGTCTTGATTTATAGTTTCTTGTGTTACGTGCCAAAGCTCTAGTTGCGAGTTCCAACGCTTCTTCATACGCCCCACGTTCACAAGCAATTTGACTCAATGCATAGTATCCACTGTCTTGAAATGCTGCAGACCATACCGCCTTGTAGAAGGCAGCAAATGCTTCTTCCTTGCGATCCTGCAGTCTGAGAACTACACCAAGCTGATAGTATGCTTCACTATCATATGGATTCGGATTGCGCCAAGTCAGCGATCGTATAGCCGTACGGAAATGATTTTCCGCTTGCTTGAACAATCCTCGACGAAGCAGCAGCGTCCCATAAGCCACATTAAGCCGAATATCGGATGCATCTCTTCTTAAGCCTTCTTCATAATAATGCTCTGGCTCGAACGTGGCATGACGGTATTGCTCCAGGTGAACTCCAGCCAAATACAACTGCTCTGTGCTTTTTAATTCTTCCGGTAGTGGAAGTGGCTTGGCTGCATCTGGAACCTTCTCAATACTAGGCTTCGCTGGACGATATGATATAAGGCTGTTTCCGTTCGTATCAAATACCGTTACGATTAAGTGATGCGGTCGATCGGCTTCATCTAACGTAATGACCGATTTGTAGGTTAATTCTGGAGAGAGCGTGATCGTATCCTTCACATACGTTCTATGCTGACCCCTCAGTTCAATAACCGCATCCTCAAATACCGAAGTTCCGTAGGCCATCACAGTTGCAGTCTGTAAAGTCTCATCTACCTCAAGATTGACTGCAGCATCAACAGAAGCATTTTTCACAATTCCGATGTTCTTATATGGCATGAAATATTGTGTAAATGACTTCTCTTCATACGGCTGGAGCCAAGTGAAATCGGGTTGATTATCCGTAAATACCCCTGTCATTAATTCAATATAGGGTCCGTCCTCATCGGTTAAATTACGGTCCCACGCTTGACCAAATTCGCCGTTCCCCCAAGTCCACTGCTTTTTACCCGGAGATACATGGTGATTCGCTACGTGAAGCAGACCCGCTTCAACCCCATGATCATAGCCACCCACGAAATTATATTCGGATTTGTACGCCATGTATGAGGTAGGAACAGGAATATTTTTATAGCGCGAAATATCTACACCTTCGGAATAGTCCATCTTGTAATACGTTCCTGTTGCAATAGGGAATCTGGACACATCACGCTTACCATGGTCGAATACGGCTGTGACATCCGGTGGAAACACCGATTGCGTATGGTCATTGACTGCAACCGCAGGGTTTGCCCACCATAAGAAGGTTTGTGGCTCCGAAGTTCGGTTATATAGCTGTGCTGTAACTTCGAGATAGGCTTTTCCAGGATGCAGCGTGAAGCCCGTTGTGACCTTCGTTCCATACATCCGGTCAATTTCACTCACCCATACGGTTGCACTGCCATCTTCATTCTCCGTAATTACATGCTCCACAGGGCCAAACGTGTTCGGACGATGATGCTGCGGCCAGTTAAATTCAATTCCACCTGAAATCCATGGTCCTGTCAGACCAACAAGCGCAGGTTTAATCACGCGATTATAATAAACAAAATCATAATTGTTCGTCTTATCCAGAGCACGATAGATACGGCCGCCAATTTCAGGCATGATCTCGATGCGTACATATTCATTTTCGAGCATTACCATCTGATACGATTTCATTTCTTTCTCATCCATAATTTTATCAACCACAGGATGTGGATATACTCGCCCCGAGCTGCCTTGATAGACTCGCTTCTCGAGGAACATTGGATTTTTATCGGGTTCGCCTGTTTCATAGGTAGGAATTTCAACCATTTCCTCCCATATGCGGACGCTGTTCGTTAAGATTGTAGAAGGCTCTTTCATACTCATTTCGTTCTCTCCTCCTTCGTGATATAGCTCTAATTTATCGTTGTATGCGCTTTTAAACAATTGACGATAATCTGTAACTGATGGACAATATTCTTATCCTAAAAATAATAATCTCCTTATGAATATGTTGTTATTTCAAATAAATTAATTATGTTCTTAAAAAGGAGGGTTATCATGACAGATATCTCATTAAAGCCGGATGGCTTCGATGAGCAGAAGCTTTTTGTGCTGCCCGATTTCATGATGAATGAATTAAATGAGAATCCGTTAACAAATTCCTTCTATGTAAGTGACATTGGCTGCTTCCCAAGAGCGAAGTTTCATTATCGAGAGCGTCCACAAGGATGTGACTCGCATATTCTTATGTATTGCGTAGAGGGTGAAGGGTGGATGGAGAGTCATCACAGTAAGCTGATCCAAATAAAAGAACGGCAAATAGCTGTCATTCCTGCCGGAACACCCCATCGATATGGTGCTTCAGATGTGAATCCCTGGACGATCTACTGGATGCATCTAAAAGGAACGCATGCCGCTGCGTTGATTCAAACTTATGCCATGGACGTAGAGCCGCTAACCTTTACACTGAACCTTCATACCCAATGGATCGAAGATTTCGAGCAATGTTATGCCCTGTTATCGGATAAGCCTTATGCCATGCGTAATCATATCTATGTGTCTCAGTGCATTCGTCATCTGATCAGCCACGTGGGGTTGAGTACTATGAACTCTGAGCAAGATAAAAAGAACGAACGTTATCTTGAGCAAGCCATTCGCTACATGACGGATCGAATCAACAGCTCCATTTCACTCCCGGATGTAGCGAAGCATATGGGGTTATCGAAGCAGCATCTAATTTATCTATTTAATCAAGAAACCGGGGTTCCCCCGATTGAATTCTATCTGCGCCTCAAAATGCAGCGTGCCAGTCAACTGCTAGCATTAACCGATTTACATATTAAAGAAATCTCTAGTGCTATCGGGATGCAGGACCCCTACTACTTTTCTAGATTGTTCAAAAAAATAATGGGATGCTCGCCGACTCAATATCGAAGCACCCCAAAAGGTTAAAATAAAGAAAAGCCACACGACCGCTGCACCAGGTAAACCAGTATAGTGGAGTGTGGCTTATATTTTTATTGTAGAGGTTCTAATTAAAACTACGGTTGGAAACCCAGGAGCCTTGCAGTTTACGAAGCATAATAATTTGTCCGGTGTGGTATGAATCATGCAGGATAAGACTCATTACCTCTTCCCCTGGGGCATGACCCGAACCACCCCAATCATATGCGCCTTCTTCCAACGCCTCAATGATTTCTCTAAGAGCAGCGTGCACGTCTTTCAGGTCTGCAACGGCCTTCGACCATGCTTCTTCCCCTTCCGTTGTTACAGTGAAGGTATCATCGTTGCTTTCAGCATCAGGTTGTTTGGGCAACCCTTTTAACTTTCGCAGCAAACGCACCTTATAATATGTTAGATGGTTAACCGTCTCCCAGATGGAATTGACTGTACTCCCCTCTGGCTTCCAAAGTGCCTGTTTACTGTCCACACCTTCCAGTGCATCACTTAATGGCGGGGCCCAATCCTCGATATCCATGCAATAATCCCAATTTTGCAGCAGAACCTCACTGATTTTATTTTGCATGTTCAACCTCCTAATACTTACTGAATTATGTAACTACTTAAACCATTATATAGTGGTTACACAAGAAATGTAGCATATTTCCAGCGTTCAATCAAGTAACTAGCTAATCACAATTTTAACTGTTACAATCGTTGTAATCGAGAGTTGTGCGGAAAGGATGAACAGGACGTGTTGTGGGAGGATTTCATTAATAGTTACTGGCGGGATTGGCGAACAGGAGATAAGAATAAGGATCGGGATGAACTCGAAGATCCGGAGTGGATTGCGAAATGGCTGAAGAAGCATGCTCTGCTAGAAACACAGCTGCCGAATACGATAGAACTGGAACAGCTAAAGAAGCTTCGATCCCTATTATGGGACTGGGTACAGGCTATTGTACAAGGAAAATCGATGGATGGAGAAATGCTAAAGCAGCTCAATATCTATATGGACAAGGGTCCTGTTACGCGGCGAATGGTATGGAAAAGTGCCGAGCAAGCGGAGATTTCATTATTGCCACTACATAGCGGTTGGGAGCAGGTGATGGCGGAGATAGCGGCGTCTTTTGCGGAGGCTTTGCTTGAAAAAGAACCCTCAAGATTCCGTATCTGCGAGAATCCTGATTGTCTCTGGGTGTACTATGATGATACACGTAACCGTTCTAAGCGTTACTGCGATGACAAGGCTTGTGGCAACCTCATGAAGGTGCGGCGGTTCCGGGCGCGGAAGAAGGCTGAAAAGGGTTCGGAGTGACTATTAAAGGAACTCTTGCGGGATGACGAATTTCGATCAACATTTATCCCCCCCAAACTTTTCAACACTCCTAATACGTCTTGCTAGTAAGTGCGCTAATAACACACTTATTACAACGAAATGGAGCGTGAACAAACAATGAAAAAGAGCCCTTTTAACGTATTGAAGCTTGGTGTAGTCGGATTAACGGTTATGGGAATAAGCGCTGGCATGTTACCAATGAATGGCACTGCTTTTGCTGATGCAGTGAACACGACTAAGCCTGCCATCAATGCCCCGATTTCAGCTGTAACGATTTCCACCATCAATAACACTGGGATCCAAATCAAAGAAGTAATTCTCACATCTTCAACGGAGCTTCTGAATACAAATATTAAAGTGCCACAGATCGTAGGTATGTTGGATACGAAGGCTCAAGAAGAGATCAACAGTGTCATTCTCTCTAATGCGCAGAAAGACCTTGCTCTTTGGGAAAAGGATGCAACTGAAGCAGCTGCAGACGCTAAAAAGGCTGGTTTTGAGTATCGCCCATATGAACTTAATATTATTTATGACTTAAAGGAAAATAAAACGGATAACCCTTCTGGAATGATATCACTTGTCGTTACTTCTCAAGGTGAAACTGGTGGAACGGGTATGCCTCGTGTAGATACATACAATGTATTTAATACGAAACAAGCGAAGCGGATTGCCTTGTCAGATTTCTTTGGAAACGACTTTAAGGAAAAGTTGAATGCCGGTATCCTTGCGAAGATCAATGAGGAACCTGAGAACTATTTTATTGAGGATTTCAAAGGGATCGACGAAGAACAAGGTTTTTATATTGAAAATGGTGAGGTTGTCATCCTCTTCCCTAAATATAGTATTGCTCCAGGCGCCATGGGAACTCCTGAATTTCGTTTCAGTACCCATATTACGAACAACCCGAAGCTCGATTTAAGTACAATAGCTACATTTAAGAATGCTAATGGGGTTTCAATGGTGTCATTACGAGATGTGGCGAATCGTTTAGGATATGAAATCAAGTGGAATCAAACGTCGCGCTCAGCTGAGCTAAAGAAAGGTGCACAGTGGACAAATGTTACCTTAGGTAAAGATTCTTACTTTTTTGCCAAAATGGCTCCTGTCACTTTAGGTACTGCTCCTATCCTAAAGAACGATACGATATACGTTCCGGTTAAAATGGTTACCGATATTTTACGTGTGGAAATTAAGAACGGCTAATTAGGCTAATGGCATTCCAGAATGATTTTTTGTTCTAGAATGCCTTTTTAAATTCATAGGCACTTGTGTACCGATTTCTGATCCATTCATGGTCACTCCTTTATTTACCAAGAGAAGTTAAGAACTTTTTTAAGTTAGTCATACGTCTTGCTGACATAAGACAACTGATGACGAAGGAATGAACTACCATGAAAGAAATCAAGGTTACACCATCGACTAACTCTTTAGAACCTGACAATTCCACGACTAGAAGGCGTTATATGCCGGGAATAGATGGACTTCGCGCACTCTCTGTGATCGCAGTTATTGCGTATCATCTCGACCTCAATTGGGCTCCAGGAGGACTTATAGGGGTCGGAATATTCTTCGTTCTGTCTGGATATCTGATCACGGATCAAATCATCCAAAGGTGGAAGCAAGACCGACGGTTCGACCTTAAAGATTTCTGGATCAGACGAGCGCGACGGCTATTGCCTGCTATGTTTGTCATGCTTTTTGTCACTGCTATGTGGCTTCTGTTGTTCGATCGTTCACGATTAGCAGCATTACAAGGGGACTTTATATCTTCAACGTTATACTTCAATAACTGGTGGCTTATTTTTCACGATGTATCTTATTTCGAGAGCTTTGGACCTCCTTCTCCTATCGGTCATTTGTGGTCGCTCGCTATTGAGGAACAGTTCTACTTCATTTGGCCATTGGTTATTATTGTAGGGTTACGCCTTGCACCTCAACGAGGTAAACTCATTGTGATGTGTCTAACAGGGGCATTCCTCTCGGCACTTGCTATGGCGCTAATCTATCAACCTGGAGTTGACCCAAGCCGAGTCTATTATGGTACTGATACTCGAGCTTTTGCTCTACTGATTGGAGCCGCTCTCGCTCTAGCATGGCCGAGTCAAAATTTGACCGATAAGATTTCACGCAGATCTCGCTATATCCTTGACTTCAGTGGTGCAATCGGATTAATCACCCTCATTCTTATGATTTGGCGGACGAATGAGTACGGACAATTTCTTTATTATGGCGGCTTGGTTTTAGTGTCGATCCTTTCCGCAATTGTAATAGCTGTACTCGCACATCCTGCGAGCCGACTAGCTAAAATCATGGGTTGCAAGCCCTTGCGTTGGATTGGCGTACGTTCCTATAGTATTTACATATGGCATTATCCAGTCATCATTCTAACTAATCCTACAGTAGATACAGGTGGGTTCGATGGTTTCCGTGTTCTTTTTCAGCTGGGAGTTAGCCTCCTATTAGCCTCACTATCGTGGAAATATATCGAAGAACCTCTTCGTCAAGGTTTATTAGGAAGATGGTGTACGAAATTAAGCATTCGTCTGCAATTCAAGATTCGACCCTTATTCATCTTTATTGCAGTCCCGTTAATCATATTGTCCATATCCTGTAGTAGCAACTTGGATACTAAGATATCCGCAGATCCGAATACAGGCACTAATACTAATCACGATAAGAATGAACATAATGTCACACTAGTGCCCCCTCAAAACGTACCAACACCTGTGCCTGTACCAGTACCAGTACCAGTAGATCCACCGAAGAAGCCAGAACCTCAGCCTCAGGTAGAAGAAGCAGGTAAAGGTGTTACTGCGATAGGTGATTCCGTAATCCTCGATGCTGCTCCTTATCTACAAGAACTTCTGCCAGGCATTGTTATCGATGGTAAGGTAGGCAGGCAGATGTCACAGGCACAAGAAGTGGTCGATAAACTTAGGACGAAGGGGAAACTTGGCACTCGAGTGATCATTAATCTAGGTACGAACGGAGCTTTTAACTCCAATCAATTGCGGAAATTACTTATTTCACTTGAAGATGTTCAGCAAGTCGTACTAGTAAACACACGTGTACCGAAAAAATGGCAAAATACTGTGAATACTTTGCTTAAAAAAGTGGCTTTAGAATTCCCCAATGCTATGGTTGTAGACTGGCATTCCTCAAGCGAAGGAAAGGATTCTTACTTCTATGAGGATGGCGTTCATCTAAAACGAGAAGGTGCCAAATCCTATGCCGCACTTGTAGCTAAAGCCATACAAAAGGAGAATCAATGAGAATAGTAATCTAACATACTAAAGCTACGCAATATAAAAAGAGAAGGGTTTTACGAATATGCTTAAGAGGAATAAAGAGAAATTACTCACTCTTTGTATTACAGATAACAAGGAGAACATATACCGTCTAGCTTACAGCTATGTGAAGAACAAAGAGGATGCATTAGATGTTGTTCAGGATTCGATTTATAAAGCTCTCTCCTCTATAGGGTTGCTAAAGAACCCAGAATCCGTAAAGAGTTGGTTGTTTAGAATCGTAGTAACTACCTCTCTGGATTTTCTGAGGAAACATAAAAGAGTTCAACCAGTAGATGATGAAGCACTCGACTTTTTTATCCCTGGTGCGGTAGACGTGTATCCAGATATTGATTTAGAAAGATCGCTGGATGATCTACCCCTTAAGTATCGAAATGTCATCGTCCTTAGATATATCGAAGATTTAAAGATCGAGGAAGTTGCGGAAGTATTAAATGAAAACGTCAATACAGTAAAGACTAGACTATATCAAGCACTCCAGTTATTAAGAGTCAACATGCAGGAAGAATCCTCAAAGGAGATCAATTAGAATGGATAACCAAATCAAAAAAATTATAGAAGATTATAACAAACTCCCTATTCCTGAGGAATTAGATTTCGTTGTAAGTAAAGCATTAAAGAAAAGGAAGATAAGAAGAATACGTTACCAGTGGATATCTGGAGTTTGTGCGGCAGCCCTATTTTTCGTGATTGGGATTAATGTCAATGTTAACATTGCCAATGCCTTCTCCGCTATACCTGGTGTAGACAGTATTGTTAAAGTGCTAACTTTTAGAGAATACAAAGTGGATGAGCAGACCTATAATGCAGACATAAAGGTCCCCATCATTACTAACCTAGAGAATAAAGAGCTGGAATCGACTCTGAATGAAAAATATCTCGAAGAAAACAAAAAACTATATGATGAGTTTCAAGCAGAGATGGAATCTTTAAAGCAATCCGGAGAGGGGCATTTAGGGGTCGACACAGGCTTTGAGGTTAAAACGGACAATGCTGAGCTATTTGCTATTAGCAGATACGTGGTAAATACCGTAGGTTCATCGTCAACAACAATGCAGCACGATACGATAGACAAGAAGAATCAAATCCTGCTAAGTCTGCCTATGTTATTTAAGGATGATCGATATATCAGTATCATAAGTGAAAATATTAAAGAACAGATGCGCTCCCAAATGAAAGCAGATAAAGATATGTTCTACTGGATTTCAACAGATGAACCCAATGAAGACCTTTTTTATCAATTTGAAAATATAGCTAAAGATCAAGATTTCTATATCAACGATAAGTACCAGCTGGTTATTTCCTTTAACAAATATGATGTGGCTCCTGGCTACATGGGCGTTAGAGAATTCATCATTCCAACAGATGTAATTGCAGATGTTCTGGTCAGCCGTACGTACATTAAATAAATCATTATGAGACTCATAAGGGGTATGCGTTTTGTATCCCTTATGAGTCTTTTTTTGCGTAAAAAGTCATTAATCAATCCCTATGCCTCTAATGTCTTGCCATCCTATTTTTATTTCTTCTAATAATTCATTCCCTATCTTAACTTCTATACTTGAGATAGACTCTCCCCCAACGCTGTGGTAGAAATGAATCGCCGGATTGCCCACCAGCACCCAAGTCATGAACGAGCTATAATTTTTCTTCAATAAATTCTGTGCTACACTTCTTATGAGCTGCTTCCCTAGACCTTTTCCTTGGTGTTCCTTAAGCAAATAAAGTGCGTAAAGCTCCGCATCGTAGAGATCCGGCTCTCTTCGCGCCCCTCCATTTGCAAAGCCAATGATCATCCCAGACTCATCTTCAGCAACATACATTACCTCGTCTTTATTGGGATTTTCAAAATTCTGAATCCAACGCTTCCTTCTAGCTTCTACTGTGAAATTATCAAGAAACTCGTCTGATATTAGTCCTTTATACGTGGTTTTCCAACTCGTAGCGTGGACGAAAGCGATCCCGTCTATATCACTAGCTGTTGCTTCTCTGATCTTCATTTTATCTCACCCCTGCAGCGCCTTTCGCACGCTTAATATATATTTCGCCTGATCTAATGGATTCACGCCCCGGCGGGTGCGCTCAGCGGATACGTCTGGCGGAGATTCTTCATAGCCGGCAAAAAAAGAAGTGAACGTGCTACGCCCCTTCGTATAGGAGCTTAAAGTAACCGGATAATCGAGCGACGTTGCCAGTGGCAGACGGCCTTCGATGATCATCCGCTCGCCTTGCAGCACAGGTGGCTCGAAGGTGCCGCGCATCTGAACCAGGTCGTTCATCACTCGGCCGCCATTCTCCTCAGGGACAACGATGCGAACCTGAAGAATCGGCTCCAGTAGTTTAGTGCCTACCCGCGCGAGTCCATCCATAATCCCCATAGGAGTCGCTACGGCAAAATCTAGCGGATGGGTATGCCATACATGATGCTGTCCCTCGATTAAGATCACTTTAAGATCGGTAACCTCCCAGCCGTACAAGCCCTGTTGCAAGGCTTCTGGTACACGGCGTGCGGTCTCGCTCTGATATTGCGGCAGCAGATCGGAACTCCGCACTACCGAATCATAAACTAAACCACTGCCAGGAGGTCCGGGCTCTATCTGAAACCGCAGAATCGCCCAGCACGGCTTCGGCATCGTATAAGCGATAAAGCCTTCCCCAGCAAAGGCTGGCGTTTCTTTATAGATGACAGAAGGCTGACCGAAGGTAACCTTCAGCGCATACCGCTCCTCCAGAACACTATTCAGAATCTCCAACTGAATAGGTCCCATTACTTTGATATGCAGCTCTCGCTCATCCTGCAGCCACTGCGCATCCAAGAGCGGATCTTCATCCGCCAGCTCCTGCAATGCTCCGATA
Organism: Paenibacillus sp. NPDC058367; assembly: GCF_042723305.1. Taxonomy (NCBI): domain Bacteria; kingdom Bacillati; phylum Bacillota; class Bacilli; order Caryophanales; family Paenibacillaceae; genus Paenibacillus; species Paenibacillus sp. NPDC058367. The sequence goes on from NZ_JBHXIZ010000001.1 coordinate 2,047,300, forward strand.
ACCTTATGGTCATCCATATCGGTTCCCCAGAATACGCGCACCGTTAGCAGCGGTACAGCCAGCTTCGCTTCCTCCGGAATCGCCTCCGGATGGCCGAGTACATCTCCGATCCGTACCCCTGAAAGACCATAGATTACAGCGATATCCCCCGCTTCAAGCGATCCGACATCCTCAGTACGACCACCCTCGACCTTGCGGATCTGGGTCACTTTTCCCTGAATATTCTGCGTGTAGTTCATTACCGTATCGCGGTTACGGATCGTTCCTTCATAAAGGCGGACAAACGCCATTCGCCCCATGCTTTTATCACGCTGAATATTGTAGACAATGCCGGACACCGGCCCCTCAACATTGCCACCAGCTCGCGGAAAATACTCAACCATCGCGTCCAGCAATGCAGTAATGCCAAGCCCCTTGGCGGCAACACCATAAACCATTGGGAAGAAGCGTCCTGAAGCGGAAGCTGTCTTCATATATTTTTTCCAAGCTGCAAGATCAATCGAACTACCTGACATATACGTCTCTAGCAGATCTTCATCCCGCTCAGCCAATGCCTCCAACAATTCAGTCTGTGCAGCAGGATCGGCATCGCTCCCCCACAAATCTATTGCGCCTATGTACTCCTGCTCTTTCCCGGTGGGTTGCTGTACAGGAATGATATCACTAGACAAATAATTTCGCGCTTGCGCCAGCACAGCCTCAGGGTCTGCACCTACACGATCCATTTTGTTCATAAAAATAAGCGTCGGTATTCCCAGCTTCCTCAGCGCGTTCCAGATCATCTCACTTTGAGCCTGCACACCCTCTACCGCCGACAAAATTAGCACCGCACAATCCATCACTCGCAAAGACCGTTCAACCTCTGACAGAAAATCGACGTGTCCTGGTGTATCAACGAGGTTGATCTGCACACCTTTCCATTCAAAAGAAGCTAATGCCGCCCGAACGGATATTCCTCGTTGCCGCTCCACATCCATAGAATCCGTCAATGCTGTCCCACTGTCTACGCTGCCGAGCGCTCGAATGCGACCGCTTTCATACAAAATATGCTCTGTTGTTGTTGTCTTGCCGGCATCCACATGGGCAAATATCCCCACATTAATCCGTTCTGCTCCCTGCTGCTGAATCATCTATAGTACCCCTATCATGAGCTAGATTGATCTAAATTTATATTGTACACATCCTTATGTCTCATAGTAATACATCCCTCCTTGTTGTTCCACCCTCCTACTAAATTGGTTAAATTCAGCTATGCCGGGTATGTAATTACTAAGTAAGAAGTCTAACGCCAAGGAGGAAATTCATCATGTTAGATCAACGATTGCAAAATAAAGTTGCAGTAGTCACAGGCGCAGGGTCCGGTATTGGAAAAGCTACAGCCATAAGGTTTGCTCAGCACGGAGCTAAGGTATATATGCTTGATCGCACCCCTGAGGAATCCTATGAAACTAAACGTGAAATTGAATCCATTGGAGGAACAGCTACAGTTATCGAATGCGATGTTTCCAATCCAGGTCTTGTCGAAGAAAGTATTCGTAAGGTTGCGGATGAGGCTCGGAAGATTGATATCATTTTTGCGAATGCTGGAATTAATGGTACATGGGCTCCAATCGAAACACTAGAAATCGAAGATTGGGACCAGACGCTAGATACCAACCTACGCAGTACCTTTGCCACAGTAAAATATGCTATCCCCCATATGAAAGAAAATGGCGGCAGCATCATTATCACTAGCTCTATTAACGGAAATCGAGTGTTCTCGAACATCGGCGCTGCTGCGTACTCCTCTTCCAAGGCTGGACAAGTCGCTTTTATGAAAATGGCTGCGCTAGAGCTGGCGCAATACGGTATCCGCGTAAATGCGGTCTGTCCTGGATCGATCGACACTCAAATTGGAGATAATACGGATAAGAGCGATGATCTTCAAGAAGTGAAGATTCCTGTAGAATTTCCGAAAGGCAATCATCCTCTGGAAGATGCGCCCGGTAAACCTGAACAAGTAGCCAATCTAGTATTATTTCTCGCCTCGGATGAGTCTTTCCATGTCACAGGAACTGAGATCTATGTAGATGGTGCCGAGTCACTCCTTCGCGGATAACGTTTTACTTGAATCTTTATAATATTTTAAATTGCCTGCAACATTTTGGTCTAATCTACCATCTAAGAGTATGGAGGTGACGCATAATGAAGAAATCATTATTCATAAGTAATGTCAAAACAATGACGATAGCCTGCGGTATTCTAGCAGCAAGCCTGTCATTTGGAGCATCTGCTTTTGCTTTTTCGGATTTGAAAGGTGATCCTGCGGAAGCAAAAATTAACTCCCTGCATAAAGAGGGGATTATAAATGGAGTAGACAAAGATAAGTTCGCGCCTAAATCCAAAGTAAGCTTTGCCCAAGGGATTCAGTTCATCGTTGGGGGTCTGAATCTGTCTCCGAAGCCAGAGGCGGGTAACAGCTCATCCAAAGCTAGTGATTATTTTGATAAGGTGAACGACAAATCCTGGTATGCTTCAGCCTTCCTGACTGCCAAGCAAAATGGTCTTTCACTTGATCGAACAGTAGATCCTAACGGAACCATCACCCGTGCTCAGTTCGCTCACTTATTAACGCAAGCACTGCAAAGTAAAGGTAACTTCCCGGTTACACTGATGTATGTAGACATTAAGGATGGCGATAAACTTTCTACAGAGGTTATAAATAGTCTCCAGATCCTGTTGAATACACATATCGCCACACTCGATAAGAACGGTAATTTCCAGCCAAATGATGCCATTACCCGTTCGGAAGCAGCCGCAATGACCTACGATGCAGCTGCTTTTGCCAAACGCGTAATTGTGTCTAATGGCAGCCCTACTACTCCAACCTATGAGACTGAGGTTACACTAACCAAAGCGGGTGAAGGAGTAAACAAGGCTACATTGACCGTTAACAACTTACCGCATTCTGGATATGGACTAGTGATTGAGCGAATCGAATTTGGCAAAGACAAGACCGCAGTGTTTTATTTTAATGTGACTGCTCCTGATCCAGGAAAAATGTACGCACAGGTGATCTCAAAAGCATCTGTTGTCACTTATCTGCCAGAGGGATATAAAGCGATCGCTAAATCGGTATCTGGATCTACATCTAGCGCTACGCAATAAAAGCTCCGGACTCGATTCTTATGGAACGAATCAAACGAAGGTGCCCCAAAAGCCGTAAAATGGCTACTGAGGCACCTTCGTTTTTTGGGTTCTCCCCCATGTTCTAAACTACCCAAGGACTAATAAGAATTTCTTACTTCTCAGGGTGTCCATTGATCGTGAATAATGCCTACTAGTGCATGATCCTCTCCAATCTTCTCGAAAACTAGACGCAGGCTGCGCCAGTCCATCTCTTCGACAGAAGGATCGATGCCAGTAATATGATATTCAACGAAATCATATTGCTCCTTGGGATACACTTCGTTCAAGTTATTGATCGTTGTACCTTGACCAAGCCCCTTGTTCACAGCAATTTCGGCCGTCTGAATGAAGTCTGCATCGTAGACAAACCGCATGTAGTAATCTGCGAATGTCAGCTCAATTAAATCACCCGATCCAGCAAATGTTCGCCAGACTCTTTTGGTAGAGTCATTCATTAATCCTTCCACTTCATCCTTGCTGAATACAAGATCATTCTTCGTATCTACGTATGCGTATGGAGAAAAACGTAACCCTTTATCTGAATGTACCCATGCGGCCAATTGCTTCATATCCTTATTTTTAATAGACCTTATGACTGTCGTCGCAGCTTCCTCTACAGTTGGCGGAAGTCCCTCCTGATCCAGTGGCTGATCCGTGCTTGATGGCTCCGTCTCCTGTAGTGGCTCCGTAGTAGCCGCTGGTTGTGCAGTTTGTGTCTGCTCTGGCGTTTGCTCAGGCATCTGCATTTGCGTCTGTTCTGGGGTCACCTTCGGTTCCGTTCCCGCTTCTGGCGTTCCTCTGCATGCTGTAAGCCATAACATAGCTGCTATCAGCGCCAAACCACCGATATTTCTTGCGAAGTACATAAGATCCCTCCTCGTTTTTGATCCCTCGCTCTTTAGACTGATTTGAACAAATGAAGGTTGCAGGCTTATACTAAAACTATCAGTCAAACAACTCTTATGAGAGGGCGGGGTTACTATTCATTTATCAGAGAAACTAAAGAGCCTTCCTCTGACTCCCGGCGTGTATCTCATGAAGGATGGCCTCGGCCATATTATATATGTGGGAAAGGCGAAACAGCTGAAACGGAGAGTGAAATCCTATTTTCAAAACTCGAAGTCTCATTCCCCAAAGGTAAAACAGCTCGTTCGCCATATTAAAGATTTGGATATTATCCTTACAGATACCGAATTCGAAGCTTTTATGCTGGAGTGCAAATTAATTAAAGAAATAAAGCCCATGTACAATAGAAAAATGAAAAATCCGCAGGCCTATACGTATATCGTAATAGGAACGGATGATAAAATGCATTCGTTAGAGATTACTTATGATCCTGCTGTTCAAAAAGGTAACCATATTTGGGGCCCCTACACGAGCAGAAGTACCGTGGAAAGAGCCGTGCAAGGCATCAAGGAAAGCTCAAAAATCCTTTGCAGCAATCCAAGCTTCAAAAATTCTTTATGCCTAAACCATTCGCTTGGCTTATGCATAGGGATGTGTGCTGGCGGCGATGCTGCCGTTCAATATAATACAATCATTGATAAAGTCATAGCCCTACTAAACGGAACGGATTCCAGTATCCTTGTGGAGATGGAGCAACAGATGACTGAAGCTGCAGAGCAATTTGACTTCGAAACCGCCGCCAAATATAGGGATTACATCGGAGCCATCAGCTTCCTGAATCACAAAGAGAAGGTTATCGAATTCGCTGCAGAGAATCAGAATATCGCGATCCTTGAGGCCATGGATGAACAAACGCTTAAACTCATATTGCTCAAAGGCAATCGTATCCTGGCGCATACTAAGCTCGAATACGATCAACCCGATATTACCTACCTGCAATCCGTTATAACATCAGCGATTATGGACACTTTCTGCGGTGAACTTAACCAGGCCCCGGCAGCAATTACTCGCCATGAAATTGACGAAGCACAAATTATATACAGCTATTTAAAAAGCAGCTCGTGCAGCTACATCATCGTGCAAGAGGATTGGCTTGCAGCTAACAATCATTCTCGTCTAGACACTGCGGTGGACAAGCTGTTGCGTATCTTTTTAAATGCTGCTCCAGCCCATTCGTATAATTAATCTACCTTGTAACTGCGGTGAATGTTTGGACTTCCGCCCGCTCTTGTCTTCAGATTTCTTGATTTCAAACCAGTATATGTGGTAGAAATCTGAAGACAAAGACGGACACTAACGCTCCTCCAGTTCCAAAACCCTCCTCCGTCCCCTTCATCTCATCTATTGGCTCAACTGTTACTCTAAACTTACCCAAAAAGAGCAGGTCTTCATTCCTTAAACGACAAAACAGGTTTCTCCCCCCATGTACGGAGCGGAAGAAACCTGTTTTGAAGCTTGCCTATCTCTCAACTATATTTACACAATCCTTCATCCAGAAGATTAACAGCAAAAGTTAATTTCTCTTCAGATACAATAAGCGGAGGATGCCAGGTGATGCAGTTTCCTCCAGCCAATTTAAAAGAAAGACCCTTCTCCAAGCAATAATACAGTACTTGCTCAGCTAATTCCTCATTCTTCTCTCTAGTCTCTCTGGACTTCACAAGTTCAATAGAAATCAGTAGTCCAGCAATACGGACATCTCCTATGCAAAGATGTTTAGCCGACAGAGTCTCAAGCTTCCCTCTTACAAATTCAGACCTGCTGATACATTGTTCCTGCAGATTTAAGTCATCGATATAATCGATGGTGGCACAGATCGCTGCACTTCCTAACGCCGGTTTCTCATGGGTATAGTGCCCCAAAGAAATATCCCCCGCACAATCATATTGCGTTCTGGTAAGCACCGCTGCTTGCGGGATCACCCCTCCGCCTAACCCTTTTCCGAGCACGAGGATATCCGGTTCGATATCGAAATTCTGATGGACGTAGAACCTACCGCTTCGCATCAGCGCTGTTGGAATCTCATCAAAAATCAGCAGAATCCCATATTCATCACATATTTTTCTTAATCTTGTGAAATAAGAGATAGGCGGGATATGCGTATCCGTCGCCCGAATAGGCTCAAGTAAGATCGCCCCGATCTCCCCCTCATGCTGAATCATATATTCCAGATAGTCGAGGCAGAAGGTAGCCACTGCTTCATGGGAATGACTTCCCAGCAGGTTGCGGTATGCGTTAAAAGGAATGGCTTTCAGCATTCCTGGCATTTGCGGGCCCATGTCCTTTTTAAACACGTATTCTCCTCCGACAGCGATTGTGTCCAGCCCCGCGCCATGGAAGGACTCCCACATGGAGATGACCTTATGCTTCCCCGTCCATTTGCGAGCAATCTTAAGGGCCAGACCTACAGCTGCACTTCCGGAAGGCGTAAATAATACTTTATAGTCCTTTGAGGTTGTTTTGTTGATTAAAGCTTCTGCAGCTTTCACCGCAATATCTGCCGTAAATCTTCTTGGAATGAACGGTAGCTCGTCGAGCTGTTTTTTCACAGCTTCAGTTACATAAGGATTCTTATAGCCAATCTGATGAATGCTATTTCCATGAAAATCAAGATATTTGTGTCCATTCACATCTGTGATATAACATCCCTCAGCATCTACGATACTGTTCAAGCATGGCGTTGACATGGATTGTCGCATATATGCACGCTCGTCCGCTTCGATCCTATCTATACTCACAGCGCTTAACTGGGTCATCCACTCTGTCCGCAAGGGGCTAAAGTTGATGTCACCTTCTCTTTTCAGCTCATGATTATCTCGCATAAGGTCTGATTCCTTGAGAAATCAGTACATTGATTCGCCCAATCAGCTGAGGCAGCTCACTCATCGATTGAATCGTAAAGTCTGCCCCGTTTTGAATAAAAGAGGTCTGTGTCGCTGAGATCACCGTTTCCTTCTCCACGTCTGAAAGTGCATTAAATTCCTCCTGGCTTAAGCCCATTTCAGAGCTTCCAATGATTACACCTACGGACCAGACGCCTGCATTAACACCTTCTTGAATGTCTGAAATCGTATCGCCTACCTTAACAACCTTCCATGCTGCCGATAGCTTTAAAGCTTCCATATTATGATAAATCATATACGGGTAAGGTCTTCCCAGTGAATGCGTTCCATCTGGCGTGATTACATAATCCGGTTGATAGCCCTTCCCAGCGGCATTCGGAATTACAACATCCATCATGGACTCTGTATATCCAGTCGTTGAACCAATCTTTAGTCCTTGGCTTCTGAGCAATTGGACGGTCTCAATAACCTGCGGAATCGGATCAGTATATTCGGATAAGGATGCCATCAATGCCGGTTCGAATTCAGCATACAGGTTCTCTACATCCTGTTCAGTAAAAGCTCTGCCATACTTTTCTTCCCACAAGGCACCTACTCTTGGCATGGATAACATCGAACGGATATGATCTATTTTCAGCATCCCCATAGGGGCTCTAGCTTCCTGCATCGTAACTTCAATCCCAGCCTCCCGAAAAATATCAAGGAACACATTCACCGGTGCAAAGCAGCCAAAATCTACCGCTGTTCCTGCCCAGTCCAGAATTACGCCTTCGACTTGATTCATTGTGTCATTCCTCCCATGTATGCTTCGATAATATTACATAAGTTCTGAATATCTTCTTCGTAAATCTCACCAATATTCCCAATCCGGAAGGTGTCGTGCTCCGTTAATTTGCCTGGGTAGAGGACGTAGCCTTTTTCTTTCACATATTCATAGAAATCTTCAAAGCTGAACGTCTCGTTCGGAAAAAGAAAGGTGGTTATAATAGGAGACTGCTTATCGTCTGTGATATACGCCTCTATTCCTATTCTCGCAAGTCTTTCTCTCAGTATGCGGTTATTATTCTGGTATCTTGCTGCCCTTGCAGGAATGCTGCCTTCTTCGATCAGTTCTTCAATCGCTTTCGAAAATGCAGCCACTACATGGGTCGGAGACGTATAGCGCCATTTCCCATCCGCGTCCATCGCCTTCCATTGATCGTATAGATCAAGTGATAGACTACGTGCATTCCCTTTACATGTGAGCAGCTTATCCAGCTTTGCAATGACAAACCCAAATCCCGGAACACCCTGAATACATTTATTGGCGCTGCTGATTAAATAGTCAATTTCAAGCCCAGGTACATCAATCTCTATTCCACCGAAGCTGCTCATCGCGTCGATAATTAATGTTTTATCGTAGGCTTTTGCCAGTTGTGAGATCATCTCCAGCGGGTTAAGAATCCCTGTCGTCGTCTCGCAATGCACCATCGCAATGTGCGTAATGGCTGGATCCTCTTTAAGAATTCCTCTAAGCTCTGCCTCTTGGGGGAATTCATTATATAGGGCACTATACACACGATAATGGAGTCCGATATATTGCGCCATTTGCACAATACGTTCTCCGTAGGCACCGTTTGTAATAATCAAAAGCTTATCATCCGCTGAAATCGCCGTAGTCAGCACAGATTCCACTGCAAACGTACCACTACCCTGCATGAGAACTGCCGTATATTCATCGTTCGTTGCCCTTGCCAAATCCAGAAGTCTGGATCTGATTTGTTGTGTAATGTTCTTATAGTCCTGGTCCCAAGTACAACGGTCAAAGAGCATTTGCTCTTTGACCGTGTTAGTAGTTGTCAATGGACCGGGTGTCAGCAATTTATAGTTGTTCATGGCCCTTCACTCCTTGTTCTAATCTTATTTATTTTCTTTAAAGAATTGTTGATGTTGCTCCAGCAGTTCCACAGTCAACGGCTTAACAAATTTCATACTGTGTGCAGGCTTATGGATATCACTAACCGTTTCATCTTTATATAGAGCCACTGGGTAATTTGTAATTAAGTCTTTTCTAGCATCTTTAATAATGGTTTCTGCCATTTTCATAGCCAGCTCTGTTGTTGCATCGTCTTTTTTCACCACGGCTACGGATTCTGTAAGCGAGAAGTTACCTTCCGTTGGATCTACATAGTCAATCGGTGCGCCTTCTTCTTTAGCTAATACTGCCTGATGACGAAGTCCAAAGCCTGCAGCTACTTCTCCTGCTTTTACCTTTTTAATCGGACCGGAGCCGGAGCTTTCCAGATGTGGGCCTACATTAGCAACTAAATCATGCAGAACCGTTTTACCTTCTTCTTCCCCGTATTGCGAAATAATCGCCTGAACCAACAACCAGCCTGTCGAAGAGTCCATAATGTTCGGAACAGATACCAAGCCTTTAAATTCTGGTTTTGTTAAATCCTTAATGGACGTTGGCATCGCCAAGCCCTTATCTTTAAGCACCGCTGTGTTTACAAAAATAGCACCGGTATTCGCCAAAATCGGCGTATAGTACGCTGGATAGGAATCTAGCGCGTTAGTCGTAAACGATAGATCTTTAAACATGCCATGTTTCTCTTGCGCACTTTCTACAAAATAAGAGCTCATCGTGATCAGGTTAGCCTCAATTTTGTCTCCCTCTGCCATCAGCTTTCCACCCAGCTCAGAAGTGCCCAAGGATTGAAAGAGATATTGCCCTTCGTACCCCGCACCTTTTAGCGCAGTCTCCATAGAGGCTACAGCTTCTTCATCCGCATTGGTCAAAATCACTACTTTACTCGCATCACCCGCTGCTTTATTTCCACAACCTGCTAATGTGAACACCAAACTCAAAGCCACGATAGACAACATAATTCCTTTGAATCCCTTAATTCTCTTAGACATAATTTCTCCCTCACTTTAACTGGTTTTTTTATATTTAAAATCGTTAACTAACGAGAGTTTGAGTGCCGTTTCTGGAGATAGTCACCTAGGAGCTTAATGATAAGGTTGGTGCAAAAGATCAGGATGGATAGGACAAACACCTCATTAAATTTGGCGAAATGCTGCAGCTCTTTTATTTTGCTGGCAACTACCGAGGTTTGGGCAGTCACTAGAAAGATAATTCCGCTAATGGTCACCATCGCATTGATAAAATAGTAGCTGACCATCTCTATCACCGTGGATGCAGAGTTCGGTAGAATGACCCGGCGGATCGTCTGCAGCCAGCTGTCACCTAATAACTCAGCAGTGGTTTCCCACGATGGATTCATTTTCGCCAGAGAGTTCTTTGCCATCAAATAAGGAGTCGTAAAGTAATGAACAAGGGTGCAGAGCACAAGAATCGTAAAGGTTCCTTTGAGACTGCTGTTATTGAACAGAAGTAGATACGACAGACCAATGACCATACCCGGTACCGTGTTCGTCACCATCGATAGGATGTCAAAAGTCGCTTTCCCTTTTATAGGCGTTCGCACATTGATGATAGCCGCAGCATAAGCCACGATCGTACCTACGATTGCCGTCAGTCCTGCTACGAGCAAGGAATTTTTATATACATTGATTAAATCGCTTGATTGAAAAACATCCACAAAATGCTTGAATGTAAACGTAAGATCATAAGGATAGCCATTCATCAGTGGTGCAACGAACATGACTGCAAATACAGCCAGTAGCCCGATTAGAATCACGGATGAGATTAGTCCAAGAACCGAATCTCTGCCTTTATTCGGGATCATCTCGATTTCAGTCACCTTGTCATAATGGAAATTGAATTTTTCAAGATACGTTAACAGCACAACCCCGAACGCCGCCGGTATTAACATCAGTACAGCAATAACTGCCCCATTGTTGAAATCCGGTATAGCCCCAAGCATGACCTGATACAGCTGAGTAGCAACCACGTTATACGTCCCCCCCACCGATGCAGGGATCCCAAAATCCGTGAAGCTTAGGATAAAAGAAAGAACAAACGCCCCTCCCAAAGTGCCCCACAAAGGCCGAACGATCGTGTTCATGAAGCTTCGCAGCGTCCCATCCCCCATAAGCTTGGATACGACGATGAACTTTTTATCAATGTACTTGAACGAATTATGAATCAGCAGGAAAGCAGAAGGTAAGGTATAAATTACGTAGCCTATCAACAGCCCATTAAATCCATAAATCTCGAATAAATTCCGTCCGAAGATTTTAGTAATCAGTCCCTGGTTGCCAAAAGAGTACATTATCGCAAACCCGTAAGTAATGGTAGGCAGAAGCATAGGAATCAGAATTCCAGTTCTAATGATGCTTTTTAACGGGCGATAGATTCTTGTACAGTGGATAGAATAGGCTAGGATAAAAGCTAGAACCGTCGTGATGAGTGCCGTAACACCTGAGACCTTCATACTATTTCCGATGGACTCTCGAATCTCTTGATCTTTCAGAATGGTGAGATAATTGGATACCGAATAGCCTTGGCCCGTTTCAAACGAGCGGATAAATAAAACTGCCAGTGGTAAGATCAGAAACACGATAAATAACAATACGATTGGGATAAAAATGATCCGCATTTCCGGTTTAGCTTTAGGCATAATGTTCACCGAACAGGTTATAGATATTTTCCCGTTTCACTTGCAGTTGCCCTAAAATAAATTCTTTTACAAAATCATTGCTAGGTTGTTGAATGATCTCTTGAGGTGTTCCAAATTGGGCAATATGACCTTGATTAATGATGAGAATTTTATCCGACAGGGTTAACGCCTCTTCCGGGTCATGGGTGACGATAATCGTCGTAAGCTTGTATTCTCTGGCGATGGATTTAATCCGAGCTTTAATAGATTCCTTGATGATTCCATCCAGTGCGCTTAGAGGTTCATCGAGCAGTAATAATTTGGGCTTCATTACGAGTGTTCTTGCCAAAGCCACCCTTTGCTTCTGCCCACCCGATAGAGCGCCGATCTTCTTCGTTAAATGCGGCTTTAATTCCAGAAACTCGATATACTCCTGAACCTCATGCTCCGACGTTAATCCCTTTTTATTTTTCAGACCATAAACGATATTTTCGTAAGCATTAAGGTTGGGGAAGAGCGCATAATCCTGGAACACTATATTAAATCCGCGTTTCTTCATGGGTACATTGCTTAAATCTTGATCATTAAAAATGATTTGCCCCTGCTCCATCTTAGCCAATCCCAAGATGATGTTTAGCAAGGTGGTTTTGCCACTCCCGCTGGGGCCGAGTAAGGAGACAATTTCCCCTGCTTGGATGTCTAGACTAATATCCTCTAGAACAACCTTGTTATCGTAATGCTTGCTTATGTTTTGTAATTTAAGCAAAGGTTCCACCTCCTCAAGTACAACCTCAGTATAAAAAGGTTTTGTTTTTGAGGATAAACAGTTACGTAAAATGTATGTAAATTATAAATAAGTTGTGAGTATATTATAAGTATATCATGACTAACTTAGAAAGGAGTAGTTGCTACCCTATATTAATCCCTTTATACTTCAACTATCGAAAGCGATATAAACTTTGAATGGGTGATTACATGTTTCCACTGGAAAGACAAAAGAAAATCATAGAAATCTTAATGTTCAAAAAGGTTCAGAAGCTGCCGGAGCTAGCAGAAGAGCTTAATATTTCTATCGATACCCTTCGCAGAGATATCAACCTGCTGGACAAGCAAGGGAAGATCAAGAAGATTTATGGTGGAATTAAACTGGTGGAATCGGAGTTTGCTGAATCTCCAATGGATGCGCGGATGGTCGGTCACTTAGAGGAAAAGAAAATGATCGCCCAAAAGTGCAGCGAATATATCAACGATGGGGATTGTATCTATCTGGACAGCGGCTCTACCACCTATCAGATCGCCAAATATATCAAGAATAAAAAGAATCTCACGGTCATTACGAACTCCATTCCTGTGGTAAACGAGCTTATGAACAGTGCGGTTGAGCTTATTATCATTGGCGGAAAGGTCCGACTAAATGAGCAGTCTGTCATTGCATATGATTATCTATTTAATTTCAGTGAATTAAATATCCTTAAGGCTTTTATTTGCGCAAGCGGCATTACCCTTGAAAAAGGCATCTCCGACTATAACCTGGAGGAAGCCCAAACGCGCAAAAAAATTATCGATCTCTCCAAAGAAGTTTATGTTGCTGCTGACCATACTAAATTCGGGAAAGATGTGACCATCGGCATCGCCTCACTCGATAAAATTGGGTACATTATTACCGACCGTAATATAGATCGAAGCTTCCAGCAGAAGTTTAAAACCAAACGCACGAGCTTGATAATTGCGGAATAATATTACAAAAGAAACCTCTCTCGGATCTGAATGGTTGTGTGGTACTTCCATTTTACCTAAGGGAGGTTTTTTTCGTGTTTTTTTAAGGATCGCAGACACTTACCTTAACATCATAGACATCATTTCGTGAATCTCTTAAACTTAAAAATCAGAAGTACTATTACATTATGGAGTGTGAATATGCCCTTGAATCAGATGTCCGAATTACACCAGAGAAACAAATTAATTATTTACTTGTTTTGGGGCTGTTTGTTGTTCGGTTCAATTTCGCTTTACAGATTTCCACAAACAATCATGGCGATTATATCAGCAGCGGTCCCCCTTGGATTATTGTGTACGGTACTAATTTGGAAACGTGTGGCTACACCCTATATTATGTACATAACAGCTATTGGCTTTAATATCATTACATACTTCTACATCGATGCAGGGGCAAACATCATTAGTACGTTAATTCTATACTGGGGTCTAGGCATCGTATCCCTCTATCACAACTATCGCCCATTGCTCCTTAATGGAGTGATAGCTTGCATCTTACTCAACTATTTTCTGATGACCAAACCCGCTTTCGAATCCGTTGATGCCTTAAGTGTTAACGTTTTTCTCATCATGATGATACTGGTTCTGATCTATCAGAGTCAGATTGGTGCGAAAATGTTCAAAAATATGTCTAAGAGCAGCAACGAAGCTGAACGTGCCAGAGCGGAAATGGAGACTATCCTTACAGGTGTTACTGAATCCGTAGGAGTTCTGAGTCAATCTAGTAATCTAATGCATAACAACGTACTGACAACAGATCGAATTTCCAAAGAAGTCGTAACCGCCTTCCAAGAGATAGCTAGTGGAGTAGAATCACAAGCACAGAGTGTTAGCGATATCTCAAATGCTATGCAGCAGTTAAACGAATCAGCTATGCAGGCAAATGCTGCCTCCGTCTCCATGAGCAATAGAAGCCGTGAAACGGATCAAATTACGCAAGAGGGGCAAGATGAAATCATTCGCTTAACTGGAACTATGTCTGAAGTTACGGATATCGTAACGAGTACTGCTGGCTTGATGACACAAATGAATGAAGAAAATCAGAAGATTGAATCGATTGTTTCCAGCATCGTAGGAATTGCTGAGCAGACGAATCTTTTGTCGCTAAATGCTTCCATTGAAGCCGCTCATGCGGGGGAACACGGCAAAGGTTTCGCAGTCGTATCCAATGAAATCCGAAAATTGGCACAGAGCTCCCACAATGCATCGGCGGACATTGCCCGGATTCTCAGAAGCATTCAAAATAATATTACCCAGGTTGGCGATATGGTTTCTAACGGGTTGCTAGTTGTAGAATCAGGGAAAAATTTCACTGATGATATCGCTCGATTATTCGAGGGCATTCGAAATAATACACACCAGGTGCTTGAACAAGCAGAAGACCTGAAGGATAGGAGCGATCATATCCGGCACGCATCCACCCTTGTACTGGGCGAAGTTAATTCAGTGGCTGCAATTACCGAAGAGAATACCGCAGCTATTGAACAAGTCCTCGCTAGCGCTGAGGTCCAGCAACAACATGTTTCTGAAACGGTGATCAGCATCAGCAATCTGAATGAGTTAGCTATTAAGTTAGACAATTTAACGAGATCTTCATAGATACAGCTGTTTGTTTCAATACCATTCAGTCAAAAGAAAAAGCCATCTACTCCTCACGAAGTAGATGGCTTTATTTGTTCATTTAGTTCACTTTAGCTAAGACTTCCTGCCTCAACACGCGGCGGACGCATGGTCAGGCTGACCCGGCCCTTCTTCAGGTCAACACCCATCACCCAGACGGTGACATTATCTCCTACGGAGACAACATCCATCGGGTGCTTCACAAAGCTGCCGCTGAGCTGGGATATATGCACCAGCCCATCGTTCTTGATCCCGATATCGACGAATGCGCCGAAATCGATCACGTTGCGGACGGTTCCCTGCATTTCCATGCCGGGAACCAGATCCTCGATCTTCAGCACGTCGGTGCGGAAGATCGGCAACGGCAGCTCCTCGCGCGGATCGCGGCCCGGACGCTGCAAGCTCTCCAGGATGTCGCGAAGCGTTGGCACGCCGACATCCAGCTTCACAGCCAGCTCCTCGGCATTTTGTGCCTCCAGCTGTGAAGCCACTTCTTTGCTGCCAAGCTTATTTACATCAAGGCTTAGCTCGCGGAACAAGCGATCCACCACCGGATATGACTCGGGGTGAATAGGTGTGCGATCCAAGGTGTTGTCTCCACCTGGAATCCGCAGGAAGCCGATACATTGCTCATAGGACTTCGCACCCAGACGAGGGACCTTTTGCAGCTGCTTCCGAGTCGTGAACTTACCGTTCTCTTCACGATATTTAACGATATTTTTAGCAATTGTACCGTTAACGCCAGCCACATAAGAGAGCAAGGCAGGAGATGCCGTATTTACATCCACGCCCACATGGTTAACCGCCGATTCTACGACAGCCTTAAGACTCTCTTCCAGATGCTTCTGGGAGACGTCATGCTGATACTGACCCACACCGATAGCTTTCGGATCGATCTTCACCAGCTCCGCCAGCGGGTCCTGCACACGGCGGGCGATAGAAGCTGCACTACGCTCTGCTACATCCAGATCCGGGAACTCCTCCTGCGCCAGCTTGGAAGCAGAATAAACACTCGCACCAGCCTCATTAACGATCAGGTAAGCCAGCTCTGGATCGCCAATTTCGGCGATCACTTCTGCCGTAAATTGCTCGGTCTCACGAGAGCCTGTCCCATTTCCGATCACGATGAGCTGAATGCCATATTTAGCAATTAGTTCTTTAAACTTAGCAGCAGCTTCAATTTTCTTGTTGTTCGGCGGCGTAGGATAGGTCACGGCTACTTCAAGCAGCTTACCAGTATCGTCTACGACGGCCAGCTTACAGCCGGTACGATAGGCAGGGTCAACACCCAGCACACAGCGTCCCTTAACGGGCGGCTGCAGCAGTAGGCTACGTAGATTACCAGAGAAGATCGAAATCGCTTGGTTCTCACCCCGTTCGGTCATCTCCCCACGAACCTCACGCTCCACAGAAGGAGCAATCAGACGCTTATAGGCATCCTCAGTTACTGCTTCTAGCAGTTCCTTCACTGGGGATGGCCCTTTAATAATCTTCCGCGCAATGTAGGCATGAATTTTGTCAGTGACAACCTCAATGCCTACCTTTAATATATTCTCACGTTCACCGCGGTTAATAGCGAGTATACGGTGAGGTGGCATTTTGTGTACAGGCTCACGATAGCTATAGTAGTTCTCGTATACGGATTCCTGCTCTGCATCCTTAGCTTCAGACACAAGGATGCCCTGACTTGCCGTATATTGCCGAACCCAAGAGCGGATCGCAGGATCATCTGCAATGTTCTCGGCGATGATATCCAGTGCGCCTTGAAGCGCTTGATCTGCGGTCTCCACTCCTTTTTCAGCATCTATATATTTCACAGCCTCGGTTTGTGGATCCCCATGTCTCTGCTGCTCCATAATCCAGTTCGCAAGCGGCTCTAAGCCTTTTTCCTTCGCGACACTAGCACGAGTCTTACGCTTCTGACGGAAAGGACGGTACAAGTCCTCCACTTCCTGCAGCTTGACCGCATTGGTGATTTGTTCATGAAGTTCCTTCGTCAGCTTGCCCTGCTCTTCAATATTGCGGATAACGTCTTTCTTACGTTCGCCCAAATTGCGAAGATAAGCCAGGCGCTCTTCAATATCACGCAGCGCATTCTCGTCCAGCTCACCCGTCATTTCTTTCCGGTATCTGGCGATGAACGGAATCGTATTCCCCTCATCCAGCAGTCCAACCGTTGTACGCACCTGCTTTAGGCTAATGTTCAATTCCTTGGCAATCGCTACAGTAATCAATTCCTGCTCCCGCTGTGCGGCCGCCTCATCCGTAATGACTCCCGTATTGCTGTTATCTACCGTCATTAGTATCCCTCTTCCCGTACACAATCTGCTTATACAATTCTTGTTCTCATAACTAAAATAGTATCACAGATCGGCTCTGTTCCAAAGTCCAGCCTAGAGAGGAGGTAGATTGGGTAGTTTACGCGCGTTGTCCCATTCCCCTTTTTCCAGAACTAAGTGACAACATAAAGCATACTGCTAGAACAAACGCCGCTGCCACATATGGAAAGTTAATACTTAGATCAAAAAGATACCCTGCAACGATAGGCCCTGCGATATTTCCAAGACTCGTATAAGCAGAGTTCATTCCTGCTACGAAGCCTTGCTGCGTTTCCCCCGCCATCTTGGATAACTGGGTGCCTACCGCTGGTCGAAGAATATCCATAGCCAAGAATACGACAAAGGTAATCGCACAAATCGCCCAGAAGCCACTTACAAACAGCGTCAACAGAATAAACATTGCAGCAGTTATAAGGCAAGTGGAGATTACCTTATTCTCGCCGAATTTATTCAGAATCCAGCCAAACGCGGATACCTGCACCACAGCACCGGCGATTGAGCCAAAGGTAATCACAAAAGCAATATCTTTAGGGGTAAAGCCAAATTTATGGTCCACGAACAATCCGAATACCGTTTCATAGTTAGCCAATCCAAAAGCCATAACAAATACAATAATTAACCCGAAAAAGTAAGGTTCACGATAAGAACGCATCAATTGCGTGAAGAAGCTCTCCTGATTATTTTTAGATAGCTTCGCTTCCATCCGTTTCTCTACAGACAGAGACTCAGGCAAGATCAAAACTGTGATTAGAGCTGCGATCCCAGCCGCACCAGCCGCACAGAAAAAGGGTACCCGCATGCCAAGCTCAGCAAGATAACCGCCAATCCCTGGACCGATAATAAATCCGGTAGTAATGGCTGCATTAATAAGCCCCATGCCTTTCGCTCTCTCTTCAAAAGAAGTCGTGTCCGCTACATAAGCCATAACTGCTGGCATAATTAACGCAGCGCCTACACCACCGAGCAGTCTTGAAACGAACAAGAGCCAGGACACATTCGCCAGACCAAAGAGCAGCTCTGAAAAAGCAAACACGATCAGACCCGCAACGATCACTTTTTTTCGGCCAATTCTGTCGGATAACCTGCCCGCGAATGGCGATACTAATAATTGGGCAAGGGAGAATGAAGCCACTAACAGCCCAACGGTACTTCCTGTGATCCCAAGTTCATTCATGTAAGTAGGCATGATAGGGACTACAAGTCCGATCCCTGTAAAAGCAAGAAAAATATTAAGCATAACAAGTAGCATAGCGCCCCTGTTTCTAAGTAGTAATGACATTGTGTTAACCTCCGTAGTTTCTAAAGCCAAGTCTTCGAATAGTTTCCTTTTAGAGACCGACCATCCGGTCTAAATTATAGCAAAAAAATAGTCCTTCTAATCCGGTGCCTTTAAGAAGCTTCAGCCTTCTTGATTCCTGAATGTAAAGCTCCTTTCAAGCCCCTTTATATCTTACCCCGTATATATCCCTTGTAATAACAATCGTACTGATTCCCGGTAATATTTTTTGATATCATCCGGAGTCTTTTCAGGAATAGAACATTCAGCAGCTCTTCCGATCCCTTCGAGCATACCATTTACAATAATCACATAATCCTCTAAATCACCCTTAATAAAATACCCCGTGTCCATGCCTTCTTTCAGAAGATCACGACACGCATGCGAGGCAGCCTCATATAAATGAGCAAGCCGCTTAGTGATTTCCTCCGGATGAACTCTGCTTCTTGAGAATTCCTCAAGCGCCTGAATCAACGGGTTCTGAAAATCATTTGCATAGTGCTCAGCTAATGCATACAAACGCTCTTCAACACCAACAATTTCCTTCTTCTTATCTTCCCACGCCTGTAGCCACTGCGCCGTATCCTCTTCTACTACATATAGAAAAAGTTCATCCTTGCTCGGAAAATGATGATATAAGCTGCCCTTACTGACATTCGAGGCTGCGCAAACTTCATTCATGGTTACAGCTGCATACCCCTTCTGAACAAACAGCTGTGTGGCTTTAAGTACAATTCGTTTCTTTGTTTCTTCTCCATCTGAACGTCCTCTGATTCTAAGCACCTCCTAAACCGACCGTACGGTCTAATACTATCAGATCATTTTTAAAAAGTGAACCCCTGATCCTTAATTACCATCAGTTCGTAAAAATGCACATCAAAAGACGCCCGGATTCGTACCCGAGCGCCTATCTCATGGATTATCTATAACCCTGGGTGATTAAAAATCAATCAGCCCTAGGCTGATTTGCAGCGAATCATCCACCTTCTTCATTGTTTCATCATCAAGGTGGGTGATCTTGTCAGTTAAGCGTTGTTTGTCAATCGTCCTAACCTGCTCCAGCAGTATAACAGAATCTCTGTCAAAGCCATGAGCCGCTGCGTCAATTTCCACATGCGTAGGTAATTTAGCCTTCTGGATTTGGGCCGTGATTGCGGCCACAATTACCGTCGGGCTAAAGCGATTGCCAATATCATTCTGGATGACCAGTACTGGCCTTACTCCGCCTTGCTCAGAACCTACAACCGGCGAAAGATCAGCAAAAAAAACATCGCCACGTTTAACGATCAATGTCTACACCCCGCTTACTAAGCGGCCAAGAGTGCTGTCTGCATCTTCCTCCGCGAGGAACGCCTCGCATGCCATGGTCAAGTTGATCTTAGCCATTTCCATGTAGCCGCGCTGCATGGACTCCCGGATAGAACGTTTCCTCCGTTCGCTCAAATACAGCTTCATGGCCTGCCTAATCAATTCACTCCGGTTGGAATTCTCCAATTGAACAATTCCGTCCACTTCCTGTAAGAGATGATCGGGCAAGCTGATCATGATTCTTTTGGTGTTCTGCAAATTGGCCACCTTCTCTTCCACCCCCACAAACCTTCTGCCCTTGTGTTCCAGTGTTGCAATATACAAGGAATTTTATACAAGGAATATATGCCGCCAGTATATCAAGTATGCTGCATCCCATTATAAACTAGAAATGGCGGTTCGTATAGGCTTTTAGTCACATCTCCTAAAACGATACAATTCCTTCTATTTTCTCCCTTGAATAACATCACTGTCAAGAACTTTAAGATTGTAGCAGAGCATTAACTAATTTAGGAAGTGTGCCTTCACGGATATAAACGCGCGGCACTCGATGAGCCAGCATGCAAATTACCTCGTAGTGAATCGTTCCAAGATGGAGAGCCAACTCGTCTGCCGTGACCATCACGTCAGCTTGCCGGCCGATGAGTACAACTTCTTCGCCTGCTTTAATTTGTTCCGCTTCTTCAGCGAAAGATTTGAGTGATACCATACACTGATCCATGCAGATTGTTCCGACGACAGGAACGCGGCGTCCACGTATTAACACCTCCGCCTTGCCAGTTAGCATGCGGGAATATCCATCTGCGTACCCCACAGGTAGCGTTGCGATAATCTCCTCGCTGTCTGTGAAGTACCGAGTGCCGTAGCTGACGCCCCAATGAGGAGGCAGGCTCTTCACATATACAACCTGCGTCTTCAGCGTCATTACCGGATGTAGTTCTACCAGCTGACGGTTTACCTCAGTTGAGGGATAGAATCCGTACAAGCTGATGCCTACCCGCACCATGTTGCTGGATAAATAAGGTGAATCAATGGCCGTAGCGCTATTGCCCGTATGTATGATCGGGATCTGAATGTTCTGCTCCCGCAGCGTTTCCGCCACGCTCATGAACCGTCGATGCTGTTCCAGTGTATAGCTTTTGTCTAGTTCGTCTGCCTTGGCAAAATGGGTAAACATACCCTCCAGCTCCGCCTGCGCAACAGACTGCACTTCAGAGATAAATGCAGGTGCGTCAGCTGGTAAAAGACCCAGTCGCCCCATCCCGCTATCAATCTTGATATGCACCTTCAGCCGATGTTCCGGATCTATAGGAAGCTGTCTAATAGCCTCTAATACTTCCGGTGTGAACAGTGTTACAGTTACATGGTTCTCCCAGGCAACGGCTATTCCTTCAGGAGAAGTGTAGCCAAGCACCAGTATAGGAATTAGTATTCCCGCCTGACGCAGCTCCAATGCTTCATCCAGAAAAGCCACACTAACATAATCTGCTCCGAGTCTTTCCAGTTCCCGTGTTACTTCCACTGCTCCATGGCCGTACGCATTTCCTTTGACGCATCCCATAAACTTTGTCTCTGCCGGCAAGTAGCGGCGAAAGGCTTCGTAATTGGCACGCAATTCATCCAGATTAATTTCGGCTACTGTCGGTCGATAGCTTGCTTGCACTTCAAAGTCACCTTCTTACGTTGTAGTAAAACGTCATAGCTGTATTGTATTGATTTTTGTCTTAGTACTCATGGTAATGCTATGGAAGGTGGCTGTCAATGTGAGCTCAGTTATCTTTTCGCTTCAGTTCAAAGCGGCTGGAGCGCTGGCAAATATAGAAAGGCGGATACTACGTTGTAGAGGAAAGAATCCCACAAAACGCAGTATCCGCCTACTTTATATTATTTACCCGATTGTGCCTCCATAGAAGCGGCAATTTGCATCATTTCGTTAACAGGAAGATTAGCACTTGTAATTCGATATTCTATACCCTCAGACATCCAAGTCAAAGTCTGCTGCTCATCACCACTCAGAAGTCCTGCGGTAAAACCAAGATCTATCAGCGTTCCAGGAGCCAATGCTACTGCACGGTCCAATGGACGGGCTTCCATAATGGTGTATTGATAAACCCCATCATACCGGATGAGAACAGCATGATCCTTGTTCCCCTCCATTTTATGGGAGTCCTTCAACTCGACACCTGCCGGAACGTACCCCGGTTCGATAATACCAAAGTCACCCAGCTCAGCAGCGACAGGTTGCCCCTCTTGCTCCTGACCCTCAGGAACTACAACCGGATTTCCATTTTCGTCAACCTGAGCTACTGTACTTTCTGAAGCAGCACCTGTAGTCATATTCTTTTGCATATCAAAGGAATCCTTAGTGAAATCTGTATCGAATTTAAAGGTGTCAAACTTCACGTCTACAACTACCTTGGCTTC
The DNA here is from genome assembly GCF_042723305.1 of Paenibacillus sp. NPDC058367. Taxonomy (NCBI): domain Bacteria; kingdom Bacillati; phylum Bacillota; class Bacilli; order Caryophanales; family Paenibacillaceae; genus Paenibacillus; species Paenibacillus sp. NPDC058367. The sequence continues at coordinate 2,069,507 of NZ_JBHXIZ010000001.1, forward strand.
AGAATCAGAGACTTGAACCTGTTTAGGCTCATAAGTCTTTTTATCCAGCCAAATCTTCTGCCGCACAAGGGCATTGCTCTGATAATTCGCAGCTACCTCAAACACATAGTTATTTCCATCTTCCACAAATTGACGATTGTTATCTGAGACGATGCCCCGAACTAGTGTCTGATACAAATAAACCTGGCCTTGATTGTCCGGCCAATCACTCTGGAAGCGGAAGCTCTTATTCATACTTGGTGTAAGTACGAACACTCCCTCATCATTACGAAGCACGATCTGCGTAATATCCTTCTGTACATTCGCCAAGCTGATCCGGTAATAAGAAGGGTTCTTGTACCATACCTCTACCTTATACTCCTGCGGCTGCTCGCCGGTGAATAGGGTCATAATGCCTGAAGCTTGGTACGTTCCCTGCTTACTCTCCAACTTGTCGGCCACATTGTTCAAATCCTTGACCACGGAAGCGGCATCCTTCTTCCCGCACCCCGTCATCACCAGGGCCACGCTCATAATGATCGCGAGTACCCATATTGTCCGGCGCATGACATCATCCCCTTAACCTGTTTTGAATGCATTGATTAGTACATGTCTATGAGGGACTTGGCCGCAATATGCAGACGGGCATGACAAGCTGGGAGTTAGATTTATTTTTTAGGAACATACAAACAAAAAAAGCCCACGCATAGCGCTGGCTTTATGTTTTATACAGAAATGTAATAACATTATGTAGGTCTTATCTTTTGAATAGAGAGAAAATTATACGATCAGTTTCTTGTTTCAACTCTCATTATCACTATGTATTGCTTTATTGTACTGATTGATTAATTCATCCAACCTCATCGACTGTCTGATCACATTTGGATGTAACAATCCACCGTATTCCCTTTCCATTAAATAAAGTTTGGCTCTAGCACCCTCTATTCTCTTTTGGATAATTTCTGGATTATTCATTACACTACCTCCTCAAATTAATATACTAGAGGTATATGTCAAATTCTATAATTTACAAATAAGTGCAGTACTATAAAGAAATGATTCTAATAAATACTAGAATGAAGGTAATAATTACGTTACTATGCACTGCTAACAACAAAGCCATTTTTCTTTTCGTTGATTCGCTGCACCTTACTAATTAGGTTTCTGTATTCTTTTTGCGTTTCTAAAGATAGCGTATGACGAAGCTCTTCGAACATTCCAACACATTTTATAATACATGATTCACTATTGATTTTTACTGAATATTCTAAACTTTCCATTATATACTTTATACTAATCTCATATTTATTTCTTCTTATATAATAAAACGCTATCTCAGCCATCAAGTTGGTATATCTATCTTCGAAGATTTGTTGATTATAGGATCTAATCTCTAGCTGATGATGATCTCTACAATCTGATATTTTTCCCTCAAACTGCAGAAGAATATCATCCACATTAAATTGGTAATAATTAGCTGCTTGAAGGATTTTGAACAGACCTGAGAGGATCTCTTCCTCCCTTTGTTCAAGATATGCTACATATTCCGGCAGCACCGTTATATCCCCTTTTAAAATTCGCAGCAAGTTAATATTAGCCCGTGCCCACTCCATACATTGATTCATAAGCTGCAAAGCTTCTTCGGTGTCTTCCCGAATCCAGTTCATATCCATATACATGTTAACATAATGTAAAGCCCTATCATAATCTCCTAGCTCTCTATAAACTACAGAACGTAACATGTAAGAGTATTGAATATATGAGAATAATGGTATTTCAGGTTCCTTTTGAAGCCTGCTTTTTCTGGCACGGTCGTATTTAGCATGATATTGAATTGTTGCTTTATTCCCCATTTCCTTAGCCATTGCCATTACCTTGTCCCAATGTCGTAAAGCACTATATGTATTCGCCAAATCTTTCAGCGCATCAAGCTGGTCCACCTCATCAAGCCGGTTAACAAATCCTTCAAATTGCACAGCTGCTCGCAAATTAGCATCCCGATCTTCACCCAAAGCGATCGTGAATAGCCTGTATTGGCAAAGGGCCAGCCGCTCTGAATGTTGATACTTCTCACTCTCAGCCACACTCTCATATAACATCGCTGCTGCTTTGTGCTTCCCTAACGTAAAAAAATCTTCTGCAGTATCAAATAACGAAGGCGTATAAGATAAGCTATCCATCATGATCCCAACTACCCGTGCAATACATTCCAGCTTATCCAGCTCTGCACAGCGATATAGAAATGGCCGAAGACGTCTCCAATTCGGATTGGAGTGAACAAAACACTCATCCACATACAAATCATAGTAGCAGCCTTCTTCTAATCCCATACCTTCTGTAATCCGGTCTAATTGTTGCATGGCTATTGGGCGATTCCCATTGATGATATTACTGATCGTGCCTGAATTCACCTTAGACACCTCTGCGAACTGATTGATCGTTATCCCCTGCTTCTTGAGATAGTCTGCCAGTTCTGCACGAATGGTCATCTGCTTCATGATCAAAGCCACCTTCCGCCAACATAATTCATAGATAAGCAAATAGCATTTTAATAAATATATGTCTAATTATTCCAGTGGTCAAATACTTTTTTTCTATTCCTTTTCATTATGCAATTATTCGGTGATCAATGTATAGACTTTAAATTAGTAAAAGATAAAAACCACCAGAATACAAGGTGTAATAGACCTTTTCTGATGGTTTTTCTTATGATATTGCTATCAATAGTTATTCAATACATGTATTTAAATTCAACTAAGAGCTAGGTTTAATTATCATATCCAGCTTTTTAATATAAGGGTCTATCGTTTCAATTAACTTCTCTTGGTTTTGTATCTCTTCTTTCGAAAGCCGATCCATATGAACACTGCCATCTGCATCAAATACCTTAGCATCATAGCTTTGTAAGTCTATGATTAATCGTTCGATCTCCTCAAACTCTTTTTTAGTAAGCCTTTGTTCAGCTTTTTCAAGCAATCCATTCCAGAAAGCATCACGATCTACGGATTGCACTGATTTCTTTGATGTTTTCGCTTCATTTATTTGTTTGAAATATGGTTCAAGCTTAGCCTGTAACTCTTTATATGCCTTCTGGTCCTTCGCACCTAACTGTTCTAGGTGAAAGACGCCTTCAGCATCGGCCATTTGCAGATTATAAGCTCCCAAATCCTCTAGTAAGGACATCAGCTTTGTGAATTCCTCTTCGTCAAAGCTTTGCTTCGCGTTTTGCAGTTTGGCCTCAAGCCTGTCATATTGTTGCTGGGTTACTCCTATCGTAGCAGCAGTTGCTGGGGATCCATACATATTGTCTGCCAAATAATGATATCCGGCATAAGCTCCAGTAGGAATTAATAGTGCAGCCGCCATAATACTTGCCACGAGCCATTTCTTCATACGTCTTCCCCCTTGTTTGGCTACGGCCCTATTTAATATTTGCTCCTTCAGTTCCGGTGGGGCACTTATATTTCTCGCCTCTTCCTGCAGAACTGTCCGTAACTCTTCATTGAAATTCATGCAGGTCCTCCACCTTTCCCTTAAAAAGAGTATGATTGTCTGGCTTCTGACGAAGCTTCTGCAGTGCAGCGTGAATACGGGATTTCACGGTTCCGAGCGGAATACCCAGTATCGCAGCACTTTCTTCCTGTGAATATTCGTTTAAATAATGCAGAATAATCACCTGCTTCAGCTTAAATGGAAGACGATCTACACTTGCTAGCAGGCGGCGGTTAGATAACCTGTCCACAACATCACTCGTGAAATCATGCTCCAGCATTAGATCTGTTTGTTCTACTTTTTTTACCATTCGGAGATGCGTCCATCTCTTTCTTCGATAGGCATGAATTTGCCGCATGACCACTCCCATCAGCCAAGGCTTAAAGGGGCGGTTTACGTCAAATTGTTCAAGAGAACGGTGCACCTGAATGTAAATCTCCTGAACGATATCATCCACATCGGAGGTTTCGCGAACGAGGAAATGAACGGTCTGATACACATCCCGGATCGTTGCTTCATATAGCTCACCATACGCTTCACGACTGCCGGCTAGCGTAAGCGCAATAAGCTGAGAATATTCATTTGGATGTTTCATCCCTCTCAATCCCTCCTTCGGTCTTACACTATATATTGGTAAATCAAAGAGATATCGTTCGATTTATTTTAACGAATTTAACCCAGCCTTTTGAGCTGCATCAGGTTCAAGTGGTTTGACCGCCGTTATGGACCAAGCACCACGCGCTCTGGCATCACTCAAACTCTCCTTTCCCGCAAAATTTACTTAGCTAAATAAATTCGCCTGTAAGAAAGAGAGAACCCCTTAACTTGACAAGCTTATTATAGCTTCTATATATTTTAGGAACTAAAGTAAATTGGAGCGTGGCTATGAGCACAGAGCAAGATAAACAATATGCTATCCATAAGGTTATGGAATCAATGGCAAATGTGCAGCAGAAATCCCAGTTCTTCATTGATATGATCACCAAGCAGGAGACCCTGACTCACAATCAGATCCTACTGCTGTTCCAGCTCAGACTGATAGGTAGCTTGAACATTACTGACATCTCCGAACGATTCATTATTACACCAGGAGCCGCTTCCTCGATGTGCGATAAGTTGGAAGATGCCGGTCTTATCGAACGTGTGCGGACGAAGGAGGATCGCAGAGTCGTCAACATTGTCCTTACAGAACAAGGGCATCAGCGGATTCTCCATATCTTTGAAGCCTTTCCTACCTCGGATTTGGATAAAATTTCAGGAACTTTAGAACAAATAAATGTGCTAATGGATAAAATGATGAACTAAAAGCTTTTGGGTTAAATATGCTGCCTGTCAGGAAACTGACGGCAGTTTTTTTATGCCCAAAATACTATATTGACTATATATTATAATAATTATATATTTTAATCATTAAAATATATTTTGAAAGGCGGCCCCTGTAAATGTCCAATGCTAATGATCTTTTTGAACGCCAGGAAATGATCGGTCCACCGCTGAAAGTAAGAGGTTCACTGACCCTCAAAGAAGATGTTCGTGCGGATACCATCGATGTTGTCGGCCATTTAAGTGCACAGAAGAATGTTACTACCGCTAAGTTAAAAGTATCTGGCGATTGTTCGATTGGAGGTCATTGTAGAGCCAAACAGGTTATCAATCTGGGAGGTCTCCGTGTTCAACACATCCAGGCAGACAGACTGCAATCGTCTGGATACTTTTCTGCAGCACAAGATGCTGCACTCGAAACCTTCTATGCCGAAGGTGCTGTGAAGATCCATAGGTTAACTGCTGAATCATCCATTGAGCTACGTTTAGGAAACAGAAGCACAATCGATGTCATAAAATCTAGCGGTACCATTACTGTTAAGCCATCTTTGAAGCTAATGAATGCGCTAATCCCCTACTTCCGGAAGCTCACCTGCAAAACGATTGAAGGGACTAGCATCATGTTATATCGAACGACAGCAGATCTCGTCTGCGGTGAAGATATTGTCATCGGACCGGGTTGTTCTATTGGGGAGATCCGCTATAGCAAAAGTCTAACGGTAGACCCTAAATCACAAGTTACTCGGACCGTATTTTTAAATAAATAGCAAACGTAACAACCTTGTCTCTGCTTTGTTTACAGAAAGTGACCTACTACGCGCTGATTTAATCTATACTTAAGAGGATTGGACTTAATCCTCGGAGGTAATTATGAATAAAATCATCGTAATCGGAGCTATCACGCTCTTTTTAGCCGGATGCGGAGCATCGGCATCTATAGATATGGATACAACAATGGCAATTAACCAAACACAAACTACTGAAGCACCACTGAAGCTAATCGTTGATGGAGAAACCGTTCTTCCTTCTCTCCCACCTTTTTTCTCAGGTGATAAGGTCTATGTACCTGCAAAAGTACTCATGGAGTACTACTCATCTGAACAACAATGGGATAATGCTACGAAAACCTTAACCATCTCTGATGGAAGCAGTAAATATGTTTTGAAGCCAGGTAATGAGTATATGCAAGGTGACGGTTATCAAAATGAGCTGGGGGGACCTGCAATTCTACGAAATGGTATTATATATATTCCGGCAGACTCTCTAAACTCTCTCTCTGGTGCCACTGCGCAGCTGAATGCCTCGCAAAATGAAGTTTCCATTACATCAGGGGATGTTAGTACTACCGTAAGAACACCCAGCGAACCTCTCGCGATTGCTACAGAAAATGACCAAGTTAAGCTGTATACTGCCCTCAAAAATGGCGGTACCTACGAAGGATTTGTTGTAGAGGTGAACGGTAACCAGCATACGTTTAATTGGGAAGCACCAAGATTGTTAGGTTACACTCCTGAGATTCATTATGCCGACATAGATCAGGATGGGCAGGAAGAAGTTGTTGTCATACTGTGGCTAGGAACAGGTACGGGCATGTCTATGCAGGAGCTTCACGTCATTAAGCCTGACCAGTGGAAAGAAATGAATGTACCTTCCGCAGATAAAGCTGTCTCAGCATTTGTTACCTCAAAAATCTCCAATGAAAAAGGCGATGCCTTAATTCAAATTCAGGTAAAAGGTTCAACTCCATCTATGGTTACTATGCGATATCCGGATCGTGGCGGGGATGGCAATCTTGGCGAAAAAGCCGGGATTGGTGCTGTGACTTACTACATGGTAGAAGAAGGCAAGCTGAAAGCTGAAACCAATGTTTATATTGGATTTTTAGAGAGTATTGGCACATTAACCTTTTCCTACAAATCAGGGAATGATGGAATGGAACCTGAATCCATTCGTTTTGAGCCGCATGAGGAGTATGCCTCTTATGTGGTGGGTAAGCAGCTATGATTGATGCCCATGTACATTTAGAGCAATATGAGCCTGAGGTTTCAGAACAAATGTTGAGTGAGATTCCTAACTTGGGGATCGAAGCCCTGATTGCTGTCTCCATGAATTTAGACTCTTGCGTTCGCACTCAAAAGCTTGCCGCTACCTATCCCGGAGTGGTACGTCCAGCTTATGGTTTTCATCCAGAGCAACCCATACCGCAGAAAGCTGAGTTATCCTCTTTGCTGGAATGGATTGAGCGTCAAGCCCGGGAGGATTTCATCGCTGTAGGTGAAATTGGACTGCCTTATTATTCGCGTGCTGAAGCGCTGGAGCGCGGCGAAGCTTTTGATATGGAGCCTTACATTCAGCTTCTTGATCAGTTGCTTGAGCTTGCCGCCCGTATAGATAAACCAGTGGTCCTGCACGCTGTCTATGAGGATTCGCTGATTGCCTGTGATCTACTAGAAAAGCATGATATAAAGCATGCCCACTTCCACTGGTTCAAGGGACCCGATGAAGCCATTGCCCGTATGATTAAGAATGGATACTATATCTCTTTCACCCCTGACATCCTTTATGAGACGGAGATCCAAGAGCTTGCCCGCCGCTATCCCCCAGAGCTTGTCATGGCGGAGACCGATGGTCCTTGGCCATTTGAAGGACCTTTTGCGGGTAGAGTCACGCATCCATCTATGATTCGAGATGTTGCTGCCGCTTGGGGAGCGCTACAAGGCTACACTTCCAGCCAAGCAGAAGAGATACTAACTGCGAATACTAAGCGATTTTATAGCTTGTAAATAAACAAAAGGATGGTTCCTAGCGAACATTATCTAAGCTAGGCCATCCTTATGAATAATCACAGCTTTATCCCAATTTGGGAGTTCACAACCTCTCCACACCCATTAACGTTCCTCCTGCAAACTCCATTTTATAAATATCCGGCTTTGTGGTTTGTAGTAGAAAATCCAGATCATATTTAGCGTCAAAATAATTCATCATAAGCGTCATGACTGCACCGTGAGTGCCAATCGCAATCTTTTGCCCACTGTGTTGTTTCAGTATATCTTGCAGTACGCTAACTGATCGCTTCTGACACGCATAAATGGACTCTCCACCAACCGGAACAAAATTTGGATCAGCAAACATTGTTTCCAGTAATGGATATAGCTCCTGGTCAGGCATGATCATATTTCCATCCGAAAAATGGATTTCCCGAAGATCTTCAACACTTTGAATCTCTGCCCCTAACTCCTGCGCCAAGCCAGAAACCGTATGTATAGCCCGAAGATATGGACTTGAATAAAAGACTTGAATTCCTTCGAGACGTAATTTTTCCGTTAACTTACGGGCATCCGCCTCCCCCTTCGCTGTTAATCCACGTGTTCTCTCAGTTCCTCCGGGCAGCTTGGGTGACTCACCATGCCTTACCATATAAATAAAAGTTGCCATTCTTCCCCCTCCTCTACCTTTACATTTCTCGTGTTCTATCCAAACTCCTTCATAAAAAAAGCCCTTACGGGCAAGAATCGATCCTAGCGAGCTAGGAAATCTCTTAATTGCACTCTATACAACTATTAAGCGTAAAAAGAGGTCTGCTGAGCAAATAAGTGTAGTTTCTGCAACTAAAAACCATCAATTCTACCCCAAAAGAGAAAAAATCAATTTATAGCTGCACTAAATACAACTAAAGTTCGGCTTGAACGATGGAACAGCATTTAATTGCAGATTCTGCAACTAAATGCTAGGTAAGCCTGCTAGGTAGTCTATGCTACTCAAGCCTTCTAGTCTGGCAAGTTTGCCTGACCTTCACTCCAACCTTCGCAAGCTTATTTCTGAATAAATCTGCAGCCTCAAGTTTCCACCACTTTAACCTTACCCGGTTGCTCCGTTGAGCTATCACTTTTCTCTTTCTGAACAGGCCACAGCACGCGGCCAAATACTATCCCCAGCACACCTATCAAAGCGATTACGATACCAAAGTTTAAAAAGATTCGACTAGGCCCAGCAGCCTGAACCAGCATTCCACCGAGGAGTGGAGCGCCAATCATAACTCCGCTAAGAATGGTACTTTGAATACCGAACACACGCCCTGTCATGTGCGGAGGAGTTTCTTTTTGTAAACAATAATTGAAGGTAATCATAAACATTCCGTTTCCGAGACCCAGTACGAATCCTAGCAGCAGTACAGGAAGGCTAGTAACACCTGGCTGAAGCAGGCCTAGCCCTCCGACCGATACACCAATAAGTGCATAACCCGTACCTAGCTTCCAGCCGTAGCCTGTTCCCCGGTTCATTTTGTTCATGACCATGATCATCAATATTGCACCCACGCCAGTTGCCGCGACAAGCCAGCCCAGCATAGATTCCTCAGCAGGTGCGATAATTCTGAATAGACTTGTAAACTGAAAATCGATCATCTGAATAGCTAACGCACCAACTAAACCAAACAGCATGCTGTTTAGCAGCAGTCTGCTGCGCAGCATAAAGCTCCAGCCTTCCTTCCACATCGTGCGGAGAGAAACATGCTCCTCTGGATCCCCCTTGCTCTCTGAGCTGACTTGTCCTGCTTCACTATTTTTAACAGTAAGTAGGAGCAAGTAAGAACAGCCTCTTAGACAAGCATTGATCAAAATACACCACTGCGGCGTCAGCACAGACAATGCAAAACCACCCAGCAATGGCCCAGCGATTTTGGAACCCTGATTTACGATTCCATTAAGTGAAGTGGCTTGAAGCAGTTGATCCTCTCTAACCATACTGCGGGTCATCGACTGCTGGGCAGGCACATTTAACGTCGAGATAGCAGCACGCAACATCAGTAACGGAAGTAGCCACACCATACTGGGAGCGAAAAGAACTAGTACTGTTAACAATGCCGTTAGTAGATCACACATCCGCATTAGCTTTAGCTTATTTAGTCGGTCAGCCGCTACCCCCGCCACGGAGCCGAGCAGAATCCCAGGTAAAGCGATGGAGACTGGAATCAAAGCCAGCATTAACGGACTAGCCTGCCAGCGGTACCCTACGAGTACCTGAATCGCCAGTGCATCGAACCAATCCCCAAAAGTGGCTGTCGCATATGCGCTGTACACACGCATATACACTTTGTTTTTTAGCAGACTCGTTCCTGCTTGTGATGAAGCATTCATCGGACATTCCTCCAAGATACGATTAAGAACAAGAACATATGAAGCATGATCTTAATGTAACGGAGAATTGTCAGAGAATTATCAGAGAGCTGTCACGATATTCATAAGCACGTTTTCCAAGGATTGCTCCAAACGATGGAATCCCCGCTCTTCCTTCTCTCGTTCAAATAAATCTGCATATTTCTGATGCAAAGCTGACTGGGGAGAAAACTCGTTACAATAGTGAACAATTCGGTATAACGCATATATCCGCATCGGCACGAATCCTGACATCTCTAGCACCTGAAGCGCCTCATCCAATAACTGCTCTGCTTCACGCCAAGACTTGCGCCGTAGACACCACAAGCCTCTTGCAACTTTATAACTGCCGATCTCACGCAAAAAAGGTTTCTCCTGCAAAAGCACTTCAATGTCTTTTGCCATCCGCTCCAATTCCTGATCTTTTGTCCCCATCCACAAGTGTACGAGCATTTCGGAAATGGCCGTTACAGGAATGAAGTTCTCATACCCAGGCTCTTTAATCACCTCATGCGTTAGCTTTAATCGTTCTATTGCTTTTTCCGGTTGCCCGGCAAATGTGTACAAATCCAGAATATTAAGGATCTCCATTTCACGATGCTGGGGCGGCAAAAGAATCTTTTTCTCAAGGACTAGCTCACAGAACTCTAATTTCTTCTTCGGATCACCCAAAAATATATAACAGATCATCAAAGAATAGAAACGCTCTTCTATCTCAACTTCCTCTGTGTTCAGAAGCCATTCCAAATCTCCCTGCACAAAATGAATATAGATCGAATAGAACGGATCCATTTCATAACCCAAAACATCCTGTTGTCGCGCTAAAGTTAACATGGATCGTCCTTGGCCGTATTGATGATATTTTACGAATACCTCCCGCATCGTCTCTTGCATCTTTGCGTCATATGTAGTCGGATTGGTCATAGTTACTGAGGGTTCCCGCATCGTCAGACTATAGCCAAATCCACGAACAGTCTTAATATCCAAGCCTTGTAGCTTGTTAAGCTTTTTACGAAGGCGATAAATATGATCATCTACCGTTCGCTCTACTGGGTATTCTAGGGGCCATACCTTATCCAGCAGTTGTTCTCGACTAAACGTACGCCCTCTATTTTTGTACAAGAACTGAAAAAGCGTAAACTCTTTTGGGAATAATTCGATCGTTATCCCATCTCCGGTCACTTTATATTCACTTTCGATTAATTCCAGCTGCATGATAGAACCTCTCTTTCCCCCGAATCCGCTCATTGGTTACATTATATCAGCCCATCCAAGGCGTACTCCAGATTAAAAATAAACATACAAAAAGAGCAACCCGCAGATTTCTCTGCATGATTGCTCCTTGCACCCATTGCTGGTCTTATCCAGCCATATTATTAATGGAATCCTGTTCACTAAAAACAGAGATGTGACCTACCTTACCCGTCGAGTTTGGAATAATGAATTTCAACTGGAATTGATCATTAGCTTGATAAGTGTAGATCTTATCCTCGCCATTTACTTTGGTATCATCCGGCTTGCCCAGTGTGGACTCGATCTGTTTCAGTGTTAGCTCTTGCAGCGCAGCATCACTGGAACGAACATCGAAGATTAGGCTCCCTTTATTGAATCCGAATACGACATGTTCATCAGTATAGGTAGCATAAATACCTTTTCCCGCTGACTCTTGTTGATCAGGTTTACCCCAATCGGCTTCTACCTCATCAATTAGACCGGTATGAGCAGCATATTCAACACCGGGCACCTTCCCCTTTTTAGCAAGCTCAAGTAATTCTTGAAGTTGTTTGTCGCTATTCTGCGGATTCGCATTGGCTGTATCTTTATTAGTCTCCATAGAGGAAGCGGTCGCTGCTGGTGCGGTTTCCGAAGGAGTGGTTGATGGGCTAACATCTGGTTCTGCGGTTGCTGTTACCGTTTCAGTTGGCGCCGTAGTTGGGGAAGCAGAATTAGCTTGCTCATTGTTCGAGCTGCATCCAGCTAATCCAATCATTCCTGTGAGCAAAATAGAAGCTGCTAAAAATTTAATCTGTACCGACATGATGTCATCTCCTTAGTAGGTTAGCTCAAAACCAGCTTGCAAAAAAATGGAACTGAAAATATAGACGATACTGAAATGAAAAAGTTTCATCAGCCAAGGAGGGCTTGGCTTGGTCTAACGATCATTTACCCAAATCTGCTGAACATCAATAAATTACGGGACATCATCTCGGGAGATACTCCCCCTTAGTAAAAATATTCCACACAAACGCAACCTTAATCCTCCAAGCCGCATCTTATTAGTAAAGGGAGGGGAGCTTCATCTGAATATTATAGAGAGAATCAAAGCAAAGGATGAGTCAGCTCTCCGCCTATTGATGGACGATTACGGCGATATGCTGCTCCGAACCGCTTGCTTACTGCTCAAGGATCGACAGAGTGCCGAAGAGGCGGTACAAGATACTTTTATTCAAGCCTATGCCAAGATGAATCAGTTGCAGGATCCGGAACGGTTAAAGGCTTGGCTCATTCGCATCGTAGTCAACCGCTGCCGCATGAAGCAACGGACTTGGAGCTGGCGTAATATTTTCCCCTCGGGTGGGTCAGAGCTACAAGCCAGCGATGATTCGGGCTTCACTGCCGGGGCAGAAGAGCTTTTTATGGTGGAATGGCATAATTTTAGACTCGCCGAGTTCATTAGGAATCTCGATTATGTATACCGCGAATGTCTGACGTTATATTACTTTCATGAGATGAGCATCCGTGAAATTTCCGAGCAATTGAATACACCGGAGAATACGATTAAATCCCGGTTAGTTAGAGGACGGACACTCTTAAAAAAGATGTTGGAGAAGGAGGGACATTTCTTATGAATACGGGGAACACGGAGAATACGAAACGCGAAGCTATCAAGCAACAGCTAGATGAAGAACTACAACCCATACACTTCGAAGGACATGAACGCGTCCTCAAGATGACCCACCCTCCAACCTTTGGAGCCCGTCTCTTGGCTTTCTGGAATAAAGAAATCGAGATCCCTGTGAAACCTATAGGCGCGATTGGTGCCATTATTCTAGTCGTATCATTGACACTTCATCAACCAGAGGTTAAACATCAACCACAACAAAACGTCCAGCAGCACCCGAACCGTGAACTTATTGAGGCTGGGGGCAATACGTACTGGAAGGATATCTATGATCAGGCGGTGAAGAGACATGCGAATTAAGATCAAAGTCAAACATCTAGTGTCATTCGTGCTACTCCCTGCCTCCCTGCTCATTCTTCTATTTAACTTTCTGCCCTCCTCAAAGGCACAAATGGAGGAAAGCCCAGCTGTTCAATCTAACCTGGCCCGTACAGAACTTCTGAAAAAGCTAGAGTCTACAACTGGCAGTAAACGTATGGAGCTTATTCAAACAAATATCATCGATAAGGAGCACGGCTACGATCCGTATAGATACGACGTAAATATTGGCCCCTCTATGAGTCAGTGGAATCATGATGAACCTAGTATTTCCGGCTTGCTGTCAGAGGATAAAATCGCGTTGCTAGAGGAATACATTCTTGATGGGCCAGCGAATAATACACGTATATTTGCGGTAAAGCTGCTTGCCTACGAATATGATGCTCTTGGTCGTAGAGACGACGGAGATCAAGCGCTAAACACCGCCGCGAAACAGTTAGACAGTAATTCTAGCGTGGCAAAAGAACTGGCGCTGCTTCAAGCAGAACGTGCCCTGAATCGTGGGGATACAACAGCCGCTGAATCTATTCTTGAACAAACTACATTTCCATACGAGAATCAGAAAGATTTAGAAGCGCAAAAAGCATGGCTTACCGGGCGCCTGCTCTTCACGAAAGGCAAAGCGCAGGAAGCCCTTGCCGTAGTAACCAATGGCTTGGAGAGCTACAAAAAATACTGGCAGGATATTCATAAACAAATGAGTCTTGTCATTAGTAACTCTGATAAAGACACCGCAGACAGCGAAGCAGCGGGCTCATCATCAAGTTCAGCACCAACGATGGGCACTTCAGAAGCCGAAATGCAGCTTGAAGCGCTAATATCTGCCATTCAGTCAGCTGTAGATATGGGAAGTACCTCAACAGCTGTCATATCTGGAACCCTAACCCGAAGCAATGGGACACCAATCTCGCGCGCAGGTATTTTTCTCCGTGCTGAAAGCGAAGTTAATCACAGCATCACAGCTGCTGAACCGTACCGAATCGTTACCGACGATGAAGGGCGTTTCGAATTCCACGGTGTGATTCCGGGCTTCTATCAATTGCAGCTTGGACTTAGCTATGATCAGATCGACGGATGGACTTGGCCTGTACAGTATGACGATTGGATTGAAGTTAAACCGGATGATAGGTTGAATGAGAGCATTGTTCTACAACCTCTGCTTGAGCTTCAGTCTCCTATTAATCAGGAGACTATAACGGGTCAGTCTGTAGATTTCCACTGGAAGGCTGTTGAAGGTGCGGCTTACTATCGTTTAAGCGGTGGGGTCTCAATGGTGGGGAGCTCCTTCAGTTCGCAGATTCGGGACCATATCACGGACAATCAAGTCTCTATTCCAGTAGATGAACTCTATTACAATAGTGGTTTCTCCTACGGCAGTGGCGGAGAGGGCTTTGAATCGATTGATCCTCTATCTTTTCTCGTGTTCATGAATCCTGAAGCACGCTTTTCTTGGAATATCGAAGCATTTGATGCGGATGGACATCTGCTTACCCGTAGTAATGGCTACAGATTGAACGAAGACACCGTTGGTAATCTGCCCTTCTTCTATCTCAAGGAACGAGAATTAACCACAGCCGATAGACTATTGCTAAATAAGAAACCTGATCAAGCCATAGAAATGTACCAACAGAATGTTGCCGATGATCCACAGGATGCTCATGCCCTGCATATGCTTGTGAAGCTGATGCTCGCTAAATCCTCCCTGACGAAGGATGACTCATTAGAAGATCAGGCGATTCCGCTACTCCAAAAGCTCATACAGTTGCATCCTTATTCTAATTATACCTTCACGTTGACACAGTATTATTTTGACCATAAGGACTGGAAATCTTATAACGAATTTCATTCCCGCTACAACGAGTTAAACCCAATCGAATTAAACAGTTATGTACGCTCTATAAACGCCGTAGCTCTCATGCATCAAGGCAAGCTTACAGAAGCTCGGGAGCAATTTGCTATCGCCTTAGAGCATGATGACAGCCATCGTTTTATTGGCAGCTATTTGGCGGCAGAATTATACGCTGGTGAGTCGCTTTCTTCTGTATTGACACTGGCTGAGCATTACCCCGAACACAGCTTTGGTCTTAATGGGTATCGTTGGCCACAAATGATTAAACAGCTCATAGCTGAACGAACAAAACAGCCTAACAACTTTGACCAAGAGCTGAAGGAAAAACTCGGATGGTATGTAAATGGTCAGACAGATGTTTTGAAGCAATGGATCGAAGGGGCAAAGTCCTCCGCATTGAAGACCTTTATGCAAGCTGTTGAAAAGGTAAGCTAACTTAGCCTAACTCACTTATACAAACAAAAATCCGGTCCCTCTCGATTAACACGAGCATGGACCGGATTTTTTAATTACGCATGATTTTATTTACCTTTAGCTTCCATCATGTAATTCTGGAAGTCCGTAATGCTCGGGTTGGACATATAGTGACCACCCTCTACTTCAATCGTTTGACCAGTAATGAATTTAGATTCATCCGATGCCAGGAACAACACTGTGTTTCCGATATCATCCGCTTCTCCATGGTAAGGCAGAGCGTTGAACTTCTGAAAAATATCCAGCACAGCTGGCGGCATATTTCTTGCAGCCGCAGGTGTTAAGATCAGGCCCGGAGCCACTCCGTTGCAACGAATCTTATCTTTACCATATTGTGTGGCGATGTAACGAGTTAGGTTCACAACAGCTGCCTTAGAGGAGCCATAAGCCGTGCGCAATGAATCTCCAGCAAATGCTGACATGGAAGCTGTGTTAATGATCGAACCCCCGCCCGCTTTAATCATATGTGGAATGGCAAACCGGCTGCCTAACAGAACACTTTTGGTGTTCACATTCATCAAGCGATCCCATTCTTCCAAATCTATGTTGACGACATCTAGGTCTTTTTGCAGATTAGTTAGACCTACATTGTTAAATAAGACTGTAATTGTGCCATACTGAGCGACTGTGAAATCAACAGCTTCCTTGATCGAATCCGCTTGGGATGCATCCAGGAAAAGACCTTCCGCCTCTCCACCTTCACTTTTAATCTTAGCCGCTGCTTCTTTGGCAGCCTCTACATTAAAATCAGCGATGACAACTTTGGCTCCTTCTCTAGCCATTAAAGTAGCGGCTGATAAGCCAATACCTGAAGCGCCTCCAGTTACTAATGCAACCTTACCTTGAACTCTTCCCATATTCATACCCCTTTATAATGTGATTAAGATTCTTAGATGACTTCATTTATGTTTCAGAGCTATCAAAGCTCGTTAACAACTTTTCATAGATTTTCAAGAATTGCTGCAGTTCTTCTTCATCGAGCTTCTGAAACATTTCAGCTCGGAGCTCCTGCCCTTTTAGCTGTGCTTCCTTCAGTACATCTCTGCCTTTGTCCGTGATAGACAGCAGTACATTTCGGCGATCATCCTCGTTATATTTGCGCTCGGCCATTTCCTGCTTAATTAAGCGATTGGCAATATTCGTCATCGCCCCCGGCGTATAACCTAGCTTCTTAGCCAAAGTAGTTTGCTTCTGGGGACCCTTTTTATTCAATTCTCCCAAGACGAGAACAGGAGATATCCCAATATTGTGGTCAAAAGCATTCATCCATCGAACAATAATTTCATTCGTGAATAATTCAACTGCATGTATGAGTCTAAAAATATCTGGGTTTTCCAAGACATCCTCCTTAGATATTCATAATTATTGGCTGCTTCGACATATATTTTAACACTAAAATATTTAATAGTAAATTGTTTAACAATAAAATACTTAACATTAAAAAAAGGATGCTTATAAAAGCATCCTTTAGATTGCGGATTTATCAACAACATAAGTACCAGCCATCATATCGTGAAGCGCCCGTTTACGGGGAGTAAATGCGACAAATAGATAATCCACAAGCATGATGAGGCCAAGTATTTTACTGAGGTCAGTAGCTAAAGGTGCCCATAAATTAAGAGTGGTGGAAATCACAGTGAGATCGTAGAGGCTTACGCCAACAATCATTGAAAAAATCGTACTAATGATTCGGAAAATATTTCGAATTAGAGCTTCCTTCAACGTTGGGATATTCCCTTGCTGATTGACAATTTTCATCTTTAAAACCAGCTTCCCAGGCGTTCCGCCAAATCTAACGATCATAAAAACATCAAACACGACGAAGAAAATATACTCAAGGATGATGGGAATCTCCGAATGCAAGGATACAGCTAATGAATTGAATATCCAGTATACAATAACCGCAGGTATCAGAATGATAAGGAGATCAAGAATAGTAGCGAGAACTCTTTTCCAAAAGCCTATGAAATCCTCCTGTTCCAAACGTTCAACCTTATAATTATCCATATTAGGGCCTCACTCTCTATGCTTACTTTATTCATTCATCCTGATTATCCGCTCTTCAATAATGGTTTCCAGTTCCTTATTATGCTTTAGAATCATTCGTCTATCAGAAAATTTATTCGTTAATTCAACTATTCTATGTATCGCTTCCTGATCATATCCCCGATTCCATTCAAAAATCATCACAGCCCCCGATGATTCTAATCCTCATAGGCTTAGCCGAGCCCGATCGGCAGGATGATAAGTCCTAGCGATACAACCATTGTGATTCTCGTAGTGAGGATCGTTAGCTTTTGATTTTTCTGCGATTTGTACCAACCTTTAAACTGAAAATGATTCCGATACAGCATAAAAAATATCAATAAATTCCCGAGCGCCATACTCCAGTTATACATAGGCTGACCAAATATAGATTGATATATAAATCTCTCTACCCCGCCTAAAATAAACAAGGTCAACACAAGCAATACACACATTCGAAGTAATTCCAATATAAAAGAGCCGAATTTTGTCATTTCTACAGCCTTCCCTTCAAGATTTTCTGTACGCAAAACATCCATATTCATCCAATTATACACTTTGACTGTGATGACTCCTAATGGAATATTCAAAAAAACAACCCCGCCCAAGATACCTTCTATCCTGAGCTAGGTTGTGTCGGTTCTTCCCTATGAGTGTATAGCTTTTTCCTTACCCTCTATTTCCTGAATCTGCGCCCTCAGATTAACGATTTCCGCCATTAACGCTTCATTCTCCTCCTCTGTATTCCTAGTTCCGCTCTGGATCAGTTGATTCAGACGCAGCTGCAGAAGAACGAGGTCGTCCTCAAGGGTCTGTTCTTTACGGGTAAGCACTCGACTCCTGTCTTTTGAGATGTATTCCTCATAGGAACCTTGAAAAAACTTTGGTGCCTGAGTCGGTGCTAGTATTACCAAACGATTAGCTACTTTAGTGTGAAGATACCGGTCATGTGAGACCATCACAATTCCTCCCGGATATACCCTTAGCGCTTCTTCTACTCGTTCCCTAGTGTCAATGTCCAGATAATTGGTGGGTTCATCCAGTACTAATAGGTTAGCTTTTCCAAAGTACAGTTTAAGGAAAGCTACACGACATTTCTCCCCCAGACTTAAATCACCAATTCGTTTAAAGACATCATCCCGCGAAAATAAAAAGCAGCCCAGAATCGTTCGTGCCTCCGTTTGGGTCATACCTGGCAGTTCAAGCAAACTATCCAGAATGGTGGACGACACCGCTAGATTATCGAGCTCTTGCGCAAAATAACCAACCTTCGTACGCGGATGCAGCCGCACTTCACCTTTGGTAGGTTGATGAATACCAGCAATCAGCTTCAGCAAAGAAGACTTACCGACACCATTAGGACCCAGAATAGCGAGACGATCTCCTCGATTCAATGACAAACTGAAATTTTTCAGTACAGGCGCACTACCCTTATATGCAAAATCAATCTCACGGAGTGACAGCAAAGTGTCCGCCATAAACGCTTCACTTTCCAGCTTCATCTTCAGCTTACTTGTCTCGCGTGGTAATTCCACACGGTTCTTATTTAAGCGTTCGAGTGCAGCTTCCTTCGCATGAAGACGAGATACGTTCTTCTTTGATTTCGCACGCAGGAAATCATGCTGTCCGGCAGCACGGTGTGCCTGTTGGAACCATTCGGAATACCTTCTGATGCTCTCCAGCAGCTTCTCCTTTTCCTGTTCCTGCTTCTTATATTGTCCCTCTAGCGTTCGCGCCTCTACCTCCTTCTGCTCCCGATACTGCGTATATCCACCCGAATACCGACGACACCCCTCTGGACTAAGCTCCAGCAACGCCGTCGCCGTTCGATCGATGAACGTACGATCATGCGAAACATAAAGCACAGTTCCGGGATAGGTATGGACCCATTGTTCCAACCACTCCATCGTTTCTCCATCTAAGTGATTCGTCGGCTCATCTAGAATCAACAGCTTCGGCTGCTGAGCTAACAATGCGGCCAATTGAACGCGTGTCTTTTGCCCACCGCTTAGCGATGGGTACGGCACATTCCAAACCGAACGCTCAAGTTTGAGCTGCTTCAAGCATTTTTCCGCTTTTGCCTCCCAGTCATAACCACCAAGCTGCAAGTATTGATCGTACACTTCGGCGTATTCAGTAAGTCCCGCTTCACTCTCGTCGTTCTGCTCCTGCAACCTCTGACTGAGAATTTCAAGCCTGCGCTTCAATTGGGGGAGCTCTGGCGATCCGGCGATTACGTAATCCAAGGCGGTCACTTCTTCGGACACTTCTAGCTGCTGATCCAGCACACCCCATTCCTCACGTGGCAAACCATGATAGATACTTCCCTCCTCAAAGAGGAGGCGACCGATCAGCCCCTTAAGCAATGTGGTTTTGCCGATTCCATTACGACCGAACAAGAGCACACGCTCTCCTTCTGATATCTCAAAGGACACCTTCTCGAACAACAGGGTCCCGTTCCATTCTTTACGTATATTTTTTGCTTTTATTAGGGTCATATTTCATTCCTCCGATTATATTGCAAATAAAAAACCGCAGCCAGCGGTCTGCGGTCAAATAGCGTATGATGGGGGGGGAAATATGCCATAACATGAATAGACTACGGCCGTGATCACCTGCTGTATGCAGAGTAAACCAAACAATAGATAGATCTATTCATATAAAAGCAACGTAAGACCCCCGACCGACACACGTATCCCTGACCGTTATCACCCTGAACGGGTGATCCGTGACTTGTGCATATGCACTTCACAAGCTCTATGGTCTTCTTCTAGGAAACGTGTTAGTTATTCATTAGTCGGTGGTCCTCCGTCATTGTCCGAATTGGTTTGAATGAATATAGTATATACCCATTTAAGCCAGAATTAAAAGTTCAAGAATAGTTATAAAATAATCTTTACCGACTGAGACTGTGAACTCCATTGCACCTGAATACCAAATAATTCGGGCAAGATGCTCAGCGGAATCATCAATCGACCATTTTCATTACGGGACGCTGGTATCGTAAACGTCTTTCCATTTACAACAGCCTGATCGGATAAAGGCTGATGTGCCACCGTACGATTTCCTATCGTAATTAGCAGTGCACCTGTTCCAGCTTTGCTCTGTAAAGTTCCACCTAACAAGGCTACAGATTCTCTCAGCGGAACAAACACACGGGAGTTATCCATTAAAAAAGGATCTTTTAGCTTTGTCGTGACTCCATCCAGCTCAAAAGCTCCAGCAAACATCTTACTTCCTACGGAATACCCATTTTTAGTCGCAATACTCTCCATAGCCAGTGTGCTTGTTGTAATAATGACCCTTGTATTTTTAGCTATTTTTGGGTACAGCCAGTGGATGTCATCATTATGCATTCGAATACATCCGGCGCTAACATACTTTCCTATGGAGGACTCATTATTATTGCCATGAATCGCATATGTGGTACCATAAGTTCCGTTCACTTCTAGCCCTAGCCAGCGGTCGCCAAGTGGATTGGCCGGATCACCCCCGGGTATTTTCTCTTTGTAATAGGGTCTGTTCTTTACTTTAACTACCATTTTGAAGCTGCCTTCAGGCGTCAGTTCCTTTGATTTTCCTGTTGCGACTGGAAAAGTCTTCACAAGCTTGCCATCACTGAAATACGCGAGTTTGTTTGTCTTTTTGTTCACGATAATCAGATCGGATCCAGCAGCAGCTTCCGCCTTTCCCACACCTGTAAAACATGCAGCGAACAGAAGTCCAAATACAAGCATCAGCTTCATGTTCCGCTGTAATAATGATTCAAACCGGCCACCCGAAACGAAAAATCCCAATTTTCTCCACCTCCATATATAAAGACGAAATCATTTCAATTTTGTTGCATACCAACCTGTACCTATTCTTTTCAACTCGTCCCCCACATTTGACGCAGAGATTGCAATACTGTAACCAAGTGAACGCACATTAAAAAAGCCGACCTTTGGATAACCAAAGATCAGCTCTATATTTTATATGCTCAGTATTTCATGATTAGACAACTAATGTTTCTTACCTGAACCAAATGCAATCACGTATCCATCCGGATCTTTAATCGCAAAATCCTTCCAGCTCCCCCAGTCTGCTTCCTGAAGATCAGGCTCTTGAACAAATTCTGCTCCTTTACCCTTTAGCTCTTCATATAGCTCGTCAAGCTCAGAATGAGTCTCCACATAAGCATAGGTGTCCCACGGAGTGATCTGACCTTGTCCGGCTATATTTGGTTGTACATCTTCCGTACGAGCTGCTTGTATTAGCTTAAATCCCAGTGCAAATTCATCGCGTACCGCCCACCAATCATTCACTTCACAGCTTAACACTGTAGCGTAAAATTCCTTGGACCGCTCCAGATTGGATACCAGCCTTACTTGAACCGAAAACTGTACCTTACTCACTGTGGATCATCCTCCGATTGTCATATTTGACTTGATCAACATTTGCAAATTTAATATTCCGATTTTATAATATCATCCAATATACGGAAATTAAATCGAAATCTGCTGACAAGCTTATCGAAGAATGGAATCAATAAGTAACGGTGAGGTTACAGCTCTTTTCTTTGATCCAAAAAGTTTCGAACAGCCTGCAAGCGAAGAGGATCTATCGACTTTAGCGCATCTCCATCTTCTCTAACGGCTGAACCGAAATGCACTCGTCGCACACCCGTTTGTTTTATAAAATCACTTAACCCGTCTGCCGTTAACCCACTGCCAGCAAGAATAGATATAGATTGCTCCGAGGTAAGCTGCTCCAGTGCAGCAAGACGTTCCGCACCTTTAGGGGCTGTATTCTCGGCTCCTGATGTTAGAATGTCAGTAATTTGAGGATAACGCATCAATATTTCTAACGCCTCAAATTGATCCCTCACTTCATCAAAAGCACGATGGAATGTCACCTCCAAACCTTTTGCAGTATGAAGCAGCCTTTGAAGTGACTCTTCGTCAATTGTTCCATCAGGGCGTAACATACCCATTACGACAGATACCCCGCCGATAGATACGATATGCTGAATATCCTGCTCCATGGTTTCTATGTCATCCTTATCATAAGAAAAGGATCTGGCATGGGGTCTAACCATTACCCTGACCGGGATAGAGACAGCATTGCGCACTTTTTCAATAAGTCCCAGACTGGGCGTCAATCCCCCTTCACTGATCCCAGTGATCAATTCAATTCGATCAGCTCCATAACGCTCGGCCATTACTGCATCACTTAATGTTGTAGCAATAACTTCTAGTAACATTGTTGTCTCTCCTTTATTCATCTTAGAACCTTGCTTTCTGCTATTTTCTTCATCCGCACATTATCCTAACCCACATCCACATAAACACGCAAAAAAAGATCTTGATCCTCTACAAACACTAGAGAATCAAGACCTTTCGTTCTTAAACTATTCTTACGCCCACCACATACCTTGTGGTTGATCGCGAATAAGAATGGATTGCAAATTGGTTACGGCACGTTGGAAGCCTTCGTCTACCGTCATAAGAGGGTCTTCATGCTCGATGCTGACCACATAATCATAACCGTAAGTACGCAGCGCACTCATGATATCCGACCATTCAGATATGCTGTGTCCACAACCAACGGAGCGGAAGGTCCACGCGCGGGTCTGTACATCGCCATAAGGCTGCATATCCGTCAGACCATACATATTAATATTGTCCTGATCCAGGTACGTGTCCTTGGCATGGAAATGATGGATCGCGCCAGCTTTACCAAGAATCTTGATCGCGCCTACAGGATCGATGCCTTGCCACCACAGATGGCTCGGGTCTAGATTCGCGCCGATCGCATCACAGGTTGCTTCTCTAAGCTTCAGAATCGTGTAAGGAGTATGGCAGAGGAATCCGCCATGAAGCTCGATACCGATCTTAACGCCATGCTCCTCAGCCAGCTTACCAATTTCCTTCCAGTAAGGGATCAGTTTATGCTCCCACTGCCAGGTTTTAATGTCGCTGTACACGGTAGGCCAAGGTGTTACTGGCCAGTTTGGTGCTTTTGCATCTTCGCTGTCTCCCGCGGTTCCCGAGAAAGTGTTCACTACCTTAACGCCCATTAGCGAAGCTAGCTTGATCGACTTACGCAGAATTTCGTCGCCTTCACGAGCTTCTTCTTTATCCGGCGAAATCGGGTTATTATGGCAACTGAATGCACTGATCATAATGCCACGTTTCGTGAACTTCTCCAGATATTCCTTACGTGCTGATTCGCTGGCAAGCAGCTCATCTGTTGGACAGTGGGCATTTCCGGGATTGCCTCCTGAACCGATCTCTACCGCATTCAAACCAGCAGCAGCGATTTTATCAAGCATCTCATCGAGAGTCAAACTTCCAAATACAGGATCAAATACGCCTAATTTCATTTATAATACCACCTTTTCTTTGATTGGCTCCAAAGCTTCAGAATGTCCGTAAACTGGATAATCACGCTTCGTTGGTGCACACCAGTTCACACCATTGATGATCACTCTTTGGATTTCTTTGTTGTAATAGGTTGGATAAGATTCATGACCAGGTTGGAAATAAAAGATCTTCCCGTTCCCACGACGATAGGTCGATCCGCTTGGGAACACATTGCCGCCTTCAAACCAGCCGACAAAAATTAGACTCTCTGGTGCTGGCACATCAAAGTGTGCTCCGTACATTTCCTCTTGCTCCAAATCGATATATTCGCCAATGCCCTCAGCAATCGGGTGACTTGGGTCCATAACCCAAAGACGCTCCTTCTCCCCTGCTTCACGCCACTTTAGATCACAGCTGGTGCCCATTAACTTCATGAATATTTTGGACATATGACCCGAATGAAGCACTACTAGCCCCATGCCTTGAAGCACTCTTTGGTGAACACGATTTACAATCTCATCACTAACTTCTTGATGGGCAACATGTCCCCACCAAATCAGTACATCCGTGTTATCCAGTACTTCTTGTGTCAGTCCATGCTCCGGTTCATCCAGCGTAGCTGTCTGAGCGTCCAGTCCAGCTTCCTGAAGGAAGCTTGCCAATTGTCCGTGAATCCCTTGCGGATAGACCTTGAGAATTCTCTCTTCCTGCCGTTCATGGCGGAATTCATTCCATACCGTTACTCTGGTCACTTTGGACACACTCCTAGTTCATAGTTATCTATGTCGTTAAACTTGACTGTTTATTCAAGAAGAAACGCCGTTGTCATCCTTAGAAGATGATAAACGTTTCTCGTAGAAAAGTAAGGATTAAGTATAACGTGGAACTTATACTTTCTTACTTTTCAAAAAATACAGGCATGCCAGTTTCAGAGGATTTATAAATAGCCTCCAAGATGCGGGTAACAACGAGCGCCTGCTCTGGCTTCACTACAGGCTCGGTGTCATTGACGATGCTTTCGATCCACTGAGTAGCCTCGGTCAATGCAGGATCATCTCCCGCGCCATCATAAAAGTCAACGCCACCGGCTTCCAGGCTGATATGCTTCTCGAATGTTTTGCCGTATTCTTCTCCGTTAATGCGCAGACCGTTCTCCATGTCCGCTCCACCTTCAGTACCGCAAAGCACCGTCTTAGCTTCACCAACATCAAGGGTATTCAGCGCCCAGCTTGCTTCGAGAACGATGCTAGCTCCATTCTCCATAGTAATGAATCCAATGGCGGAATCCTCAACTGTAAATTTCTCTGGATCCCACGGGCCCCAAGCGTTCGCAGCGTTTTTACGACCGGACAGCTTATGATAAGCGTTACCGACAACATATTTTGGTTTGTAGTTATCCATCATCCAAAGAGTCAAATCAAGGGCATGAGTACCGATATCAATCAATGGACCTCCGCCTTGCGCTTCCTCGTCCAGAAACACGCCCCACGTTGGAACGGCACGACGACGGATCGCCTTAGCTTTAGCATAATAAATCTCTCCAAGACCATCATTCTCGCATACCGTATGCAGATAAGCTGAATCTGGTCTGAAACGGTTTTGGTAACCGATGGTCAGCTTCTTCCCAGTTCGTTTTGAAGCATCGATCATTGCTTGCGCTTCTGCTGTGGTCTTAGCCATCGGCTTTTCACACATTACATGCTTGCCTGCCTCCATTGCCGCAATGGAAATCTCTGCATGAGAAATGTTTGGTGTACATACATGAATTACATCTATACTTGCATCTTTAAGAAGCTCTTTATAATCTGTGTAGACCACGGAGCCCTCATCCCCAAACTCCGCTTTTGCCTTCTCAGCACGCTCTGGAACGATATCGCAAAAAGCAACCATTCGAGCACCTTCCACTTTTGATAACGCTGGCATATGTTTGCCGTTTGCAATGCCTCCGCAGCCGATAATTCCTACTGTTAATGTCATTTTTGTTCTAACCTCCACTTGTTCCTGTTTTGATATCTCTATCATACAAAGCCCGGGGGCGTCTTTCTTCCTGCATTCTTGCTGTATTATTCCCGAATATTGTCTTATGGTATTTTAGGGGGGATATCCCCGTGGCATCTTTGAAAAAATGATGGAATGTCTTCACGCTGCCAAACCCGGCGGCTTCCGCCACCGCAGACATCGGCAAATCTTCATTGATTAAGATCCATTTAGCTTTGTTAAGCCGATATTCGTTTAAGAAAGCTATAAAGGTCATACCAGTATTCTTCTTGAATAGCTTGGTAAAATAATACGGGCTAAAGCCCATATAGCTAGCTACCTCATTTAGCGTAATGGCTTCCTGGTAATGCTGCTCTACATAGATAAAAATTCGCTCTAATCTTTCCAGTGTTTCTCTAGACTGGTTCAGCGTATCTTCCGAGAACTTAGGCTGTTTATTGAGTGTACTCTTCGGCACTTCCCGTAAAATAACGGTCAATAGTTCAAACAATCTAGCTTTGATTAAGTAAGCGTACCCATCTCTTCGCTGCACGTCTTCCTCATAAATACTCTCAATCAGCCCTTTGATCTTCACTGCGGTTGCTTCGGGCCATTTTGAACTAGAATGCTCCATAAGCGTAAAAACCTCACGAAGCGAATAATCACTTCCGCTCAAAGCTGCGACTTCCTGAAACAGGTTAAGATCGAATTGAATTACTACCCGTTCGCTTTCAGGTGAGGCGAGAAAATAATGGACATCCCCACCGTTGATAAATTGAACCTCACCCTGCTCCATGTGAATAGGGGTATCGTTTATTCCCAGATTTAGACTTCCTTTAGTTACATATATAATTTCAATTTCTTTATGCCAATGCGGATAGCACAGCGTATCTCCTCCACATAGTAAACTTCTAAAAGGAAAATGCTTATCCACATCTGGAATTTCGAGATAAATATTCATAAGCGCAGCTCCTTATCCGGTTAAACACTAAACCAACGATAAACATGTCAATCCGATTTCACGTAAGCGTTTACTGTCTAAATGTTAGTCCTCTAATATTCTTTTGTCAATTCTGGGTCTCTGTATTCTTAATATCCTGCTCCAACTACATTTCTCCCTCTTATACACCACTTTAACAGAGATTTTCTGGTAATTTAATCGGTTTCATTCTATTAAAAAATAATTACCTTTCATGGTTCCTATCATTCACATATTTTTTAAGTGGAGTTGACAAGCATACCTGCCAGGATTTATATTCAGGGTAAGCGTTTACGTAATACTTTTTAAGTAATTTGATTTTCGAAGCGTAAACGTTTAATCTAAGGCTAACCGTAATCTAAGGAGTCGTATGAATGAACCCAACAATTAAAGATGTTGCACAAAAAGCGAACGTTTCCATTGCAACAGTCTCTCGCGTGCTAAACAATTTAAGTGGGTACTCCGACAAGACGAAACAAAAGGTAAATGAAGCTATCAAAGATCTCGGCTATCAACCTAACGCGATTGCTCGTGGCCTAATCAATAAGCGTACGCAGACGATTGGTGTAATGTTTCCAAGTGTTTCTGGAGCGTTCTCCTCCGATCTGCTTAAAGGCATTGAGGAATTGGCCAATGACCGCAATTACAGTGTAATGGTCTGTAATACCGACCAGGATGGTAAACGAACGTTAAAGTACTTACAACTCTTAAGGGAGAAGCAGGTCGATGGCATTATTTACTCTAGTGAGGTCTTGAAGAAAGAGTATTACGATGTGCTAGAAACCATGAAGATCCCAGTTGTGTTGGTTTCTTCTCAAACGGAATTTGCCAGTGTACCTTACGTGAAAGTAGACGATTACCAGGCTGCTTATGATGCTACCCTCTACTTAATTTCCAAAGGTCATAGCAAAATAGCCATGATCAGCGGAAATCCAAGCGATGCTATCGCTGGTGCACCCAGAGCCGAAGGATATCGTAAAGCGCTTGAAGCGAGTGGGATTCCTTTCGACAGCCGCTATCTCACCTTTGGAGACTTTCTGTATGAAAGCGGGAGCATTGCAATGGAAGCTCTCTTGGAGCAAGCCCCTGATGTCACTGCCGTCTTTGCCGCTAGTGATGAAATGGCGATTGGTGCTCTTTCCACGGTCATCAAATATGGTTTAAGTGTTCCCGACGATATATCCATTATGGGTTATGACGATCTTGGAATGGCGAAAATGATTATTCCTCCGTTAACTACAGTGCGTCAACCACTGTACGATATTG
Organism: Paenibacillus sp. NPDC058367; assembly: GCF_042723305.1. Classification (NCBI taxonomy): domain Bacteria; kingdom Bacillati; phylum Bacillota; class Bacilli; order Caryophanales; family Paenibacillaceae; genus Paenibacillus; species Paenibacillus sp. NPDC058367. The sequence goes on from NZ_JBHXIZ010000001.1 coordinate 2,097,588, forward strand.
GTAAGATCGCCGTAGAGAAGCTTATTCAGATGATTGAAACAGGCGAGACTGTGGATAGTAAAATTGTCGATCACTTAATCGTGGAAAGACAAACGGTAAGATCACTTACCTGAGTCTTTTTACCCCTTTTACGTAAACGTTTACTCTCTCTATTGGTGATGCATATCTGCCGCCTATAAGTAGCAGAATATCAATTAGTTTTCATTTACGTACATGTTTAATCTCTTACATGTTCATAATACCAACAAATTATTAGGAGGATTTAATCATGAAAAAAACAATCAAACCCGTAGTGGTTAGCGTACTGGCTATGTCCGTACTTAGTGCCTGTGGTAGCAATGCGGCTGACAACAGCGCAAATAGTGGTGGAAATGCCTCCTCCGGTGAAAAGGTAAAAGTCGAGTTTTTCCAAAATAAAACCGAAGCCAAAGCCACCTTCGACAAGCTGGTTGCGAAATTCAATGAAGCCAATCCAAATATTGTTGTCACACAGGTTAACCCGCCAGATGCTGAAACGGTATTGAAAACTCGTGCAGCGAAGAAAGATATTCCTGACGTGGTAGGGATCGGAGCAACTGACACCTACAAGACGTTATCTGGCAGCGGTCTTTTTGAAGATTTCACAGGTGATCCACTCGCTGAGAATATCCAGCCAGCATATCTTCAAATGCTGAAAGACCTGACGGGTTCGGACGAACTGAATGGTCTTCCATTCTCTTCAAACGCAAGTGGTGTTATTTACAATAAAGCGATGTTCGCTGAAGCCGGTGTTACTGTTCCAACTACTTGGGATGAGTTCATGGCTGTCGCTCAAAAGTTCAAGGACAGCGGTAAAAATGCTTTTTACCTGACACTGAAGGATTCATGGACAACACTTACGCCGTTCAACTCCCTCTCCACGATCATTAAAGGGAATGATTTCTTCAAGGAGCGTGCAGCAGGCACTGTAACCTTCGCAGACAGCTTTAACGAGGTTGCTGAAAAGCTGCTTAAGCTGACGGAATACGGACAAAAAGATATTTTTGGTAAAGGTTACAATGACGGAAACACAGCATTCGCTAAAGGTGAATCCGCAATGTACCTGCAAGGCGTATGGGCGATCCCAGAAATCGTGAAAGCCAATCCATCCATTGAACTTGGCGTATTCCCATTCCCAGCAACAAATGATGCTGCCGATAACAAAGTCATTTCTGGTGTAGATACGTTGCTGACGATTTCCAAGAACACTAAACATAAAGAAGAAGCAAAGAAATTCGTAGACTTCCTGCTTCAACCTGAGAATGTTAGCCTATACATCAATGAGCAAAAAGCATTCCCAGCTGTAAAAGGTGTAACACAAGATGATCCAACGATGGATGGCTTCAAAGAAGCGTTTAGCGCTGGCAACTTGGCTGACTTTGCTGACCACTACATTCCAAGTGCGATGAAAGTGGATACCATCAACCAATCCTTCTTGCAAAAGAAAGACATTAAAGCTTACCTAGAACAGCTTGATAAGGAATGGGATAAAGTAGCTAACCGGAAATAAACTGATCAGACAAACATGAACCGCGAAAGAGAACGGGGCTTCCCCTCTTCTCTTTCGCTTTTACAATGAGGAGGATTACATGATGGCCAAACGCCGAGTCGCCTTTTATCTGATGACTATACCGGCATTACTTCTTTTCTTTGCCTTCCATACCTTTCCTGCAATCCAGGGTATATATTATTCGTTCACGAACTGGGACGGCTTTAGTGACAGCTTTGATTACGTAGGATTTAAGAACTTCATTAACATTTTTCAAGATGAAAATGTGTTGAATTCATATGTGTTCACTTTTAAATATGCCATTCTAACCACTATTCTTATCAATATCATCAGCTTGTTGATTGCGCTTGGACTTAACGCCAAAATTAAAGCTAAAAACTTTTTCCGTGGCGTATATTTCTTGCCGAATATCCTCAGCGTATTGATTGTTGGTTTTATTTTTAACTACTTGTTCGCTAATGTATTCCCTATTTGGGGTGCGAAAATCGGCAGCGAATTCCTATCACAGAACATTCTCGGTAACTCCGACTGGGCTTGGATCGGTATCGTCATTGTAGCCGTTTGGCAGGGGATTGCTTATAACACGATTCTCTATCTGGCGGGTCTTCAAACCATTCCTCATGATCTTTACGAAGCTTCCAATCTGGACGGCGCTAGTCGCTGGAGAGAATTCTGGAGCATTACGTTTCCAATGCTTGCTTCCTTCTTCACCATCAATATGGTGCTCGCGATGAAGGGCGGTCTAATGGTATTCGACCAAATCGTTGCCTTGACAGGCGGGGGTCCAGGTCGTTCAACGCAATCCATTGCCCACTTAATCTACACAGGCGGCTTCCAAGGCGGAGAATTTGCCTATCAATCGGCGAACGCCGTGATTTATTTTATCGTGATTGTCGTTATCTCCGCCCTTCAGCTTAAATTTCTGCAGAAACGGGAGATGGACTTATGATCAAAAAATCAACCAACTGGCCTGTAACGATTCTTATCGCCCTAGGCTCAATACTGATCCTGTTTCCGCTGTACATGACCATTGCCATCGCACTCAAGAATCCCGAGGAAATGGCTCAATCAATCTTCTCGCTGCCAACTGGCCTGCATTTTGAGAACTTCTCCAATGCGATTAAAGCAACGAATTTCTTCAATGCATTAGGAAATAGTACGGTGATTACCATTACAACAGTCGTGTTCATATTGCTTACCAACTCCATGGTAGCCTATGCTATTGCACGTAATATGAAGCGAAGATTTTTCAAAGTGCTGTACTTCTATTTTATCAGCGCAATGTTTATCCCTTTCCAGATTATCATGCTGCCTGTGGTCAAAGTGACTACGGATCTGCACATGAACAACATTGTAGGGATTATTATTCTATACGTCGTATATGGTCTGGCTTTTAACGTGTTTGTTTACACCGGTTATATCCGTTCCATTCCGTATGAACTGGAAGAAGCGGCTACTGTAGACGGTGCATCGACCTTCGGAACGTTCTGGAAGATTATTTTTCCACTTCTTGCTCCTGTTAGTGCAACGATCGGTATCCTGTCTTGTCTATCCACTTGGAATGACTTTATGCTACCGCTGGTTCTGCTCGGCGATCAGGATTCCTACACACTTCCGCTGGTACAATATGTATTCCAGGGGCAGTTCAGTACAGATTTTAACTTAGCTTTCGCTTCATATTTGCTCGCATTAACCCCGATGCTCATCGTCTATTTGTTCGCTCAAAAATGGATTATCAGCGGACTTACATCAGGATCCATTAAATAAAATAGTAAGATCTATATAGAGATAGGAGATTACAACCTTGGATAAAAAATGGTGGAAAGAAAGCGTAGTGTATCAAATTTACCCCCGCAGCTTTAAAGACAGTAACGGGGATGGTATTGGTGATCTGCAAGGGATTATTTCGAAACTTGATTATTTAAACCATCTTGGTGTCGACGTGGTGTGGCTGTGCCCAGTGTACCAGTCGCCTAATGACGATAACGGTTATGATATCAGTAATTATCAAAGTATCATGGATGATTTCGGAACGCTCTCCGATTGGGAGGAACTGCTTGCTGGTCTTCACAGCCGTGGCATGAAGCTGATTATGGACCTTGTGGTCAACCATTCCTCAGATGAGCATGCTTGGTTCGTAGAGTCCCGCAAATCGCAGGATAATCCTTATCGTGATTATTATATCTGGCGTCCGGGTAAAGACGGACAGCCGCCGAACGACTGGGGCTCCTTCTTCAGTGGATCAGCTTGGGAATACGATGAGAAATCGGAGGAATATTACCTCCATCTATTCTCCCGTAAACAACCCGATCTAAATTGGGACAATCCAAAGCTCCGCAAGGAAATCTACGATATGATGACCTGGTGGCTAGATAAAGGAATTGACGGATTCCGCATGGACGTGATCAACCTGATCTCCAAAGTACCGGAATTGCCTAGCGTTTCTGGGGAAAGTAACGGAGAACAGCCTACGTACCACTTCGGTGGAGACTATTTCGTTAACGGTCCACGCGTACATGAGTATATGCAGGAAATGAACCGTGAGGTGCTATCCAAGTACGATATCATGACAGTGGGCGAAGCCGTTAATGTCACTCCAGAAGAAGCTTCACTGTATGTTTCCGAGGATCGTAACGAGCTGAACATGGTATTCCATTTCGAGCTCATGGACGTCGATTCCGGTCCTGGAGGTAAATGGAATGTACAGCCTTGGAAGCTGGCGGACATTAAGTCCATTATTTCCAAGTGGCAAGTCGCACTCGACGGTAAGGGTTGGAACAGCTTGTATATGAACAACCATGATCAGCCACGTATGCTATCCCGCTTTGGTGATGATAAGCTGTTCCCGAAAGAGTCTGGCAAAATGCTAGCAACACTGCTTCACACGCTCCAAGGTACACCTTACATCTATCAAGGTGAAGAAATCGGCATGACAAATGTACAATTTGCTTCCATCGATGACTACAAGGATATTGAAATTGTAAATATGTATAAGGAATACTTGGCTGCCGGACACTCGGAAGAAAAAATCATGAATTCCATTTACATCAAAGGTCGGGACAATGGCCGTACGCCGATGCAATGGAACTCGGAACCGCAGGCAGGCTTCACTACCGGCAATCCGTGGTTGGCTGTGAACCCTAACTACAAAGATATCAACGTAGAGAAGGCACTGGCTGATCCCGATTCTATTTTCCACTACTATAAGAAGCTAATTGAACTGCGTAAGCAGCATGAGATTATCGTATACGGAAACTATACAATCTTGGCCGAGGAGAATGAGCAGGTATACGCTTATCTACGTACTCTTGGAGAAGAACAGCTACTGGTTGTATTGAATTTCTTCGGAGAGCCTACGACTTTCGAACTTCCTTCTACTGTGAAATTCCAAGCGAAGGAATTGCTTATTGCCAACTACGAAGTAAATCCAGAAGAAGAACTAAACACAATTCAGCTTCGTCCTTATGAAGCTCGTGTATATAAGCTTAAATAATAAAATCCATTCGATCTGTCAGCAAAGGTCAATGGTAGAACTATAAAAAGGAGCCCTTCGGCTCCTTTTTGTTTTATATGCTTGTAAAAACTTTAAAATTCACTTTATATAGCTTAATCCTCAGAGTTAATAATTCCATAATGAATAAGGTCATCATATTTATTTTCTTTATAGATATGTTGTATGAATATGCCTTCCTCCACCATTCCACATTTTTGCATTACCTTCCCAGAGCCGGGATTTGAAGCAAAGTGTCTTGCAAATACTTTATGATAATGCTTTTCTGAAAAAGCAAACGCAATGATCGCTTTTGTTGCTTCAGTCGCGTATCCTTTACCCCAATATTCCTCACCGATCCAATATCCAACTTCACCATTTCTGTGTGCTTGCTTATTTGTCAGTCCTATAGCTCCATAAAGCTCGTTTGTACTTTTATCAGTAATCGCAAACTCATAATACATATTATTGATAAAATTCTCTTCATGAGCTTCAATCCATGATATTGCACATTCGATAGTATATGGATAGGGTAGAGTCAACGTACTTTTGTAGATATTATAATTATTACAGAGTTCAGAGACACGTTTTGCATCAGATAATTCAAAGGGTCTCAGTATCAATCTTTCGGTCGTCATTGTTCTTTTCTCTTGATTGAACATTGTTTTATCTCCGCTCCAGAATCTCTTGCACAATTGGCATCGTCAAACCCATATTCTCCGCTTCGATTACTATCGCTGTTAGTCCCTTCTCTGTGCGTGTCTCATGCCACTCGCCCTTGTCCCAATATACAGCAGAGCCAGCGCTAACTGAAATTTCCGCTTCTTCCCCTGCTCTGACCCAGCCTTCTCCGCTAACAACCAGAAACAGCTGTGGAATCGGAGCCTGATGCCAGCCAATAAGTCCATTCACGCCCAAGTGCATACAACCTACTTGCGGAGAAACCGCCTCTGTCAGTATTCTCGACATATAAAGCTGCTGGCTTCCGAAAGCATCAATAGATTTACCAGCTTCTTTGGCAAAGCTATATACTATCATCTTACATTGTTCCTCCTACCGACACTGGATTTACCTGTACCTGATCTGCATGCAATTTTTCAATAATCGCCAATAGGAAGATTTCGGCTAGACTATTCTTTTTAATAGCACTGGCGGCCTCTTCCAAAGTAAACCATTCTGCATGATCTACCTCAGCACTCACCTGACTTAAGTCCTCCGTATCTGCAACACCTATAAAATTCAGCATCAGCGTATTAGAAGGTGCGAAATACAAGCTGCGCATATATTCATAAGCTACAATATCAATTCCTACCTCTTCTTTTACCTCACGAATAAGTGTGGTTTCCGCATCTTCACCTTTATTCACGTACCCTGCAAGCAATATATAATCTGGTCGGTTATACTGCTGAATCAATAGAATCTTATTCATATCCCGATTTAATACTGCTGTACTGATCGCCGTGCTAAAAATAGGGAATCTGAACGTTTCGCATGCATTACAATAAGGTACCTGCCCTTCCCCATCGCTTTCTTTCATTACTAACGCTGTTCCACACTCTAGACAATATTTCAAGCTGATCTCTTCCTTCTATAATAAAGTAGTCAATACCTATTCCAGTTGCGGTGGAACACGATGCTGCGTAGCTTGTTCAAACCCATAGGCTATGGATAGGAGCGTAGGCTCACTATAGGCTTTTCCGGAAAAAACTACACCAAAGGGACCCCGAGTAGGATCACCATCAGCATCAATAATGCCCTGTTCTACATACCCTGCCGGCACGGTAATTAACGGATACCCTAAGCGTGCCGCAATATACATACCATCTACATCACCTGGCAGTAATAGCGCATCCAAACTATATTGTTCCAACACGTAATCTATTCCTTGCTCGAGCGCTAGCTTTCTGTATTCTTGTTTCTTTTGCTGATATTCTTCTTCTGTTAAAGTTACTTCCTCTGACCTAGTTAATGTGTCTTGCCCATATTGTAATGCGATTTCAGCATGGAGCTCATTATACGCTATCAGTTCTTGCAAAGAGTGAATCGGAACGGAATCATCTACCCCAGATAAATACGCGTTGAGCCCCTTTTTAAATTCATAACAGATTACATCATTATTCCAGTTTTGTTGTTCAACGTAAAGCGTAACCGGATCTATAATCGTAGCCCCTTCATTCTTCAAAGTCTGGATAGCTGCTTCCATAATTGAAAGTCGCTCTGCATCTAAATGGTTATAATAATGCCGTGGGACACCTATTCTTGCTTGCCGTATAAAGCTTTTATCTAGAAATGGAGTATAGTCAGTAAAAGCATGCTTCTCGCTCGATAATGTTGCTTCATCCTTGTCATCCACTCCCGTTAATGCCCCCAAAATAATCGCCGCATCCATAACCGTTTTAGCAATAGGTCCAGGAGTGTCTTGGCTAACTGAAATAGGAATCACTCCAGTACGACTGACTAATCCGACCGTTGGTTTGATCCCGACGAGAGCATGCTGACAGGCTGGCCCAACAATTGATCCCGCGGTTTCCGTTCCGATCGATGCTGCTGCCAAATTCGCCGCAATAGCTGCTGCAGGTCCAGAACTAGATCCGCTGACAAATACGCTCCCAGGTCCATAAGGATTCAGCACTAGCCCTCCCCGGGAACTATACCCAGCTGGCATTGAACTAGACATGAAGTTAGACCACTCCGACATATTCGCCTTTCCAAGCAAAACAGCTCCTGCCGACCGAAGTTTCGCAGCTACGAAGGAATCTTTTGCCGCGAATGATCCTGCTAAAGCTATTGACCCAGCACTCGTATGCATTTTATCCGCGGTATCTATATTATCCTTCAACAATATAGGAATACCGTGTAGACTTCCCCGACTTCCTTGTTCCCTACGTTCAATATCCAGTGCTCTAGCGATGTCTTTAGCCTCTGGATTGATTTCTAAGATTGCGTTTATGTCTATATCGTACTTATGAATCCGTTCCAAATAGGCTGCTACCAAATCTTCTGAGCTGACTACGCCTGCTTCCATAGCCGCTTGCAGCTTTGCAATATCCGCTTCTATTATCCATTCCTGAATTTTGATCTTCATCAGAACAGCTCCTTCAAGTATAATCGCCTTCGGCGTCCTTATAAGGACGGTAAGCGTTTAGCGAGAAATATAAGGATAAAATATAGTGTGAAACGTATACTTTCTTATATTTCAAAATAATGTAATTCTCCCTAGCATAAACCTACCATAAATGATTAGCTCAAGGACATGACGAATTTGACTATAATTATTTAAACCTGTGATTTGACTCCCTCGGCTACAGATGATAGGGTATTTTCGAAGTTAAATTTTTCCGGGAGGGAATGCCCATGACGGAAGTAAAGCTTAGTATCGGATACGACGAATTCGAAGAAGGCCAAAGAATTGGCACTGAAATTGAGAAACTTAGTAGCAGCCCTGAAAGTTCTTCGCTGACAAGTCTAATTATTGGTGATTGGGGGCAAGCCTACGAAAATAGTTCAGAAGAAGTTGTAGAGTCACTGGTTACGCATAGTGCTAGTTTCCCTGCTTTGCGCAAGCTTTTCATAGGCGAGATGGGCTATGAGGAATGCGAGATTTCTTGGATTACCCAAAGTGATCTATCGCCGTTGCTCCCTGCTTTTCCAGAGCTACAGTCACTCACGATTCAAGGTGGGAATGAGCTGAGCCTCTCAGAACTCAAACACGACAAGCTAGAAGAACTGATTATTATAAGTGGAGGCTTAGGTAAAGCCGTTCTTGAACAGATTGCAACTAGCCAATTGCCGAATTTGCGCAAGCTGGAGCTATATCTCGGCGTAGATAACTACGGATTTGACGGCAGCCTAGCAGATCTTCTCCCTCTTATAGAAGTAGGAAAGTTCCCTAAGCTTACTTATCTAGGTTTAAAAAATAGCCAGATCCAAGATGAGATCGCAGGTGCATTAGCAAATGCTCCTATTCTGGATCAGCTAGATACGCTCGATCTATCACTCGGTACCCTAAGCGATGAGGGGGCAGAATTGCTTCTAGCCAGCGACAGAATCAAAAAATTAAAAGCATTAAACCTAAGCCATCATTATATGTCTGACGAGATGATTACCCGCTGGAAACAAAGTGGATTGCCTGTTGATGTTAGCGACAAGCAGGAAAGCGATGATGAGGAAGACTGGCGTTATCCTTCCATCACAGAGTGAGCCTCTCATGAGGCCGATGATCGTTATCGGTATTCCCGGTGATAAACGGACTAGCGGCATCCAGCAAGCGCGTTCCGATCTTGGAATGCCCCCTGCCATTATTTTATCGTACGCTGAGTTTCTACAAGGAAGATCGTTAGGCGATCTTATGGAAGAGCAGAAGAAACAGATACCCCGTCAGTCCTCCGTTTATAACGGAGTAGATCTCAGTGCAGCTCCCCCGCTACTGAGACTGGAATCGCCTGGCAGCAGCTTCGAGATAGAACGAGCCATTATCGCTCTGGGTGCACCGGATTCGGATGATATGGACGATTCCCTTCATCCCTTCGCCGATAGGCCTGATCCGCGACCACTCCGCGTGAAGGTAGCCCGTCAATTGAAGGAAATACAAGGTGTCCTGCATCATCCATCACAATGGTTCCGTGGCTACTGCCGAATGCTAGCTAGACTACAGCGAGAGGCCAACACCGCGTGTCCAGGTTCGCTGTGGTTAAATGACCCTACTGACATTGCGGCCATGACCGATAAACGCCAGACACAACAGATTCTGAGCGAGGCAGGGATTCCAATCCCTCGCCCAGTAGGCGAAGATCAGCAGCCTACGGATTACGACTCTCTCCGGGAGATGATGTTATCCCGGCGCATGCACCGGGTATTCATTAAGCTAGCCTTTGGTTCTGCCGCTTCTGGAGTGATCGCCTATCAAATCCATCCTGTGACGGGGGCCGAAATTGCCTTAACAACAGTGGGGGTCGAGGATTACATCACTCGACCACCCATTTACTATAATTCCGGTAAACTGCGACGGTACACGGATACCGCCACAATCTCGGGAATTATGAACTGGATCTACCAGCACGGTGCTTATGCTGAGCAATGGATCCCTAAAGCGGGGCTTAAGGGTAAAGCATTCGATATTCGCCAGCTAGTCGTTCTCCGCGAGGCCTGCCACGCGGTTGCTCGGGTCAGCCCTACACCAATTACGAATCTGCATTTACGCAACCAGCGGATGTCTCTTTCGGAAGCCGGTCTGTCTGAATCCGTACAGGAGCAGGTGCGGAATACCGCTGTGCAAGCACTGGCTGCTTTTCCCCGTTCCGGGGTAGCCGGAATCGATGTACTCGTCTCCGGGGGTTCACAGCAATGTTTTGTCGCGGATGTCAATCCATTTGGCGACTTGCTGTACGATGTAAAATACCGCGGCTGCAGCACCTACGAATGGGAAATGAAGGTATTGTCGGCTAGAGACTATATCACACCTCCCTCCACACCGCTTATAAAGGAAGGATTATCTTAATGGATATGAACACCATCGTCGGCACTCATGACATTCTTATGATCACACTCGATACTCTTCGTTATGATGCTGCTGTTATGGAAGAATCAAACTGCCCGAACTTGTGCGGAACCGGATCATGGGAGAAAAGACATACCCCAGGCAGCTTTACCTATGCGGCTCATCACGCCTTCTTCGGCGGTTTTTTGCCTACTCCAGCCACAACGGATAAGACGGAACATATCCGAATGTTCCATTCCCGAAACACCGGAATGAAGACGCATCCCCATACCTGGCTGTTCGATACACCCGATATCGTATCCGGGCTTGCTGCCGAGGGCTACCGTACGGTTTGTATTGGGGGCGTTATTTTTTTCACCAAAAAAAATCCACTCGCTCGTGTGTTACCAAGCTATTTCCAGCAAAGCTACTGGCGGATGACGTTCGGGGTCACCAATCCGCGTTCCACAGAGCATCAGGTGAATCATGCCTTGAAGCTGTTGAAGGATACTCCGGGCGAACAAAGATTGTTCATGTTCCTCAATGTCTCAGCCATCCACGGGCCGAACCATTATTTTATACCCGGTGCTAAAAAGGACTCCGTAGACAGCCAGCGCGCCGCACTCCGCTATGTGGATGGTGAACTGGGCCGATTATTCGATGCCTTCCGGGAACGCGGTAATCCTACCTTCTGTCTGGCGTTTTCTGATCATGGAACCGCTTTTGGCGAAGATGGTTATCAGGGGCATCGCTTGGCTCACGAGACCGTATGGAACGTCCCTTATCGGGAATTTATTTTATAAAAGGAAAGGATGGAGAACTGTTATGACGTTATCGTCCTTCTCTTTAGAAGAGCTTCACCAATGGAAAGACAATATTACTGCTAACCCTTACCGATCTTATCTGTATTCCTATCCACACAAAACAGCTTACAGGGATTTGCAGCCTCCGATGCCGCTAGAAACCTTATGGCGAGATGAACCTGCAGAATCCTTTTTTCTATATATGCATATCCCGTTTTGCGGTGCTCGCTGTGGATTCTGCAACCTGTTCACCTTGCCTGATAAACGCGCGAATGTTCACGCTACATACGTAGACGCGCTAGAACGCCAAGCCAAGCAGTGGGCAGCGTTCACCAAACATAAGCCGTATGCCCGTTTCGCGATTGGTGGTGGAACACCTACATTATTGGCGGCAGATCAACTGCGTCGTTTGTTCCACATTGCCGTTGATACGATGGGACTGGATACGAGCTCAGCCTCCATCTCAGTGGAAACTTCACCGGAGACGATCACCGAAGAGAAGCTGAATATTCTAAAAGAATATACGGTGGATCGGGTCAGTATGGGCATTCAAAGCTTTGTCGCAGCTGAATCTGCGGCCATCTATCGCCCGCAGAATCCGGATGAGGTGTATCGCGCATTGGAGCTGCTAGGAAAATATGATTTTCCCATTCTAAATTTGGATCTGATCTATGGTCTTCCAGGGCAGACCGTCGACTCTTGGCTGTATTCGCTAAATCAGACGCTTAGCTATGATCCTGAGGAAATCTTTATTTATCCGCTCTATACCCGTGAGCATACCATCGTAAAGCCTGATGATATCCAGCGTCAGGAGGATATTCGCCTATACTGCTACAAGGCCGCTGGGCAGCTGCTTAAAGCCAGAGGTTATCGCCAATATTCCATGCGTCGTTTCGCCAAGGAAACCGCAGGAACAGATAAACGCATTCTTGACTACAGCTGTCAGGAAGAAGGAATGGTCGGGCTAGGCTGCGGGGCTAGGTCCTATACCCGCAATGTGCATTACGCTTCCCGTTATGGGGTGAGCCGTAAAGCAACCGAGAGCATTATTGCCGATTACGTCAGTGCAAATCGTTACGATACTGCAGATTACGGAATTGTGCTAAGTCTGGAAGAACAGAAGCGCCGCTTTATTCTAAAGGCGATTTTACATAGTGAAGGTCTGAGGCTTGAAGATTATAGTCTGCGCTTCGGAAATTCACTCTGGAGTGATTATCCTGAACTGTCTAACCTGCTTCATACCGGCTTAGGGAAAGAAGAAGATGGAGTATTACGCCTCACTACTGAAGGCATGGGCTACTCCGATTCCATCGGTGATTGGTTTATTTCAGGAGAGATACGAGAGCAGATGGAAAGGTTCGTATTGCCATGAATGCGGTCCTCTACTACCGTGGGTCTCTCACCTCCTGCAACTATGACTGCCCCTACTGTCCTTTCGGCAAAACAAGAGACAGCGCAGCCACTCTCGCGAAGGATCGACAAGGACTGGAGACCTTTGTCGAGTGGGCCTCTCTGCAAGGTACAGCGGGCCATCGGCTGTCTATCTTTTTCAATCCTTATGGCGAAGGGCTGATACATCGCTGGTACAAAGAAGCGATGGTCTTGCTCTCCAATATGGAGCATGTGGAGAAGGTAGCGATTCAGACGAACCTTTCAGCAAATCTTGACTTCATTCATAAGCTGAATCGAAACAAGGCTGCCTTTTGGGCTACTTACCACCCCGGACAGGTGAGCGAGGATAAGTTTCTAACGCAATGCATAACTTTGTATGAGAATAATGTGCCTTTCAGTGTAGGGAGCGTTGGGATCCGCAGCGCCTTTCCTGCTATAGCCTCGCTTCGCGCAGCATTACCGGAGAGTGTATATCTATGGGTCAATGCTTATAAAGATAAACCGGATTACTATACTGCCGAGGATCTTTCCATTCTTAGCAAAATTGATCCGCATTTTGCTGTGAATGCTATGGATTACGAGAGCCTTGGTCAAACCTGCAATGCTGGAAATGAAGTCTTTTATGTACAAGGCGCCGGACTGGTGAAACGCTGCTATAAGGACAGAGGTGTCATTGGCAATCTCTACCGCGATGGCTTGGAAGGCCTATCCGCTGTAAGAGCCTGCCGAATGAAGGTATGCGACTGTTATATCGGTTATATTCATATGCCAGAGCTGAAGCTGCAAAACATCTATGGATCAGGTCTGCTGGAACGGATTCCTTATGGCGCTATGAATCATTGAGGCGAGAATTTGCAGTAAGATTAACTGCATGTTAAATTTCAAGAAATAGAGCCCTGTCAGTATTTCTAGACAGGGTTTCTTGTCTTCATGTGGAATATGAAAAGTAGCCCTCGTCTACAGGGCGACAGCAAACACTAAGTTGGAGGGATGAATAGCTGATGAAAAACATTATTAATTTTGCGCATCGCGGCGCATCGGCAGTGTGTCCGGAAAATACTATGGCAGCGTTCCGCAAAGGTCTTGAGTTAGGTGCAACCGGGATTGAAACCGATGTACAAATGACCAAGGATGGCGGGCTTGTTCTTATTCATGATGAAACCCTAAACCGTACGACAAGCGGAACTGGCTATGTGAAGGATAAAACCCTTGCAGAAATTCTGGAAGTGGACGCGGGCTCTTGGTTCAGTCCCGAGTTCAAAGGCGAGAAACTCCCCTTGCTAGAAGATTTGTTAGATCTGCTGCAAGGTCGAGATACAGTACTGAACATCGAGTTTAAAAATGGTACTTTCTTTTACCCGGGTATGGAGGAAAAGGTTATCGCGGCTGTACGGGAGTTCAAGATGAGCGATCGCGTGATTTTTTCGAGCTTCAACCATTATTCACTAGCTCACAGTAAAACGATCGCACCTGAGATCAAGACAGGAATTCTATACGGGGAAGGTCTGTATCGTCCTTGGGATTATGCAGCTACGCTTGGCGCAAACGCACTACATGCTTATCATCAAGCAGTGCTTCCTGAATTCGTCGAAGAAGCCGCTAAGCATGGCATCGCTTATCATCCTTGGACTGTTAATGATCCAGAGCGGATGAAGGCTTTAATCGAAGCTGGAGTGTCAGGTATTATTACAGATCATCCAGATGTGCTAGCTGGGCTTCTAGCTAAATAATAAGGGAGTGTGACTGTGTGAAAAAAGTCTGGTTGCTCGGATTCGGCTTTTTCAGCATCAGCATTACGTGGAGTCTGTATAACGCATTTGTACCCTTTTTTCTAGAAAAATACGTACATAGTGTGGCACTTATCAGCTTCTTGATGACGATTGATAATTACTTTGCCTTATTCCTGCAGCCTTGGATTGGCAACCGTAGTGACCGCACTACCTCGCGTTTTGGACGCAGAATGCCTTATCTTATGATCGGTATGCCTTTCGCTGCCGTGCTAACCATGCTGATTCCGTTTCATACCGGACTATTTACACTTCTGTTGTTTATGATGCTAATGAATCTGGCCATGAGCTTATACCGTTCACCAACCGTCGCCCTTATGCCGGACATTACGCCAGAAGAGCAGCGTACGAAGGCCAACGGGCTGATTAATTTCATGGGTGGGTTCGGTTCTATTCTCGCTTTTGGCGTAGGTTCGATCCTGTATAAATCAAACCCAGCGCTACCGTTTATCGTTGCTGGACTGATTACCTTATTATGTCTGTTTATCGTATCACGCTTTATTAAAGAAAATCGGGATGTCGTAAACGTACAAATGAAGCTTCCTTCAGAAGCAGGGACTGCCACCAAGCCCTCTCGTATTTCCTTTCGAAGTCAGCTTGACCGTACCACAATATTTTTGCTAGCGGCGATTTTCTTCTGGTTCGTAGCATATCAAGGCGTTGAGACACTGTTTACCTTATATGGCAAACATCATCTCGGCCTAAGCGAACAGGCGGCCTCCTTCTCGCTCACTTTCTTCTCTTTGGCCTTTGTGCTGTTCGCCATTCCGAGCGGTTGGCTGGGCGGAAGATTCGGGAAGAAAAAAATGATCATCATCGGCGTATGCGGACTAATGACCATTTTTGCTCTCGTCGGTTTTGCAAAGGACTTATTGCTCCTTCGAGGGTTACTGTTGCTAGGTGGAGTCTTCTGGGCTTGTATTAATATCAATTCCTATCCTTATGTTGTGGCAACAGGGACAGAAGAGAGCATTGGTACACGAACAGGGATGTATTATCTCGTCTCTTCCCTTGCGGCCATCAGTTCGCCTCCACTATTGGGACTTATGATTGATATCTTTGATTACTCGATCCTGTTCTACGTGGCGGCGATTAGTATGGCAGTTGCTCTTGTCTGCTTGTTCCTCATGAAAGGCCGCAAGGATGTGACTAACAGCATTCATTCGCCTGGCGCATAATTTCATTTCAAAGGGAATAGTTAGTCCAATAAAAATAGCGGCAGTCTAGGACCTATTGTAGAGGTCCATGGCTGCCGCTTGTATTTTATACCAACTCAATCTAATTCTTATAAACGGAGTAACGCCCCGTACCAAGCTGTTTGGCAGCGTACATCGCTGTATCTGCTTCATTTAGCAGCCTAAAATGATCCACCTTACCATGACTTATGCTGATCCCTATACTCATGGATACGAACAAGTTATGTTCGCCAAGCTGGTAACTCTTAGTCGTCTTCTCCAGAATCCGCACAGCAAGCTGCTCCGCTTCCTTCTGAGTGCTACCTTTGGCGACAATCACAAATTCATCCCCGCCGACGCGGAAAATATGACGTTTTCTTTTGCTGGAGAATTGAATTAGATTTTTACCCACTTCTTGCAGCAATAAGTCCCCCACATGATGCCCCAAGCTGTCATTGATCGATTTGAAACGATTCAGATCCAGAAACAAAACAGCAAGCTGTTCATTTACTTTGCATCGATCCCAAAAATGATCCATTCCATTCTTATTCAATAACCCCGTTAAAGCATCCTTATACGCCAGTTCTTTCAATTGCTCTCTTTCAGCCAATACTAGATTCATGCGTGTAAGTAAAAACATGCATAGGGCTATCGTAAGACTATAGACCACCAGCGGTATAATAACCCCATCATCGTCCACTTCATTTCCCAGTAAGGTTTCTACACCTAGCTGGTGCATGATCCATAGGGAGGCGATGATAATGATCACGGAAAGACCGGTATGAATCGCTCTTTTTTGAGGCGTTTTAGATGAAATATCCCGGTAAAGTCTTAGCACTAAATAACCGGCCGCTGCTGCGATGAGAATGGAGAATAACGTTTGTAAGTAAATCTGGACCTCTGCCACCTTAAATTCGCACATCCTTCTGACTACAAAAATGAATAACTATCTGAGCAATTACTATATTAAAATGCTCTGAACATTATCTGAACACTAATTATATCTTCAAATGCCGTGCACAATTGTATAGTTCGCAATTCCATGTCGAATCGGATTTAATAATCCGGGTGATAGATGTATTACTCAGCAAAACAGTTACATTCAGTTCTGGAAAAAGTCTTCTAAGGCTACTCCGTAAAATCGCACCATGGCTAACGACCAATATACGACTGCCCGGATGTTTCTCCGCGATATCTTCAATGGCCTGACTGCCTCTGATCTCACTGGCCTCCGGACTTTCCAGTCCCAAATCTAGCTTCTTCCACTCACTTCCCCATCGTTCAACGCGATCTTGTTCCGTAGTACCTTCAATCTGCCCTGCGTTCATCTCACGGATCCCTGGTACTAAACCGGCGATCTCCATGCCAAGCCTTGTTGCAATTACCTCTGCTGTTTGTCTCGCTCTAAGCAGATCACTCGAATATAAATAGTCCCATTGTTCAGTGCTGAGCCGTTCAGCAAGAAGAACCGCCTGCTGCACACCCTCAGCATCCAATGGATTATCCGTATGCCCTTGCGCTCTGCCTTCTTTATTCCACGCGGTACTTCCATGGCGAATTAAACCTATTGTAGTCATAAAGATCTCCCTTTAGTTGTTGAGTTCTAGTACTATTCTTGTAATGGTATCTACATTCTATCAGAATCTTTCCATGGATATTTGAAAAATGAGGTTATCCATGTTTTAGAACTTGAGGTATAATAAACCTTACCGCTTTTTACATCAGCTACAGGATAAGGAGATTTTGGTTAATATGAAAAAGTTATTGTTTCCGTTCTTTCTCGCATTTCTACTATGTTTGGTTCCGGTTTATACAGTTTGTTCCTCCACTGCTGGTGCTGCTCCGGTTCCGAAAAACACCGTGTATGTGACCAAGAATAATCACTCGTACATCCCGCTGCGTCTCTTAAATAATTTCACTGGTATACATGCTGAAATGAATGCTAGTGACAAACGTATAACCATTACGAACGCAGACACTAAGATTACACTTACTGTAGGACAAGCAGCTGCGCTAGTCAACGACAAGCCAGTCACACTAACCGATTCCGCTTTTAGTGATAACGGTACGGTATATATCCCTTTGTCCTTTGTCAGCAAAACGCTGGGCTTTCAATTAGAGTGGAATCAGGAAGCCTCTTCTGTAACCCTTACTAATAACGGGGTTTCATCAACGGTACCTGTACTGACTGGCGCACTTATCAAAGCAGATTCTTCCCCCGTTGTCAGTGCTAGCAAAACTTTCAAGGTGGGCGGAAGATCCTTCAAAGCCCAAACGGTTACGGTATCCCTACTGCATCCTAAAGTGAAGCTCGACGTTGTACTAGCAGGAAATACGGTAGGAAAAGTGGAGGACCTGAGCAGTCTAGCCAAGCGCAATAATGCCGTAGTGGCTATTAATGGTACGTTCTTTGATGCCTACACTAAAGGGGCCTACAAAGCTCCTTACGGTTACATGGTCAGTGGTGGAAAAATGCTCAAAAACAGCTCTGGAGATCGCCGCACGATTTTCACCTATGATAGCAATCACCTGGCCTCGCTTATTCCCGGACTAGAGTTTACGAACCATTTCGCTTCCGGATCTATGGAAGGGGCGCTTCAAGCCGGACCACGTCTGCTTGTGAATGGTAAGGTATCTCTTAATGTTGCGGCAGAAGGCTTCAAAGATGCCAAAATCTTAACAGGCGGCGGAGCCCGCAGCGCACTCGGCCTCACTCGCGACCACAAGCTAATTCTGCTAACTACTGGTGGAGCTACTATCCCACAGCTGGCAGAAATGATGAAGCAGGCTGGAGCGTATCAAGCCATGAATCTGGATGGCGGCGCATCAAGCGGATTATACTACAATGGCAAATATCTCACGACCCCTGGGCGCCAGATTAGCAACGCAATTGTGGTTAAATATCAATAGAATGATCTAGCCAGCGGCACGAACGAGCGTTGTGCTAGGTTTCGGCTTCTACTTCTAAGAATACTTTATTTGATGCATCTATTGCAGTTTGTGCAATAGATGCATTCTTTTTTATAGGAAAATAGGATTCTGTTGTACTTTGTACATTAGAATTCGACCCATTTGAAATAATAAGACGTTTTGGTAACCAATTGGTTGCAGAATGTGCAATAGAATCAAATTCCAATGTCTTTTTGATAGAATCTATTGTACAAAGTGCAACTATTCCTCATATTATTTTTCGGCAGCTAGACGTCCTTTTTGCATAATTTTCCTAGTCCGTGTTACTGTATAACCGTGTGAACCATTGCATTCTTATATTTGATCAAAGGAGCACAACTATGGAGACTATTCTAATCATAGAGGACGATGCTAAGCTCGCAAGCCTTCTAAGCACGTATCTATCTAAATATGAATTTCGTACGGTGATAGTAGAGGATTTCAACAGAGTACTGGAGATTTTTAATGACACCCATCCTGATCTTGTTCTGCTGGACGTCAACCTGCCTAAATACGACGGGTTTTATTGGTGTCGCCAGATTCGCACTACCTCACTCTGCCCTATTCTTTTCATATCCGCTCGGGATAGTGGAATGGATCAGGTGATGGCGCTAGAAAATGGCGGGGATGATTATATCACCAAGCCTTTTCATTATGAAGTCGTACTTGCCAAAATCCGCAGCCATTTACGCAGAGCTTACGGCTCTTACTCACAAATTCAAGAGGAACGGACGCTCCAAGCCGGAGAACTAATTCTTTATCCTGAGCGGTATGTGATTCAATATGGCGTACATACTAGCGAGCTGACACAGAAAGAAGCGGTTCTACTGGAAGCCTTATTGCTAAAAGAAGGACGAGTTGTTAACCGGGAGCGTCTGCTAGATCTCATGTGGAAGGATCAGCATTTCATTGATGACAATACATTAAATGTCTATATTACCCGTGTCCGCAAAAAGCTCAAGGATCTCGGTCTTGGCGATATTGTGGAAACCGTAAGAGGCGCTGGCTATCGGCTTAATGTCATTAAGGATATCCCATGAAGCTATTTTGGAGGGACCAGATTTCGCTAATCCTTTTCTATCTGTTTCAAATGCTACTTATTCCTTTGCTATATTGGCTGTCTGGTGAGAACAGACCGATCTCTATCATGCTCTATGGAATCGCTCTGAGCACCGTAGTTCTTTTACTATTTTTAGGCTACCGATATGTTCAGCACCGGAGATTGTATGCAGCATTAAGTGATCCTATGGACATGCTCCAAAAGCATCTCGTATCCTTAGGGGACACTCCACTTGCCGAAGCGATCCATGAGTTATTACAGCTTATTGACCGCCAGTATCAGGAGCAGGTAAATGGGCATGTCCGCCAAATGGATCAGCATATCGTATTCATGAACCGCTGGGTTCATCAGATGAAAACTCCACTCTCTGTAATTCAGCTCACGCTAAAGGATCTTGAAGAGGAAGCCGCTACAAGTATTCAGGAGGAATTAGAACGTCTACGCGGTGGGCTGGAGATGGTTATTTATACGGCAAGGCTTGACCGATTTGAAGATGATTTTCAAGTTGAACCGTTACTTCTACGCAAAACAGTTAGTGAAGCGGTAGCCGAGAATCGCAGACTCTTCATACGCCGAGGCATAAAAGTAGATGTACAGGTGGATGCCAATCTCGCTGTATATAGTGATGCCAAATGGTTGATGTTTATGCTGACCCAAATCTTGACCAATGCCGTGAATTATACCTCCACCTCCGGCACCGCTAAAACCGTTACCCTCTCAGCTCAGCGTGCAGGCACCGACACGATTCTGGATATTACCGACCAAGGCATCGGTATTTCTCCTGAGGATTTGAAGCGGGTTTTTAATCCCTACTTTACGGGTGATCGTGGACGACATTATCATGAATCGACAGGTATGGGACTGTACCTCGTTCGGGAGATTTGCAGCAGGCTCGAACATAAAGTGGTTATTCAGTCCCGGCTCGGAGAAGGAACCCGCGTGCGACTTATATTCAGCAACAGTGATCATCTACAGAAATAAGCCCAGAGGGTACTTCTAGTCATACTTATGGCTATGTAGTCCCTTTTTTTTGCAAATACCCCACTCTTGTTAGGATACGAACATAACCTTAACCACGTTGTAAGATAACGTTAAGGTAAATCCATAGCAGCTTATCACTCGATCTTATAAATTATATACATAAACCGTCCCCGCTTCGTGAGGGATGAAATCACTTTTGTAACGGAAGGAATGTATGATATGAATGTATTAGAGGTCAAAGGACTTCATAAGGTATACCCCGGCAAAATAGCGACCCAAGCCCTCACCGATATCCATCTTAATATTGAAAAAGGTGAATTTGTAGGCATCATGGGCCCCTCCGGTAGCGGCAAGACAACACTGCTTAACATGGTTTCCACGATCGACAAGCCCTCCTCTGGCGAGGTGAATATCAATGGCAGCAACCCATATCTTTTGAATAAAAAAGAGCTCGCCCATTTTCGCCGCAAACAACTAGGCTTTGTGTTTCAGGACTTTAACCTGCTTGAGACATTAACCGTTGCTGAGAATATTGTGCTGCCCCTAACTCTGGATAACCGTAGACTCTCGCAGATGGAGATCTTGCTTCAAAGCGTCGCAGAACGCTTAAACATTACCGATATTCTTAGTAAACGCACCTATGAAATTTCAGGGGGACAACGTCAACGGACCGCAATTGCCCGGGCAATCATCACCTCCCCTTCGATTATATTGGCCGATGAGCCTACAGGTGCGCTTGACTCCAACTCTTCACGGACGGTAATGGAATCGCTGGAGAATATTAACCACATAGAGGGCACGACGCTAATGCTTGTAACGCATGATCCACTGGCAGCGAGCTACTGTAATCGAATCGTCTTTATAAAAGATGGCAAACTGGCGGCAGAAATTCACCGGGGAGATAACCGTCAGGCCTTCTTCCAAAAGATTATCGATACACTTTCATTCTGGGGAGGGAATAGTCATGAACTTTCCTCAATTCGCGTTTAACAATGTGCGGCGCAATTCACGGGCTTATTTTGCCTTTTTCTTAAGCAGTGCTTTTATGGTCATGATCTTTTTCTCTTATTCAGTCTTTATTTACCACCCTAGTATTACGAACATCGCGCTGGGTGCCAATTCAGCCTCCGGCATGCAAATTGCTTCTTATATCGTGTTTATCTTTGCGTTCTTTTTCGTTCTATACTCGATTAGTGCGTTTCTGAAAATGCGAAATCTGGAGTTCGGCATACTGATGATTTTAGGCGCACGCCCCGGCCAGATCAACAAGCTGATTCTTATAGAAAATATGCTGATCGGGATGCTCTCTATAGTAACAGGTACGTCTTTTGGCATGCTTTTATCCAAGCTGTTCTTGCTGCTAAGCACGACAATTATGGGCATGGAGCCACTACCATTTTATTGGCCAATGAAGGCGTTAATAATTACTTCTATCTCTTTCATTTCATTATTTCTGGTCATTTCGATCTTCACATTATTGTTCATTCGCAGGCATCAAGTCCTTGAACTGCTTAAGGGAAATGTTAAGCCTAAAAAAGAGCCTCGTGTCTCCTTCTTGTTCTCGCTTTTCGGATTTCTACTGTTGACCATCGGCGCTCTCGCTATACGGAAGCAATTGTCTCCCAGTTCACTCCTAGTCGCTGCTGTTACAGGTATTGCGGGAACCTATTTTTTCTACTCTCAGCTGTCCGTACTAGGAATACGATTGCTTAAGCTAAGCAGAAAACGGCTTTGGCGTGGAACCAATCTGCTGTGGATTTCCGAGATGAGCTACAAGATCAAAGACAATGCAAGAATGTTATTTCTTGTTACGGTAGTTACCTCGATTGCTTGTATGGCTTCAGGATTTCTTTTGTCCATCAATCAAGCGAACACGGAGCACTATAAAAAAACCTCCTTCGCAATGAATTATTCAAATTATAATCCAAAGGGAGAGATGCCTGATTTAGGACACATCCATAATAAATTACAGAATGCCAAAGTCGAGTATACAGAGAATAAAGTTGATCTAATTTCCGCTTCCATTCAAGGAATCGATAAAAAAACCATACTTAACATTGATATCATTTCACGGTCAGAGTTCAATCAATTGGCTCCTCAAATGAATGTGCCCGAAGTGGGACCCTTATCTGAGAAAGAAGCTGTATTACTGCTGAGCCCTCATATCCAGACACAGAATTATGCTGCTAATCAAACGGTTCTTTTGAAAAATCAGAAAGATGAAGAGCTGCTGCTAAAAGAACTGCGAACTCCCAAGATACATCCAATGGACCCCATGGCAAGCTCACTCTTAATCGTAGATGACGGCTTCTATGAGAAGTTTTCTTCAGCAGGGAAATACACCAGGCCATATGTGAGATACCTATATAAAATCCCAGCATGGGACGGCCCTACTCCTGAGGATAACTCCCCTGAAGCTGTGATCACCAGAGAACTTATCCAGTGGAGTAAAGCATCCAACAGTGCTAACCATCAATACAACGCCTTACTTACAGCACGAGCAGACAGCTATTTATCAACCAAACAGGGAACAGCCATATTTAGTTTTATTGGCATTTTTATCGCGCTGATTTTCTCGCTTTCATCGGCCAGCTTTCTCTTTTTTAAGCTTCATACCGAGCTGAATACGGACAAACAAATGTACAATGCTTTATCCAAAATCGGTTTAAGTACAAAAGAAATGTCAGCTTCTGCTACCAAACAAATTTCTGTGCTCTTTTATATTCCGATTGTGATTGCCACCATTCAGACCCTTGTCGTGATTCGTCCCATACTGAAGCAAATGAATATCACCGATGTAACTCTTCCCGTACTAATTACATCCGGTACATTCCTTGCTGTGCAGACCCTCTATTTCATTATTGCTCGATCTCGTTACATTCATAGTCTCAAAAAAATAATGGTATAAAAGACTTCTCTTCAGTTGGCGGAACAGTGACTCTCACGTTACACTTGTTATATTATTCAATAAACCTAGCAAGGAGGTTCCGAATTTATGTCCAAGGCTGATCATATGTTATCCATTCTTTGGATGCTCAAGCAGCGGGGAAGAACCGCCGGAGAACTAGCGGAAGCGTTAGAGATCAGTGTTCGGTCTGTGTACAGATACATCGATGCGTTATGCATCAGTGGTGTACCCGTTATTGCGGATAGCGGGCCTGGTGGCGGTTACAGCTTACCGGAGCATTTTATTGAGGCGCCATTATTCTTTGACTCCGAAGAGCAGCGGGCCCTTCTACAAGCTTCTTCTTTTGCCAGGGGCACCGGATATCCTTATGTTGAAGCTCTGGACCGAGCCCTATCCAAGCTAAAAAGATATAGCAATGCCCAGCAATTAGAACAAATGGAGCGCCATGAGAATGGCATTGAGACGATCCATTCTCCTTCCCCGTCGCTTAGCCATCTGATTCAAGAATTGGAATTGGGGGCAGCGAACGGATCCACCCTGCAAATGGAATATCGTAAGGGTAATGGAGAAACCAAATCATCCCGTGCCATTGATCCTTACGGACTTGTACTCTGGAAGGGCCAATGGTACACCGTAGCTTACTGCCACGAGCGACATGAAATTCGTAGTTTCAGGGTGGATAGAATCATTGAACTACATCGTACAGAAGCTGTGTTCGCTCGTCCTGCTGACTTCTCTGCACGTGATTTTTTGTTAAAGAGCTTACTGCCTGCACGCAATACTGAAGAGAAACTAGTTACAGTAGTCATCGCATCCGACGAGGGAGTCTTGAATGATCTATGCAGCCATTGGTTGTTCGGACATACGCTGGTACAGCGCATGGAAGGACAAGCCCGCTTTCAAGTGGACGAAACTTCTTTACTGACTTATGCACCCTATTTCTTGTTGCCTTATGGAACCACATTACGCATCATTAAGCCTTCCTCACTAAGAGAAAGACTAGCCTCCATAGCCTCCAATTTAGCAGCTCATTATAAGACATAAATTACTTTAGGATCACTGACCGTAGTTGTCAGTGATCCTTTTGTATAGTGTAAATGAGTCTGAGGGAATAAATGAACCTATAAATCAAGGAGGAATAACGAATGAAGGAACTACACTATGAATTTTATATTGGCGGAACACCTGAGCAGGTATGGGAAACCTTAATCTCTCCGGAAGGTACGAAGCAGATTTATTACGGCAGCGTTATTCGTTCAACCTTCAAAGAAGGAGAATTACTGGAATACATCGGACCGGGTGCAGATGGAGATGAAACGCTGCATGTCTATGGGACTCTGCTGGAGTTCACCCCACAAAAAGCACTGCGTTTCACACATAAGGTCGGCCCCTCCTATCATAAAGGATATGAAAGATATGAATCGCGTATTTCTTGGCTGCTTGAACCAGTGGGCGGAACTACTAAGCTCACGCTTATCCATGATGAATGGCATCCTGAAGATCCTTCGTATGCAGGCAGCATCAGCGCTTGGTGGCAGGTTCTAAGTAATACCAAGACTTTAGTAGAGACTGGACGCACGCTTGATTTTGGAAGCTGGACATAACTTCACGACTAATAAAAACTTGGATCAGACTATTCCAATTAAAGACAAGCCTATAAGTAGACTCAACCTTAGCCCCTCGGCTGGAGAGCGCAAGCCTTCTTTCCGTTAGGGGCTTTTTTGCGCCTAAATTAATTTTGCCTTAGGGAAACATTCTTGTTGCAGGGACAAAGTTGTTCACATATACTAATATTGTGTCAGACCACAAGAAAAATTCCAATGCACAAAATAATAACCATAAAAATACAAATAATAATAAATGAAAGAAGGGGATCTAATGTCTGGAGCTAGTATTCCTTTATCAGAAGCGGCTAAAGGAAGCACACTGCGTATCAGCGGCATTGAAGTTCAGGGTGTGCTTAGAAGAAGATTACTGGATCTCGGGTTTGTAGTCGGTAATGCCGTTGAGGTGTTACGGCGTAGTCCCTTAGGAGATCCTATAGCTTTTCGGGTAAGCAACACGACCATTGCATTACGTAGAGAAGAAAGCTCTTTAATATTTGGAGAAGTCATCGGAGGTGTAGAAGCATGAGTCATTTCACAGTCGCTTTTGCAGGCAATCCTAACACTGGCAAAAGCACGCTTTTCAATCTGCTGACCGGCATGCGCCAGCATACAGGAAACTGGGCAGGTAAAACCGTCATTACTGCTGAAGGCGAGTTTAAGCATAAGGACCATACGTACCTCGCAGTAGATCTTCCTGGTACGTATTCGCTGTACTCGAATTCTGCTGATGAAGAAGCGGCTAGAGATTATATTATTTTTGAACAGCCCGATGTGACACTAGTTGTTCTTGACGCTACCTCGCTAGAACGAAATCTCAACCTTGCCTTACAAGTGCTGGAGATTACCGGGCGGGCTGTAGTCTGCATCAACCTCATCGATGAAGCCCGTAAACTCGGTATCGACATCAATCTAAAACGTATTTCCAAACGTCTCGGCGTGCCTGTTGTAGCGATATCAGCTCGCAATAAAATCGGTATTGAGGCGTTATTGGATCAGGTGGAGCGAGTGGCTACAGGCGCATTCACTGCACAGCCACTGCGTATTACGTACAACGAGGAGATTGAACGAGGAATTGCAGAGCTTACACCGCTGGTAGAACAAACCATTGGCAGCAAATACCCGGCCCGCTGGATTGCATTGCGCCTGTTAGATGGTGATGACAGCCTTCTTACCTCACTTAAAGAGAATATGAAGAATAAAGAATTACCTGAAGCAAAGGAGGTCATCGGTCATGGAGTCACCGCATATCACTAAGGGATTAGATCCTCTAGATTCCTTGCTGTCCACCGCGAAAAAGCTCGCTGACGGCGGAGCGATACGGGATGAGATTGTCAGTGGTATCTATGGCGTATCCGCAGGCATCTGCGGGGATGCAGTCACCTATAGGGATAAGAAGAAGCTGAACAGCACTTATAAGCTAGATAATATCGTAACTTCAAAAATATGGGGATTCCCCATTATGCTCGCCATCCTCGGTATCGTGTTCTGGATTACGATTGCCGGCGCCAACTATCCTTCAAGCTGGCTTGCTTCCTTCTTCGGCTTCATCGAAGGCTATCTCACTGCCGGATTTGAGGCGATCCATGCCCCCGCTTGGCTACACGGTGTACTTGTTCTGGGATTATATCGAGGAACCTCTTGGGTCATCAGCGTCATGCTGCCACCAATGATGATATTTTTTCCAGTGTTTGCGCTGCTTGAGAATTTCGGATATCTGCCGAGGGTTGCTTTTAACATGGATCGGTTGTTCAAAAAATCAGGTGGTCACGGCAAGCAAGCTTTGACCATGTCTATGGGTTTCGGCTGTAATGCCGCCGCCATCCTCTCCACACGAATCATCGAATCGCCGCGTGAACGGATGCTCGCGATTTTGACCAACAATTTCGTTCCATGTAACGGCCGCTGGCCGACATTGATTCTATTGTCTTCCTTATTCATGGCAGGAGCGGCTACGACAGGCGCACTCCGTACCCTCACCACCGCCTCCGTACTTATGGGGATGGTGCTGATCGGCATCATCGTTACTCTGACGGTTTCCTGGGTCATGTCCAAAACTGCGCTACGCGGTGTTCCAACGCATTATACACTAGAGCTCCCGCCCTATCGTCGTCCACAAATTTGGAAGACCATACTTATTTCCTCTAAAGATAAGTCTCTTAACGTACTTACTCGTGCCATCGTCGTTGCTGCCCCTGCCGGTATTATCACTTGGATTCTTGGCAACCTGTTTGTTGGTGGAGATTCTGTCCTGAATCATATGGCTGCATTCTTCGATCCTTTTGCACACATGCTCGGCATGGATGGCTTTATCATCATGGCCTTTATTCTAGGACTTCCTGCGAATGAAATCGTACTGCCCATTCTGCTTATGGGCTATATGTCCTCAGGTGCTATGGTCGATATCGATAGCTTGGGCAGCATCAAAGATGTCTTTTTATCACATGGCTGGACTTGGCTGACCGCACTTAACATGATGTTGTTCTCCCTGCTCCACTATCCTTGCGGCACTACACTCGTGAACATCTACAAGGAAACGAAAAGTATGAAGTGGGCTGTACTCTCAGCTGTCATCCCACTCGGCATCGCCATTGGAGTAACCTTTGCTGTCGCTCAGCTTGCTCGGTTGTTTGGGTGGGTGTGACGAAGCTTGTAGCATGAATTCATCTTACAGCAGCGAACTTTAACTGATTTCAACTTACATTAGCTAAATTTACTTTGTCTCACCTTACAACATCTAATGTTCACCGTATTTCACAAAATTCTGCCCTCCTTGAACTCATAATTAGGGAAATTCTCCCCAAATTCGAACTTTATAAGCGCAAATTAAACTTTTTGCGGAAATTCTCCCTAATAATTAGTCGATTATAGGAAAAATAGGGCATTTCCGCAGAATTTTAGGGAGGAATTCCCCAATTATCGATCATATAGAGTAAAATATGATTGAATCAGGGAGATTTTCCCTAATTATCGATAATATCGAGTAAACCACGACAATTTTAAGAAGGATTTCACTTACTTCGAGTTTTGATGACCCGAGCTATACTTAAGCACCAGTACCCACACCGCCCACCACCTACTTAAGGTCAGCTCAAACAAATAAGCGGTCGCCCGAACAACTCCCGGGCGACCGCTTATTTCATCACGACATAACGTGAACCTACAGTTAAAGCGTTATTTCTTACGCGTTCCACCATCTCTACGACGGTAGAGTACAGCGCCAGCTATCGCTATCAAAACAATAATGACTCCACTGATCCCTACATTCACAAGTGGAAAAGAGTCACTCTCCGCAGCTGGTTTCCCCTCAACTTCAGTCGCCCCATTATTCCCAGTTTCGGATTTCGGCGAATCATTTGATGTTACCTCCGGAGAAGCTGTAGGAGTGCCTGCCGATATACTAGGTCCAAGCTCCTTCAGATCCTCTGATGCCGAGGCAAGCAGCTTCGTTCGGCTGCATAAACTGGCCTCTAATTTACCAGAGTCATCTTCGTCATTAGCATACGCATAGACGATATAACTTTCCCCTTCCACGAATTCAAACCCACAGCTGGCAGACGATAAAGCAGTATTCAAGGTAACTTTATTCCCCTTAACCCCTTTCCAGCTGGAATCGACTTCAAAGGTTACTTTTACTGAATCCGCAGATGAGATTATAGTCCCCTTTGGCTCCTTTTTGTCCACTACTTTCCCAGTAAAGACGGCTGAACTTGACTCCAGCGCCTCAAGTGGCTCCGCAGGTACAACACAGGAACACGCATAAGTAACGGAGGGACGCACCGTCAGTAAGGCCATAAATATTAACGTTATACTTAGGAACATCATAAGTGGACTGCGTAACTTAGCCTTAAACATCATAATAACCTCCTTCTTTACTCTACAGACGGAACAGAAGAAGAAAGTGTTACAACAATTTCCAAACAAGTTATACAAGTCTAATCTCTTCCATCCTAAATAGTCTTCATTAGTTCCTCTTGTCTACTGTACCTACTCATAACCCCCGCGCAATTGCAATCATCCGCTGAATCCCCTCACGTAGCACCCCTTCGCTTGCAAAGGAGTAACTTATTCGAATCCTCGACCTCATCTCACCAAGCGGATCAAACAACTCTCCTGGCACAAAAGCAATCGACTGGGCCATACTTGAGACAAACAGTCGATCCGCCGAAAGATGGTCCGGCAGCTTCACCCATAAATTCAAGCCCCCTTGCGGAGGCGTCCACTCCCACCCGGTCCCAGCCAGCTCCTCCTCTACAATCTCCTTATGCACCTGAAGTGCAATGCGTAGCTTACCAAGATGCTGTTGCAAACGTGATGACGTGTAGTAATGTAGGAATATCTTCTGGTTAAGCAGCGGAGTACCATTGTCCGCGAGTGATTTGGCCGTGATCAAGCGCTCCATAAACGGATAGCGACAAGCCACCGCACAGATCCGTAAGCCTGGGGCTACATATTTACTGAAGCTGCTAATATAGATCACCCAACCTTCGGTATCGTAAGCAAAAAAGGGCGGCGGGGGCTCCTCTTCAAAATACATATCGCGGAACGGATCATCTTCGACTAACAGACAGCGATAACGCTCGGCAAGCTCGACCAACAGTTTACGTTGCTGCGCTGGCACCGTATATCCAGTTGGGTTATGATGAGTCGGATTGATATAGAACATGCGCGGTCTATGCTTTTTCATCAGCGCTTCAACTTCCTCCAAGTCGTAGCCCATCGGAGTGATCTCCACCGGAACCAGCCTTGCCCCCTCCCGGCGAAAAATATCCATGGCCACACTGTAGGTTGGTCGCTCCACAAGCACCGTGTCCATAGGCCCGAGCACAATTCGTGCAATCAGATTGATCGCCTGCTGCGCACCTGAAGTAATAAGCAGCTCTTCCGAAGATAACTGTAGCCAATGCTTCTTCCGAAAATGACGACTTAGCGTCTCCCGTAACTCCTCATCTCCCTGAACCGAAGAGTACGTCCCCATGACCTTGGGATATAAATCGAACACTTTTTTGACATAGTCGGATAGAAAAAGATTTGGCAAAAGACCTGGATCAATCAGCGCCTGTGAGAACTGATACTTAGCAGGCATTCTCTGTATATCCGAAAGAGGATTAGTGAGCGCATAGGCAGTCACTGCTGCTCCTTTTTCTACAATAGGAACCAAGCTAACAGGCGATACGTAATAACCTGATTTATCTTTTACATAAACTTTTCCATCCTCTGTCAGCATTCTATACGCTTTGAATACTGTCAGTCGATGTACCTGTAATTCCTCCGCCAGCAGCCGTATAGAAGGAAGCTTATCATGTGCCCCCCACTCCCCTCGCTCCATGCGATTCACTAGAAATTCATATACCTGCCGAAACAAGGGATGATTATTCTCCACGCTCGCTGACTTTTTCACCTCACTGCAACTCCTCTCCGAACAACTCCTATTTACAGTATTGTACACGATTTTCGAAGTCATCTGTTCTATTCAACATCATCTGTTCTGTGTTCTCCCCTATATGATTAACGAACTGGTTCAAGGATCGTTATATACACACACTAAAGGGGACTTTCAAAATGATCTTATTCGCTTATGCACTTGTATGTCTGATCTTCGGCACGACCTTTCTAGCTATCAAAATCGGTGTGGATGCCGGTGCGCCGCCCTTCTTTTCAGCAGGCTTGCGATTTTTTGTTGCAGGCGCTGTTCTATTTCTATGGATGGTCTGGAAACGAAAAGCTAGCTTCTCCCTGCTCCTGCGTAAAGAAATGCTCTTCACCGGATCTGCGTTAACCTTTGGCACCTTTGCAGGTCTCTACTGGGCTGAACAATATGTATCTTCCGGGTTAGCAGCTGTACTCTCTGCCACAGGTCCGATTATGATTCTGTTGCTCCAAACTTCTATTCTTCGTCAAAAAGCACCTGCCATCTCCCTATATGGTTGTATCATCGGGTTGACCGGCGTACTGCTGCTCGTTCTTCCTAATCTTGTCGTAGATATTTCACCGTTATGGCTCATCGGCTGCGCAGCTGTCCTCATTGGGGAATGCTGTTACGCAGTAGGTGCGATTTATTCTAAAAAAGTAATCAACAGTATGCCTGAGGTCTCTCCAATCGCACTAAATGCAGCCCAAATGATGTATGGTGGAGTGCTGTTATTCATTCTTTCCTTAGCCACCGAAAATGTACATCCTGAGTTTCTGCTCTCTTACGAAATCGCAGGTTCACTGCTCTATCTAATCGTAATCGGCTCGATGGTCGGTCATTCGTTGTTCTACTGGCTCGTCGCTAAGACAAATCCTGTGTTTCCCTCTACCTGGCTCTATATCTCTCCACCGATTGCCGTAGGGGTTGGCTTTTTCTTTTATCATGAAGCCGTGAATTGGGTTACGATCCTCGGTGTCTTCACTATCATTGCTGGGACCATCCTGGTCAATGCTGATGCCTTGAAACAATTAATGTTAAAGCGTAGGGTCCGAACATCTGCGTCAAAAAAAATGAATATATGACGTACTATATATTGCAATTATGACCACTATTGCGTATTATATAACCAAGTTAAATTAAAAACATCTATATATGACTCATATATGAAAGGAGGATTCGCTTAACGGCGCTTCTTTTCTAAAGAGGAATGCCTTTTTATCTGAAGTGGAGGGAATTGCGATCGAACTGACATCACGTCAACTAGAAATCATTGATATTGTGAACAAAAGAGCTCCGATTACCGGCGAACAGATTGCCGAATGTCTGAATTTAACACGGCCAACGATTCGCTCCGATCTCTCTGTTCTGGTTATGCTCAAATATATCGATGCTAAACCTAAAGTCGGTTACTTCCCGGGACTCAAATCATCTAATCGTCTGGGAAGCAATTATTTGTTGCAGGAGACAAAGGTAAAAGAGATTCAAAGTGTACCTATTATTATCCGTGAGACTACTACGGTTCAAGATGCCGTAGTTACGCTATTTCTACAGGATGTTGGCACCCTTATTATTTGTGACGAAGAGGGCAAGCTCACCGGTGTTGCTTCACGTAAGGATTTCCTGAAGGTAACTCTTGGCAATCCGGGTGCTGTCTCCATGCCCGTAAGCATGGTCATGACACGCCAGCCCAAAGTAGTCACAACTTCACCAGATGAGACGGTGCTTGATGCCGCACATAAAATGATTTTTCACGAGGTAGATAGTTTACCGGTAGTTGTTCCCAGCGCCACAGAAGACAATGGTACGAAACTGGATGTCATAGGACGCTTGACGAAAACTGCTATTGTAAAACTTCTCCTCGAACTAGAAGCCAAAGGATAACAGGAGGAATTCATGAGCATCGAGCAATCTTCCAACCTAATAACGATCTGCTCAGATTCTATAGGAGATACGGCGGAAGCTGTCGTGCAGGCCGTCATTCATCAATTCCAGAATCAGCAGATCACCATCAAAAGAT
Organism: Paenibacillus sp. NPDC058367; assembly: GCF_042723305.1. Lineage (NCBI taxonomy): Bacteria > Bacillati > Bacillota > Bacilli > Caryophanales > Paenibacillaceae > Paenibacillus > Paenibacillus sp. NPDC058367. The sequence continues at coordinate 2,130,171 of NZ_JBHXIZ010000001.1, forward strand.
ACGGGAACATTAGACATGAAGATGAGCTCCGGAAGCTTATGGAAGAAGCCGCGCAGCATAAAGGTTTTGTCGTCTATACGCTGGTGCAGCCGGAGCTAAGAGAGATGATTAAAGAAGAGGCTGTACGGCTTGACCTTCGTATCGTCGATATCATGGGCCCAATGATGCAAGCTTTCATTGATACGTTTGACGACGCTCCTCAGCAGCGACCGGGTTTATTGCACCAGCTTGATGAGAACTACTTCCGCCGTATGGAGGCTATCGAATTCACAGTTGCCTGTGATGATGGTCGCGATCTCGGCGCTATGCTGAAGGCCGATATCGTTCTACTAGGGATGTCCCGTACTTCAAAAACACCACTTAGTATCTTTTTGGCCCATCGGGGGAAAAAGGTCGTTAACTATCCGATTATTCCAGAAATTGCTCCTCCGCAAGAGCTGCTAAGCTTGCCGTCGAACCGACTGATCGGACTAACCATGAAGCCGGAGTATATGCTGAAGATTCGCTCCGAGCGGCTGAAGGTGCTTGGGTTACCGACTGGCTCCCAATATGCAAGTCTGGAGCGGATTACAGAGGAGATGGAATATGCCACTTCTCTGTTCAATAAGCTAGGCTGTCCTGTTATCGATATTACCGACAAAGCTATAGAAGAAACCGCCGGTATTATAATGGGTTATATCTAACATTCAGTTAAAATTTATGGGATGTACTGGAGGGAATTAGAATGGATCGCGAACTGGCTCTTGAGATTGTACGGGTAACTGAACTAGGTGCATTATCCTCAGCTCGCTGGATCGGGCGGGGAGATAAAAATGCGGCAGATGATGCAGCCACGACTGCCATCCGCTCCATGTTTGATTCTGTCTCCATCGACGGAACGGTCGTCATTGGTGAAGGAGAGATGGATGATGCTCCAATGCTCTATATTGGCGAGAAAGTCGGGAATCAAAAGGGTCCGTCTGTCGATGTAGCCGTCGATCCTCTGGAAGGCACTGAAGTGGTGGCCTGTGGTCTTCACAATGCACAATCCGTGATTGCCATAGCAGATAAGGGCAGTCTGCTGCATGCTCCAGACATTTATATGGAGAAACTCGCTTGCGGTCCTGAGCTTGCCGGGAAGCTTAGTCTTGAAGACCCTGTGGAGGTCACTCTCCAGAAAGCATGCCTCTTCAGTGGCAAGTCCCTCTCCGAGCTCACAGTAATGGTACTTGACCGCAAACGGCATGAAGAGCTCATTCATAGTCTTCGAGAAGCGGGTGTACGGATTAAGCTACTCGGTCACGGCGATGTGGCTGGCGCTATTGCGGCAGCCCTACCGGATAGCGATGTCGATTTGTACATGGGCTCGGGCGGAGCACCTGAAGGCGTCCTTGCCGCTGCCGCACTGAAATGTCTTGGTGGAGAAATGCAGGGCCGTTTGCTTCCCGATGGACCTCTTGAGCAGCAGCGCTGTGTCCGTATGGGAATTTCTAATCCTACGCGAGTGTTATACATGGAGGACATGGTTGGCACAGGCGACGTACTCTTTGCCGCCACTGGTGTCACCTCAGGTGAATTCCTGAACGGTGTCCGTTTTATCGGCAAAGAGCGCGCTGAGACGCATTCGGTCATCATGCGGGCACAGAGTCGAACAATCCGCTACATCCGTAGTATTCATTTCCTGCCTGGCAAAGAAATACCGGATGGACTAACCGTTAGACAGAATGTTGCCTCTCTATAGCATTACACAAAAAAACAGGCTATCTCACCAGCTCACCCTTGGCTAGTGAAACAGTCTGTTTTTATTACTAAATAGATAATCATCTCTTATTTATTTCTAATGCGCTCACTCGCTAAGGTATCCATGGCATCCATGGTTCCGGTAGCTTGAGCCAAATTTCTCGCCTCTTGTTGATCAGCGGCTCTGAGCGCATCGCTTTCCTTTACACTGCCATCATAATTTCGATTCTCAGCTGTATTCATATTCGCAATTTCCTCAAAACGGTCTGTGTTCAGACTATTATGCTGAACGAAGATCCGCTTCACTTCTTCCTCTTTCTGCTCGCCCTCCACATCCACCATTACAAGAATATGGCCTTCATCTACATAGTTATCGTACCGCTTGGCTTCCTCTTCAGGAATGCCAAGTCCAATAAGACCGCCAACTAATCCACCGCTGCCTGCACCTATTGCCGCTCCAGCAAGTGTTGCCGCAAGCGGTCCGGCTGCAATGATCGGCCCGATGCCTGGAATAGCCAGAGCGCCTATCCCCATCAAGAGCCCAGTTAATCCACCCAGCAGACCACCCGTAGCTGCACCAGTAGCTATTCCTTCCGGCGCTTGGGTCCCTGATTCATCTCTAAGCGTATCCGCACTCTCTGAATTTCTCGCGATAATCGATATGTCCTCTGTTCTGCAGCCTTGACGTTTCAACTCTTCAATAGCCCTCGAAGCTTCGTATTCGGCAGCAAAGACACCCACTATTCTCTTATTCATCTCCATTACCTCCTAGTGATCGAAGTTAGCTCATACGTTCAGCTTCATAGCTTACTTAACCAAACTGGGCAGGGATAAACTTCTATCTCAGAATTCATAAAGTATTCCAAGTAATGTCCCTGCTAAAATATACTGTATAATAAAAGAAGACGGGCAAATTTGCCCTTGGTTAACTCTATAAAAGAAAGAGACTGAAGCATTCATGGCGATATTTAATTATAATTCTGAGCGTCCCTTCAGAGGTAATCCCGATCTGCATCTCCATTACTGGGGGCGGGAGCAGTGTCTACCTGGGCATTTTTTCGGACCCGGAGTTCGTGACGTGTACAAAATACATTTCATTCATGAGGGAACTGGAAAGGTATCTGTAGGTGAACAAACCCATATCCTGCAAGCGGGACAAGCTTTTCTTACCTACCCTCATATCGTTACTTCTTATGCAGCGGACCTGACCAATCCTTGGATCTATTCCTGGGTAGCCTTTACCGGAGAACAGGTATCATATATTTTATCCAAAACCTCCTTGACCCCTGAGCAGCCAATCTTCCCGATGGATAAACAGCTTATGCCTAATCTCTACGAACGCCTGACAGAAGGAGCCGACAATTCAGATTGTCTTGACCTGCCGCTAAAAGCGATCATGTATGAGTTTTTCTCCCTCTTGCTACAAGCGGTACCAGCTGTTCCGGATGTACTTCCTTTACCGCGTCAAAAGAGTATTTACGTCGAGCAAAGTCTGCACTTTTTGCATACACATTATTGTGAGAACATTTCGGTAGAAATGCTGTCTTCTTCTCTCAAGCTGGATCGCAAATATTTATCTTCCTTGTTCAAACGGACCATTGGTATGCCACCACAGCAGTATTTATTGAATTACCGTGTCGCTAAAGCATGCGAGCTTCTGACAGAAACCCTCTGTACTATCGGTGAGATTTCGCGTTCCGTCGGCTATCAGGACCCCTTACTCTTTTCGCGAATGTTCAAGAAGGTGAAAGGTTGTTCTCCAAAAGAATACCGTATCCGTCATCTCGAAAATGACATTGTGCTATAAACTTCTTCCTTGCTGACATACGTTTGTCCGGGATCTTTCGCTACAATAAGGACGTAACGTAATCAGAAATAAGTCTTTTTAGGAGGAAATAATGATGTATAACGCAAGCGCTACCAGATATGACAATATGAAATATAACCGCACTGGAAAAAGCGGTCTACTCCTTCCGGCGATCTCGCTAGGACTTTGGCATAACTTTGGCGGAAACGACTTATTCGAGAATGGTCGCGCCATGGCAAGAAGAGCTTTCGATCTTGGAATCACTCATTTTGATCTCGCTAATAACTACGGTCCCCCAGCTGGCTCCGCAGAAGAAAGCTTTGGTCAAATCCTTAAGAAGGATCTTGCTCCTTATCGTGATGAAATGGTCATCTCTACTAAGGCTGGATATTATATGTGGGCCGGTCCATATGGCGAATGGGGCTCCAAGAAATATCTCGTCTCCAGTCTAGACCAAAGCTTGAAACGTATGGGCCTTGATTATGTAGATATTTTCTATCACCACCGTCCAGATCCGAATACACCACTGGAAGAGACTATGGCTGCGCTGGATCTTATTGTACGTCAAGGTAAAGCGCTGTATGTTGGGATTTCGAATTACAACCCTGAACAGACACGCGAAGCGGCACAAATTCTGCGTCGACTTGGAACGCCATGCCTGATTCATCAACCTAACTACTCCATGATGTCCCGCTGGATTGAAGATGGCTTGCAGGATGTATTAACTGAGGAGGGTATCGGATCGATTGTGTTCTCTCCACTACAAGGAGGCATTCTGACCGACCGCTATCTTAACGGAATTGCTCCTGATTCTCGCGCTGCTGGACCAAGTGTATTCCTGTCCGAAGATGCCATTACGGAAGAGAAGATCGCTAAAGTTCGCAAACTGAACGAGATTGCTGCTGCACGTGGACAAAAAATGTCTCAGCTAGCGTTGTCTTGGGTACTCCGGGGAGGTAAAGTCACTTCTGCTCTGATCGGCGCAAGTAAGGTGAGCCAGATTGAAGATGCAGTCGCTTCCTTGAATGCACCGGAGCTAAGCGCAGAAGAGCTGGAGCAAATCGAGACGATTTTGCGAGGATAATTATAGATTAAACCATAAAGACGGCCAATGAGGTCAGGCAGCTTAAGCTGCTCTGGCACTTCATTGGCCGTTTTTTCCCTACTCACCCAAATATCTGCGTAATATACACCATAATCAATAATCCAAAGATAAACGAATACGTCGAAGGCCGTTCGTAACCATGACCATGACTCTCTGGAATAAGTTCCTTGTAGACGATGAATAGCATAGCCCCGGCGGCAAAAGCAAGACCATAGCCCACTACATTCTGTAGGTAACTCGCCGTAAAATACCCAATAACCGCAGATACCATTTCCATAAGTCCGGTAAGCGTAACGATTCCCAAGGCTTTTAACTTAGTTGTTCTAGAGTTCATCAGAAAGACTGCGAGAATCAATCCTTCAGGCATATTTTGTGCACCAATCGCTATGGCCACGGTGGGACCTAGACTCGCCTGCTCACTAGCATAACTGAATCCTGTACTAAGACCTTCTGGTATATTGTGAATGAACAACGCAATCAAAACGAGTAACGCCTTGGAATCCATATTGGTATATCCGGGTTTATTCTCCACGTCGATATGCGGGATGTTCTTTTCAATTAAATCAAGCAGTAGAACTCCTGTAATCAGGCCCAAGGTTAATGCGATAATCCCCGATTCTTTAATCGCTTGCGGCATGAGTCCAAATGTAGAAGCCGATACCATTATACCTGCAGTAAAAGCAACTAGAACGTCCTTCCATTTCTCAGATAACCTCTTCACGAACAGGATCGGAAACGCTCCAAGAACCGTAGCCATTGCTGATACAAAGCTGCCAATAAGCGCAGATTCCAAACCTTCAACTCCTTCATTACAATTCTGATAGACCAACATATGTTAACACAAAAAGTATTATTACTTCTATATAGCTTTTCCGAATAGTACGCTAATCATAAAAAGACCCCCATAGGCTCGATTCATACCCTAAGGAGGTCTTTGTCTAACATGTAATTATGCGATTCTGTTACACTAGCTTCTTCCGAATCATGCCGGAAATCAGATCAATAATCGTAATCATCGCAATGATACCTAGCAGGATAATTCCGACACGGTCCCAATTCCGTGAACTGAGGGCGAAGATTAACGGTGTGCCAATCCCGCCTGCTCCAATCACACCCAGAATCGTAGCTGAGCGAACGTTAATTTCGAATCTGTATAAAGTGTAGGATAGAAAGCCTGGCAATACCTGCGGCACAACAGCAAACCATAACACCTGCATGCGGCTGGCACCAGAAGAGATTAAGGCTTCGAGCGGACCGTTATCAATATTCTCAATCTCATCCGCGAACAATTTGCCGAGCATGCCGACGGAATGCAGTCCTAGAGCCAGTACACCCGCAAATGAACCCGGCCCAACAGCCTTGATGAACAGCAAAGCCATAATGATCTCAGGGAATGTCCGTATAAAGCTTAATATTAGCTTGCCGGAGCCCGAAATCGCCTTTCCCTTGCTCATGTTGACCGCAGCCCAAAAAGCAAAGGGGATACATATGAAGGTCGAGATAAAAGTCCCTAAAATTGAAATAGCTAACGTCTCAAGTAATCCTCGAAGCAGATCCTCCCCATCTGGTAAATAAACGAAGGCCCAGTCAGGAGAGAATATCCCGGCAAAGATGGCCTTAGTAATGATCCCAGCGGTTTCTTTAAATCCATTAAACGGCACTCCCGAAAAAGCCCAGATGTACACTGCCGCTAATACTACATAAATCAGCCATCGGAAACGATTTTTACGAGGTTTGGGTACTAGGGTATTCCATGATTTACTCATATTAATTTCTCCCGCAGCTTAGTGCTTACATAATCAATAATCAAGACTACTGCTAATGTGAACAAGATGATGGTGCAAGTCTTATCGTATTCTAAAAAGCCTAATGTCACTTCATAGTAATGGCCGATTCCACCCGCGCCTACCAAACCTAAAACTGCTGCAGCACGGACATTAATCTCAAAGGCATATAACACATAAGACATGAAATGAGCCTGTACCTGCGGAATGACGCCGAACATAATTCGTTGAGTCTTATTCGCTCCGACTGAAGTCATTGCTTCCAAAGGTCCCTGTTCAATCGTCTCCAACGATTCATAGGTAAGCTTGGCGATCAGCCCTAGCGAAAATACCGTCAAAGCAAATATTCCCGGAAGCGCACCGAGGCCAAAAATGGCGACAAAAATAGAAGCCAGCAGTAGATCGGGAATTGTGCGGATCAAATTCAGCAGCATACGTACCGGATAATGAAGCCATCGGCTTTGCGTAATATTGCTTGCACACAGCAAGGCAATGGGAACCGCCAGAATGGCACCAAACGTTGTACCGACCAATGCCATCCGGATCGTCTCCAGCATCGCATCTATAATATTGTCAAAATACCCCCAGTTTGGAGGGAACATTTCCTTAAGCAGATCCAGCATATTTGGCAGACCGGAGATCAGCTCTCCAATGGATGAATCGGTCAAGACCGCACTTCTCCACAGTAATACTACTAATATAATGGCTGTAAAATAATGCTTTATCTTCCTTGGTGGTTTGGGATGTAGCTTCTCTGCATTCACACTCATATCACATGCCTCCGCTTACAGGCTCACCTAACAACTCATCCTGATGAATCGGTCTGCCGTAAATCTCAGCAAATTTCTCATCGGTGGCCTCGGATACAGGACCATCGAAGACCACTTCTCCTGCCCTGAGCCCAATAATCCGGGTGGCATATTCTCTAGCGAGGTCGATAAAATGCAAATTCACGATGGTCGTAATCCCAAGCTCCTTATTAATCTTTTTCAAATCATCCATAACCTGCTTGGTCGTCAGTGGATCCAGTGAAGCGACAGGTTCATCTGCAAGGATAATTTGTGCCTCCTGCGCAAGAACACGAGCAATAGCCACACGCTGCTGCTGACCTCCAGATAGTTGATCTGCACGTGTGTAGGCCTTCTCAGCAATATTGACCCGATCGAGAGACTCAAAGGCTAAATCAATATCCTTCTGTGGGAATTTGCCAATTATCGTCCGTATTGTGGAATGATAGCCGACCCGCCCTGCCAATACATTACGAAGCACAGTCGTACGTTTCACCAAGTTGAAGCTTTGGAAGATCATTCCGATATTTCTACGGATCATTCGGAGCTGGCTTCCCTTTGCCTTCGTGATGGATTGCCCATTTATAAGAATATCGCCTGCTGAAATATCATGAAGCCGGTTAATGGAACGTAGCAGGGTTGACTTTCCCGCACCCGAAAGACCAACAATAGCTACAAATTCTCCAGCTGGAATAGTCAGGTTAATGTTGTTTAAGCCTTTGGTTCCGTTTAGATACGTCTTGGACACATTACGAAGCTCTATCATGAAAATCATTCCTTTTTGTGTTTTCGTATATTCGTATAAAAGAGATAGCCAGGTCCGGGGGGGAATCCGGAGCTGGCTATCCTTAGTTCCTGTTATACACCAACATCGTTGTATCCTTGAACGGCCTGAACTACTCTGTTTTTACTTTATTGTTGTATTCACGAACAATGTCAAAGTTGCTATCTTGTGACTTCACATAACCTTCATGCGAGTAAATATCTTTGATAATCTCATGTCCTTCTTTGTCAGCAGCGATATCAATAAACGCCTGCTGAATCTTCTCAATCCATTCCTTATTCATATCTGAACGGACCGAAATCGTGTCGTTAGGGATTTTATCAGTAAAAGCGAGAACACGAGTATCTTCAAATACTTTCGGATAATCCTTAACGACTATATTACGAGCATCCTGGAAAATAGCTGCGGCATCTACATCACCGTTCAGTACAGCAAGAACGCCTTGGTCATGTCCCTTAACCGTGATAGCTTGTACATCCTTCAACGGATCAAGTCCTGCATCCATTAGTGTTGCAGCCGGCCACACAAAACCTGCTGAGGATGTAACGTTTTGATAAGCGATTTTTTTGCCTTTCAAATCGGCAACAGATTGGATCGCAGAATCTTTCTTAACGATAATCATAGATTTATAGAAGTCAGCCAATTCATCTGTCGGAGCACCCGTTTCATCATTTACACCAAAACGTTGAGCTTGAAGAATAACTTCAGCAGCTCCTTTTTCTTTTGCCAATACGTAAGCTGTTGGAGGAAGGAAACCTAAATCTACTTTTTTGGAAGCCATAGCTTCGATAACAGTGTTGTAATCAGTAGAAACACTTACTTCTACAGGAATACCGAGTTTATCACCCAGTAATTTTTCAAGAGGTTTCGCCTTAGCTTCGAGCGTATCCGCATTTTGGGAAGGGACAAATTGTACTGTGAGCTTCTCTGGAACATAACCCTCTGCTACAGGAGCTGCCGTTTCCTTCGGTGCATTTGCTCCATCCGTCGATCCTTGGTTTGCAGTATTAGCAGTGTTATTAGCACCACAACCACTAAGCAAAGTAATAGACATCATTAGCGGCAATACGAATTTACTTATTTTTCTCAAACGAAAGACCTCCACTGTTCTCTTTTTTTTTTAGTACTTCTAGACTATAAATATTTTGTATTAAATCTAAGGCCTCTAACTATTAAATATATGTAAAATTTATTTCAATCTCTTAAAATTTCCAAATTATCTGATAGAATGAGGTCTGAACTTATTATCCGTAGGAGGCTACCCATGAATAAAGACAACACCTTAACCTGCGAAATCCTCATAACAAGTGATCTACATGGGCATTTAGGGCCCATTGATTACCGCACGGGTGAGAAACAACAAAAAGGCTTAGCAACCATTGCTAGCCTTATTAAACAAGAAAGATCCCATTGTCCAGAGCTAATACTTCTCGATAACGGTGATCTTATTCAAGGTACACCGCTAGCTTATTATGCAGCCACACAGTACAGTGACGAACTAAATCCAGGCATAGCTGCTTTGAATGAATTGAAATATGACGCTGCAATTATTGGCAACCATGAATTTAATTTTGGTAAGCCACTGCTTAATAAAGCCATTCAGGATTCCAAATTCCCTTGGTTATCTGCTGGAATTATAGATCGCGCGACATGTAAACCTGCATTTGGTAGACCCTATATCATCAAATGGATAGACAAAAAAATCAAAGTAGCCATTCTAGGAGTTACCACACATTACATTCCCCACTGGGAGAATCCTGTCCATATAGAAGGACTTCAATTCAAGGATTCGTTAGAGACTGTAAAGATTTGGTGTGCCACTATTAGAGAAGAAGAACAGCCCGATTTACTCGTTGTAGCTTATCATGGCGGGTTCGAGCGCGACCTCCTTAGTGGTGAACCTGTAGAGAGACTAACTGGAGAGAATCAAGCCTATGCAATGTGCACAGAGGTTGAAGGCTTAGATGTATTAATTACCGGACATCAGCATCGCTTCATAGCTAGTGAGCTAAATGGTGTGACGATCATACAGCCTGGTTGTAATGGACATTCCCTCGGTAAGATTTCAGTAGTCTTTCAAAAAGAAAACGAACGTTGGAAGATTAAGAGTAAACAAGCCGAACTCCTTGCTGTAGACGACAAGACCGCTGTAGATGATACAATTCTAGAGCTTAGCAGCACGCTTGAATCAGAAACAGAAGCCTGGTTGGATGAGAGAATAGGTACAGTTATCGGTGACCTTTCTATTTCTAGTGCAGATGAATGCCGATTGGCTGACCATCCCTTTATAGAATTTATGAATAAGGTACAAATGGAGGCTACAGGTGTAGAGATCTCGACAGCAGCTTTACTCAGCAACGATTGCAAGGGCTTCAGTAACACCATTACCCGGAGAGATATTCTTTCCAACTTCATTTATCCTAACACGCTAACTGTGCTAAGACTGACCGGACAAGATATAAAAGAGGCACTGGAACAAACCGCCAACTATTTTCAAAAGGATCTAGAGGGAAATGTAATTGTTAACCCTGCTTATGTAGAACCTAAATCGCAACATTACAATTATGATATGTGGGAAGGCATCCACTACGAGCTTCATATCAATAAACCTGTAGGCAAAAGAGTCCTCCATCTGCTGCATCGTGGGCAGCCTGTGGAGGACTCTAAGGAATATGATGTTGTTATGAACAACTATAGAGCAAGCGGCGGTGGAGATTATGAGATGTATAAGGGCAAGCCGATTATCAAAGAAGTACTGATCGACATGTCTGAAATTGTCACGAATTACATTGAAAAACGCGGCCAAATTGAAGCTACCTGTGATCACAACTGGAGAGTTGTTTAGGTCGTACTGATGAATGCCTCAATATCGGTTTCAATCAGCATTAAAGCACCTCTCCAAAAATCAATGGAGTGTACATCAATATCCATAAACTTTGCTACATCTGCAATATTATGCTTGCTGGTAGCACTAAGGAACTGACGATACCGGGCGACAAACTCCTCGCCCTTTTTTAAATATTCTGCGTAGAGTCCTTTAGCGAATAACAGTCCGAAAGAATACGGGAAGTTCATAAATTCATAACCAGCCATAAAATATCCGGCCTTGTTCATCCACATGTAAGGATGGATCGTATCAGGATCAATGCTCTCACCGTAAGCTTCCACCATACAAGCAATCATCAGTTCGTTCAGCTCTTGAACAGGGAGCGGACCCGAGGTTCTTCTCTCATATAGTTTAAGCTCAAATAGATAACGGGCATAGAAGTCTACAAGATAATACCCAGCATCGGAAATACTTCTCTCCAATAGAAGCTGCGTTTCCTTCTTGGTCGAACTAGTGAGTAGTGCCTGATTTACGATCGTCTCGCAAAAGATCGAAGCCGTTTCGGCAATCGGTATCGGATAATCTGTGTTCAGCATCGTTTCTTCTCCCAGACAGGAGCTATGATATGCATGACCGAGCTCATGAGCAAGGATACTAATATCTATAGCATTTCCAGTGAACTGTGTCATGATTCTGCTCTCGCCTATCGGAAAAATATCAATGCAGAGCCCATATCCACCCTTACCCGCTCTAGGTTCTGCATCAATCCATTGCTGATCAAAAGCCTTTTGAGCTAAATTGGCCAACTCCTCGCTAAAGGTTCCGAAGCTAGAGACAATTGTTTTTTGAGCATCTTCGTAAGAGATTTTTACACTTTCTTCGCCAATCGGTGCAAAAATATCGTAAAAAGGCAGCTTTGTGGAATGTCCCAGCAGTTTGGCTTTCTTTTGAAAATAGGTATGAAAAGCTGGCAAACTCTCCTGAAGAGCGGCGAGCATTGCCGATAAAGTTTCACTGTCCATTCGCGATGCCACTAACACCTTTTCCAGAGAAGATTGATATCCACGCATGCCATAAATCGTTAGCGCCTCACCACTTATTCCATTCATGCAAGCTGCACAAACCCCAGCAATACGACTGCAAGCTTCAGCCTCGGCTTCATAAGCCGCTTTTCTTAATGTAGCGTTATTCTCATAGGCCATACTCCTTAGTTCCGCAAGCGTTACTTTCTTAGTTTCCCCTTGTATTACCACATCTGCAAGTGTACTCGATACGCTCTCCATGTAGAGCCTTCCCCACGCTTTGGAACCCGTGCTCTGCATTCTGGCAATCGCAACTTCTACTTCCTCATTTAACACATAACGGGATTGCAGAAGAAGCTCCTTTAAATAAAATTGATGTTTCAAAAGATAAGTTGAGCTAACGATAAGCTCATCTATGTGTTCACAAGTGCTAATCCATCGTTTAAAACCCGCAACTACCCCAGCAATCTCTGAGCTCATATGTTCAATATCATCAGCAAGATTCATGGCTTCCTCAGAACTGCTGTCTGCGCTAAGGGTTAACTCTGCATAGGCTAATAAACATACATATACGCTTTTATAATCGTTGTAGAGTCTTAGAAAGTCCTCGATCCCTGCGACGGAAACACCCTCAAGCTTTAGATTGCCCTCAGCCCAGGCTTTCAAATCTATAATAAGTTGACCGAGTAGCTCACGATCGCCTTTTAACTTCTCTGACTCAAAGGAAGGATATAAGCTATCCAGATTCCATGTCATATTCATTTGTGAACCTCTCCTCTACTTCTTTGGCCATCCCTGATTTCTTCATTATACCGTCCTTAGTGGGTAAAATCTGTATACTACCTATGTTTTCGGGATGGCGCAAGAACAAAAAAAAGGACCCTGCCAACGTATGGCAGGGTCAAGGTCTATATTATAAGGGGGTTATGTGATTACTATAACCCTCTTAGCTTAAAAGAATATGAATAGTAGATAAAGATTGGCTTAATCTACAGATCTCTGTCCTCTTCATCAACAAAAAAAGGACCCTGCCAACGTCCGGCAGGGTCAAGGTCTATATTTAAGGGGGTTATGTGATTACTATAACCCACTTAGCTTAAAACGATATGAATAGTACCTAAAGATTAGCTTAATCTGAAATCATCCCTTATTGGCTTAAAGCTGAAGGGTTATTTCTGGCCTTAGTAATCTGAATCCCAATATAAATAATTAGAAACAGCACCATGAACCCAGCAGAATAACGATACATCATCCCATAATCGGATGCCGCCGAGATTGCCCCAAGAATAATGGCCCCACTGGCTACCCCTAAATCTGTTGAGTTATAAAACATACTGTTCGCCATACCATACTGTGCAGGTGTAGATGTCCGAAGCATCCAAGCCTGTATAGTAGGCTGGATAGCTCCAAAGCCGAGTCCATAGAGCAATGCGGATATAATGAGCATTGGCATGGATGTTGTATACGAGAGCACTGTTAAGCTCGCGACGACACAAACCGCTGCGGGAATCAGAACAGCAGCCGGACCTCTTTTATCAAATAATCTGCCGGAAATAGGTCTAATAATGATGATCGTAATCGCGTTAAATAAGAAGAACAAACCCACTTGCTCTAAATGCACCGATTCGCCGAACAAAGCGATAAAGCTAAGCAATCCACCATAAGTGATCGCGAGTAAGACATTCAGTATTGCAGGCAATACTAACTTTGTATTAAAAGGAACCTTGAGTGGTTTGGATGGTGCAATGGATCGCTCAATAGGCTGTTTTTTCGGTACAGCTGGAAGTGAACGTGAGAACAATAAGACTGGAAAGGCAAGAAGCAAGGTGAATGTTCCGATCATCGCCAGTGTTCCAAACCCCGATTGCTTCATTACGTTCAAACCAATCATAGGGCCAATGGACATTGCAAGACTGGTTGATAAGCCGAAATAGCCGATCCCTTCGCCCATTTTTTTGCTAGGAATAATCTGTGAAACAATCGTGGGAATAATCGTGCTGGCAATCCCGAACCCAATCCCATAGCCTACCCGCATCAGCAATAGTGACCCGATTGAGTCTGCTACCACATAAAGACCGGTTATGGCGGCCGCGATGGCTAAACCAATATATAGTAGTACATTGCGGCTAACCCTCCGCATCAGAAAAGCAGTCATAAAACGTGAAGCAATCGCAGTTAGCGCAAATACACTTGTAACCAAGCTGACCATAATATCTCCGGCTTGAAATTCACTTTTAACATAAGACGGAAATGAAGATAGCAGCATCTGTAAATTCATAAATAAAAATAAAGCACTAAACGTTAAAGCAATAAAAGACTTGGTCCATAGTTTCGTACGTAGTTCTTGTTGTTCTGGCATAACTTACGTTCCTACTCTCCATCATTTATTTGATCAATATGATTGTTTATTCTTAGCAGCAACCCCATGAGCAGCTCATATTCATCACTGGAAATACAGTTCATAATCTCATCTGTGACTTGATCCTCAATAGGAAAGGTCTCCTTAATCAGAGCTCTTCCTTTTTCCGTAATATAAACCTTAAAAGAACGCCGATCATTCTCCCCGGTTCTTTTATAGACCAGTCCTTTTCCCTCCAAGTGATCCAGAATTCGCGTCGTAGTTGGTTTATCCTTACCCGAACGCTTCGCGATATCCTTCTGAATCAGCCCTTCCGTTCTGTCGACTTGAAAAAGCACTGACCATTGCTCAGGTGTTATATCATATTCCTTTAGCCCATTTTGGAATAACGCGCTTAATTTACGATAGGTCGTTCCCATCATAAATCCTAACGTAAGTTCGGATTGGTTATGCTTTGTCGCCATGATCAGACCTCTTCTCATTTCATCTTCTTTTTAATAGTTGCTTAAACAATTATATTCTAGACAACTAAGTTTGTAAAGGTGAGACAAAATTATAAACTAACTATTATTAAGTTGCTTGACAAAGTAAACTAAACACGGTATTATTATCTCATGTTAAAGATACTTAACTTAAAGACAACTAGAGCGTAACACGCTTAATATTATTTATTTAAAGGTTGTGTAATTCATGGGATTTCTAGACAAACTATTTGGTAGAACAAAAATCGAGGAGGAACAAACAATGTCTAAATTAAACATCGGAATCATTCTGGGAAGTACTCGTCAAGGTCGTTTAAGCCCACAAGTAGGGGAATGGGTTAAAAAGGTAGCAGATGCACGTGGAGATGCTAATTATGAGATCGTAGATATCGCGGACTTCAAACTTCCACTAATGGGAGAAGTTGATGCTACTGAACAAGCAACTGCTTGGAATACAAAGCTTGCTACGTTAGACGGTTTCGTATTTATCGTTCAAGAATACAACCACAGTATTTCCGCATCACTGAAAAATGCACTCGATTACGCGCGTGAAGCTTGGAACAACAAAGCAGCGGGTATCGTGAGTTATGGTTCTGTAGGTGGGGCTCGTGCAGCTGAGCATTTACGTGGGATCTTGGGAGAGCTGTCTGTAGCAGATGTTCGTGTACATCCAGCCCTGTCCCTGTTCACTGATTTCGAGAACGGTTCTGTGTTCAAACCAGCGGATCTTCACCTGACCAATGTAAATGGCATGCTTGATCAAGTATTGGCTTGGAGCGGTGCGCTCAAGACGCTTCGTTAAGATCACCCGCTTTAATATTATGAAATACACCTCTAAGAATAGACATGGATAAACCTATGGTTTGTCCGGTCTATTCTAAGGGTGTATTTTTTGTGTGTGATGAAATGACCACCCTAGAACAAGGAGCAATGATCATATGGTTTGTGCTTGCATTATTAACAGCTCTCGCTTGGGGATGGAGAGTGTTTGGGGTGAAGTGCCCGGGCCATCGCATCCATATAGCTCTGAACGGCGCACTGACTCACTTCCGCTTCTGGAACGAATATTTCGAAAAGATGAAAACATCCGGGATACAGGTTAAATTCGATATCTACACCTGCTTGCGCAAGTCGTGTTACATATTCGATCGTCTCATCTCGGAATAGATCAAGCTGACCTACACAGGTATAGGTTGGTGGCAGTCCAGCTAAATTCTCCGCTCTCGTTGGTACCGCATAGGAAGATATCCTACTGGCATCGTTCTCCTCGCCCAGGTACATGTTCCAAGCCGTTAAGTTGTCCGTCCGGTTCCAGATTGCACCTTCTTCCGTAATCTCATGGCTTGATGGCGTAATGTTACGGTTGTCGAGCATCGGATACAACGGCATCTGAAAGATAATGGAGGGTCCACCTTTATCTCGTGCCATCAGCGCAAGTGCTGCTGTCAGCCCGCCGCCACCGCTTGCACCAGCAATTGCAACCCGATTCTCATCAATGCCAAGCGATTCCGCCTCCTCCGTCATCCATACCAAGCCAGCATAACAATCTTCGATTGCAGCTGGATAGGGGTGCTCGGGTGCCAGCCTATAATCAACCGACACGACAACACATCTCGCCGTCTGAACAAAGCGTTCACACAACTTGTCGTCCATATCAGGATGTCCTAATACGTATCCGCCCCCGTGAATCCACAGCATAGCTGGAAGCTTGTCAGCATTTCGCCCAGCAGGTTCATATATTTTCACCAGCATCTCCCCTGCAACACCCGGTATTTTTCGACTGGTTGTGTTTACATGCTCTGATCTCTTCACTGACGGAGCCGACACTAAACTTCTGCTCCACTCTAAATTCTCTTCCAATTGAAACCCTGGAAATTGTGAATATGCCTCTCTTAATTCTGGTAGTATACGTTTATCGATACTCATGAAAATCCTCCAATACAATAATGATTGCTTGTATAATTCCTATTCCTTCTCAGCTTCCCACTTGGCAATTTCCTCTCGTACTCGTGGAGCAACCTCCGTTCCGAGCAGTTCTATAGCCCGCAACACCTGCTCATGTGGCATCGTGCTTAGTGGAACATACATCATAAAGCGTGTAATACCTACATGCTTCCGTAGATGAATGATCTTCTGAGCAACTGTTTCTGGATCTCCAACGTACAATGCGCCATCAAAGCTTCGGGCCGCATCATAGCTGGAACGGTCATAATACGACCATCCTCGTTCTTTCCCGAGCTTGTTCATGCCGTATTGGGTAGATGGAAAAAAGATATCTGCTGCCCGTTCCGTATCTTCTGCGACGAATCCAATCGAATGAGATCCCACCTGAAGCTGCGATACATCATGTCCAGCGCGGGCCGCCGCCTTCTTGTACAGCTCTACAAGCGGAGCAAAATTCATTGGATTCCCGCCAATGATCGCCAACATCAATGGCAGACCCAAAAGTCCTGCACGAACGGCAGAGCTTTGCGTACCTCCGCTGCCAATCCATATTGGTAAAGAGCTTTGGACGGGCCGCGGGTATACGCCCAAATTATGAATTGCTGGCCGATGGCCTCCCTTCCAAGTTACTTTCTCGGAACCCCGTATTTTCATAAGCAGTTCGATATTTTCATTGAATAGCTCCTCATAGTCATGTAAGCCATAACCAAACAACGGAAAGGATTCAACGAATGAACCCCTGCCCGCTATAATCTCGGCACGTCCATTGGAGATGCCGTCAAGCATAGCAAAATCCTGAAACACACGTACAGGATCAGCAGATGAAAGGACCGTCACAGCACTAGCCAGGCGAATCCGTTTAGTCAAGGACGCAGCAGCGGACAACACGATTGCTGGTGAAGAAGCTGCATAATCTTCACGATGATGCTCACCGATACCAAAAACATCAAGTCCCACCCGATCCGCAAGGACGATTTCTTCGACTACTTCTCGTAATCGCTGTGCATGACTCATTACAATTCCAGTCTCAATATCAGGCTTTGTTTCTACGAACGAAGTAACACCTATTTCCATGGTTTATCACACCTCTTTTAATTTTTCTCCTGCACTACAACCAACAGAGATTTGGGGCAACCCTATTTTTTAAGAAGGATGCTCTAGACAACGGATTAAAGCGGTCCAATCCATCTCACCATAACCACGGGCTATTCCTTCAGATAAATGATGATGGATAAGTTGGCCCAAAGGTAGAGGAGCTTGGACGGACTGCGCTGCCTCTATAGCCAGTGCAACATCCTTCAGCCCTAGCTTCATTTTAAAACCAGCTGGTTCAAACCGCTGCTCTGTCATTATCGCCCCATAGTTCTGATATAAGGGAGATTGAAAAAGAGCATTCACCACATCCATAAAACGGGCTGGCTCTATGCCATACTTTTCTACCATCAGCTGCGTTTCTGATAAAGCTTCCAGCATAGAAGCAATTAAAAAGTTTACGCCTATTTTCACAACATTTCCTGCTTCGCTATAATCCCCAATCTCGAATATTTCCTGACCTAATTGTTCTAAAACAGGAATTAACTGTCGTCTGGCTTGTTCCGGACCTGCCAAAATGATGCGCAATTTAGCTGCTTTAGCGGCATCCGGACGCCCCAGCACTGTGGCAGACACAAAGTATTGCTTTCTCTCCGCATGCGCCGCGGATAATTTCCGAGCCAGATCTACACTGATCGTACTGGCAGATATGTGAATTCCTTTTTCTGATAATCCATTCAAAATTCCATTCGGACCCTCAACAATCTCCTCCAAAGCGGCATCGTCAGAAAGCATGGTTATGACCATATCGCTCTTTTGTGCTGCCTCCAATGGTGTCTCGGCATAATGCGCTCCTTGATCTATTAGGGGTTGCGCTTTTTCACGAGTACGATTAAAAACGATTAATTCATTACCAGCTTTCAACAAATTTCGGGCCATTGGAAAGCCCATTTTCCCAAGCCCGATAAATGATATTTTCATAAGTCTCTTCTCCGCATTAAGGATAATTTACAATAACGGAACGATCGTTCCAGAATAACCAAAAAAAATTTATATTCCTGCAATTACAAAGCTTATCATCTCTTTGGCACGTTGCTGATCTTGATCTGCTTTTGCCATAATATTTATGCTTTGATGTAAATTCAGCAATAAATAAGACCACGCTTTGACATCAGTGGTTTTATCAAGTTCGCCTGATTGTCGGCCTTTTTCCAAAAGCTCGCAAAAAGCCTGTTCTAAATTCAAAAAACTAGTCTTTATCAATTCATTTATTTTTTCATCCCGCGACTCTAGTGTTGTAGCTGCATTCGTTACAAAACACCCGCCGGGTAGGCTCGTATCGTACGCTGAAGTAATATGTTGCTCAAAAAATTGTTGAATCCCTGCTCTAACGCTTGACGCCTGTTCAAGAATGACCTGTCTATTGAAGCTTACCTTTTTGTAATGTTCCAGTGCGGCAATGTACAACGTTTGCTTGTCAGAAAAAGTATCGTAAAGACTAGATCGGCTAATGCCCATAACCTGCAGCAAGTCCGGTATGCTTGTTGCCTCATAACCCTTTTTCCAAAACAACAGCATCGCTTGATGTAGTGCTTGATCCTCGTTAAACTCTCTTGTCCTTGCCATGAGTAACACCTCCTGTAATGGCAATATAACATATCTGGAACGATCAGTCCAGATAAACTTCGAGAGAAAACCTTACGGTTTGCTTGGCATAGCTGATGAACTATAATTAGCCCACAAAAAGACCTGTTCGGTAGGCTTCATCGCTTACGAACAGGTCTTAGTTTATTATTCCGGTCTCTCAATTTCAAAAATCTCACCAATCGTAGCGTAATTAGCTCCCGCTAAACGACTTACTGCATTTAAGGCTCTAGGGTCAATCCGCCCCTCCTGATAAATCGATTCATCGATATGAAACTGAACAATCTCGCCAATGAATAAATCACTTCCAGGTTCTTCTGCTCCTAGAGGTATCGCTTGTACAAGCTTACATTCCATTCGAACCTTTGCTTCCAATACACCAGGTACAGCTATATTTTTACTTGGGATCGGTGTAAGATTGGCAAGTTCAATTTCACTTTCTGCTCTTGGCAATGAGGCAGCGGTTTGATTGATTTTCCCAACATTCTCATCATCTACAATATGCACAACAAACTGATGATTGTTATAGATATTACGGGCTGTATCTTTTAATCGCCCCGCTGGTCTTTGAATAGACAGTGAAACCATCGGAGGGTTAGACGAGACGATATTAAAATAGCTAAACGGCGCACCGTTCAAAATGCCATCTTCTGATTGTGTAGTGACAAAAGCAATGGGCCTAGGAATAACAGTACCAATTAATAACTTATAATTTTCCCGCTCACTATTTTGCTTCGGATCAATCGAAATCAATCTCCCCAGCTCCTTCTTCACTCTTTCACGAAATCAATCGTGCTTCTAACGGTATCAATAGGGCGTACTAACTTCTCAATTTGCTCACGTTTAGGTTCTAAGAATGGTGGCAATGAAAGCTTTTCTCCAACCGTTTCGTATTCCTCGTCTCCCATAAATCCAGGTCCATCTGTCGCAAGCTCAAACAGGATTTGTGGAGCAACACGTGTATACAGCGACTCGAAGAAATGACGATCCACATAACCTGAAGTACGGAATCCAAAGTCTTCAAAATGCTTAGTCCACTCATCCAGCATCGCACGGTCTTCTACTCGGAAAGCCGCATGGTGAACCGTACCAAAGCCTTGACGCGAATTCGGTAAGTCCTCGTTATGCTCAACAATAATTTGCGCCCCGTTTCCGCCTTCGCCGACTTCAAACAAATGATAAGCCTCTTCCTGTCCGATTTCTTTAAACAGCATGACTCTTTCCAACATTTCTTTAAAATAGCTGAAGTCAGCTATACGTACAAAGATCGGTCCCAAACCAGTGATCGCAAACTCTAAAGGAATCGGTCCTTTTTGCCATGGTGTACCTGATGCGACCCCTTCATTAAATTCATCGGAGATAAGTTGATATTGTTGATCATCAAAATCTACGAAGGATAAAGTCTTTTTGCCAAACTGCTCTTTAATTCCGGTATGCTTCACATCCAGGCGATCAAAACGTTTAACCCAGTAGTCTAATGCAGCATCAGTTGGTACCCGGAAGGATGTCTTGGCGATCTCATTGGTTCCGTGAACACCTTTAGGAATGTTAGGGAAGTCAAAGAACGTCATATCCGTTCCGGCACTGCCCTTATCATCTGCAAAAAATAAGTGATACGTTTGAATATCGTCTTGATTGACGGTTTTCTTCACTAGACGCATTCCCAATACGTAAGTAAAAAACTCGTAGTTTTTCTCTGCGCTGCTTGTGATGGCTGTTACGTGGTGAATCCCTTTTAAATTTCTCATGATTATACACTCCTAAAGTTTAGTTTGATTTTGTAATATAATTCCCTAGTTTAAGAAAGATTAATTGAATTATCTTAATGTTAAGATATCCACCAAAAAAAATATCTTTCCAACATTCGTTTACATGTATCTCACAAATTATCTTTACATTAATTATCTTTAACTTAAGATAAATTTAACACACTCCTTTGTTGTTGTCAACAAAACACTATAAAAGATAACAGCCTTGTTCAGTATGTGAAGAATAATGAACAAGGCTGTGAAAAAATCTATGTTTGTCTTACACACGCATAACGAAGAACAGCTTCTTCTAAAATATCAATCCCCATAATGATATCATCCAAGTCTGTATATTCATTGGGATGATGACTAAGTCCATCTACAGAAGGAACAAAGATAAGCCCTACTGGGCAAAGTTTGTTCATGTTCATGGCATCATGCCCTGCCCCACTAATCATCCGTTGACTCGATATCCCTTTCTCTTCACAAATGGATTCTAGAACCTGACTGATCTCATCAGATAATAGGACGGGTTCCTCCGAAATAATTTCCGTACTCTCAATTACAAGTTGTCTATTTTCTTGTACTAAGGATATTGTTTGATACAAATGGTCTAACACACGGTGCCTGGATGCCACTGAAGTAGATCTGATATCAATTTTAATTTCTACCTCTCCCGGAACCACGTTCATAGCGCCATTCAAGATATCTATCACCCCTAGCGTTGCAACCGTTCCAAATTCTTGTTCGAGTTTGGCTGCTTTCTCAAGCTCAAGTGCTATTTCTGAGGCACCCAGAAAAGCATCTTTTCTCATATTCATAGGTGTCGTTCCAGAGTGGGATGCCTTCCCTGATATTTGAATATGAAGCCTCACGGGTGCAGCAATTCCAGTCACAATTCCAATTCTTTTATTATTGTTTATTAAGACAGGACCTTGCTCAATATGTAATTCAAAAAACGCTTTTAATTCTTCATTCTCTCTACTCGCCTGATCAATACTGTTATAATCCAGTGCACATAGCGAAAATGCCTTTTCCATGGTAATACCGTCTTTGTCCTTCAAAGATCTATATTTCTCCTTCTGAAATAACCCTGACATTATTTTGCTGCCTACTGTAGAAATACCAAAACGCGAGGATTCTTCACAGGCAAATGAGATAATTTCGATCGGATGATCCGTTTCAATCCCTTTTTCGTTTAGACGTTTGATCACTTCCAAAGCAGCCGTTACACCTACTACCCCATCGTACTTCCCACCTTGATATACCGTATCCAAGTGAGAGCCCATTACAACGGGTGGGAGCCCTTCTATCTTCCCATTCCTTCTAGCAATCACATTCCCGCAATGATCCATCCGGATATCTAAATTTTCAGCCTTACACATCCGCATAAAAGCACTCGTACATGTCTGCTCTTCATTTGTATAGGCAATTCTAGTGATGCCCTTCTCACCCGAGTTATATTGATTAATATTATCAAATAAAGCCTGATATCTTCTCTTTCTATCCATGACAGTATCTCCAATCCTGGGTATTCATGATTATGGTTTCATCAAAATTCGTGAATGATATACAATAGAGGTAGTGCTAGTCTTTAAAAATTACTTACTTGATGAGGTGTAATGGATAGCTATGAAGAAGACCATTATTTTTAAAGAAAATGACTCATTTACAATTAAAGCTGATTTTCATGAAACAAACCGTCCCCAAGCCCCTGCTATTGTGTACATTCACGGAGGCGGCCTACTTTGGGGTGATCGAGAAGATCTATCCGAGGAAATGATACAACTTTACACCAAGAATGGCTTTGCGCTATTTTCAATTGATTATAGATTAGCCCCTAGGTCAACCCTATCTGACATCCTTGAAGATGTCCAAGATAGCCTACTTTGGTTAGAAAAGGAAGGACCAAAACAATTCTCCATTGACCCCTCGAGGATTGCTGTAGTGGGAAGCTCAGCAGGTGGTTTCCTTGCACTAAGCACAGGAATGTTTACACATAAGCCACGTGCGATTGTCTCCTTCTATGGATATGGCGATATTAGCGCTCCATGGGCACTCGAACCAAGTAAATTCTATTGTGAAAAGGATATCGTCTCCATGGAGATTGCAAAAGGTACAGTGTCCGATCAAATCATTACGAGCGCAAGCGTTGACGAGCGTTTTCTTCTCTATTTATATGCAAGACAATCCGGTCGTTGGATCGAAGAAGTGACGGGCTTGAATCCTTCTCTACATAAGGAAGAACTCCTCAAATTCTGTCCTATTCATCATGTAACTAAGGAATTCCCCCCTACATTGTTACTGCACGGAACGAACGATGTAGATGTACCGTATGAACAATCGGTATTCATGAGAGCTGCGCTAGTGAAAGAAGGAGTACCGGCAAAGCTTATTACTATTCCAAACGGAGAGCATGTATTTGAAAAAGATTTCGATAACCCTGTTGTGCAAAAAGCTCTTCATCAGGTGATTGATTTCCTTCAGCTTCATCTTGCTGAGTAGGTCTGTAGAAGAACAGGAAAATCCGGCACTAAAATAGTGCCGGAAAATATAGGAGACCGCATGAATTATTTCTTGTTTAATTCGTGGAAATGCGTCCATAAATGATCGCAATCTTCTCTAGCTTCCACTTTAATCATATTAACAACACTCTCATCATGCCCCACAAAATATTCGCGAAGGTGAATGTCAGAGAAGCCATGCTCTTTCGCATCATCTCTTGTGCTGCAATAATGAACTTCCTTAACACCTGACCAAATAATAGCGCCCATACACATCGGACACGGTTCACAGGTGGCATAAATTACACAATCCGATAAGTCCATCGTGTCTAGCTTTTTGCAAGCTTCTCGGATAGCTACCATTTCCGCATGTGCAGAAGGATCCGTATCTCTCATCATCGTATTGCTAACCGCTGCAATTACTTCATCGCCTCGAACAATCGTTGCACCAAACGGGCCCCCAAATTTCTTATTCATACCCTCGATCGTTGCATCTACCGCCAATTTCATGTAATCCATTTCACAATTCCTCCTCTAGTTTAATTGGGATGATTTTAGTGTTTTGCTAAAGATGGTGTATAGAACAAACGAAACAATTAAACCACTAAAGAAAGCAAAATCATTCATCCTAACTAGGAAGGGGATACCCTTAAGAAATGCACCTGACATAGGAAGGATGAAGCTGACTGCTAGAACAGCCATCGCAACAGGATTGTAACCATTCTTATATTCACCGTTGCTGCCTGCTGGGACATAGATATTATCAAGATTTAATACTCTTTTCCGATGAATAAAGAAGCTTGAAAGCATAATACCCGCAATTGGACCAAAGATGGATCCAATAAAGCTATAGAAGTAAAATAATGTCGTCGTGCTTTCTACAAGCTTCCAAGGCAAAATCAAAGTTCCCACAATGGCTGTTAAGACCCCTGCAGTCTTTACAGTGAATTTTTTCGGGAAAAGAGATGACATTTGCAAGCCAGCTGGCAATAAGTTGGCAAACACTACGAAGGCGATTGCTCCTACGTTTAGCGCTAGAATCAATACAACAACAGCGAAAGTGTTTTCAATTTTATCAATGGCATGAACGATATTGAAAATCGGCTCACCAAACGCAATTTCAGTACCCGCAATTAAAGCCACACAAGTGATGGCAAAAAGAATATAAGACAAGATAAACCCTACTGGCAATCCAATCATAGCCGCTTTTGGTGATTTCGCACGATGTGTGAAGTCCGACATATTCACAACAGGACCCGCCCAGTTAGATACCAATGCACTCACGCAAGCAATAAAGACTAATGGACTTGAGCTTGGGTTCGCTGGTACATACTCTAAAATCGGTCCAAACCCTCCAGCAATCTTGATCGCCCAAACAGCAGCACCAATAATAAACACATACACTACTGGGGAAGACCAGTTACCGAACTTACCTAATGTTTTCATTCCACCTAAGAACAACAGAACCGTTGCTGTCCAAAGAATCGCATAGGAGATCATTGTCGGGAATGCTAACCCGAATAGTGTGAAGCCACCGCCTAAATCCATATAATTCGGAATAAATCTAGCAAATATAACATTTAATGATTCTGCACCAACAACGGTAGTGGTTCCAAAGAATACTAATCCGGCAACAAGTCCTCGTATCAATGCCGGTATAATTGCTCCTTTTACCCCAAATGAATCACGAAGCAACATCGCGAATGGCAGCCCATATTTGGAGGCAGAATATCCGTTTAAAGCATAAAATGCGGAGACAATAATGGCCGAGAGCATAACGGCAAAGAGCACCTGTGTTGTATCCAATCCTAAGACGAAGAAGCCTGCAACTGTCATATACGACATAATATTATGAACAGCACCCATCCAAAGGGTTATATAGTTGGACATTCCCCAGTCTCTTTGCTCAGGCTTTTTAGGCAGTAACTCCTCACCGTAACCGTATGATTTGTACCTATCATAATTTCGTTCCAACTTTGCTTGATCCATATCTACACTTCCCCTCGCTTAAATTACTTCACGATATGAGTGCCTGCCTGTTCATTGATCGCATCTTTTAAGCTTTCCGGATTCGTAATAATAACTCGCGTTCCGCTGTTCTCTAAGAAGCTTAAACTCGCCTCGATTTTAGGCAGCATACTTCCTGCTGGGAAGTGATTTTCTAGTACATATTGTTTAGTCTCATCAACCGTCATTTTGGAAAGCTCTTTTTGATTCGGCTTACCATAGTTGATGCATACTCTAGACACTCCCGTTGTAATAATTAAGGTCTCCGCATGAATCTGTTCTGCTAAAAGACTCGTAGCAAAATCCTTATCGATGACTGCATCAACACCTTTGTACGTGTTATCATCAGACTTCACGACTGCGATACCTCCACCGCCTGCAGCGACAACGACAAAGCCCCCATCGATTAATGATTTAATCGCGTCTTTCTCCACAATATCTATAGGTCTTGGGGATGGAACTACTCTACGGTATCCTCTGCCAGAGTCTTCTACAAAGCTCCATTCCGGATGTTCTCTTTTCATTTCTTCCGCTTGCTCTTTGGAAAAGAAGGATCCTACTGGTTTCGTCGGATTCTTGAAATTAGGGTCTTCTGAGCTTACTTCGACTTGTGTAATCACCGTAGCCACATTCTTGTGGATCCCTCTAACTGCAAATTCATTAATTAAAGCTTGTTGAATTAAATAACCGATTCCACCTTGTGTATCGGCTCCACAATTCACTAGTGGAATAGGAGACATGCCAGCAATTTCATGTGCAATCTCAGATCTTCTTAGCCCAAATCCTACCTGTGGTCCATTACCGTGTGTAACGACGACATTGTAGCCCTCTTGCACCATATCAACAATATTAACGACAACTTCTTTTACTGCTTCAGATTGGTCATGAATCGAATCCAGGCCATTTTCCTTGACCAATGAGTTTCCGCCAATAGCAACGATCACAGTTTCTTTCATCTGATGCCTCCTATGTTGCAATTCTTATGCTCTAACCGAGTAATTCAAGAGATTGCTTTTTGTGTGAGTGATATAACGGATTCGTTGGATCATTCTTAATTGCGTTCTCGATAGCCTCAATGGCCTCTTTATGCTTACCAAGCGATCTTAGACTGTTCGCCTTATGGAAGGAGAAGTCATATCTATTCGGCTGAAGCGCTAGCAGCTTATCCATCTCGATAACTGCTTCTTGGTGTCGCCCAAGTTCTCTTAAATAATTGGATTTGTGGTAGCGATAGAACGTTTCATTAGGTGCCAGCTCACAGGCTTTATCATATTCCTGAAGAGCTTCCTCCGGTTTTTTCCACAGTCTCAAACAATTCGCTGTGTAGAAATAAAACTCTAAATTAGCTGAATCAATAGAGATAGCGCTTTCATAGCATCGAAGTGCCTCTTCATATCTCTTTAGTTCTTGCAAGAAATACCCTTTATAATAGATGAAATCCAGGTTGTCAGCATCCACTTCTAGCGCTCTATTGATGATGGATATAGCTTCTTCATATTGATCGTTGTTAGCGAGAGCCTTTGCCTGCTTCACATATTCGTTATTTTCTTGGAAGCTTTGTTCTAGAATCTTCACGACTTTATGCTGACCGTTCTCTTCGGCACGTTGTAGGGATGAGAGCCCATCTCGATCAGGCAAATGCACATCTGCTCCTGCATGAACAAGCGCTTTAATAATGTCAGAATATAGTCGTCCGCCATTCCCCAATATGACTGCTTCAAGTAGGGCTGACCAGCCTAAGTCGTTGACATGATTCACTGGAACCCCAGCATCAATACACACCTCTACTGTTTTTAAATAGCCCTTTTCGCTCGATGGTAACAGCGCTGTTCCTCCAAATCGATTCACGCTCTTCAAATCAGCTCCACCAGCAATCATGAGACGCAGGATTTCATAAAAGCCATTTGCTGCTGAGCAAATAAACGGTGAGAGTTGTGTAATATCTCTAGTGTTCACGTCACTTCCTGCTTCTATTAACCTTTTAGCAATCGCGATTTGATTGTTTTGGGTTGCCGCCATTAATGCTGTTCGCCCTGCAGCATCTTTATAATCAACATTGGCACCTTCGCCTAATAGTTTCTCAACAGAAGCCAGCTCTCCCTGTTCACTCGCCTCAATAAGTTTTATATTTAAGGATAGACTATCCAAAATTGTTCACTCCTTCACAACCTAGCACGGGATGTTCGTCTAGTTCGAAATAAGAATGGTGGGCTAAGCAAGTTAGCCCTCTTCTTATTTTATATTTTCACTTAATGCAAGTAATGCTTGTTCAAATGCTTCGATTGGAGGGTTAACGATACCTGCACCAATCATTCCAATCCCCGCATCTTTATGTGCAATGGCTGTATTGATAATCGGCATAATTCCTGTTTGGATGACTTTTTGAATATCAATACCTGTTGGAATCCCTATAAAGTCAAGCATTGGAATCGTTACATTAGGATTTTCAGTGGTTGTGATTTCTGCCATTTTTGTGGTGTAGCTGATTGCATCATCAACGGTACCCCCCACAAGCGAAACAATAGCGGGTGCAGTTGCCATAGCAAATCCGCCAATTCCATAGGTCTCTGTGATCGCACTGTCTCCTATATCAAGACCAGAATCTTCCGGTTTGTAACCGGCAAACATAGGACCAATTACTTGTTGTGCAGGACCTGTAAACCACACGTTTCCAGCTATTCCGCTCACACGAATACCGAATTCCACTCCGTTACGAGCCATCGTGGTAACAATTGTACTGTTCTCAATGCCATGCGCAGCATCAAGGGCACATTTACAAAGCGCCATCCATGTCGGACCCGAGAAATAGTCGCTGCTGCTAACGAATTCAAACACTTCTTTTTTCTGTTCAACAGTGAAATCGGTTTGGATAATATAAGGCGTTAGTGCTTGAATGAGCAGGGTTGTTCCAGCTACATTTCGGTTATGACACTCGTCCCCCATATGAAGGGCTTGTGAGAGCATTAGGCGCAAGTCAATCCCATTTGGATTAAGTTTCATCGCATCTCTTAAAATAGGACCCAATACATCTCGCATCCAAATCAAACGCTGGATAACACTCTCGTCATTGGCACCCATACGAAGGATTTTGGACATTTGTTCACTTAAATTTGTATAGGCAATATTTCCATAAGTTTTATTCTCAACAATATGCATAAACATGGAAGCCGATGTTACACCAGCCATGGAACCAACACAGTTATGTTCATGACATGGCGAGAAAATAATCTCTCCTGACGCGGCTAGTGCAGCTGCTTCGTCAATATTTGGGGCAAGTCCTTCAAATACAATGGCTCCTGTTACCGCACCTTTCATCGGACCATTCATTCGTTCCCAAGTGATTGGCGGGCCAGCATGTAAAATCGTATTTTTCGTCATACCAGGAACCACATTGATCGCTTGGTCAAAGCCAATCAGTACCGGTTGCGAGTTAATAATTCGCTCAACAGCCTCTTTGTTAGCAGCTTCAATCTTATCTGTAATACTTGGGTCTTCAAGCTTATCCAGCGCAGCAATTAATTCTGGATTCCCTCTGCCTGGCGGCGTCCACTCCAAGTGAGTTACATTCGCGTTTTGTTTTAACAAATCATCTCTAAAGTTCGCAATGCCTACATTTATGACATTTAGTTTATTCGTAAAAAGTTCATTGATTTTACTCATGACTATTCTCCTTTCACAACGAATTCTCTTGCTAGTAGACCTGCGTTCTGACTGCTGCTTGCATGTGTAGCACCAGAAGCTAACAATTTATTAATTTGACCTTCAATATTTTGACTATCTAGCTCGGTTCCAAGAATGTATCCAATAATCTCTAGATGTCTTCCTTCATCTTCAGCGGCTTGCTTCGCTTCGATAATCGCTGGAAGCATTGCGCCCACAGGATCTTCGTGCGCTCCGAAGCCTAGAACAAAGTCCATCACAATAACACCGACAGAAGGATCTTTTGCTTCTTGAATAAATCTTTCAATCCGAGTGGATGGATCTATCATTGGATGTGGTTTACCTTGTGTAAATTGGTCGTCTCCGAAGTCAATAAAGGTATGATCTTGGCTTACTCTAACATCTTTTAAGCGATATTCAGGATCTCTCTGAATGTTACTGTAGACATTATCGAATTTCTCCATAGCAATGTGCATCGCTTCATCACAGAGCGTACCGCCACTGAATAGTCCACGGATATATTTTTGCTGAGGATTTAACTTCGCACGCACTTCTTCAATAAGCGGAAGATTTAACGCACGTTTGTTAAGCTTCGATTCGTCTGCTCCAGCTAAAAGTACCGCTTTAAGTGCCGCTTCTTTTGACATTTTTGCAAAATGACCGCCAGCTTGGGTAACCTTTTCTTCATTCCCACCCACAAACCAAACCACGACTGGTTTCTTACATTGTTTAATTTGTGCAAGTACTTTCTCTTCTACACTTGGTGCTGGTGGTTTAGATACGAGAACAATAACCTTTGTTGCATCGTCCTCTTCTAACGCTTTAATTCCGGCCAGCATCATAATGCCGCCAACCTCTTCACTTAGATCTCTACCGCCTGTACCTATCAACTGTGTGATTCCACCGCCAAATTCATGAATACGAACCGTTACCTCTTGGCTACCTGTTCCTGATGCGCCAACGATCCCTATATTGCCTTTTCTCACGGCATTCGCAAAGCACAAAGCGACATTACCAATAATCGCAGTTCCACAGTCTGGCCCCATCATTAGCAAGCCTTTTTCTTGGGCTAAAGTCTTTAATTCAATTTCATCTTCAATACTTACATTGTCGCTAAACAGCATGACGTGAAGATTATTTTCAAGAGCTTTTCTTGCTTCTCTAGGAGCGTAGCTCCCATTTACGGCAATAATCGCTAAGTTAGCTTCAGGAGTACCGTTTACAGCTGAGGTAATGGTTGAGTATTTAACCTCACTCTTTCCTTTAGAGGAATCTTTCTTTTTCGTTAACAAATCATTGATGCTATCGAAAGCACCCTCACATAGTTCTTCAGAGGCAGCCTTCACAATAATCACTAAATCACTTGTTTTGGCACTTTCTACTTCAGGTGTCATCAAGCCCACATTTCTAATGATCTCTTTATTCATTTCAGTACCCATTGCAATAATGGCTTGTTCTACGATTTCGATCTGATTCGCTTTTGTTGAGAGTGACATCAAAGATACGGAATCGATATACGTGTTTGGTTTTACTAAAACTTGAACAGTCATACTTTTACCTCCCATTTACATGTTCATTTCCAGCCCTGCAACAATTCCTAGAGCTATATCAGTACCCGAAGTGGACCCTATAGCCAGTACCCTATCTAAAGCCAATAGCAATTCCTCTTCGCTACCTCTAAATAAAGCTTCCATTAAGTCACTTATAGACTCTCTTACCTGGCCACCTGCTGCTTTAGCTAATGCCATATAGCTGATATCATTGGTTAAAGCCTTCGCATGTAAGACGACTTCTTCACAAAACGATTGGTGTGAAAAGTATTGATGATTCTCGATGCCCATGACGGTAAACAATCCCACCAAGAAATCATCACCGGCTGGCGTTAAGCCTGGTCCAAGGCCTATGAGCGAAGTTGCATGTGTGATTGCAGTAGAGATTCGCTTGTTTTGCAATTCCGATACAAGTAACTGCGTCCGTTCATGAAGCATTCTAGACATTTCATCGTCAAAAGGATTGCCGCTCTTGAAAGCCCTTTCAATTCTGCTGTTATTTCCGTGAAGTTTGATATATTGCTTCATGGTGGATACATTCATTATTAAGACATCAGCTTCTGAAGGATATTTAGGCAGTTTACAATTCCATCTCTTAACACCATTCATTGTGATAGACATCTTATTAGCAATTGATAAAACGGAATGATCTGAACTTACAATGTCATTCACCCTGATATCTGCTTCTTCAAAGTGTTCTAAGTCAATAATAAGTGTATTAGGAGCATTATCGATTCCCTTACACGCAATAGTATACAAATCTCCACGATCCAAACATTGAATATTGATTGTGCGATTAAACGTGCTATGAACAAAACCATGAAACTTATGATGAATGATTCGTTGAATAAAATCTCCATCACCGGATTTCGCAAATCTCACTAGAGTCACCTCTGTTTTAATTCCTTATATTTTCAAAAAGGTGATTGACCTCCTTTTCACTTCAACAGATGGATGAATGCATTGAATAATATAATTTGGTTACATCGTACAAAGGTAACGACGAGCGTAACTACCTTACGCACTTAATATATAATATACTGGTAGGGATCGTCATCGTTTAAGCGAACCAAAAAGAGTGCATCCTATTTGTGCATGTTATACAAGCGAATGTGTTAAAAGTGTGTCTGAGGAGCGTGCCAAAAATTGCTAACTGTTAAAGACTTAATGAAGATCAAGGCTATAGAGGGAATAAAAATTGTTGCTGGAGAACAAGGCATTGATAAATCCATATCCATCGTTAACATTATTGAGAATCCTGACGCCTTTGACTGGCTTTCACCTAACGAACTACTCTTATCAACAGGCTATATCTTTAAAAATAATGCAGAACTACAAAATCGAATTATTAAGGAACTTGCGGAGCTGAACTGTTCAGGATTGGTTGTAAAAATGAAACGGTACTTTGACAAGCTTCCTCAGAACATGATTGATGAAGCCAATAAGTATGGGTTGCCCCTTTTAGAACTGCCCTTTGAATACACACTCTCTAACATGATCTCGATCATTAATGAGAAGGTTTCCGGAAGATATGATTTGCTCAATAGAAAGACTTTAGATATACATAACTTGTTCTTCAAAATCACCCTCGAAGGCGGTGGTATTGCCAAAATAACTTCCATGTTATCCGAAACGATTAGTAATCCTATTATTGTCGTAGACAAGGATTGGCGATTATTGCATCACACTGAACATGCGAAGAACAACAGTCCTCTTGAGTATTATCTTGATTTTTCAAATCGACAGCCTGTTTTTAATAAAGCGTTCATCGATACTATTCCTACCAATCTAAATGAAATGAAAAAGTCTATTAAGAGGACCTATCATTCAGAAGGTGCAGAAATAAAATGTCGAGTGATTCCTGTCGCTGCTTCTAACTATATTTATGGCTATATTGTGATTTGGCAGACAGTGCAAGAGCTATCAGAATTTGATTACATTATTTTGCAGCAAGCCTCCACCATCATGGCACTCGAGCTGATCAAAGCAAAGGAAATTAGCGAACTTGAAATAAGAATTAAGCAGGACTCCATTGATGATTTACTTTCGGGGAAAATATCATCCCATGAAGCGCTGCAAACCTTATGTTATTTACATGGATTAAATCCGGGCTATATGTATTACAGTATGGTGATAAATATTGAAATGAATGAAGCAGACAAGTTTGAAGATATGATTATCGGAAAGTATAAAATGGAGTCCATTGCAAAAAAATGTGTGGACATCATTTATGACTTGTCACATAAAGCGATTGGAGAAATAAAGTGCTTTTATAGAAATAATAGAGTCATCATTCTAGTAGGGCAAAATGAAGAAAGACCTCCTGTTTCTATTAGTGATGCCAAGTTATATGCAAATGAACTGCTTGAGGTCCTTGTTCAAAGAACGAAGGAAACACTCTTAATAGGCATTGGTCAGCAATACAGCACAATCAGCTCGCTGCATAATAGCTTTTCTGAGGCGAACGAAATGATTAAATTGATGCAACAAAAAAACCTTCAAAACAAGGTCTCACATTTCGAAGATTATTCGGTTTACCATCTGTTGGAAGCAAATATCAAGGTCGTTGCCTTAGAAGAATTTTTTCGGAAGTGTCTAGGTAAAATCTATGATCATGATCAATTACATGGTACAAGCTACATGTTAACTTTAGAAAATTACTTTATTAACAATCTGAATGTCACCGAAACTTCAAAGGCTATGTTTTTACACAGAAACACACTTATCTATCGCATTGAGAAAATAAAGGAAATCCTAAATCTGGACTTAAAGCATTCAGAAGAATTACTACGAATTCAAATAGCGCTAAAGATATTTAGTATTTTAAATAAAACGATTTAAAAAAACTCCCCATACAGCAGCAGGGTTCATTATTACACCTGTCTACTACATGGGGAGTCTTTTTATACATACTTATCTCGGCCAGACAACATTCCAAACGTTGTAACTACTCCAGAGATAACGATCAGTGTGATCAGTGGAATCGTCCACACTTGGGTCATATCGTATAAATAACCGATCAATATAGGTCCTATGGCTGCAAGCATATATCCCGTGGATTGAGCCATTCCAGATAATTCTGCAGCTTGATTTCCGTTTCGGGCACGAATTCCGATATAACTTAGCGCCAATGGGAAATTCCCTCCCAAAGCGATACCAATTAAGATAATACTTAGGATCATTATGGGGTAAGATGAGCCCATCCATAGGCCACCATAACCAACAATGGAGCACATGCCTAATGCGAATGCAATCCATACTTGAGAGCGTAGTCGTCCTGCAAGAATAGGAACAAGAAAACTAACAGGTACGCCAACAATTTGTGTGAAGGATAATAACCAGCCTGCTGTACCCCTACTTATGCCATAGTTATATAAGATTTCAGGCAACCAAGACATCGTTATATAAAATAATGAAGACTGAAATCCCATGAATAGCGCTATTTTCCAAGCGAGTGGTGAACGCCAGATTTGCTTAGCACTGATCCTTACACTTTTTACTGCATTATCTTTGGCTGGATTTAATCTAATTAGAAGGACCCATACCACGATCGCTATGATTGTCGGAATTCCCCATACGATTAAGGCTCCGTCCCACCCAAGCTTTAGACCATGGGCTAGAGGAATACTAATACCTGATGCTAACGATGCGAACAATCCCATTGAAGTGGAATAGATACTTGTCATTAGACCGAACTTTTGTGGGAATTTCTCCTTCACAACTACCGGCAATAGAACATTTCCGATGGCTATCCCTACTCCAATCAATAGCGTACCAACGAAAATAAAGAGTGTCATTGAAATGGAACGAATGCAAATTCCGACCAAAAGAATAACCAAACCTAACAATAGCGTCTTCTCGTTGGATAAACGAGCAGCGATTCTAGGAACGAGAGACGACATAACAGCGAAGGAAATCAAAGGTATACTCATTAATAAACCTGCACTCCAGTGTGCAAGCCCCACATCTTCTTGAATAATGCCCACTAATGGACCTACCGATGTAATCGCAGGGCGTAAATTAAAGGCTACCAGAACAATCCCCGAAATGAGTAAAATGATATATAACGAATTCTTGTTGTCTTGTGTCTGTGGTGAATGCAAAAACTAAATCTCCCCTCAACTAATCAAATGCCAAATGATCTTCAGAATGTAGCATTAGTTATAACATATAAGAAAGTAGTTTAAAAGTATAAAAACAAACAGCGCGCACCGATTGAGTACCGGCACGCGCTGAATTTCTAAGCTAGATAAAGAGAAATATTTAATTGTTTGATTTTCTCAATCCACTCTTCTGATAAACCTCTATCGGTTACAATCGCATCAAAATCATTTAACGAAGCAAAGTAAGTGGATTTAACCATATCAAACTTAGAGGAATCAATCACTAAAATTTTCTCAAGGGCACAATTAATTGCCGCATTCTTTGTGTCCACTTCACAACTGTTCGTGCAAGTAATGCCTAATTTAGCATTAACTCCAGCAGCAGAAATAAATGCTTTTGTTGTTCGTGTTCTACTTATTAAATCCAACCCTTCTCTGCTTTCAAACATTTGAAGTTCTGGACGGTAATGACCACCAATAAGAATAAAATCCTTAAATCCTTTTTTATGAATCTCAATTAATGCGTTCATAGTGCAGCAAACAATTTCTACAGAATGATTTGACGGAATATGTTCGATGATTTGAGCGGTTGTTGTCCCAATATCAATAAAAATAATATCGTTAGGCTCGATTAGTGAAGCTGCTAACTTACCTATATTATATTTTTCTGATGCTCGATTATTTTTTTGAGTTGTCAAATCATATTCATCTTGTTTATTCTCATTTGGGTCAGAACCATTATAAATAACCGCACCTGAAACAACTTGAACGATTTTATTTTCTTTTAGATATTTAATATCTCGGCGAACAGTCATTTCTGTGACATCAAGTTGATGTGAAAGTTCTTTGATGGATGCGCCACTTTTATTTTTTAGGATTGATACAATTGTATTTACTCTCTCTTGCTTATCCATACCGGTTCATCCTAACTACTAATAATAAAGTATAATTATCAGAATTATACCATATCTAATACCCCAATACTTCCTGCCCTTTTACAATTTTAACTATGGCACTAGTTCCTAAACGGTCTGCGCCCAAATCGATAAATGCTTTAGCATCATCCAAAGAGCGAATGCCTCCAGCTGCTTTAATCTTCACATTCTGACCTATGTTCTGTGCAAACAGGCTGACATCCTCTTTAGTTGCTCCAGCTTTTGAAAATCCAGTGGATGTTTTGATATAATCAGCACCAGCTTTTGTAACAAGCTCACATACTTTCACTTTTTCCTCTTGGGTGAGCAAACAGGTTTCAACAATAACCTTTAATACTCTACTTCCACATGCATTTTTAATGGCACGTATTTCGTCGCAAACTTCCTCATAACGTCCACTTTTTAAGAAGCCCACATTGATTACCATATCAATTTCCGATGCTCCATTTGTAATTGCATCTGTTGCTTCAAATACTTTAACGGCTTGTGTACTATAACCATTCGGAAATCCGATAACTGTACATATTGCTATTTTGCCCTCTACATAATTTGCAGCTTCTCTAACATAAGCACTTGGGATGCAAACACTGGCCGTCTGGTATTTCATCGCATCATCACATAAATTCTTTATATCATCCCATGTAGCAGTAACATCAAGGAGGGTATGATCTACTTTTCCTAATATATCTTTAACGTCCATTCTGTTCACTTCTCCCTTAATAATTAATTATAAAACATTTGAAATGTTAATATTCTAACAATTGTTATTGCACTACATGTAACTAGTTTTTCCATAGCCATTGAAGGTGAAGAACCGAGCTCTGGGTGCGTGCAACTGCAACTAATAAGTGCTCCTAATATGTATCGGTATAAGTTGCAATTCCTCTGCTTCCGCTACAAATCAGGTTTTCCCCCAATAACTCACAGGAACAACTACTGTTCTGAATCACACTCCTCCTTCTAATAACTCCAGGATATTTCATTTGTTACATTACCAATATATATTGTTATATTAATAACATATGTTTGAATTATAACACAATTATGAATATAGTCAATTATAGTAAAGTTGAAGCCCTTATTCGTGTCATACACCAATACATAGGCAGGAGCATAGACTTTAGGTATCTGTTAATTAGAGGTATCTAAGGAGGTTAATAAGTGGGATATTTTTACTTCAGAAATCCGTACTATGTGTGCCCAGGTCGTAGTTTCCCCCCATTCCAACCAATGACTCCAGGTGGCATGCAATCAGGCGGACCCATGCCCATATATTCTGGAAGCGGCACCCAACAACCAGGAATGCAGACGCATTCTAGTGGTGGCCCAATATTTGCATATCTAACCATCACTGATATTCAACCTTTCCTCGGAAAATGGGGGATTTTCACCTTAAGTAATGGTCAAAAGGTTGTAGCCTATGTCAATACAGTTAATGCTGATTCAATTAGTGTGCTATTTGCAGATGGCAAAAGTGCTGTCATTGACGTAAAAATGATATCCATGGCTGAAGGGCCGTTTCCCACAATGCCAGCTACTCCTGGTAGTGAATCTGGCGGGGGACCTGGTAGTGGTTCCGGTAGTGGCTCTGGTAGCGGCCCTGGTAACTGCACTTGGAAAGAAATCCCCGGCCTTGGTTGGATTTGCATATAATAACTCACGATCCGTCTATGGAATTTTTCCTTCCGACGGATTTTTTGTGTTGTTTTACTAGATTACTAGTTGATATACGAAAAGGCCGCCGGATGATTTCCGACGACCTCTATAACTTCTCTTCAGGTTAAGTTATGATGCTGAGCAATAACCCCTTCTTGAGTTTGCTGATCCAACTTATAACATATCAAAGCAATCACACATGCTGATATCGCCAGGATGGAAGCAGCTATAGGAAGGGAGATTAATCCTCCATGCTGGGCAACCACTCCACCAATTGCGGATCCTCCTGCGATTCCCAGGTTAGACGCTACTGGATTCAACGATGCAGCTAGGTCCTTCGATCTTGGTGAATACTGCTTGGCCAAATCTATCAAATAGAGCTGGGCTGGTGCGCTAACAATACTCGACATTATGGCTAGCATCATTAGTACGATCATTCCTAGAATCGAGATCGATGCGGTCAAACTAAAGATGATATAGACCACAGCTTGGATAAGAAATACGAATCTAAGCTTACTTACCGCATTTCCGGTTGCAACCTTGCCTCCAATCCAGTTGCTGACAATCGTGGCAATCCCGTATACAAACAGTACGCCACTAACCGAGCTCTTAGGAATATTCATCACTTGCTCCAGCAATGGTGTAATGTACGTGTACATCACAAACACCGCTCCCACTGCCGTAACTGGAATGAGAAACGCGAGAATAATGCGTCCATTCGTGAGCAGTTCGATCTGATCCTTAAGTGAGCTAGGTACAGGCTTCGGTAGTTTGCGTGGAATATAGGCATAATTTAGCGCGATGGCAATTCCGGCTAATACCCCATTTAGTACAAATGCTGCAGGCCAGTTGAAATACTGCCCTACAAAAGTGCCGATCGGTACACCAAATACATTCGCAACAGCGAAACCGCTCAAAATTGTAGCGATCGCTTTGCCTCTTTTCTCCGGGTCCACCGCTTCATTCGCTACCGTAATGGCTACAGAAAGAACAAAACCACATAGTACGGCAGTAACTATTCTAGTCACTAGCAGCATACTGTAGGTTCCAGTTATAGCACTCCACAAATTCAGCAGCAGAATCAATACAAGCGATACAAGAATCGTAATCCGTTTCGGGATACGGCTGAACAAAGACATCATAATGGGTGTGCCAATGGCATAAGCGATCGCGAAACCAGATACCAAGCCCCCGGCTGTCGCTAACGTTACTCCGAGGCTCGAGGATATTTCCGAGAGTAAACCAACGATAATATACTCCGTCGTACCCAGAATAAACGCCATAAAAGTAAACGAGAAAATCAATGCGTTCTGTCGTGATGTTGTCATCGTGCTCTCCATCCTATTTATCTCTATTTTCATAAGAACATACCTACTCATAATACTCATTTAGACTATATTGAGCAATCCTATTTTTCATAAAAAAAGAAGCTTCCCTTAAGTTCAATGAACTCATGAGAAGCTTCTAGTTTAGGCCGGAGGCAAAATAATTAAGGTAATGACTTGTTCTTCGGAATAAGATCTGGCTGTTCCGGGTCCATCCGCATCTGCTTTGAACTTAATGAGGTAGGTCCCAGGGGCCGGCATCTTTTTATTTTCAAGTTGAAACGCGATATCCGAAACACCTCTGTTGCTTCCTGTGAAAGTCAGCGTATGCCCATCATTGCTAATTTGATCACTCGTAAGATTTAACCACCCACTAATGTTATAGTAGTCATTTGTGGTAAAGGTCATGCCTTCTATCGTTACCTGAACTTCAGCATTCGTAAAGGTTTCTCCGGAAAAAAAGTCAAAGCGAATGGTCCGTTGCGTAGAACCAGTTACCAGCTGTTTTGTTTTTGAAATACCTCCGTCAAAGCCATATATGGAGCTAGTAACCGTAGGTGTGATCAGAACACCATTAATAAGCTCAATCGTAACGGCATGTGCAGCGTCCTTCGCCGATTCATTATTGGCTGAATCCTTAGCGGTGATCACGAAATGATACGTTCCTGCGTTCAGATCACCAATATTGGCCGCACTCACAGATCCGTCTGCTTCACTGGTGCCTAATGCGATGGCTGTTCCTAATTCATCGGCATCTACTTCACCGTTCTCATTCGCATCCGTCCACAGGTAGGCTTGTACTGCTGCTCCTTGCTCGCCGATTGCTCCCGCTAACCCGCGAAGCTGATCTTGTGTCCCGTTATAGTTATCGATCGCCTCGAACTTGGCTGAGTCCACTACCGGTGCAGTCGTATCCGGAACTTCGTTCTTGCTCAAGGTCACCGTAACGGTATGTGCACCATCCTTCGCCGATTCATTATTTGATGAATCCTTAGCGGTAATCACAAAACGATACGTTCCTGCGTTCAGATCACCAATATTGGCCGCACTCACAGATCCGTCTGATTCGCTAGTGCCTAATGCGATGGCTGTTCCTAATTCATCGGCATCTACTTCACCGTTCTCATTCGCATCCGTCCACAGGTAGGCTTGTACTGCTGCTCCTTGCTCGCCGATTGCTCCCGCTAACCCGCGAAGCTGATCATGTGTCCCGTTATAGTTATCGATCGCCTCGAACTTGGCTGCGTCCACTACCGGTGCAGTCGTATCCGGAACTTCGTTCTTGCCCAAGGTCACCGTAACGGCATGTGCACCATCCTTCGCCGATTCATTATTTGATGAATCCTTAGCGGTAATCACAAAACGATACGTTCCTGCGTTCAGATCACCAATATTGGCCGCACTCACAGATCCGTCTGATTCGCTGGTGCCTAATGCGATGGCTGTTCCTAATTCATCGGCATCTACTTCACCGTTCTCATTCGCATCCGTCCACAGGTAGGCTTGTACTGCTGCTCCTTGCTCGCCAATGGCTCCCGCTAAACCGCGAAGCTGATCTTGAGTCCCGTTGTAGTTATCGATCGCCTCGAACTTGGTGCTATCAACCATAGGTGCATTGATATCTGAATTGCTGCTATGCCCACTTTGTGAAGAGGAGGACCCTCCAACAACAGGAGTAGGTACTGTTACCACTTCTTTACCCGGCTGAGGAGTTGGTGTGGAGCTTGGCTGCTCAGTATTCCCGTTCTCCTTAAACTTCAAAAACTTGGAGGCTACTAGAGCTACAGCCTGACGATCTACTTTGGCATCAGGATTAAAAAAATTATTATATCCAGTAATCAATCCATATTCTACAGCGGCAGCTATAAAATCTTTGGAATAATCAGCAATTTGGCTACTATCAGCAAATTGCAAAGTTCCAGCTTTACCCGTAGGATTGACCCCCAATGCTCTCACGAACATGACGACCATATCCTGACGTGATAAATTTTGCCCCGTACCGAAAAGATTACTGCCTGTACCCTTGATCAATCTGGCTTTGACAGCTGCCTCTACATAGCTGTATGCGTAGTTGCTTGCGGGAACGTCCAGAAAGGTTGGCAGCGCAGGAGGG
Organism: Paenibacillus sp. NPDC058367; assembly: GCF_042723305.1. Taxonomy (NCBI): domain Bacteria; kingdom Bacillati; phylum Bacillota; class Bacilli; order Caryophanales; family Paenibacillaceae; genus Paenibacillus; species Paenibacillus sp. NPDC058367. Next base: position 2,171,069 of record NZ_JBHXIZ010000001.1, read on the forward strand.
TTCGAAACATCCAGCTTCAATGTTTTTGCTAAAATAATTGCAAAATCCTGCCGTGTAATATTCGACGTAGGATAGAACTTACTCTCTTCAACACCGGTCACTATCCCCTGATCGAATAGCTCAACAATCGCTTTCTTTGCATATGAGCCATCAATATCAATAAAGGAAGCGGCAGCCGATCCTTTGGTCGGCATAAGGATAGGGCTTGATAATACAGCAGCAGCCAATATAGAGCTTATCCATTGCTTTTTGTTCACTTGCTTGTCCCCCTGTTCATTGGATGCGTTATGTCGTTTGTCTACAGGATTATAACAAGGATCAATAAACAGATTATAAACAAATAAGCCATGGCCTTATATGCTGGTGGATACTACCACCACAAACATAGCTGTCGCTCACATCATTGATTCTGTGCATCAAACGAAAAAAAATGATAATATGTATGTTGGGTAAAAGGTCTTTGCTATAACTTATATGTTTTTATATATCGCAACAAGAGGAGATAATATGAGTAACGAACAAAACTTTTGGCTTGATTTACCGAAGCCGTTTTTTATATTAGCACCAATGGAAGATGTCACAGATGTTGTATTTCGTCACGTCATTAGTGAAGCTGCCAAACCCGACGTGTTTTTCACAGAATTCACTAATACAGAAAGCTATTGTCACCCTGTAGGAAAAGACAGTGTACGTGGTCGATTAACGTTCACAGAAGATGAGCAACCAATTGTCGCTCATATTTGGGGTGATAAACCTGTATTTTTTGAACAGATGAGTATTGATATGAAAAAACTTGGTTTTCGCGGTATCGATTTAAACATGGGATGCCCCGCACAAAACGTCGCGTCCAATGGAAAAGGTGCTGGATTAATACTACATCCTGAGGTTGCAGCAGAAATTATTCAAGCAACAAAAGCCGGTGGATTGCCGGTTAGTGTTAAAACAAGATTGGGTTACTCTGAGATTGATGAGTGGCGGGATTGGTTAACACATATATTGAAGCAAGATATTGCGAATCTTTCCATTCACCTTCGTACAAAAGAAGAAATGAGTAAAGTAGATGCACACTGGGAGTTAATCCCTGAAATAAAAAAATTACGCGATGAAATTGCTCCAAATACGTTATTAACTATAAATGGAGATATCCCGGACCGCGCAACAGGATTAAAGTTAGTTGAGCAATACGGCGTTGATGGTGTCATGATTGGCCGCGGCATCTTCACCAATCCATTTGCTTTTGAAAAAGAACCTAAAGAACATAGTCCAAAGGATTTTCTCAATTTACTTCTATTACAGTTGGATCTTCACGATAAATATTCAAATGAACTCGAGCCACGTTCATTTAAACCACTTCTTCGCTTTTTCAAAATCTATGTTCGTGGATTTAGAGGCGCAAGCGAATTAAGAAACCAATTAATGGATACAAGATCAACAGATGAAGTACGTCGTTTAGTAAAAACTGTTTTAGAACAAGAATTAGAATGAGGCATATTCACCTGTGAATTGCCCCGTTAATTAGACAGTATAAAACTATCTAATACTTAACAGAATGAAAGGCCTCTCGTATTCCTACGAGAGGCCTTTCATTTTTACCCTATACGGTCAGAACTTAGTCCTCAATTCTAGTAAATCAACTTATCCCCATATGGCAATGGAGATGATCCCACAGGTAATCACAGCCGACATGATAATTCTTCGTACTCCTTGCTTCTCTTTTAGTACAAGTATGCCAAGAATCGTACCTACAACCGTTCCAATTTCTCGTATTGGCGCAATTGAAGCTAGTGGAGCAAGCTTCATCGCCATCAGAAACATAAAATAAGAAGCTGGCGAGCAAATACAACCAATCAAGATCATTTTCCAGTTTTGTTGCCATTCCCTTATAATTTGTGCACGACCGGCTCTTATGACCATGAAGAAAGCGACGATTACATAATTAATATTGGATAATTCAAGCGTTGATAGTGGAGATAATTGCTGGACAATTAGTTTGTCCATTAATGTATAGCCTGCAACACACATCCCTACTACAATTGCATAAAAAATGGATATAGAATGAGTCGTTTTCCCTTGATTTGCATGACGATTAACGATTCCACTAATAATAAAGAGCCCTACTATGATACAACAAAAGCCTATCCAGCCTACTAGAGTTAAGGAATCCCCGAATAACACAACACTTAACAAGGTCACTAGCATGACACCAGTCCCTCGCATGATTGGATAGGTCTGCGATAAATCACCATAGGAATACGATTTAGAGAGGAAAATGAAGTACGACCCTTGAAATAAAGCAGATATCGCCATATAGCCAAGTGTCTCCGCATGAAGCTCAACTTGAAGCAGCTCAATAATAAAATAAGGTAATAGAGCAAGTGTACCAACAATATGAATCGACCAGAGAAATACGTATTTATTCAGACTTCTCTTTGTAAATAGGTTCCATACCGCATGGGTAATACCTGAAAATAAAACTAAAAAGAATGCCATTGAAATCATAGAAATATCCTCATTTCACTTATGCGCTAACTCATATGTCCAGTTGCATCCCATCAAATGCTACTGTAATCCCATTCGGCTCAAAAATATGAACCAAATCTTCATGCAACAGATGAGCATTATGAGAGAAATGAGTGACTACGATTCGCCCTTCTGCTTTCATAACAAAATTCTCGATTAACCATTCCCGTGTTTTTAGAGTATCTTCAACATTCATGTGAACTTCACAATTTGGGGCATTCCCAGTCGTACATTCTAGAATAGCAAGATCCAGTTTTTTCCCTTTCAACCAGTCCCAAGTCTGTTTGGGAAACCAACCGCTGTCGTGACCATAGAAAATGGCTTTTTCATCCTTTTCTATGTAATACAATAAACAAGTTTCTTTAGAATCATGATTGGCAAGCAATGGCGTAATCGTAGCTGTTTGTGTTTGTACGGTTTCAAAGGGCTTCAAGTTGTGAAGTTGGAAGCGATGCCTTTCCGTGGCAAGCAATTGACTACAGTGCTTAATAGGCAAATCATGACCGTATAGATGAAGTTCTTCCTCTTCATTAAATTGAGCATAACCAAGCGCACGAATCAGTAAATCTTCAGGATACAAATGATCGGAATGTGAATGTGTAAACAATAAATCGCGAACCTTATCCATATCTACAGAATCACGAATGGAATGAAGTAAGGTGTCCGCCGGAAAATCAATCTTAAGTATTTCATCAATCAAGACCGAAGTGCGTGTACGAATATTTTTTCCACCACGTACTTTGGCATGCTTGCAAGTCTCGCAATGACAGAATAACGAGGGAATCCCTTCAAATGCAGCCGTTCCATGAAAAAGAACCTTCATAAATATACCACCCTTGTAGTAGAGAACAACAGGAGGTTAATCCTGTTGTTCTCTACGAGTAACACTCTAAACTGGCTCACTCACTTAATATTTGCATCATCCAAATACTGCAACCATTGCTTCGTGTATTCCGCTTGAATTTTATCGAGACCAGCTTTTTTCGCCTTTTCCATAAATAACTTCAAGCCGGCTTCAACATCCTTAACCATACCATCATTCAAAGGATATAAGTATTGCTTTTCAACTTGTAGAAGGGCCGCCTTCTCTGCTTGATAAGACGTCCAATCCTCTCCGAAACCTTGGAAAATATTCGGTTTTGCTATCTTATCCATTTCATCGAACATGTCTAACACAGCTTGATAGCTCTTATCAAACAACATGAACTCCGGATTTCTCCATGCCCATCCATTCATACCTTCTCTTGTGAATCCATTTGATTGGGCATCACCAAGCATTTTATAATATTTCCCATCTTCAATTTCAAAATGCTTGCCTTCAATACCGTATTGCGTCAGCCAATTGTAGCGTTTATCCGTGACCAATTTCTCATAGAAAGCAAGAGCTCTCTCTGGGTTTTTGCTGCTGCGTGGAACTGCAAAGCCATTATGAATCGGGTGAACGGGTGAAGAGAATCCTTTCATGTTCGGATACGGGGAATAGCCTAGCTCCCAATCCGGATGCAGTGATTTCACTTTGACAACAGCATCACCAAAGCGGTTAGGATTCTCACTTCCCAAAATTGCTGCGGCTTTACCGGCAGCAAATATATCACTACCACTATCTTTAATGTTCAGCATATTCTTCATAAAGTACCCTTTTTCTTGCCAACTCCTGAACATTTTTAAATCTTCCAAATGCTGCGGAGAGCCCCAATAGCTGGTTACGTCTCTTGGAGTGTCATACATGATGCTAAGTCCATATGGAACTTTATCGTTGGTATTCACAGTTTTAGTAGTCATTTGACGGATGGAATCTACATGACTAACCTCAGTATCCGCCAGAGGTAGCATATCCGGTTCATTTTTGCGTATGCCATCCAAATACTGCTCTAGCGTTTCGAGTGATTCCGGCTTTGGCAAATTATACTTTTTACGCAAATCTTCCCGATAGGCAATACCATCATTTACATACTCCTTCCAGATAGCTGGAACGGTGTAAATTTTCTTGTCAACCTTGACTGCTTCCCAGAAATCCTGTGGTACATATGCTTGTAGCTTAGGTGCAGCCTTCGGTAGGAGATCATCTAGCGGAAGGAAAGCCCCTTTCACCGCATATGACTGGTAATTTGTCCATTCTGCCGTAAAGATCAGGTCAATCGGCTGCCCTGAGGACAACAGAAGCTTATACTTCGACTCCCAGTCTGTCCAGGTTGTGAAGTTGAATTTGACGGTTGCATTCAAATCTTCTAATGCCATTTTGTTAACTTCATCCTGAATGAGATTTAAATCCTTTGGGGCATCGCCCAGCATATAGAACTGAAGCTCTACTTTCTTGGATGTGTCGATTCCAGTCGCTTCTGATGCTTCTGGTGCTGGAGTACTGGTATTCGAATTCGTTGTTGATTCTGACGATGCCTCCTTAGTATTCGTGCTATTACTACTGCAGCCAGCAAACAAACTTGCAGTTAAGAATAAAGAAGTGCCGATCGTTAACAATTTCTTTTTTCCTTTTCTCATACTAACCCTCCCCTTAATTAAATGATCTATGTCAGCCGATCGCATACGAGTTCCCTTCGTTTGCTTTCGGTACTAACCCTTCACTGCACCAATCGTTAATCCCTTCACAAAATATCGCTGCATAAACGGATATAAGAAAATAATGGGTCCAGTAACGACGATCGCCATTGCCATCTTGGTCGACTCTGTCGGAATGTCACGCCCTAGGGTTACACCGGTTCCAGTGGCCATTTGAGAAACGAACATCATGGTATTGATCGTGTTATACAAGTAGTATTGAAGCTGATACATGCTAACGTCATTAATGAACAAAGAAGACATGAACCAGTCGTTCCAGTACGTCAGAGCAAGGAACAGACCGACAGTCGCTATGCCAGGCATAGCAAGCTTCAGCACGATACTGTAGTAGATCCTAAAGTCGTTCGCGCCATCGATTTTGGCCGATTCGAATAATTCTTCCGGAATCGCAGATTTGATAAAGTTTTTCATTAAAATAATGAGAAAAGGTGTCATAAGACCAGGTAATATCAGTACGGCATAGGTGTCTGCCAGCCCAAAGTATGTAGTCAGCATGATGTACCAGGGCACAAGCCCCCCTCCAAACAGCGTTGTGAAATAAATGAAGAAGGACAAATGATTGCGATACTTGAAATCTTTCCTCTGCAGAACGTAACCCGCCATCGTAATAAGAAACAATCCCACCAACGTTCCAATCACAGTTACAAAAATCGTTACACCATAAGCTTTGATTAGCTGAGTTGGAAAGATAAATACCATTTCATAACCTTCCAGCGAGAACACTTTAGGAATCAAGTGAAAACCGTCGCGAATAATGGATTCATTGGCTGTCAATGAGCCTGAAATAATCAGAAGGAAAGGAAAGAGACAGAGTAAAGAAAAAATCGTAATAATCAGGTAAGCCATCATGCGGAAAACTCTAGAACTTAGAATGTTGTCATCCAATGTAATCCCTCCTCCCTACTTTAGAACAATGCATAATCATCATTAATTTTCTTGATGATATAATTTACTGTCATAATCATTACAAATCCGAAGATAGACTGATACAAGCCAGCAGCAGTTGCCATACCAATATCAAAATTAACTTTCAAAGACCGATAAACGTAAGTATCGACAATATCCGTAACGTTGAAGAGCACACCGTTGTTCCCTACAAGCTGATAGAACAGATCGAATTGACCTTTCATAATGCTTCCGAGTGCAAATAAGAGCAGAATGATAAATGTTGACTTCAGCATAGGTATGGTAATGTACCAAATTCGCTGAAAAATATTTGCACCGTCAATTTTGGCAGCTTCGTAATACTCATCACTAATTCCCATGATGGATGCAAGATAAATGACCATGGAATAGCCTAAGTTCTTCCATATATAAAATGCTGTAATCAGAAATGGCCATAGCCACGGTGTATTGTATATATCTACTGGATCAAGTCCTAACGATTTTAATAACTGATTAACAAAACCGGAATCAGCATTAAACATGTTAAACGCTAAAACACTAATCAGAACAAACGAAACGAAGTAGGGTAGAAACATTATGGATTGTGATAACTTTTTAAATAGCTTCCCTCGGACTTCACTTAATAGGATTGCTGCCCCTATAGATACCACGTTACCTAATATGATAAAAACCACGTTGTATCCAAGCGTATTGATTGTCAACTTCAATAGAATTCCAGATTGCGTTAAAAATTTAAAATTGTCTAATCCTACAAACGGACTTCCAAATAAACCACCTGCAAAATCATAACTTGTGAATGCATAATAGATGCCGACCATTGGAGCATAAGAATTTATTAAGAAAAAAAGCAGTGTCGGTGCTATCATCAAAAACATGATTTTATTCTTATTTAATTCATAAAAAAAACCTTTCTTCTTAAACATGACTGACCTCCTCCTGAATAGAATTGCTCGTGAATCTTACTTCCAAATCATAGAAGAAGCGGATTCGATAATATACTGTACAATGACACACATTGCTGTAATCTCGGTATTTGTGAAGTATGAAATTTCTGTACTTTTGTGAATATTCACTACATTTAACCTAATTTCGGCTGCTGGATTTATAAATTTGATTGAAAGCACCAGACTGATGATTTATACTCAGACCAGCGATGAAAGGGGTTTCAACAAATGATAAAACATTGGTCTAAAGAGCATAAAAAAGTTTACAGCCGAATACTCCTTGGCTCTATTGGATGTGTTGTTATTACCCTTTTGATAACTTCAACTATTCTTTATATGAACTTTACAAGCATCGCACTTAAACAAGTTTATCGTTCCGATTCAAATAGTCTAAATCAAATTAAAACGCAATTATCTACTATGACAGAGACTGTTACCTCACTGTCCTCCCAGATTTACTATGATTCTGCGGTATCTAAGTTGTTGTATTATGCGGACTTGAATATCTATGATGTCATTTTTGCACAGCAACAACTTGATAACTATCGCGCATCCTTACCATTCATTGAATCCATTTATGTATATAATGCGAAATCCAATCAGTTCTATATTAGTTCCAATAATTCACGAAGCGGAATTCAACCGAAGTCCGAACTGGATGATGATGGAATTTTAGACCTTTTTATGAAATTCAAAGAACATCGCCCCTTTCAACCGATTCCCAGAACCTATAACATCGGTTCGGTTCAGACCACTCCAGTATCAAGCTACACTTACTTATGTTATAGCGTCATTGATGATAATAAAGATTTAAATACAGCTGTTGTTGTCAATATCTCGGCATCATGGTTAGGCCTGCGAATGGATCAGTCGGGGAAAGAGATCTCGGAGAATAACACGTTTATCATTAATCAGGATGGAATATTATATTCCAGTAGTGATAAGCAAGAGATGCTAACTGATATATCTGATAAAACCTATATACAGAAAATTATTCAGGATACTTCAGAATCTACATATTTTGTAGACACTGTGGATGGAGTTAAATCTTTAATAACGTTTACTACACCCGATTCATTAGGCTGGAAATATGTTCGGATTACCCCTTATAGCAATATCACTCAAGAAATAAATGAAATGAGGTATCGAATATTATTTATCTGTATTGGCATTCTTCTCTTAGGATTGTTGATTTCGTTAACTTTATCCCATAGCGTATATCGCCCGATTGACAAAGTCATACGCAAGTTCAAAACCCTGGAAACAGAAAGACGTAACCATCAGCATATTCTCAAGCAGGATTTCCTTAGAAATACGATTTTAGGTAGAGAAACGAATAATGCTGAGGTATTACAACAGAAATTACATTACTTCAATTCAGAGCTTATGGTTAATAATAAATCACTGATTGTTTTGATAAGGATCGATCAATTCCCCACAGTCCTCGAGAAATACAAAGAAGATATAAAATTGCTCAAATATGCCATAATGAACATTTGTACAGAAATTTCCTCACCGATCTTTCAAGTCGAAGCCATTGATATGGGGGATGATAGTCTTTTACTTTTGCTAAACTTCCATGATCCGCTTTATATAACGGAACGGGATTCGCTGATTGAAATGGCAGAGCTTATGCAATTGTCAATCGCCAAACATTTAAAATTATCCATCACGATTACCTTTAGTCCTGTGAAGGAATCCATTGAGCAATGCATCTTAGTCTACAAGCAAGTACTTGAGGCTTCTTACCATCGATTATTCAAAGGATACGGTAGCATCCTCTTTTCGGTTGACATTATGAACTTAAAAACCAAAGAATATATGTTTCCAGTTCACAAAGAAAAACAGTTCATTGAATCCTTGATGTCAGGAAATGCGGAAAAGGCACGGAGCATCTATATTGATATCGTAGGAGAAATATCAGAATATTCTTTTACCGTTGTTCAACTTGTCGTATCGCATTTAGCACTTACTGTTAATAACGTCTTGCGAACATTAAAAAAGAACAATGCGATTTTAACATTACCCGAATTCGATACAACGTTCTTACTACCAAATCATGTTGAAACCATGGAAGAAATCAACACTCCATATTTCAAGATATTTGAAGAAATAAGTGAAAAACTCGAAGAGAAAAGAAGTACAAAACAAGAAGATCTCATTAGAAAAGTACATCAAATTATTGAGCGAGATTATAGCAATTCCAACCTGTGCATAAATTCAATTGCAGACGAGCTCTCGATGTCTCCAATCTATTTGAGCCGGTTATATAAACAATTAACTACAAAAGCACTACCCGATATAATTAGTGAAATGCGGTTGAATAAAGCCAAAGAGCTACTGAAGACCTCTGAATGTACCATTGTTGATATCGCAGAAAAAACTGGATTTACTAGTAGTTCGTATTTTTATCGTTTATTTAAGAATAGTACTGGTATAACCCCGAGCGATTATAGAAAAAAAAGAGACCCTCTACAATTTTGTGCAGCAAGCGAAAAAAAATGATACTATGTATGATGGGCAAAATGTTGTAAAAGAAGGAGAACTTAATGAGTAACGAACAAAATTTTTGGCTTGATTTACCAAAGCCGTTTTTTATATTGGCACCTATGGAAGATGTCACAGATGTTGTATTTCGTCACGTGGTTAGTGCAGCTGCAAAACCGGATGTGTTTTTCACGGAATTCGCAAATACAGAATATTACTGTCACCCTAAAGTAAAAGTAAAAGAAAGTGTGCTTACTCGATTAAAGTTCACGGAAGATGAACAACCGATGGTCGCTCATATTTGGGGCAATAACCCAGAGTATTTTGAACGAATGAGCATGGATATGAAAAAGCTTGGTTTTCGTGGTATCGATATAAACATGGGATGCCCAGTAAAAAACGTCGCAACCAATGGAAAAGGTGCTGGATTAATTCGACATCCTGAAGTGGCAGCAGAAATTATTAAAGCGACTAAAGCAGGTGGCTTACCAGTTAGTGTAAAAACAAGATTGGGTTATAGTGAAATTGATGAGTGGCGCGAGTGGCTAACACATATATTCAAACAAGATATTGCGAATCTTTCCATTCACCTTCGTACAAAAAAAGAGATGAGTAAAGTAGATGCACACTGGGAGCTTATCCCTGAAATCAAACAATTACGCGATGAAATTGCTCCAAATACGTTGTTAACGATTAACGGAGATATTCCTGACCGTGCAACAGGCTTGAAATTAGTCGAACAATACGGCGTGGATGGTGTCATGATTGGCCGAGGTATTTTCAAGAATCCATACGCTTTTGAACTAGAATCTAAAGAACATAGTGTGGAGGAACTTCTTCATTTACTACTTTTTCATTTAGATCTTCACGATAAATATTCAAAAGAACATGAACCACGTCTATTTAATCCACTTCGGAGCTTCTTCAAAATCTATATTCGTGGATTTGATGGTGCCGACGAACTAAGAAATCAATTGATGGAGACGAATTCAACCGATGAGGTGCGGCGATTGGTGCAACCTTTCTTAGATAAAGAATTAGAGTAATTCGTAATAAAAAATAATGGCCTCAGTTCTGAATTTCATCAGACGGAGGCCTTTTTTATTAAAGATAACCTAATTCCACTCAAGCTTTGGCAGCAATTCTTTTTGCAGCTCACACATCTCATCGATCATCGCACAAGCTTGATAATAGGTTGGAGCTTGCGGATCAAGCAGAATCGCTTGCAGCAATTTTGTTCTCGACTCTTCAACAAACGCCTCAAGTAACAGCTTATGGATTGTACCTTGGATATGGATCGTTCCGATAATGGCAGTTGGCAGTTCAACCGTCATTGGCTTAAATTCGATACCATTTTTGTTAACGATCGCTTGTGTTTCAACGACCATATCATCTGGAAGTCCTTTAATAGCGCCATTGTTTTGCATATTAACAGCATTCAACTCGATTTCATCTTCGAAGAAGATCGCTTCAATAATTGGCACTGCATATTCATTACTAATTTGAACCTTTTCTTTATCGAACGTATAAGCTTGCTCTATCCAGAGCTCTTGGTTCATTGTTTTTTCGAACAAGCCTTTATCTAAAGTACTGCCACTTGCACAGTATACAAATTCAGGTGTTCTAGAATCTTTCTTCCATAGCTGCTCACTTATTGGATCGTAACGGAACTGCAGGGGTAGTCCAGCATAGAAATCTTCTGCCCAAGAAATATACTCGCCGCAATGGTTAGTACCCGGATAAGGGAAGTAGCCATACGTTCGATACAACGTTCTGGATAATCCAACATGATCAAATTGTGCCAAACGGTTAGCTATCTTTTCTTTTTCATGGAGTCGAGGGTATAAATCCTCTCCCGTATTCTTGTTCCAGATCTTCGTGAAGAAGCCAAAGTGGTTCAATCCGCCGCCTTCAACAGCGATATCTTTACCATCCATCTCCAGAAATTCAGCTAGCTGATGAATACCAATGTCTAAACCATGGCATAAGCCTACCACTTTGATTGAAGTTAATTTGGAGATCGCTTCCACCAATTTCGCTTCCGGATTCGTGTAATTGATTAGCCAAGCATTTGGACACACCTTCTCCATTGTCTTTGCAATTTCCAACATCGGACCTAGATTTCTCAAAGTGTGGAACATTGATCCTGGACCGCCGTTCTCACCATATAGCTGCTTGCTGCCGTAACGCCGTGGGATATGGAAGTCTTGTGACCAGTAGTGATATCTCTCTACCTCAATCGCAACGATGGAGAAGTCAGCATCTCTTAATGCATCTTCCAAATTCGTCGTTTGCCAAATCTTCGCAGGATGAGAAAATGCCGTGAACATTTCGGTTGCATACTTGTATGTTCTATTCACATTTTCTTCTACAATGTCCATAAGCGCGATTTCGAGCTCTACTTGATTTTTTAAACGTTCTGACAACACCATATCTTGAAGTGCTCCTAGCCCAAAGGAAACACTTCCTGCTCCGATTAACGCAACCTTCAACTTTTTCATTGTCTTCAAGCTCCTTTTTCCTTTTTATATACGTTATAGCCAGCACCAATAATTCCGGCGTCAGGTCCAAATTCAGTCAACACGATTTTAATGTTCTCTTTTAAATGTGGAAGGACTTTCTTTTTAGCGCTTTCTATCACTCTATCAATCAACCACTGGTTGTGATGAATGACCGCTCCTCCGATAACAAAAATATTTGGATCAATTGTTTGCATCAAAGAAACAATTGCGTTGGAAAAGTACTCAACCCACCTGTCGATCACTTCAATCGCTTGCCGATCTCCCATATGATATCTTTCAAATAACAAACTCGACGTGGCATCAATGCCATATAAAAACTTACTTTCCGCTTCAAGAGCAATGCCGCTGCATAGGGATTCCAAAGTGCCGTTATACAACGTTGAATGGTTTCTTTTGCTGTCGGAAATAATCATGCTTCCGATCTCGCCCGCATATCCATGAGCTCCTTGAATAATTTTCTTATCAAGTATGATACCGCATCCAATTCCTGAACTAACCGTTATATAAATGGATTGATTATACGGCTTGGCAGCTCCATGATCCGATTCAAGCACTGTGATCACGTTTACATCATTCTCAAAAAACACTTCATAATTCGGAAAGAACGCCCTGATAGTTTCGATACTAACATTCTCTAGGCAAGGGATATTGGTTATATCTCGAATAAACTGTGTTTGATCATTCCAAGGAATCGGCAATACAATACCTATCTTGCTTGCTAGCTGTTCATGATCGACTTTCGCTGTCATTTCCTTGACGGTTTTGAAAATTTCGTCAGCATTTTGGAAATCTCTTGTTAATGCCGACTCCTTCCGAACAAGTTCAAGGTGCTCATTCACTAATCCAACCCTTATATTTGTACCTCCAATATCAACACCAATAACGAAGTTACCCATATTACGCTCCTCAACTATGATGACTGATCCATATATTTGGCGGCTGCAGCATCTAAAAAGAAATCTATATGATCATAGCCGAGCAATTGCTGAGCAGGCAGCCGTGCGTCAGAGTTTGTGAAAATCTCCTTCACGATTTCAGCTTTGCGCTCTCCAGTTATGACGACAACCACTCTTTTACTACTTGCAATCTGTTCCAAACCTAATGTAATGCCTTGCTTTAATTCAGTCTGCTCATGAAAATATTTTTGAGCGACAGTCTTTGTTGTTTCCGACAGCTCCACAACACTGCTGTAATTTATTACTGGGCTACCCGGTTCATTTAATCCGATATGCCCATTCATACCTACGCCCATCAAGCTGAATGTAATTGGGTGTTGCTCGATAAAGTGATCAATTCGCAAGCATTCGTGCTTCATATCCGGCGATGTTCCATCAAAAAACACAATCTGTCTGCTATCCAGTGAAATCTGCGAGAACAGATCTTGATTCAACATCTGATAGCAGCTTCCTTCAGAGCTTTTGTCAATGCCAACCCACTCATCCAAGCTAACGATGTTAAGCCTCTTGATTTTCAATTGGAGGTCCGCATCATTGGAAAATTTCTGATAGCTTTTTTGTGGAGTACTCCCTGAAGCCAGGCAGAACACGGGATGCTGATCAGTAAATAAATGATCTTTCATCTCTCTGGCAATTTCTTTTGCTACTTCCTCTTCATTCTCAAAGATTTTGATCATGTTGCTCACTTCCTTCTTGTTTACTCCGAAATGACATTTATCATCTCTTGCTGGAGAATAAGTATAGCTGCTCCGATTGCTGTTGATTGATGTAACTTACTCACCGAAATTTGAGGAGTCCACTCCGTATATTGCTCGACATAGCTTTTCGTGCGGTCCAATATACGTTCCGGAAACAGCGCTACCGTTTTACCGCTAATAATGACCTGGTCGATATCCAAGATGCTGATCATATTGGTAATCGTTAATGCCAGATTCTTCGAAACATAATCAATGCAAGCTTCTACGTCATTCGTTGAATTCAAATCATATGTGCTTAACAAATACTTAATAGCTAATTTGCTTTCCAGCCAACCGACTGAAGATGGAGTCCGTTTATATTCTGAATCAAAGCACATATACTCCAGCTCACCCGCACTTGCATTAACGCCGCGGTGAAGCTCTTTGTTAATAATCAAGCCGCCCCCGACCCCATCACCTGTAGCAACATGAACGAGACTCGTCAATGCTTGATCTGAGTTTTCAAGATTCCGAAATTCCGCCACAGTCGCTGCGTTCACATCATTCTCCAGAAGAATGGGCAAGTTCACTTCGTTCTTGAGAGTTTCAATAATCGTTTCATACTTAAAGTCGTTTTCTTTATTGTGATGCGTTCTCATCCGGATCGTTTTCTTTCTTGTATTGATCGCACCATCAACGCCAATACCAATCCCCAATACAAAACTATCCGTTTCCTTCGCTTTACTCTTTAAATGTTCTACAATCTCTATAAATATCGAAGTGAACTGCTGGCTATAGAACGGAATATCTGTTTCAATCGAATACGAATCTATGATCTTGCCGTGCAGATTAATAAGTACCGCTGTAATCGTGTTGCCAATAATCTGTATTCCGATTGTCGTATAGCTGTTTTCATTAAATCTGTAAACCGTACGCTTTCTTCCCAAGCCGCCAGATCCTTCTCGACTTTCACCAGTGACGGTCAATAAACCAATCTGTTCAAAAAAGGTAACAATCTTGCTTACAGTAACAAAACTCATTGCCGTTTTTTCTGTGATCTCGACTTTCGCCAGTTCAGGATATTGAAGCAAAATATCGAAGACTATTTTTCTATTCTCATCTTTAATATCATTGGGCAAAAATGATTTCATATGTCCTCCTCGTTATATTATTAATATAATTTATAAATGAAGTTAAATAATTAATCAAAAAAATCAGGTCAGCACTGACCTCTTGAATTTATTATATATTCACTGTAGTGAACGTTCAAGTGTATTTATTTAACTTCCTTAAATTTATCTGTTCTCTATCTTATTATCACCAACTAGGCGTGCATCTGGTACGCCACAAAAAGAAGCCTCTCATGAGTTCAATGAACTCACGAGAGGCTTCTAATCCAACCTATTTCAAGGCTTTATCAGCCTTAATTACATCATGCCGCCCATTCCACCCATGCCGCCCATATCAGGCATACCTGGTTTTTCTGGTTCTGGCTTGTCAGCAATTACTGCTTCAGTAGTCAAGAACATAGCAGCTACGGATGCAGCATTTTGAAGCGCGGAACGAGTTACTTTAGCAGGGTCAACGATACCCGCTTCGAACATGTTCACCCACTCGCCAGTAGCAGCGTTGTAGCCGATGCCGATAGCTTCTTTTTTCAAGCGATCCACGATAACGGAACCTTCTTGACCAGCGTTAGCTGCAATGGTACGAACTGGCTCTTCGAGCGCGCGAAGCACGATGTTAACGCCTGTTTTCTCGTCGCCAGTTACATCTACAGCAGCAACAGCATTATATACGTTCACAAGAGCTGTACCACCACCAGAAACGATACCTTCTTCAACCGCAGCGCGAGTTGCGTTCAGGGCGTCTTCGATGCGAAGTTTACGCTCTTTCAATTCAGTTTCAGTTGCAGCGCCAACTTTGACAACGGCTACGCCGCCAGCCAATTTAGCCAAACGCTCTTGCAATTTTTCTTTGTCGAACTCGGAAGTTGTTTCTTCCAGTTGAGCACGAATTTGGCTTACGCGAGCATTGATGTCCGCTTTGTCGCCGCTTCCGTCTACGATTGTTGTGTTTTCTTTAGTTACGCGTACTTGACGTGCGTTACCCAGTTGTTCAATGGAAGTGCTCTTCAGATCAAGACCGAGCTTCTCAGTGATCACTTGACCACCAGTCAGGGCAGCGATATCTTGCAGCATAGCTTCGCGACGGTCGCCAAAGCCAGGAGCTTTAACAGCAACAGCGTTGAATGTTCCACGCAGTTTGTTCACGATCAACATGGCTTGTGCTTCGCCTTCGATATCTTCAGCGATAATAACAAGCGGTCTAGCTTGTTGAACGATTTTTTCAAGCAATGGAAGGATTTCTTGAGTGCTGCTGATTTTCTTATCAGTGATCAAGATGTATGGGTTCTCCAGAACAGCTTCCATTTTGTCCGTATCAGTAATCATGTACGGGGAAATGTAACCGCGGTCGAACTGCATACCTTCTACGACTTCAAGTTCAGTAGCGAATCCACGGGATTCTTCAACAGTGATAACACCGTCTTTACCTACTTTTTCCATAGCTTCAGCAATCAATTGGCCCACTTCTTCGTCAGCAGCAGAGATAGCAGCTACTTGAGCGATAGCTTGGGAATCTTCGATTGGCTTAGCGATTTTTTGCAATTCTTCAACTGCTGCACGAACTGCTTTGTCGATCCCTTTGCGAATAACCATTGGGTTAGCGCCTGCAGTTACGTTCTTCAGACCTTCACGGATCATAGCTTGTGCCAGAACCGTTGCAGTTGTAGTACCGTCACCGGCTACATCGTTAGTCTTAGTAGCAACTTCTTTAACCAATTGAGCACCCATGTTCTCGAATGCATCTTCAAGTTCGATTTCTTTAGCGATAGTTACACCATCGTTAGTGATAAGCGGGCTACCAAATTTCTTCTCAAGTACCACGTTGCGACCTTTTGGTCCAAGTGTAACTTTTACCGCATTTGCCAAAGCATCTACACCGCGCAACATAGAGCGGCGTGCTTCTTCACTAAATTTAATTTCTTTAGCCATTGTGTAATTACCTCCTAGAATTTTTTGTATATCACGTTACTTTAAGTAGTTTAGATTTAGCTTATAATCGACTCTCGCTTAGTCAAGAATCGCGTGAATGTCGCTTTCTTTCATAATCAAATATTCTTTACCTTCGTATTTGATTTCTGTTCCTGCATATTTAGAGAAAAGAACACGGTCGCCTTCTTTTACTTCGAGTGCTACACGTACTCCATCCTTCAAAGCTCCGCTACCTACTGCAATAATAGTTCCTTCTTGTGGCTTTTCTTTCGAGGAGTCCGGAAGCACAATCCCGAATGAAGTGGTTTCCTCCTGCTCGCTCGGTAGCACCAATACGCGTTCACCTAAAGGTTTGATCATGAAAAAATAGCCTCCTTTAAAATTATGTTATTTTGCTTCAAAACATAGTTTAGAACTTACCTGTCTTACTTCAGAATCTCTGGTGTTTATGAAAAATATCAATTGGACGCTATGAATATCTGGTCCATCTCATATTTTCCATAAGCATTAGCACTCGACAGCTTGTAGTGCTAACAACAATTTTTATGATACTCAACTTGAGCCCGGATTTCAAGTCCTTTTACACAAATTCGCATTTGTTTTCGTAAAAAATAACGTTTCACTGGTTGTCCTAGGCACACACTCTATACATTCTATCCACAGGGTGTGAAAATATGCGTATGATTTCAGTAGTCTCAACTGTACCACCTACGCCCGAACATTTCAAAAAACGGGGGTTTAAAACAAAAGAACTGTCTCTTTCGTAGAAAAATCTACTTAGTGACAGCCCTCTTATCATCATTCCTCACTCTTGGTGTACTGAGCTTCCCTTGCCGCATCCGCAGCAAGCTGTTTGCGATAGACGAAGGCGGACAGGAATACGCTAAACTCATACAACACAAGCAGTGGGATCGTCACCAGAAAGTCTGAGATGAAGTCCGGAGGAGTGATGACTACAGCAATAAAGACAAGCGTGAAATATGCGTATCGACGCATTTTACGCAAGCGTATCGGGTTAAGAACCCTCAGTTTGGTCAGAAACATCACCAGCAGTGGTAGCTCAAACAGCAGCGCTAAAGGTAGCACCAGACTGAACATGAAGTTGAAATATTGCGCAATTCCGTAGGTCTCTTCCAGTCCCATACTCCGGGTGATAGAGATTGTGAACGAAAGCGCCATTGGAAATACAACATAATAAGCAAAAGAAAGACCGATTAGAAAAAGAACAAAAACATAGGGTACATAACGTAGTGTTGCACTACGCTCTTCCGGTCGTAAGCCCGGACTAATAAACGCCCACAGCTGGTAAGCAATAAAAGGAACTGAAATGACTAATGAAACCGCCATTGCGATCTTCATATACATTCCGATACCATCCCAGAATGAGAACGCATGCAGAACAAACCCTTGCGCTAGATCTGTACTAATTAAATAATCGTAGATTGGCTTGGCACAGAACAGCCCCCCTACCAATCCCAAAACAAATACAATCAGCACATAAATAATCCGTTTACGCAGCTCGGTGAGATGATCCACCACCGACATTTCTTCCGATTCGAGAGACATCCTGACACCATCCCATGACAAGAATAGAAACGCCACACCGACTTTATGTATAGCTGTGCCCGTTTCTGCAGAAAGCAGCAACCAAATTGAAAAAGGGACATCTCCTAAGTCTATTAGACTTGAGAGATTGCCCCATTGTTAAATCTTTTATTATTCCGGCAGGCGTTTGTCCTGAGGAATATCTGCAGCGACCGTCTGCGGGGCCGTCGGCACAGGAGCTTCGCTCTTCTTCACCGGATCACCATCACCAATGATTTCACGTGCGCCTTCCTTAAATTCACGGAAGGTTCGTCCAACTGCGCGGCCTAACTCTGGCAGTTTATTCGGTCCAAAGAGGAGCAGTGCCAGTATAACCAACAAGATAATACCCGGAGTACCAATTCCACTAAACATTATTATTCCTCCTTGTCCGTCTATCCGATCATGGTATCGATTACGATAATCTAATAATACCATAACTTATGTCACAGTTACATCCACTATCTTCTATAAATAGTTTATCCTTGTGACGTGACAAGAATATGACAATGTTATTGGCGGTATTGGCCAGTTACCATGAGTAACGCTTCAGGTAGTTGATCCATAATGGCTGCTAAATTCTCATGAACACCCTTCGGTGTGCCCGGTAAGTTGACAATCAACGTGCGTCCACGAATGCCGCATATCCCGCGGAACAGCATCACCGCACGGTTTTTTTGCATCACCGTACTTCGCATCGCCTCAGAAAGTCCAGGCACTTCCCGTTCGATTACACGCCGGGTTGCCTCTGGAGTCACATCACGTATCGCTAAATCCGTACCTCCGGTAGTCAATACCAGATCTGCTTGAAAATAATCTGTGAGTTCTATCAAAGCTGCGATAATCTCATCTTGTTCATCGGGCACGATCCGATATTCAACGATCTCGCCTCCAAGTTCCTCTTCAACCAGCTCCCGAATAACCTGGGCGCTCGTGTCTTCCCGTTCGCCCCTGGCCCCTTTATCGCTGGCCGTTAGGATTGCTGTTTTCCACGCCATAGGTTTGTCCTCCCTCTCTATGTATAATTGGCTGTACAGTGCAGCCCACTTGCTTCAGCGCATCGAACGTCAGCTCTGATCATGGTTCAAGCGCGTAATCTCCATTCTTGCCCCCACTTTTAGATACTAAGAGCGTTGGTCCGATAATCATGTCCTTCTGAAGAGCCTTGCACATGTCGTACACCGTTAGCGCTGAGGCAGAAACAGCGGTCAATGCCTCCATTTCAACTCCGGTCTTTCCGGTAGTATGGACTGTTGCTTCTATATAAAGTTCATCTTCGCTGTTATCGGAGAAGCGGATGTCAATACCGGTAAGTGGGAGCGGATGGCACATCGGAATCCAGTCAGACGTCTTCTTGGCCGCCATAATTCCAGCGATCTGCGCAACGGCAAGTACGTCTCCTTTACTGATCTTGCCTTCCTTGATGGCACTAAGCGTCTCAGTTGCCATCTTGATCTTACTCCGCGCGACAGCTGTCCGCTTCGTAATCTCCTTTTCGCTCACATCCACCATACGAGCTCTTCCCTGCTCGTTAAAATGGGTCAATTCCACGACTCACTCTCCTTTTCGGCAGTGCACTATGCCATTTTCAGTAATCAGCATGTCCATAAAGGCATCATGCTCATCCATGGGCACTTTCGGAACCAGTTGCATACCAAAGGCTAGCCCGATCCAGACAGGGGGCTTCGCAGCGGCATACTCTTCCGTCTCCCATGACGCACGCAATCGATCATAGTATCCTCGGCCGTAACCAAGCCTGCCTCCCTGAAGATCAAAAGCCAGCCCCGGAACAAACACAACATCCGGTAGTGTAACAACTTCAATCTCTTGTGAATCTTTGCCGGATACAATAGGTTCATGGATACCATACGCCCCCGGCTCAAGCTCACTCCAAGCGTTTACCATATGAACACTCATTGCACCACTTGCCGGAATGACACGCGGCAGCAGTACCCTGCGCTGGTCCTTCCACGCCTGTGTAAGAAGCGCGTTGGTATCGAGTTCAGAACGGAAAGATACATAGGCCATCAGTGAGGCTATGTCTTTCGTCTTCAGCCACTCTGATGCATGCTTGCAGACCAGAAAAGACAATTCCCTTCTCTGGTCCGAGGAGAGCTCGTTTCGGGCGATGGTCTTCTCAGTTCTTAGTTGTTGCTTTGCTTTGGAGATCACCGACTCCTTGCTTGACATCGTCGGCCACCCCCATATATTTATCCCAAGCTTATCCTTGTTTGTAAATCCAGTTTACCACTCTTCTCCCCGGTTCGCCAAGGTGGATAGGACTGTGTTTCTGGGCCAGGTCGTTATTCTCTGCTTCCGATATATCGAGCTCTCGCTTGGGAAACGCTTTTCATGTAAACTATAGAATATGTTGTTCATACGGCTGAGGTATAAATGCCAAGGCGAAATATGCAAGGGTGGAGGTTTCATCGTTATGCTTCTTCAAGCGACAGGAATTACAAAATCATATGGTATACAGAACGTACTAGACGGCATAAGCCTTCAGGTAAATGAAAAGGAACGTGTCGGACTCGTGGGTGTTAATGGTGCCGGCAAATCAACTTTTCTGCAAATTCTGGCTGGTGAAATGTCCTATGACAGCGGTCAAATTCATAAATCAAAAGAAACTACTATCGGGTATTTAGCCCAAAATAGCGGACTTCAATCTGACAAAACCATCCATGAAGAAATGATGGCAGTTTTCGCACCGCTGATCGAAGCCGAGGCTGAGCTAAGAGAGATGGAAGTAAGCATTGCCGATCCTAAGCTGGCAGAGGACTCAAAACGGTACGAAGAACTGCTCGAAAGATATGCCCGCCGATCAGATTGGTTCAAGGATCACGGCGGTTATGAAATGAATACACGAATCCGCAGTGTACTGCACGGCATGGGCTTCGGCGAGTTCCCACCGGATACACCTATCTCCACACTTAGTGGTGGCCAGAAGACTAGACTCGCATTAGCCCGCATTTTGCTTCAGGCTCCCGATCTTTTAATGCTGGATGAGCCGACGAACCATCTGGATATCGAAACATTAACATGGCTTGAGGATTATCTTCGCAGTTATGCTGGCGGAATTCTGGTCGTATCTCATGACCGTTATTTCCTTGATCGGCTTGTAACTACTATTGTAGAGATCGAGCGTCATCAATCTCGGCGTTATACAGGCAATTACAGCCGATATGTAGATTTGAAGGCTGCCGAATATGAAACACGGATGAAGCAGTATGAGAAACAGCAAGATGAAATCTCAAGAATGGAAGATTTCGTTCAGAAAAATATTGTGCGAGCATCTACCACGAAACGTGCGCAGAGCAGACGCAAAGCGCTTGAGAAGATGGACCGTATCGATCGACCGATGGGCGATCTGAAGAAAGCCAGCTTCTCCTTCGAGCCTGACTTCATGTCTGGTAAAGAAGTGCTGCAAGTACGTAATGTTGCAGTTGCCTTTAATGATGGTCCACCTTTGTTCAAGGACGCTTCTTTCGAACTGCGCCGGGGAGAAACTGCTGCACTCATCGGTCCCAATGGTATTGGCAAATCTACACTGCTGCAGTGTATGACCGGAACCCGCGAGCCTTCAACTGGAACTGTGAATTGGGGGACTAAGGTAAAGGTCGCTTATTATGATCAGGAACAGACCCGCCTCAATCCAAAGAACACAGTAATGGAAGAGCTATGGAGTGAATATCCAATGATTGAGGAAGCCAGAATCCGTACGATCCTTGGCAACTTCCTCTTCAGCGGTGAAGATGTTCTTAAGAAGATATCCGCGCTGAGCGGCGGCGAAAAAGCACGCGTTGCATTATCAAAGCTCATGCTGCGCGGCGCAAATATGCTCATCCTAGATGAGCCAACCAACCATTTGGATTTAGTCAGTCGTGAGGTTTTAGAATCAGCTTTAATTGATTTCGAGGGCACATTGCTCTTCATTTCTCATGACCGTTATTTCCTCAATAAAATGGCTGAACGGGTGCTTGAGCTTCATCCCGAGGGGATCGATCAATACCTTGGCAACTACGATGACTATATCGAGAAAAAACGAGAATTAGAAGAGATTGCGAAAGATGCCGCCGAATTAGCCGCCAAAAACGTCAACAAGGATGCTGCAGTTCCTGAAAAAAACGCTGTTTCCTCCTTCGAAGCGGACAAGCAAGCCAAGCGTGAAGAGCGTAACCGGAAGCGGCGTATTGCTGAGCTAGAGGAAGGCATTGCCTCACTAGAAGATTCGATCGCTTTTATAGAGAATGAAATGACTAAACCTGAAGTTTATCAGGATTATTTAGCACTTCAAGGTCATGAAGAGGATCTGAAGAACAAAAAAACTCAGCTTACCGATTTATTTAACGAATGGGAAATCCTTGCTGACGAATAATGTAAAATCCGCTTCATAAATATTTTTTCATATTTCTTATTTTGTTCATAAAGAGTTATCCACAGCTCTATGCACAGGTTTCGTGTATAACTCCCTATAAAAAAAGCCCCTTAGGGGCTTTTTTTATGCGTTAAATCGGTATTTTCGAATTACAGGAATTATTATCCACCGAATTATCCACATTATCCACAATTCTCACAAGGTTTCATTGCTAACAAAAATGGTTATAAGGCCATTTTAAAAAGAGCTGACATTGCTGATTTTACGCACTTTTTACACAATTCGTAGAGAATATGTGGATAACGTTGTCCACAACTTGACAAAAGACATAACCCCACCTAAAACCTGTCATCAAAAGCTAAAAAAGAACCCGCTATCTCTAAATCAGACAGCGGGTCGATGTATATTAAACGATTTGTGTAGAGAGCAAGGCAGCGTTACAGGCTGCAATATAGGCAATCCCTGCTGCCATGATAATATCTTGATGCGTAGCTGTGCCTCTAAATTTAAGACCTTCCCACTCTACCATCACAGCCGCTTCCGCCTGGGCGTTCTCTCCACTTCCAAGTGAATGCAGCTCAAGTCCCGCAAAATCGATATCCTCTGAAATGCCTTGCCCAATAGCAGCGATAATAGCTTCAAGCGGACCATCTCCAGTACTAGTATGAGAAGTTTCCTGTCCAGACTTCAAATGGCGAACCGTAACCGCGGCCACCCGGCGCTGGGCACTGCCTGCCAATACCTGAACCTCACCCAGTTCATAGACCTGAGCTTGCTGTCCAGTTGTACTGCTCACCATTTGCAGCAACTGGTCATCACTGACTACCTTTTGGCGGTCAGCGGTCTCTTTAAACGATTCATAAAGTGCATCCAGCTCCGCAGGCTCCAGCGTAATACCGTACTTCGCCGCCCGGTCCTTCAGCGCATGTCTGCCAGAATGCTTGCCCAGAATGATCATGCTACGCGGGATACCCAGCCGCTCTGGGTCCATAATCTCATAGGTGCTACGATCCTTCAGCAAACCATCCTGATGAATCCCTGACTCATGCTGGAAGGCATTTCTTCCGACGACTGGTTTGTTATAGGCGATTGGAAAATGCATCGCTCCGCTGATCAGCCGCGAAGTATCATACAGCTTATCAAGCACAATGCCTGTTTCTGCTCCAATCGCATCTCCGCGGGTTTCGAGCGCCATCACAAGCTCTTCCAGTGCGCAGTTCCCGGTACGCTCGCCGACTCCGTTCACAGTGACTTCGATCTGCGTCGCACCTCCATCAATTGCTGCCAGACTGTTGGCTACAGCCAGCCCCAAATCATTGTGACAGTGGGCACTGTAGCTTACCGTTTCTCCACCTCTTGCTCCTAGCCGCACACGACGGAACATTTCCCCATATTCATGTGGCAATGCGTAACCGACCGTATCGGGCAGATTGATAATAGAAGCGCCTTCCTCAATAACAGCTTCAATCATTTCAATCAGATCATCGATTCCTGTTCGCGCAGCATCCATGGCCGTGAATTCAACGACATCAGAGAATTGACGCGCATAAGCCGTCATCTCGCGGGCTTTGGCTACGACTTCAGCTCTGCTCATACGCAATTGATGCTGCAAATGAATATCAGAAGAGGAGATGAACAGGTGGATCCGCCGGCGTTCAGCATCTTGGGTTGCCCGGACTGCCGCGTCAATATCTCCTTTAACCGCCCGTGCAAAACCGCAAATTTCCACATTTCGCACCTTACGAGAAATCGTCTGTACTGCTGCAAAATCACCAGGGCTCGATATCGGAAATCCAGGCTCCATCACGTCAACACCCAGATCCGCAAGCTTATAGGCCAGCAGTATTTTTTGCTCTGGGGTTAGACTTGCACCCGGAGCCTGTTCACCATCTCGCAGAGTCGTATCGAAAATTTGTATACGTTTCTTTACTGGAATAATCATCTGAATTCCTCCTGTTTTCCTCTTATTGGATTCCTTACCCTAACCTATGCTTCAGCGCAGATCCACACGTCGACTTGTGGCCCTGCTAAATTCCCCACCCACTGCTGCCGGCAGCTGATACGAATGAATCCTCTGCACAATTTGGAATGTGCTGAAGGTTCACTCTTGGCGTCTTATATAGCGCCTGAGTCCATAACCTGAGTCGCTTCAATAAGAACGCAAAAACCCGCCGTCTCTAATAAAGAGACGGCGGGTTACCCCTCCGCGGTACCACTCTTTTTGACGCATAGGCTATTCATATAATCAAGCCATTAAGCTGCGTCCAGCTCTTCTTCCCGGTCCATCCTGAGGGAGTCAGGATATCTGGAAAGGTCCGATAACGGGGACAGCCGTAGGCAGCGTACTCTTATTTCCGCCGCTCCGCTCCCGGGCGAGATTCAAGACTTTCGGTGACTGCGTCGCACCACCCCGCAGCTCTCTGTTCACCGTCATTCCCTACTACTCCCGTTCTTAGCGTGTATTATATACATTCTCACTACTCAAAATCCATACAAAAAAGCCTGCCATCTCATTCAAGAGACGACAGGCTGTTAACCTTCGCGGTACCACTCTTGTTGATGCTCTGTACCGGTTAAGTTACTGCCGATTCCAATTGAACATCCACTCTACGGTCAAGTATGTTAGATACTCGACCACCCTTTCACGGAGGTTACCCGTAGACGGTGTACGAACGTTCCGGCGACAATTGCCGGTAATGCTTCCACCGTTCCGCTCCCAGACGAGTTCAGGTCCCCTTCGACTGCGTCGCACCTACCCGCAGCTCTCTTATCCCAGAGTATCCTTACTACTTCCGCTCATCGCGTTTCCTTGTATAATTGAACTGATTATACTCGTTAGCTCCAAATGATGTCAATAGGCGGATACAGACCATTGTTCCAATGAGAATCCAGGGTCTGCAACCATATCCAGCGGAGTACCGCCATCATGCTGCCACTTCACGTATGCAGCAGCTCCAATCATAGCTGCATTATCCGTGCAGTAAACCGGAGGTGGAATAATAAGCTCAATGCCCTCCGCTTCACAGCGTGAGATCAAAGCCGAGCGCAGGCCAGCATTAGCAGCAACACCTCCACACAACAATAACTGCTTGGAGCTAGTAGCTTTAACAGCGCGTACCGCTTTTTCCACCAGCACCTCAACCACAGATTCTTGGAACCCGCGGGCAATGCCTGCGACATCTGGCGTGAGACCCTTCATCTTGCTCTGATTCACAACGTTCAGCACAGCCGACTTTAAGCCACTGAAGCTAAAATCATAAGAACCCGGCTCCAGCCATACCCTTGGTAACGGTACAACCTCAGTCGCCTCGCGGGCCAGACGATCCACATGAGGTCCACCGGGATAAGGGAATCCTAGTGCTCGTGCCACTTTATCATATGCTTCGCCTACGGCATCATCACGGGTGCGTCCGATAATTCGAAACTCACCCTCCCGCTCCATATGAACCAGTTCAGTATGTCCGCCGGACACCACTAGTGTCATGCATGGATACTGTAACTCTGCCACTAAACGGTTAGCATAAATATGTCCTGCAATATGATGTGTGCCAATTAGCGGCTTACCCCATGCGAGGGCAAGGCTCTTGGCAGCTACTACCCCGACAAGTAAAGCCCCCACCAAACCTGGGCCTTGTGTAACCGCCACCGCCGACAACTGATCTGGTGTAACCCCTGCTGTAGTGAGTGCTTCTTCTATCACCAGTGTAATTACTTCCACATGCTTACGGGAAGCTACCTCTGGTACCACGCCACCGAAGGCGCGATGTGTCTCAATCTGACTTGAGATGATATTGGATAACACTTCAGAGCCATCTTTGACCACAGCCACTGACGTTTCATCACAACTCGTCTCAATAGCAAGTATTAGTACAGGCTGAGCTGCGCCCGTTTCTGTCTTCATTTCAAGTCCACGCTTCCTTCCATATTCCCATGCTCCTCGTACTCTGGCAGATCCGCCCACATAATGAGCGCATCCTCGCGATTATCGGAATAATATCCTTTGCGTGTGCCAGCAGATCGAAAGCCTTTTTTACGATATAAATTCTGTGCTACCTCGTTCGATACCCGTACCTCAAGTGTAATAGACTTCATCCCCACATAAGATGCCGTCTTCATCAGCTCTTCGAGCAAACGCTCGCCCCATTTACGTCCACGATAGGCTTCAAGCAGGGCTATATTCGTCACATGCGCCTCATCCACGATGGCCCACATACCGGCATAACCGATAATATGACCAGCCAGCTCCATAACCATATATTTTGCAAAATGATTATGCGTCAGCTCGTTGCGAAAAGCTTCCTCTGTCCAAGGCATCGTGAAGGCTTCCCGTTCAATGATAAGAATGTCAGGAATATCCGTAAGCTTCATCAAACGAAAAACAAGTTCAGCCTCTTGAGCTATCATTGATTCCGCTTCCGTCATGGTTTCTTTAAGCCCCCTTCTCTGCTTAACCGCAGATTGGCCTCCGCTTCTGAGATCTGAGTATAGTTAGGGATCAAGCTATGGATATCATCTTTCTCTACCTGAAGCCGCGCTTCTCCGAGAAATCCTGTCCAGCGGCCTTCCATTTCATAAGGAACTGCAATAGGAACACCAAGATCCTTCAATGGACGAAGCGAATCCTCACTGCCATGAACTGCAGTCTCCCCAACAAACCAAAGAACAGCGGGCTTATTGCCTTCGACTGAAGCCTGTCCTAAACGTTCTGCTAAGTACTCCACCCAATCTGCCATCAGCCGGATGGCATCAGGTTCAAGACGGCTAGGAGCATTATTTCCCTCAGCTGCGAATAATCCTGAATACACCTGTCCTCGGCGCGCATCCATTAGTGGAATGATCCAATCAGGCCCGTAGCTGTTATTCTCGGTAGTTTGTTCCGACGCTTTGGTCATCACGTTATTCTTGAGGGCTGTTTGATATCCGCCCCATGCTACTGCATGTAGACTCGAAATACCGACCACTGGGACATCCCATGCCCATGCCAGCGTTTTGGCAGCGGTAACTGCGATACGCGTCCCCGTATACGATCCAGGACCCACACCAACAGAAATCCCGTCCAGCATTGCAGCAGTAGTTCCTGTTGCTTGCAGCGCCTGCTCAATGATCGGGAGTAAATGCACCGAATGATTCCGTTCTCCGGAAGCATTTATTTCATGCAGTAGTTCCCCATTCTCTGTAACTGCCACGCCTAATACTGCAGTTGATGTATCCAGCGCTAAAAGCCGCTTGCGCGGCTCTGTATTCTGATTCGTCATATTCCTTAACCCCACTTCTGGATCAGCTGCCGGCAAAGCTCACCATACGGCTCCCCGATTCCGGTCACCGTAATCATTCTTTCATCTGGCCCCACTGTTTCCATGTATATATACATATGCCGCGGCGGCATTAAATCCGTAATAATACTGCTCCATTCCACCAAGCAGACCCCTTGCCCGTAGAAATACTCATCAAGTCCAAGCTCGTCCGCTTCCTGAAGCGAAATCCGATATACATCCATATGATATAGGGGCAGACGGCCCTCGTACTCTTTAATAATTGTAAAAGTAGGACTGTTTACGATCCCCTTTACGCCGAGATGCCGAGCGTACCCTTGCGAGAATGCTGTTTTTCCTGCGCCCAGATCCCCGTCCAAGCCGATAATCATCCCTGGCGTTGAAGCAGTAGCTAGAGCAGCTGCAAGCAACTCCGTATCCTGGAGGCTGTAAGAACGGTAAGTGAACACCGTTTCGTCTGTATTGTCCAACTACAACTACCACCTTTTAAAATATACCTGCCAAAAACCATTACTATTAATTATATCGGTATGCTCCATCCATCGCAACAACTGTCCCAATTCAATCTTCCATGCCAGTATGTCCACAATAGAAAAAGAGACCTCTACGCAAAAATAAGCATAAAGAGTCTCTTTTATAAAAGTGTAATTTAGCTTATCTCAGCTCTTTGAACAAACCTTGTTAATGATCTTGCTCCTCTAACCGTTCAACGCCTACCGTATGCGTATTCGTTGGTCGAGAGCCCACTTGAACCGTAGCCATTCCGTTCTGTGCATCCACATGCTCAATCCAAACAGGTTCTCCGTCCAAATGTACACTTACCGTCTCTTTAGAAGCATAAATATCCTGTGCTCGTTTGACATCCACCACTGTTCTCCTCCTTTATTTTTTCTAAATCTCACGATTCTAATGGCGAAGTTTCTTCGAGGGTTGATTCCGCATCAAGCTTCTCCGAGTCCGAGACCTGACTTGCTTCCGGTGGAGCTATAATGCTGTCCCAATCCACAACTGTCGCTGGAATATCCTGTTCGCTCAGCGCATCGATCCACTCGTTTCCACGCGGTTCCATGACTTAGTATTCTCCTCCTCAGCTTTATTAGCCTGATTTTATATTTTCCCATGCTTCACAAAAAATGCACCCGGCTAGAAAAGCCTGTCCTGCCTCATACTAACCCAAAGCAAATAACTTAGATCAGGAGGCGTTTCTCATGCATACCGTTTGGAAAGGGGCCATCAGCTTCGGGCTAGTGCATGTTCCGGTTAAAATGTTCTCCGCTACGGAAGACAAGGACATTTCTCTGCGTTATATCCATAAGGAATGCGGCAGCCCACTGTCGTATGTACGTAAATGTCCGGTGTGTGACAAAGAGGTGGCTTGGGAAGAAATCGGCAAGGGTTATGAATATGAAAAAGGGAAGTTTGTTCTATTCGACAAAGAGGAACTGGATCAATTGACCGACGAAAGCAGCAAAAGCATTACCATACTCGACTTTGTTGATCTGACGGAGATCGATCCAATTTATTTTCAAAAAACCTATTACTTATCTCCGGATCAGGCTGGGACAAATGCATATCGGCTTCTTATGGAGGCCATGCGTCAAACTGGTAAAATTGGCATCGCCAAAATATCGATTCGTTCAAAAAGCAGTCTTGCTGCTATTCGTGTGCTGGAGGATTGCCTCGCCATCGAGACTATTTTTTATCCTGATGAAGTGCGACCGGTCTCGCAAGTGCCTGGCCTGCCCGAAGCAGGGACGGTGAATGATAAAGAGCTGGATATGGCCAAGCTGCTCATTTCACAGCTATCCACGCCTTTTGATCCGGCAAAATATACCGATGATTATCGCCAGCGTATGCTTGATCTAATCTCACATAAAATTGCAGGCGAGGAATTTCATATCGCTCCTGCCAAACAGGAAAGCAATGTAATTGATCTAATGGCAGCATTGCAGGCCAGTATTCAGGCTGTACAGCATATCCCTACAGATCCGGGTCCTTCATTAACAGGTACTAAGAAAACAAAAACTAAAGCGGCTCCGGCTGCCAAAAGAAAAACAGCCAAGTCTAAAGCAGCAGCTGAGCCTGCCGATCAGCAAAACGAAGCTTCCGGGCCGATTCCAGTCATCGCACCAAAACCGAAACGCCGCAGCCCAAAAAGTAAAACAACCGTATCTTAGGAGGCTCTGCTGATGAAGCTTCAGCCTATTATTCCTTTTGAACCTATACTGGCTGGGCAGCTTCCAGCAGGCAACCAGTGGATTGCACAGATTAAATGGGATGGCGTTCGCATGTTGTCCTATTACAACGGAAGCACTACTCAGCTTATTAACAGACGTGGAAATTACCGTACAGCGCAATATCCTGAGCTTACTGATGTATCTGCTTACTGCAAGGCTGATTCCGTTATTCTTGATGGTGAAATCATTGCACTCAAGGACGGCAAGCCCTCATTTCACGAGGTAATGCGGAGGGACAGCTTAAAGAATGGCTCCACCATTTCCGTCGTTAGGCATCAGGTTCCTGTCATTTATATGATTTTTGATATTCTGTTTTATAATGGCCAATCGACGATGGATCAGCCTTTATTCTCACGGCAGCAGCTGCTAAACGATATTCTGCTGCCGCATCCCCATGTTCAGGCCGTACCCAGTTATACCGATCCCACAGAATTATTCGCCGCTGCTCAGAGTCAGAGCTTAGAGGGAATCGTCTGTAAGGATATCAACAGTACTTATGCTCCCGGTGGAAAAGATAAACGCTGGCAGAAACGCAAAATCATTTCTGATCTTACGGCAGTAGCCGGGGGTGTAACGTTCCGAGACGGCATCGTCAATGCGCTACTTCTTGGGCTGTATGATGATAAAGGGAATTTGCATTATATCGGACATGCCGGGCCAGGAAAATTGACTGTACAGGATAAACGCGACTTAACTGCAGAGGTACAGCATTTAAAAATAGATCAAATGCCCTTTACAGCTGATCCCCAGCGAGGGAAGGGTGCTTTTTGGATAAAACCGAAGCTTGTCTTCAAAGTTCATTTTTTGGAATGGAATACCTCAGGCACTCTTCGTCAGCCGGTTACTCAAGCTAGGGTAGATCTTCCTCCCGAATCATGTACTATGGAGCAAAAAGGATAAACTCTTTCCAAAAAAACGTCCTCTCGAATTTATCGAGAGGACGTTTCTTATTGCGCTGTAAGACTCGTTACAATGGTCTCCAGCTCTGCTTTTGTCTGCGCAGTATTTTTCGTATTCGTAAGCGTATAATCAATACTTCCATCCGCACTGGACCATACAAGCTGGACTTTTAGATCTCCATGGTGAGGACCAAACACCGTGTAAACTGCTTCAACCCCGTTGATGGTCAAATTTTCATCCTGGTCACCAGGCAGCTGCGCTAAAGTAACTCCTTCCGGAAGTGTATATGCTGGAGCTGATTTTAGATTCAATCTCTCTCCATTTCGCAGATAAGTGATAGAGGTTTCTGTATCGCTCCACTTTAAGCTTTGTGAAATCACTTTTTTACCAGCAGCTTGTGCTTTAGCTTTCACCTGATCTCTGAGGGTTTTATACTCTGTACTGAAAAACTTCGGAAGCACTGGATTTAAAACGACATCCTGCAGCTTATATTCGTCTGGTAGAGCAACGGGTATCAGGAGTGAATTCCCAGTTAATGAAGATAGCTTCTGTGCTGCTTCGTTTATAGAGCTGAATCTGTATGGCATATAGCTTACACTCAAATCATCCTCTGGATTAGATTTTTTGTCATTAACATAGAGAGCCTTAATTTCTCCCGTTTGTAGGGGAACAGCATATTCTTTGGCAATCAAATCCTTAATCGTTGGCGATACCGGTGGTGATTTCTGCTCAACCGGAACCGTACCTTTGCTTTTATTATTGCTCCCTGCAGGCACTGCGCCTGCTGTTCCACTTACCGCGCTCATTAACACTAGCAGACTCAAAACCGTGATAGCCGCACTTTGTTTAATCATCTTTATAATATCCTCCTTTAACCCCTTGGTTATTTGATCATGCTTTTAGCTACAGCCAACATTTCATTTGTCGTCAGTTTACTGACCCGATTGTCTGAAAGGGTATATTGTATCGCGCCTGATTTATCGAGCCACACTAGCTTAGTGTTGAAACTCGCTTCTTTAGCCGAATCAGTTGTAAGAATTACTTTCCTACCGTTGACCGTCAGTTCTTTCTTAGTTTCCGAAGCTCGTACAAAAGGCACAGCTCCTTCGGGAAGTTTGGCGGGCGGCACTCCAGTTACAATACTAAAATTGGCTTTTCCTTTGGCATACAGCTGCATAGACAAGTTCGTCTGGCTCCAGCTGATGATCTTGCTAAACAACTGTTTGTTGGGATCACCTGCCGCCGCTGCTGCCTTTAGTTCCTGCTCTAATTGTAAATACAGCTCTGAATCGTTTGCTACAGACGGTGGATAAATGATGGCTGTCGCCAGAGCGAAGCCCTTAGGAAGATTTCCAGGCTGTGGAGTAGTTGGACCCTTCAACGCTTTGAATTTAGCAGCAAAGGATTTGTAGTCTTTAAAAACAAATCCTTTGCCAGAGAAGCTGATCGTATCCTGAGGGTTGGAGACTTTGTCACGTACGTAGTAGGCCAAAAGCGTACCTTCCTTCAAGCTTGCTACGATCGCCTGTAATTCCCTTTGAGGATTCTGATTGGTTGATGCTGAAGTCTGCTGTTCTGCTGCCGCCGCGACCGAAAGAAACAAGCCAGGCCCAACCACACTTACAACTACTCCTGTTCCTAACAAGGTTGCTGCCGAGAGTACGATCAGTGTTTTTTTGAAATCATTATTGAGCTTCAATTTCTAACATCCTCTCCTTCTAAAAGGGTGAATGTAAGCTCACCCTGTTTTCAACTACACTTCTATAACACTCCAGCATGAGAAAAAGGGACATTTTCTTACAAAAAAGAGGCCGCCCCAAGCAACCATCATGGCTTTTGGGACAGCCTCTTTTTTTGTTCTTAACATTACAAGTGACGCACCAAGTGATGCAATATGTGAAACACCTATAGAGTAATTGGGGAATTTCTCCCTAAAATTCAGAGATTTCTGTTCATCGGCCTTGTAATTAGGGAAAACTTCCCTGAAATTTGGCCTATTCGGCAACGAATAAAGAAATTCCTATGATTATTAGGGAGGAATTCCCTGATTTCGTTCATTTAGAGCGAATATCGGTTATTTTTAGGGAGTTTTTCCCTAATTAGTTTAAAACAAGTAGATCACACATAGCACATCGCCCACCGCCCCAACCAGTAGCATAGAACACTACGCGTGGCATATCGTCACATGGCACAGTAAAATCCATTACTTTTCCTATTCCATAAAAAAAGCTGCCTCCCAAGTAGATTTCACTACTTTAGAGACAGCTTCTCATAATGTACGGATAGAACAACAGTAGCTAGCGAATAAAACT
This sequence comes from Paenibacillus sp. NPDC058367, assembly GCF_042723305.1. Classification (NCBI taxonomy): domain Bacteria; kingdom Bacillati; phylum Bacillota; class Bacilli; order Caryophanales; family Paenibacillaceae; genus Paenibacillus; species Paenibacillus sp. NPDC058367. The sequence goes on from NZ_JBHXIZ010000001.1 coordinate 2,204,395, forward strand.
ATTGGCAATCGCTTGCCATTGTTCACGGGTTAAAATGTTATTCAATCCATCATTTAGACTACGAATCGTCTGGCTGGCTTCATCATACCAATACAAACGATTCTGAGAAGTCCAAGCCTGCGCCCCCTGCTCTGTACTCGCTGCGATAAAAACTGCTTCTTTACCATTACCTGTCATAGACCATTTTTCGGCAGTCTGACCTTCCAAGATAGACACTTGCGTTGGATAACCCCTAAAAGCGCTCTGCATTAAGGATAGTGTAATTCTTTGATCCCCCTTATGGTAGGAAACCTCAGCGCTCTCTATGGCATTCACAGCGATCTTCTCCATAAACAGCTTTTGGCCTGTTTTATCGTCCTTAGCTTTCTTTTGAAATTGTTCAAGAACTTCTTTGTATTCCGTGTCTATCGACCCGTAAGGAGAAGCGGCTTTAAAAGTTGCTTGCTCGAATTCGTAACCATCGTCGAGTATGGAAGGCAGTTCTGGCCAGAAATCGCCAGCTACTTTTAATTCGTTTACGAAGTCCTGATATTTCGAATACACAAGAGGATTGAAAGCGAACTGCAATTGATTCCCATAGCCTAATCCTTTGACCAAATTAGTGAATTCAGTATCAATCACGTAATAGGCAGCCATTTCTCCGGGGTTCAAGCGGGCAAGCACCTGCTCATTATAAGTCGCTAATAAAGTCTGATACTTCTCAATCGCAGGAGAGGCCGTGGCAACAGGCTTACTATTATTAGTATGCACCGTCTGGACAACCACCCTTCCTCCGCTATTCACTAGGGTAATGGAACCATCCGAAGGTTTGATGATATCAATTGTAGACTGGCTACCATGCTCCGTTAAACCTCCAAGTCCAGACAGCTGAAGGGCACCAAATCCGATCATCCCCAGCAATATAGCTGCGGAGACCCCTGAGAGAATTCTTTTCCTAAATTTAGATGAAAGCGGGATAGTCTTCTCTTGCATCTGCATAACGGGATCTCCCGGTTCTCCGAATGACTCCAGCTCGCCTCTGAGGTTCGTCATTTCTCCGTCCATCGTTTTCTGTTGATCATAAATTGCCCTTACCCGCTTCATAACTGCTGCTCTTACATCTAGTTCGTCGCAGTTCCCCAATGCGTCCATTTTCTTTATCATTTTCTCTTCAACACAGCTTCGTTGCCCCACCATTCCGTCCCCCCTTTTTGAGCATTCATCATTTTGCCAAGCTTCGTAATCGTACGCCTGTATTTCTTCTTCACAGCATCAGTATTCTTATCGAGGATCTCCGCAATCTCCGGGAAGCTCTGTTCCTCAAAGATTCGCAGAACTAACAGATTTCGTTCATCTAATTTCAATTTCAAGAGGGCAAAGGTGAGATGTTCGTTAAATATGTAACGGTCCATCAACTGTTCCGGGCTTTCTGCAGGAGGATCCGGTTGAAAAAGCGCCATAATCTTCAAATGTCTTTGGCGTTTGCGGATCAGACTGAGGCAATGATGATAGGCAATTTTATATAGCCAGGAAGAAAAGCTCGCGATAGGGCGATATGTGCCTATATGCTGATATGCCTTCACTAGAATATCCTGTACCGCATCCTCCGCTTCCGTACGGCTCCCAAGCAGCCGGCAGCAATAGCGGTAAATCGGCTTTTGAAAAGCTTCGACGATAAGGGCATAGGACTCTACCTCGCCTGCCTGTACCCGAACGACGGTGTGTTCGATCCCGTCCAAAATCAGCAAACTCCCCTTTCACATAACCGTATAACCTTATAACTCTTATAATCATCCAAAAGGGACACTTTGGAAATATTTTTTTCATGAAAAGGAACAGACTGGCACATAATACCCTCATTCCTATAACAGAGAGGAGGTTCAGGATGCCAGCAGCCATCAAAGGCACAATTACTGTAGAGGGCCAAGAGATAACCATCACCAACCCAGAGAAGCTGCTATGGCCAGATTGCGGGATTACGAAGCGGATCTATCTGGAAAAGCTCGCCGCCCTCTCTCCCTATCTGCTGCGTTATTGTCGAGATCGGCTGCTAACCGTAATACGTTATCCGCATGGTATCTCTGGAATGTCCTTTTATCAGAAAAATGCACCTGATCCTCTTCCAGCTTTTGTCCAGACCGCTGTTCACGAGAATATTAACTATATCAAGCTGCAAGGTTTACCTGAGCTGATCTGGCTGGGTAATCTGGCTGCTTTGGAGTTCCATCCTTCTTTGCATTATGTAGGTAGCGAGATGCCTTGTGAATGGATGATTGATCTAGACCCGTCACGTGAGGTCGAACCCCGTATCATGGAAGCAACTGCAATCGTAGGGACGGTCCTAACCTCCCTTGGTTTATCCTCTGTTCCCAAAACCTCCGGGGCTACCGGGGTGCAGATCATCGTGCCTATCGAGACTGGCGTTACTTTTGATGGATTGCGAAAAATCGGACACTTTGTGGGTCGTTATGTCACTGAAAAGCACCCCGATTTATTCACCTTGGAGCGTCTGAAGAAGAATCGGGGAGATAAAATCTATTTTGACTACCTCCAGCATTACAGTGGCAAAACCTTAGCTGCACCTTACACACCACGTGCCAGACCGCTTGCTACAGTATCCACACCATTGCTCTGGAAAGAGGTTCAGCAAAACGTATCTCCTACTGATTTTCATCTGCTCAATATTGAGGAACGCCTGCGACAGATGGGAGATCTTTTGGAAAAAGTGCCACCGCAGCCCGTCAAACAACTCATTGCTAAGCTTCCATAGGGATGGAATGCCACGAATAATGAGCCTAAAAACAGCAATAAGCCCGCAGCATCATTTCATGCTACGGGCTTATCAGGCGTCCCACTCAAGGACAGAAGGTATATTGTATAAGAATACGGCATATCGAGTCTTGTTCACCGTATTTATTGCTCCATTATTCGTAAAAATACCTTCTTTCAGTTAATAGTACTAAAGTGCCAAGCTAAAACGCCTGCGGCGTCCTTTTAGGATGGTAAGCTAATGAATTGCTTTCTTCTTGAAACGGCCACCTTTAACATCATGAATGTTACCTATTGCGATGAATGCACCAGTATCCCAATCCTCAACAATGGATTTAAGCTTAGCTTCTTCCAAACGGGTAATAACCACGAAGATCACTTTCTTATTCTCCCCGGAAAATCCGCCTTCTCCATCTAAATAAGTAACACCACGTCCAAGACGTTCCGTCAAGGCTTCACCGATATCACGGAATTTATCACTAATAATCCATACCGATTTCGACTGATCCAGACCCTCAAGTGTAATGTCAATTACCTTGAATGCAATGTAATAAGCAATTAGTGAGAACATCGCATTATTCCAACCGAACACAAATCCAGCTCCGGATAAGATGAACAGGTTGAAGAACATAACAACTTCACCTACAGAGAAGGGAAGCTTCTTGGCTACTAGAATCGCAACAATTTCTGTACCATCTAGAGATCCGCCAAAACGTACAACTAGCCCTACACCTACACCAAGAATGATCCCCCCAAAAACGGCAGCAAGCATAGGCTCAACCGTAAAGGCATTCACATGATGCAACATTGAAGTACCAATAGACATAAGCACAATTGCATATAAGGTAGATAAGGCAAAGGTCTTACCGATTTGCTTATAACCGATTAACAAGAACGGAAGGTTTAACAGCGTCAATAAAATCCCCAGAGGAATGTCGAATAGATGTGATAAAATAATGGAGATACCGGTAATCCCACCATCAATCATTTGATTCGGTACGAGGAATATCTCAAGTGCAACAGCCATCATTGCTGCCCCAATGGATAACATGATCATTCGCTGCGCGAACTTAGCCATTTTATGTGTTCCGGTCTTCTGCAGCTTGTTCTTTTCCTCTTTGGCAATCATTTGTGGACTCACATTCATAGAACTCCCCCTACAATTTAACAGTATAGTGTTGAAACATTCGGAAGTATAATTATAATCTATACTTTCTTACATTTCTTCTTATACAATTATTATATCACAAAATAAGCCCTAATAATGAATGGAACACGTTATATCCTTCGAAAAATTCAGATTTAGTCCTCTTTCCGCTCATAATAGCGGAGATAACAACTGACACAGCCCTTCACCGAGTTTGACAATTCTCCCTCTCTCCTTAAACTTTACAGGATCAATAAATTCACTGTGCTTTTGATCCTTCTCAAACCCTGTGACTAGAGGGGATATAGCATCAGGATGTAGCAGCACAGCAGTCAATTCAAAGTTAGAATAAAAGCTGCGCATATCCAGATTTGCACTCCCCACTGTAGCGAGCAGATTATCGATAATCATGATTTTGGCATGCATAAATCCTTTAGTATAGCGGTAGAATTTCACTCCAGCGTCTTGTAAATTTTCTAAATAAGACAAAGAAGCATGATAGACAAGCACATTATCAGGCTTCGCAGGAATGATAATTCTTACATCCACTCCACGAAGTACTGCACTTTTCAAGGCCCGGCAGATGGCAGGATCAGGAATAAAATACGGTGAAGTAATCCAAATCCGCTGTTTAGCTGCACATAAGGCGGCAAAATACATCTCTTGAGAGGCGTCCATTTCAGCATCCGGACCACTCCCTACAATCTGCACGGCTTCTTGTGACTCACAATTATGTTTTGGGAACAGACGCGGATGGCTTGTGCTTTCGCCAGAGGCCAATCTCCAATCCTTTAAGAAGACATACTGAATATAATATACTGAGTCTCCTTCGAGACGCAGATGGGTATCACGCCAGTATCCCATTTTGAGATCCTTCCCCAAATAATCATCCCCTATATTCATTCCACCCGTGAAGCCAACGAGGCCATCTACCACCAGGATCTTCCGATGATTACGGAAATTAAAACGACGGTCTAACAGAGAACTAATCGGAGGTAAAAAAAAGTGGAACTCCACCCCAGCATTTCTCATCGTTCGAATAAACCTACGACTTAATTTATGACTGCCCAGACCATCACAAAGCAAGCGTACCTTAACGCCCTGTCGCGCCTTCCGAATCATAACATCTTGAAATTGCTCACCGATCTCATCATCACGATAAATATAAAATTCCATATGTATATGTTCTTTCGCTTCTTCCATAGCTTCCAGCATAGCATCATACGCTTCTCTCGCAGATGATAATACCCTGCTCTTGTTATGACCAGTAATTGGTCCTTCTGCGATCTTAGAAAGCAAACCCAATAGACCCTTATTATTCTCAAACTGAGCGTTCCCACTCTCAGTAACATCCTTTACTACCTTAATATTGCCAGAGACATGCGAACGAATTTCACGAAATAGTGTAGTACATCTTTTGTTTAATTTTCGATTCTGTCTATAATCACGGCCCAGAAAATAATAGAATGCCAGACCCAGCGGCGGACAACAGAATGAAATGAACAACCACGCCAAAGCCCTTTGCGGGCGACGAAACTCCATAAATACAATTACTGCGACCTGAATAATAAAAAGACTTAGAATTATCGCAAAAATCTTCAATTCCCTACCCCCTTCATTAATAAAACAGTTACCAATAGACTCGCTGCGACGATTCTATTACTGGTTTTGCCGTAACTCTCTTTCTTTATTCAAACAAACCGTTGTCATGTTCCTGAAAGATATGGAATACATAGAGTAGTAAGACAATTCGGGATGAGCCTAATGCAAGTAAGGTCGTTAGCTTCGTGTATCGTAAGGCGGCTGCCATATGCCGCAGAAAGGAGAAGCCATGAAGAGTCAGCCAGATCATAACCGGATTACGCTGCTCGTCGTAAGGGATGCCGGACGCCCAGTCAAACAACTCCAGATCTCCAAGCCACTTGCGTTCGCCCTGCCGGCAGCAGCAGCCCTGTCCCTCTCCAGTCTGGTCACCTCTATGCATTTCCATGCCTCGCAGTCGATCTCACAACTGGAAGCTGAGGCAGCCGCACTATCACTAACCAATCTCCGCATGGAAATGAAGGTCGCTGACAAGGATAAGGATCTAATGCAGCTTCGTACTCAAGTCAGCGAGCTATCAGAAGAGGCAGATAATATTAAAGACAAGCTGAAGAGTGTAAATGCGCTGGAACAGGAGTTGCAGTCTTTGATTAACAAAAGCAAAGGCTCCGCCGCTGAAACAAAAGAATCAAAAACGGGATCAACCGCTTCAAACTCAACCTTAGGCTTATCGAGCCGTAACGCTGTGCCAATCCCAAATGAGACATCTTTTAAAGCTACAATCACATCACAGGTAGGCGGAGAATATATCGCGTCTTATCAGAACGAATCGCTGAATCTAGTGGAGGAAACAAAAGACGATTTCGAAGAGATCCACGGTATGCTCGATGAAATGGTGGAAAGTATTACTCAAACTATCACTCTGGCGGAGCATGCGAATAACGTTCAAGCAAATCAACAGGCAAAAAAAGCTCAAGCTGAAAAAGCCAGACTAAATGCAGCAGTACTCTGGCCTACCGATTCTAGGGTCATCTCCTCAAGCTTCGGCTACCGAACAGATCCTTTCAAAGGCTTATCCGCGTTCCATTCAGGTGTCGATATTGCCGGGAACTTAGGCGATCCTGTATATGCCGCCTTAGACGGGGAGGTCGTTACCTCCGAGCAGATGGGTGCGAGAGGCAAGTATGTCGTGATCAAGCATTCGAACGGGCTTGAAACCTGGTATATGCATCTGCAGGCAATGAATGTATCTGCGGGAGACAAGGTTAATAAGGGGCAGAAGATCGGCTTGCTTGGAAACACTGGTCGAAGCACAGGACCTCATCTTCATTTCCAGGTAGTGAAGCAGAATAAAACTGTGGATCCATTGGATTATGTTAAACCCTAAACGTTAATGTAAAAATATATGAAATAGGAGGAATTTATACATGTGGAATAAGCGGCAGCAGCGTGCCACTATCAAGTCTACTGACTCTCTGATTGGGCATGGGGGTACGCTCGAGGGTAAAGTACATTGCGATACGAACCTGAGGATTGAAGGTACCTTTAGCGGAGAAATTATATGCAGTGGTGTTGTCACTGTAGGTGAGGAAGGCACGGTGCGCTCCAGTATTAGAGCAGAAGAGATCGTTATCGCTGGTAAAGTATATGGAGATGTTACCGCAGACCGTAGGCTCATTATGACCGGTACTGGCGAGCTGCACGGCAATATTTCTGCAGGAGCACTCAGTATTATGGAAGGCAGCCTGCTTAATGGGTCCATCGCCATGCAAGAACAGCCCACCTCTGAACAAGCAGGTGAGCTCAAAAGTAATACGAAAAAGGACAAGACAGCAAAACGTTCCTCCAAAGCAGAAGAAACGCTTGAAGCCGGTTAATCCTATTTTTATCCAGCAACGTCCCGTTTACGGAAGACAAACCAGGAAACTGCTAAGAATATAACATAATACACTGCCAGCACAGCAATGGAGAAGCCTAGTGTAGCACCACCTGGACCAATATCAGATCCCATGTAGACCCTTAGATCCATATGAGTGAAAATTAAATATCTGGCCCATTCGAACACATCCGGATTAAGCAAAGCAGCGAAAATACCTTGGGCAAACATGATAAACATAGATAACCCTATCGCCAATCCACTTGCACGGAATACGGAAGAGATCATAAAAGCAAGCGTAACCGTCAAGAAAAGAGTGACATAGCGGCATAGGAGATCTATAAAGGAATACTCAGCAGGACTCCAAGCTGTAATCGAAGACAGTGTGTCTCCAGTTGGTGAGGCGAAAATAAACGATGAAGCTAAACCAAAAACAATCAATACTGCAGTACAAAGCAAGCTAAACAACACAATGCTAATGTATTTCGAGAGCAAGATCTGGGAACGGCTCCACGGGCGAATCAGCAGCATTTTGATGGTTCCCCAGGTAAATTCGCCCGCTACGGAGTCAGCGGCTATAACAACAACGAAGATCGTATTCAGGAAGAATACAACACTCACTATCATTTGGAAACTGTCCCAAACGCCTAAGCGCGATGCAGGGTTATCCGTTGTGAAATACATAAGAGCCGGAAGAAACGCACTAAACACTGCTAGAATAATCAGCATAATCCATGTGCGAGCACGACTATATATCTTGATATTCTCATTATGTATCAACGCTGTAAAATTACTCAATTCCTTCACCTCCTGTAACCTCTAAGAATTGATCCTCTAGCGTACGGGCAAGTGATTTGATACTGTACACTTTAATCCCACCAGCCACTAGTCTGGCATTAAACTCAGCAATTTCTTCACGTGCCGCCTCAACTACAAGCCCACCGCTCTTTATAGTTCCTTGTCCAATGAGAGCAAGTGCAGCTTCGGCATCGTCAACCTCAAACAAGGTTTCTCCGATAGGCATTGTAACATTGCCTACCTCTTTTAGCTGTTTTACCTCAAGCAGTTGCCCATTCTGAATAATGGCTACACTGTCACACATGAGCTCCATTTCGGAAAGTAAATGGCTGGAGACAAATACGGTTGTTCCTTCTTCACGACAGAGTAGGCGCAGATAGTCACGAAGCTCACGTATGCCTTGTGGATCAAGCCCATTGGTTGGCTCATCTAGAACCAGTAGCTTTGGTCGGTTTAGTAGCGCCTGAGCTACTCCAAGTCTCTGACGCATACCTAGGGAATAAGTCTTCACTTTGTCATGAATTCTTTGACCAAGCCCGACCAGCTCCACAACCTCATCAATCCGCTGCTTACTGACTCCCGGTACCATCCGTGCAAATTGTCTAAGATTCTGATACCCAGACAGAAACTTGTACATTTCAGGATTTTCTACAATAGCCCCAACACTTGCAATAGCCTCTTTATAATTATTTTTAATACTATGACCACTAATCAGGACATCCCCACTGCTAATGGAAATTAACCCCACCATCATTCGTATTGTTGTCGTCTTCCCTGCTCCGTTTGGTCCCAAAAACCCGAATATTTGACCCGGTGGGATATCCAGCGTTAAATTGCTCACCAGCGTCTTAGAGCCTATTTTCTTGGTAACTCCCTGCAGACGGGCAACAGGTTCATACAGCATTTCTGTATTTGACACAGTATCACTTCCTTTCATTTACAAACAAGTTTACCATACAGTTTTTTTCAGAAAATTACAAAAAAGAAACAGTCTAACGTTGTTTAGACCGAGGATTCGATTCGATTTGAACAAAAAGGGACCTGGCCTCCCGCAAACGAAAGAGTCCAAGTCCCTTATATCACTTCATTCAATATTACCTGTTTTTTCAGAATGCAGGTATTTAGCCACCTACACGTGCAAGCTCGCGCATATTCGCTTCAAATGCAGCCATCAAAGCAGCCTCGCCGGTCAATCCGGTTTGCTCCACTTTGCGAATCTGCTCCATCATCCGTTTGTAATCCTTCGGAATGACACGAACAAACTTCGGCAAGCTATCTGCCCACTTATCCAATACCCGCGCTCCCGCCTTACTGCCTGTAAGCTCTACATGACGGCTAATCAGCTCGCGAAGCTCTTCGATCTCTTCTGGCTCTTCCACTCTCTCGAGAAGTACCATCTCAAGATTGCAGCGGCCGATGAAGGATCTCTCTGGATCGTAAACATAAGCGATACCACCTGACATTCCTGCCGCAAAGTTACGGCCTGTTTCACCAAGAACAACCACACGGCCTCCAGTCATGTATTCACAACCGTGGTCACCCACACCTTCTACTACAACCTTCGTTCCAGAATTACGAACGGCAAAGCGTTCACCGGCGATACCGTTGATATAAGCTTCTCCAGCTGTTGCTCCGTAAAATGCAGTATTTCCGATAATGATATTGTCCTCAGCTGCAAAGGTAGCTTTTGGAGATGGTTTAATAATAATCTTACCACCCGAAAGTCCCTTACCAACGTAGTCATTGGAATCGCCTTCCACCGTAAGTGTGATCCCCTTAGGCACGAATGCACCTAAGCTTTGACCAGCAGAACCGGTGAAATGAAGACGAATCGTATCATCAGGCAAGCCGGCTGCCCCGTATTTACGTGTCAGCTCGCTACCAAGGATGGTTCCAACGGCACGATTAACGTTCGTAATCGGTAACGATGCTTCTACAGCCGTTCCTGATTCCAGTGCAGGTGCAGCCAGATCCAGCAGTTTAGAGACATCAAGCGTCTCTTCCAGACCATGATTCTGACGTTTACTGCAGAAGCGTGTGCTTCCCTCTGGCATTTCCGGTACATGCAGCAGACTACTCAAATCTACGCCCTTCTTCTTCCAATGCTGCGAAGCTTGAGCAGCGTCTAAGCAATCTGTACGGCCAACCATCTCTTGAATCGTACGGAAGCCAAGACTCGCCATAATTTCGCGTAAATCCTGTGCCACAAAGGTCATAAAGTTAACTACATGCTGTGGATCACCCGTAAAGTTCTTACGAAGATCTGGATTTTGTGTCGCTACACCAACCGGACAAGTATCCATTTGGCAGACACGCATCATGATACAACCCACAGCTACTAACGGAGCAGTAGCGAAGCCATACTCTTCAGCACCTAGTAATACAGCTACGGCTAGATCGCGTCCGCTAAGCATTTTTCCGTCTGTTTCCAGTACAACGCGGTCACGCAGATTGTTCAGCATCAACGTCTGATGCGTTTCGGCCAAGCCAAGTTCCCATGGAAGACCTGCATGACGAATGGAGTTCATCGGAGATGCACCTGTACCCCCGTCATAGCCACTTACCAGGATAATATCAGCGCGCCCTTTGGCTACGCCAGCAGCAATCGTACCTACTCCGACTTCAGAGACGAGCTTAACATTAATGTTTGCACGTGGATTGGCATTCTTCAGATCGTAGATCAGCTCTGCCAAATCCTCAATCGAATAAATATCATGATGCGGCGGAGGTGAAATCAAGCCCACACCAGCTGTTGAACCGCGCACTTCAGCCACCCATGGATAAACTTTACGTCCTGGAAGCTGTCCGCCTTCCCCTGGTTTAGCACCCTGAGCCATCTTAATCTGGATCTCATCAGCGTTAACAAGGTAGTTAGATGTAACTCCAAAACGTCCGGAAGCTACCTGTTTAATCGCACTGCGACGGGAATCGCCGTTGCTGTCCGGGATATAGCGGGCTGGATCTTCTCCGCCCTCACCAGTATTACTCTTACCACCGATCCGGTTCATTGCAATAGCGAGGGTCTCATGCGCTTCCTTACTAATGGAACCAAAGGACATCGCACCCGTCTTGAACCGTTTCATAATGGACTCCACTGGCTCTACTTCTTCTAATGGAATCGGTTCATAAGCTGACTTGAACTGTAATAAGGAACGAATCGTCAGATGCTTCTCACTTTCACCTTGAACAAGTGCAGCATATTTCTTGTACATCTTATAATCTCCACTACGCACGGAGTGCTGAAGCAGATGAATGGTCTGTGGGTTGAACAAATGATCTTCCCCATCGTTTCGCCATTGATAATCACCACCGGAATCAAGCACTTTATCATTTCCGTCTTTTTCCGTGAAAGCACGGTTATGATGGATAAGTGCCTCGGTTGCTACTTCCTCCAGACCAATACCGCCAATGCGGGAAGGTGTCCAAGTAAAGTAACGATCCACGAATTCCGAGTTCAGACCCACAGCTTCAAAGATCTGCGCGCCCCGGTAGGATTGAATAGTCGAAATCCCCATTTTGGAAAGAATCTTAACTACGCTCTTAGTCGCAGCTTTAATATAGTTCTTCACAGCCTTCTCATGCGAGATTCCCCGCAGTAAGCCTTGGCCGATCATATCATCCAAGCTTTCAAAGGCCAGATACGGATTGACTGCACTCACACCATAACCAAGCAGAAGTGCATAATGATGGACTTCACGAGGTTCACCGGATTCAAGCAAAATACTAACTTTTGTCCGTGTTCCTTGCCGGATCAGATGGTGATGCAAGCTCGATACCGCAAGTAGAGCAGGAATCGCAGCATTCTCACGGTCCACACCGCGGTCCGTCAGAATCAGAATGTTATGACCTTTAGCCATAACGCGATCAGCAGCCTCGTTCATACGCTCAAGTGCGATACGCATTCCTTCTGCTCCGAGCTCAGCTGGGAAAAGAATCGGAATAGACATCGACTTGAAGCCTGCACGACGAACATGACGAATTTTAGCAAAGTCTTCATTCGAAAGAATCGGTGTGTACAGCGAGATTTGGCGACAGCTTTCTGGTTCTGGTTTAAGCAAGTTACGCTCTGGTCCAATTGTAGTCGTAGTAGAGGTAACCAGCTCTTCGCGAATAGCATCGATTGGTGGATTCGTTACCTGAGCAAACATTTGTTTGAAATAGTTATATAGACGCTGCGGACGGTCTGAAAGCACAGCGAGCGGCGCATCATAACCCATGGAACCTACAGCTTCAGCGCCAGTAGATGCCATTGGTTCAAGCACCTTGCGCAAGTCCTCAAAAGTATAGCCGAACGCTTGCTGCAGCTGCTGCACATTGTCATGCTTAGGATTTGGTAGCTCAGGCGCATCTGGAAGCTCTTCGAGACTGATCAAATGCTCATCCAGCCACTGGCGGTAAGGCTTCTCAGTGGCGATAGCCGATTTGACTTCCTCATCGGAGATAATACGGCCTTCCTTCGTATCCACGAGCAGCATGCGTCCAGGCTTCAGGCGGTCTTTATATAAGATGTCCTCTGCTGGAATGTCCAGTACACCCGCTTCGGAGGATAGAATAATCATGTCGTCCTTTGTTACATAATAACGAGCAGGGCGCAAGCCGTTACGATCCAGAATAGCGCCGATTTGCACACCATCTGTAAAGCCCATTGCAGCAGGTCCGTCCCATGGTTCCATCAAAGTGCTGTGGTATTCGTAAAAAGCTTTCTTGTCGGCGTCCATACTGTCATGATTGCTCCATGGTTCAGGAACCATCATCATGGCTACTTGTGTCAAGGAGCGTCCGCTCAAATAAAGAAACTCAAAGGTATTATCGAACATTGCAGTGTCCGATCCATCCGGGTTTATAACAGGTTTGATCTTACTCAGATCTTCGCCGAACACTTCACTCTTGAACAGCGACTGGCGAGCATGCATCCAGTTCACATTTCCGCGCAAGGTATTGATCTCACCATTGTGGATCATAAAGCGGTAGGGATGCGCACGTTCCCAGCTTGGGAAGGTATTCGTACTGAAACGGGAGTGAACTAACGCGATTGCTGATTCCAGCTCTTCGTTCTGCAAATCCAGGTAGAATTGTCCGACTTGTTCTGTAGTCAGCATGCCTTTGTACACGATCTTACGACATGACAAGCTTGGGATATAGAAGGCTTCAGCCTCTTCTACACCACCGTAGCGAATCGCAAGCTCTGCACGTTTGCGGATGACATAAAGCTTACGCTCAAAAGACAATTCGTTCGTAACAGAGGCCGAGCGACCGATAAACACTTGGCGCACAAAAGGCTTTGCAGCCTTCGCGGTTTTGCCAAGCATTTCATCATAGGTAGGTACATCACGATAGCCGAGTACTTCCTGACCTTCTTCAGCAATAATTTTGCTTAAGAGAGCCTCATGTTGAGCCCGAACTTTCTCGTTATGAGATAGAAAAATCATGCCTACGCCATAATGGCCTTGTTCCGGCAAAGCGAAGCCAAGCTTCTGGGCTTCACTAGCAAAGAAACGGTGCGGAATTTGAAGCATGATACCTGCTCCGTCACCAGAGTTGGGTTCGCTACCTTGTCCGCCACGATGCTCCATATTAAAGAGCATTGTTAAAGCGTTACTAACAATATCATGGGACGGTTTGCCTTTAATATGGGCTACAAATCCCATGCCGCAAGCATCTTTTTCGAACTGGGGATCATACAGGCCCTGTTTTCCGGGCAGTTCAGTGTGTCTCATCGAACGCAACCTTTCTATTATAAAGTATGGCGTAATCTTTGGAAAATTTTTCAGATTAAAATTTTAATAATTATTCAAGCCAGATTAGTGCTATTATTTTATCACCGGGGTGACAACAGCGCAATTTAAACTTTTTTATGATGCTGATTAACATTTCTTTTTGCGACACAGCTTTAGTGGACAAAAGTTTAAAAAAACTCATCTATGTATAATTATGCATAAATGACGCATAAGAACTTATGCAATGAAAGCGTTTCAAGAATTTTCATCACCCTTGAATGTTTGCAAGAAAAAGGGTTCTATGATTTAAACTCAAAAAAAAGCGCCTCCCGGAGGAGACGCTTTTTAATTACTTTTTTTCAAATTATACAGTCATAGCTTGTTCACTGTTCATTCCAGCTTCATTGTCCCGACTGCGGGTCATGAAGTAAGCGAAAGTAAGAGCAAGGAACCCAAGACCGAAGATTGCAAGAACACCTACGTCACTCCACATTGCACTGAAGTCCCCTGTAGAAATTACTGATTTAAGACCACTAACTGTGTAAGTCATAGGAAGCAGTGGGTTAAAGAATTTCATCCAGTTCGGGATCAATTCAAGTGGGAATGTTCCGGCACTAGTTGTTAATTGGAAAATAAGAATAACGATAACAACAAAACGTCCCGGTTGATCCAACCAAGTAACAATGGATTGAACTACCCATGTGTAAACTAGACTAGTCAAGAATGTAAATAGGAAGAATAGCGGTACACTTTGTACTTCTAGTCCAAGTCCGTACAATACAACCACAGCAGCCAGCATAGACTGGATAAAGCTCATGATTGAGAACGTAAGCGTACGGCTGATAAAACGATTCATACGGCTTGCGCCTATTACAGCTGATTCACGCATTGGAATAACAATTGTAGAAATCAGTGCACCTACGAACAAACCAAGAGATAAGAAGTAAGGAGCAAACCCTGTTCCGTAGTTTGGTACATGATTTACAACTTGATCCTCAATCACAACCGGTTGTGCGAACATTTCCATCATTTTATCTGACTTATTCACGCTGCCTGTTTTTTCAGCAGCATCGCTAAGCTTAGTTGCCAGTTCTGTTGATCCAGATTTCAGATCATCCATACCATCTTTCAGCTCGCCTGCACCGTCAGCCAGTTTTTTCGAACCATCTGCTACAGCACTGATACCGGAACCTAGTTCGCCTACACCACTTAGCAGTTTTGAGGTACCATCGCCAAGCGCTTTACCGCCTTCAGCCAGCTTGCTGCCTCCAGCTGCAGCTTCTTTAAGCTTCGCACCAAATTGTTGCATCCCTGCATTCAGCTTATTGCCACCTGTTACAAGTGCAGATGCGCCTTGTGCCAGTTTTTGCTGTCCTGTCAAAAGCTGTGTGCTACCAGCATTTAATTGCTGTGCTCCATCATGCAACTGAGTTACACCAGCAGCTACCTGCTGTGAACCTGAGTGCAGTTGAGTTGCACCTTGTGCCAGTTGCTCTTGCCCACTGTGGAGTGCAGTAGCACCCTGTGCCAGCTGCTCTTGACTTTGTTGCAGTTGCTCACTACCTTGTGCAACAGCTGCACTAGCTGCTAGGAGCTTCTGTACGGCCGGATTCTGTGCCAACTCAGGACTAGCCTGTGCCAATTGCTGCAAGCCTTGAGCGACCGCTTTAGCGCCCTCAGTAACCTTTGTGCTACCTTCTGCGGAAGCCTGCAAGCCTGCCTCCAGCTTCGCGCTGCCATCCACGGAAGAGGTTAGACCTGCTTCCAGCTTCGCGCTGCCGTCAACTAAAGATTGTGTTCCTGCTTGTAATTTAGTAGTACCATCTACAGCAGACTTCGTACCTGCTTGAAGCTGTGTGGCACCTGTTACAGCTTGCTTCAAGCCGTCACTAAGCTGTTTACTGCCGGCAGCGCTTTGTGCAACGCCATCTTGAAGCTGTGTATGAGCAGCCGACAATTGTTGCAAACCGCCTGCCAAAGTGCTAGAACCCGTTTGAATTGCAGTAGCACCTGAATTTAAATCAGACACACCTTTAGTAAGTGGTTCTACACCATTTTGAAGTTTACCTGTACCATCTGTCAGTACAAGAAGATTATCTTTCAGCTTCAAGGCTCCGTCATCTAGCTTACCAGCGCCATCTGCGATCTTGGAAGCTCCATCTCCCGCCTCGCCCAATCCATCAGAAACTTCTGTAATCTGATTGAATACAGACTCCACATAAGCCTCTGTTACCTTAGCGGATACTTTAGATTTAATTTCTGATACAGCCGTTCCACCGATCTGTCCGGCCAGGAAGTTGTAGCCTTCATTTGGCTCATAAATAATTTTTGCCGGTTGTGGTTCATCATCCAAAAGCGTTGTTGCTTTAGCAGAGAAGTCTTCTGGAACAATAATCGCCATATAATAGGTATTGTCCTTCATTCCTGCTTGCGCTTCTTCTAGTGAAACAAAGTTCCATTGAAAGCCATCGGTTACCTTAAGCTCTTCAACCAGATCATCTCCGGCCTGAAGTTGTTTTCCTTCATAATTAGCACCGACGTCTTGGTTGACAACAGCAACCGGTAACTCATTCATCTTGCCATACGGATCCCAGAATGCCTTTAGGAAGAATCCGCTATACATCACCGGAATAAATAGGATGGCAATCATCGGAATCAGCACCTTTGGATTTCTCAGTGCTGCGCCAAGATCCTTGGTAAATACGGATAATGATTTCATTCTGGTTCTCTCCTTATGAGCTTATGCTCTCTTTAAAATGCTTTGTTTGCGAAATATTACGTAACACTAGGTGACCGTTTTCCCCATCTGGTCAATTTAGGGGATAAAAAAACGCCTTTCGGCTCTTCTTCAATGCCTAAAACAGCTTGGAAATTGTTAAGGGAAAGCAATCTGATCACGCCATCCCTATCCTGAATCAACGCTTACTGTGCCAGTCCTTCGGCGAGAAACAAATGAAAGTACATCTTGATCTGTTCCTTGTCCAAGGGAGTATGTGTTTTATTCAGTTCAGCAGTCAATACAATATATAGCCTGAACATGACTACAGATACGATTTTAGGATCGCAAGGTTTGATTTCTCCCTTTTCAAGGGCTTGTTGCACCTCCCGTTCTAAATATTCTAAAACTAAGTTCTCGATCTTCTCGAGCCCTTCTCCTGCCTGCGGCGTTCCGAATTCGCGACTCTCCTGGGAAAGCTTGATGAATAGCTCCTGCTCACTTCGAAATTCCAGCAGGGCATCCAGCACACGATGCAGGTTATCAAAGAAAGGTCTGTCTCGCCTGATCTCGCGATCAGCAATCATCTTCATTTCTACCATCATATCGCGCAGGATCTCATCAAACAATTGCTCTTTGTTTGTAAAAAAGGTGTAGATGGTTCCTTTCCCGACATTTGCGATCTTAGCAACCTGATCCATGGTAGTCGCCTTATAGCCGAATAATGAAAATGATTTTGCTGCGGCCTGAAGCACCTGCTGTCTTCGATCCACCACTGCCACCTGTGCCCACTTCCTTTCTCCAGAAAATATCATTACCGCTGACTATCTGACCACTTTACTAATCCGGTCAATTGGTCATTCATTACTTTAACATGTAGCTTTGCAGTTTGCAATACTTTAGAAAATCTTTTATTTTTTTATTTATTGCAGGGTTTTAACTTTCTATTTACGTCTTATTTGTATAATGTGAGTAGAGAACAGTTTTCCCTCATCTATTTAAGAAGAAATTCCGCATTTCTATTGAAAAGGAAAGTAGCAGGTGAACTTATGCGAAAGAAAAGAGTACTGCTGTTTTCGGAAGGCTTCGGTACGGGCCACACAGGAGCAGCCTATGCTCTGGCCGAAGGAATAAAGCTGCTGAATCCGGATGTCCAGTGCCGAGTCATCGAGCTAGGTAAATTTCTTAACCCGATGGTCGCCCCATGGATTCTTTCCGCTTACCGAAAAACAGTTAGCAGCCAGCCTAAGCTGGTCGGCATGATGTATAAGACACAATATCATAAATCATTGAACCCGTTGACTAAGATGGCACTTCACCGGATTTTTTATACACATGCCTCTCAAGTAATCGAGCAGCTAAAGCCTGATTTGATTATTTGCACACACCCCATTCCGGCCGCTGTCATTTCCAGACTAAAGCGTCGTGGATTGGAGGTCCCGCTGTATACGTTAATTACAGATTATGATGCACATGGTAGCTGGGTAAATTCCGAGGTCAACCGATATCTCGTCTCTACCCCACGTGTAAAATCTATTCTAACAGGCCGAGGGATTGCTCCTGAGCTTGTAACGGTCACCGGCATACCTGTCCATCCGAAGTTCTGGGAACGGTCCAACAAGACGCTGCTCCGCAAGGAACTAGGTCTAGCCGATATCCCTACTGTACTCATCATGGGTGGAGGCTGGGGACTGATGTTCGGCAAAGAGATTATGAATTCACTCACAGCCAGAATGGATAACATCCAACTCATCTTCTGTATGGGCAGTAACGAGAAGCTTATAACCAAAATGAAGTCCAATCCAAGGCTTAATCATCCTAACGTCAGGATTCTTGGATATACCAGTGAAATCAATAAACTTATGGATGCTTCCGACCTTCTAATCACAAAGCCTGGCGGTATGACCTGTACCGAAGGTCAGGCTAAGGGAATCCCAATGCTCTTCTATAAAGCTATTCCAGGTCAGGAAGAGAAAAACTGCCAATATTTCGTAGAGCTAGGGCTAGCAGAGGTACTTGACTGTGAGGTAGTGAATAAATGGTTCTCTATGATGCTCCGTGAGTATTCTGTTCTCGAAGAACAGCGTAAACGCCGTCTAGCCCCTGATAAACATCAACCGCAAAGTTGCGCGACTACCGTTCTGCAGATGTTAGGCAACCCCGCAGACAAAACAGCCGATATCAGAGGAGCAAGATCTCAAGCCCGAGGCGAAGAGCCTGTGTGCATTACACCATAAAGAAAAGCAGGTAGTCAGGGGAAATTCCCGGCTATCTGCTTTTTTTGTATAGACATGTAATCAGGATTTATTAAATTTCTATACTTTCACCAGCTTTAAGCGGGAATCCCTCTATCCCCTCTTGTCGCAGACGATTACAGAAATCCATAGCATCCTGAGCAATATCCGGAAATGTATTGTAATGAAGTGGTATGACCTTGTCCGCTTGAAGCCAGCGCGCAGCAAGGAGCGCATCATCCGGTCCCATGGTCAGCATATCGCCAATTGGCAGAGCCGCCAAATCAATCGCAGTTCTTTCACCAATCAGACGCAGATCGCTGAATAGTGCGGTATCACCTGCATGGAATAACGTCTTCCCCTCAATCGTCAATAAAATACCTGCGGGTTGTCCAGCATAAATCCAAACGTCGCCTTCCTGAATCGATGAGGAATGAAACGCCTGAGTATATTTAACGGTAATAGCATCATAAATATGACTGCCGCCTATATTCATATGTTTAACCTTGGCACCCTTCATTCGGCAGTATTCTGCAAGCTCAAAAACAGCAAAGATCGGACAATCATTCTGTTTGGCAATTTGCACAGCATCACCTAAATGATCCGAGTGACCGTGAGTCAGCAGGACAGCATCTACAGTAATGTCATCAGGTGAAATACCGGAGTTCGGATTTCCTGACAAAAAAGGGTCAATAATAACTTTCGCTTGCTCTGTTTCTACCAGCAGCGCTGAGTGTCCGTAATAAGTGATCTTCATGACAATTCTTCCACCTCCAGGGTTATATAGTCTAGTTTACCCTATAAATAGCTGAGGTTCACAGATAAGGTCAATTATTTATAAAACGTATGATTACCAATGGTCTTCACATACTCCTGCGAATGATGTACGGTAAGATCCTGCGCAAGCTTAAGCGATAGGAAAAAATAAGTACTATCGGGAACTTCCTTCACCCCAGAGAGCGCTGCGTTCACCGCTTTAATACTATCATCATTAGGCTTGACACGTTTAAGACGCCCGTTAGCTACAGGACTGAATTGATGCTTTTGATAAATGACCTTATATATCGTGTCGGGGAAATTGGCTGACCGTAGCCTATTCAGAACAACGTTGGCAACTGCCACCTTGCCCTGGTACGGTTCACCTTCCGCCTCTGCCATTACAATTTTTTGTAGCAGAAGCAGTTCTTCTTCGGATACTGCGTAGCGCCGGGTTGCTTTACTTTGCTGCTCCTGGCTTAATAGCTCGGTCCGAGAGAAGTATAATGTTGTGAGGGGATTTTTCTGAGATGCCGAGACTGTCTTAACCACAGTCTGAGCGCTCTTTTTCGCTGTCGCTTTCTGCGCAGCTGAATTAGATTGTGCCACATCAGCCTTTACCCGAACTATGGAAGCCTGCGATGTATTTTGTGGCTTTATTTTATTCTTACTAAGCCATTCCACACTCTGCTCTGGTTTCCAAGTGGAACTGAACAGGTTAACTGTGCTGTAAAGCTTATTCATTTGTGAAACTTTTGTAGAGCCCCTCGTCTTACTAGATTTTGATTCTTCTTGCAAATAATTAATTACTGATGCTCGGCTGGTGGATTGCAGCTTATCCATCTGCAGATTATCTATTTTCCCCTCGGCAACCTGATTAGGCTGCATTAAGCTTATGGCAGAGAAACACACTAGTATAACGCCAACAAGCAACGCGATACAGCGGTTTTGTTTAAAGATTAACATGATATTCCTCCTATTTCACGGCACATTCCTATTGTATGTAACCGAAAACGGAAGCTTTGAAAACTTAAATACCGATTTTAAAATGTAATATTTTCAATCATTTCATACATAGGAATGGCATACATTCTGGTAGCATACAACACAAAACTATCAATCGTCCAGTCTCTATGAAAGATTTTTGATCTTTTTTCATCATCCAATTTCAGTAAATTTTCCAGCAATTTATCATCAAATGAAATTTTTCCAAGGTACTTTCGAGCCACTGTGAGATGTGGTTTGTACTCCCTGGATTCGGCCGAAAAACCTAAAGGAAGTGTAGCAGTGTGTACTCTCGCAGCCAGTAAATTCAGCTCTTCTAGTTCGCCAGAAACCCCTGCCCATAAAACTTTTGGAGCCTTTGGCAGACCAAATGTATTCCATTTGTCTAAGGATAGTTTGAAGGGGCGGCATTGCTCTGACATCTGCTTCAACGACATGATTAAATCCGGGATTTTCGTCTTTGGGGTGTCTCCTAAAAATTGCAGGGTAATATGATAATCCTCTGGATGAGTCCATTTTGCAAAATGAAACTTTTGAGATAGGTTAGAGCACTCTTCCGCCACAACTTGCCCAAGTTCTGCGGGTAATTTCACAGCAATAAATAATCGTTCTGAATCTTTATCCGACACGTTAGCATCCATATCAATTTCACCTTCTCCTATAGATTTGGTATCCTTATCCTATAACATTATCCATTTTCATCAAACCTTAGAGCAGGAGGAATACATCATGACTAAGTCCATAGTATGTCTACAACCACTGACAGCCGAGCAACAAGAAAGAATCAAAGCAGCAGCCCCCGGTTATACATTCATACAAGGTGACGGCAAAAATCCGGATTTACAGCTGCTAGCTGATGCTGAAATCGTAATCGGCTGGGCTAAAGGCATCGCCGATACGCTTCTTCGTCCAGATTCGCCCCTTCGCTGGGTCCAATCCTGGTCTGCTGGAATTGAGAAGCTCCCGTTAGAGCGTTTTAAGGAACGTGGAATCCTATTGACTAGTGGGAGCGGAGTGCATGCCGAGCCTATTTCTGCGGTAATCTTTGGCTTCATGCTTCTCTTCACACGTAATTTGCATACAGCCGTTCGCAATCAGATGAACCGCTACTGGAATTCTGACGGAAGTGAGAGTGAATTGTTCGGAAAGACAGCCGTTATTGTTGGAACTGGAGCCATCGGCAGCGAAACTGCCAGAATCGCTAAAGCTTTCCGGATGAAGACGATCGGAGTAAGTCGCTCAGGCAAGCCACTCGCTGATTTTGATCAAGTATATACCACTGACCATCTGCCAGAAGCTGTGAGCCAAGGCGACTTCATCATCAATATTCTCCCTATCACCGATGAAACTAAGCAATTATTTAATACTGCAATCTTCTCTGCCTTTAAACAAGGCTCCTATTACATTAACGTTGGACGTGGAGCAACTACTGATACTGAGGCTCTAATCCACGCACTGAATCGCGGTCAGCTTCGTGGTGCGGGATTGGATGTATTCGAAACCGAGCCCCTCCCGCAGGATCATCCACTTTGGACTATGGAACAGGTAGTCATCACTCCTCATTCTGCTGGCATAACCGATCAATACGCTAATCGAATCGTAAATATTTTTACCGAAAATATAAATTCCTATTTATCTACTGGCACTCCATCCCTAAATCTCGTTGATTATGCCCGCCAATATTAAATTTAGTATTTGATTATTAAGAACACTTGTTCTATAATAAAAAAATCCAGGAATCAAGCATAAAGAGAGGTTTGCGAAATAGATGTTACTGTCACACAATACAATGAGGAATGGAATCTTATCTTCCAAGAAGGATCTCGTAAGATTAAAGAGATCTTCGCTGATGCACTTATTGATATTCACCATATTGGCAGCACTTCTGTTCCTGGGCTAAAAGCTAAACCAATCATTGATATGATGCCTGTTGTACGAAATATCGAAGTCATTGATGACTTCAACGCGCAAATGACAGAGCTCGGTTACGAATGTATGGGCGAGTTCGGTATGAGTGACGAGGCAGCAGAACAATACGGTAATCTAAAAGAGGATCTTGCGAATCAATTTCCGAAGGACATTGAAGCTTATATGGATGGGAAAGAAGCATTTGTCACCGAACTAGAAAGAACAGCGCTTGAATACTATTCAAATCTTTAACTATAAACTGATCATACAAAATAGTCCCTGCATATCTATTAGGCAATCCTAATGGACATGCAGGGACCCTTATTTCAAACCTGGATCGCAGCGCGCTTAATTAGAAGCTATGATCTCGTCAATATAAGCTGTAGCGGTTCCAGCCGTAGAAGGTGTAACAAACTGAATGCCAATGGCATCTACTTTCTTCAAATTCTCAGGCGATAGAATGGAATTGTTGCTGAGATCAATCGTGAACTCCGTGAATCCATCCTGAGCAGCTATCTTCGCACCCGAATCTACCCATACTGCATAGCCACCTAATTGAAGAAACAGCTTCGCTTGAACATCAGGCTGGTCAGAGACGATTCTAACTTTAGCAGTAAGCTTGGAGAATGAGCTCAGATCAAGTGCAGCTACTTTTGATGCTGCTATAAAAGGATCTTTATCCTCTCCATTCCATGCGAAATCAAGCTTCAAAGATTGATTACCTTCAGCATATACATCAGAAGATACTGTGGCTGTACCAGAATTGATAGCCCAACCGTCATTCCCCGTCTCGAAGCCATAGTGAACATCCGGGACAGCTTTCTCCAGAGATACTTCCTTCAAATAAAGCTTCGCAGTTCCTCCATCATTGGAAACATCCTCAATTTTAATCCCAATCGTCTTTACAGCAGCCAAATCTACGCCCACCCCTGCTGCTGCAGTAGGCAGGGAAATAGATAAGGTCGTATAACCGTTAGAATCTACAGGCACAGGATCACCGCTGTCGCTCCATTTCCAGTCCGCACCTGTCTTGATGAATAGACGTGCTTTAGCTGCACCACTCGAGAGCTTAACCTTAGCGCTGATCGTATCCAGCCCTGTAATATTCAGCTTCTCAGGATTAATAGCAAGTTCGAAGGATTCTTTGGAGCTGCCATTTGTATCATTGCCAGTATTAATCAAATCAAATTGCACACTTGCCGCTTCTTCATTGGCATCAAATACTGGAGGTTGAGCGTTGGCAGACGAACCGTTGGTTGTAGCCCATCCTGCAATATCAGCTTCTGTAGCGAAGGCGTACAACACGCCAGGCTCATGTCCCTGGGAACCTCCATTTCCTTCTTCCGACATATCCGGAAGTGTCCCGTCATAGACCGCTTGAATATCGTCAAAGTAGAGCGAACCTTCGTGGCTCTGTCCGTCCATCGCATTCACATACAAATTAAAGCTCTGAACTTGCTTCAATCTTTCCTGTGTAAGCTCTCCGGCTTTTCCCCAGCTCATCTCCGTCAAATTCTTCAAACTTAATACTATTTTACCGTTCTTGTCTGGATTAATGACCGGATAGGCTTCGAAATATCCTCCATCAATGACAAGCTGCACCACTAGCTTAAGTGGCTCACCTTTCTCAGCATAAGCGTTGTCTCCATCGGAAGCTACCCACATACTGAGTGCATTATAGTCGGACCAGTCCAGCGAAACCAGACTTTTACCTACTCCGGTATAACCTGCATTATTAATCGTATAGTGCAGTTTCATTCCGTAATCCCCGGATGCCTTATGCTCGGAGCTTAAAGATACGCTCACATCATCTCCGCCAGCCTTAGGATATTTGGCTACCAGTGCTTCATCGCTTGAGCCATAAGATTCAAAATTATCTACCAGTGCTTTGTCAGCAACAGGTGCAGTATACGTATTATAAAGACCGATATTATCTAAATAGATTGGCAATTCACCTTTCACTTCCAAACCACTGCCAACCAGAGATATCGCTAGACCATTGGCTTCGGCTGATTTAGCAGCATTATCCAGATCAATCGAAACATCAAATTTATAATATTGTGATCCACCCACGTTAACTTTCTCAAGATCGGACAAAGATTTATAGGATGAGTCCATGCCATACTTTGTATCCCAATCTGGTGGCAACTGAATGACACTGCGTACCGCAGCATTGTTAGCCTCATTCTGAGCAGCCTCCGGAATTAACACGGAGAACTTCACACGTGTAACTTGAGACAGATCCACTCCATCCAATGCAAGATCATTCAATTGCAGCTTCAATTCCTGCCAAGTATCCTCAGCAGACAGCCCTTCAGTAATGTTAATAACAAGCTTACCGTTAGCATCTAGTGACGCATGCTGCAAGACCGTCTTGATCGTCTCTGCGTTATTGGCGAGCCCTGACCAAGTACCATTGTTTTGGATTTGCTCCAAATCCTTGTCAGTATCAAAAGTAAGTACCTTTATTGGCGCTTCATTGATTTTTAAGAATACAGAATTAGTCTGTGCAAGTGTAGCATCTCCAGTTCCATATGCCCTCACTGTAATCTCTGCTGAACTGCCATTCAGACTAGCGTCTGGCTGCCATGAAGCGCTATAGTAGCCGTCTGTACCGAGCGTCATTTCCACTTCTACTCCAGAATCACCCACAGTATAGGTCACTTTGCTAGGCACTGCATTGAGTACCTTGGCCCGAATGATGGTCACGGCATCTGTTACTGTACTGATATTATTCGGAGTTACAATGTGGAGGAAAGGTTTCTTTCCTGCCACTTCAACCTCGAGATTGTACTTATTATCTTCTTTCACATCACTCGCAAAAGCCGTGAAATCATCTTTATAAAAATTCACAAAATCAGGAAGCAACTCATGATCTGCTTTATTAGGAACATTCTTATAAGGAACATACAAATTATTACCTTCACCAAAGTTCGCCCAAGTCAGCATATAAGATATTTTTGCTGCATCAGGGTCAGCCTTGATCGCATTCAATACTTTAGTGAACCATTCCAGCTCATTATTGCCTGTTGTTTTCATACCAGCAGCACTATAACCATACTCAGATAGGGTAACAATCTTACCTTTGTCTTGAGCAAGCTGAGAAATCATCTTAAGGTCTTTAACAAGACCACCCAGGAAAGCCTCCGAACCCGCATTCTCCTTGTTGTCATACTGATCCATTCCAAGAATATCAACAAATTGATCACCTGGATAAGTCGTTAAATATTCACTTTCATTTCCATTAAAAGATCCGTTTGGTGAGAATACATAAAGGAAGTTATGAACGCCTTTAACATCACGTAGGTATTCAACTGTATATCTGTACAGTTCCGCGTATTCACTCTTTGTCGTTGTAGCCGCACCCCACCAGAACCAACCTCCATTTTGTTCGTGGAAAGGACGGAACAGAACTGGAATCAGGTTGCCATCGTCATCCTTAAGATTGTTCGCAAAATCAGAGATGCGATCTAGATATTTATTAAACTCTCCATTCTTATCTCCGCCCGGCAAAATACGTGATACTACCGAGCGCGTTGCTCCTTTGGAATTCCCTGTATCGTTAAAGCTTCCACCCGTAACAAAATTGTACGGATGTGTACTTAGCGTTACAATACCACCCAAATCATGAGCCTGCTTCATGGCAGCGGATAATCCTAATCTACTCGCTTCATAATCTCCGCTAACTCCAGGAGGATTCTCATATCCATCTAAACTAAGGGTGTCCCAACCAAAAACCCCAGGATAATCACCAGTGGAGCTGTATACGTCAGAAATAACATTTCCGTTCTTATCCTTTCCGGCAAAAGAGACGGTAGTATCATGCTGATGACCGAACATAACTTGTTTGCCGCTCATGCTATCCAGATAAGCAAATAACGATTTGGTAGCAGCCGATGCATCTACGTCAACGATATGAACCCCAGCTTCTGGTGTTGCCGTTGGAGCAGCCGTTGCTGTAGGTTCCGGAGTAGCCGTCGGTACTGGCGTTGCTGTAGGCTCTACACTAGTACCACCTGAGCCCCCAGGCGCCGGTGCACTTGTTCCCTGTCCTACAAGAACTCCATCCTTCACAGTGTATGTTCCTTCTACTATAGTCACTCCATTTAAGACTACAGAGGAAGCACTTACTACAAGCTTGCTAATGGTACCCTTTGTTGTAATCAACGTTCCCGTTGCACCGTTACCAATCACAAGCTGATCGATTGTAGAACCTGAGCCTACTTCTATAATAGAAGCACTATCAATAGTCAGTTGAGTGATGACCGTACGATCCTCTATAACGACCCGAACTTTTCCTTCAGGACGATTCACTTTTACAACAGCGAATTTAGAATTTTTTAAATGAATCGAATGCTCGCCGCCACCAGATATAAGCACATTACCTTGTACTGTTGCATTCTCCAAGACACCCTCACCATCACCAATACCGGAGGTAAAATAAAGGTTGCCTGATGCAGCTACATTCTTTAGTTCAACCCCACTTTGGTTAATGACAATATTCCCATGGATATCTCCCCCAGTGAATGTACCGACTGTGTTGTAGTAGCCGCTAATCAATCTGTCAACGATAGTGACTACCTCCGCCCTTGTAATTGGGTCGTTCGGACGAAATGTACCATCTGGATAACCGGATAGAATTCCACTCAATGCTAGGGTAGCCTCTTTAGCGTAAGCGCTGATGGATGCTTGGTCTGTAAAGGCACTCGCTTTAGTGCCTGGCTCCAATGAAAAAACAGAAGCAATTAATGTTGCAGCATCTTGACGAGTTACTTCAGTATCCGCTTTCGCTTTATTATCAGGAAAACCTTTGTAATAGCCAGCTTGCTTCGCTATAGATAAAGCGCTTGCATACCAAGCTTTAGCAGGTACATCCGAGAATGACATTTCCGAAAGAGTGCTAAATCCAAATAGCTTATTAATAATACTTACAAGCTCAGCACGCGTTACTTTATGATCCGGCTTAAAAGAGCCGTCCGGATAACCTTGAATAACACCATTACCCTGCCACTTCTCTACACTTTCTCCAGCCCAGTGCGCCTTGAGGTTTTCATTTGTTTTTCCGTTAGCTAGCGCAGGCACAGCCATTGTAACAAGCATTACTGCTGTAAGAAATAGAGCAAAGCTTTTTTTGAACTTCTTCATTCGTTTTACCCTCCCGTTTTGTAAAGGTTTTCATTATTACTCAAGCAGAAGATTCGACTTCTTTATCAACCTCCCCATTTATTCCCAATAACAATTTAGTTATTATATTAGCATCAAAATAGCATACAAACAATAACTTATTTTTATAAATAGCTATTTTGTTATAAAAAACACTGAATATCAGGGTCAACAAGCATAAATTTAGTCAGATTAATAATAACAAAATACTAACAAAATATTCCCCGTTCTATAAAAAACAAACAAAAGGCCAGTCTCCAATGGATTGGAGGCTGGCCTTAACTTAATCTTCTGTTTTATCTAATCCAAGTCATAAATCGATCCGACTTTCAACCCGTATAGCTCATTGTATATTTTCTCAGCAAAGGCATCCGTCATCCCTGCGATATAATCAATCACCATATGTTCCCACGTCCAAATAGGATTCGCTTGTTTCTGATCCTTCTCAAAGCGTTGCAGCCAGTCCGATGGAATAATGGCTTTGGATGTCTGCGGATCAAGAAAAGCTCCCCATAGACGGCGCAGAATCCATTCACTACGTTTCTGAAGCCGCTGTACTCGTAAATCACGAATCATCGTAACCCAAGCGAAGCTCTTCAGCACACTTACGGTCCGTAGCATATCCTCATCTTCTTTTCCTTCTTTTATAAAGGTGACCTTCTTCCAGTCTCCATCAGGAATCACCCCAAGACTTGCGACAAAGGTGCTAACCCAATAAGCCTTAACTTCACGCCGAGTTCTGGAATAGTCGTTCTCGCAGGTTGGCATCTTTTCCATCCATACTCGAAGAAATGAACTAAGCACCTCTTCGACCTTAGCACGGATACCTTCCTCCTCCCAACCCTTCCAGAAGAAATCCTCTAACGTTGAAATTTTCTCTACGATCAGCCGCTGAATATAGGAATCATGCATAAAGTGTTCATGCACTTCAATCTTTCCAGCCTTAATTCCATCCTCCAAATCATGTGCAGAATAAGCGATATCGTCGCAAAGGTCCATCAGCTGAGCTTCCAACGTTTTCTTACCCGCAGGAATTCCCCACTCTTTGCGAATCTCCGAAATATATGCCCATTCGTGAAGGTACATCCCCTTCTTCAGTGAGGTGCCAGGAAACGGATATTTATTAATTCCGAGAAGCACTGCATCCGACAGATTTAATCCATCAATGTTCTCCCGCTTCTCCAGAAACATAATCAGCCGATAATTATGAGCATTGCCTTCAAAGTGCTCATAGCGCTGCTTCATCTGCTCATGAATGAGCAGCCTATCTGCACCCGTTGCTCCAGATAGCAGGGCAGCCTCATTCGTCTTCTTTTCAATAAGCTGGTCCAGAATGTTATCTAGTACCTCTTCCCCTTTATGCCCGAAAGGAGGATGACCAAAATCATGAGCAATGGCCGCGCATTCTACAACCTCTGGATCTATTACAAGTCCTGGGTTCTCCGCTTTACTTGTCTCCACCTCTGGATAAGATCTAAGCAGACTTTTCGCTGCCTCACGAGCAATCTGAGCGACTTCAAGTGAATGAGTTAGACGCGTCCGGTAATAATCACCCGTGCCAGCCCCGAACACTTGAGATTTGCCTTGCAGCCTACGAAAAGTAGGCGAATGAATCAAGCGTGAATAATCACGCTCATAAGCAGCTCTCGACGTTTCTAGGCGGGTAATTTCCGGATATTGCCGGTGTTCTCTTTTTTCAATAAGTGTCATATTCCCACCCCTAACCAAATGTCTATATATTGAACTTCATTATAAGGCATTTTCATAACAATTTTCACATCAAAATACAACGTTATCCCAATCCCAAACTGCATTGGAAGCAATCCACCAATCTAAAAGCAATTGAAATGGAGATATTAATCTTCGTAGGCAAAAAACATCTAGGAGGAATCCACTAAATGATTATGAAGAAATTGTCCGTAGCTCTTTTATCCACTTGCTTGATGCTATCCGTTGCTTCTGCGGCTTCTGCTTCTGCTGCACCAACCGAAACGAAACATGAGAAAAAAGTACATGCTGAAAAAATGAAGAAAGAAAAAGAACATAAAATGCATGAAAAGAAAATGCATATGAAGAGCCACTCCACTAAAGGAATTCATGCAAAGAGCATGAAGGCTAAAAGCATTAACACTAAGAGCATTCACATGAAAGCAACAAAAATGCCAAAAACAGGCCATGGCGGTGCTAGCGAACAAACTGAATAGGGAGGATGAAAGAGGGGGAATCCCCTCTTTCTTTTCTTACACATGAAAAAATGGATATCTTCATTTATATTAACCTTCATCACTTTAACCACTGCCAGTTGTACTGACTCACATTCGCAGGAAAGCAGACCAGACACGAAGTCACTACAAACACAGCAGCAAGAAACGATAACTCCTACTAAAGCTATTCAAAAGATCGATATTAAACCATCATTACCCAAACCTATCCTGCCTACTCAGCTTAGCATTCCAGCTATTAAAGTAAGCGCCAAAATAGAGACCGTTACATTGCTTCCAGATGGACAAATGGACGTCCCTAAGGATAGCAATATTGCAGGAATTCTGTACCCAGGAATATTACCAGGTGCTAAGGGAAATGTAATTTTAGACGGGCATGTGGATAGTTATATTGGTCCAGCTATTTTTTTCAACCTCAAAAAGCTTAAGCACGGTGATGAAATAACGGTATCCAATGCGGACGGGCGAAAACTAACTTATATTGTAGAGTCTGTAGAAATCTTCACCACTGCTGAAGCACCCTTGGAACGAATTTTTGGAAAGTCTGCTGAAGCCAGAATGAATCTTATTACTTGTACAGGGAGATATAGCAGAAAGAAGAAAGAACATGAAAAAAGGCTGATTGTCTTTACAAAACTGAAACTATGAATATTTTGACCCTCCAAAGGAGCATTCTAAAATAAAAAAAACAGGTGAATTCATGAAAACTAGCAGCAAAATTATGATGACTACCCTCTCTCTCTTGTTATGCTTCACGAACTCCGCTCTAGGTAGCCCGAGCAAGAACCGCGACTACTACGAAAAAAGAGGAGACATGATTTGGGAAGTACATACTAACCAAAAAGTGATTGCATTAACGTTTGATGACGGTCCTGACCCTTCTGAAACCGATCAAATATTAAAGGTATTGAGTCAATATCATGCGAAATGCACCTTCTTTGCCATAGGAAAAAGAATTGCAGCGTATCCAGATGTGGCGAAACGAGTCATTTCCGAAGGACATGAATTAGCTAACCATACCTACAATCACGTCTATTTTAGAAAACCTATTAATAAAGCCCAGTTTGAGCGGGAGCTTAATTTAACCGAAGAAGAAATCATAAAGGTTTCTGGAAAGCATAGTGCTTTGTTCAGACCCCCGGGTGGCATGTATGACGAGACACTAGTTGATACTTCAAACAACATGGGCCTAAAGCCTATTTTATGGTCCTGGCATCAAGATACACGTGACTGGAATCGCCCTGGCGTGCAGAGTATCGCGAACAAGGTTATTCGAAACGCACATAATGGTGATATCGTCCTATTTCATGATCATGTGCATGGACAATCTCAAACCAGAGAAGCGCTCAAAATTATTTTGCCGGAATTAGAAAAGCAAGGTTTCCGATTTGTCACCGTTTCAGAATTAATCAAATTATCCAATACACAGCAGGCAGGTAAAGCACAATAGCCTAATTGCACAGGACTTCAAAATAAGGTAGTCTTGTCCTATTATGAAGTTCTGGAGGCTTTTGTCATGTCTGATAACACATCCTATACGACTGAGGAAATTGCCCGTTTACTGAAGATCTCGAAATTAAAAGTATATGATCTG
Source organism: Paenibacillus sp. NPDC058367 (assembly GCF_042723305.1). Lineage (NCBI taxonomy): Bacteria > Bacillati > Bacillota > Bacilli > Caryophanales > Paenibacillaceae > Paenibacillus > Paenibacillus sp. NPDC058367. The sequence goes on from NZ_JBHXIZ010000001.1 coordinate 2,235,821, forward strand.
ATTAAAAAAGGGGAGCTTCCCTCCTACCGTGTAGGAAAACAGATGCGTGTGGATCAATCCGATTTAGAAGCCTACAAACAGAATGCTCGAAGTGGCATGACCCTATCGATATCGCCGCTGACTTTTGCTGGAGCAAATCTAACACAAGTTGCCACACATTCTGGCCAATTTAATAGTAAAGCTACAGGGCACAGCCTCGTGATTACGGGTCAGGATATGTCACTCGATATTCTAGCCACCTATTTGGAGCGTTGCCTGCCCACTGAGCGCCCTCTTCGTTCTTACGCTGGCAGTCTAGATAGTCTCATTGCCATGTATCAGGGCGAGTCGGACATCGTCAGTACGCATCTGCTCGACGGGGATACTGGAGAATATAACCTTCCCTATATTCGTAAAATCCTTGTAGGCTTCTCTTATGTTGTAGTTCGTCTGTTGACCCGAAGTGCAGGATTGTATGTTCAAAAGGGAAATCCTAAAGGTCTTCATGAATGGTCTCATCTGCAACAGGATGGACTTACACTGATTAATAGAGAACGAGGCGCTGGTGCACGTGTGTTATTGGATGAGCAACTCCGATTGCACGGCATTCCTGCCGCAAGCCTATCTGGATATGCGCAGGAGGAGAATAGTCATTTGGCAGTCGCTGGTAAAGTGTCACGAGGAGAAGCCGATGTGGCCATCGGTACCGAGAAGGCTGCTCAGATTGTCGACGGCGTTGATTTCATTCCCTTGATTCAGGAGTGTTATGATCTAGTGATGCTCAAGAAACCGGGAAATGAGCACTGGATCACCACCGTGATTGATATTTTACGCTCGCCAGCCTTTCAAAGTGAGCTTGGGTCCATTCACGGATATGATCTCACGGAAACCGGGACGATTATTTACGAAACCTGATAGTCACAAGCTTGCTTCTTATTAAAGAGGTTTTGTTTTAACGGTGCGTTTCTAAAGAAAAAAAACCTAGTCCATCCCAGGTTACTCCTGGATGGGCTAGGTTTTTTTAAATTTATCAAGATTTCCAATCGACATTCCCACTGAGGTCAGCGGAGCGATCTCTGTCGAGCATAATTAAGTACGCCGGTTCACAAACATCAACATCACAGCAGACATAACAATAATGGAGCACACCCACATCCAAGCAAGGGTCATGTTGCCGCCATCCACCGCGACATAGATCGCTGTAGGTACAGTCTGCGTGCGGCCAGGAATATTTCCAGCTACCATGATCGTTGCGCCAAATTCTCCTAAACCGCGGGCAAAACCTAGAACATACCCAGCAGCGAGTGACCGACCTGCAAGGGGCAATGTGACATAACGCAGTACCTGCAGTTCGCTCGCTCCCTGCGCACGCGCCGCATCTTCAAGATCCGCTTCCACGCCTTCAAAGCCCGCCTTCACCGTACGGTAAACGAGAGGAAAAGCTACGACAACCGCAGCGATAACCGCAGCCCCCCATGTAAAAAGGATCGTATGCTCCGTCATTTGTTCATACCATCTGCCAATCCAGCTGCGACGACCTAAGACGACCAACAACACAAATCCGACAACTGTCGGCGGCAACACAAGTGGAAGCAGCATTACCGTCTCGACCAAGCTATAACCAGGGAACTTGCGACCTGCCATAGCCTTAGCCGCGGCCGTTGCAAGAATAAATACAATGATGCTGGTAATTACTGAAATTTTAACGGAAAGCCATACCGGGGCGAAGAAATCAGTCCAATTTATTTCCATCCTTATTCACCCCGCTTCTACTCATGATTTCTTATTTAAGGAAGCAAGAAGCCATAGCTTGCAAAAATATCACTAGCCTCTTTGCTTTGAAGATAATTGTAAAATTCTTTAGTTTCCTTTTGATTCTTTGAATCCTTCACGATACCCGCCGGATAATTAATAGCTTTGTGAACATGCGGGCCTACAGTAAGGGCGATCTTCGTCTTTTTTGAAGTCAATGCATCTGTCTTATATACAAAGCCTGCATCGACATTCCCCGTTTCGACGTAAGACAGAACCTGACGTACATCCTTCGCAAATACAAGTTTGTTTTGCAGCGTATCCCATACCTTCTTCGCAGTTAACGATTGCTGAGCATATTGGCCAGCGGGCACAGATTCAGGCTGCCCTACCGCTACCTTCTTAAAGGATTTATCCGTAAGTTGAGTGATTGTATTTAATGAAGCTTTTGAATTCGAAGGTACGACTAGAACCAACTGATTCTTAAGCAGAACCTTATGGTCAGAGATCAGTCCAGCATCCACTAACGCATTCATCTGTTTATCCCCTGCAGAGAAGAACAGATCCGCCGGAGCACCCTGCTCAATCTGCTTCTGTAATGTGCCAGATGCAGCATAATTAAAGACCAAATCAATATCGGGATGCTTCTTCTCATAGAGAAGCGCCATTTTATCTAAGCTATCCTGCAAGCTGGCTGCGGCGGATACTATAATCTCTGTCTTCTTGGCGGCTGCCTCTACCTCCAACCCTGCGCCCGCAGAAAAATTCACAACCAAAAAAATTGCTAATACACCAAAGATTCTGACTGACCATTTCTTAAACATTTCCATTCCTCCCATTTTCACATGTATATATGTAGATGCTATTCTAGCATACGTTTTTTCGATTTTCTATAGATTGAGTTGTGTTTGGATATGTTTAGTTATATATTGTTATAATTAGATAGTTAGAAATGAGTATCTTGGACTTACTCGCAAAAAAAGGATGCCACCGGCAACCATTTAAATGGTTGCTCAAGCACCCCATCTTTCGAATTGAACGAAGGTCAAATGAGCGTATCACTATTTATAGTGCGAACTCCATTTTTCCAACTGCTGCCTGATTACTTCACGGTAATAGTACGGTTCAATGATTTCTGCTTCCTCTTCGAATCTCTTAATCCAGCGGACAAATCCTATATCTTGTTCCACGGCAACCTTAAAGTGAAAACATCTAGATTGACGATCCACTTTACTTGGCTTAAAAGGCAATTCGTCCTTCTTAATTCCTTCCATTACCCGTTCCGAGAATTTCACTTTGAATTCTACCTGTAAACTATCCCTATCGAGTGACCATTTCTGCTTCATAAAGGCTTGCACATCAAACGCTTCCTTCGAAAAAAAACGATTTAATGGCTTCACATTAGAAAAATCGTTGATATGATATGTACGAATAACACCCTGACGATGACAAAATCCAATGAGATGAAAACGACTTTCCAGCGGGACCAGACAATAAGGATCAATGGTGATCCCTTTCTCTTCTAATGCATTCTCACTATAATTCGCTTGAATACTCTTTTGCTTTAATAAAGCCTCCAGGATCGGAGTAAGAAATGAGTGTTGTTCCATATGCGAACTGCTTCTTTCTGCCCACCCCACCCCTACTTCTCTTCTTGCACGTTCTATTGTCTCTTCTCTCTCCGCCTTACGTTTATATTCAGCTGCGACTACTTTTTCATACGCGCTTTCAAAATCTATGGGTAATGCTGGTTTTATATCTTCCATAATATAGCGTAATTGCGAAAATGCGTTTGCTTCTTCTTCCGACCAATCCAAGGGATAGAGTGCAAAATTCCCAATAAAAGCATAACCTTTTCCATGCCCCAGGTGGGTTATGGGAATATGCATGGCGCTAAGCGCGTCCATATCCCGGTAAATCGTTCTCTCGCTGTTGCCGCAGCGTTCCGCCAATTCGCGGGCTAATATCCCTGGCTTGGCTTGAACAAGTGTAATAATGCGCATCAGTCGGATTAATCGGTCTGTCATATTCAGTTCCCCTTGATTTATGGTTAAATAGACCCATTATTTTATGAAAAAAAGTAAAATTGTGATAGAACTTTTTTACTATGTTACCACATTTTATATTACAATTCTTCTTATAATTTTCCGCCGAATCCGCTGAAAAATCCAATTTATGTATAGGTCTTTTTTCGCTTATGTGCATCCTCGTGCAGTGAGTCCTATATTAAATTCCACCAACGGCTTTACTTCGTTGCTGATGCTCGAACCCGATCTGTTTATACAACATTTCAGCCTCTTTAAGCAGCAAAGGATCTCCAGAGCGTACTGCGAGTAGCAACATCTTATCCGCATGTCGATTGAGCATTTCGTGAGCTTCACTATACTGGCCTTTACTTCGTAGTGCCTCTGCTGCTTCAACCGTTTCAGCCGTCTTCAACAATTCCAGATGCTTCTCAACATAAAAGCAGCAAGTATCGCTCAGAATGCGCGTATGATGCGCGTACTCCAGCTCAAGTACCTTCACGGGAAGTTCACGAACACGCTCTACAGTTGGTTTTTTATACTTCCACTGTAGGGATAATGCTTCATATTTACCTGCTACAGAACTAGAAGTAGTGAACTCCAATCCTATGAATTTGCGTTGTCCTGTTTTTATTTTTCCAAGCTTAAGCAAGAGTGAATTCCCTTCTCCAGCCTCCATTTCACATCCATAACAGCGCTTAAAAGTTACATGTGGCTCAAGCCAAACTCGTAGTTCAATATCACGTGCAACCACTTTGTGGCTGCTTGGTCGGCTATTTTCTGAAGGCAAATTTCCTTTCCATTCGACAAGTAAAACAACATCCCGATTTCCACCTGCAAAAATACGATCTTGACCCCACGTAAATATAGGAGTAATACTTTCCATCATATTTTCCACCTCTTTCTTTTTTTGGGTCTTCTATTAATGTACCAATAATGGCGGACAACTCCATGTCATGGAATGTATGTTCGGTTCTATATTATCGACAAAAAAAGAGCCATTCTACATACTAAGTAGACTGACTCTCGCAAAAACAGCCCCTTTTGTCTGTTTATGACGAAAATTTTATGTTTTTAACTTTAACGACTCTGAAGTTTAGGCTGCACTCGCTCCCGCTTAAAAAATAGTCCCAGCGCCCATTTGGCGCAAAGCAGAGAAAATATAAAAAATAGGACTGCCCAAAATATGGCCGGCACCGATGTCATCCTTGCCAGGTTACTGGCATCTCCCGCACGAGATGGGGATACAACGGCCGCATATACGAGAAATAAACTTCCCATTACAGACTCTTCCAAGGTCAAAAAAGCTAATAACAAATAATAATATTTGCTGGCCTTTTTCCACACCACCAGCATTAAAACATTCAGCGCAATAAACCCGCCTAACCACATCATTCCGAAGCTTCCCCGCACGTACATTACCAGCATAATCAATGCTACTGTAGTAGCTAAAATAAGTCCCCAATCATGCCGTCCTTTACTGTAGAGATAGAAGAGTAGCAATGCGAATAAGGAAGCCAGCACATACCCGGATAGCGACACCAGTATCGCTCTGCCTCCATCTTGAATGGCTGAATAGGTGACCCCACTATGATTCGCGTATAGTTCAATCCGCAGCACACTGCCAGACAGCAGTAAAGTCACCAGCGCATGACCAAATTCATGAATCATCGTGTCCAAATTCCGAAACAAAGATGAGAATGGAATCAACCTCGTCAAAAAAGCAGATCCGACCAAAAATAACATTGTCTTAAGCCATTTATTCATTCCGCAGCAGCCCCTTTCCGTCCAAAGTATACGATAAATAGTCCCTCTTCTCAATCATGTTGAGCACAGCCAAATCGTTCTTTACAAGGAAGTGTAACCTCACTTCAAACAGGCAAATAATACTGACCCAAGAAGCCCTATTCACGTTTAGCCTACGCTGTCAGAAGCTGTCAAGCTGTGTTAAAATAAAAGAAATACAAGCCTAAATTGGGTGGTGATTATATAGATGAAACAACGTAAATACCGTAAATATCTACAGCTGTTATGTTCGCTCCTGCTTCTGCTGACCCTTTCCATATCTCTTCCGGCCCCAGTAGCACAAGCCAATATATTCAGTGATATCTATAATGGATTCAAAAGCTTCTCTGAGCTTCCAAATGAAGTCAATGAATTGAAAGAAGGATTTCAGCAGACAGCTGAAGAGCTACAACAGGCGAAGGATAAGCTTACGAATACCATGCAGGAAATGGAGGCCTACCGGACACAGAACGAAGCCCTTCAGGAGCAGAATCGCCAACTAACGCAGATGGTTGATGAGTTGCAAAATGACCGGACGGCACGCGAAGAATATTATCATAAAATCAAAGTGACTATTTTTACGGGGATTGGTCTAATTCTGGGGTATTTTATACTCATCCGTATTGTTCGTTTCAGCATGCTTCACCGTTCTAGAAAAGGAGACCGCCTGCGCTAATCTTGAACATTCAGTAAAGATCACGTCTACAGCATGAGGGAGATGAAATATGAACATCGATGTCCAAGATGAAAGCGACAGCGGGAGCGGACAAGCCGTAGCCTTCACCCTTGGGGAGAAGGAAGAGGTTCATGTGCTGCACCCACAACAAATTATCGCTTATCAAGGGCCTGCCACTGGACGGGCAGACAGATTTATGGATGTAAAGGGCATCTATCGCAAGCGAAAACTGATTCGTTCGGATATGTCTGGCCCTTGCCATTTTGTCGCCGCCCTTCCACCAGGTTATCGGGTAAAGATTCTGCAGCTTGATGGAAAGAGCGATTTATTGTACGACTTTAAACATCTCTTCTTCTACAGCAAGGGAGTTACGATGGATACACGAGTGCTAAGTATGAAGAATGTGCTCGTTACACGAGATATTGTGAAAGTGAAATTTACGGGTAACGGCATCATTGGTATATTGACTGAAGGTACGGTATGTGAAGCTGAGCTTCATCCTTACAATCCGCTCTATGTGGATGCAGGCAGCATTATTGCCTATCCTGAGAATGCGAAGCTGGAGCTTACCGTTTACGGCAACCATTTAGCTAGCCAGCATATGAGTTATCATTGGAAGATGACGGGCCACGGCCCTGTGTTGTTTCAAGCCGGACGCCAGAATCGCCGATTTGAAAGAGATAATAACGATGATGGAATTATTAAACGATTTCTGCGCGAAGCCGTGCCATTTGGTGGAGTATTTATTAAATAGAATGCTTCAAAAAAAAGAGCGCCATGCGTTAACCATACGCAGGCGCTCTTTGTGCATTCTATCCCTATAAGGATGTTGTCTTAGCCGATAAAGGCATTCAGCATCCAAGCATGTTTCTCAATGCTGCTTCTGATGCCAATCAGCAGATCCGCAGTTGGTTGATCGCTCAATTCTTCAGCAGTAGCAATTGCATCTTGCAGTTCTTTAGCAACAGTCTTAAAGTCTCTCACGAGCTCAAGTACCATACCTTTAGCATCTTCGCCGCCGCGAGCTTCTTGTAAGTCGGACAATTCAAGATATTGCTTCATTGTGGAGGCTGGTTGTCCACCAATAGAAAGCAAACGCTCAGCCAAATCATCTGCATAACCCGCAGCTTCATTGTATAGCTCTTCAAACTTCTCATGCAGTGTGAAGAATTGAGATCCGCTAACATACCAGTGATAATGATGAAGCTTTACCCCGAGCAGGAACCAGTTCGCAGTTTGGCGGTTCAAAGCAGCTTGCAGTTCAGTATGGTTCTTTAATTGTGTTGTCATTAATAAAACCTCCTATGGTTCATTTATTATAATTGTATTTAGACTCGTTCTAAATCTATATACAATTTAACACACTCTTTCGTGTTTTGCAACTATTCTGGAGATTATATGTTGTGCCGATTCTAGCACAGCTTATGTTATGAAGCCTATTATGTGTGTCACACTTTGGTAAAAGAGTCTCTTCTCTAGATTAAAGAAACATCCTCCTCCGCGGTCTTTCCTTTCCTGCTGCGGAAGAAAGCCCTCATCTCATCACGCTTACTCTTCGGACTTAGGACATACACAGTATCCCCAGGCTCAATAACAGTACTTCCATGCGGAGTGACAATCTTTTTATTGCGGATAATTGCCGTAAATAAGATATCATCTGGCAGACCTATTTCTGAAATCATCTGTCCAGCAATGGGCATATAAGGGTTAATTCCAATATGGTTAAACTCCGAGTCTGTCTTGCCAAGAGCAACCAGCTCCATCAGGGAAGGCTGATCTGAATCTTCTTGCCCCACAAGCTTCAATCGGGATGCTAGCGGGGAAATACTAGTTCCCTGAATCACCGCCGAGGTCAGTACGACAAAGAACACAACATTAAAGAATAGTCGTCCGTGAGACAGATCAGCCAGCAGCGGATAAGTCGCTAACACAATCGGAACGGCTCCACGAAGTCCGGCCCAAGAAATCAAAGTCTTCTCGCGGATCGTAAATTTGGAAAAGTGCAGGCTTATAAATACACCGATTGGTCTAGCTACAACCATCAGAATGACGGATAACAAGATACCTTGCCATGCCACTTCCGCCAGCTCCTGTGGAAATACTAACAAACCAAGCAGTATGAACATAAATATTTGCATCATCCAAGCAAAACCATGACTAAAATTCATAATGGTACGGTGATACATTAGCTCGGAATTCCCAAGCGTAAGGCCCATAACATAAACAGCCAGCAGCCCGCTGCTATGTACCCATGCTGATAAACCATAGGTCAGAACAGCAAAGCCAATCGCCATTACTGGATAAAGACCTGTGGAATCCAGGTTAATTCGATTGATACAGAAAACTGCGATCTTCCCCAGCACAAAACCAAGTACTAAGCCAATGCCCATCTCCCATATAAAAGATAACAGCAGCCCCCATATCGCCATATCCGGATGCTGTATCCATTCGATTAGCGAGACTGTCAAGAACACCGCCATTGGATCGTTACTTCCTGATTCTGCTTCTAACGTCGAGGTCAGACGTTTATCAATGTTCTTACCGCCGAGTACCGAGAAAACTGCAGCCGCATCTGTCGATCCAACGATCGCTCCAAACAGAAAGCTTTCTGGCCATGTCACATCAAGGATCAGCTTAGCGAATACCCCTACAATGGCTGTCGTCATGATTACGCCTACCGTTGATAAGGATAATGCCGGCCGAATAACAGGTTTAATATCCTTAATATTCGTCTGCATGCCACCTTCGAATAATATGACAACCAATGCGAAGATCCCGGCCATTTGCGTTAAGGAAGCATTGTTAAAAAAAACAAATTGGCTTAGCACCATCCCCGCAGCAAGAAACAGCACTAAAGCTGGCATTCCAAATTTAGTGGAGAACTTGGTGGAAAATACGCCTACAAGTAGGAGTGCTGCCAGTAATAATATAATATTATCTGCAAGTTGGGACACCGATTATTCACTTCCCTTTCTCTTCTAGCTTTAAAATATAAGAAGCTTCCTTATTTATGTACTTTATTACCCTTTTCGATATCCTTTTGAGACATTGAATAATATAAACAAGATTGGAGATTTCATTCCCCGGGCCTTATACTTTATGTAAATGCTTTCTCCCCATCGTGTGTACATATAGGAGGTTGAATGTTATGCAATTGAGATTAATTAAACCTGCGGAGCTAGACCAAGCATCTCTGCTCGCAGATTCTGTCTTTCGTGAACCGGGTGCCACTTCAATGAAAGAACTGTTTCCACTTATTTTCCGCCCTGGACTCAGTCATTCCTACGCGGCTATTGCCGATGACGGAACGGTTGCTGCTTTCATGGGGCTCGTACCCTCCACGATCAAGACTGGAGATGCTTTCCTGAATGTATTCTCCATAGGTGCTGTCTGCACCGATCCCGCTTTTCGGGGCCAAGGACTGGCGGGCCAACTTCTACAGCTATGCCAGAGTCATGCTGCCGAGGCCGAGGCATCGCTGATTTTTGTCTCGGGTGATCGTTCGTTATACACCCGAGCTGGGTGCGTACCGTTCGGAGGTACGCAATTTGCCGAGCTGAACGCAAGCTCAGCTCAGGCTCTTGCAGCCGCAGCAGGAGAAGAATGGACGCTGCGGCCAATGCAGCCGGGCGACTTCTTCGGAGTCTACCGGCTGCTCAATGAACGCGAAGCCGGACATGTATATAGTCCGGGTGAGCTGGCGCTGCTGCTGGGGACCGAGGCTTACGCGGGTGTGATGGGCTTAGCCCAGCGCACACTCGTAGCCGTTCGGGACGGCAGCATCGAGGGGTTCGCCGCGGTGGCTGTGCCCGCGGCGGCGGACGTGCCAGCGCCGAACGCGGCGACGGCGGTGGAATGGGCCGGCCAGCCGAGCGCGGTAGCGGCATTGCTGGCCAAGGCGGCCTTGTGCGGCGGCGTTGGCACGCTGCAAATGCCTGTGCCGTGGCAGGAGCGCGGCTTGCTCGCGCTTCTGCGGGACGCCGGCGCCAGCTTAAGCGGCGGCGCGAACAGCGGAACGGTCTGCATCGCAGACCGGGAAGCGCTATTGCGGCAGACCGAAGGCTGCCGCAAGGGCCTCGACTTGTCGTCCGTGCAGGACGACAAGGAGCTGATCTCGCTGCTCTTTGATCCAGCGAGATCAGAGGATTCCGATGCCATTCCTTTGCCGTATATGTCTGGACTTCGTTTCATTTAATGGATTTAAACAAGAATAAACGGAAGCCGTCCTTTTAAGGACGGCTTCCGTTTATTCGAGAAAGAGAAAGATAATATATGCCGTGGAACATATACATTCTGATCTATGAGGATATCCCAAACTCCCCCACCTTCTGCACTCAGTCTAAGAAATTGTGATGGGGCGTTGGGGAAGGAGTTTTATGGGGAAAAACTCCCTCTATTTAGGATGATTTCCTCACAATTGCCCAGTTATGCGGAATTTCTCCCTATAATACGGAGGATTTTCTAAAAAACGGCGATATCCGCTGGAATACAGGGAGAAATTCCCTATATTCCACCTATTCAACCCTAAAACACAAAATTTATAGGGAAGAATTCCCTATTCCATTGTAGATCTATCTCACAGTAATTTAGTATGCGCTATAAATGATTATATAAATTCAAATGATACCCTTATTCTCTGGAATACACCTGCAGCTCTTGAATGGACCAATAATTCCCGCCGGATCCGGTCTGTACAATTTTGATATACCTCGTCTTTACTTTAGAAAAGGATATCTTAGTAAGCTCTTTCGTACCTTTTCCAGACGTGAGTTTGTTCCAGTTTTGAGCATCGTCAGAAATATAAACTACATAGTCTCTTGGATAATCAAAAGGTGAAAGCGTGCTGTCCAAATCTATTCTTTCAATTTCATGTGCTTCACCCAGATCAATCTGAAAATACTCTCCGGAGGCCTGATGTTTCCCCGTATCCCAGCGCGTGCGCCGATCCCCATCGATAGCCAGACTAGGAGCTGATGCTGCCGTATTCACATTTGAGGATACCTTCCATTTAGTACGATCCAGAGGAACCAATCCGGTGGCTGTAATCTGAACTTTATCGGACAGTAAATTAGAGCCGGATACCCTTACCGCGTAGGTATATAACGTCCCTTCACGTAAATTATGATCCGTATATTCTGTAAGCTTCACATCGGTGGCTACCACCTTCATTTCCCCGCCGCTACCTTCAGCGCGAAGCAGCTCATAGCTTGCTCCCGGTGCCTCCAACCAATTTAATTTTACAGCTAAACCTTTTGTTGCTGCGGCTTTGAATCCTTTAGGTGCCGACGGCTTTACTTCAGTGGAAGGCTGCAAAATATACTGCACAGCCTCTCCCGGAGCAAGTGTCTCCGTAAAGGTTAACGTGGGAGTAGCCTTTTTACCTGTTACATAACTTCTTGCTTTTTCATACGTATCCCCGTTTCCAAAACGCTCCCCTTCATACACCCCGTTTTTCGGCATAGTCACATTTACACTCACGGTCTGTGGAGTAGACTCAAAGTTAACGAAATTAACCAGTACCTTATTTGAAGTCGCCCCGCTTCCAGCAAGAGGCTTCAATGTAGAAGTATCCACGGCCCGAACATATACCAGCTTGTCGGCTAACACATCTTTGTTGGCAATTTGATAAGTTAGCGGGGCTCCATGTGTAGCATAGGCAAGACTGAGCCTTCTCATGATGCTGACACGTGAATCCTCATTTTCTTTTGTATAATAAATTTCTGTGGTCGCCGGATCATGCTCTTCTAAATTAAACCCGTATTTGAATAAACTGAAATCCTTAAAAAAAGCAGCATGCTGCACAAACATATCCGCATAACCAATATGCGCACGCATGATCCGGTCGAATACAGCCGCTGTCCGCTCCGTTGCCCCGTATTGATAGGCATCCACATGACTGTCCGAGGTACCAAATTCAGTGGTCAGCATTTTTTTGCCAAGTCCATTGTCTGCGCCAGTGAAGGTCTTCAAATTCTCAGTAAAGCTTCCTCCATTACTAAAAATATAAGAGTCACCGTAGGAGTGTCCATTGGTCAAATCCGTAACCTTCTCCAGCTCCATACGTTGCTCTGGATCACGTTCCCAGCCATCCGGATCTCCACATTCCTTCCCGGTTCCCTTCTGATTACCACAGGAATCTTCACTGTAGCTCGGCCAATACGCCCAGCCCGGAGCAACAGTTTGTAAATGGGGCGCGATTTGCTTCCCCTTTTTATTCAACCAGTCCGCAATCGCCAGGTTCACTGCCTTAGAACGATTAAATAACCCTGGCTCATTATCTACCTCATAATATTGAAAATAAGGGCTATATTGTTCAAAATAATCTGTCAGCTTTTTCTCCGCATCAGCAGGCAACGATCCATCTGCCTTAAGCTTAATATCACCAGTATGCAAATACAGAGCAACCGCCTGCATGTTGTAATCCTTCAATACCTTGTAATATTCCAGCATATCTGAGCAGGATCTCCCGACATCACTGGCACAACTGGTACGCATCACATTGCCGCTATAAGCCATCCCTAGCCATTTGATAACATAAGGCAAGTGCGTAACCGCACCTTCATCAAAGTAAAACTGCTTATTATTCACTACTGTTCCGGTCAGTGTATAGCTGCCATGAATAGGCTCGGAAATTGGAGCGTTAAGAGATTCTAAACGGAGATTATCCCAAGTCCACCAGGAATATTCGTCTTCTTTGTCACTGCAATATAAACAGCGAACCGTTTGCAGCTTCAATTCGTTCGTTCCCAGCTTCAATTGCTCCTTGGGAATGTATAATTCATAGGATTTTTGAAAGCTATATTCACTTTCTGTGCCCGATACGCCCGCAATTTGAATGATCCCTGACAATTGACGATTGGAAAACACACTCATTTGCGGCACGGATTTATAAGCATCCAGAATTCCTACGCTAAATAAGACCCCATTCTCCGGGATCTTATTTAGCTGATAGGTGATCGTTAATTCCGGCTGGGTCTTTCCATTCAAGCCTGCAGGCAAGCTCTGAAGAGCCGATGATTTGAGCGCTGAAGAAGGAACATTAAATATCTTCTTACTGCCAGAAGTGCCACTCGCAGCGAACTCAGCTGCTGAGCCATCATGTTGTCCCAGATTCCAGATCACAGTACCATCCGGTATTTCTGCTGCAACATCACTTCCTGTAGCTAATCTTGGTATATTGGCACCTACCTTATAATCGTTCGTCTTATTCGTTCCGAAAACAGAGACAGACAACAGAAACAAGACGGTTAATGCGGTGAATTTCAGTAATAACAGTAATGGTTTGTTTGCAGTTATCCTATTTTTTCTATTAGATATTCTCCTCGTTATTCCCATCCATAGGTCCTCTCTTTCTTCCGGAATGTCTAACCCTATCATTTCATTAGATTAAGGAAGGAACAATGCCCCTTGTGGAATCACCTGCTGCTTCTGGCTGGAACTCTCCCACAGCAAGCGAAGATTAGCATCTCCTTCATTCTCATAATATTCAATTTGGATATCATAAAGTGTTCCGGCTGTGAGCGGGATACTTCCTTTATGAAGGGTTGCACTTTGATTTTTCCAATTATCGATGATCAGCTTTCCGTCAATCCAGACACGGACTCCATCATCAGAGGATGCCGAAATCGTATATTTTTCACTGAATTTGGGTTTGAGCTTCCCTTTCCAGCGAACAGAAAAATGATCTTCATCTATCTCCTGTGCAGGTGACCCGCCATGCCAATTAAAATCAATCTTACGATCATCGCGGATAAGTACCGCTTCTCCCTCTAAATCAGTATTGTTATAGTATTCTCCAGTCAAACCCGTTGGAGTTACCGGGATTACCGGTGCTATCGAAGGGCCTCCTGTTGTGAGAACGTAATCCTCTCTCGATACTATAAACGAGTCATTCATAAAGCTTTTAATTGACTGTAGCGTATTATTTTCTGTCAGTAATTTTCCCCAGGTCATCATATAGACCCATTTATTTTGTTTCTCGGTTAATACTTCCGGGTTCGGCAGCTGTCCACTCTCCCCGATTCCGATAGGTTTACCATCAGCAAGTGCGAGCAGATCCTCATAGTAGGACTGCTTATAATCGTTATTGTAGATATCCGCAGCCAGAACATCGAGTTTATCCGCACCGGGATAATATGCAGCATAAGGATCTGCCCATTCATTCGGCGCATTCGGATTCCACACCCACAGTAGATTATTCAGTTGATGTGTATTTACAAAACGATCATAGACAATATTCCAAAGCGCTGAAAAATTGTCCTTTTTCCCCCACCAAAACCAACCGCCGTTCATTTCATGGTAAGGTCGCCATAAGACTGGAACTCCGGCATCACGCAGCTGTCCCAAATAGCCAGCGATCTCGTCTAGATCAGAGATTAGACTCTTATACTGAGCCGTCCCAGGCGTAACATAAGTATTAAACTTCTCTTGACTGAGACTTCTGTTTACATTGGACCATTCCGGAGAAGTCCCCGGCAAACTCTGATGGAATGTCATGGCTACAATGCCACCCTCTTGATGCCACTCCATTGCACTGTCTATAACAGCTTGTCGCTGTTCTGCGATCGTCCCTTCGGGTTGATTATTAATTGCCCCCAATTCATAACCATGTAGAACGGCATTTTGTCCCGATGTATTCTTCAGCTTATGAACCAGTTCATCTGGACTTTCTAGATAATCATGCTGGCCAGACAGGATTCCTTTGCCACTTAGATTCACCAAATTACTCAGCAGTTGCTTGGCTTCTTCAGAAGCTGATGGATTGCTTGGTATAGCCGGAGGAAGAGCGGAAGAAACACTCATAGCCTTCGGAAGACCCTTAACCTCTCCCCAAGGCAGCAAGGAAAAAATAATAAACACCGGTAATATAGTAAACAACAATCTGTTTTGCTTATAATATTTACGCAAATAAATCCTCCTTTCGGTAGCTGTACTGCCTCCACAGGTGCTAAATAAACATACCTGTTATCGGACAATCGTCTTCTGACCTAATGAGGACTATAGCTTAGTAGCTCTGCAATAACGCAGAGCCACTAAGGATCGACCTTTAATTTTCATCAATCAGGAGACATCCGGAAGATAAAGTGCACTTGCTGGAACTGTCTCTTTAGCTTGACTAGCACTTTCCCACATCAAGCGGACTCTCGCATCGCCTTCATTTTCGTAATACTCCACCTTGATATCGTATAGCTGGCCAGCCTTCAGCGTTATATTACCCTTACGCTCAGTACCACTTTGCTTAGTCCAACTATCAATCACGGATTGCCCATTCACCCACACACGGATGCCATCATCTGAGGTAGTGTAAAATGTATATTGCTCATCATATAATGGCTTAATTTTACCTCTCCAACGTATGGAGAAACGATCAATCCCGAGGGCGGCATCCGGCGAGCCTTGCCGCCAATTGAAATCGATAATTGCATCAGTTCTAGTAAGAGCTGCTGTTCCCGATAGCTGTATGTTGTTGTAATATTCTCCTGCAAGCCCCTTCACAAGAGGAATTGCTGCCTCACCCTCTTCTTCGGGAGGTGCCGGCGCTGGTGCAGCGCTAGGTGTCGGTACCAGACTAGTATTTAATTTATCTCTAGTTAAGGTATAGTTGCTATTCATAAATGTTTTAATTGTATCTGCACTGTTATTCTCGTAAAGCATTTTTCCCCAGCTCATCATATACGTCCATTTACTTTGTGATTGCTGAAGCTTCTCCAGATTAGGCATTTCACCATTCTCCCCGATCGCAATCGGTTTGCCTGCGGCTAGACTCAACAAGCTGTCATAGTATTTTTGCTGGTAATCATTTTCGTATATATCTGCTGCCAGAATATCTACTTTATCAGCACCTGGATAAGTTAGCGCATAAGGATCTGACCAAACATTGGGAGCATTCGGACTCCATACCCATAACAAATTATTTAATTTATGAACGTTAACAAAACGGTCATACATAATATTCCAAAGTTTAGAAAAGTTATTTTTCTTCCCCCACCAGAACCAGTTCCCGTTCATTTCATGATAGGGTCTCCAAAGCACCGGAACATTGGCATCGCGCAAGCTTTTTAGGGAGACTGCCACCTTATCAAGTTCAGCGATCAGATTGTTATATTGCTTGGTACCCGGTGTAACGTAACTATCGAATTCATTCTGACTAAGTGTTTTTTTTACATTATCCCAGTCATAAGAGGTGCCCGGCAGGTTAGCATGAAAAGTCATAGCTACGATCCCGCCCGCTTTATTCCAGTTGATGGCGCTGTTCACCACATTTTGACGCTGCCAGGCCATCGTTCCTTCTGACTGACCGCTGATCGCGCCCAGTTCATAACCGTGAAGAGCGGCATATTGTCCGCTGGTTCCCTTCAGCATATTGTTAATTTCATCTGGACTTTCTAAATAGTCATGTTGACCAGCAATAATACCTTTTCCTGAGATCGAGTAAAAATAGTTAAGCAGCTTTACGGCTTCAGGTGAGGCTCCTGGGGTAACTGGCGTTCCAGAATTTGAAGCAGCTATGACAACAGACGGCGAAATTCCAACAGTAAGCGGAAGTGCAGTCAGAAACAAGACGAGTGACAGAAATGCGCCAAATAATCGATACGTACGGTAAGCTTTCAAAATAATCTCCCTTTCGGTAGCCAGGCTGCCACTCTTTCGAAGGCCCTATAGCTTTGCGTCCCTACCTTTCGATAGGTTTGCCTTTTCAATTTAAGAGAAATAATCTCTCTTACCGTAAGTATCGACGACAATTAATGATATATTTAGTGTTTTTATGACTTTTTTTGATAATTGAGTCAATTTACCTGTTTCAAGAAATTTTGGATTGGTTAAATAGATAGGTTAGACCTATGAAATGAATTGTTGTAGTTCTATATCATTCCAGTCTAAAGTAATACGAATGTTATCTTCTTCTACTAATTCAGAACCCGTCTGCACCTCTATAAACTCGACATCCGTCAAAGCAAGGATCGCGTGCTTCGTTCCTTCCGGTATACGTACCACGTCCCCAGCCTTCACATTATGTTTTTTCTCATTCAGCACAATACTTGCTTCGCCGCTGACGATTGTCCAAATTTCACTACGCTTGCGATGTAATTGATAGCTGATATTATTCCCCTCGGATATAAAAATCCGTTTGGTCAGCACTTCATTGCCTTCATCATATTTCACATAATCAATAACTTTGTAATGGCCCCAGCGGCGTTCCTCGTACATCGGTCTTTGTTCAAAGGTCTTCAGCACTTCTTTAATCCGTGGGCTCTCAGCTTTATGGGTAACTAGAATCCCATCCGGGCTAGCCGCAATGATCAGATCCTTCGCACCAATTACCGTAATCGGAATATCCAGCTCATTAATCAAGCAAGTCCCCTCAGAATCCGCCGTTACAAAACCTTTTCCTACATGCTTGCTGCTCATTTCCTCTGTCAGCGTATTCCACGTTCCAAGGTCCTTCCAGAATCCATCATACGGCTGCACCACAATATGTTCTTCTTTCTCCACCACTTCATAATCAAAGCTGATGGAAGACAATAGCTTATACTGCTTCTGCAATTCTTCATATCCTAAAGGCAACCCTTTACGCTGCAAAATATCTAACAAGTACCCTAAGCGGAAGGCAAACACTCCACAATTCCACAATGCATTTTGCTCGATGAGCTGTTCTGCTTGTATACGGTCTGGTTTCTCTTGAAAGTGACTCACCTTCATAAAACCATTTCCCCCCGCCTCTTCGGTGGTAGGAATAATATATCCGTATTTCTCTGAGGCATGTTCAGGAACAACACCCATTAGTGCCAGATTTGCTCCACTTTCCAGCATGGTCCCCTCAAGCATAGCTATGGTATCGAAAAAGGATGCTTCTACATAAGGGTCAACAGGCAATATTGCTACCGTCTCCGCTGGAGAAACACCTGCCACTGAATAAAGATAGGTAGCTGTTAAGGCGATAGCCGGAAAAGTATCCCGACGCTCCGGTTCAACGATAATCGGCACATGACTTCCCAGTTGGCTTTGTATCATTTCTACTTGGCCGCGGCCGGTGGCCAGATAAGATGATTCTGCCATCCCCGCTTCCTCCAGCTGTCTCCAGACACGTTGTACCATGGATTCTGGTTCACCTTGAGGGCTTTCAAGTACCTTTAGAAATTGCTTTGAACGTGAGTCGTTGGACAACGGCCATAACCGTTTACCTGAACCGCCTGATAGAAGTACCATTTTCATAGAATGAACCCTCCTTGAATTATGGAAATCGAGCATATTTGAATTGTTATCAAAACGTCTGGCTTCCGTTTGGTGGTAGCTAGAATGGATTGTATTAAAAGCTATATCTTTGTTAGGTAGAAACCACTCCAAGGGATTTTGGACTTCCGATCGCTGTTATCCTCAGATTTCCTGATTGAACCGCTTCTCGCGGTAGAAATCCGAGGATAAAGGCGAACACTCCGTTTCTACAGTTCCAAATTCCCTTTCCGTTCTTAACCTAACCAACTTCTTCTTAATACTTGATCCGTGCGTACCGGGCTGTACCAGCCGGAAGCAAGCACGTTTTTCTAAAGATTTGCTTCTGCTCTGGGGGAGGCAGCAGCAACTGCAAGAACAACTGCAACTACAAGAGCAAGACTAGTTGCCACCACAGAGACAGAGACAATGACAACTACAAATGCTACTGCTACTGCTACTGCGGTATATAATCAGAGTACCTAACTTTATAAATTGCTTAGAACCTTAAAATAAGGGAACGGAGTGGCGGAAGAGAATTTTGGAACTGGAGGAGCGATAGCGTCCGCCTTTGTCTGCGGATTTCTACCGCTATTAGCGGTTAAAATCAGGAAATCTGCAGACAACAGCGGCCGGAAGTCCAAACATTCTCTGGAGTCACGGCTCATCCCTAAATAGAAAAATCACAAGTTCAATCAATATAACTTAGATTAAACCGCTCCAGCCACACTAGCAGAATAACCGCTCAATCCACCCATCTGCGGACGGCCGACAGAATGATAAACGAGGCCGGTACCCTCGATTTGCTCCTTGGAATACACGTTGCGTCCATCGATCAGCACCCCATTGCGCATGCTTTTCGCCAGCTGATGCAGATCAATCTCCTTGAGCAGGCTCCAATCGGTCAGCAGGCATACTGCGTCGCTGCCCTCAGCAGCTTCCTCTGGCAGATTGCACCAGCGAAGCTGCGGATGATCATATTGCTGCCTGAAATTTGTAGCTGCGATTGGATCATATAGTTTGACTGTTGCCCCCTCAGCCACCAGTGCCTCAACAATCTCTCTGGCGGGAGCTTCGCGGACATCATCAGTATTAGGCTTGAAAGCAAGCCCCCATATCCCAATCGTCGAACCGCGCAGGCTGCCAAGTGATTCATGCAGCTTGGAGATGATCATAAACCGTTGTCCCTTGTTCACTTCGACTACAGATTTCAATAATTTGAATTCGTAATCGACGTTGCCCGCAATTTGAATGAGTGCATTAGTGTCTTTCGGGAAACAGGAGCCTCCATAACCGATGCCAGCCTGCAGGAAGGATGACCCGATTCTTTGGTCCATACCCATTCCTTGTGCTACCTCGGTTACATCAGCTCCCACTTTTTCACAAATATTGGCGATCTCGTTAATAAAGGAGATCTTCGTGGCCAAAAATGCATTTGAAGCATATTTGATCATTTCAGCACTGCGTATATCTGTTACAAATACATTTTCAGTGAAACCCTTATGAAGCTCGCGCATGGTTGGTTCCAGCTCTGGATTATCAAGACCAATGACAATTCTGTCGGGATGGAGGGTATCGCGAATCGCTGACCCTTCACGTAAAAACTCGGGAGCAGACACGATATCAAAAGAATGATGGGTAAACTTAGAGAGCATTTTGGAGATTTTCTCATTTGTCCCTACGGGAACTGTAGATTTAGTCATTATAATTTTGTGCCCTTCCATCGCTTTAGCGATTTCAGCAGCTGCACCCTCAATGTAGGTTAAGTCAGCTTCACCATTAGGCAGCGATGGCGTACCTACAGCAAGAATGATAATATCTGAATGCCGCACCGAATCCTGAAGATCTGCAGAAAAAGATAACCGTTCCTCACGAAGATTCAGTTCAATCAGTTCCTCGATTCCCGGCTCATAGATGGGCGATTCCATCTGTTTCAGCTTCTTAATCTTTTCCTCGTCCTTATCCACACAGATGACATGATGTCCGCCCAGTGCAAAGCACACGCCAGATACAAGACCCACATACCCAGTACCGATTACTGTCAGCTTCATACAATCATCCTCCTTTTAGAAAATTGACGTAGGCCTGCTCAACATACTGCTTGAACTTAACCATAAACGCCTGCTCATCGAATTTACGTGCATGCTCCATGATTTGATCGATATCCCAAGCGTAGGACTCTACCTCATAAATAGCCTTAAGCAGATCCTCCACTTCTTGATGCTGAAAGAACACACCATTTACATAAGGAATAATAGTATCCAGTGCCCCACCTGCTTGATAAGCAATTACCGGTCTTCCTGCAGCGTTCGCTTCCAGCGGTGTAATTCCAAAGTCCTCTTCTCCTGGAAAAATGAACGCTCTACACTGTGCCATCATTCCAGTCACTTGCTCATCTTCTAGCCGGCCCAGAAACGATACATTATCCTTAGCCATGCCTTCGAGACGCTTGCGATCTGGTCCATCCCCTACGATATAAAGCTTAAGTCCGTTACGGTTAAAAGCCTCTACTGCCAGATCAATCCGCTTGTAGGAAACAAGCCGAGATACAATTAAATAATAGTCACCAATGGTTGAAGAGCTTGTAAACCGGGCTGTATTAATCGGTGGAAATATGACATCTGCATCCCGGTGATAATAATTCTGAATCCTCGTCTTCACTACTGATGAATTGGCTACGAACTGATTCACATTTTTGGAAGTCCGTTGGTCCCACGTTTTGAGCTGCTGCATGTATACCTTAAGCATTTTTTTGAACAGCCCGGAATTCGACTGACGTTCCATGTAGGTGTCATAATCCCATGCGAAGCGCATAGGCGTATGGCAGTAACAAAGATGAAACGTATGTTTAGGAACTTGAATACTTTTCATAAAAGCACTGCTGGAACTCAGGACGATATCGAAACCGCGAAAGTCCAAATCACGGATGGCCATTGGATAAAGTGGCAGCACCCCTTTAAAATTGGTCTTTACCCCCGGAATCTTTTGCAGCCAGGAGGCACGGATATCCGCATCTTTGAGATTGTCAGTAAGGCGGCTTCCGTTAAAAACCGTTGTGTAGATTGGAGCCTCGGGATACATGTGATGAAAGACTTCCACCACTCTTTCCGCGCCGCCCATTTGGATTAAGTAATCGTGCGCTATCGCAATTTTCATGTGAATCATCCTCAAAGTTTTATGGAGCATCATCTTCAGAATTACCGCGTCATAGCATCTGTCAGGTGCCCGCCAACAAACCTTTATAGTAGTCAACGATGTCCTTGACCGTATTCTCGATAACAAAATGCTCTTTCACTCGTTTCATCCCATTGTCCGCCATCCGCCGTCTTTCCTCTGAGTGATCCAGCATCCATTTAATGGAATCTGCCAGTATCGCCGCGTCACCAGGCTCTATCAGTAGCCCTGTCTCACCTTGAACTACAATTTCTACCGGCCCGCCTTCATTGGAGGCGATCACCGGCAATCCCGCTGCCATTCCTTCAACGATAACTTGGCCAAAAGGCTCAGGAGTTACCGAAGTGTGAATCAGTAAATCAGCAGTATTCATAAGACCTTGAATATCATCCACATGCCCTAGCATGCTTACATTAGTAAGCTCGTCGTTTTTTATCTTTTGCAGCAATTCCTGCTTATAAGCCTCTTCTCCAAACAGAGCGTCTCCAGCCAGCCAGAATTTCACACGAGGTTCGTTCTTAAAGCTTTTTGCGGCTTCCAGCACAATATGTTGACCTTTCCAATGCGCCAATCGACCAACTAGCAGTACGTTAAAATCCTTCTGGTCCCGCATACCGATCCCATTACCAATCGCTTTAGCGAAAGCGGAGTATACGACCAACGTTTTTTTCGAACGCGGCAGCTCCAAAGCATTCAGCGTAGAATGTGAATTTGCGATGACTCCATTGGGGAGCAGTCGCGACAGCAAACGAATTCCTTTGGCAACGATTGGCTTTAAATAAGGAGCCCCAATATGATCCCGGATGTGCCAGATCAATGGAACGCCCGCTATTTTTGCAGCGATGGCTCCGTATAATGCAGATTTTAGGGAATTGGTGTGCACGCAATCTACCTTCTCCGCTTTTAAGAGCGGCGCAAGCTTGCGGCCATAAGCCAACAGCTTGAAGGCTGCAGCAGGTGCTCCCAAGTTGACAGCATTTCTCCCCCGACTTCTGATGCTCTCATCCAGCGGAATAATACGGACATCCATCCCTTTTTCACGTAGCCGTTCAGCCAGCGCACCATCCTCAGCCAGAATTACCAGTGGATCGATCTGTTCTCCAATATGGGTAAGGATGTTAAACAGGGCAACTTCTCCACCACTCCATTTAGCAGTGTGATCTATATAGGCTACTCTAAGCATTACGTGGTCACCTCCTCTCCTAAGGCTTGTAGGAACACGGATTCTACTTGATCCGTAACATGCTCCCAGGTATATCTCTCCAGTACATGCTCTCTACATTCATCCCGGCTCGGAAGCAGCTTTCGATTGCTAAGCATATGGATCATACCTTCAGCCATGTGGTCACTACTTGAACTCTTAAATAGTAATTCCGGCCGGAAGCCTTGCAAAATTTCCTTATTGCCGCCAATCGGTGTAGCCATCACTGGCAATCCTGAAGATAAAGCTTCAACGGTAATCAAACCAAAGCCCTCCAATGCCTGTGAGGGAACCACGAACATATCCGCTGCCTGATAATAAGAGGCTAGTTCATGATCGGGAATGTAGCCTAGCAGTCTTACCTTATTGCTTAAGCCATAGTCGGCGATCTTTTCTTTCAGTTCTCCCCGCAACGGCCCTTTACCACCAATCAGCAGAATTGCATTCGGGAAACGCTCCGCAACTTGCTTCCAGGCTTCAAGCAGCTGTAGCAGTCCCATCCGATTGACCAACCGCCGAACAGTCAGCACGGTTGTTGCTCCCTCAGGTAAATTTAAGCTTCGTCGAATCGCCAATCGATTCGTAGCGGGAATAAAACGTTCCACATTAGCTGCTCCTGGAATCACTATAATTTTGTGTAGAGGCACTCCGTGCAGCTTATGGAGAATGTCCCGGAACGTCTCACTAAGCACAATGAACTTATCCGCTAGTTTATAGGCTCTATGTTCAATGGATTTGGCGATGGTTGTTTTGACCCGGTGCTTAATGCCTTGGCCTTCGATTTTCATTTCTTCATTCCATGGGCCATGAAAAGTCATCACTACAGGAATCCCGCGTTTCTTTGCTTCCAAGGCTGGACCAATACCATAAGGAGCAAAGTGAGTGTATAAAATATCTATACGGCCACTGCCCTCTCCCATCAGATCGGCCGCCTTACGCTGGAAAGCATCCTTACGTTTCCAGATCCCATCTTTTGGATCTCCGGCATTGTGAATAATCAATTCCTCAGGGGTATCAGGCGTTTCTTGACTGCAAATCAGCGCATGCACCCGATTACGTGAGGAGAGTTGCTCGCAAACGGATTTGAAATACGTGTTAAGCCCACCCGGCTGTAGCGACGGCCAGCTAAGGCCAGTCGTCATAATGTTCAATCCGTCACTGTACGGCATAGCTTCTCTCTCCTTTATTCTCCTTCTCGGTCTGACTCGTCTTCGCATTGTGCTGAGTCAGCTTTCCCGATCTAATTAATTCGTAATGCTTGAAGCCGACCATGAATTCATACATGACCCAGAATACGGATACACCGAAACCTGACATTCCCTTCTTGAACAAACCGTGTAAGAAATACTTTTGCAGGAAACGGGCTGGCGGTCTTAACAGCAGATGACTGACCCGAAATCGTTTGCCCTTGGCATACGCACTTTCAGCTTCCAAGTCAGTATACTTATTGAATCGTGCCACATGATCGTTAATACTGCGGTAACCATAATGCCAGAGGGTTCCTGTCAAACGTATGGTTCGTTCTTCAGAAACCTCGGGCATCTCGTGCACCAAGCTGTTTCGAATTCCATACGCTTTGCGGTTGTAAAGGCGCACTAGATATTCGCCACGATCCAGCCATCTGCCCATAAAATCACCGATCCGGTAGATAGAATAGGCAACCGATTGATCCTTAAGCCCCGGTTTCAGTTCAAGAATACTTGCGGCCAACTCGTCGCTGACCACTTCGTCAGTATCAATAAGGAAGACCCAATCATGAACCGCGCGTTCTACTCCGAACTCCCTCTGTTTCGCATATCCGGGCCATGGGTTGACGTATACACGACAATTCAAGCTTTCGGAAAGCTGAACTGTCCCGTCTTTGCTGCCTCCGTCAATCACAATCACCTCATCGGCGAATAACCTGCAGGATTGTATGGCCTTAGATATTCGAACTTCGTCATCCTGAGCGATGATGACAGCCGATATTTGATAATTGCCTTGGCCGCCTACCACGCTTTTTACTGAATCCATGAAGGTTTCCTCCTTTGTCTTTCGCATTATCCATTCATATCCATCGGTTTCTTGCGAATGTAAGAATTCATCGTCGTCTTCATCCACTGGATGTCCTCCCGGGTAATGAGCAGCCGGGGTAGTTTAACTTTTAAGGTGTACTTTATATTGAGAACAATGAAGAAGAATCGCAGGATTGCTGATGACAGCATCGCTATCCCTGCTCCGAGTAAGCCAAACTTAGGGATGAGCAGGAACAACATTGGGATAACCAAGAGTAAGCCAAAACCTTGAAGCATCGAAACAATTTTCGGCTTGCCTAGCGCCATAAAGGCCTGCGCCAGAATGATCGTCCCCCCGCTAATAGTCACTTCAAGGAGCAATAAGCGAAACACGGTTAATGCCGCATTGAAGTCTTTGCCATACATCAACGGAATTACTAAAGGGGCTAAGAGCATCAGGACTACTCCGCCAAGCATGGTGAAAGTCGTACTTATGCGAAAGGCTTTGAATGTTAACTCAACTGCCTGTTCTTTGGACAGCTCAGAAGCCTTAGGAAACAAGACGATCGTAATCGAGCTTGAGAAAAAATTAACCATTCGCGATAAACTCACAGCCACTACATACAGCCCCAGATCAGCAGGTCTTAACAAACCGGCAATTACGATCTGATCGATATAATAAGAGAAATTGCCAAGCAAGTCATTGCCGTAGGAACCAAGCCCGTAAGTAAACAATCTTTTTAAACTCTGAAAGGCTCCTCTCATCTTCACCTTATAGGTGCGCAGCAAGGAAATCGTCATTCCGATAAACAGCGGCGCTCCAGGAAGGAGATAGGCAACTGCAGTTGTAAAAGGATTCATCTGATCCAGCGCGATCAATATCCCAATCATCGTCAGTGTAAGCAACGGCACTAGATAGCGAATCCAATTAAACCTCTTGTATTCACCTCTGAATTGAAAAGCTGCATTGTTAATTTGAGAGATCACTATAATCGGACACAGAATCATTGACCACTGGGCAAAGGTCACAACCTCCGGACTGAAGGATTTCAGCCAATAGGGTAAGACCACTATGCCTATAATCATTGCGATGACCCCAAAAATGATGCCGAGCAGCAATGCCATTCGATAAAGCACTCCGGCATCCTCCGGGTTTTTCTTAGCGTTATAAATCAGAGCTGATGGAATCCCAAAGCTCATGCTAAAGGCCAGAAACTGTGACCAGTTAATCATTGCCGTTTGTTCCCCACGTCCTGTCGGTCCAAGATAACGGGCGGTCAGTACACCCGTTAACATGTTAATCAGTAGGATCATGACACTGACAAACATTGTCTTCACGGCTGCCGAGCTGTTATCCTTACTCTTCGCGAACAATCTAAAAGATGACCAGATTGTTCTAGCGGGGAGAGATTTTGCATTCAATTGCTGCATACGGTGTTCCCTTCCTTCTACTTTGTGTAATCTCCCTTGCGCTGAGGCCAAGACCGATCAGCATCCAGATTAAGTATCCCTTGAGTCCGGGAAACCCATTATCTGATACCAAACTGACTATCGCACCGGTCCAAGTAGCAAGAGCAAGTCGGGCGTATGGCTGCAATTGGTCCCTGCTGATTACTCTAGCGAATATTTGTTTGACAACTGCGCCTAAAGCTCCGAAGAAGAAAACAGCACCCAGAATACCAAAGGTAAGCAGTAAGGCGATAACTCCGTTATCCATAATTCCGTACTCTCCAAGCTCGCCGTCATTACCAAGCTTAGTCCCTTGACCTACACTACCGATTCCCTGACCTACTGGATTGGCGGCGACCATAGGCAGCATGTTTTGCCATAAGCTTAGCCGTTCATTATAAGAGTGATCTTCCTGAACAGAAGAAAGTGTCTCTACCCGAGCAACCAGTCCTTCGGCGCCAGGCAATTTTGGCACAACCCAGAACAACGCAGCAGCCACAAAAACTAATTGGATCAAGGTTTTCCACTTTCCCTTAGAAGGAGAGGTTCCAATGTACATGAGCAGCATCACCAGAAGAATCAGCCATGCCGCGCGTACTAAAGTAGTCAGCAGGCAGATTACAACCAGCAGCACGCCGATCCAGCGCAATGTTCCCCGCCATTTTTTCTCCAGTATCATCGGAACTAAAGCAAACGCTAAGAAGGTTGCAGCCGGTCCCGGTGAATTCAGCGTAGAGAACACTCGGATTTCCAATGGATATGGATTTCCGATGGACATCATATCCGCATGTTTCATCCAGAACACATCCCAAGGTGGCACCGTCAAATACTGAACAATCCCGTAAATGGCAACTAGGACAGCAATATTAGCAAAAGCCGTAAGCAATCGATCGATATCCTTCGGCTTGAACTTCGTGACGGCAAAGTACGGCAATAACAGCAGTGGCACAATATAATTCGCTAAGTCATAAACTGAACCCATGCCATTCTTAGCCAAACCGATTAAAGCACCATAACCCAGCGCAACTGCGAACATTAACATGATCCGCGTGGAGGCCTTTTGAATATTATGAATCTCCTTCAGCAGCGGAATGATCAAGGTTACACCGGTTAACAAGGGAGCTAAGCTCAGCAAGGATACAGAGTGATACACTCCTTCTGACCAGTCAGCAATGCGGCGCAGCTCTGGAGCTACGGCCCAGATTAGCAAGGTATAAGTAACCAGCATTTTCGGTCTAAGTATGGCTAGCAAGAAAGCCGGGAATAGGATGGCTGAGAGAATGGCTCCCTGCAGACTGTTCGATGAACTCAGCATCGCACTGGAGAAGCCGATGATCAGCGGAAGAGAGACACCTGCAGCTGCAGTCCCCCCTATTAATCCAGCTGTCTTGATGAACCTAAGTGATGGGGGCGTAAATACACTCATTCCAAGCCTCCTTCCTTCACCTTATCCCGCTTACGCAGTTCCTTAAGTAATAAAAGTAGAAATTGTGCATCATCCACAAGATATCTTTTCCAGAGCCGGCCCGGCTCCTGGCTTAGCCGCCAGAACCATTCGAACCCTGTTTTTTGCATAAAGCTAGGCGCTCGTTTCACTGAGCCTGACAGAAAATCAAAGGTCGCTCCCACTCCGATCGATATCGGAGCTTGATAAGAGGTATAGTGGCGGTAAATCCACTTTTCCTGCTTAGGCGCTCCTACACCAACAAACACGATATCTGGCTGGCACTCTGTCAGCATTTCTATAATGCGTTCATTCTCCTCCTCATTGTGCTCGAATCCATAGGATGGAGAATAACAGCCAACCACATTTATCCCGGGATGCGCTGTTTTCAAATTCATCGCTGCCCGTTCCGCCACGCCTTCAGCTGAGCCTAAGAAGAACAGCCGGTACTTCCTTTGCTCAAAGGCGTTGCCCAATCGATTAAATAGATCCGCGCCGGATACCTTCTGCTTAAGCGGCTTGCCTAGCATTTTGGATGCCCAGATCAGTGGCATTCCGTCAGCAACAACTGCGCCTGCCTTCGAATATACCGTTTGAAATTCTTTATCCTTACGAAGCTTGATCACATGATCTACATTGCAAGTGAGGATATAAGACTGATTCCTCTCCTGAATGGTTTTATCAATGTAATCAAGCAAATCCATGAAATCATAGTTATCAAAATTGACATCGAACATGTTCACTTGACTCATCGTATCACTTCTTTTTGTGGGGAATCGGTTGGCTGTGAAGATCGATACAGGCAGTTCAGGTACCAACAGAACGGAATAATAAATTGGACCGTCGACAGCGTGTTATCGGAGAATGAGTAGATTAAAAACGCTGCAATAAATAACAGATAATAAGGTTTGATCGGCGGAGCCAATGCTCTGTACACCAGAATAAATACAGCCAATAAAGAGAACATCAACAGAATAGCGCCAATATATCCCCCATCGAAGTAAAAGCGGATATACTCGTTGTGCGGAACTACAAAACCCTTATACAATGTTCCATCATTTGCTACCGTCACTGCTCCAAGCCCTCTACCAGACCAAGGAGAGTCCGCAGCCTTGTTTAAGAAATACTCCCATGCCTCTGACCTTCCTGATAAATCAACAGCCGTATCTGTCTGTCTCTCAAAGGAACGTTTCTCAAAATTATCGAGCTGCCAGAAAACGGCGACCATAATCAGGAAAAATGCACCCATCAACGGAATTAGCAGATAGGTTCTGCCCTTCAAATATTGGCGGAGAATATCATAGAAGTAATAGAGAACGGTAAGTCCAAGTGCCAATATAGGCCCTCTTGTTCCTGTTCCAATCAAGATAAAGAAATTTAGAACTAACATGATATAGAAAAAGCGTGCTTGCTGCGGATTCCGCTTCACCTCAATAAATGGAATCGCTACTCCCATAAAGGCCAGCATTGCTAGATGCGCAGGAATATTAGCCCCCTGAATCCGTACAGCGCCTGTATACTCGATGTTGAGAAAATTATGAACATGCGCAAGCTGCAGCAACAAACCAACCACTACACTAACAAGGGGAAGCATACAGATAATTTTGATTTGCAGCTCGGCTACATTCTTTTTCCAGTTGATTAATAAAAATACGAATGGAATGGATAGACCGATAAAAGCTTTAACTGCAATGGATGAGGTCATTTCCGGCAGCCAGATCGAAGATCCAAAGGTAATCACCAGCAGCGCTACCATTGCCCACAAGGGGTGACTCAGACGAAACCGCAAGCCATTGACCAGAATACAAGGAACAAGCAGCATCACGATAACCAATTTATAAAGGGACAGTATCTCCATTCCGAACATGCTGCCATCATATAAAAAGTTAATCGATATTGCCGTCGTGATTAGAACGAAATAACTGATCAGTTCAGGCCGTGAAATTGAGATTCCCAGCAAAATAATCAGAAGCACGGCAGCTATCGCAATCATCGGCTGGTAGATGACCGCCGTTCCAAAGAACAGGGCCGACATGAGATAGAGCATCCCGTATGGCAAAACATTTAATTTGGAGCCCCACTCAAAATTTGTCATATTAATCCCTCACCCCGCTGCGGAATGCCTCTCCCGATTGAGAATCATATGAAGCGTTCCACGAATACTCTCCAGCCTGCATTTGTTCAAAAGCCTTCTTCCTTTACTTCTTGAGAGGATAGAATCAGCCAGGATATACACAAGCTTAGCCGCTGTCTTTCCCACTAGAAGCAGCTTGCCTTTTAGTCCTTCGCTTTTCATAGCGTTAGAGATGCCTTGGCTATAATAGCGCCTCATAATCCAATCTTCCGTTAAACGGGCCGCCGGAACGAAATGGTCAACCGCCATTTCCGGATGGTAGAGGATGGAATGCCCTTCTTTTTGAATCTGTCCGAATAACCAGGTCTCTTCACCGGAGAGCAGAGAATCACCCTTTCTTCCGAGATCTAGGGGAAAAAGACTGATGTCGAATACGAGCTTCCGCATCGCCATATTGGCCCCACAAGGATGAAGTTGCTTGGGATATTCCTTAATCCGGCTACCTAAATCAACAATCGTGTACGGAAGCTCAAAGGGTTTAATCAACCAGTCCGGACGTTTACTTTCAAATATCGGAGCGATTTTGCCTCCCATAGCCATGACCTCCGGTTTACTCTCGAAAGTACTGACAATCGTTGTTATCCATCGCTGGCAAGGTATCGCATCATCATCGAGAAAGGCAATCAGCGGCGATTTGGAAGCCAGAATTCCTGTATTTCTAGCCGCTGAAAGCCCCTGCATCGGCTCCATCATGTAGCGGATATCCACATCAGCTCCATGCTTTCCTATAAACTTTTTGACGCAAGCTTCAGTATCATCCTTGGAACAGTTATCCACAACAATGATCTCCGCCTGCTCTAAGTGATCTAGCTTTAAAAGTGACTGAAGCGTCTTGATCAATAAAGGTGCTCTGTTGTAGGTACAGATGATAATGGAAAGCTTAGGAACGTCTCCGTATTCACGCATCGGCATTCACCTAATTTCCACATTATTAATAAGCATCTTTTGAACCGAGTAACATCAGTCCGGTTTTAGCAATGATTTTTAGATCCAGCATGGTGCTCCGAATATGGATGTAGGTTAAGTCCAGCTGTACCATTTCGTCGAAGCCGACACTATTTCGGGCATTTACTTGCCAATATCCGGTACAGCCTGGTGTAACCGTCAAACGCTGTTTGTCATATTCCGTATACTGAGCCACCTCTTCAGGCAGCGGAGGACGAGGACCGACCAGACTCATTTGACCTATCAGCACATTCCACAGCTGAGGTAGCTCATCGATGCTCGTCTTGCGCAGGAATCTCCCTATCTGTGTGATCCGCGGATCGTTCTTAATCTTGAACATGGCACCGCTCACTTCGTTATAGGCCATCAGGTTTTCTTTTAACTCCTCAGCGTTACTAACCATGGATCTGAACTTATACATCGGGAACTGCTTTTCATTCTTCCCAACCCGGTTTTGCCGAAAGAACACCTTTCCTTTCGGATCCTCCAGCTTGATCAGAATCGCCACGACAACAAATAATGGCATTAACACGAGAAGACCAAGAGCGGAAAAAAAGATATCGATCATCCGTTTCATTATCAAATAGGACTCTGCTTCTTTCCTTCTCTCATCGGTATGCAGCATGTAAAGTTTCGGCAGGACCGCCTCGTAGTCTTCCGGCAGTTTTTGCATGCTCATCCTCCTCATCTAAAATTTTGCGAACTCAACTTAACTACTCAAGCTGGTTTGTCCCATTTTATTCAGCCATTCCGCCATTGCATCCATCACCGGATAGCGCAAATCTTCACTTTGCAGTGCAAATTCAAGTGTTGTCAAAATATATCCAAGCCGCTCGCCGACATCATATCTTGTTCCGTCAAAATTATAGGCATATACCCGTTCGCTCTGATTCAGCTTCTGAATGGCATCTGTCAACTGGATCTCTCCGCCAGCGCCTTCTTCCATCAAATCGAGATACTTAAAGATCTTCGGCGTAAACACATAACGGCCCATGATCGCAAGATTAGAAGGTGCCGTACCTAGTGGCGGCTTCTCTACAAAATTGTTAACCCGATACAATTTACCGTCCTGCAAATCCGGTTCAATAATACCGTAACGATTCGTGAATTCATCAGGAATCTCTTGAACTCCGATAACCGAGTTTTGTGTTTCTTCATATTGATCGATCAGCTGCTTAAGGCAAGGTACGGCTCCTGTGACGATATCATCGCCTAACATGACACCGAATGGCTCATCTCCGATAAACCGTCTTGCACACCATACGGCATGCCCCAGACCCTTCGGTTCTTTCTGGCGGATATAGTGAATTTCTACCTTGGCTGAACGTTGAACCTCTTTAAGCAGATCCAGCTTTCCATCTTCCAGAAGCCTAGACTCCAGCTCAAACGCATTGTCAAAATGATCTTCAATGGCTCTTTTACCTTTACCAGTAACAATGATGATATCTTCAATACCGGAAGCAATAGCTTCCTCCACAATGTATTGAATGGTTGGTTTATTGATAATCGGAAGCATTTCTTTAGGCATGGCTTTCGTTGCAGGAAGAAAGCGCGTACCTAGTCCTGCCGCGGGTATGATTACTTTTTTTACCTTTTTCATCGCACTTTACCTCCTAAAAGTTTTGTGAGCATTAGCTTCAATGATTTGACTTCGTACAAAACTCACTTCGAAAGCATAAACTTAAGTTTTGTGAGCATTAGCTTCAATGATTTGACTTCGAGCAAAGCTTACTTCGAAAGCATAAACATTTACTTCGCCTGGTTCATGGCAATTCCGATTAGATTAGAGCCGGTCTGTTCAAGCAGCGTCTTCGCTTTGCGGATCGATTCCCGTTTGGACTTTCCGTATCTGGCCACCAGGATCACGCCGTCCGCTTGAGGTGCCAATATACGAGCATCACTGAAATCGACTGCCGAAGGAGAATCCAGCAGGATCAGATCGTAGTTTTCTTTTAGTTCCTCAAGCAAAGCGGTCATTTTGGGGTTGCCCAGCAAATCCGGCGGACTAACATGCGTTTTACCCGCCGGGATGACCGAAAGATTGGCCAAATTTCCGAGGACAGCGATGTTATCTGCTTCCTCTTGCCCACTTAAATAAGCCGCAAGCCCGTCACTACCCTCTACTTCAAACACTGTATGAAGACCGGGATGTCGCAGATTGCAGTCCACCACCGCTACCTTCTTGCCATCCTGGACGAAAGACACCGCTAGATTTGACAAAATCGTCGTCTTGCCTGCTCCAGCTTCTGCTGACGTAAAGAGTAGCACTTTTCCTCCGCTACCCTGCGCTATTCCAAGCTGGCGTATATATGTGCGTAGCGATCGGAACAATTCCGAGATATGCGAGGATGGATTAACATCCGTAACCAGACTCTTATTTAGCCGCAACATAAGCACCCTCCTTCACTCTTGTGTTGCCGCCTGCTGCCTTACCCAAATCGCGTTTACGAATGGTTGCGATCGAAGCAATTACCGGAAGACCAAGGTCATATTCCGCTTCCTTTTCAGACCTTAATGTGCCGTTAAGAGTTTCCATCAGCAAAATAATTCCTAGGGCTGCCATAAGCGATACAACAAAGCTGATGATGAGATTCATCGCAAACCCGCCGTTCGAGGGCCCTGGAACATCAGTCGGATCGGCCGGTGTCAGCAAGGTCACATTGTCTACCCTCATCAGCGATGGCAATTCACGAATGAATGTCTGCGAAACCGCATTTACGATCCCGGCAGCTTTGGTGTAGTTTTCATCCTGAACATTGAGGTTGATCACCTGGCTCTTCTCTGAAGTTTTAATCTCAAGCTTCTGACTTAGTTCATCAGCCGTCAGACCAAACTCCGGGTGATTTTCTATTACGCTTTTCATGATGGTCGGTGATTTCATAATTTCCTTGTAACTCTCAATTAAATTCAGGCTAAAGCTCAAATCGTTAAGATTGTTGCTCTCGGGAGCCTTGGCAATATTGTTGACAAGCAGCTGTCCGGAAGCGGAATAGACGGGTTCAACGAAGTTTTTACTAACGTAGTAAGTCGTAGCACAGGAGATCAAAACGAACACCATGATGAGCCAAAACCTTTTTTTAATCAGGTTAATGTAATCCAGAATCGTCTTTTCCACAGTAACCCTCCTTCCGCTAAAATTACATTCTGAAAGCATTCATGAAAGTTTCAGTTGTTGCTTTAATTCTATCAATCCACACCATTCGCCACATGGCTCATATCATCACTTTCCTCTTCACTTTGGAGTAAGACGTTGTACTCCTTAAGAGGGGGGTGAGGTATACTTTAGCGCCATATTTAGGGCTAATTTAAGTTTTGACGCACAAAAAAACACGGACATCGAGTCCGTGTTTATGTACAATGCTTATAAATTAGTTCAACTTTCACTCATAAGACATTTCATATTTGGTCAATCCGACAGCATTTGCGTAAAGCGCTGCCTGTGTACGATCTGCCACCTGTAATTTCGCTAAAATCTGACTGACATGCTTTTTCACTGTAAATTCACTAATAAAAAGACGTGAGGCAATTTCTCTGTTGCAAGCGCCCTGTCCTAGTTCGATTAAGACTTCCTTCTCTTTCGGGGTCAATTCATCTGTCGGACTGCTTTCACTCATTCGCATCTTATCTTCCATCAGACCAGGATCATAATACTTTCTTCCTTTATGGACCAACTGGATAGCAAATAGTAACTCTTCTGGCAATGCCTCTTTCAGTACATATCCGTCTACCAGCACTTCCTCAGCTTTCAGAAAATCCTCTCTGCTTGCAGATGATGTCAGCAGAATAAACTTACTAACGATTCCACGAGCACGCGCTTTCTTGATGACATCAAGTCCTGATTCATCCGCTAGCTTAAGATCAATGAGTACAAGGTCAGGCTGCGTCTCCTCAATCACAAGAAGCGCTTCTTGGCCGTTCGTCGCCTCTCCAGCAAACTTCACATTCGGTTGCATCGAAATAACGGATGCCAGCCCTCTTCTAACTAGAGGATGATCATCTACAATGACGATTTTCATTAGAAACGACCTCCCGCCCTAAAGTTTATGCATTCTTTAATTCAGCTACACCCACAGGAATGGAAATCAAGATTCTCGTTCCCATATTTTCATTACTGGACAGCTGGAAGTCGCCACCTAGCGACTGTGTCAAATATTGCATATTCTTCATGCCAAGCCCACTCGCACTATCTTCGGATTCAATCCATAACAAATCAGTATCAAAACCAACACCATTATCACAAATCAATAATCGAATCCAAGTCGGCTTCAGAGACAGTTCTACATCCACTCGACTGGCAGCACCATGCCTGATGGCATTACCAGTGGCTTCGGAGATAATCCGAAAAAGCGCTTTGTGGTAAGGATAAGGGAGACTGAAATCATCTCCCGTTATTTTTAATTCAATATCAACATCATTTAATCTAGATAAGCTCTTTAAATGTGATCTTACCATACCGAGCCATGTAGGCCCGCCACTCTTCTTGGAGCTAAGACTGTAGATCGTGATCCGCAGTTCTTTAGCAACCTTTGTAGCAGAGTCATGAATAAGCTCAATTTGTTCTTCTAGCTCATGATCTGACATTCTCTTCCACGATTCCTTCAGCGAATGCGTCGCATACACAATACCAAAAAGGCTCTGGGATACACTGTCGTGCATTTCATCCGCAATCCGGTTCTGTTCGTTCGTGATGATCAACCGGTTCTCAATCACACCAAGCTCATGCCTTTCAAGAATATTCGCACTTAGCTCAGATAAGAATATCAATTGTTGAATATACCATCTGCGGCCTTCCAGCCCCTCTGTAGACTCCAGCTTGAGTCCAATCATCCCTACAAATCGGGTGCTCATCCGTACAGGCATCAGCAGGAAATCTCCTAATCCCGGAAGATTTCTAAAAATAGGCTCTCGCTGCAATCTCCATTCATGTTCATGTTTGCCCAGTTCTGAGAATAAGAACTGTTCCTCTTCCTGCTGCCAGCCGGTCTGCCTGCTCTGCGGTGCTGGTTCTCCACTTTTCTTGGCGAACCAAAACAAAGCCTTATCTAGCTTCGTTAGCTTAACAACATAATCGGTGATCACTTGACCGATATTCATGAAATCATGTTGGCTTGAGGTTTCCACGATATGGTACAGCGATTTGATATGCTCCATCGTCTCTTTCGTGCGAGCATTCGATTCTTCACGTTGCCGCTTCATCCGATTAACGATCTGCATTATTATAACCGTAAGTACCAGTGTTAGAAACAGATTCCCATTTACAAATACAATTTCCAAAAAAGTTTTGTTCGCAGAATTGATAAAAAAATAACAGAGCACCGCAAAAATACTGATGTAACTTAAAAGCAGCGACCATCCAAAATAAATGGACAATGAGCCTGCAGCAATCAATACAGGGTTTAGCACATAGAGCCTAAAGGAACTCTCGTACCCACCGGTAAACAAAGTCAATGCAATAATTCCCACCATCTCTATACTAACAGCCAGGACGAGAGTCTTTGGCCTGCTTCGTAACCTCCGATAAAAAAATGAGAACGTTTGTGCAAACAGAAAGAGTATGGCAATAACAAGGGATTTATAAATTACGGAAGGTCCCGTTTTATCTAGAAGATACATGAGCGATGTGAGGGACAAAGAGAAGTACCTGTAATACTCAATCAGTTTGTCTTCTGCAGTTGGTTTGATTTTCATCCCACCACCCTATTCTCCAGTTTTTTGGAAAATGCGAGATTGTACTGTGCTCGATAAAAGCATCATACATGAGAAAAATCACAATAACAAGCTGACATTTCCCATGTTTGCGCTTCCATTTGAAAAATAGTTACAAAAAATTTATTATTTTTTTAGAAGGTTTTATACCTAAAATTTGTCATTTTATCCACTATAGTTATAAAGAACTAACGTATTTATGTAATATTAATCCATAATTTTCAACATATCTTATAAAACGACAACAATTATATAATTATAACAATTCACATTGGGACTCTAGTAGTATGATGTCGATTTAAATGTTACTACGACAAAGCTGTGGCGCAATCCCCATATATTTTTTAAATAAACGTGAAAAATAGAATGGATCATTATAATGAAGCATGCCCGATATTTCTTTTACTTGTAATGAGGTATTTAGAAGCAGCTTTTTGGCCTCAGCCATTTTAAGACGGTGAATATATTCATGAAGCGGATACCCGCTACTACGCCGAACAAGACGACGAAGGGTAGACATCGAGATATGATGTTTTGCCGCAATTTGCTCTAGGTCCATTTCACCATAAATGCATAAATTCAGGTCCTCTCGAATCTGACGCATATAATCTGCCTGAGCATTCCAACTTTTTTCTTCTATTATAAAAGAACACTCCAATAGCATCCTTTCAACGAGTAGTGCGGCCCGATCCGCATCTGCAGGTTCTCCACTCTCCATTCGTTGTAGTACCTCTTCAAATAAGGTCGAAAGACCCATGATCGAATTCGCTTGGAACACATTCCCGCCAGCGATTAGACCCGACTCTAGCCATTCCGATACACGTGTCCCATTAAAATTAATATAATACTCATCCCAGCTCCCTCCAGGTGGTGGGCCGAAATTGTAACTGTATCCTGGGCGAAAAAAGAATAAGCTGCCATCATGCACCTGCTGTTCTTTCCCCGAAGTCTCCATATAGGTGCCACCACCAGATACTATGTAAACAATAGCCCAGTGTTCAAAAACTACGCCTGAACGGAATAACGTTCTTCCAGGCAAATGGCCGGCTTGTCCTACTCTAATATTTTTAAGCTTCAGCTTAGAGGACTCCACCTTCGGATCAATAATTCGTATTGGATATGGACTGATCATATAATCCATGCGCTTGGACATTATAGACATTCCCCCCTCTATTTAGTAGTGATAAGGTTATTGTGAAGTTGATCATATTCTACATGAATAAGAGGTGTCCACGCTATGCTTAATCATTCTACACTACTGCTTCTGCCTAATCCGCGTGAATTCACATTGTCACAGGGCTCATACCGTTTCCCAATAAGCGGAAGCATTGTACTTCCTAGTACGGGAGAGCAAAGTTCAATGCCTGCTGCACAAAAGCTGCAAGCTGTGATTAAACAAGCCTTAAATCTTCATTTGACCTTATCTATTGGCACTCGTCCAACGGTTGTATCCGCTTGTATCTTTAGCTATGTGCCGTCATTATCTGAGCAGGCATACGAAATAGTTGTTGATCAGAGCGGTATCGTTGTCTCCTATAGCTCACCTGTCGGTGCCTTCTACGCAGCAGCCACTCTGAAACAAATCATTGAACAAAGCGGCAGATCTATTCCTCATCTGCATATTCGCGATGAACCTGATTTTGGAGCTAGAGGGATAACCGTTGATATCAGCCGCAATAAAATTCCAAAGCAAGAAACCTTGTACCGAATCATTGACCTTATGGCCGATCTGAAGATGAACCAGCTTCAGCTATATATAGAAGGTACGCCATTCGCGTACGAATCTTTCCCTCAAGTGTGGGAGCTTGAGACTCCAATCACAGGAGAGGAAATCCTGCTTCTAGATGCCTACTGTAAGGCGCGTTATATTGAGCTTGTTCCAAACCAGAACAGCTTTGGACATATGGAAGGCTGGCTTTCCCGTCCTGAATTCAATGCTTTAGCTGAAATTCCAGAGGGATTTATGCTTCCCAAGGAATTGTACATGGGAGATGTATATCCAGAAGGACTATTTATGCATCCCGGTACGTTTGATACCGAAGATCCTGCCGTGCTCCCTCTGCTAGAAAAAATGTTCGACGATCTGCTTCCATACTTCTCCTCTAATCAATTTAATGTAGGCTGTGATGAGACGTATGAGCTTGGTCTTGGCAAAAGCAAGGCGCTGGCTGAATCACAAGGTAAAGGTCAGATCTATTTATCTTTTCTTCAGAAGATTTATGAGCTTGTTACGAAACGCGGCAAGACGATGCAATTCTGGGGTGATATTATTATCCAACATCCCGAACTGATCCCTCACCTGCCTAAAGATATTATTGCTATGGAATGGGGTTACAGTGCGGAACATCCTTTTGAGTCCGATACCCTCAAATTCCGTGAAGCAGGCATTCCTTTCTATGTCTGCCCAGGTACCAGCTCATGGAACTCCATTACAGGGCGTAGCGACAATATGTTTGCCAATCTGCGTAGTGCAGCTATTCATGGCAAAAATAATGGTTCTATCGGCTATCTCATTACCGATTGGGGTGATCATGGGCATTGGCAGCATCTCCCAATCAGCTACACTGGATATGTTTATGGTGCTGCGCTTTCCTGGAATGTAGAGAACAATCTAGATGTAGACACTGCAAAATATTTAAATACATTCATCTTCGCGGATCGTTCCGAGGGTATTGGTCAACTACTCCTTGATCTCGGCAATTACTATCAGCTTGAATCCGAGATTATTCGTTCAAATGATACGGAAATGTCTCTGCTTCTTCGTACTAATCTCGACAATTTGTTAATTGTAGAGAAACTTACCGAAGAGCATTTCAACAATCTTGAAGAATACATGCTCTCTATCGAGGCACGTCTCTCGGGGCTTGATCTTCAATGTGATGATGCTGATCTTGTTCTTAAGGAACTGAGTAACGGAATCCATTTTGTGAAGCACGCTGTGCAGCTTGGAAGAATTAAACTGCAGCTGGCATCCGCGCCAGATTCGATTGACCCTAATCTGATTACGGAGCAAATCAATGATTTGAATGTTCTACTTCATCAATATCGTCTATTGTGGACCGAGCGCAACCGACTCGGTGGCTTAGATCAAAGTATTTGGAGACTTCTACGTCTTAGAGGTCAATACGAAGCATTGAAATCGAAGTAATTTCCTCATCCTAGCTGCAATTGGCGAGTCGAACGTTGAATTTAATATTTCCGGCTCGCTATGCGCAGCTCTTCATATTGATTTTCAAGCATTTCCCGTTCCCGCTTTTCATGCTTTTCTCTGCCGATTCCCTCTTTCATGCTTTCCTCATCCTCATAGATTTGCCACAGATCAGAGAACAAATAATCTTTGATTTCTACTGTTTTTCCATTCAATATCCCATTGGTCCAAATAAGTCCCGCAGAGGTACGCATCACAATGCGGCCGTCTGGCGTTTCAGCCTTTTGCCCCATTCGAATAGTCATAAGCATTTGTCCAAAAGTATAACACTCCATTCGTCCTTAAACCTCCTAAATTTTAGTTGTAATGGAATAAAGAGAAGGATATAATCAGGGCGAAAGAACCAGTTTTTTGCAATTTTATTGTAGGAGGGATGCAATGGATTGGCTAAATGATTACGAAAAAGAACTCCGCTTAGTATTTCAAGAAAGTAGAAAGATTATCTCCGAATTTCCTGAGCCTCTAAATTCACAAGGCATGTCCTATCTTGAACATTTTAACGTATTCAATGCGGAAAGCCACAAAAATTACATATGTTATCTATTGCCCTTTTGGCTTCAGAAAAGCTGTGGGCTCTCAGCAGAAATTACCCGTCAAATGTCGATGGGCAATGTCTTCTTCATGCTATATTTTTTCATACAGGATGACCTGATGGACAGCAAAGAATCCTCTACATACGAAAGATTACCTTTAGCGAACCTACTCTATGTTGAATTTTTGAATATCTACAGACTTTTATTTCCGAATGACTCCTCTTTCTGGACATCGTTCAATCGTTATATCGCTCAATGGGCAGACAGTGTTAGTAATGAAACCACCAGTGATTATTTTCTTAATGATCGGATCAAGATCCCATATAAAGCCAGTCCGCTCAAACTATCCAGTACCGCTGCCCTTCTGCTATCTGGTAAGGATTCTCTTGTACCGCAGTCTGAGGAAATGATCGACTCTGTTCTACTTACACTTCAAATGCTTGACGACTATGAAGACTGGAACGAAGATTTATCAGAAGGCAGCTATAATTGTCTCCTCTCACTCACACGAAGCTATCTATCCACTGATAAAGCAACCACACTCACATCAAAAGAGGTCGAATTCTTCCTGTTTACAGCAAACGGACTACGTACCTATGCTGAGCTAGCGCAGGATACGCATCGCAAAGTAATGACTTCCAGCTTAGATATACCTCATCTCCTAGCATTCCACTCCATGTTGGTGACGAACTTACAACAGATCTCAGATTCTATCGAAGCAGAAAAACAGCTTTTACAAGGTGGAGGCTTGTTTTACTATTTGTCAAAAAATATACAATAAATCTATTATTTTGTAATAAAAAGAATAGATTTAGCACAATTGCTATGTTATATTATTAAAGGTAAATATATACATTTTGGAAAGGGTGATTATTATGTCAGAAGCAGTTCTTAGAAATCAAGTCATTCAAAAGGCATGGGAAGATCCAAGTTTTAAGCAAAGACTACTCGCAGATCCAAAAGCAGCTCTCCAAGAAGCGCTAGGCGTAATCATTCCCGACAGCGTTACCTTGAAAGCCGTTGAAGAAGGTTCAAATGAATTCTATCTTGTAATCCCACCAAGTCCATCATCAGATGTATTGAAAGCAACCGCAGCACCACGCGGTTCTTGGTAAGACAGCAGGATTAAC
Organism: Paenibacillus sp. NPDC058367; assembly: GCF_042723305.1. Classification (NCBI taxonomy): domain Bacteria; kingdom Bacillati; phylum Bacillota; class Bacilli; order Caryophanales; family Paenibacillaceae; genus Paenibacillus; species Paenibacillus sp. NPDC058367. The sequence continues at coordinate 2,277,165 of NZ_JBHXIZ010000001.1, forward strand.
CTCATAGGGAGTAGGAATCATCCGGAGCTTCTGCCAATGGCAGTATGGTAATGGATTCGGTTCCTACTCCTTTTTTGCTTGTAAATCTTACTTCACCTTGCATAGTTTCAATGATGCGGAAGGTGACCATCAATCCTAAACCTGTTCCTTTATTTTTCTTGGTGAAATATGGTTCTCCAAGTCGGTGCAGAACATCAGGGTCCATTCCTTCCCCGTTATCTTTGATGTGAATAATCACTTTATTATCTTCACCGTACACCGACATATAAATGAACCCTTCTTCACTGAATGATTCAATGCTGTTCTTGATAATGTTAATGAACGCCTGCTTAAATTTCGAGGAATTTCCTTTTACCCATAATTGGCCGGATACATCCAGAATCATTTTCCCTCCATTGATGTGACACAGGGGCTGCATAATACTCTCAATATGCTTGAATTCATCATATAAATTCAGACTAGAGATCGTCTCAAATTCTGGTTTAGCAAAGGTTAAGAAATCTGTAATAATATTGGATGCACGATCTAGTTCACTTAGGGCCATTGACATATAAATTTGCTCTTCGTTAACGGATTTCTCGCTAAGCAGCTGAAGAAAGCCCCGAGTGACTTGTAGTGGGTTTCTTACTTCATGAGCTACCGATGCAGCAAGCTCGCTAATGATCTCCATTTTTTCCGAACGCTCCAATTCATTGTTGAAACGCTCTAGTTCTCTAGAGTAATTAACAACCTGTTGATGGTTATAGGCTAATCTTCGTTCCAGAATTACGATCAAGGAAATAATGAAAGCAACCAGCCCCCACTTCCACAAGAACAAATCATAATTCCCTTTTTGGATGTAATACCATAATAGCTCTGCAACTACAGTAAACGCAGCGGTTCCAAATCCAATGGCAAACACAATAGCATCTTTATTTCCTTTAAGAGAGAACATAACCACACATGCGATCAGCAGGATGAATTGGAGGATAAGGATAACCCCTATAATGGTGGTAGAAATAAAATAATAGAACTCAATATAGCGATTATTTGATAGGAGATTGATTAAAAGACATAACAAACAAAAAGAAGAGTAAAGCACTTGAAATTGACGAAATTTTCGAATGATACTGAATTTACCACTACCGAATAATTTCTCAAATAAAAAGGTAAGCGCTGGGAGAAGTGAAAAAAGGGCTAAGTCTAGGCAAACGTTACTAATTGGCCCCAATTTATTGTAAAAGGTATAGATGAAGGGGGAGTAGGTTATAGAAAGGATTCCGGTAGCCGCTATAACCACTGCTAGTGAAGCAACACTGGAGAAATAATCTCTGTTTATGTATAGAGCACTTATAAATAGAACGATAGCCACCAGAAAAAAAGCGCAGCCCAAAATCACATCACTTAGTCCATTCTCAATATATTCATTAATTAATTGACTATGTTCACCGATCATTACACTTTTTTTAATTCCAATTCTGTCTTGCATGGTTTCTGTCCAGATATATAGTGTTTTCCCGTTATCTTCTTTACTTAAAGGCAACAGCAAAGAATAGTTATCCTTGATATATTTACGATTTTCCTCGAAGATCAAACGATCCTCCACATACACTCTCACATGAAGAGCATATAAAGTATCGATATACACCGAAGGAGACACATAACTTAAATCGGGTAAGGAAATACGGGTCCAAGAAGAGGATACTCCTGAAGGTAACTCTGGGAGTTCCTTCTTAGAATCTACGTTCATCCAGCTTTGCTGGCCTTCACTCCACGGAATCTCTTGTCCTGTATTTCCTGTTTCATCCCCCCATTTCATTTGCCACTTTGTAATTTCTTGGGATGGATTTGGGTTCGCTGCCGATACAATAATAGAGCCACAACCTATCAGGAGGAGTGAAAGGGTGATTGTAATGTGGAGTATTCTAACCATCAAGCGCATATAGGCACCTCAGAAGGAAGTTTCAGAAACAATATTCTGTGTGTTACTACTTCGCTCACTATGCTACCCTTTCCTTCTAAAAAACGGAATAATCATTAAATTCTCCTAATTTTTTCTAGCCGTTGGCAATTTAATGATAATCTCCGTTCCTTCCCCCTTCTCACTATGAAACTCCGTTGTCCCTTCCATCGCCTCAATTATTCGGAAGGTTACCATAAGTCCAAGTCCTGTTCCTTTTGTTTTATTAGAGTAATAGGGCTCACCCAATCGGGCCAGTTCACTACCATTCATCCCTTCTCCATTATCACGTACACTAATCATTACATGGGCTTCGGATTTCCAGGCCGTAACTCTAATAAGTCCATTATCCTGCAAAGCTTCGATGCTATTTTTTATAATATTAATAAACGCTTGTTTAAATTTGGCAGATGATCCAATTACGCAGAGTTCCGACTGCAGGTTGAGTTCAATGACTCCCCCTTGCAAATTCGCAAGCGGAGCGAGAATACCCGATACATGCCGTAACTCCTCGGATACATCAAGCCTCTCAATGGTCTCTAGCCCTGGCTTAGCAAAGGTAAGGAAGTCTGAGATAATAACCGTAGCTCTATCCAGTTCTGCGATAGCCATCTGCATATATTCCCTCTCCTTATAATCTGAGCGTTCTCCTAGGATCTGAAGGAAACCACGGGTTACCTGTAAAGGATTCCGTACCTCATGCGCTACAGAAGCTGCCAATTCACTTATAATCTCCATTTTCTCGGAACGCTGTAAATCATTATTAAACGTCTCAAGCTTACGAGAATATTCAACGAGTTGTTCATGGTTTCTCGTAAACCTTCTCCCCAGAATGACGATTAAGGATAATACGAAAACCATCATCCCCCACTTCCACCAATATAATTGATAGGATTCTCTGGATATGTAGTATACGATCAATTCGACAAGAGATATAAATGCAAAGATTGTAAATCCTGTAGTAAAAACAATAGCATCCCCATTGCCGCGATAAGTATGAATAAACGCTAAGCTTACCAATAATATAAATTGCACAATCATAATGATGCCTAGAATATCAGCAGTCATGAATCTATAAAAGTCTTCCAGCTGATACGACAGAAGGATATTAATAACCATTAGTGAAAGACAGAATATAGAATAAACCAATTGAAACTTACGGAATCGGGTGACGATTTGTTTTTTCCCTGAACCGAATATTTTCTCAAAATAAAAGGTTACGGATGGCAACAAGGTGTACAATGCTAAATCAAAGAATACAAGCACGATTTTCCCATAATCCCCGAGGATGATCGGCAAAAACGAAGAATACGTAACCACTATGACTCCAATGGATAAGAGAATTAACACCAACAAAAATCCGGCCGTAAAAAATCCTTTTCTCAAGAATAATGAACAAATAAACAGGACAATAGCTATAAAGATAAACGTCATCCCAATGATGATATCCATTAAGCCCTGCTTCACATAAATGGACAACAGCTCACTGTAGCGATCTACTCTTATTTCGCCTTCTATTCCTAAATCTTTGCTTCCTCCGTGTGTCCATATGTATAGTTCCTTCCCTCCATCTTCTGTGGATAAAGGAATTAGAATTTTGCTGCCGTTGAAATTGTATTTATTCTCAGAATCATATACTAACGCGTTATTCACATAAGCTTTGACGCTATTTCCATATACCTTATTAATGAACAACGCGGATTTCTCGCTCATTTGCGGCAAAGAAAACCGGAGCCACGCTGAGGATGTACCTTTTGGCGTCTCTGGTTTGTAATTATGAGGCGTTACGCGAATCCATTCATCATCTGAAGCTGCTACAGCTTCTTCGACAGTCTCTGCTTCTGTATTTCCAAATCTAATCTCCCAACTTGGCAGCGCAGAGTCTGATGATCCAGCACTCACTATCGCCGAACCGTAAGGCACTATTGCTGTTAGCAATAGAAATAATAGCAAAGTAGCCGCTATCTTTGGTTTTGGCAACTTCATCGTAGCACCTCAGTAATTCATTAGTTGTTTAAATGATCATATATGATTCTTAATTTCGACAACCTTCGCACTATTCCTGCCTATTCTTGTAAATTTTCTCGAAAAAAGACGTTATTTATAGGCGTTATTCCCTGATTATTTATAAAACGATTCGATCATAGGCAATCGGGTAAAGATACATATGAGAAGTCCAAATCTTAACCTACCAAGGGAGTGAACGGCTATGGAAGATACACCTAATAAAACTGAAGCCGATTTTGCATATGAGCGTTATATTCAAGCTGATATTGATGTAGAGGATGTTGTCAATGAAGATGCCGACCCCGTGTTGGTTGGCGATAAATATTTGGCGGCTGATATTGGTTTAAACCAACCTGAGGAAACACTCGAAAGAAATGACTTGCTGGAATCCGATGCATTCCTGGCTGCTGAAACGGCAGGACTAACAAGCAGCGATAATGCTGAGGACGAGGAGCTGCTAGAGATGGAAGAGGAGGATCCTCCATTGGAAGATATTCCTGATGCAGATGAGGTGTATCCAGGATCCATCATCGACCCTGCTTCACCACCAGTTGATGGCATGCCTGGAACGGACGTCTTAAACGGATCACAGGGAGATTAGACTATATAAAGCCGCCGGGCTAGGATCCGGCGGCTTTATTTGTTTTTCAATATGAGCACTTTCCTCAGTAAGGGTTACTCTTGAGCTGCCGGTTATTCTACTGAACGCGCTGCTGCAATTTGGGAATCCAGCTTACGGGTCTTAACCAATACCGCTGCTACAAGCAGCATCACCCCATTGATCACAAACACCCAGCGGATCTGGATAAAAGCCCCAAGTAAGCCGCCTATAATAGGCCCGGCCATTGTCGCGAGTTGAGATGCCGCTTGGTTGAGACCAAAAGCACGTCCGCGAAACCCGGGCTCAATCACTTGTACAATCATTGCATTTACAGATGGAAGCACACCTGCATAGAACAAGCCGTAGGCAAAACGAAGAACGGCGAATTCCACATACCCTGTAACGAAGAATTGCAGAATATTACCGATACCTCCACCGATTAATCCAATGAACAAGATCATCCCGAAGCCCTTCCGGCTTCCGATTCTCCCCCACTGCGGAGCCATTAGCACAGTAGCAATACCCACAGCGGAGAATACAATTCCTGAGCTTAGCGAGGCGCTGCTTTTGGCGATTCCCATGTCTAGCAGATGTATCGGAATAAGCGGCTCCAGAATCATAACAGAAAAGGTGCTTATCCCCGCCAGCGATAGCAAAGTCACAAATGCGCGATTGCTTCGCGCTTCCTTGATATCATCACTTACATGAGACCTCGGAGCAGATCGGTCAAAATTCTCTTCTTTAGCAAAAAAAGTAGCAATAAGTGCCGAAACGAGTACAATACCTGCTGAGAATAAAAAAGCAACCCGATTGCTTGTGTAAAAGCTCACTACACCGCCGATCAATGGACCAATGATACTGCCCGTTGCTCCGGCTGTAGACATAATACTCAGCGCATAACCAGTCTTATCCTCAGGTGTGTTCGTAGCCACCATGGCTATCGCAGCCGGAACAAATCCAGCAAGCAATCCTTGTAGTACGCGCACGATCAGAAAGACGTAAGGATCATGCACGAAATAATTAATCAGATATAAGGCTGCCAAACTGAAGCCCGAGCGAATAAGCATCGGCTTCCGACCATATTTGTCGGCGAGGGAACCCCAGTAGGGAGAAATTAAAGCGCTGGCTAGAAAGGTTATGCCAAAGCTAACCCCAGACCAAATTTCCAAATGATTCGTAACCCCAAGCTCGTCACTCAAAAAAATAGAGAGGAACGGAATAGAGATCGAATACGCCGTACTACAAAAAAAGACACCCACCCAAAGCACGATCAAGTTCCGTTTCCATGAAAAGCGCATGATCTACACATCCTTTCTTGATGTTCTCGCGGAAACATTCCTATTATTGTAAACCTCTTTTGATAATGTGCCAATCCCATATGTCACAACTGACCTTTGCATGTAAAGGGACAAAGAGGTTATTATGAGAAGTACCTACGAGATTATTCAAGAAAAAGGAGAGATTGATTAGTGAAGTCTACACGAGCAAGATCTGCTATCCTAATGGTCATGTTATGCCTGGTGATGGTTATTGCAGCAGGTTGCGGTAATAAGCCTACCAATAACAATGCCAGCAGTAATAATGGAAGCAGCAGTGGGGCAGCAGGAAATAACGCAAGCAGCGAGACAAATGCTGGCGCTAACGAAGGACTCCCTTCAGCTACAGCAAGCCACCCCATTGTGACTATTGAGATGGATAACGGAGGCATCATCAAAGCCGAGCTTTATCCTGAAGTTGCCCCTAACACTGTGAACAACTTCATCTCACTGATTCAAAAAGGATTTTATGACGGCACCATATTCCATAGAGTGATGCCTGACTTCATGATTCAGGGCGGCGACCCTGATGGTACCGGTATGGGTGGTCCAGGATATAGCATCGCTGGAGAATTCTCCGGAAACGGGTTTACTAATAACCTGTTGCATACGGAAGGTGTTCTGTCCATGGCAAGATCGCAGGCTCCAGATTCTGCCGGTTCCCAGTTCTTTATTATGGATGCAGCTTATCCTAGTCTAGATGGAAGCTATGCCGCTTTTGGTAAAGTTACCGAAGGCATGGACGTGGTTAAATCCATTGTTGGCTTGAAAACAGACAGTTCAGATCGTCCAGAAGAGCCACCAGTGATGAAGAAAGTAACCGTCGACACACTGGGTGTCACTTACCCAGAACCACAAAAGGTACAATAACAAGCAAAAACGCCGTTGACGTCCTTTAAGGACACCAACGGCGTTTTTGCTTGTGAAAGACTAATTTAAGTACCTATGCACCTTATCCCCGTAGTGATCTTCTGCTAAGAGCATGTTGACCGTTACGCAAGAAAGTACTACGAGTATTTCTTAATAAGGAAATCCGCTCCTCTGCAAGCTGATTTGCCGCAACAGAAGTAGGAATTCCATTTAGACGTGAGATTTCCAGCACGCGGGTGATGTTATCGTAAATTTTTGAAACCTGCTTAAATGCACGTTCCTTATTATAACCATTCAGTTCATCCGCAATATTAATAACGCCACCAGCATTAATCACATAATCAGGAGCATACACAATGCCCATTTCGTGCAGAGTATCGCCATGATAGGCCTCTTTTAACTGATTGTTGGCTGCGCCTGCGATCACCTTCGCCTTAATTACCCGGAGGGACTCATCATTGATCGTTGCTCCGAGTGCGCATGGAGCATAGATATCACAGTCTGTACTGATAATATCTGCGGGATCGACTGCTTTGGCGCCGTAAGCCTCTACTGCACGCCCCACAGCTTCTTTATGAATATCGGTTACGATAAGCTGAGCGCCCTCTTCATGAAGATGCTTACACAGCGAAAAAGCCACATTCCCAACGCCTTGAACGGCTACAGTCTTTCCTTCGAGCGAATCACTGCCAAACGCTGCTTTGGCCGCTGCCTTCATCCCTTGGTATACGCCGTAAGCCGTCGCTGGTGACGGATTGCCCGATGAACCATAAGTAGGAGATGTACCTGTAACATAATCTGTCTCCTGATAAATAATGTTCATATCTTCTTCTGTAGTGCCAACATCCTCGGCTGTTATGTAACGTCCATTCAAGCCCTGTATGTATCTTCCAAAAGCACGGAACATCGCTTCATTCTTATCCTTCTTGGGATCCCCTATAATTACTGTTTTCCCACCGCCTAAATTTAGGCCGGATACTGCATTTTTGTACGTCATCCCTTTCGCTAATCGAAGCGCGTCAACAATCGCTTCCTCTTCTGTAGCATAGGTCCACATCCGTGTTCCACCCAGCGCCGGCCCTAATGTAGTATCATGAATGGCGATGATTGCCTTTAATCCTGATGCTTTATCCTGACAAAATAACAGTTCCTCGTAATCGTCCTGCTCGAGTGTTGCAAACAATTCCATTCTTAATATCCCCTATCTCTTTGTTATATTCCAGATGTTGGTTGTTACTCTTACCTCTCAAAGTATTGTAGCAGAATGTGCCGTAAAACAAAAAGAACCACGTCACCCTTATAACTTTCAATGGATGACGTGGCTCTTATATGAATGCTACTGCACCGAACAGAGTGCAATTGTCAAAATGCGTTACAGCTTAGCAATTGTTTCTGTAAGAACAGGAACGATTTGCGATTTACGGGATACTACACCTCTGAGAAGTGCTTTATTGTCATCAAGCTTAACATTGTACGCCGTTTCTACTGCACCTGCAACACGACCCAGAGCCAGACCCACAGAATCGTTATTGAGGATATCTGTAACTACAAACAAAAACAGATCCAATTCTTTTTCAGCAATAATGGAAGTAAGTGCAGTTTCCAGTTCAGCTTGTTTGGAGAGAACATCATTAACATCCACCGCGTTCACTTGAGCGATTTCAACTTTGTATTCACCCATTTTGAATTCCTTTGCATCCAAGGAAATCAGTTGAGCGATACTCTTGTCGCTAAGATCAGCTCCAGCTTTCAGCATGTCGAGACCGTAGCTTTCAGCATCTACACCAGCGATTTCAGCAAGCTCACGTGCTGCAGCTACATCTTCCGCAGTGCAAGTTGGTGATTTAAACAGCAAGGAATCAGAAATGATCGCAGACAGCATCAATCCGGCGATTTCTTTAGGAATAGCAACTCCGTTTTCTTTATACAACTTGTTAAGAATAGTAGCTGTACAGCCTACTGGCTCAGCACGATAGTATAACGGATGTGCAGTCTCAAAGTTTGCGATCCGGTGATGGTCGATAACTTCAACCACGCGCACTTGATCAATGTCATTCGCACTTTGTTGGCGTTCGTTATGGTCAACAAGAATAACCTGATTTGCTTCACCAGCTACGTTCTCTACCAGACGAGGAGCAGCGACTCCGAAATGATCAAGCGCAAATTGCGTTTCACCACTAACCTCGCCCAGACGAACGGCCTCAGCATCCCAGCCCAATTCCTTTTTGAGTGCAGCATAAGCAATTGCAGAACAAATGGTATCCGTATCCGGATTTTTGTGTCCAAAAACCAAAGTTTTTTCCATTTCCAATCTCCTTACTATGTTTTAGTGAGATTAATATACCATACATTGATAGCGGCTTCCAGATTGTGTGGTTTGAAAAATGCTTTATCGGCATTCAATTAGCCTCTTCTAAGTTGTTCACGCCCTAGTCTTTGGAAGTGGTACCGGCTTGTCCTCCCCATGCAGTGGCTCATTATCCGAGAAAAGGTCCGGATTCTCTGTCAGCATCTGGCTTAGAATATCCGTCGTTTCTACCGTTCCACATATCCTGACTAACGCGTCTCCAAAGTTACCCTTGCGCATGGCACCGCCCTCTTCAAGCTCACGCTCCACCTTCCAAAAATGCTCCGACCAAGAGAGGCCACAATGTCTGCGAGAAGGCACCATGATTTCATCTCCTCCCGGCGTCACCGTATATAGCTCCTCATGGGTATCCGTCATTCTGCCTGGAATATCGACCCACTCTTCAATGCCATGGATGAACGTATTCCGCCGAAGATCGACTCCCAGCAGTACAATTTCCGCTTTTCGATCAAGTAGCTTGCCCCATGCTGAACCACGGGCGCACGGCGTATCCCAGCGTTCATCCCCCGTAGTGAACTCCTCAGCATCTGCACCTAAAGCCGCCACAGAATGCGTCGGGTGCCAAGAGCGAACAACACCTGGACGTTTACGGAATAACTCCGGTAATATCCCTACACAAGATGGGGAATCTTGAACAGAGAACCTTGGATTGTCTGCATTAATATAAGCCCATGTATGAGTTGGCAATACGAGCAGTCCGTCCTTCATATATTCACTGAGTACATCCAGTACTGTGTTCGCGCCTCCATCTACTTCCCCAATGCTTTTTAAAGAGGAATGGACCAGAATAGTCCCGTATGGATCAAGCTTTAGCTCCTGCAATTGTTTCATCAAGCTAGTTGTTGTGTGCATTGTACGCTCTCCTTATGTATGAACTGGATTTTATGATGCATAAACATCTACTTGCAAAAATCGTATTTTACTATTAAAATTATAGCAACTTAATAATACTCACTAAATCTTTTAAAGATCACAATATAACTTACTCACATTTAGCATTAACACGGAGGTAATTACACATGACATTAACATTAAAAGGACTACATCACGTATCCGCAATTACAGGTAAAGCGCAAGAAAACTTTAGGTTCTATACCGAAGTACTTGGACTGCGTCTCATTAAAAAGACAGTAAACCAGGATGATATTTCAGTGTATCATTTATTCTATGGTGATGAGAAGGGTAATCCCGGAACCGAATTAACTTTCTTCGAACTCCCGATGGCGGGCCGCAACCGTGCAGGCAATAACAGCATCTCCGCGCTCTCCCTTCGAGTGCCAAATGATGCTGCACTTACCTATTGGGAGCAGCGTTTCACCGAGCTTAACGTAGAGCATGAAACGATTCAAACAATCGGTGGCCGCCAGGCTTTAGCCTTCCGTGATCACGAAGGGCAACGTTTCATTCTAGTATCCGACGAAAATGATAATGGTGTTGCCGGTGGCATCCCTTGGGCTAAAAGCCCGGTACCTGCTGAATATGGGATTGTTGGTCTAGGTCCCGCACATCTTACAGTAGAAAGTGCAGAACATACGGCGGTTGTACTGGAGCAATTGCTTGGCTTCCGCCGCAAAGGCACTTATCCTTCAACCATTGCGGGCCAGCCAGATGTGATTGTATTTGAGACTGGAGAAGGCGGATCAGGTGCAGAGGTTCACCTAGAGGAACGTAATGATCTAGAGCAGGAACATTTAGGACGAGGTGGTGTGCACCATGTCGCATTCCGCGTGGATAACGAGGAGGAATTGAAGCAATGGGTCGAGCATATACGCACAGCTCAGCTTCCTAACTCCGGATTCGTGGATCGTTTCTACTTCCGCTCCCTTTATTTCCGTGAGCCTAACGGCATTCTTTTTGAGCTAGCTACAGACGGACCAGGCTTTGCAACAGATGAGCCAATGGAAAGTTTGGGCGAATCTCTTGCACTGCCACCATTTATGGAATCGAAACGCCAGCAAATCGAAGCTTATCTGAAGCCGCTGGATACTCGGCAATAAGATTCTTCAGCTCACTTAATAAAAGGTGTGAGTCGCTGAAGCGCTCACACCTTATTTTTTATTGAAGATCCGTTGTCTTGCCTACAATGTCTAAGAGCTCAGACAGAACTCGAATTTCGTATTTCGGTTGAACACCCGACGTATTCTCTTTACCGAGCGGGTTAAACCAGCAAGTATCGATCCCATAATTGATTCCGCCTTGAATATCAGAGGTTAAGGAGTCCCCTACAATCAGTACTTTTTCCTTATCCGAAATCCCCAATTTGGCAAAAGCATAATCAAAAATCCCTGTCTCCGGCTTCTGACAACCAGCCTCCTCTGAAATAATGATCTGCTCAAATGTTTCACTAAGCGGTGATCCTTGGATTCTGGAAGTTTGCACTTCTTTAATTCCGTTCGTAATGATCGCTAATCGACAGCCGGCAAGCTCCTCGCACAGCTCGATCGCTCCCTGGATCAGAAAGGTTCCCTCGCCTAAGAAACGTAGATATGCTTCACTAAACGCCTCAGGATCTAGCTCCAGCGCATTCGCAGCGAATAACCGATTAAACCGTTCCACGCGTAATGCCGCAGAACTAATCTTCCCCTGCTCCAAATCCCGCCACAGCGCATGATTAATTTCCTGATAACTGGCAGCATAATCCTCAGCACCTGTGGGCATCCCAACATGTAGAAATGCGTTAGATAACGCGTGACTTTCTGCCATTCCGTAATCAAACAGTGTATCGTCAGCATCGAATAAAATAACGTCGTATTTCATAAATATCCCCCAAAACTCTTTTCTCAAAAAGGTACTACAGTGATACAATCAAGTCAACTTATCAGTCAGACGACAAAAATTTACTTTTTTAAGGTAGTTTTAAGCGAATTGTGTTATTTTAAAAAGAAAACGGTGGTGAGCGTCATATTATACGTTTTATCGTTTCTAATGTCTTTTTCTATCGTCTACTTTCTAATTCCGCCGCTCGGCAGACTAGCTTTCCGACTCGATTTTGTGGACAAGCCTCGTCAGGACGTTGAGCGTAAAATTCATAGAGAGCCTATACCGCTTACGGCCAGTTACGCCATATTCATTGGATTCTTCATTACCTATCTGGTATTTGCCCGTGAATTCTCCATGGAAACCGTCGCGCTGTTTGCAGGGGGCGTACTGCTGCTGACCATTGGCACCATAGATGATTGGTACAAAACAAAAGGTAAGGATTTCCCGGCACTGCCCAAAATGATTGTGCAGGTTAGTGCGGCTGTTCTTGTTTATCTTTCCGGCAACGCATTTACAGGCTTCTATAACCCCTTCTCAGGGGATTATATCGTTCTACCCGTTGTATTACAGTTTCTATTGACGATTATCTGGATCTTCGGCGTAACCACTGTCATTAATTTCTCGGATGGTATGGATGGTTTGGCTGGTGCCTTAACTGCTATTTCGGCCATAACACTATTTATTGTCGCATTAACTAAGGGGCAATCCTCTTCTGCGATTATGGCGATTGCGCTCGTCGGTGTCACCATTGCTTATCTACGCTATAACAAACCGCCTGCCAAAATCTTTATGGGCGACGCCGGGGCTACCTTTCTAGGTTTCATCCTTGCGGTAATCGCACTCGACGGTGCGTTTAAGCAAGCTACGGCCCTGTCGCTGTTCATCCCGATTCTGGCGCTGGGCGTTCCGATCTTCGACAATATTTTTGTCGTCGTCAAACGCTTTATCCAAGGCAAGTCCATTTATCAGGCCGACGCTACCCAGGCTCATTACCGCCTGCTTCGTGCAGGTTTGAGCCAGAAGCAAGTCGTTGCCGTGTTATGCTTGATCAGCGTTTGTCTATCGTTATCCTCTATCATTCTGTTGTTGATCGAGACTTGATGCATTATTTGCGGATTAGTATCGTACAAGAACAATCGCATCGGCTAGTCCATTGAAGTAATAAAAACGAGCAAGTTTCCAATCTGGAAACTTGCTCGTTTATTGTTTGAAGTTTATACGTCTTTAAGGCCCTACCTCTGCAGCCAAACACATCATCTCATCTGTCGCTTTCTTGCGTAAACTCAGCTAACCTACGGTAAATTCCTATGATTTCCTCCATAGGCATCCTCACTAATCCACTGGAAGAGGGAGCTACAAATTCACGTACACCGTCTACCTTCGGAGGTACATCCCCTTGAAATCCCCAGTTTGCTTTAGTCCTACGGCTAAACTCTGTATATACACCTTTTCCTACAAAACAGGCGACCTGTGGGCGATACAATCCCAGCTTGGAGCGAAGCAATTCGCGGCCCTCATTATATTCCTCACGGGTAATATCGTCGATTCCGCGTGTAGGCCTGGAAACAATATTCGTAAACCCATAACCCAGCTTAAGTAGGTCCCCGTCCTCAGACGCGTCGTATAGCCGAGGAGTAAGTCCTGAATTGTGCAAGATTCTCCAGAAATTATTTCGTGGATTCGCGTAATGGTGCCCCACTTCACCTGAACGAATACTCGGGTTAAAACCAATAAATACAATCTGTAATCCGTGATCTAGGTGATCTGAAATTCCATCCATGTGAGTATGCCTCCTAACCAAACGTTGTTCTAATTCTACAATGGGGTATACACATTAAGACAGGAAGCCGGAATTGGGTCCGCCAGCCATACCTCATTACCCGCACAATAAAAAGTTACACCCATTTGACCAGCGCTAATCGTATCAACAGTCAGTAAAATCAATTTCCCTCTGCGGCTTCCGGCCAGACTGGCAAAATGTGTCCCTTCGGATAAATGAACATATTGGCGTCCCATTGATTGGAGTCCCTCTTCCAAAATAACTGAGAGAACGCCAGTATGAGTTCCGTGATAAAGCGTAGATGGCGGAGTTCCCGGATCATAGGTTATTTTGGTATGACTATGCCCGTACCGAGCTTTGATTCGATCTCCATTGATTTCAAATCGTTGCTTCTCGCAGCTGGCAACCACTTGCTGAATATCTCCCACAGTCACCTCAGACCATCTAGGAGCTTTCACAAGCACGGACAACAAATCGTCCAACGTACAGGAACCATCCTCAGGGTCCAAAATAAGGCCACACTGCTCTGGAGTATGCCGGAGCAATTTAGTCATAAATTTGCTTAACGACACTTCTGTAGCATTGCTTAACATTATATTTCTACCTCAATTCATAACTCATTTCTATTCTATTCTCTACAGCCGTGGATCTACAGGATCAGACTCCAAAGACAGCGCAGCAAGCACACATTCATGTACGCGTTCTATCGGCTCTTTACGAATAAAACGTTCCACCGATTCCCGGCTAAGCGCACATTCCATTAAGGCATTTCGCTCTTTTTTGCTTGTTTTGCGCTGCTTGAGGCGTACAAGATTGTCCGGCTGTAAATAATCTATTCCATAGATAATATGCAGATATTTACGCCCTCTCACCTTGAGTGCAGGCTGAACCAGTTTATCTCCATTACGTGTTATAAATGTTTCCGGTTTGATAACAATCCCTTCATGCCCATCCTCCGTCAACTCTTCCCACCAACGGATTATCTGTTCCTCGTCCGCTTCATTACAAACCGTACGGTATTCAGTCTCCATAAATAAAGGTGACAACTCCGCTAGTTTACGATTATGCTCCATATGCCAAAGATGGCTGTGCTCAAAGAAAGTTTGTCCGCTATGCGCAAGCGTGTGGAAGGGAGCAATCTTAATCCCCTCTAATCCACTTACGTCCCAGCAATACTTTTGGAAAGCTTCCTTAAAAAGATGAGCATTCTGGAGCTTCTCCTCCATTTCCTGTATCCACGAGGTAACATCTCGCCCTGATCTTTCAGCCTCACGCAGCTTCTCCAAAAGATGCTCCCGATCTAACAGTGCAGCTTCAGCCACATGTGCATATTGGGAGGAAATCAGCTCACGCGCTTTCAAGTTCCACGGTACGATCTCCGCATCTAGGAGCAGCAAATCCGTGTTATTTTTCGCAAAATAATTCGCCTGCACGAGATCCGCGTTCAGCCTACGTAACACTTCAGATTCAGTATCCCTGTCAAAAAAAGCTCGGCCTGTACGTGTATAAATCGTGCCTAACGACGGCCTGCCCACATACGATAATGCCGCCTCTTCATCCCGGAATAACAATAGGATGGCCCGGCTGCCCATATGCTTTTTCTCCGCGATCATTGTCTTCACACCTTGTGCACGGAAATAAGCAAAAGCTTCACGCGGATGCTCCAGATAGTTCTCATCTATAGACACTGAAGGCGGCGGACTCATGGTCGGTGGAATATATACCAGTTCCTCTAGTGGAACCGTAAAGTGGGAGACCGTGTCTATAGCCGCTTTAACGAACTCTCCGCGCACCGTTATCTCACCGTAAAGGTCAGACTGGACTGAGTAGCCCTCCACGAATTTGCGCAGGTTAGGTGGTGAGAATCTTCCCCGCTCCCAACGAATTAACGGACTGTCGGGATCACCTGCATAATCGCGTTTTGCTTTAACACTAACGAATTTCCCTTCAGGGTAACGGTACGCAGTTAAAGATCCGCCAAATACAGCGCCTTGGTCGATGTTCACTGTATTTTTCACCACGGTTGGAAAAGGTCTAGGATCATGCCCCCAGACGATAATCTCTCCAGATTCGTGTTCGACATACCATTCTTTCCTTACAGGTGCACCCTTGCCATCCATTCCATCAGTGTCCCCATATCGGCAGAAGTCCTGAATCCGTTTGGACTGCTTGCCGATAAATTCATCGCGAATGCCGGCATGGGTAACTACGACCCGCCGCACGCCATTGCGGCCAAACAACAAGTGGCTAGGCGCGGACAACAGAAACTGTTTAAGCTCATCCCTAAGCCTTTTTGCTTCCTCATCGCCTGCTTCTAGCGCAAATGCCTCCAGCTCGGCGGCGATATTCTCGTCTCCGTGGCTTAATGTAACTTTGCGGCCATCCAGGTAGCGGGCGATTTTCCAGCCATGGTTGCTGTCGATCATGCGGGCGATTCCAGCATCTACATGCTTTTTCCAAAACCTCATCGTCTTCAGCGATTCCGGACCCCGGCTCATCACATCCCCCAAAGAAATTAACTGCCTACCCTCGGGGTGTCTGTACAACCCTTGCTCGTCTTCCTTATATTCCAATCTTTCGAGTAGCTCGATCATCTCTTCATAACAACCATGAATGTCGCCGATTAAATCAAGTCCTTTATCGATTTCAACCCAAAGCGGGTTCTGCTTACGTTCAAAAAGTACTGACTCCGTATTTTTCAAAAAATAAGTTGAGGCAAAGCCCTCGTCCTTAACACTCCGTAGCGAACGCTTGAACTGTCCATATTGTTGCTTGACCCGCTGGCGTCCTCGTGGATGCTCACGCTGTACATCCCGCTCCAGCAGCGTTTCCTCTGGAACATCGAGCACCCAAGCCATACATGGAACATTATACTTATCTGCTAAATCTAAATATTGCTTACGGTATTCCTCTTGCAGATGTGTAGCATCCACCACCGTCAGTTTTCCAAGTCGGCAGCGCATGGCAATGACTGAATTCATTGCTTCAAAGGCTAGACTTGAGAGCAACTGATAATCATTAAAAATAATATCTGCTTCTTCGCGGGGGCGATTCTTCCAATCCATAAAATCAGTGTCGCCAAGCATGCTACGGAAATCATCCGATGAGACGATTTCTGTCTGCAACAACGTGCCTTCATCTACTAATCTACGCAGTAAAGTGCTTTTGCCGCTATTGGAGGGACCCACCAATACAATAATTCCTGCATGCGGAAAAAGAATGGTTCGCTGCTTTTCTTTTTGCTCTTCTGTAGTCATTACAATGCTCCCTCCTTCGTAAATATCGCCATCTGCGTCGGGTATCCAAAAGCGTCAGAACCCTCGCCAATTCCTTTAAAATCAACCGAATAATCAAAGGAGCTCGTCCAGCGCATACACCACTCGGAAAACTCTGCTCGTCCCCATTCAAAACGGTGATCACTATGCCGCATTTCTTCCGCTTCCATCTCATACACCTCGTTATACTCCTTGTTCGGTGTAGTCAGGATCAATACCTTAGGACTATATTCCGCCAGAATAGTCTCCATCACTCGAGCCAGCCTATATTCGTCGATATGCTCAATAACCTCACATAGAATCATAATATCCTTGTTCCGCAGCGATTCATCGAAGTAGAACAAAGAACCTGTAACAGGCGTCGGCACGGTAACTCCTTCTCGGTCTTCAAGCTTCGAGAAGCGGTCTATTGCGCGTAGCTGTGCGTTTGCGGAAGGCTCAACCGCCCAGATCTGCTTAACGCCCGGCACACTTCCGAGCCTTGCCGAAAGTTTCCCTTCGCCGGAACCAAAATCAACAATACTACTCTTGAAAGCCAACCCTTCTACTGTTTCTGCAATCGCCGCATACCGCAGATCATTTAATCTAATTTTAGGCTCAGCTGAAAGCTCAGCAGGAGTAACAGCCACTTTTTCAGAAGAAGGGGTGGATTCCTCACCATCAAATTGCTTAATAAGATTAGCAAATCGTAGTGACCGCTTGAGAATTAACGCACGCAACGGATGACTATCCAACCAGCCTTCGCCATAACGCCTGATTTTTTCAATCTCATCATCACTGATAAAATAATGCTTATCATCATCTAATGCCGGAATCAGAATGAACAGTTGACGAAGGGCCCTTTGCAGCGTCTGTTCTCCCCGCAGCCTAATGTATCGTGCAGAACTGCGGCTTTTTAAATCAAAAGAATACACTGCATCTCCTCTTTCAAGCTCAAGCTCGTAGCCAAGTACATGAAACAGTTCCTCAATCGTGTGATCAGGCAGGTTCGATGCTACTGGGCCAAAGGACAGCTCCAATTGAAATTTGTGATCTACCCAAGGCAAAAATACTTCCTTAGGCTTTCCATTAAGAGCTGTACCTAGCGCTGGACGGATATAAGAGCAGAACCGGCTGCTCGTAACAAACTCCCGATCGTTAATATATTGTGTGATGTCATTATGAGCTGTATTTCCTTTAACTAGAGCTATTGGATCTGGTGTGACATAGATAACGGCCTCTGTCTCTTCGTCGGAAGCTGCAGTGAATACTATACGCACTCTAGCTTCTTTATCGCTCCTGTCATATAAATTATGTGGGTTTTTAGCCAGCAGATGGGACAACATCCCTGCTCCTGACCCCGTCGCCTTGATAATCAAATGCATAAGCTTTATCTCTCCTTAATTAACAATTATTGAATTGCGAACTTACCAATTCCATTGCCCCGTATCTCCCCAGACCTCTATCAGTGCTGATCGGAACAAGACATCTAACGCTTCATCCATAACACCAACACTCTGTTCAAAAGCAGAAGCAACCGCCTCGTAATGAGCAATTCGCTCCTCCAAATAAATATTGATAACATCCAAGCGCGGCTCCAGATTTAGTTCATCACCGGACATTTTACGAGATAACAGGTTCTGCACAGCTTCCTGTAATTCTGAACCTTGTGGAATCAAATCCTGTACAAGCACATTAAAATCGAGCGGCGGCACTTCGTTGTATTTTTCAATCCAAGCGCATGCTAAGAGTGGTCTTAATACGTAAAAATATTTCTTGATTTTAACCTCACTGCCTTGCAGATAATCCCGGTAATTTCCTCGCGCCATGTTCAAATAGTGGTAAATGCATGATTTTGGCGAAAAGCTTTGTGGCGAGAGTTCACGGATACTTTCGGCTACAGCGTATTTTTCTTCATAGCGAATCGGTGATTCTAACCATTCCAGCAGAGGCGGATTAGATTTCCGAAATAGATTAAGCCCCTTCTTCAAGTCCCAACCGTTAATATCAAGCATGTCACTGATCGGCCGTTCTATTACATCCCTGTGCTCAAAAATAGATAAATACGCCTCAGGTCTCCGTATGTATAGGAATCTAACATCATAATCACTATCTTTGGATGGAAATCCCCAAGCCCTGCTCCCCGATTCACACGCATACAAAATGCGGACTTGTTCTTCAGATTCAATGGTCCGAAGCTGCTGAATGATCGATTGATGTATTTCCGACATATTAACCCCTCCCTTAAACCTTCTAAATATGCAAAAAAGACCATGGACTCCATCGTCCATGGCCGGGCTTCACCTAAATACAGAACTCCTTACCGGTTAATATAGCGTTGTTGATTCACCGGAAATGAATACACTGATTCTAAGGCTGACCTGTAAGCCAAGGTAACAGATGGACGCAAATATGGATAAGCATTATACGATGGCTGATTATTCATATTGTTATTCATCTGTCCTTACCCCCAAGTCAAATTATATTTTATTCAGTACCATTTCATCCTTAACCTATCTCCAAAAGCATAATCCAACTATCCAGTTTCTGTCAACCAGTAGTCTTTTTCTGTAATCTTTTACTTACCTTATTCTTAGCTTATTTCAGCAATACCTTCAATTCAGCCGTCATATCGGACGCTTTTAACATAACGAAATCACTATAACCCTCCTTATACAGCAGCTTCACAATGTAGTTGCCATTCTCGACTCCATAATTGAAACGATGATCTAAAATATCCGTTAATAGTGCCTTATCCTTCATAACAACTGTACGATTCTTTTCACGTGCAAGCACTACTCTTTGTTCAGGACTCGTAGGATTCTTAGGTGTTTGCTTATCCATAAAGTCGTCTTTTACAATCTCTGCCGATTGGATATCTTCAGCTGTTATTCGTATTTTATCGGCATAGCCTTTTTCGTTCATCCACTTTTCAAGCTCATGGAAAGAAGACTTCCACGGAAAATAATAACCATAATCTGTAGAAATTTGATTACTGTTCTCTTTTACCTTTACCTCTACTTGGATATTAGCCACATCAGGTTTTCCGTCCTTATCTATCTGTACTTCGTAGGACATATTCGAAATTTCGCGTTTGATAATCTCCTTTAGCTCTGAAATTTCCTGAGGATCAGAGATGGCTACTTTTTTATTCCTGTTAGTAACCCACATATAATCCAGGTCTTTGTCTAAGAGAGCTAAATTATACTTTTCATACTTGTAAGCTTCGGTATCCTTAACCGCCTTGAGCTCTGATTCAAACCCCTTATTAGGGATCCAGTATTCCCTCACTAGCTTGTGACCGTTCTCCAATTGATAGGCGATGGTAAAATATTCATAAGCGTATTGTTGTGAGGTATGATCTGGACGTACCGCAATTACCGTTTGATGAAGTTTACGGACAGCTTCTATATAATCTTTATCATCGGAAAAAGGGTCCTGCCCCATATAGGGTGTAGTAGTGTACAAATCATCCGTGGGGGTATACCAACGGTAGTTAGATCCCATATACACACCACTAATCTTATCACCGGATGGTACTCTAGCTTCATACCCGGTAACACTTGATATCGGGATATACAGAAGTAACCCCAGCATTACTGCATAAACCGCAAACTCTGCTAACACTTTACGCGTCATAATCTGCCATGTTTTCCGAATAATCATTTCCGCAGCAACATAGCCGATAATGGCTCCAATGGCATATCCACTAATTACCCAGCCCATTTGCTGTTGCTTCATTTGTGCAAAATAATTCCCGGAAATAAGCATAGTACATAACATAAACCCTGCTTTAAACAGCGGGTTGAAATATCCAAAAGCAATAGCCTGACCCGCTTTTTCCGTACTACGTTTACGGTATAATAGATAGGACAACCCAATAAATAGAAGTGCCAATACCCCATAAATCCATAATTCTGTATTGGTGAATGGTTTGCCGGTAAAATAATACACGATATGAACAAACGGAGACCACATCTGCAAACTAGAATCTCGGAAGTTTACATTTGCATTTGCATTTGCATAACCATAAAGATACATGACTAAATGGCTATTGATTAATGAAATCAGTACAACAGGAAGAATAAGCAAAATATAAATGATAATTCCCTGAAGAATAGATTGGCCCGTGCATATTCCCACAAAAACACTAAAGCAGAAGAGGAACAAAGTTAGAATACTAACAGTGATGCACCATTGCCAAATATCTGCGCCCTGAAAAATATAAAAATTACCACTCCATCGCTTAACAACCGCAACCACCCCTGCAGTTAACCAAACCGGCACCAACAGTAAGGTAAGTCCACTTGTCAGATGAGCCGTAAATAAATGCTCTCTGCGTAAAGGCAGGCTATGCCATAGATCTGATGGAGATTTTGCCTGAAGGTATCGGAATAAAAAGAGTCCAGCAGCAACAGGGATCGTAATAATAAACAATGCTTGCACATTACCAGAGATGCGGAATAAATGATCGATTTCCTGCGGTTTTGCATTTGGATCGATACTCATGAACAGCTGCAATGGAAGTGCGAACATTAGGCCAAGTGCATATATAATCCCTATCCAGCCATGCTGGCGGAAGTTCTGGCGAATAATACTGCTATTAAAGTAGTATCGGCTGCGCGTCATATCCGACATCCCCCATTTCATAAATAAAGATCTCTTCTAGCGTTAATGGAAGCAAATCGAATACGTATGGCTCGTACACTTGAAAAGCCGCTTTAATTCGCTCACGATCCCCTTTTACTATGTAGAGGTTCACGCTCCCCCGGCGTTCTTGATGTAATATTTGCAGCTTCGCTGCTAACGGAATTTCATGCCGTTCATCTCGGAAGGCCACTTGAATCTTATGTGTATCCGCCTTAAGATCATCCAGGTCCTTCTCAATCAGCATCTTCCCACCATGCATAATCCCAACATGATCACACAGATCTTCGATCTCACGAAGATTATGTGAAGAAATGATTACCGTCAGCTCGCGTTCAGCAACCTCCTGAAATAGCAGGTTTTTGATCTGGCGTCGCATTACCGGATCTAACCCGTCAATCGGCTCATCCATAATAAGCACATCTGGCATACAGCTTAAACATAACCAGAATGACGCTTGCCGCTGCATCCCTTTGGAGAAACGACTAAGCTTACGCTTCTTATCGAGCTGAAAGACGGTCCCCAAATCATCAAAACGCTTCTGATTCCAGCTCGGATAGATCGAGCGATAGAAGGCTGCCATTTGCAGCATGGTGGATTGCGGGAAAAAGTAAGGAGAATCCGGCATAAAAATAACCCGTTGCTTAGTCGTCGGGTGTTCGAATACCGCTTCACCCTCCACCTTCACGGTTCCCTTATCTGGAGAGTAAATGCCTGCCAAGGTTTTCAGCAGCGTAGTTTTACCCGCGCCATTAGAGCCGAGCAGCCCATAAATCGTCCCTTTACGTACTGTTAAAGAGATATCGTCTACTGCCTTCTCCCCTTGAAATAACTTACTGACGCCTCGAATCTCAATCATCACTTTTCCCTCCTTCTCTCTGCTTCTCCACTTGCTCATACAATGAACTAATCTCAGCTGCGGTGAACCCAAGGTATACCGCTTCCGCCATCAGTCTAAGCAACTCAGCACGTACTTCGGCTTTTTTAATCTCATTCTGTTCTTTTTTCATTGGGGCTACAAAACTCCCTTTCCCCTGCAGTGAATAGATATACCCCTCACGTTCCAATTCACGGTAAGCCTTCTGAATCGTATTGGGATTCACGGTTAGCTGCTGGGATAATGTCCTTACCGAAGGCAGTTGTTCATCAGTCTGCAAAATACCATGTAAAATCATCTCCTTGACCTTATCGGTCAGCTGCTCATAAATCGGCTTGCGACTTCGAACGTCCAATTCGAACATAACCATCCTCCTTTCACTGTCTTCCCTTAGTTCATGATGATGTGTATTAACTGTACTACTATTATTAGTACAGTTTAATCTTTATGTCAACGCAAAAACCCCCACAGTTATAAAAAACTGTGGGGACTTTTTCTCATAAATAGACACTTTATTAGCCTGAGGCGGTATTCATACTCTCGTCTCTTGATTCAGAAAAATTCGAGTGCGCTCCTGCTGTGGATGATCAAAAATCTGCTCTGGTGTTCCAGACTCTGTAATCTCACCGTTGTCCATGAAAATCACACGATCAGCCACATCACGAGCAAAGTTCATCTCATGAGTGACAACAATCATCGTCATATTCTCCTCAGCAAGTTGACGGATGACGCGTAGTACCTCGCCCGTGAGTTCAGGATCAAGCGCGGAAGTGGGTTCATCGAACAATAGAATATCAGGATTGAGCATTAATGCTCTCGCAATAGCAACCCGTTGCTTTTGTCCACCCGACAGCTTTGCAGGATACACATCCGCTTTTTCAGCAAGTCCTACCTTAGAAAGTAAGTTCTCACTTCTAGCCGTAATCTCCTTCACGCTCTCCCGTTTCAACATCCTTGGAGCTAGCTCTAGATTGCCTCGCACCGTTAAATGTGGAAATAGGTTAAAGTGTTGAAATACCATTCCCATGGACGCTGTGATCTCACGAATACTTGCTCCACTAGCGTATTTTCCATTCTCCACAAGCGGCTTACCTTGGATGAAGATGCTTCCACCCGTAATTTCCTCTAGATGTACTAGACTACGCAGCATCGTACTCTTACCTGAACCTGAAGGCCCGATAACAGCGACGGCTTCTCCCGCCTGGATATTGAAACTAACCTTCTTCAACACATCCAATTTGCCGAAGGATTTCTGTAAATCACTTACTTCTATCATGTTACTCATATTCAGACAGTCCCTCTACTCGAATTTAAAACGTTTCTCCAGTGCTTTGAAGAATAAAGTGAGCACCAGCGTCATCAGTAAGTAAATCACTCCCGCCACTACAAAGGGGGTTACAGTAAAGTCTCGATTCACTGCTGTTTTGGCATAGTTCAGTAGCTCAGGTACAGCAACGGCATACAGTAGAGCCGTATCTTTGACCAAGGAAATCGATTCGTTTGCCACGGCTGGCAAAGCTACCCTAAACATTTGAGCTAGAATTACCTTGCGCAGCGTTTGCCATTTACTCAGTCCGAGTACTTTGGCTGCTTCATGCTGCCCTTTATCAATGGAGAGCATACCCCCACGGAAGATCTCCGCGAAATAAGCCCCATAGTTAAGAATAAACCCAAGACTCGCCGCAACGAAGCGGTCCATGACCAGATATTCCCCGATCACCGGAATCTGTGGTAAACCAAAGCAAAAAAATAACAATTGCAGTAAAAGTGGTGTTCCCCGCATGACATAGATATAGGTATGTGCAATCCAAGCCACGGGCTTGATCACACTCTTCGCCATCAAAGTGACTAGGAACCCGAGCGGAATCGACACCAAAATAACAATAAGAAACAATAAAATAGTTGTACGCGCGCCTTCTAACATCGGCCCGGAAATTTGTATTATATAATCCATTTTCATTTCTCCAATAAACTCTGTATATTGACCTTCTATTTCAATACCTTATTCTCACCAAACCACTTCGTGGAGATCTTCTCAGCCGTTCCGTCGTTGTTCATTTCATCCAAAGCCTTTTGAAGTTCTTCCAGTAGTGCCTCATTGCCTTTCTTAATTCCAATACCGTACTGCTCAGGAGCAAGCGATTCATCTAGTAGCTTAAAGGTATTAGGCTCTTTTGACATATAATATCTGGCTACCACTTCATCAATGACTACACCGTCCAGGCGCTTAGTCTTCAAATCTGTGAGCGCTAGCACATTATCAGGAAATTCCGACAGATTAGCAATTTGGTCTTTAATCGGATTAGCATTTAAAGCATCGGCAGCGGAGGATAGACTTTGAAGTCCTACCTCTTTACCCGCCAAATCCTCAAGCTTTGAAATAGTGGAATCCGCTAATACGACTACTACCTGACTATTCTCAAGATAAGGCTTAGTGAATAACACCTTTTCCTTACGTTCATCTGTGATGGTATAACCATTCCAAATCATATCAATGCGCCCACTATTCAGTTCTGACTCCTTAGCTGACCAGTCAATAGGCTGAAAAGTGATTTCTTTGCCCATTTTCTCAGCTGCAGCTCTTGCATAGTCGATATCAAACCCAACAATTTCATTATTCTCATCTCTAAAGCCCATCGGAGCGAACTTATCATCAATCCCAATCACCAGCTTTCCATCCTTGCTCCCAGAAGACGAACAGCCTGATAAAGCTGCAATAACCATGATCATAAATAAAACTAAAAGTGCATTTTTCTTCATCTCTTTTATCCCCCATCGTTGACACAGTGCTGTGTGCTTTAGTTCGCTAATACGTTATCAGAGTATCATGATAACATGACAAATTAACTACGTCGATAGATTAGAGAAGTCTACATGTGTCAAATCTACAAAGATTTCAGACAACAAAAAAAAGACGACAGATCAAATCTGCCGCCTCAACAATATGAATGATTTAATTCCACTATCAGATTTAGCGCTTATCGTTCCAAAAATTGTTAGGCTCCATATCCGAAGTAATAATATGAAACGCATAGCCTTCTTTCTTCAGCGCCTCTAGGATGCGTGGAAGAACTTTAAGTGTAGCCTTTTGATCATGCATTAGAATCACTGGGCTGCTCTTCTTCAGACTATGAACTTCTCTCATAACCGTATTATAGATGGAATTACTATCGTTCTTATATCTCCAATCCTCAGAGTCAACGTTCCAATCCCACAGATGGTACCCTTGAGTTAGTATCTTATCTCTATAAGCTTTTGTTAAATAAGGCTTACTACCATAAGGTGTACGAATCAGCGTTGTACTTTGACCTGTAATCTTCTTCAGAATTGCATTATCGTCATTCATCTCTTTCAACGCAGAAGCTGGAGAAGCATAAAATTTATCTTTCACATGTGTCATGCCGTGCAAAGCAGGTGCATGTCCATCTTTCACTAAACGTTTCACTTGAGACGCGTGTGCGTTCATGTTATTTCCTAACATGAAGAAGGTTGCCTTCGCATCATACTTCGCCAAGATATCAAGTAGTTGAGAGGTTGTAGCGGATGGGCCATCATCAAAGCTAAGATATACAACTTTCCCCTTTGTGCCTGTCGTCCCTGTAGTTACATTTTGTTGCAAATCCTTTTTATGTTGATTCACGAATGCAGCATCGTCTAATTTAGCCCCGGAATTATACACTCTTAATAAAGATTGAGCTGGCTTAAACGAAATTGAAAATCCAAGATGAGAGGTCATCTTCACAGGAACCATCGTTCTACCATTTTCCACAAATGTTTTCAGCGGGATAGTCTTTCCATTAGGGAGAAGAGCTGTTGCGTGATCATTCAGCAGTTCAATGGAACCGTTGTTCCCTTGAACATGAATACCAACACCCTCAAGGGTAAGATTCAGATTCAGTGCTAGTGACAAGTCACGCAGCGAAACATAATATGTATCCTTTATCGACACTGCATCAATTTTAGTTAATTTATCGTTCACCCCTAATTTCAGGGATCCTGCACCCGCAGCATTCACTGTATCTATCTCTCGTACCAAGCCCGTACATACGAATAATACTATAAATAATAGCCACACTTTCTTTTTAAACATCTCAAAAAATCTCCCATCTCGTATATTTACCTATAACATTATCATAGATTAATAGATAGAAATTTGAGAGATTGTAACTTAATACAGAATAATTTGTTACCCTTTTTAAGGCTTGCAGATATTTCGACAAAATTCATCAAATACAGATTTCGGCCAAATCCTGTCACACCAACAATAAATGGTTAAATTCCAATCCTTTTGCACAAAATAGATGTGTCCAAATTAGCAACTTTAGTAAATTATTGAACAAAGTTTGAACAGAAATAAATAACCATTAAACAGCGTGGCTACAGTGATCTTTATCATATCATTAGGAACTTGTAACAAATTGATCACACATATTTAACTTGATCGCCATTATTAAGGTATATTATGGCTTAGATGGAAAAATAAGTCTTTTGCTTTCTTTCTCATTAGTTCTTACTATATATGAAGGTAATGATGAGGGTTAATTAATAGAAGTATTGAAGGAAGGAGCTTAAGCATGAACAAAAAGGGACCGTTATACGCTTTATTTCTCAGCCTAATTTTACTCTTGCCAGGATGCAGTTCAATCGCTGTTCTGAATCCGAAGGGGCCGGCTGCGAGAACTCTGTCTGACACGATCATCCTCTCCATTGTTGTGATGCTCGGTGTTCTAGCAGTTGTCTACATCTTATATGTCTTTGTACTTTTGAAGTACCGCGCTAAGAAAAGTAACGAAGATTATATTCCTCCTCACGAGGAAGGAAACAAATGGTTGGAGGCCATCTGGATTACAATCCCGATTATTATCGTGGCATTCCTCTCCGTGGTCACTGTCAAAACGACAGTAGATGTAGAAAACGTTGCAGCGGATTATAAAGATCAGAAACCGCTTGTAATCTACGCTTCCTCCTCCAACTGGAAATGGCATTTCAGCTATCCTGAGGAAGGTATTGAAACCGTAAACTACGTGAACATTCCAGTTCACCGCGCTGTTGAGTTCAGATTGTACTCTTTCGGTACGATCTCAAGTCTCTGGATCCCTCAATTGGGAGGACAGAAATATGCGATGAGTGACATGCTTACCACTCTGCATCTTTCAGCGGATACTGTAGGTTCTTATACCGGAAGAAATGCGAACTTTAATGGTAAGGGTTTTGCCCACATGGAGTTCGAAGCCCTTGCGATGACTGATAAGGACTATCAAGAATGGGTAAAAGACGTTAAAGAAACAGCAGGTCCATTAACCGAAGACGAATTCAAAAATCTTTTGAAAATGGAATATGTCGGACGCAAAACATACACCAACACTCACTTATCCTTTAGCCCTCCTCCAGGAGACCATGGCGACCATATGAGTAATAATGGTAAAGAAATGGATATGGATAATGGAACTATGGAACATCAGGATAATAAAGAAATTCATCCGTCTCCTGCACCATCTAGCGAGACAGAATTTAACAGTGAACCTAATCCAGAACTGGATGAACAGAGCACTACACATGAAGGACATTAGTCCATGTTAATTGAGCAACTTGAAAGGAGCGATTCCTAATGGATTGGGATAAATTTAAGGTCCATGGCGAACCCCTGATTTACGGGGCTATGGCAAGTATTGTTTTAGCTACAATCGGGATTATCGTCGGCCTAACCTATTTTAAAAAATGGGGATATTTATGGCGCGAATGGTTAACTACCGTTGACCACAAACGTATCGGGGTTATGTATATCCTTGCTGCGCTACTAATGCTTTTCCGCGGCGGCGTTGACGCTATTATGATGAAGCTGCAAACCGCAGCCCCAGACATGAAATTTCTTGACGCACAGCATTACAACGAGGTATTTACAACACACGGCTTGATCATGATCCTCTTTATGGCCATGCCGTTTATTATCGGTCTGATGAACGTTATCGTACCGCTACAAATCGGTGCCAGAGACGTTGCCTTCCCACGTCTTAACGCTGTCAGCTTCTGGCTCTTCTTCTTCGGAGCAATGCTGCTTAACATTTCGTTTGTTATCGGGGGATCACCAGATGCTGGTTGGTCTGCATACTTCCCACTAGCAAGTATAGAGTTCAGCCCAACGGTGGGTAACAACTACTACTCGCTCGCGCTACAAATATCGGGTATCGGTACACTCCTCACAGGCGTTAACTTTATTGTAACGATTCTGAAGATGCGTGCTCCTGGTATGAAGCTGATGAAAATGCCAATGTTTACATGGTCCGTGCTAATCACGAACGTAATTATCGTATTCGCTTTCCCAGTGCTTACGGTTGCGCTCGCTTTGATGATGTTCGACCGGTTATTCGGCTCTCAATTCTTCACGATGGCCAACGGCGGTATGGATATGTTATGGGCCAACCTTTTCTGGGTATGGGGACATCCAGAAGTATATATCGTTGTACTTCCTGCCTTCGGTATTTATAGTGAAATTATCGCCACCTTCTCCAAAAAGAACCTGTATGGATATACATCCATGGTCTTTAGTATGTTGATCATCTCCCTCTTGTCCTTCTTAGTATGGGCTCACCATTTCTATACAATGGGTCAAGGCGCTATGGTTAACAGTTTCTTCTCGATTACTACCATGGCCATTGCTGTTCCAACAGGTGTGAAAATATTTAACTGGCTATTCACCTTACGAAAAGGGCGAATATCATTTACGACGCCGATGCTATATTCGCTAGCCTTTATCCCGATCTTTACGATTGGTGGGGTAACAGGTGTCATGCTGGCCATGGCCAGCGCCGATTATCAGTACCATAATACAATGTTCCTGGTAGCGCATTTCCACTACGTTCTCATTCCAGGTGCTGTATTCGCCGTTATCGCAGGTTTCCACTACTGGTTCCCTAAAGTATTCGGCTTCCGTTTGAACGAACGCCTTGGTAAACATGCCTTCTGGTGGATTATTATTTCCTTTAACGTATCGTTCTTCCCACTGTTCCTTCTCGGACTTAAGGGAATGACACGTCGACAATACACTTATTCTGCGGATACCGGATTTGGTCCGCTCAGTATGGTCTCGTTCATAGGGGCGATAGGTCTTACAGTCGGATTTGTAATTCTGGTGTATAACATCTACTGGAGTACACGTTATGAACCAAGAGATACAAATGGAGATCCATGGGATGCACGTACACTGGAGTGGGCAACGAAAAGTCCGATTCCAGCTTACAACTTCGCAGTGGTTCCAACCGTAAAAACACGCGATGCCTACTGGTTCTCTAAACAAGACAACGTACCTCTATACGAAGATAAGATTACTAAGATTCATATGCCTAGCAATTCAGGCAAACCATTTATTCTGGGTGTTATCTTCTTCATTGCAGGATTCTCTCTGGTATTCAGTCTCTGGATTCCAGCCATTCTCTCTGGAGTAGGTATCCTCATCGTTCTAGCTGCTATGTCCTTCGATCGGGATCATGGATTCTACATCCCTGCAGAAGAAGTTATTGCTACTGAAAAGAAATTGCGGGGTGAGACAATATGAAAATAGATGCGTCTAAGCCGCTTGAATACTCAACAGAAGAGAATAGTAATAAAATCTTTGGCTTCTGGGTCTTTCTAGGAGCAGAGATTGCACTGTTCGCTACGTTGTTCACTGTTTACTTTGTAATGGTAGACCGTTTTGCCAGCGGCCCTAGCGGGCCGGACCTTTTTGAAATTGGTCCCGTGATGATCGAAACATTACTGCTGTTGACAAGCTCATTTACGATCGGTCTTGCAGTTCATGCTATGCGGCATGGTTACCAGAAAGCTATGATGGTCTTTTTCGGACTAACCCTACTAATGGGTCTCGGCTTCCTTGGTATTGAAATCATGGAGTTTGTCACTTATGTTCACGAAGGGGCTACACTTCAAACCAGCGGATTCCTATCCAGTCTCTTTGTACTGCTGGGAACACACGGAGCTCACGTATCGTTCGGGTTCCTGTGGGGTGCGGCTATCTTAATCCAGTTGAAGCGTCAAGGTATTACTCCGGCTACGGCCAATAAATCCTTTATCTTCTCGCTGTACTGGCATTTCTTGGACGTTGTCTGGATCTTTATTTTCAGTTTCGTCTATCTGAAAGGACTGATGTAGCATGATGAAGCAACTGTTTCCAATTCGCCATGTGATGGGTTTCTTAGCCTCTCTTGTCCTTTCTGTGGCTGCACTTGCTGTAATCTACCTTGATCTATCTAATAGTGCGAACATGGCTATCCTGCTTATTACAGCGCTCATTCAGGCTTCCCTGCAGCTCTTCCTGTTCATGCATATTGGAGAATCAGCTGATACCAAGAAAGAACTCTACATCAATATCGCCTATGCCTTATTCGTTGGCTTAGTTACGATCTTTGGTACGCTCTTCATCTTCGTATGGGGCTGGTATGCTTAACTCCATTCAATAACACACAAAAGGACGTCTCCAAAGCCTAAATGGCTCTGGGACGTCCTTTTTTTCATTTCACGTTATAATTTAAATCGCGCTAAAGTCTTCTGCAGATCTTCCGCCAGCACCGCTAAATACTGAGCTGATGCGGACATTTCCTCCATAGCAGACAGTTGCTGCTGACTAGCTGCGCTGGTGTCCTGAACACCCACTGCCCCTTTATTGGATATTGCATTGACCTGTTCCATTGCTGCCGCTACACCTTGTGACTCTAAGGAGACATGTGCAACCGCCTCTCTAATCTCTTCCGTCTGCAGCGTAGCTTCTTTAATAGAACTTTGAATCTCATGAAACGCTTGAGATACGAGCTGACTTTGAGCTACGCCGTGAGAGACTAGCTCGGAGCCGAAAGCCATTGATTCTACTGCTCTTTCAGTTTGCTTTTGAATATGCGTAATAATATCCGTTACTTTCAGTGAACTGTTTCGCGTCGCTTCTGCAAGACCCCGAATTTCTCCGGCAACTACAGCAAAGCCACGTCCATGTTCTCCAGCTCTCGCTGCTTCAATAGAAGCATTAAGCGCCAGCAGGTTCGTCTGTGTTGCAATTCCGTTAATCGTAGTAATAATTGTATTTATATCCTGAGACAGCTGCCCAAGGTTACTAATAATCTCTTGGCTCTGAGTTACGCCGGAGTCGATTTCCTTCATCTGTTCAATGATGTTATCTACGGCGATTACCCCTTGATCTGTTGAACCAGAAGCGACTCCCATAAGGTCGGACATTTCAAAACTGCTACTTTCTACGGCCGAAATATTATTGGTCATAGCTTGTATAGACTGAGAAGTACGATTAATGCTTTCCGTCTGTTCATCAAACCCCGCTGCAATCTCTCCAGAAGCTTCGGCGATCATTTGCGAAGCCAACGAGGTCTGCTCAGCACTAGCGCTCATCTCTTGCGATGAGGCTGATAACAATTCTGCACTCTCCGCAATGCCTTGCATCATCTTCCGTAAGCTCTCCAGCATATTGTTAAATGAGCTATTAATTTGGCCGATTTCATCCTTAGCGGTATATGTTGCTGTGACGGTTAAATCCCCATTTTCCGCCCGCTTCATTAAACCTTGCAGTTCCTTAAGAGGTTTCGTAATCAGTCGAATGATTGCAACACTAAGCACGATACAAATGATCCAAGAGAACGATATCAACACTATACTTTTAGTCTTCATGCTCTTAGCGGTAGCCGTAGACTCTGAATTATGATCTCCAGCTCCCTTTAGCAGCGAATCGCTTATTCCTTTAAGCATATTGATCATTTTCTCACGAGAATTACTAAACTCACCTGTGAATACTTGAAAGGCCTCTTGACTACCTTTGCTATCCGCAACCTGAATAATATTATCTCTTTGTGCACGATAGTCTGTTAAGGAGGACTCATATTCCTTTATTTTATTCACTACCGCACTATCATTGTACTGGACGGTCTTCAACTTGTTCAAAAGATTATTATTTTCCTGAACTTTCTCCGTAATGCTCTCTTTCAGTTGTTTGTTCTTGTTTACATCAACGCTCATCAAGCGCTCCAAGAGAAAAGCTTCAATGGCCCGATTGTTTGTACGCATTTGTCCCACGTAAGAAACAGGCAACAAGTTTTCATTATACGTCTCTGTTGTTTTTTGAGCCATTTTGTCCATGGTGATAAAGCCAGTTACCCCCACAATGTTCAACATGACTACAGAAAATACCAATAGAATCCCAATTTTGAATTTCACTTTCATATTCTTCATCTGCACTCCGCCTTCACATGATCTTACTAACTATCTATTTTTATCGGTAAGAAAGGCGAATAGTGTGATGATTTTTAAATAAAATCATGAATAAAATGTCGAAAAAAAGTTTATGTTGTCAAATAATGCAACGAACGAAAACAAAAAAACGGACACTCGATCCGCTAATACTCCGAATCGTAGTGTCCGCCTAACAATAATCAATCGTACTTATTCACCCGATGAATAGTACCAATATAATATATCACCGTTCTCTAAAATGTAGCTGTCCGCGCTGATACTTGGATCAGCATCTCTATTCGTCTTATACTTCCATCCACTGCTAGGTCCGCCATCAAATTCGGACAAACCATCTATAGATTTCACGTATTTACTTCCAGCGTTTCCGGATGATACTACCTTATCGCCCAATTGACTAATCAATAAGCTATAAGCCGTTTCACCTTCTTTTAGCGATACTGTTGTACTGTTCAGAATCGTACCCTTCTTGTTATCCCCAACGACTGAAAGGGTAGCCGTAGCTTTAACAGGAGCAATAACATCTGAAGCAATGTTTAGTGACTGAGTATAACGCGCCACACTAGGCACACTATCTTTAGCATATCCGGTAACAATGATCGTATAGGTATTCGCTGGTAGACCTTGGTCAAATGCAGCTACACCCTTAGCATTTGTGATCGCCTTCTGATCACCGATCAAGACCTGCACGCCAGCGGCTGGAGAAGTCACTGGATCGGAAGTAAAGGTATCCTTATTCCACACCCATTTTTTCTGAGAAACTGTTACAGTGAAAGCTTCACCCGGCTTCGGCTGTGCAGAGGATACAACCGCAGTATCAACAACCTGTGTGGTTTCTCCGGCATAATATACAAGAACACGGTCGGATTCCTGTAATTCAAAAGCGTCCATACCCACACTTGGATAGATCCATTCACCGCTACGCCATACTACGAAGCTCCACCAGCCATCATAAAGGCCTTGAGTAACTCCATGAATACCCGATACAAAATTACCATACGACGATTTCGTGATATCTACTTTAAAATCATTGGATAACCCCAATTGCTGCAAAGCTTCAAGCGCATTGGAAGCCTTTAAAGTCCCCTCACCGATCAGTCCTTGCGGACCCTCAACGGTAAGTGAAGCCGTTACATTCTTAGGAATTACCTTTAGATCTTGAGTATATTTAGCTATCGATGGCGCTTTTCCTTCACGATAGCCTGTTACAGTCAGCTTGTAATCACCTGCTGGAACATTCCCTGAGAATAGCGCCTCGCCTTTAGCATTTGTTGTTACGATGCGATTTCCAATTTGGACCTGAACGCCAGATGCTTTGGCAGTTACCGGGGAGGATGTATTCGTTACAGCATCCCATTTCCATGTCTTACTAGTCACTACTACAGTAAAAGAATCGCCCTCTTTAAGGCTTGCTTTGGACACCGTTACCGAATCTACAAGTTTAGTATCATCTCCAGCATAATAAACCAAGACCTGATCTGAATCTTTAAGCGCAAAATCACTCATTCCAACATCAGGGTTGATCCATTGACCGTTACGGGATACGGCATACATCCATCCGTCATAGCCGCCGTAGCTTCCGGCGGGAATGTTTCCAATTCCTGTGACATATGCACCGGAAGGATTCGTGATCGGCAAGTTCGTCTGAAGAGCCAACTTCTCTAATGCACCAAGTACGTTGCTAGCATATCCATATCCCTGTGCTAAAGTACTCTTAGGACCCTCTACAGTAACAGGTGCATAGATTAAGGCATTCTGAACAGATGACTTAGAAAAATCGTATAACTTACTGTTACTGCCTTTATAGAGTAGATTGTAGGCTACAAGCGCCTGAAGGCCTTGCTCAGTAGCTAGAATATTACTGCTTCCGCCACGGCTATGAGCGAAGCTTCCGTCAGCTAGACGGTAGCTCAGCAGGTTACCAATCAGATTCACTTTATTCTTGGCATATTCTAATCCACTTGGATCTACACCGAAGGATGTGAGACCTAGAATAGCTTGTGCAGCGCTCTCAGCACTATCTCCGTAACCTCCATGACTATCCTGAGCATTAGAGAGCCAAGATACGGCTTGTAGCCCTGCTGTGTAAGCCTCTGGATTACGCTTATGTGCCGCTAGAGCGGTCAAAGCTATCGCTGTCATATCTGGCTCACTAGCGCCTGTCGTTAAGGCAAAGCCGCCATCTTGATTTTGCTTGGAGAGAATCTCAGCAATGAGCTTATCCGCTGTCCATTTCGCGTTATATGGAATGTTATATTTACCAGAGTCCAGTGCGAGCAAAGCATATACTGGATTATTAAGTGTCTGTCCACTGATTTTGTCATGATTATAGATCTTTTCTATTAAGTTATAGCCAGGTGTTGTTCCACTTCCAGCAAAGTTGGTAGGATCAGCACCTACCGCTCTTACTGCGAGTACGATTCTCGCATAATCCGTTACGCTCGCGAAATTCCCCTCTGCATCCTTCACCTTTTTCTCAAGAGCTAGACGGTAACCTGCTGGCAGTTTGTATCCCGCTTGAGCCAGCCCAATCGCTTGCCAATCCGACTGCACGCCACCCTTTAGAATAAATTCTGCAGCTGTATAGGTCGCATCCGCAACATTAATTCGCTCCGCCTGAGCAGCTGCATCGCTAGATTCATCTAGTCCGGTGCTAACACCTGCCTCTGCGAAGATGGTTCCTGCCGGAGCAAGGGATGTTCCTAAAATTGAAATGACCATGAATATGGCCAGTCCAAGTACAAAAAACTTGGAGGTGACTATTTTCTTCATTGTTCAACCTCTTTCTATAAAGGAATGGATACTACATAAAATAAGAGCGCACAACATAAAGACCGCCCCTATAAAGGGCGGTATAACCTTATTTTCATAATCATATCTATTAATACATAGCATGTCTATAGAAAAGCTTTGTATGAGTAACAAAAAAAGAACAGCAGAACCAAACCTTTCGGCATCGTCCTGCTGATCAGAAATTCCTTTATTCAGCTGTTCCTTCCGGACTTGCAGTTGGAGAAGGTTCAGCACTTGAGTTAACACCCAGTGTATCCTTTGGAGCGGGATCTACAATCAATGTAAATCTTCCCGCCTTGATCATACTTTTCTCTACGATGGTCGCTCCCGGTTCTAAGGTAACCTCCACCTGATAGGATGGCTGTACCCCTTCTGTGACAGATGTCGCGGATGGATCAACTGTGTTATTCTCCGCATCAGATGAAGGCGTTGGAGAAGGTGTGGCATCGGCTCCTGAGTTAGTAGCGTCCGCACCTTCAGCCGGTTCAGAATTAGCGCCTGTGGCATCCGCTGACGGAACTGGACAAGTTCCATGGCTAGCAGCGACTTTAAAGCTCTTATCCACCACATTGGATGAAGTCATCAGACTAATCTCCGTCGGATTAAATTGCACACAATCATCAGCTTTGGCAAACGTGAACACCAATATGCTGCTCCCCTTATCTCCTTCGACGCTCTGATCCTTCAAGTATACTGAAGCCGGAGGCAGCTCATTGCCTGCACTCTGAACGGGTGTCGGCTCAGGGCTTGTCCCCGGCAGAGCCGTCTTTGGATCATCCGGACGCAGCATACTGAATACGATAATTGCGATAATCACCAGAATGCCCGTGATGGAACCGGAGATCAGGAGTCGAAATCGACTGCGGCTGATCCAGCGCGCCAGCGGGGAAGCGAGCTGGGAGCGAGCTTCATTGTACACATTTTGAAGAGCAGGCCGTGCTGTAGCAACATAGCTTTTACGGAACTCACGATTCTTGAAGGCTTCGCGGTCACTGCTCTGGAAATACTTCAGAATCGCCCGGCGGTAACCCGGATAAAGCTTTTTATTCGATATCGTAAATAAAGAATTTCCTTGAGACCATGCAAAAAATCGATAGATAACATCCTTATCGGTACCGGCTTTATGCTTTACTAATTCCAAGAGTGCGTCATAATCCAGTGGACCACCCTCGCGCTGACTGGTGTAGTAGAAAGCTAGAGGCAGACGTTCAAAAGGCTCTAGCACTCGGGCTTCCTTCAGTAAACGGCGACCGAGCAGTTGTACATCGTCCAGCTCCTTTGGAGATAAGCCTGCAAAAATCTCTTCATTCGGCTTCTCTTCACCAAACCAGCGATAAGCAGCACGGAGTGCATTTTCTTTCTGCTTGCTAATTCTATCTAGTGGCGGCTGCCAATCCACGACATTGCCATAACGTAAGAAAACAACCTCCAGTAAGTCCTCCTGCGTCATTTCAGTGAGGGATAGCCGGTTCAGCAAGAATCTGTCTGCAGATGCTGCCAGATCCTGCATGAGCGAGAGTACTTTAGAAGATACGCCTGTCCCTCTACGTCGATCTTTCTCCGCTTTATCTACAGTGCCATGAATTTCCGCCACCGCAGCAACCGGATCAGTCTCCAGTTGTAGCTTTTCTAGCAAATAATCCCTTACTGCATCCTGAGCAAAAGGTTGCTCTAACGCAGCTGGCAGAAAACGGCCCCAATGGAGTACAAAATTCAGAATGTCCACAGATTTAGATGCAGCAACTAGTCTTGATTCCATATAAGGTTCTAATAACTGCTTGCGGAAATACGCTTCAGACATTACCCGTTGAAAAAAAGCAGCGCTTAGCTCATCATTACTCTCAATGATACCGTAAGCTGCATTGAGAACATCTTTGCGTCCCGCTTCCACGCTATGAAGCATACCATTAATGAAATAATCAACAATTCTGACTTTGTAATTATGATCCTTGAGCACAAAATAATCCTTAAAGCACTCCATAATTGCAGGATCCGGGACATTCCTTTGCCGGACTAAATCAAATTCTCGGTCGAACCGCTCCAAGAAAATATCATTCAGTCGGATTCTGGAATGAATCGCCCCCTCCGCTTTAAGATAAGAGAGTAAACCACTTAGCACCGCGCTCTTGTTCTCTGTATATAAGTGCTCATTCCCCTGCTCAATCTCATAAAATACGGCTAACTCATTATAGAGAGCGAGCGATAGTTTATGCTCAGGACTTTCTCCGCGAAGGATCTGATCGGCAAAACTTACGAAATCGTCGAGATCCCCTGGATTCAGAAGTAAAAGCTTCCAAACCAGATCAGCATACGGCTGACGGGACTCGCCAAAATCTACATTCCCCATCCGACCCGAAACCAAATCGAATGTGAAGTCCTTCTCGATGCTGCGATCACCGGGACGGAGCGAGCCTTTTTCCACAAAGCTAAGATGAATATATTTACGGCTTTGCGGTTCATTCGCATACGTAATCACGCCTAATCTACGGCGGAATTCATACGGCAGCACGCTATATAAAATCTCTGTAAGCTCCACCGCACGTGCGGACAGCTCCGTGATAGGTACATTTAGAGCGATATAGATTTTTTTCTTACCTGCCACAGAGAGCATCACCGCTTGCAGCAATGCCTTAAATATCCCTTCATCAATCCCTAGCAAGCGTAATCCCGCTATAGGATCAGGTCGGCGATCCGTACGTATAACTGGAATAGCAGACAGCTCCGGCAAGGTTCCGCCCAGCTCTCCTTCATAACTTTTTGCGAAATCAGCATGCAGAAAGTCCCCGTAGCTCTGAATAATCTCCTCTGAACGTGAGGCCGGAACTACAAAGTTATGTGCAAAAAAGGCGCTCCGCTGGCCCGTAAAATCCGTCGCTTGATAACGACTCGTCCCAAGAACCGTGTCGCCATTCTCTGCATGGAACAGGTGCAGCGCACTAGGATATAGAGTCTCATCCTTCTCCCCACGCGCGGCCAGCTCTGCTGGAGCATCGTAAAGACAGAAGGGATGCAGTGTTTTTTTGATAAAATTATTGTCCAGACTATCCGATTTCGCTACTGTATCAAAACCTTCAGTGGAACGAAATAATCCGCGGCGTTCGCGGGTATACATTTGTTGGGCGATCTTAGACCCTGAGAAAACATTCACGGGCCGTCGCTCCCCTCAATATACTTCAGCTTATGCAGCAGCCAAATAAACGGCTCGTCTACACGAATCGGGCTTACTACACCCTCAATCTTCTGATTCACAGGATTACTGCCCAACGCAGATACCGCAAAATAGCCCGTATTCGAGAAGTACACATCCATCGTATCTTTAAAAGGTCTGTCCACCTTACCAATAAATCTGCGGATTTCTCCGTCGATGTTATGGAATTCATCCATATTCAATGTTTTGCGATGGACATAGTTATTGAACACATTACTGTTGGACTTGATGTAATCGCCATCCTCATCCTTCAGCGAATGCAGCATATCACTTTTCGCAAGAACGACTGCTGTTGGAATGTCAGTTTTGCTCTTTTCCTGATAGGCAATAAAATCACCGAACATCGTCAGCACAACATCACGCGGCTCGTCATATTGCGAGACCCATTCGCCCGGGCGATCACCGATGTTAATATGAATCTTCTCACGGATCGAACGGATTTGCAGCGGATCGACCATAAACAGAATACCGGCAGAGTTCTTAATATGTTGACCGTGTAGTCCGAGATAATCCTGATCCACCATGCCCTCACCCGCTACATCAAAGAACACAAGTGTCAGCGGCGGCTTTTCTTCATCCTTAAAAACAAATTGAAAGATAAACGGCTCCTGCATTTTCTCCTTCTGTGTGGAAGCTAGCAGATCCCCGCGTTCAAACAGCGGTTCTTCATAGAGCGTACGGAACTTACGGCTAATCTCCGCGTTGAGCGGCATACAAGCGGCATCGAAATGACCTGCTGTCGTATGCTGCAAGGTATGAATCAGCGCGGTCATATATACCGACTTCCCGACTTGGGAAGCTCCGATAATCGAGATAATGTTACTTGGAACCTTACCTGCAGTCACAGGCAGCTCGTTATGGCAAGATGGACATAGCCGTCTGCGTGTAAGCACTCCATAACGATCCGTAAGCCCTGTTAACACATGATCGGTATAATGATGGTATTCTTCCGGAATATCCGCCGGATTAATGATTGCTTCTATGTCATCCACCGTATCGAGCCCAAAGCGCTCACGGTATTTATTCAAGGCATCATCCTCGCCCAGCGCGTAATTCTCATCGTCCTCTCGGCTATGCATAGCCCGAAAGACTACATCCTCCGGAGAGAACTTAGTGAAGCAATACGGACACACAATATCATAAAAAAGCGGCCTTGGCTCCGGCTGATTCTTTTTCATAAAACGGCTAAAAAAAGACATCTACTCATCCTCCCAAAAGTTGTATCTGCGTATCTTGCTATGGACAGGCATTGTCCAACACTCGCTTGTACGCATAGACTGATCTTACTCCGGCACCAGCTCGTAATAAAGCCCATACTTAGGACCGTCGGTG
The DNA here is from genome assembly GCF_042723305.1 of Paenibacillus sp. NPDC058367. Taxonomy (NCBI): domain Bacteria; kingdom Bacillati; phylum Bacillota; class Bacilli; order Caryophanales; family Paenibacillaceae; genus Paenibacillus; species Paenibacillus sp. NPDC058367. Next base: position 2,317,156 of record NZ_JBHXIZ010000001.1, read on the forward strand.
AAAAAGATGCGTACAAAATCATCCTTACCGATCTCAATCGGCGGGAGTACATTGCGTCCAGGGGCGAAATCCTGTACAAAGGGAAAGAGAATACCATCCTCTTTCCCTGCCGGATGTCCTCCCCGTTTCTTAACATAACAGAGGACATCTCGAGCCACTGGAACTTCTGCCGTAATCGCCATATGTACGGTCTTTTGTTTTCCGAATAATCCTCTTTTTTGTTGAACGGAATAATAGATTCTGGCTTTGCCTGCACTGACCACCACACGGTTCGCACCGTCACTTTGCCTCACCAGCAGTGTCTCTCCGTTCTCAGCAAGGCGAGCGTATATGGTATAGGAGACTAGGCCGATCTCATCCAATCGATCACGGTATCCATTGTTAGATTTGTATTCCTCACGAGTGTAGAGCTTCATTCCGACCGGAGGAATATCCCCGGTGCCAATAGAAGCCTCTTCTGCGGAGGTCTTATGGATGTACACCGCCTGCACGCCGTCCGGCCAGCGCCATCTCAGCGTACAGAACCGTTCATCCACTTGAGATGTCACATCCGTTATTACCAGAGCGGAAGCATTATCCTCGGCGTACCTCATTACTGTAAACCCCTTTCAACTACTAGAATCCTTTGCTATTCCGATTTCTCCGTCGATCAGGAAAGCTTTCTGACGGTGGATTAGGAGCTGCATTATTTCTTCTATTACGGTAAATACGTCCTTCACCTACCGGAATGACGCCTGTAAATAATGAGATGATTGCAGCCAATATAAGAACAGCAAGGAGGCGAATTAGGCCGTCAGTGAAATTGTGCCCGCTAAGTCCAAATTCCAGAATAAGCCCTGCGAACAACCCTGAGATTACGCCGCCAATCCCGAAGCTTTTTGCTAAATGACGGTTATCAAACATAATACCAAGACCGAGTCCAAGTGCAGCACCGATTAGCATCAGCGACAAAATACGAACTGCAGCATAGTATGGACTATCTGCCGTAGCATCACTACGCACCGTAAGCAATGTCCGATCTCCCAAACGATCATAGATTTGCTGGAATACATCACCCAAAAGAGCCGTATCTGTCACATCATAATAGTGACCGCCCGTTATTTTCGCAATATCCTGCAGCAACTGGGTACCGGCAGGATCCTGCATCCCCAGACCAATGGTATTTACGGCAATGCCACGATCTATATAGGTCTGTAATTCTCGTGAGGTGTCGAAATTACTGACTCCGTCCGACAGCAAGATGACCATAGCGCCTTGATTTTTTCTGCCGTCACTGTCTATCTCCTTAAGTGCTTCCGAGATCGCACCACTTATGTTCGTGCCACCCTCAGTTGGTTTCAAGTTATCAATGGCAGTCAACACCTTCTCACGATTCTGCGAATCCGAGAGTGGTGTTAACGGCTGGACGACTACAGCTTCGTGGTTAAATGTCACCACCGCTACCTGATTGTCATTGTCCATTCTCGCAATTAACGCCTTAGCGGCTGAATAACGGCTGTTATCAGGATCACTCTGCGCCATACTGCCAGAGTCATCGATAGCCATTACAACATTTTTAACCGGTTTAGCACCGCCAAAATTCAGCTCATAAACGAATTCTGTTAATGCTCCAACTCCAAGTGCAAGGACAATCATCAGAGGCAGGAGCTTCCAGGATAAACCTAGGTAGCGCTGCTTCCACGAGGCTCCGTTCAGCCGTGGCGAGATCATTTCTGCAAGCAGACAACCGATGCCGATACCGAGTGCTACTATGGCAAAATAAATGCCTACGAGCAAGATGGAAGGCAGATCGTTGTACCAGCTTAGCAGCCACTCGCCAAAAAGAAAGGCGACCCCGCCGCCGATCAGACTGAAGAAGAGCAGGAGCAGATTGATTTTTCTCTGCATCGTTATACTTCCTTTCCGGGAGAAACCTGAATTGTACTCTTATGGCCTTAACATTGTTCGGGGGTTATGTAGCCCGATTAACGGGCTGCCCGGATGTGTAATCATCCCCCAGATTGCACTTTGTGCAATAGAATGGAATAAAAGAAACATCTATTTCTATTCTATTGCATAATGTGCATTGGAAATAAGGAGAAATGTCCCTATTCCAGAAATCTACTTAAATCTATTGTATCAAATACAACAGAACTCTAATTAAAGGTTATATCCGATGATTCTATTGCACAAAATGCAATAAAGAGACTCAAAGTGAGGGTACCCATCTATTACGCCATCAGCGCATCTCGGGAAGCTGCTCTTCACTCACCCCATGAAGCTGATAGCCATTCTGAGCATAGGTTTCATAATAAACCTTACCATTACGGTAGTAGAGCAGGTCTTCTAAATGGAAACCACCCATCAGATTTAGCTTCTCCACTCCGCTCCTGCGCTGTTCATGCACAAAGCCTAAGCGATAAATGCGGGTCGTCTCATCCACACCAAATGCATAGCGCAGGAATTCAGATGCGCTGTCTCCGAAGAAATATTTTTCCTCATGACGATGCTCTTGCGTGTATTCGAACAGACGAACATTGATCGTCGCGCTATCCTCCAGATTATGGTACAGACGCTTGAACAACTCTTCCTTGGATAGAACCTGACGGTTCTCATAAGCAGCCGCAACATTTGCACGCCGCAGCAATTCTTCTTCGAAAGATAGAGCAAACGGATCAGCCGTTAATATTTCCCGCTGACAAATGCCAATCAAACGCTCCGCTACCGCTTCTTTGCCTTGCTCTAAAAGCTTAGAAATGCTACCCATGTACTTGTCACTAAAGAATATTCCTGGCCCACGCCGGGTCTCGATCTCTTTCATTACTTCTTCTGTGACAACTCGATAGTATTCCATCACGTTCTGGCCAGTGGTTTCGTTCGTTCGCCCAATGCTGTCCATCACAGTAATACGTAACTCTTCTTCGAGCGTCTCCATAGCTTTCACACGGGCCACACATTCCACGTGAAGCTGCTCAAGCGCAGATTCCAAACGACTGCATAGCGCAAGCTCACTTTCCATACATAATAGCTCATATTTTTTGCCATATACCGCAGAGAATAAGTAATGAATGAAGTTGCGTACCGTTCGTTTGTCAAAAAGCGGCACACGCTGGAACGGTTGGCGCTCCACACTTTCCGCATAAAGATCCTCAAGCTCATCCTGCGCGGAGACAAGTGCTGAACGCAATCCTGTCATATGCTGACGCAAAGCATGCAGCACACTGCCACCCTCATCACGATCAGCTGTCCACTCCGCAAGCTGATAGAATGTTACTGCTGGCGTAGCTGTTTCCTGTGCCGCCAATAGGGTGCGCCATCCACGAAGAGGATGAATGCCTTCTACTCTCCGGTTAGACTCTGCGACAAAATTATTACGGAAATAAGCTTCGCCCCCATCACCGAACAGCTGCTGTTCAGCTTCACGAAGTGACAACTGCTTCAGCTCATTGTAGGACGGACGTCCATGGCTCATTAGCCCCGTCATTTCACTAAGGCCGTCTTTCTCCGGGACTAGCTGCGCCCTATGCTCCCGCAAACTATCAGGATCCAGCCCTAATAGAGATTGACGCTCGCGCATAGTCCATGGACTACCCTCACGCATATCCGCTGCAAGGCGCCGGAAGGCGTGATACAGCACGGCCAAGGCAATTTGGACATTAGGTCTTCTCACGCCAGAAAAGCCTGCGGAGGCGTAGCCTTGTCTTCCTGTGCTACCTCTAATACCGCTTTTGAAGGTCATATTGTTATAACCACCGTGTCCTGTAGCTTGATCAGAAGTCGGGCGGACACGATTCTTAAGTAGGCTAATATGGGAGATGATCTCATAGTTATCATCCATGCCGTGAGCCGACATCATGCCGCGCTCATTCTTATCGGAGAGCAGATACACAAGGTCAAATAAAGCGGAAGGACCATGACTCACTGGAATCGACAGACCATCCTCGGTTACAAGTAGCGGTGCATTAAACGTATAGTCCGTAGCTTGCATTCTGTCCAATTCACGCAGAAAAGCCAGCCCTACTGAGCTGGAATATCCAAAATTATCCCCTTGCTCCCGCTCATTGATTAAAGCGTAGAGATCCGTCTGTACCGACTTGAAGGACTGGCTGAGTATTGCTCGAGCCAGCAGTGTAATTTCTGGCAACAATACATTAAGCGGGTCATCGACCCGCGTAATGATAGAGAGATGGATCACGTCAAAAGATGAATATAGCCGTCCATAATCCGCTATACTGTTGCTCAGCCGCCGAATAACTTTATTCATTTCAGCAAGATAACGTGTATCCTCATGAAACTTGCGGTAAAGTTCATGACGCACAGTGCGTGGATCTGACCCTGCCATATCCGGCAAGGCCATGGCCAGCACCCGGTCTTTTCCTCCTGCATCAGAGCCCCTCTTACTTCTGTCTGTGTCCTCACTCTTCGTGCCTGACACAGCATGCAATGCCATAACACCGCCGGCGTTATCCCATTTTCGTTCGCAGCTATCCAGCACCGGACCGATGGCCGGAGCAACCTTGTCGCCTACGAACAGAAACAGGGCAGGGTAATGGATGCTGCTGCGTCCATCCCCTTTACTGCGCTGTGCCTCTTCCTGTACCGCATATTGTTCACCATAAGATAATGCCAGTGTTTTGATCATAGGCCTATTTCAACTTTCTGCGGATGCTGCCGAGTTTGCTAGTCATACTCTTGTAGAAACTATACATCTCATCGCCGCTCTCATACTCTACCCGTTCATACTCCAAGCTGTCGCGTGCTTCAAGGAAGGATACATACAGCCCTTCCAGCTTATAGAGCAATGGGGTTACGTCTTCAGCGGCAGTCATTTCACTCGCACGACGAGCTGCCTTACGCAGTAGAACGCTGCGGCTCTTCTCATCCAGCTCCCGGAAATGACGGTACACGGCATATTCCACGTAGCTACGTTCTTTCATCAAGTTGGCAAACGGCTCCCAAGCGTCCTCTTCTTCATCACGATCATAAACGTAGAGTGCGCCTTTCTTGATAATGCTGTCCGTGTACAACGCCTCGATGAATTGGTCCATCCACTTGTCTTCGTCCAGATATTGATGGAGCAGCCCTTCAAGCTCCGTTGCTTTTGCAGTCAGCTCAGCATATTTAGCTAGCTCAACACGAACACGAGAAATCAGCTGCGGTGAACGAATTAAATTCTCCTGTGCCATTTCTTTGTTAATGCTGCCAAAAATATCTTTAATGCCTTCGCGTTCCAAGCCCTTCTCGCGCAGATTCTTAAGTTCATCAGCCGCCTTCTTCACTTCTCCGAGATTCGGACGTGAAGAATTTAACTGCATATCAAATCCACTCAATAGAGCATCCATATCAAATGGTTTCGTGAACACAACAGAGTATCTGTTGCTTGTATTCTCGTCTACACCTTTTTCGATGATCACTCCGCTTGCCAACGCCTTTGCAAAGTCTGCACGTACACGTGCGTTATAATCACGTACACGAGAATTGACGTAGGTGTCACCCCATGATTTTTCCGGAATCGGAGAAGGCAGATACGTCCAGTTGTTCTTATCCGTCATCACCAGATGGCGGCCGATCCCTTCCTTATCTAGAATGGTCCGCTCATAGTTCTCTTCAAACACCCGCAGTGGCGTGTATACGAAGAGTGGCACACCGTTGCGGGTGTTAAGCCAGAAAATACGGTTTTTGACTTGGCTTTCTTTGATTGTAAATTGTGATTTGCCAAGCGCATTATTCTGATAATTACGAATCCCTTTCAGGATGCCAGGTGCTTTAACAGGTACGGAAACGAAGCCCCATGATGGGAAATGCAAGCTGCCCGAGCTGTTGCTAAGGTGGAAGGTAGGCACAGCCTCTTCGTCCAATTTACCGGCAATGATCCGCTCTACGAACTTATCCAGCGGCTCTTCATGGCCGAATTTCATCACAAGGAAATCTTCCATCGAACGGGTGATCAGATCCCCGAACTTATCACTAAGGAACTCTGAAATCGAGCGAACGATATCAATCTCCTGTTCCTTAACCCAACGTCCGGAATGCTTCAGCATTTCACGGGTGAAGTCGCGAATCAGGTCGTCGCCGTCCTTCTGATCCATGATTTTGGAGATCGTCGCCGAAATATCCGGCACGTTAACAATGTTCCAATAATAAGTTTTGTTTCCTTTATAATCCGCTTGCTCTTCACCATTGATAAGGATGTCCCCATTCTTGGCAAAAATCGAGCTAAGCGCACTAAGAATCTCCGTAAATACACCATAAATCCGGCTGTTTTCATCATTTAAGAGCTCGTATAAGTCCTCATAAAATTGAATCATTTGCTCAGTACGTTCTACATCGGCATGCAGCCAATACTCATTGATTTTAGCGTCAATATAGGCATTTTTCTTCTTCTCTTTGGATACAAAAGCACTGCGTGCATCGCTCAGCTTCTCATCCGCACTGTCCTGCGCCGTCTCAATATCGCGTGGCAGACGCAGCAAGCTTTCACGTAAAGCCTCAATATAAGACTGAATCAGTTTCAAAATACAGAAGCCCTTCTCTGTGTACAGCAGGCGGGAAACGTAGAACGGCCCTTGCTCTGGGTGCAGGAAGATGCGCTCCAGCTCTTCACTGAAACGTCCAACAATTTCGCCAGGCAGCTGCTTTTTCGATTTAATATATTCCTCACGGGCACGAGCCAGGAAGTTCTGCTCCAGCTCTGTATCCATACTTACCACTTGATTCTTGACTACATTGGCATGACTCAAGCGTTCGCTGTTCTCGTATCCTGGCAATGGCTCAGGCACACGGGATTCAAAGGTTTTAATCATACTGTCGAGATCAATCCCAAGCTTACGTGCGAATTTCTCAACATCCTCTTGACCAGGCACCTGCTGGAACATTTTTTCCATTTTATCAAACAAGCGGAAGGCCAGATAAGTCGTCATTTCCTCAATCGGAAGCACGGCAGACGAGGCGCCGATAATGTTGTACTCATAGTTAGCTGGATAAGTCTTATTCATCTGCGCAATATTGGTGCGGATATTACTGATATAGTCATGGATGGCGAATTCTTCACCAGACTGCTTTTCTTCACTTGCCATAAAGTTCGTGATGTTCTCAGCCGTTACGTTCATACAGTAATCATACGCATTCTCTAACAGCTTACCTTCGGTATTCGTTGCAGAGATCAAATGGCATAAATTAAACGGAGGCAGTGGAGAGTTTACCGTCAAAATATTCCCGTATTGCTGCTGGAATCGCTCCCCACGACTATCTACATTCATCCAGTAATCCAGCTCTTTTAGCGCCGCATAACCGTTCTTGCGAATATATTCACGCGTATGCTCACTTAGACTTTTATTAGACAGGTTCACGTCCGGTGTAAAGAGATAACCCAGTGTGTTCACACGGTCAATACCGGCTGATCCATAATCACGTTCAATAATACCGCGTACGATATAGGCAATATCAAGGAACGCTCCACTACCTGTACCCCCTGACAGACCTGTCAAAAGGAAGACCATCAGCTTTTTGTTCGTGCCTACAGATAAGGTCTTGATCTTCTTATCAATCGCTCCTACAACCTGATTAATCTTGGTGAACAAGAGCAGACGTCCAGCCTGCCGCACACCAGCGGCACCGTTCATACCATCTGTGATACTCAGCTCGGGTGACAGCCAATCCGTGATGTACGAATCAAGGATACTGCGGTTCTGCAGCAATCCGCCGATTTCAGCATTCGCCAGCAATACAAATTCATTCTGTGGATCGAGTCCGATCCCTTTGTATTTCTTTCCGCGATCCTGTTCATTCGTTTCAAAAGCTAGAAACTCTACATTATCCGGCTTGTCCCGCTTCTTCTTGGATATCGGATCTTCTGGCAGCTTAAAGCGGCGGTTAATCTGATACTTAAGACGCAGCAGGGCATCAATGCCCGTGCCGCCTAGTCCAATAATCAGGATCGGATTATCAATCGTATCCACCCTGATCTTATCGCTGACAATCCCGCCGCCTAGTGATACATCCAATTGCTGTATATGCTCTCTTACTACTGGTTTCATATGCTTTATCCTCCTAAAAGTTTTGCGGAAGCTGTACTTCAGATTTCTTGCAAAACCACTTCTATACTAAATATTCGAGATAAATCGTCTTATCTACCGTGTGCAGGGACACTGAAACGCGGTCACCACTCTTCAGCTCAAGACCACGCGAGGCATCCGCAGCACGTCCGGATCTCTCTACAGTAATACCTTCTCCACTGCGTAACAGCAATCGGTCATTCTTAGCTGGTGTGAAAATAATGCTCTCGCTTTCCTTGAGCTCAGGCGCTAATTGCAGCAGCTGATGAAGGGTGAACTTGCCTCTGAATCCAGCAAGTTTCTTATATTGTGGGTAGGTCTTTTCACCCGTATTGCCGTCTTTAACCTCAATTACCAGCTGTCCAACAAAACCACGTGCCGATTTCTTATTCAGCACATACCATGCGGCAGCGGCTGCCAACACCAGAAGAATACCACCAATAATGTAATACAAGGTATTGGATGAAGCTTCTTTCAGAGGTTCTTCTTTGCCCGTTCCTGTCGAAGGACTGGTAGTTGCAGCGCCACCTGCCTTCGCGCTGATTTTTACAGGAGCACTTTCACGATAGAAACTGCTTTCCTCTGCACGAACCTTCAGCTCATAGTCATGGCTTTCTTTTACCTCGAAGGTGCCCTTAAAAACATCCCCGGAGTTATCCAGTTCGATTTCCTGTACATCACCTGTATCGATATCTGTAGCAAGCAGTACCGCCTTCATATCTTGATACAAATTACTGAGCGTTACCTGAGTACCATTGCTGAACAGGTGAGAGGTAATATCAATTTTATCACCTTTTTTATAGGTTGCTGATGGCAACGCATCGATCTTAAGCTCCAAATCATAGTTAAAAACTAGATTAATATCAATTTTATCCTTTGGCACACCTTTGACCTGAAGCTTCCAATCTCCTTCTTGCGGTGACAACAGCTTGATCAAGCTATAAGTAGAAGACTTCGACAGCACAACATCCTTGGACGGGATGGCGACAGCATTTCCTGAAGGATCAGTTAGCTTCGCGGTCACAGGCTGTGACGACATAATTGAGATATTGGCTTCCAAAACACTGCCGTTAGGCACGTTGACAGTCACATCCTGATAATCCCCATTTGCAGTGATCGACTGCACAGGTACTACCTTTAACTTCAGATGACTAGCAAAAATTTCACTAAGTATTTGCGGAAGATCATCTGCGGAGTCCGTCGAAAATGCTTTACCACCTGTCTCAGTGGACAGATCAGCGAGTTTCTGTTTATTCAGCTTGCCGTCTGCGTTAAGACCAATCGTATAAATGGGATAGCCATTCTTCTTAGCGACTTCCACGGCTGCATTCAATTCTTTATCCGATTCGCTTTGCGTCCGGCCTGTTGATTTGTTGAAATCGTTATTGCCGTCAGCTAGCATTACGATGATTGGCTCATGTTTCGGATCGCTACCATTCTGGAGCACCTTCACAGCTTCTTCCACACCGACAGCAATGTCGGTATAAGCTCCACGGTCCAGTCCATCAATAAAATCCTTCAAATCCTGTTTATCTGTCTCTGAGTTAATTTCCAGCAGGGCCTTCTCCCGCTGTACCTTGTCGGTATAGGCAACAATACCTACTTTATCACCTTGGGTGGATAGCATATCTATGAACATTTTCATCGCTTCGTTCGCGACTTTGTTCTTGTCACTAGTCTTCATGGAGTTGCTGACATCGATAAGAAGCACCGCATCAATGTGAGATTGCGCCGACGTTGCCGCATAGGCCTGAACCGCTGCAAAAGGTGAGGCAGCAAGACATAGCGCCAGCAGTAATGCCGGGAAGATACGTTGAAAAAGTGTCTTAGTTGTTCTGTTACTTTGATATTTACGAAGCATAAATAGGGCTCCTCTTGTGTTATATTAGGCACATATGACAGCTTCAGCACTGTCGCTAAAATCTGTAAATAGTATGCCATTATGATATAATTAAACCTTGTAAACTTCAACTTTAGGACCGCCGGACCAAAGTAGCAATGATGCATAGAGTTATCATTCTATGAGCCATCCAGACTGCGAGGCGTCTATGAGAAAGGACTGTTCCATGATTTCATACGTCATTCTTGGGATTACGTTCCTAATTGTCGTAATTCAGATTTCCATCTATGCTGCACGCCAACGTAAACCACTAACTCGAGATGATATTAACGACCGCCTGCTGGCCGCTTTGAACGGAGGCGATAAAGGCCGTGAATAAGAAAAGACCTGTTACCTTTCGCCCTTTCAAGGCTCCTCGTTACGCTTATGACAAGCTTCGTATTTGTCGCCACTGCGGACAATACACTGCTCTCGGTGAAGATCGATGCACCAAATGCGGTAAAGACTCGCTTATTACGGTAGAGAAGCAAGCTGCATCCATTGCAGGAAGAAAAATGCATACGCGCCTCCTACTCATCTTACTGCTTACACTAGCTTCCGTCTATTTTGGGAATAGCATAGAGCAGATGATGTTATGCGGTGCCGGAGGGATTCTCCTCGCTGGACTATTGTACTATACGCAGCGAAAAGCACGGCAGAACGAGAATCTTCGTTCTCTTAACGAGCTGCTTGGCCGAGGGATTGGCATCATCAAAGAGGGACTGGAGATCAACCGTCAGGAGGCTGTCTCCGTACTCCGTGAGGATGATGTGCTTGCCTACGAGAAGCTGCGCGAACTCTCCATCCTGCTTCGTGGTGACCGGATCGCACGGCAGCGTATCGCCTTGCTGCATGGATTTTTGCTTCGCAAGGATATGGATTTAGAACTGGAGCAGCTTCTTCTTAAGGATTTCGAGCCGCTGCTAGCCGAATATATCGGCGAGATCGCTAAAGTCCGTCCTGATCTGATCAAAGATCGTACACTACGATACGTAAAGAACTATGAAGTAGAAATTCGTCATATGAATAATGGTATGACCATCCTTACGGGAGTTGCCGGAGCTGCAGTAAGAATGAAGCGTTATGCCCTGCTCTACTCCAGTATGATCGGCCGATACGTGCAAGATCTACCTAAAGACCGCTTTATGCGGTTATCCAAACTCATTGCTGCTAATCCCCATGAACCGTGGAATGGCTTGGACCAAAGAGTAGCGGACATTCGTGAAGCCAAATACCGCTGGGACCCCGAAGTTCAATAGAATAAAGAATGATGTGAAACTATGCTTTCTTATATTTTGAAAAAAGAGGCTACTCTATATGACGTTCAAACAATTAATAACCCTGCGAAACTTTATGATCATTTTGTGTATAAGTATGTTTGTGATGCTTGGACAGAAGGTTTATCTCATCGCCGACAAAATACAAATAACCAAGGAAGCCGACCGTCTCTATGCTGCTGGCGATCTGATAAGTGCAGAGAATCAGTATCGCCTAGCGGCGGCAAACCATTCCATTCTTTATATGGAAGAAAAGGTTGCGAAGCGACTTGATGAGCTGTCACCAATCACGGCCATCCGCCAAGGTTTGAAGGCCTTGGTATCTTCCGCTAAAGCACAAGCTGCGACTAAAGATTTCACCGGATTTATGAAAAGTTATGATACTCTCCTCAGCTTAAAAGCTACATATATGAAGCCCGGTGGTCCTTATGAATCCTATTATCGCCAGTTATCGACCGATTCAGGCATTTCTGACCAGTTCACAACCTACTTCCGAGAATTTAAGGAGCAGTTTCTTACCGAACTTGCTCAGAGCCAAGATGGAAACAAGAGTGAAGAAGACACTTTTAAATGGAATCTGTTGCAGATTCCCGATGCCTATTACGGAAGCGCTGCATCCAAGGAGGAGTTGCTAGCCTCCAAGTTCAAAAGTCATGATACAGCTAAACTAAAAGCCTTAGCAGGCACAGGAAACTTTACAGGCATGCTGGAGAGCACCCTCTCCATGATGAATGCTTACAGCCAGCATAGTTACGAAGCGCCATGGGTACTTGGGCAGGCAGAAAGTAGCGGAAAGATCATCCTGAACAAAGATCTAGAGAGCGATAACATCACCGCCTTTGCTGGGCATGCTGTTGCTTATCGTAATTTTGCAGGATCGGCAGGGATTACTTCATCCAAAGTACTAACCTTAGTAGATACTAGTAAAGCTAAACTACTTAAAAATGCCAAGCGCATGACCAGTAAAGGTCAATATGCTGAAGCTATTCAGCTATACAGTGATCTTGCTCCGTTAGAGGATACTTCTTCAATCATAGCCGCTACAAGATTGGCTTGGAATATTGCCGAGCCTGTGCGCCTTCTCCCGGGCGGTGAAGAGCAAGGCAGATATGGGAACGTCATCTCCAGCAAGGGACTACACGATAAGAAGGTCATTGTGGCTGGAACGGATAGCAATGGTGTCCTCTATTATGCAGCAATGAATAGCGACGAAAGTGTCATAACTTTAACTGGAAATATTTTACCAAAATTCGAGAGTCTGCGCAGTCTAACTTTTAATGACCAGCTTGCTGCTTCTTCAGGTTCTGGTGCCCCCGTGGTTCTGGCTGAATCTGAGGTCGAAGGTGGACGTACCCTTTTTACAGCATATGAAATGAAATCGGATAGTATTTCGCAGTTGTTTTCAGTGTCTGGAGATAGCTATGAACTGCAGTCCGATGATTCCTTACTCGTATCTAACGCGGATCTCGGAGACGGTGTCGTTGGACAGACGGCACGTTATCGTAAAGTAGATGGCAGCTATCAATTTGCTGAGATTGTTCAGGAGTATGCGGTAATTTCAGCTTCCGATGTAGCGCTTCATCCTTTTGAAAAGGTATCTTTTCACTGTGAAATCGTCGCAGATAACTTCGGTAATATGCTGGCTTACTCGAATGGGGTTTATATTTTGCTTCAAGGAGACTTGGGTTCCGTTACAGGTAACGCGTTAGTTAGTGGTCAATATCAGAACGGTTATCAGCTTGTTGGAACGGAAATGGGAGAGCAATATGTGCCTGTGTTTGTGGTAGAATCCGTGGGTAGTATGAGTTTTGGACAGTAGAATATATGAGATAACTGCTTAGTCGAATTGAGAGATCGCTCATCGTGACGAATGTGAAACTTTATATACATGAACCTAGGATCACCATGTCCGCTTAGTTTTTTTGTCCAAGGGGTGTCGGTAGCCCGTCTATACTTGTGGTGTTCTTCTCTTGTCTATATTCTTTCAGACCTGCTTCGCCCTTTTGGATAGACCAACGTTGTAACGTCTCTCGCTCACCATCATAACTCATGAATGGGACCGAAAATCCGCAGGAAGTCTGTACCTTATGAACATCAATTAAAATGATCTGTCTAGCTCCAGGCAGAGGTGTAAAAATAGGGTACAGTGCTTCCCATTCTGATGAACCAGGCAGGATTACTGTCCCTGTTCCATACAGTCTCAGAATATTCGGCGGTCCTTCAAACGCACAAAACATAACCGTCACTCTTCCATTTTCCAGCAGATGTGCGCTCGTCTCATTACCACTACCGGTCATATCGAGATAAGCCACTTGATTAGGAGACAAAATCCGCAAACAATCATGACCCTTAGGTGAAAGATTAACATGCCCCTCTTCAGATAGCGGCGCTGACCCTACGAAAAAAAGATGCTGCCGAAGAATAAACTCCTGATGTGCAGGTAATATAGCCGTGAATTGTTTTCCCATTTGGTGTTCTCCGTTTCGTTTTGGTTTGTGTGTGATTTGTTGGGTGGGACTGTCATGCTCCATCGAACATATAAACTAAACCAGCTACTTCAGCTACACTTCCTTAGTTCAACTCCATCAAAATCCATCCACTTCACTCAACAAGTTATTTCATTTACACTCCACTTGCTCCATCTACTTCCAAACGGTTTGGAGCATCATTAGGGTAAATGTAGGGTATTTTTACCCCTCTTTCTTGCTTTTTGAGCTCTTTTAGGGAAATGAAGGGTATTTCTGCCCCTCTTTCTTGCTATTTGGGCTCTTTGGGGCAAATGTAGGGTATTTTTACCCCTCTTTCTCGCTATTTGAGCTCTTTAGGGTAAATGTAGGGTATTTTTACCCCTCTTTCTTGCTTTTTGGGCTCTTTCCGGTAAATGTAGGGTATTTTTACCCCTCTTTCTCGCTATTTGGGCTCTTTGAGGCAAATGTAGGGTATTTTTACCCCTCTTTCTTGCTTTTTGGGCTCTTTAGGGTAAATGTAGGGTATTTCTGCCCTTGAAGATTGCTACTTCAGCTAGACGCAGCTAATGTGGGAGATTTTCACCGTTCTGTTGCACCACTTCGGCCTAACACAGCGAATGGCACGAAATTTTTACCGTTTACTGGTTAACGACACATCCGCATTTAAATATGAAGCGTATTTACTCATTCCTTCTATTAATATATATTCGTTTCAATCGTTGAGTAACCCTTCACCCTCACCCAAGGGATTCAGCTCATCCGCGAAAAAAGGAACTGCCTCTCGGCAGCCCCCAAATCCCCACGAAACATTTCTTTTAGCTAAAATATCTTTCACCCGATCTACTCAATCGCAATATAAATCTCAACCTGCGTGTTAGCAGGATCAAAATTCCGCGAATCGTAAATTTCAAAATCGCCCGTATAAGTTCTTATCTCTGTAGAGCCCTTAAAATACGTCCAAATCTCCCCCCAAGCTTGCGAGACTACTTCAAATACCGGACCTTTTTTCGTCGTAAAAACCATATACTTGCTCTCCGGAACAGCCGCACTCACGATGCCGCTATCCGCTAAATATCTCTCCCCAGCCACTTCATGCCCAATCACAACGGTATAAGCTCCTGACGCATCACTCTCATAATCTGTATACAAGGCATAGATATACTCAGGCTTAACCGTATCCATCTGCCCCGCAATATTACTTTGGAAATACGTTTCCCACAGCCGCGATAAGCCCCCATCGGGACCCATTTCTACTTCATTTGTCGTACGTATGCTAACCCCAGCCAATGTCATTTTCGGTTTTTGTGCAAAATAAGTATTCATTATTCTCCCTCATTTCCTGTAATTGAGTTCAGTATACACAAGGGAAGTGGACATCTGTCTGTCCAGTTAGAGCAGAATTATTGATTTGGGTTATAAAAGCATCAATGGGGTAATTAATAGTATGGAACTACACTCGAAGGGAATGACTCCAGCATGTCAAAAATTAAATTAGCCGTCATCTACTACAGTGCCACAGGAACTAACTACCAGCTAGCACAATGGGCCGCGGAAAGCGCCGAGAAAGCAGGAGCTGAGGTAAAACTGCTGAAGGTGCAGGAGCTGGTTCCCGAGGACAAAATTGCGGCAAATCCGGCGATGAAGGCCCTGGCTGAGAAGACAAAAGATATCCCTGTTGCAACACCTGATGATATTGTGGAGGCCGATGCGATTATTTTCAGTTCTCCAACCCGTTACGGTAACATCGCTTCTCAAATGAAGCAGTTCCTTGATACGACCGGAGGGATTTGGGGCAAGGGACTAACCGTAAACAAAGTCGTCAGCGCCATGAGCTCAGCACAGAATCCACACGGTGGACAGGAAGCTACGATTTTGGCACTCTACACATCGATGTATCACTGGGGAGCGATTGTCGCTGCACCTGGTTATACTGATCCCGTCACATTCGGTGCGGGAGGTAACCCTTACGGAACAAGTGTCAGTGTAGATGGAGACGGTAAAATGATCGAAGAGCAGGATCGGATCCGTGATGCTGTTTTTCATCAAGCGAAGCGCACCGTTGAAGTGGCCGGCTGGGTCCAAGCAGGCAAAAGTAAAAACGCCAATAGTCAGAACTAGACGCCCACCTTCGATCGATATAGCAAACACCCCTCGGAGCTACCTTAGTAGCACATAAACCGAGGGGTATTACTATTTTTAAAATTTACTCTCCAGGATACTTAAGACCCCACTGCGCACGTATTTGATCCAGCAGTTTCAGAATCGCTAACGATTCATCCAGTGACATGACTGGGCTTTCTGTTAGCCCTGCTTGTAGACAACGTCCTACTTCCTCTGCTTCAAAACAATATCCAATAGAAGCTCGATCATCCACAAAGCTCTCTACCTTCTCATCCCCTATATAAAGCGAAGCAGATTTCGGGTTCACTAACGTCCCTTCAACAATTATACGGCCCTCTGTTCCAAACACATGCGCTTCCTCCAGCGTATTAAGACGAATACCACCGTTCAACGAAGCGGTTTTTCCATTGCCATAATTCAGCAGCATGGAGAAATGCTCGTCCACTCCGGTCTCACCAATATGCACCGTACTGGAGATAGATTCGGGATGAGGTCCAAACACCATCGAGGCAAAAGAAACCGGATAAATCCCAACATCCAGCAGCGCGCCTCCGCCCAGCTTCGGATTCAGCAATCTGCTTTCCGGATTCCAGTCGGTGCGAAATCCTAAGTCTGCCTTCACCAAGCGAACTTCACCGATTCTACCCTCGGCGATCCATTCTCTAACCTTCACAATCGCCGGGATGTAACGACTCCACATGGCCTCCATCAGGAACAACTTATGATCTCTAGCGTAGGCCACCACTTCTTCCAATTCTCCGCTATTCACGGTAAAAGGCTTCTCACATAGGACAGCTTTGCCTGCACGTAGCGCCAATAATGCATTTTCTTTGTGAAAAGGATGGGGCGTTCCAATATATACCGCGTCTACATTCGGGTCATTTACCAATTCCTCATAAGTAGCATAAGCATGTGGTACTCCATGATCCCTCGCGAATTTATCTGCACTTTCCTGTGAACGCGAACCCACGGCATATGCCACGCCATTGCTGGCGTGAGCTAAATCAGTAACAAACTGATGGGCAATCCAGCCTGTACTGAGAATTCCCCATCTTACCTTGTAAGCGTTATCCATTTTCATATGCATGTTCCTCCTAATCCTTCTGCTAAGTCTCTTTTAATTCTATCAGACCATTCTAATAAATGTATAGGAACTGATGCCAGCAAACACCACTGTCACCACCAAAATAGCAATATTCCAGATCCTGCTCAAAGCCGCTGAATGCTCGTTCGAGCTCTGAATAAACGCTTTTTGCAAAAGGAACTGCAGGAGTTTCATGATTATAAATCCCAAACATCCAAGCCCGCTTTGCAAAATAACCTCCAGACTAGACTTACTTACAAATCTATCAGCCATGTTCCCATCGTAATGGATCGGGACCCTATCAGGCATTTTGGAATATAGGAATAAATAAATAGCTACAGGAATTAAGGCTACCACACCGCTTAAGATCATCATCAGTTTGGTTTTGGACAACATTAATAACCTCCTTATACGGAACAATAATCTCTAGTTATTCTCCTTCCACTTCAATCAAAAATATCCGTTCCTTAAATCCACCACGACTTTCAGCTTTCTCCGCACGAAGCTCCTCCAGCTCTGCGCTATTACTTCCATGGGTCTCCGCCAGCGCTTGAATTACTTCCAGCATGTCGGCAAGCTCCTCTAGAGCTTCTTCATTACTCACTGCCCGAAAATACTCCTCCGACTCTTCTTTCAATTTTTTACGTAGTTCAGTTATGTATTCTTTGGACTCTAAGATTCTTGTTTTAAAGTCTTTACCTTGAGAAGCTATCAGGTTAGGGATTCCATCACGCACTAGCTTTTCATATACGGGCACTTAAGTTCTTCCTTTCTACTTGATGTTCGGACTGCCTTCACACTTGATCTGACCCCACCATTAGCCGTACTACAAAAGGAATATCTGCAGGGGCAAAAGTGAACTGACCGAGTGCAGTTGGAAACACCCACCTATATTCATCGTGATCGACAAGTTCAATTACACCTCCCAGATATCGGGCTTTCCAAGCAAACAGTCTGATCTCGACACTTCCATAGTTGTGCTCGTTCACGCCAAAGCTTTCATAGGGAAGGATTGTTATCCCCATCTCCTCCTGAAGCTCTCTTTGCAGACAATCTGCGATGCTTTCATCCTGCTCTATTTTGCCGCCAGGAAATTCCCACAGACCTGCCTGAGATTTACCTTGCCTGCGCCGAGCAATAAGAATCTGTCCTTCTTCATTATGTATAATCGCTGCCGCCACCTGGATCACAAGGAACACCTCCTTTATTGATTTTTATTAGACAGATACTTCTATTAAAACATACATTTCATTCCAAACCAAAGAGACTCTCCCAAAAGCTATTAGGCCCGGGAAAGTCTCTTGCGTACAGTTTCTCTATAAATTCACAGCAAAGTCTTCTTTACGGAAAGACTGCTATTTCGTCAATACAAGCTCTAATCGAACCTCAAGATTGTTCTCCGTATCCAGCACAACGGTGTGTGGATTGCTTATGCCAAAATCAGAAAAAGCCACTGTTGTTGTACCCGACAGCATCAGCTGTCCACCACTGTACGCTGCTTGAGACTGGAAGGAAACGTCCTTTTCCACACCCTTCACTGTAAGCGTTCCTTGCATTTCAACCGGCACAGTGGCTCCTTCGGTCCATTCCGTTGGCAGCTCCGAGAATGATTTCACAACAAACGTAGATTGTGGGAATTCCGTAACGGCTAGGAAATCTTCCCCTTTTACATGCTCATCTCTTTGACCATTACCAGAGTCCAGAGCGCTCATATCTACTGACCCTTCTCCAACCATCGAAGTAGAATCTTCTATATTAACTTTCCAGGTACCTTGAACTTTGTTATCCACGAAGTTTACTGTTTCTTTAGAGGTGGTTACTGACCAATATACTTTAGAAGCATCCGTAACCGTCCAATCACCGTTTAATTGGTCGGCTGTGACCGCCGCTCCTGCTGGTGCTCCAGTATTAGTCGTGCTTTCTCCATTACCGGCTGTTGTGGCTTGCCCTGGAATCACGGACTCGATCTGTACATTATTGCCCAGCGATTTATCCAGCAATGTATAACCTGTGACTACTCCTACGATAATGACTCCGGCAGCGATCAAGGCTATTCTTTTTCTCTTCATCCTGTTCCCTCCAATATTCAAAATATTCTGTATATTTTCAAGCTCGTCCCTCATTCTAACAAAGCAATAAGTCGGGAAGAAGTCAGAGCAGAGCGAGCTATGATGTGTTAAACTTGTCGTAATTTTATAGATTGGAGGACCACCACATGATGAGATCCATTCTAATTGTTGAAGATGAGGAAGCTATCTCCAGGGTCCTCAGTGCCTATCTGAAAAAAGCAGGCTTCCATGTCACCCGTGTAGCCGACGGACGTGCTGCGCTGGAATCTTTTGCCATAACACCTCCCTCATTAGTATTACTCGACATCATGCTGCCAAACATGGACGGCTTTGAACTGCTAAAGCTGATCCGTGAAAAAAGCAGCTGTCCCGTGATCATGCTCACCGCAAGGGACGGGATCAATGACCGACTAGCCGGTCTCGACGGTGGTGCGGATGATTATATGTCTAAGCCCTTTATTCCTGAGGAAGTGGTGGCACGCGTGAATGCTGTGTTACGCCGTCCTTCGCAGTGGTCCGATGGCAGCCGCAAACGGCATTATGGCAGTTTGTTTATCGACTTTACTGCACGAGCTGTCTTTTTAAACGGGGTTGAGCTGAGTCTTAGTCCACGTGATATGTCGGTCATGTTATTTCTGGCTGAAAGACCTAATCAAATATGTACTCGCGAGCAATTATTAGAACATGTCTGGGAGATGGATTACGAAGGAAGTGACCGGGCCGTGGACTTGTCTATCAAAAGACTTCGCCAAGCGCTGTCGCATTGGCCAGTAGATGAGGGGGAAATCCGTACCCTGAGAGGAACAGGATATCAATTATGGACAACCTAAAGAAAAGCAGCCCCAAACGTACTTCGATTCTCTCCTATTGGACGATTCGTTACCTGCTCATCATTAGTGTTGGCCTCCTGCTAACTGCACTAACGACGTTCTGGTGGATCCAACAAGAAGCTATGAGTAATCGGATGCAGACTACTGGATTATTAGCACAGGAGATTGCCGACCGGAGCGTAAATCATGAGGGTTCAATAGAGATCAGCCAGAATCTTGGAATGCTCATTGAAGACCGAAAACGATTCTTCAAGTTAACCGTAGAAATGTGTGTAATCATTACGGATCAGCAAGATCAGATGCTGTTCTCTATGCCACCACTAACTGAAGATGAGATGAGGCATAAACTTAATGATAGTCTTAACGACTCTCGCAGTCCGGAGTTCAAAGCTGCAGTAGCGTCCATAAAATCGGATGGGGAAACGCTGGGACAGGTGATTGTCCTTCAATCCAAGAAATCGCTGCGGCATATTCCGCAGGAGGAGATCATTTTTTTCTCCATTCTGTTGCTATTTCTAATCATATTAAGTTGGCTAACCATTTACCTCTTGTCCCGTAAACTGGCAAAACCGATCCAGAAAGTAGCCAAAGCAGCCGCTCAAATCAGTCATGGCCGTTATGATATCGTTCTGGATAAGGACGCCAAAGAACGAGAAATCCATGAACTGATGTTGTCTTTTGAAGAGATGGCAGGCAAGTTACAACAATTTGAGCAGTCCCGTGCGGTTATGTTAGCAGGTGTATCCCATGAACTAAAGACACCAGTAACCTCTATTAAAGGCCTAATCCATGCCGTTCGTGAAGGGGTTGTCGAAGACGATGAAGCTGTGGAATTTCTAGATATTGCTTTGCAGGAAGCTGGACGATTGCAACGGATGGTTGCCGATCTTCTGGATTACAACGCTCTGACTGCAGGAATCGTCTCTGTCCGTCACGATCGACTGGATGCCGTGCCACTGTTATCTGAAATCGTGTATCAATGGAAGCTGACACAAGCGGATGAAGTTGCAGAGCCTATGCTCCATATGCCAAGAAC
The DNA here is from genome assembly GCF_042723305.1 of Paenibacillus sp. NPDC058367. Lineage (NCBI taxonomy): Bacteria > Bacillati > Bacillota > Bacilli > Caryophanales > Paenibacillaceae > Paenibacillus > Paenibacillus sp. NPDC058367. The sequence goes on from NZ_JBHXIZ010000001.1 coordinate 2,337,953, forward strand.
TCCCTTATTTTTGTGTGGGGACCCGCTACGTATCCAACAAATCATCGTCAATTTACTTAATAACAGTGTACAAGCCAAAGCCCCAGACCGAATGGTGCAGCTTACAGTAGAGTTGCTTGAACAGCAAGGTCATGGCATGGCGGAGATTCGTGTTCAGGATAATGGGCTGGGCATCTCATCGAATCATAGTGAACACGTCTTCGAGGCTTTTTTCCGAGGTAGCGACAAACAGAGCACACTACGTGGTCTGGGACTCGGTCTCACCTTCAGCCGTCTTTTGGCCGAATCTATGAACGGAAGCCTCGTGCTTGAGAAGCACTCCCAGGAAGGCTGTACCTTCGTGCTGTCTCTGCCGCTTGATCACTAAAAAATAGTCTGCGGGCCATCGTCATGGTATAATCATGTGCACAATCACACCGAAAACCGGAGGCTGTATATGCTTACTTTTGAACAAAAATTAGCGATTCTCGACTCTTACCCCCAACTGGAACGTAAAAACGTATCCCTTGGGCGCGTGAACTATCACTACGAGGAAAGCCAGCATGATAAGAAAACCGTTGCTTACCATCTGCATCCTAATGGGAATGGTTATGTGTTCGCAGGCTTATTGCGGGGCTATGAGGCAGATGATAAGGGCTTTGTGAACATTCGCGACTACTCGGAAGCCGAGCTGCGGAGTCTGCTGGATGCCTCCATCACCTCACTGTCTATCTACATTCCAGACGCCCCTGTAGCCAGCAAAAGAAAGAAAAAGGCTGCGGCAGCCGCCGACTCACTCTGGACTAATGATGAGGGCCATACACTGACACTAAAGCTTGAGGATGATTTATGGTATGTCTATGCCGACCTTAATCTAGAAATGGCCTTTGAGACCCTTGAGGAAGCTAAAGAATATTTAGCGGAAGAGGGATTTACAGCGCAGGAGTAAGCAGGGGTAATAATAACTCCTATCAGAAAAAAATAAAAAGAGGTGTCCTAACAGCCATTTATTTTGGCCATTTGGACACCTTTTTTCAGTTGCGCGCTTGCAAGCTCTACCCAAAACTTCGCTAATAAAAAACATTAATATCCCCTTTAACTACCGAGACCATCATTCAATAATTTGTAGTATTAAAAGAATACTACCACTAATACCCAAATTATGGTTAGATGAAGGGGAAGCTATATCCTAAAGGGAAAGAAGCGTGAACGCACATGAGTTTTGAAATCGTAGAAGCCACTATACCGGAGATCCAAGCTGCATTAGAAGCCGGAGAACTTACGTCAAAACAACTAGTTCTCATGTATTATGAACGCATAGCTGATCATGACAAAAATGGCCTGACGATTAACTCTGTGCTGGAGATCAATCCTGATGCATTATTTATCGCAGAATCTCTAGATGTTGAACGTACGATCAACGGCTCCCGGGGACCCCTGCACGGCATACCTGTGTTATTGAAGGATAACATCAATACAGGGGATAAAATGCATACTAGCGCAGGCTCGCTGGCTTTGGCGAATTCTTTTGCCGGAGAAGATGCGTTTATAGTTACAAAACTGCGTGAAGCCGGAGCAATCATTATGGGTAAAGCCAATATGACCGAATTCGCCAATTTTATGACAACCGGCATGCCCTCCGGCTACAGCTCCCGCGGCGGGCAAGTCCTTAATCCCTACAATATATCTACACCAACAGGTGGCTCCAGTGCTGGTTCTGCGGTAGCTGTCGCTTGTAACTTTTGTACAGTCTCTGTTGGCACAGAAACCTCGGGATCGATCCTTAACCCCGGTAACTTAGGCTCCATTATTGGCATTAAGCCAACCGTTGGACTGCTCAGCCGTTCGGGAATCCTTCCGCTATCCAATACACAAGATACTGCTGGCCCTATGGCCAGAACCGTTCGTGATGCTGTTCTGCTGCTAAACGCAATGCTTGGCAATGATCCTCAAGATGCAGCAATGGGAACGAATATAGGTAGAATCCACGAAGATTACACTGTATTTCTAGACGAGAATGGCTTGCAAGGCGCGCGTATAGGTATCCCGCGTGATTATTATTTCGAGGAGCTGACAGAAGAACAACTTGCACTGTTCAATGCTTCCGTAGATAGAATGAGAGAGCTTGGAGCTACTATTATTGATCCTGCGGATATTAAGACCGCCCGGGAAATTAGTTATTCTTCGGTGGTATTGAATGAATTCAAAACAGCCTTGAACGCTTATTTATCTCGCTTGGGCCCTGGGGCACCGATGCGAACCTTAAAGGATATTATAGATTTTAACCATGCACATCCTGTGGAGACTTTAAGATATGGTCAAGCTACGTTAATAGATGCGGAATATACCTCTTCCGGCACACAAACCGAACCAAAGTATTTGCTGCACCGTGCGACTGACCTAAAACTATGTAAGGAAGAAGGCATCGACGCCACTATGAAGGAGCACAATCTGGATGCCCTGCTGTTCCCCGCCGATTTCGGCGCCAGAATTACCTCCAGAGCAGGATATCCGTCCATCGTTGTGCCTTCCGGTTATACATCAGCCGGCGCCCCCTTCGGTGTAACGTTCTCAGCGAAAGCTTATCAGGAGCCTACACTCATCAAGCTCGCCTATGCTTATGAACAAAACTACAAGGTGCGAAAAGCACCATCACTAAAGAGTTTTATCTGATCACTTCTTATATCAAAAAGCCCGTAAACGGTGATGGTCTCATTCACTGTTTACGGGCCTTTACTTTTCCAAAATCTACATATAATTACTCATAGTCACGTTGATTCTCTTCATCGGCAATATTCTGAATTTCATCAGAGTGAATTAGAAACAACTCATACTCTCCTTCAGCATGCAGCTTCAGCGCCCGCTCTTTAAAAAACTTCGGACTCCCCTCCGCCGCATCCTCATCATAAAAGAGCAATATTCCGTCACTTTTGCGGAACAACAAATCGTCTCTAGCCCGAAACTGCCAGCTACCGTCATAAGGAGCATTACTGACCGCCCCGAAGAAATCCGCACCCGCAATAATACGCCGATACTCGTTCTGCTTTTCTTCTTTCCATTTCTCTTCTTGTCCGGTATGCGCTGTAATGATCCCAAGCTTTAAGTCCGGATATTGCAGCTTAAGTTCGCTCACCACTTCGCATGCCCACAGATCCACACCATACTGGCCGGGCGTAATCACCCATTCCACGCCTTCTTCAATCAAAGGTTTTAATCGGTTAGCTAGTGCCTTTTTAATATAAGGAATCCCTAGATGCTTATTGTCAAAAATACCGAGCTCGTGCGCACGATACCCCGTTACTAGTAAAGTCTTCATGTGCTGCCTCTTTCCTGAACGTTGGCTTATTCTTTAAGTCCACATATTTGTTCATTATATAACATTTGCATATTTCATTTCTTTAGGCAAACTCTCAGCGGAAATTAAGCAAACTTTCAGAACTGTTTGTTATATTTCTCCTAATCTATCTTTAACCTACTAAGGAGGAATAAAAAATGAGAAAGTTCGTTCCTATTCTAATATCTGGAGGCCTACTCGCTTCTCTATTATTGGCTGGCTGCAGCGCGAATTCAGAGGCCGAAGGAACAACTGCTGCAAATAACCAAGCAGACAGGGGTTCAGCAGTCAAACAACCACAAGCAAACGGCGATCAACAGAATGGCGGATCTAATATGTCCATGAATTTCGGTAAGATTAAGAGTGTAAGCGATACTACCCTTACCATATATAAATCGGACATGTCTATGCCCCGACAAGGTGCTGGAGAAGGTGACGGGCAGAACAGTCAAGGCGGTACCCCGCCGGAAAGACCTGATGGCGATCAAAGTACAGGAAATGGCGCTGCGCCCGAGGGTGGGATGCCACAAGGGGAAATGCCGGAAGGTGGCGGAGGACAAGGCGGTGGGCCACAGGGAGGTAGAATGCAGCAAAGCTTCTCCGATGAAACCACAGACATTACGATTGATGCGGATACTAAAATCGTAGCGGTTACCTTCGACAATGGCACGCGTCAAGAAAATGCGATCACCTTAGCAGAACTGAAGGCTGATGATATTATCCAATACACACTTAAATCAGATTCCACCGTGGCGGAGAGCATTATATTAAGTAATGGCAATCCGGGTGGAGCTACTCCAGATGACAGCGCGAGCAGCAGCAGCTAATGAAATGCTGCACCACAAAAAAAGATCTCCGGGGACAAGCTGGTTCCCCGGAGATCTTTTTATATATACTACGAATTAGTTCTTATCCGACAAAATCAATACTCCACGGGCTGGCACAACACAAGAACCGCTAACCTTATTACCAGTCAGAAGATCCGTACGCTCAGTAGCACCAATATCCGCACTCAAATCACCAGTGGTGTGGTTCAGCAAGAATAGGTAGGATACGCCTTCCTTCACACGTTGCACAGATTCGATACCTTCCGGTGCAGTTACTAGCGGCTGAATGTTCTTGTCGGCACACAGATTGGCTAAGAATCCTTTTAAGAATCCCGCTTCTGGGCTGGTAGCCACGTAATACGCTTTACCTTCACCAAAGTTATTCACCGTCAAGGCTGGCATTCCTTTATAGAAATCAGATCCGTACTCTGCCAAAACCTCAGCACCTTCGGCATGAATCAGATCGCAGAGCAGATCACATTTGTAAGAACCACTCAAATTGCCCCACGCTTTGTCCATCACAATCTCATTGCTCATCCCTGGCAGCAGTGCATCAATTTCCTCTGCCCAAATCCCGAGTACGTTGCGCAGTTCCCCAGGGTAGCCACCTACGGTTACTAGGTCGTTCTCATTAACAATTCCGCTGAAATAAGTCGTAATGAATGTACCGCCTGCTTTTACAAAAGCTTCAACCTTCTCAGCAAAACCCGGCTTAACCATATACATCACAGGTGCGATTACAATCTCATATTTGAACAGATTCTCTTCTACACCGATCATATCGGCTTCGATATTTTGTTGGTAGAGTGCATCATAATATTTATGAATCTCATTCACATAATCCAAAGCTATGGATGGTCCGCTTGAAAGGTTGATAGCCCAGCGGTTTTCCCAGTCATAAATAATCCCTACTTTAGCTGCACTACGCGCATCCAATAGCTGATCTCCAAGCTGTCCCAGCTCTTTACCTAGCTCAGCGCATTCACGGAATACACGCGTATGCTCATGTCCGACATGCTCAATAACAGCTCCATGATACTTCTCACATGCACCAATTGAACGACGCAGTTGGAAGAACAGAACAGTGTCTGCACCACGCGCAACAGCCTGATAACTCCACAAGCGCATAACCCCTGGACGTTTCAAAGAGTTATATGGCTGCCAGTTCTGCTGGCTTGGCGTTTGCTCCATCAGCATGAAAGGTTGTCCATTCTTCAATCCACGCATGAGATCATGCGCCATGGCTGTGAAGCTGACCGGAGTATCGAGTGAAGGATAGTTGTCCCAAGAAATGACGTCCATATGTTTAGCCCACTCAAAATAGTCCAATTCATCATAAAAGCCCATCAAGTTAGTGGTAACAGGTACGTTAGGACTGTGCTCCTTAATCGCATCGCTCTCAATTTTGTAACATTCAAGCAAGCTATGAGACATAAATCTACGGAAGTCTAATGAAATGCCTTGGAAGTTGGTGCGGTTGCCGTCCCATTCTTCACTCAGCTCACTAGGCAGTACAATTTCTTCCCAATCATAAAACGTATGTCCCCAAAAACGTGTATTCCACGCTTTGTTTAATGCATCCAGAGAACCATAACGTTCCTTCAACCAGACACGGAACGCCGCTTCAGATAAATCAGAATAATCATAGTTACTGAACTCATTCGAAACGTGCCAAGCTACAAGCCCCGGATGATCCTTATAACGTTCAGCCAGTTTTCCTGCCAGCTTCGCTGCAAACTTGCGGTAAACCGGACTGTTTGGATTCGAGTTATGACGTCCACCGAACTTGCGTTTTCTGCCCTTCACATCAACACGAGTAACTTCAGGATAACGATGAGCCATCCAAGCTGGGTGCGCTCCTGTACCTGTTGCCAGACATACGTAAGTACCATTTTTATATAGTCTATCCATTAATTCATCTAGTGATGAGAAATCATAAGTGTCTTCGGAAGGTTGGATCAGCGCCCAGGAAAACACATTAATTGTGGCAACATCAATTCCTGCCAGCTTAAACATACGCTCATCCTCTGCCCATACAGGCGCATCCCATTGCTCTGGATTGTAATCTCCACCGTACCAAATCTTAGGTAATTTATCGTTAATCACACTTCGCACATCCTTTATAGTATAATTATATATATATTGTAATCGGTTAACCTGACGCTATAAATATAAAATAATCTTCCCAGCATATAAGAATATGGAACTAAGAGGAGATGGAATCATTGAAGGGAATCGTGCATCGTAGAATAGTGTTCCCCCATGAGGGTGGACAGGATCTACCTATCACATTAGACAGTATCGGTCACAATCATCAACAGGAAAAAGTATCCCGCTTAGATGGCTACGAAACCTATCATTGGCTCCAAACGGCGTCTGGTGAAGGGGTGATTCATTTTGAGAATAAAAGCTTCTCCCTTCCCGCAGGCAGTGGTGTATTACTTCTCCCCTATACTCCACATCGCTATGAAGCTTCGGCTGCTAACTGGAGCACCTCTTATTTAACGTTCGGAGGCAGCTCTGCAGGGTCTATTTTGGAGACGCTGGGGATGAATATGAATTCTTTTTACCGCTGGGAAAAAGAGGCGCCTCTCTCCAAGCTGCTAAGAGAAATACTTGATCAGTATGATGCCTCACAGGACATGTTTGGTCTGACTGCCTCCACTGATGCTTATCGCTTTCTGCTTACTTTAAGCAAATATGGGCAACTGCATAACAACACAACGATATCCCGTAATGTCGATAAGCTGCAGCCGCTACTGAAATGGATGGACAGCCATTATGGTGATCCTGATCTCGGACTTAACGATCTAGCCGGTCAGCTTGGCGTCTCAGGGCGATATCTCAACAATCTATTCATACAAACCTTTGGGCTATCTCCTTATGCCTATTTCGTACGGCTACGTATCCGTAAAAGCAAAGAAATGCTCGTAAGCCAGCCGGATCTTACTGTAAAAATCATCTCGCAGAGAGTAGGCTTCCGTGATGTTAGCCATTATGTTGCCACCTTTCGCAAGCAGTCAGGGACTACACCGGAGCAGTTTAGACGACTTCACTAATACTCTAAGGTGTACAGCTTAATCGCCTCCTGCGTAGTGAAATGCTACATAAGGTTGCTTATGACAGAGCTCATCGCTGTGTGGATCTCATTAGTATGGCATCTGTGTCAGAGTAACTGCATTTTGTACACTTAAATCAGCCTGTTCAGCAGAAAATATCCATATAAGTGTATTCTGTGCAGTTATATTCTCAGCATTTGGCTGTGAACCGCGATACTTCGCATTATAGCTGCACTAAATACAACTAAATCCATTTCATAGGCCGAGAGCATAAAATAAGTGTAGAAAGTGCAGCTATTCCGCACCGTACAAACTCACCCTCTGCTCCTGCGTAGCATTCCACGCCACACCAACTCGCCTTCCACTCCAGTGCAGCATTCCGCACCATACCAACTGGCTTGCCTCGACAGCTCTCCCGACCCAAGGAGTACATTTAATTGCACTTCATGCAATAGAATGTGCCTTTTCATCTCATTTCGAGCATTCTATTGAACTTCGTGCATTAGAATCTGGTGAAACCCATCAAAATCGACGTTTACCATTAATCTGATTGCACAAAGTGCAACAGATTCAAATTCCTCCCACCCAAAAAGGAATTCTATTGCACAGAGTGCAATCACATATCACAAATCTCAATCTCAATCTCAATCTCAATCACAAGGGTTAACCCTCAAGGAGATAAAGCCCTCTCCCCATCAACAATTACTTAGAATCTTTTACATTTCCAGAATTTCCACACCATATGGCTCAAGCTGCAGCTCTCCTGAACAAATCGAGTGGTTCAGCAGACTGTTATACTCCTGCGGCAACGGGATCGTCACAGACTCCCGGTTCAAATTAAGCAAGAATAAGAAGCTTCCTTGATCTCCCGAGCGCACAGAGGCCTGTACTCCATCCGGCAAACCCTCAAATCTAAACAGCCCCTGCTGTTTGGAAAGGCGCTCCAATAAAACTGACCAGAATCTCTCTTACATATGAGTCCCAAAGTAATAAACCTGACCTTTTCCAAAAGCATTGACGGTTACAGCCGGAGTTCCACTATAGAAATCATCGCCATACCACGCAATCGGCCATGCCACAACAGGTCTCAGGATGTCGCACCACTGCGTGCATTCATATTGGTTCCCCTCAGCATCAACGACCTTATGGGTTTCAGCACCTATTGGATCATACTCCAGCACTTCAACCCCTGTGCAATAGCTCAGTAGCCCCGGTAGTGGCTGCATGACTGCGATGTTATTTGTAGTTTTCACGCCACTTCGATTGGTAATAAGCAAAGTTCCGCCAGCTAGTGCAAAATCCTCCAAACTACGTACAATCTCCTCATCCAGCAAATATAAATTCGGAGCAATCACTACTTTATAACCATCCAGCGATTGTCTAAAATCGATAACATCGCAACCCATACCGAGCTTCGTCACCGCACGGTGTATCTGTTTAATATTCTCATAATAATCGAATCCTTCAGCCTGAGGCTGAATATCCAGCGCTGCTTTTTCTTCATGAGAATGGAGTATAGCTACTTCATTCTTTAGCGTCGTTCCAGTCAGCTTCTCCCCGAGTGTATTAACCTCATGGCATAGCTGAGTGAACTCCGCAAACCTGCGTCCTGGGACATTGCTGTGATCAATCAGTCCGTGCCAGAATTGCTCTGCTCCCGCGACTGCACTACGCCAGCGGAAATGAACGACGGTATCCGCACCTCTGGCTATCGTCTGCCACGCATAAGCACGAATCATCCCAGGATACGGCGTTCTCCACATCGGCATCCAACAACCTGGTGAACCACTTAGCTGCTCCATGATCCAGAAGTTTTGACGTTTAATACCACGGGTTACATCTAGTGAAAGTGCTCCGCTATATGGTGTTGTCGCTTGCTTGGTTGGCGAAGTATTCGGATAATAGTCAAATGCAGCGACATCCAGATCAGCACCGACTGCGTACATATCCAGACGCTGCGGATAGCTATGAAAGTTATGAGTGATAAAATGCTGCGGACAAACAGACCGCAAAATATCAATTTGGGTCTTCTGGAATGCTACCACCGAATCCCACTGAAACCGCTGATAATCTAGCAGGAATGATGGATTCTGATGTGGTGATCCACCCAGTGGAACAGTAAGCTCATTCCAATCGCTATATTCTCCACTCCACACAACCGTTCCCCACTCTGCATTCACCCGATCAAGGCTGCCATATTTGGCTTTCACCCAATTGCGAAACGCTATATTACAAGCATCACAATGACAATCTAACATCCCGAATTCATTATCAGTCTGCCAACCAATAACGGCCGGGTGTTTACTATAGTGCTCCGCAAGTCGCTGCGTGATACGACTTCCGTATTCGCGCAAAGATGTACTATTATAGCAGCGGTGTCCGCGTACCCCCGGATGAAAGGTCTCTCCCTTCGCAAATAGCGGCAAAACGTCCGGAAATTTCGTAGTTAACCATCTAGGAGGTGTAGCTGTGGGCGTACCAATCACAACCTGTAATCCATACTTATGAAAAAGATCCAGCGCGCGGTCCAGCCAACCGAACTGGTAATTGCCCTCCGCTATCTCTAACCGGCTCCATGCAAACTCGGCGACTCGAACTACCTTGACACCTGTTTCCTTCATTAATTTGATATCTGGTTCCCACATGGATTCTTCCCAATGCTCCGGGTAATAGTCCACACCTATCTGAATAAGATCATATCGTTTCACCGGCGTCCTCTCCCCCTATCTTGTTATCACCAAAATAAAAGGCGCTCCCCGTCTCATAATGATGAGGTATACGGAGAACGCCTTTGTTAACCACTAGTCCATTTTAATCTTATGAACGAGCTTCACTTATTTCTTAAGCTTGTCCCAAGCTGCTTGCATGCCTGTCATCCAGCCATTCACATCAACCTTGCCAGCGATCATCTGTTGAATCACACTAGCAAATTCTTGAGTTACACCGTCAGGGAATTTAGAGGATTGCAAACCATACACTTTGTCTTCTTTTACATAGTTCCATACGTCAGATCCAAGCTTACCGATATCTTCAGGAGTTGCTTCGATGGTGGACAACGCAGGGATGAATTTCCATTTTTTAACGATGTACTCTTTACCCATATCTGAAGTTACCAACCAGTTCAAGAATGTTTTAGCTTCTTCTTTAGATCCGGAATCTTTGTTGATAACAAGGTTTGCAGGAATACCTACAGTCATTTTGTCATTCTTTGCAGCATCTTCATTGATTGGCATAGGGAACATACCGATGTTCATGTCAGGTGTAATGTTATCAACAAGGGTTTGTGCCCAGTTACCTTCTTGCATCATTGCAGTTTCACCTTTAGCAAACATAGCCAAGTGAGTGTTAGCATCTGTAGTCAACGGATTTTTTTGTCCGTATTTCAAAGTCAAGTTGAGCAAGTTGCTCCAATCTTCAAACACTTTGTTACCTACGATTGTACCGGTACCATCATTCAAGCTCTTAATGAAGCCATTTACATCATCTTGTTGAGCAAATGCTACGCTGATCCCTTGGTTACCAAGGAGCCACCATTCTTGATACGCATTACCAAAAGGAGTTACGCCAATCGCTTGCAATTTCTTAGCCGCATCTTCTAGTTGTGACAATGTTTTAGGAGTTTCAGTGATGCCTGCTTTTTCGAACAGGTCTTTGTTATATACAAAACCAATTCCTTCAAGGTTCATTGGCATACCGTACACTTTACCGTCTTTAGTCATTGGCTCTGCTGCCATAGGAATCAGATCTTTCACCCAAGGTTGATCGGACAGATCTTCCATCTTATCTCCCCAAAGCTCCATTTCAGCATATCCGCCATTTGAGAAAATGTCAGGCGCGTCGCCGGAAGCAAACTTAGTCTTCAGTGCTGCAGCGTAATCGGCACCACCACCAACGGTTTGAATATCCAGCTTGATGTTAGGGTGTTCTTTTTCAAATTCAACCTTAAGCTCATTAAGACCTTCAACGATTTCAGTTTTGAATTGAAAGATCTTAACCGTCTTTACTTCACCTTTATCTGTGCCAGCGCTTCCATTTTGTGAGTTACTAGAAGCGTTATTGCCTCCACCGCATGCTGTTAATGCTAAACTCATCGCCATTACTGCCGAAAGTGCAACTGCCGAGCGTTTCTTATTCATTATATTTTCCCCCTTAAGATAGTGGACTACTTATGAAATATTTGGAACGGAGGGCTCGGTGTTAACCTTTCACCGAGCCAGCCGCTATTCCCTCAACAATGTAACGCTGCATGAACAGATAGAAAATGATAATTGGAGCAATCCCGATTACGAGAGCCGGAAGCGCCATATCCCATTGTTTGGTGTATTGACCAAAGAAGGAGAAGGTCGCCAGCGGAATGGTCCGAAGTTCTGGTGCCTGAAGAATCAAGGAAGGCAGCAGATAGTCATTCCATATCCCAAGTGCATTAAGCACGATCGTTGTCATTACCATTGGCTTCAGCAAAGGAAGTACTATGCGGAAGAATACGGTAATTGGATTACATCCATCAACTGTAGCCGCCTCTTCAATTTCAAGCGGAACGGACTTGATAAAGCCGTGGAATAGAAAGATTGCCATTGGAACACTGATCCCTAGATTCGTGATAATCAAACCCAGGAAGGAGTTGTTTACTCCCATTACATTTACAACTTTCAAGATTGGAATCATGATCGTTTGAAACGGAACAACCATTGCGGCTACGAACAACAGTAACAAAAACTGATTAAATTTCGTATTCGCCCGAACCATACGATAAGAAGCCATCGCACTAAACAGAGAGATTAGAATAACACTGATAACCGTTATGATAACCGAATTTCGGAAAGCTTCACCGAAACGTGCCAATTTCCAAGCACTTGTATAGTTCGACCACATAAATGTCTGTGGCCAGCTTGCAGCATCACTCAGAATTTCACCGAACGATTTCACTGAGTTTGCTAGCAAGAAATAAAATGGAGACAGGAAGAGCAGGGCCAGAAGAATCATCAACACTTCCACGCCGATATTCCATCTGCTTTTTGTCTTGGCGTTCATTAAGCTTCTACCTCCTTGCTCTTCGTAATACGGACTTGAATCAGAGTGATAATCGCCACGATAACGAAGAACAGCAGCGCTTTAGCAGTACCCAGACCGTAACGATTGTTCAGGAAGGCTTCATTGTAAATATTCATAGCAACTGATTCTGTAGATTTGAACGGTCCGCCTTTCGTCAAGGAAAGGTTAAGGTCAAACATTTTGAAGGACCAAGAAATGGCCAAGAACAAACCAATGGTTACAGCCGGCATAATCAACGGAACTACAATGCTGCGTAGTACCTGCCAACGGGAGGCACCATCAATATCAGCCGCTTCCAGGACTTCTTTCGATACGTTACTGAGAGAAGCGATGTAGATAACCATTAGATAACCGGAAGACTGCCAAACAAAAACCATTACAATCGCCCAGAAGCCGGTTGTTGCATCACCCAGCCAAGGAAGATTAAAGAACGACCAGCCTGTGAGTTCTCCCATTGTTGCGAACCCTTTGATGAAGATAAATTGCCAGATGAACCCGAGCAACAATCCCCCAATAACGTTCGGCATAAAGAAGATCGTCCGAAGCATGTTACGTGTCTTTAATGGTTTCGTTAACAGATAAGCTAGGAAAAACCCTACCACATTAGTCAAAATTACACCTAACACAGTAAATCTTACGGTAAACCAAAAGGAAGACCAGAAGTCGGGGTCATTCGTAAATATAGTGGTGAAGTTTTGAAATCCTACCCAACTTACATTACCGGATACACCGTTCCAGTCTGTGAAGGAGTAATACATCCCCATGATAAATGGGATAATCGTTATTAAGGTAAAAAACAAAACTGCAGGACCAACGAAGAATACCTGTTGACCTAACTGGGACAACTTAGTGCCGCGCATTTATTGTCCCCCCCTTTCTTTTGCTCACTTACTTGTTTATGCTTTATACACATATTATCTGTTTTTTTGAGCGCACCTCACACCTACGGAAGTGATCTTTCAGGTGTAAAATATTGATCGGATGTGACAAATTTCGATGAAATGGAACACGATTCGCACAAAAATGATCGTTTTCATCCTACTTCCAACACTAATTTGTATTATGGCCACGATGTTTATAAGCTACCACTTTAGTACTCAATCCTTAAGAACAAGAGCAGTAGATGAGAATACGAACCTTCTCTTTCAAGGTACTAGAAACATTGAAAGTTTGATTCAGGAAATCAATCGACTCTCCCTTATCGTCTATTCAGATTCAGAATTCTACAGATCTCTCGAAGCTGGATACGAGGATATGCTAGCAAATGCACGAATTTATTCTTCTCTGAATTACATTTCATCATCTATGCCTGACATATCTCAGGTCTATTTATACGGTGTCAAGGACAGCAAAGCCACTCTGCTCACCCAAAATACACCGAAACGTTGGCAGGGTGTTCCACCTTATCCTGATTCCAAGATCAATACCGATTCTGCGGTATCCTTACAGAGTACGCATTTAAGTCATAGCTACGGCCTAACGGCACCGATCCCGCAATTTATACCGGAGCCAGTGTTTACCTTACACAGAAGAATCGAAAGAGTCCCTACCACAAAAGCGCTTGGTTACCTGTCGATTGATGTCAAGCTAACGGCTCTAACCGACATCATCAGTCAGTTATATGATCAGAAGCAGGAGAACATCTGGCTGCTGGATGGCAACGGAAACATTGTCTATGGGGACAATAGTGAAGAATACGGCAAGAAACTGAATGCAGCTTGGTACGATACGAATATCAGGGACAAGCAAAGCTCACAAGGATACTTTGAAGAGGACAAAGCTATGTTTATTTACCAGAATATCGAAGGTCCAGGGTTAAATTGGACGTTGGTGAAGCAGATTCCCGTATCTTATCTTTTTCGAGAAGCCAATGAGGCGGCAACGATCAATATAGCACTAATGGTCCTGCTGCTGATTACAATTACAACGCTAACGATCCTAATCTCTTTTCGAATCACTGCCCCGATCAAGCAATTGACCCGCTACATGAATCAGGTCCAGACCGGGAAGCTTGATATCGATATCCGTCCCATGGGCAAAGACGAGATCGGTGTCGTTACAGAACGGTTCCGCAGTATGATGGATACGATCAACAATCTGATCCTAAGAGAATACAAGCTGGAATTAACTAATAAAACGAATGAATTGCGGGCTTTGCAAGCGCAAATCAATCCGCATTTCCTTAACAACACCTTGCAGATCATCGGTACGCTTGCCTTGGAGCTTAAAGTACCCCAAATCTACTCTCTTCTTTCGGCGCTAGCGAAAATGATGCGCTACAGCATGTACAATGAGGAGAAGATTGTCACGGTTAAGGAGGAACTGGATCATGTCAAAGCTTACGTCGAACTACAGAAGGAACGTTTTGAAAATAAATTCAGTTTCCGTTACGATATGGAGGAAGCTCTTTTAGAGACATTTATGCCTAAGATGATTCTGCAGCCTATTGTAGAAAACTATTTCAAACACGGTTTTAACCATTCCCGCTCAGACGGATTTGTTGAGATCACCGCGGCCAAATTGGGCGACAAGCGAATGGAAATCTGTATTCAAAACAATGGAAATGCTATCCCTTCAGCGAAACTGGATCTTTTGCGGCAGAAGCTTCAACATTCCACTAGAACAGATATAGATTTATTAAGAAATACAGAGCAAGACAAGGAAGCTACAGGCTCTGGTATTGGTCTGCCGAACGTTCTGGCTCGGCTCAAGCTCGTATGCGGAGATAGCGCCATCTTGACGGTGGACAACCTCAGAGCAGGTGGAGTAGTTGTAAGACTGGAAATAGACATTATAGCGGAGCGTGAGACGATATGAAGGCGTTAATTGTTGATGACGAGGCGAGAGTCAGAAAAGCTGTTAGACTTCTTGTCGACTGGGACGCACATCAAATCAATGAAATTCTGGAAGCCGGAAACGGAAATGAAGCTATTGAGATCATTCGGCAAGCGAAACCAGCCTTGGTCATTATGGACATGATGATGGAATCCGGTAATGGCGTAGAATTAATGACATGGGTTAACGAATTTGCCGGCAACATCAAATTCATTGTGGTTAGCGGACATAATGATTTCGAGTTCGTGCGCCAGACTGTACGTCATGGTGGAATTGACTATATCCTTAAGCCCATTGAAGCGGAGGCAATCAATGTAGCAGTCGCTAAGGCAGTGGCTGCCTGGCGTTCAGAGGAAGCTGACCGTAGCGAACGCCAGAAGCAGAGCATCCAGCTTAATGAGTTCAAGCCCATCTATGGAGAAAAGCTGCTGTCCGCACTAATCGATGATCCGATCAACTCGGAATTATCTCTTCGAAGGTTGCGAAGCGATGGCATTATCCCGGAAAACGTCCTCTCTTCGCGCCTAATACTGGTGCAGACAGATACAGGAAATAATCTCCTACTTAACCGTTTTGGAGGAGACACCGGTCTCCTGAACTACGCTATCGTCAATATTTGTAATGAATTTTTGCAAGGTCAGCGTAAGGGTGTGGCTTTTCGTTACTGGGGAGGTCCTTCGGAGATTGCCATCATTCTATGGGATATCCAAACGTCTGTTGTCGAGCTTATAGGGAGAATTAATCAGGGGATCTACTCTACTTTGCAGGTCCGAATGCATTTCGGAATTAGCTGCATCGGTAACCTACCTAAGCAATTATCTTATCAGCGTGCAGAGGTGGCTGAGGCCTTACAGCGTAGAAATTTATTAATTCATGAGGATTACTGCCATTTTTCTACTTCCTCCGAAGAGTTTAAAGAGCGCAATGAAACCGCAAAGACAGAAATTCAAGGACATGCATCGCCGACGATCTTCGCACATGTGAAGGAAGATTGGAAAATGGCGGTCATCAGCGGAAGCACTGATGTATTGTCCGCGGCAGCACAGCACTGGGTGGACGAGCTTAGCCGATGCGGAATTGTTACACCAGAGATTCTAAACTCGTGGAAGAATGATGCACTCTTATTTCGTTCCCAGTTGGTACGGGAAACGTTAGGCCCTGATGCCGATAGCGCACTAGTCGAGTTAGAACAGGCCGATCAGCTTCACCCAGCTCCTTATACGAATGGTTACTCGTTCTCCTTATTTGCTTGGCGTGACTGGTCATTTGATCTGATGGAGCGAATATCAGAAGTGATAGCCGCTAAACAAGCTAAAGAAAGCAATCCTATGCATGATATCGTGAAATATATCGAACTTAATTATGCCTCTGATCTATCCTTGCAGGAGATTGCCGGAAAGTTCTTTGTTAGCCGCGAATATATTTCACGCCGATTCAAACAGGAATACGGCATTAATTTCTCCGATTTCATCGTTAACGTCCGGATAGATAAAGCTAAATTGCTTATGCAGAACCCTCGTCTAAAGCTGTCGCAAATTTCCGAAATGGTGGGGTTTCATGATGTGAAGTATTTTAGCAAGGTATTCAAGAAACAGGTTGGTGTATCACCCAAGGACTATCGAAACCAGTTTAAAATTTAATTAATACCACGCTACGAGAAAACGGTTGTCTCCTTTATGGAAGACAACCGTTTTCTCGCAGAAATATAAAGATAATGTATAGCGTGAAACTTATATTTTCTTATATTTTTAAAAAGGCGTCCGCGACCGTCTTACCGGCTATGCCGTTCGGATGCGGGTCGTCTGTTCCACTCATAAACTCTGGTCTGATCCGGTGATCGTCTGGTGCAGGCAATGACAATAGGCTTGCTATATCAAACACCCGGCTCACACCTATAGGCGGATTAGACAAAATCTCACGATTCACCTTGCGCCAAGTTTCTTCTCTTTCACCCTGAAAATTGAACGGTGGCACCGTACTTAGAATAATATTAGCTTCAGCATTTGCCCCCTTGATCTTAGAAATAATGGTCTGCAAGTCACCAAGAAGCTCGTCCGCCGAACGGCAGCCAATATCAATATCATTTACTCCGAGTACGATCATCACTTCATCACTTTGCTTAGTTTTGTTTAGCCATGGACCATCTGCAGCGACATCATAAGCTCTAGCCCAGCCAGAGCCGAGATTCCATACACCAATATCCGTGCCAAGACCATCCGCAATTCTCGCGACCCAATATTCGTACTCATCCTTTAATGTCCGCACACCTTGAGTAATCGAATCCCCCAAGAATACTAGTTTCTTGGTAACAGATTTCTTATACCCAATGAAGCTTGGCAGTACCAAAAGATTATCAGACGCTGTAAAACCATCCGCTGATTGTTGTGCGGCAAGATTTCCGGGCGCGTCATAAGCTGAAACCAGCATCCCTTCAACATTGAAAGGAATCGATTTACCTGCAGTGAGTGTCTTAATCGTCCACGTAAACGCCAAGTAATGACCCTCCGGCAGAACAATGCTTGTCTCATCACTCCAGAAACATTCGCCAGCCGCAACGGTTTTTGAGGCTTTGCCCTCAAAGGTAAGCGCATGCTGTGTATTCTCAGCTATTGTTCCGTCTGGTTCTGTTCCTCCGTCAGCGATATAAGCTGTCTCGATAACCCAGTCGCCTCCAGGTTCACTGCCTACAGCTTCTTGCCCTTGATCCCATGTAGAATCCACCGCGTTGCTATGCCAGAACTTCAACTTCAACGTACCATTTTCCCTTAAACGAATATAAGTCCGGAAGGTATGCGTAAATGGTTCTTGCCTATTCATTATAAAATTCGCTGCAGTTGAAAGAACCGTTGCTGAGGTATATTCCGTCTGGTTCAATACTCCACTTCCCTTTGTTAAATTAGTATCCATAACGTTCCCCCGTTATTCAGTAAGATTGTAACACTAAAACCTCTCCAATAAACCAAGAGAACAGATCGTCCACCCAGTTTACAAGAGAGGTTATGGCTATATCAATATGCTTTAAGAAACAATCTTATTTCAATGTAATCGTAAACGATACGGTTTTTGCACCTGCGTTTACTTTTACTGTAGTTTCATCTACTTGCTCTGCACCTTCTACAGAAGCGATAGCTCCCAGATCTTTAAGTGAAAGCGAGAATTCTTTACCGCTACCTTCCGCAGTAACTGTTACCGTACTGCCTTTACGGTCAGCCTTCACAGTCAATTCAGGAGCACCTTTGAGATCACGAACGGTTGCAGAAGTCGTAGTGCCATCTTCAAGTGAATATAAGCCGAATTTAACGCCATTCGCATAGTCGTAATCCGGTTTGTTATCCACACTGCCGATTGCCAGCAAGGAATTCTGGCGAACGAATAGTGGCAGGCTAAAGAAATCATATTTCTCTTTGCGCCATGATCCACCTTGTACGGTTTCACCAGTAAGCAAGTGAGTCCAGCGACCAGCCGGCAAGTAGTACTTCGCTTCGCCGTTTTCTTGGAAGATTGGGGCTACAAGCAAGGATTCACCTAGCATGTATTGACGATCCAACACTTCGCAAGTAGGATCTTCCGGGAATTCCATAACCATAGCCCGCATAGAAGCCCAGCCATGTTCATGAGCTTGTCCTGCTACATCATACAGATAAGGCATCAAGCTACATTTGAGTTTGGTGAAGAAACGGGTAACATCACAAGCTTCATCATCATAAGCCCAAGGCACACGGTACGAAGTGCTACCATGCAAACGGCTGTGACTGGACAATAGTCCAAACGCCAACCAGCGTTTGAATACATGTGCCGGAGCCGTGTTCTCAAAGCCACCGATATCATGACTCCAGAAACCGAAACCAGACAATCCTAGAGACAATCCACCGCGAAGGCTCTCTGCCATGGATTCATAATCTGCGTAGCAGTCACCGCCCCAGTGAACTGGGAACTGTTGGCCACCGGCAGTTGCAGAACGTGCGAACAATGCCGCTTCATTTTTACCAAGCTTCTCTTCTAGCACTTCAAATACAACCTTGTTGTACAATTGAGTGTAGTAGTTGTGCATTTTCATCGGATCAGATCCATCGAAGTAAACTACATCTGTAGGAATACGCTCGCCGAAGTCTGTCTTGAAGCTATCTACGCCCATATCTACCAAATCACGCAGATAGCCGGCATACCATTCACAAGCCGCAGGGTTGGTGAAGTCCACCAGTGCCATGCCCGCTTGCCACAAATCACATTGATAAACGTCACCGTTAGGTTTTTTGAGCAGATAACCATTTTTCTTGCCTTCTTCAAACAAGCGGGAACGTTGCCCGATATAAGAGTTGATCCATACGCAGATCTTCAGCCCTTTATCTTTCAGGCGTTTCAGCATGCCTACTGGGTCAGGGAATACGCGCTCATCCCACTGGAAATCGGTCCATTGATATTCACGCATCCAGAAACAGTCGAAGTGGAATACGCTCAGTGGTAAATCGCGCTCTGCCATACCATCTACGAAGGAATTTACGGTTGCTTCATCGTAGTCGGTAGTGAAAGAAGTTGTCAGCCACAGGCCGAATGTCCATGCTGGCGGAAGCGCAGGCTTGCCAGTGAGTGATGTATAGTTGCTAATAACTTCCTTAATGGTAGGACCATCAATCACGAAGTATTCTAAGCTTTCTCCAGCTACGCTGAATTGCGCTTTTTTCACTTTTTCTGAAGCGATTTCATACGAAACGAGCTCAGGATGGTTAACAAATACCCCGTAACCTTTGCTGCTTACATAGAAAGGAACGTTCTTATAAGCTTGCTCGGAGCTAGTACCACCGTCTTTGTTCCAAAGATCTACGGTCTGTCCATTCTTAACAAAAGCGGTAAAACGCTCGCCCAAACCGTATACGAATTCGCCTACACCGAGATCCAGCTCTTCACGCATATACGTGTTGTCGTCTTGATCCGTGATATAAGCCATTGATTTGTAACCGCTACCTGTAATTCTCTCGTCGCCACGATAGAAATCCACTGCCCATTGCTCGCCTTTGCGAATCACTACACGAAGTCCGCCGCTAATCAGCACAGTCTCTGAATCGGTTTCTTCAATTTTTACATGATCGCCAGTGCCTTTTGTAAGTTCGAAAACCGGACCGCGTTCTTGTACGCCATCATGATGAATAATTTTAACCCCTACCACACCTGGAAGCGGGGAATGAAGTTTTACAGTAAGCAGGGTTGAATTCAACGTCGCTGAACGCCCTGTGATTGGAGTTGTTTGAGTAATTGCTGTTAATCCTTCTGGAGTCTTTTCTACAACATAATTTTGAACTGCACCGTTAATCGTGATACCATCACGCACCAGCCAGAGACCATCAGTAAATTTCATTGTGTACTTGCCACCTTTCAATTTGGTGTTTATAGTTGCATTATACCGATAAAAAATAAACAAAACTAATACTATATAGCTCATTTATAACACTATTTTGATGTTTTTCACGAAAGGAGTGGCATTTATGGACCGTACAACCCAGAGTTTGCTAAAAGAAGACAGAGTGCATGGCGACAGCATGTTTCCGCTTGCAGCTTATTGGATAGAATTGCCGGCTGGAACACATGTACTCGATACCCATTGGCATGAAGAAGCGGAGTTTTTTATGCTGCTAGAAGGAGAAATTCTGTTTCAGGTAGACACCGAATATTTCCCGCTTAAAGCTGGTGAGGCTGTTTTTATTGAGTCGGGTGATATTCATGCCGCCTATGTACTGAATGAGGACACTCCCTGCAGATTCTGCGCACTTGTGTTTCTCCCTGATCTTCTGGCTAGTGCCCAATATGATGCGATCCAGCAGAACACCATCTTACCCCTTCAGGAGAAAAGACAAAGCTTTCCTCGCCACCTAACACCGGCTGTGAAATGGCAGCATGAACTTCTCGGGCACTTAGAACGCATGATGGACGCCTACGCTGCGCAATCTCCCGGGTTTGAAGCTTTTATTAAAGGCACGTTACTCATCATGCTCTCGCTGATTGCTCCAGAGGATCGTTTTGTAAACCGCAGCCAGCTGGATGACGCTGATACTACTAAGATCAATCGACTTAAGAAGATTATTCTCTATATTCAGGATAACTATCAGGAGCCGATTCGAACTCGGGACCTCTCCGACCTTATCCCCATGAGTGAAGGACAGTTCTGCCGCTTTTTCAAAGAAATGACCCGTAAGACTCCAGTAGATTACATTAACTCTTACCGAATTCGCCAAGCCGCCGATCTACTGCAACAAAGCAACAGAAAAATATCCGACATCGCATTCGAGGTCGGATTTGATAATGTGAGCTATTTTATTAAAGTGTTTCGCAGAGCGATGAAATGCTCGCCTTCGGAGTTTAGGAAGGGGTCCCGTTGACATCTTGTTGTTCGACTTCTATTCATCGGTCGTTCTGAAGCTAATGGCTCTCTTTATTAATTCTTCCTGTTCATCTACCGATATATTATAGATAGATCTTATCGTCGTAGGAGGAGAATGAGCCATGCATATAACGAATATGACCTCTGCTATGGGAACGAGACTTAATGTAGCTGTTAGTCACCAAACTAACGATAAAACCATAAATTCAAACAGCAAGACAAGTGGTAGCGGAGACCACTTATCGTTAAGCAAATCTGCAAAAGCAGCTTTTCAAAATCAATCTCAAATGAGCGGAATGGTTGATTCTCTACTTAAACAAAAACAGAGTATCATCGATAGCAAGAACAGCCTAATTGAAAGAACCACCAAAAACTCACATAACCTTGATTCTATTCAAGATCAACTTAAGGAATTCGATAAACAGCTCCAAACGATTGACCAACAAATTGCGAAGTACACCTTTGAAGAGCAACAAAAGAACTTAGAAAAAGCTCAAAAAGAAGATCTATCGGATGAACCTAAAACCGAGCAAGAGATACAAAACGAAAGATTGAACACGATTGTTGCTATAAGCCAAAATGTTTCACAAATGGAGGTAGTTTCTTCTACCCATTCTAAGATGCATGGCGAGGCAAGAGTTCTGACCAAGGAAATCGAATCGGATGAAGCTCGTTCTACTCATTCTGCAACAGCCAAACGTGAGCAGTTATCAAAAATCGAAGATAGAATATCGGAAATGAACGAAACGTTAGGCGATACCATAAAAGACACCGGAGATAAAATTAAAGATCAGGAACGGACTGAGAAATTAGCCACCTACCAAGAAATTCAGCGTTTAGCCGAAGATTCTGATAAGTCGCAGCTAGAAATACTAATCTAACAAAGACAAAATTCTCTATATAGAAAAAGCAATCGGACCTCTACCACATCAAAGGGGTTGCCGATTGCTTTTTTATATGCAGATGATGTTATCTTTCAACTATTCCTTCCGAATCACGATAAAGCAGGTGCTGTCTGGCAAGGCCACTTCCTGTCCGCTCTCATCCATGAACCTTACTCTATCGCGCAGCGCTTCGGTATAACCTTCTTGCAAGTAATGCCGGAAAACTTCAATCTTCGCTTGCTTTCCTAAAGTCTGTTCAATAAATGAGGCAAACTCCGTAGGGGTAAAATAACCAAACTGTTCCTGTACTTCATGAATGTAAGCCTCTTCGCCCCAGGTATACGTATATAAAAACTCCATGGCATCATTAACAGGCATGAGTACTTCTTCTTCCCCTAATCTCTGATACTGAAGCTGACGTCCGGCAAAATCCTTCGCATAACGCTCCAGCCACGCCATACCGTCCTCCTCCAGAAAACGAACTTTCCGCAGCAATGCTGTGGGTTCGGTCATTATCCCATCGCGGATAATGATAACCCCGCCCACTGACAATACATCAAAAGCACTTCGCAGGGCGGCCGAGACGGTGTCATGATTGAACTTTTTACCATTAAGCGGCACATAAGAATATAGCTCATGCAAAATCGAAGAAAAAATTACCGTACCCACCGTTCCAGCCTCTACGAAATCTTCAAGGTTCAACGCATCTCCCTGCAGGACCTCCCACTGACGACCTTCCCGTTGCTTGCGCTGCCGCAGAGCTTCCACTACATTGCTCGATATATCAATGCCGATAGGGGTAACCTCTGGCATCCGCTCTTCCAGCAAATCCAGCAGCACACCGCCGCCAGGGCCGATATCCAGCACTTTTTTCCCAATGACATGCTCCAGAATTACCGCCTTATAATCTGCGGTATTATTCATTTGACTTAAGTAGGTATCTTCATTATGAAAACGGTCGAAGGCGTCTCTGCGTAGCTCGAACAAGTCGAAT
This sequence comes from Paenibacillus sp. NPDC058367, assembly GCF_042723305.1. Lineage (NCBI taxonomy): Bacteria > Bacillati > Bacillota > Bacilli > Caryophanales > Paenibacillaceae > Paenibacillus > Paenibacillus sp. NPDC058367. The sequence goes on from NZ_JBHXIZ010000001.1 coordinate 2,361,290, forward strand.
AACAGCAACACAGCACGTTCATACAAGGGCGATTTTTCAGCTTCCATACAGAATTCGATCAGCTTCTCTGCCGCTGCCGAGAATTGAAACTGAAAAAACACCGTGTCTGGCAGATGTTCCTTAGCGTATGGACGAAGCATTAGATGAGGATTCTCATCAGGTAAAGTCCCTTTTTCGATATCCTCCCATGTAAGCTCCGATAAATATTTTTCTATAATCCGCTTCTTATAAACATTGATCTTCTTAACACCCTTGTAGTCATAGTAAATTCTGTTCATAACCTGCTCGAAGCTGATATGGCGTAGGGGTTCATTCTGAGCCCTTTGGGCTGCAAGCAACATCACCTTCAGAAATTGCTCCAACGAGAAGGTCTGCATTGCAGATTCCACATACCAGAAGATAGTGTTACTTAAAGACTCCAACCGTTCCGCATGGAAGCCTTCCTGTGTCAGCTTTGCCCATTCTGTAGTGAAATCCTCTCCTCTAGAGATCGGACCTAGCCGCATTCTGCGCAGTCTTTCTTTCATCGGCATTGGACTAGCAAGTTCACCGGATGCAATCAGAGTGATAAGCTGTTTCACTTCATGCTCTACATTCAGCCATAGCTCGGGAGATACAGCTCCGATGATGCAATGATTGAGTACGGTTAGCAAGCGTTCAAGTTCCTCGGCAGTCAGTAACTGTTCCTCCACAAGATCACGAAGCGGCTTATTTACTTCCGGAGGCACCTCCCCACGGATTTGCTGTCCTATCAGTCCATGGGTTTCAATAAGCCGATGAACCAGTGCGCTTTTGTCAGAGACCGTACCGCTCAAATGTTTCCCGTATAACTGTGCGGAGCCAATGTTATGTACAAAACAGTTAATGCCTTCCTCCTGCCAAAGTAACCGCTCCTTCAATGTGCCACCCTTAGCTGTTTCTGACCAGATTAATGTTTCTTCCACAAGCTCTTTGATCCAAATCGAACGGGGAAGCTGGTCTAGCAGCTGCAAACTGCGTTCCACATAATCCAGCACGGGATTCCTGCGGTCCAACTCCTCCAGAGATTCCACACGCTCCAAATTTACAATCTGCTCCTCGGCTTGGACAATAAGCTTCAGCCAGAGGTTATCCTCCAAATGATCTTGTATTCCTTCACGGTATAAGGTGATGGCTTCCAACGATTTCAGCATATACTCCTCCTTCGCTCCAAAGTGGAGACTATAAAGACTTATTATTATATATACACTCCCGTTAATTAAAAAACAGAACCAGGATTCATGAAATTGCCATGTCCCGGTTCTGTTTATATTCCAATCCTCAAGTTCCGAACCGTTGCCGATATCCGCACTTGCGGCACAGCTCTTCTACTGCCTCTCTACGAGAGAACCCGTAAAACAGATTGTTCGCTCGCTCACCCTCTACGATTTCTGAGAAAGGAGTCTCATGAATGTTTCCGAGGTTAATGACTCCTTCACCATCCAGACAGCACGGTACAACGGTACCATCCACAAGGATTGCCGCTTGGCTGCGTAGTGCATGACAGAACCCTTTTCCATCATCTTCCGGCTCATTCAGTGCAGGCCATCGGAACTCATGGTCCTGATTGAGATATACCCGTGGGGCAACCTTGACGCCGCTGCCAGGTACAACCTTTTCTTCGATCTTGAAATCAAGGTTAAAGGCTTCCTCCAGCACAGCAAGGGTCTCACGGTTCCGATTCTTCTCCAGATTGGTCAGATTATCCTCCGTCAAATTCCACAGCCGGAAGGAAATAATGACCCCTTGCGCGGAGGCTTCCCGTACAAAAGAAATAATCTCCGACAAATACCCTTCGCGGTTCTCAGATCCTTCATGCCCATCAAAGCTATGCAGAGAGAAGTTCATCTGTCGAAGTGCAGGTTTGCCGAGGATCTTAGGGCCAGCCTTATGAATTAACGTACCATTGGTAGTAATATTGACCTTGAACCCTTTGGCATGTGCCGCATCCAGCAGGTCACCAATCTTGGGATGCAGCAATGGCTCACCTTTTACGTGAAGGTAAATATGATTACTATGTGGCTTAATTTCATCTAATATCGTATTAAAAGTATCGAGCTTCATAAAGTTCTTCGTTCGGGCGGTTGGTGGACAAAAGCTGCAGGCCAGGTTGCAGACGCTTGTTATCTCAATGTATACCTTTTTAAAAGTCTTCAAGTGCTGCTCCCCATTCTATTTATAGATCTGCGGCATAGCGGAGGCCGATTTGTGCTCTGGCTTCCTCCATAACTTCTGCTACTGCCAAGGAATTCGCATGTGTATTAACTCTGCTTTCCCGTTCACCATTCTTAATTAAGTTGATAAATTCCTCAACCTCATAATACATAGACTCGAATACCTGAGGCTGCGTAAGTTCCTCAACGGTTCCGTCGCGATAATGAATCTTCACTTGGTAAGGTTGGTTGATCTTATCGATCACCATTGTACCACTTTCCCCTTGAATCTCGGCTGGCAAATAGGAATCAGCGATCTTGGAATGCATCACAACTGCATCCATATCATCATATTGCATGACAATACTTCCTTCTCCATCCACTCCAGAAGAGAGCATTAGACCCACGGCCTTTACAGACTTCGGTTTCCCGAACAACACTACCATAGGATACAGGCAGTAAACACCAAGATCCATCAACGAGCCATTAGAGAAGGCTGGGTTAAAAGCATTTAATACTGTTCCCTGTCTATAGGCGTCATATCTCGATGAGTATTGACAATAGCTTGCAAAATAACGACGTACTTGGCCAATCTTATACAAATTGTCTCTGATCACTCCGAAATTCGGCATGAAGGTCGATTTCATTGCTTCTACCAACAACACATCATTGTTCTGAGCGGCTTCAATCATTGCTCTAAGCTCCGCACTGTTTGAGGCAGCTGGTTTCTCACAGAGCACATGTTTGCCATGATTTAAGCACATAATCGCCTGCTCAGCATGCATGGAGTTCGGGCTTGCAATGTAAATAGCATCGACATCTTTACTGGAAACCATATCTTCCAAATTCGTATAAATTGTAGCTCCAGCATATTTTGCAGCAAAGGCCTGACCTTTCTCCATTGTGCGGGAGTACACGGCTGTCAGGATAAACTCCTCATTCTCCAAGCCGGCTTGCACGAAGCGGTCTGTAATAAAGTTTGTTCCAATGACCCCGAAACGAATTGTCATGATAATCCCGTCCTTTTTAGTTCTTACTAAAGCTCTATATGCTATTTTCTCACTCTCAGGGTAGTCATGTCTACTTTTCAGGACAAATTTCCGACAAATTCCGATAGATCCACTTTGTGAAAAAAAGCACCACTCCTTCATCTTTTGTCGATATCAAACTATTCATAGTAAACAGCGACATTATTTGTCGAAAGATGCAGTAAAGAGGCTCCCATTCTTAACTTAAGAACAGGAGCCTGCTGAGCCATATGGACTTACAACTTATTTATAAAAAGCCTGCAATTGACGCACAATTTCATCCTTGTCATGATCCACTACGGTTTGGTGTTGTGGCATCTCGAACAACGCTTTAATTTGTGCCGGGAATTCCTGCTTAATGTCAATCAGAGTAATCGCCTCATCAAACTTAGCTGGATGTGCGGTCGCGAAGGTAATCCCAATCTCATCCGAGCCATTAAAAGCTTCGTAAGCTGCGATTCCACATGCAGTATGCGGATCAAGTAGGTAGCTATATTCTTTTTGATACTTAGCAATTGTATTCAAGCATTGATCATTCTTCACGCCAAGCGCTGCAAAATCCTTCTGCACCTGCTGAAGCGCCTCACCTTCAACCGTAATCTTGCCCTCGGTTTGCAGCTTGGACATATACGCGGATAGTTTCTCGGAATCCTCGCCTACCAAATAATATAGATAACGCTCAAAATTGCTCGCCACTTGGATATCCATCGAAGGACTGTATGTGCTTGTGAAGCTGCCCGGTTTGTATTCACCCGTGTTCACGAAACGCTCCAAGATGTTATTTTCATTCGTAGCAATAATCAGCTTGTTAATTGGTAATCCCATTTGCTTCGCCAAATATCCGGAGAAAATATTACCGAAGTTGCCGGAAGGCACGCTGATGTTAATCTTCTTCTCACTGCTGCCATCGACATGCAAATACGCATAGAAATAATAGACAGTCTGCGCCAGAATACGTACAAAGTTAATGGAGTTGATCGCACGCAGATGATAGCGACTCTTAAAGTCGAGATCCGCGAACAGATCCTTAATCACCTTTTGGCAATCATCAAAGTTACCATGAACAGACAGGTTCAGTACATTGCTGTCATCAACCGTAGTCATCTGCAGCTCCTGCACTTTACTAACCTTACCATGCGGATGAAGAATACAGATCTTGATTCCTTCTTTGCCGCGGACACCCTGAATCGCAGCCGCCCCAGTATCCCCCGAGGTTGCTCCGAGGATGTGGATGATCTTGTTCTGCTTTTTGGAAATATACGAGTACAGCTCACCCATAAACTGCAGTGCTACATCTTTGAAGGCAAAAGTAGGGCCATGGAACAATTCCAGTACATACAGGGAATCATTCACTTGGTGAATAGGCGTTACTTCCGGCGTGCGGAAATTGCCATAACTAGTATTGACCATTTCCTGCAAATCTTCTAAAGGAATCTCATCATTAGTGTAATAGGCGAAAATCTTCAGGAACAATTCCTGATAGCTAAGACTTCTCCACTCTTCTAAAGTAGCTGCTGAAACGACAGGAATCTCGGAAGGAACCATCAATCCGCCGTCATCGGCAAGTCCCATCAACACCGTATCGATAAAGCCTTTAGGTTCCACATTGCCTCTTGTGCTTATATACTTCATGCTCATCCTCCTGAACCCCTCATATACTATATATAAATATAAGTTTCACTTAATCGTTGCCTGTTTTCCCTATATACTACCACGTTTACGCGCTAAAGTCCGTTAATTCTTTGTCTTATTTTGCAGCTCTTTCCAGACGGTTTTGTTGCTGTACTGCCGTTCCGTGCTGACATCCTTGCCGAACCATTCCGGCGCCTTGAAGCTTTCCGCTTCCTCCAAAGATTCAAATTCAACCTCCAGAACGGACAATTTCAGCTGAGAATAGACGTCGATCTCAACCGTTGTGCCATTCCACACCGCCGTAATCCGCTCTTTGACCAAGGCTACCGCATTAACCGCCTCAATCATCTGATTATATAAACCCTCTGAGATAAAATATTCGATCTCTTCGCGCTTGATCCCTTTGCCATCCTTAAACGTGTGTGTATACGTTACCTCACCTGAGTCCAGATCCGTAATTTTACGCACACGCAGCTCTTGTCCGCCGTCTATCGCCAGATAGGTCTGATCGATATTATGCCGGGTCACAATCTTCAATTCGCCTTCTTGAATAAGCTGCTCCGGAAATTCCGGCAGCAGAAACTTGCGTTCGATCTCCAAAGCCATGATGTTTCGCTCCTCTTCGTGCCATTTATTTTATATTAATAATCATCATAGGGGTGAGACAAACCCAAGTCAATGTAGATTATGGGGAAAAAGGTTTTGTTCTTATCGAATTACCTCAATAATAGAAACAGCGGCAGTCATGGACGTGGAAAAGCAAGCCCTAAACTGTCGCTGCTAATTATGGAGATTCTAAAGATTTCCTAACAAAGCGGACATATTTTTTTGATTTTCTGCAAGCCAAATCATTTCCTTCGCAAAGCGAGCTGGCGGTACACTATGTTGATCCATGTTAGCATTAATCCACCATGTGCTTTCCATATACCACAACAACTGTAATGAATGTGTTAAATAGCCCTCTACCACGTCGCGTTCCTCACTGTACCCTTCCATAAACGCCGAAGCCAGGGAGACATCTAAATTATCATCTAAGGCACATGACATCACAGCACGAGCTACATCAAGCTGCGGATAGTCATATTTTAGTCGATCAAAATCTAGAATTGCAGATAATCCGTTATCATTAAATAAAAGATTATCTACCCAAAGGTCACGATGTGCCCATCCTGTTTGAAGTAATTCGAGTGGTTCTATATTCATTTCTTCAGTAGCTTTAAATTGAGTTTCTATCTCAGCAAGCAGCTGAGGTTTACCAAGTCCCTTAGTCTTTTCCCAAACGGAGTTCCAATGTGCTAAGCGCTCCTCACGACTTGGAGGAATAAATTGCGGACTATTTTTAATGCCAAGTGTCCCGTCATTTAACAATCGATGCATTTTTCCTGTTGCTCGACCTAAATCATATATTTGATGGACATTGATTTTACCTGGTGAAATTAATTTTCCCTGGCAATACTCCATCACCAGGAAGCGTTCTCCATTATCAGATTCAAGCAAAATACTTTCATTCTGTGATAACACTTTGGGGCACGCTAGATCTTGGTCATACAATCTAATCTGTTGAGAGAGTGCTAACAATATCTCCTCTGACTTATATAATTTATATCTTTCTTTATTGTATTGTTTAAGTAACAATTCCCCTGCATCCGTCGTAACTTTCCACTTTAAGTTTAACCAGCCTCGTTTTATCGAAGTAGTTTCAATTACATTCAAACCGAATAAACGATGAAATGTTTTTAGTAGGTCATCCAAGATCATTTCCTCTGTTAATATTGTCTCCATCTGGTCAACTCCTATATTTATAGTGAATAAGTTTTTATTCCTTATGGAGACCTATATAACCTCTGGGATTAAATAATCAATCTGTTATTAATTTTGAATACATATTGAGATCTATAAACTTTCCGTTTACTCTTTCATACCTTCTTAAGGTTCCCTCAAACATAAAGTTCAGCTTTTGCAAGACTTTTACTGAATTCACGTTTTCGGGTTCCACTTTTGCTTCGATTCGATTCAGCTTCAAAGTTGAGAATGCGTAATCTAACAAAGCACTTATAGCTTCTGAAGCATAGCCTCTTCCCCAAAATGCTCTAGCAATGTCATATCCAATCTCCGCTTTCTCATTTTCAAAGTCTAAGGAATTAAAACCACAAGAACCTATGATTTCATTGGATTCCATTTCAATTATAGAGAAACGAATAGCTTTGTTAGCTAGAGAAAATTCATCAAGAAGTTTTATCATATCTTTTGCCTGATTTTCATCAGTAAAACTATCAATATTCATGAACTTGGTAACCTCTGGATCAGACCAAATTTTAAACAAACTTGGCGAATCCGCTACCTTCATTTTTCTTAAATGTAATCGTTCTGTGTGTAACTCTGTAGTTAACATTATTTTTACCTCCATTAAATTTTAATAGTTGGTTTAAAAATAATGATCTCTGCGCATAGTTCAGTCCCTTCATTTTTCATTCCCCATTAGAATATCACACCATCGTTAAAACGAATAATATACCTCTTTCCCCTCAAGAAAATCCCGACATAACGTGCTGCATATTTTGGAGGCGTGCTCTTTTATCCAACCGTTCCTCTCAGAGTCATGAATAAAAAATACGTAACTAATAAAAATATCCATAAATATTTGTCCTTCAATGTACCGAATCTCATCAAGCGAAAAGCTTGATTTAGAAGCATAACCCTCCAAAAGCGTTTTGCGCAGCTCACTTTTCAACATGGAAGATGCAGAGCCCAAATCAAACAGGTAGTAACCATAACCAAATAAACAATAATCTATTAAGATAGGATTTTGTTCTGACACAACGACATTGCCCAGTTGAAAATCAGCATGAATGAATCCCCATGAATTGTCCCTAGCGTCTAGCTCTGCTAATTGTTCTTTTACTACGAGTAGAACGCTACTAATAACTTCGTAATCCTCCTGATTAAGGGCTCCTTTGTCTGTTCCCTTTCCAAGTTCTATTAAAGTTTCATCAATCTTTGTGACATTGTATACAGGTCTATGTAACTCCAAGGGCATTAGCGTTCGTGAGAATTCATGTAAACTAGCAAGATTTCTACCTAATCTATAAACAATCTGTTCAATGTTATCTTCATCTTGGGTTAGCGTCGAGCCTTCGATCCATTCTAAAAGAGTGGCCAAACTAGCCCCAAATTGCTCCGAACTATATTCAGTAACCAGTTCCCCTTTTTGATTTAGAACAGGTCTTTGAACTTTTAGTATGTTCTTCTGATCGATTTCTCGCAGAAAAAACATTTCTGCCTGTAATCCATCTCGAGTATGTTGTAAGCCTGAGAACCCTTCCGATATTGGTTTATGTATACGTAACAAATAATTCTTGTTATCCGTTTTGTCGGTCACTTTAAATGTAATATTCTCATTATGTCTAATGAATTCAATGATGGGATCGATGAACGAATACTGCAGCAATACTTTCTCAGCTTCAATGATCATAAGACTTCCCTCCTTCAAATCTAGAATATTCTTTATATTGTACCTGTTGCTCGTTGTATTTTGTTGGAATTAATAACTATATTTAAAAAGTATCCTTTTGAATATCTTCTATAAAAAAATAGAGTTACATATTAGTTTCCTAATACGTACCTCTATTTATTACATTAGCTTTTATTCATTGCATTAATGCAAAATCAATACACCAAAGCCTTCCATAGTAACCTCACCCGATAACGTTGTCCCGCTCAGTAAATCCGTTTTGGTCTCATGAAGATGGATCGCGACAGGAGCTTCACTATAATTAAGCAAAAAAGTATAACTGGAAGAAGTCCCGTTACGAACTTGCAGCTCTACATCTTCAGGGAGCACCAGCCAATCTGCTGGCGACTGCAGGCTGACTTGATCTATGATTATGGACGCTGCCTCTTCATTAAATACTGCTCCGTAATACCAAACCTCGCCCTTGCCGCGACGATTTCTCGTAACTGCTGGCTTCCCAGCGTAATAATCCGAGGCATAGACCGCCATGACTTCGACCGAATCATCCTCAATCCGGAGAATATCATTAAAATCATCTGCCCCAGTAACCCCTTCTGCCGCACCCGACCAGCTAATCGTCGTTGGCTGACGACTACCTTTAACCATTGTGAATTCTTCGACTGTGATCCCGCATAGATCTCTAGCAGCACCTGGGAAAGGACGCATATAGCATTGGCCGCGTTCATCCTTATAGCCGGTTCTGCATCCGAAGATCAGTTTTCCACCTTGCTGAACGTATTCATCCAGAAGCGACGCTGTCTCATCTGTCATAATTGCCGGGTGAGGATAGATAAGCACATCGTACCGTGCGAGCTCTTCCAGCGTCGTCTTTTTGCGTAAATAGAGTACGTCATTCGGGATATGCTTCCGCTGGAGTGCCTTGTACCACTCCTTATTGCTCTTCCACATAAATGGACCATGCCACACATCATACTCTCCATCCCACTCATTAGCATAATCACGAACAATAGCAACGTTAGCCTGATTACGGGTGCCGATAAGTGCTTGCCCTGCCCCCGCCAGCTCTTGACCGATCTGTCCCGCTTCCCGTACTCTTCGGTTCGGCTGGTTATGGTAGTCGTTAATGCCATGCCAATAAATTTCATTGCCCATCGTGGCTGTCCGCCAGCGGAAATAAAGTACCATATCTGCGCCATGAGCGATCGATTGATAGGTCCATAACCGCATCTGTCCCGGCTTCGGAGATGGCATATCCATCCGGTTCACCCAGCCACCCGGTCCCGACTGCTGCTCCATAATACAGAAATTAGGGGAAATAGAACGGACAACAGATAATGAAAGTCCCCAGCCTCTGTCATTCAGCGGATTCCGCTCATTCGGATCATAAAAAATAGTCGAGAACTGCGGATAGGAATCATAGCTGAAGAAATCCAGTAATTCATCCGTCAATTCATGGCTGTCGAGATGCCCGAACAGACCGTTCGTTGTTACCCACTGCTTAGGGGCAAGTTTACGGATGATGTCCGCTTGGTTTTTGGCAAAAGAAATCGTATTTTCCGATATAAACCGCTTTTCATCCAAAGCCTGATGGGGATTGGGCTGCTTGGGTGACGGGGTAGGACGCGGAAGATACACCTGAGACCAATCACTATAACTCTGATTCCAAAAAACAGCCCCCCAAGCCTCGTTTAGCCGCTCAAGCGTGACATATTTCTGCTGCAGCCATTCCCGGAAAGCCTTATGGTCACTCTCTGAATAAAATTCACTGATCTCGCAGTTGAGCTCATTATCAATTTGCCAACCGACCACACCTGGATGATTGCCATAATGTTCAGCCATCTGTTCCGTAATCCGAGCACACAGCTCACGGTATTTGGGGCTACTGTAATTATAATGACGGCGCATGCCATGCTGTAGGGTAACACCTTCATACGTCACGTTTAATACTTCTGGATACTTATGGGTCAGCCAAGCTGGAGGTGTTGCCGTCGGCGTACCGAGCACAACCTGAAGACCATGTTTATGAGCTAAATCAATCGCCCGATCAAAGAGCCCGAACTGAAACTCACCCTCAGTAGGTTCAAAAATAGACCAAGCAAACTCCCCAATCCGAATGATTGTAAAGCCTAGTTCCCTCATCCGGCGATAATCGTCCTCCCACATGCTTTCCGGCCAGTGTTCCGGATAATAACAGACGCCAAGCTCGAATTTTTCTGTTGCGACAGGTTTCTTCATGATTACCTCCAAAGTATTAAAAATATGCTTTCAATATTTTATAATTCTATTGTAGTATCAGTGTTAATAAGGCATATATAACAAAATATTGCGATCGTATCACAATCTTGCGTTAATTACTTCAATCCAACTAGCGCTCTGTAGCGCGATAGAAATGGGTGCCACATAACATGAAGAAACAATGGTATTTGCCGACACCGGCTTTTTCAAAATATGTCTGTTATCCTGAATTTCTGGGACATTACAGTCACTTTCCACAGCATACCGAGAGAAGAAGTGAGGGGTTTCTGGGAAGCTATAACCTGCATTTAATTTTTGGTGGGGAGGGTTATGTATTCCATGAGGGCGAACGTATTCCGATGAGCAGAGGACGAGGTTTTCTTTATCCTAAAGGGGCTTATCAGCAGTACGGCTCAGATCCTGGGGAGCCTTGGGATGTTCGTTGGGTTCATTTTAGCACTGAAATTGTACTCCCCTTATTAGAAGAAGTGGACCAGTCTAGTGCATACCTGTTCACTTTTGATTTGGACGCTAAGCTGGACGAGCTATTCGAGGAAATGTACTTGCTGAGCGCTTCCTATGTAACACGTAGTGAGCCAAGGCTATCCGCGCTTCTGTATGAGCTTCTAGTGAAATTGCTGCAGAACTCCGAACCGCTTCACGGCTCAGTACCGCACGAGGTCAGGCAGTCTATCCGCAGTGCCGCAGATATCATTCATGTCGAATGTGCCCGTCCTTGGTCACTGGAGTCGATGGCAAGACTAACCGGGTACAGCAGCTATCATTTTCTACGGCTGTTCCGAATGGTTATGGGCAAAACACCAAACCGTTATTTAACGGATTGTCGTCTGGCCAGAGCCAAGCTTCTACTGGTCTCTACTGGACTCTCCATTGCTCAGGTTGCGACTCAGTCCGGTTTTGCCCAGTCCAGCTATTTCATTAAAGTGTTCAGAACGTTCGAGGGGATGTCCCCCGTAAAGTACCGTCAGGCTTTTGGATCATAATTCCTTACACGTTGAACGAGAAAAAACCGAACGACAATCAGAGAAAACCCTGAAGTTCGTTCGGCTCAAACAGTCATTTACTTAGCTTCTTCCATAAATACTCTGAAGTTTTCTACGATCTCTTTTGCTTTAGTACGATATAAATAATGTCCTTCTTCAAATGTCAGCACTTTTCCATGTACAGAGTCTTTTACTTGCTTTTCATGCTCTGGTATCCATCTATCCGTTGCTGGTTGATTCGCTTGTATAAAGAAAATAAGAGGAAGATTTTTAGGAAATGTTAAGCTTTCAGCTGATTTAAAATTAGAATACATCATTCCAGCTTCATTTAATTGGGTGGGATTAAATATGTTTTTGCGATTGATCAGTCTCATTTGTTCTTTTGTTTTATCATCAAATGGTAGTTCAGCAATGGGGTCAGCACTAAATTTCATTTGCAATCTGATTAAACCTGATTTTTTGAGCAGATTTATAGTTCTTAATTCCGAAGCTTCGATCTTCCTCTCGCTTATCGATGGAACACTACTATCAAGCCCGACAAATGCACTCACTTCATTTTCATACTTGTTAACATAATCTAGTCCATATATGCCTGAAATAGAGTGGCTCATTAGAATATAACGGTCAATATTAAGAGCCTGTAAAGCTTCATGAATTTCACTTACAATATTCTCCGTGCTGCGCTCCTTTTTGGTCAGATCACTTAATCCATACCCAAAAGGCTCAATCATGACAACTTTGTAAAACGGCGACAGTTCATCTATTAATGCTTTAAAATCAAGAGCTGGTGCTGCTGTACCATAGCCTGGTAATAGCACAACTGTTTCTTCGCCTTGTCCTTGAATCAAAATATTCATGTTTTTCCCATCTACGGGTACTAACTGACCATAGGGTTCTATTTTATTTTGTTCCGATTTATTGCTGATCAAATTAACTGTATATACGATGGCGAGAAAAAGCATGATTGCTATGATTATTGCCCCTATTACTTTAAGTATCATGTTTAGTATTTTACTTGTTCTCGTGCCCACCTTTGTTGTTATTCCCTCTTTTATTTTCACTCGTATCTTCTCCTGTCATCCTCTGTGTATTGGACTGCCCTATCCGACTACTAAGGTAAGAATAACCAATGAAGATGTACTCCCCATGACGTTAACATGAACGGGGTATGAATAGGAAAAACAACATTTATACCAGCACACAAAAAACAAGCCAAGAGCCGAGCTCATGGCTTGTTTCCTTTTGAAATAAATTATCTCTCCTTAAGATTTACAGTAAATCTTCGCTCACAAAATCAACCATCGATTGAACCTTCAGTCCCTTAGGAGCTCCTGGAATCCAGTCCCTTCCATCGTTCCCGCATTCCGAGAACGTTATCGTCTTGGGCTGCCCTGGGAGAAGATCAAAGTAATTGTCAGAGAATATTCCTTCATCTTCTGAGGTCAGGTATACGCCTCTAGCTAATACATCGCTTGTCACAGTGAAGCTTAGACCTCCGCTATCTGGAGTTTCCATTATGTTAATTACTGAACGCTGCAACCGAATTTCTTTTTCCGGGATAAAATAGTGCACCTTACGATCTATCATCTCGCCATTAGCCTGCAAGCTGATCTCAAGCAATACATCGTTCGATCCATGACCTTCTAACAGTTCCGTCACTGGAGACGAGAATACGATAGCCGCTGAATCGGCTCCCAGTTCAACGGGATGTGTCCACTCTCGCAGTACCGAACCGTTAAACTGATACAATTTAAGCCCCAAATCAGCGGTGACTGCTGTTCTTAAATCAGATACGACATGAACGTCAATCCGCTCACGGTCTGTACCGTCAATAGACAACAGAACATCTTGAAAGCTTGAGCGCACGGTATATTGCAATGCTTTCCAGCGTCCGTTGTAATCCATCCCCGCCCAAGAGGCGACCGGCCAGCAATCATTCATTTGCCAGTATAAAGTGCCCATACAGTAAGGTTTATTTCTTCTGTGACTTTCAATCGCGATTCGAATCGCTTCGGCCTGCAGAATTTGACTCATATACAGAAATGCTTTAAAATCCTTCGGCTGCGGCAGATACATATCCATGTATTCCTTGATCAGCAGATTTCCGCGTCCATTCTTCTGATGAGCCAGCATCACCTCTGAGGTAAGCTCCAAATCTTGCTCTTCAGCATAGCTCATTACGGTCTTTAGTTCCGGGAACGACTGGAATCCGTATTCACTCATAAAGCGGCCAACCTTGGTATTATAATTCTCAAAAGGCTCAATCCCGTGCCACACGCCCCAGTAATGCACATCCCCATCGTCCACAATCCGCGTCGCGTGTTGATTCATATCTCCAGTCAAATTCCGCATTGGCGAAGACGGCCAATAGTCTACACCTGGATGGAACGCAGCTACAGCCTCCGGCAGAATCCGGTGGAATATTTCCTCATAATCGGCCCACATTGTAGCTCTTTGCTCCGCGCTGAGTTTTTCTTTCCAGCCCCAGCCCATATTTTCCTCGAACTGTGACCAGGCCGAATCAATCTCGTTATTGCCACACCATAGGGTGATGCAGGGATGATTGCGCAATCTTTTGACGTTATACTCAGCTTCTTTCTTCACATTCGCAAGAAACGCTTCATCCCCCGGATACATGCTGCAAGCGAACATGAAGTCCTGCCAGACCAACAGCCCGTATTCATCACAGAGCTTGTAAAATATCTCCTCTTCATAAAAACCGCCGCCCCACACTCGCAGCATATTCATGTTTGATTCTGCGGCCGTGGCAATTTCATGCCGATACCGCTCCTCAGTAACTTCTGTGATGAAGCTGTCATTCGGAATATGATTGGCACCTTTGGCGAAGACCGACACACCATTCAGTACAAAAGAAAATGAAGTCCCTTTCGCATCACGCTCCCGAATCAATTGAATGCTGCGGAGACCTGTTCTTACACTTTTGCTAACTTCAACTTCCTTACCTTTCACCAAATCCGCTTGGAATGTATATAAATGTGGCTCGCCCAGCCCTCTACACCACCAGAGCTGCGGCTGATCTACCACGATATCCATCTCTATTTGTTGCTTGCCGCTCTTTAAGGAAACCGCTTGCATCGACTCTAAACCATCAGCACTCATTCGCAGCATTCCCTGCCATGCCGCAGGAACATCTACTTCAATAATTGCGGTTAATTGAGCCTCTTCCTTTGTGATCACATTTTGGCGGATATAGAGATCTATGATTTGAACTGAATCACGTCCCTTAAGGGCCGCCTTACGCCATATTCCACTGGTCAAGAAACGCGGACCCCAATCCCAGCCGTAATGATAAGGTGCTTTGCGGGCAAAGACACTAATCCGCTGTTCCTCTAGTCCCCCAAGCTCGGATTGATCATTCGGTGCAGGTAACGCATACCCCAGCTTCTCTAGCTTAGGTAGATCCTCTTTAACTACAGAGCGGAATCTCACTAGTATATGGTTTTCACCAATCTTCAACTGATCTTTAACATCCACTCTCCACGCCAAAAACATATTGTCTGCAGCGAGCACATGTACATTATTCACATACACGTCAGCATATGTATCAAGACCTTCAAAAATCAGTTCTGTGCAAGTAAGCTCCAACCACTCTTCACCAAGCTGCAAAGTGGTTTGATATTCCCAATCCTTCTTATCAATCCATTGTAGGTTATGTTCATTTGTTCCATAGAAGGGATCTTCAATCTTTCCGTTCTTCAGTAAATCCGTATGGACCGTGCCTGGCACAGTAGCCGGAAGCCACTCCTCGTCACCACAGCTTCTAAATTCCCACTTCGCAAGATTCATCTCTAGATGTTTCATAATATCCTCCTAATTGCTAAAAGTTTTGTAGAGCATATGCTTCTCCAAGTGACTTCGTACAAAACTCACTTCGAAAGCGTCTGCTTAAGTTTTGTAAGCCTATTCATATTTCAAAATAACATACCTCTTCTAGCATTTCATTGAATCCACTTGTTATTCTTGGTATTTTGTTATCCATTCGTTAGGTATACACTAATTATAATCGTTCAAACAAAACAAATAAAGACAATAAATAATAATACAATACATTTCTAAACGCTTTATTTAAAGCTATAATGTTCATGTAAACGCTAACAAAATAATGAACAGGGGATTAAGTTATGAGAAATAAGTTATTTTCGTTATCTTTTGTTATGGTTATGATTTTATCATCAACGCTGGCTGGCTGCGGCTCGAACAATGGCAACAGCACCAATAACGGGGCTTTTGCAACCGATAAGCCCGCAGCGACTAACACAGAGACTACCGGCGGTGACACAACAAGCAACGCAACAGCCGAACCTGCAGCAGGAGCTGACATTAGCGGCAAAATCACCTTCCTGACTAACAGAACAGACATGATTGGCAAAGAATACGATGAATATTTAAAGCGCTTTAATGAAAAATACCCGAACGTTAAAGTCGAATTCGAGGCTTCCCAGACCGACTATAATCAACAGGCTAAAGTCAGAATGGCCAGCGGCGAGCTTCCTGACGTTATGTTCATTCCTACCATTCCTAACTCCGACCTACCGAAATACTTCGCTTCACTGGATGATCTCGGCCTGAACGATCAAATCACCTTTAAAGACTTCAAATCCTTTGATGGCAAGCTGTACGGAATTACCACAGGGAACTCTACATCCGGGATTGTTTATAACAAAAAAGCATTTACGGATGCTGGCATCACAGAAACCCCTAAGACTTGGGATGAATTCCTGGCTGCCTGCGAAAAGCTGAAAGCAAAAGGTGTCATTCCACTGTCCTCTAACTTCAAAGATAAATGGCCACTGGGTACATGGGCTTATGATACTCCGCGCCTAATTGCAGGCAACCCCGACTTCCCTAATGAGAAGCTGAACTCTGAAACACCATTTACCATGGACAACGGCTATGGTAAAGCCTTTAGCCTGCTCAAGGAGCTCAACGAAAAAGGGTATCTGGAAAAAGACATCAACTCCACCAACTGGGAGCAATCGAAAAAAGACATCGCTTCTGGTAAGTTCGCCATGTACTATCTCGGCAACTGGGTCATTAACCAAGTTATTGGAGTAGGAGCTCCTTCAGACGATGTTGGCTTCTTCCCGTTCCCTTATGACAATTCAGGTAAACCATCCGCTACTCTTAGCCCTGACTTCTTCTATGCTGTTGCTAAAAACAGCAAAAATTTAGAAGCTGCCAAAGCTTTCGTAAAATGGATGATTGAGGATTCCGGCTATGAGGACTTCGCGGGCTTTATCTCCCCACTAAAAGGAAAAGAATCTAATCTGGCTCAGCTAAAAGAATTCCAAGCTACCGGAGTAGAGTTAGTAGAAGGAACTGTTGACGATGCGAAGGTTACAGAAATCGGCAACAAGGCACAATTAGATCTCCCTGCTGTTGTACAGGAATTTGTGCTTGCCAAAGATCCGCAAACTGTATTAGACAAATGGAATAAAGCCTGGACTAAAGCTAAGAAAGATCTCGGCTATTAATACAAACTTTTGACCAGAAGTACAACACGGTGCAAAATGGATTATCGCCCTTACGGATAGTCCATTTTGCCTTTCCATACCAAGCTTTTATGAAAGAAGGGCTAGCGATGTTCGGAACACTTTCCTATAACAAACAAAAAATGATAATCATTGTATCATTCCTTACGATCCCATTGTTGCTCCTTGCGACATTCACGTATTATCCAGCGCTTAAGCTGATCTATTACAGTTTCACCAATTGGGATGGCTATAGCCCTGAGAAACCATGGGTCGGACTTGCTAATTACCGCGAGGTCTTCTCTAATCCTGATATTTTCAAAGTATTTACACATAACTTTGCTTACTTCGCTATGGGAATTGTTCAGAACATAGTCGCCATTTATTTTGCGGTTGTTCTGAATAGTAAGCTCAAAGGGAAAAACGCATTCCGAATCTTACTTTTCCTTCCTTACATCATGAACGGAGTTGCTGTTGCTTTTATGTTTGGTTATGTCTTTGATACTACTAACGGATCTCTGAATATGTTCCTGAATAGCATCGGTCTAACCGGACTAGGACAGACCAGCTGGCTTGGAACAGAAGGACTGGTCAACTATTCTCTGGCATCCACAGGATTTTGGCGTTTCATGGGTTATAACATGGTCATCTACATCGCCTCCTTGCAGGCCATACCAAACGATATCTATGAGGCTTCAAAGATTGATGGTGCTGGACCTTTCCAAACCCTTTGGAGAATTACTTTACCGAATATGAAGCCAGTCATTCAGCTTAACTTATTTCTTACCGTCACAGGAGCACTGGAAGTCTTTGATCTCCCGTTCGTATTGACCAAGGGTGGTCCTGCAGGCGCCAGCGAAACTTATGTACAGAAAGTTGTAGACACTGCATTTGCTTACAACAACTATGGTCTCGCTTCTGCCATGAGTATTATCTTGCTCTTCTTTGTCGTCATCGTACTATTAGTACAGCAACTAGTTCTTAGCCGGGGAGGAGACAAATAGACATGACAAACTCCAAATTCCGCTTTACAGATGTTATTAAATACTTCTCGCTAATCATCGGCGTATTTGTCGTGCTTTTCCCTCCTTATGTAGTTATCGTAAATGCCTTCAAATCGACTGATGAATTTAACAGTAGTAGCTCCATGGCACTGCCAAAAAGCTTTTTTAATTTCGATAATTTCATTGCGGTGTTCCAGCGTGGAGGTTTACTTAACGGATTTGGTAACGTATTAATTATTATAGCTATTACTTTAATTCTGAACATTCTATTTGGAACTATGGTAGCATTTGTACTGGGACGCTTCTCTTTTAAATTAAAACCTGTTGTCTTTGGCGCTTATCTAATAGCCACTATCATTCCTAGCATCACGACGCAAGTAGCCACTTTTGGTATCATCAAAAGCATGGGGCTTTATAATACACTCGGCGCCCCTATCGTGCTATACATCGGAGCAGATGTGATTCAAATTATTCTTTATTTGCAATTTATCCGTAACATTCCCGTGGATCTAGATGAGAACGCGATGGTAGAAGGTGCATCTCTTTTTAAAATCTATCGCTCGATTATTTTTCCATTATTGACGCCGGCTACGGCTACTTTGATTATCTTGAAGACAATTAGTATCTATAATGACATGTACATCCCTTATCTATATATGCCAAAACAAAGCCTGGGCGTAGTTACGACGATCCTGATGCGTTTTCAAGGGGTCAATTCAGGCGAATGGAATTTGATCTGTGCGGCCATTCTGCTTATCCTGCTCCCCACAATAATTCTATATTTCTTCCTACAACGTTACATCTTTGAAGGCGTAACCAGCGGCGCAGTTAAATAAGGCAGTTCACTTTAAGAAAGGATAACGCAAATGGTATCATTCATCCGGCTAGCCTTACGAAAAATGTGGTTGTTCCTTGCCAATCTTCCGATGGAGCGAAAACTGATCGTCGTATTTGTCTTTCTGATCTCGCTTCCAATCACTTATGTTAGTTATTTGTCCTCCCGCTCCATGTTCAATTCTGTTCTTATGAATGCAACGGAAGGCGCGAACCAAATGACATCGAATGCCTCTGATACCATTGACCGTTATGTTGCCGATCTAAAAAGATACACAGCGCTACCGCTGTATAACACCGATGTACAATTCTACCTAACTCAGCAAAATACCGACTGGGATAAAAGTACTGGCATGGCGATGTTCCTGAGCTACTTGAAGCATACGAAGGAAGAGATCATCGCCGTGTACATGGTGGATCAGTACGATTCTGTTTTTTATGATAGAGTCCCCGGGATCCACGAGCTGTATCCTGAAGAACGACTAGCCGAATGGAGAACCTTAAGTGAAGAAGCTGGGGCCGCTCCTGTCATTCAAGGCAGACATACGATTCGTATAAACTCCAATGTCCATAGAGAGGTTTTCAGTGTACTTCGCACCATTAATTCTGTAAGCACGCTAGACAATATAGGAATTCTCGTATTTGATGTAGACATCAACTTGTTTAAGGGGATCATTGATCCCGTAAACGCAGTTACACAAGGCAACACACTAATTGTAGATAATACCGGAGAACTGATCTATGACGGCGAAAACGCCTCAGACTCGATGCAAACTGGCGAGGGGCAAAGTCTGAACACGCAGCTTTTGCTGCAGCATGTGAATCAGCAACAGGATCATTTTCAAGTAGAAATGAATGGTCAGTCTTATCTTGCAGTGTATACTGTCTCGAAACAGACAGGTTGGACGACTATGGTTACGATTCCTTTGGCCCGTATCCTGTCACCTGTACAGAAGAATCGCAATGCTCTTATATTAACTACACTGATCATTATCGCGTTTGCACTTTGTGTTGCGACGTTCATCTCACATGCGCTGACCAAACCCCTTAAATCTTTAGTCCGTCTAATGAAACGGGTACAGCACGGTAATCTAGATGTCTGGCAGCACTCCAAATATAATGATGAGATTGGAATGCTTGGCAGTCATTTTAATCGGATGATCATAAGGGTCAAGGATCTGCTGCAGGAAGTATCCCTCACCGAGAAGCGAAAGCAGAAGGCTGATATGAGGGCACTTCAGAATCAGATCAATCCCCATTTTATTTATAATACGCTGGAGTCTATCCGTATGCTGGCAGAGAGCAACGATGACCCCCGTGTAGCGAAACTCACCTATTTGCTTGGACTTCAGATGCGTTACAGTATTGTCCGAAGCGAAGAAGCCGTTACGATCAGACAAGAGCTGGATCATGTACGAAATTATTATCATCTGCTTCAAATCCGGTTTCCAGATAAGTTCAATCTACACATTGATGTGCCAGAGAAATTTCTACATCTTCCTGTAATCAAGCTTGTCTTCCAACCCATTGTGGAGAACGCAGTTTTTCATGGCTTAGATCAAAAAGTAGGTCTCGGCACCTTAAGCATCACCGCATGGAGTGAGCATGGAAATGTCGTATTCTGTGTAGAAGATGATGGCATCGGTATGGATGCAGCTACCCTTCGTTCCTTAAATAATAGTCTGCAAAATGGGACTGAAAGTGAAATGTTTGGTATTGGCCTACGAAATGTGAATGAGAGAATCCGTCTGCATTACGGCAGCTCATTCGGGCTCCTTGTAGAGAGTAAGCTCGGAGTGGGTACTCGTGTTACGCTGCGCATTGAGGACATTACCTTCACTACTCATAGTGAAGATGATATGAATTACGGAGAGGAGATGCTCTGATTGCTGCATATTGCAATTGTTGACGATGAAATCCTGATCCGCGAAGGTCTGGCCCGAATGATCAGCAAAGAAAACACTGAATTTCTGGTCATCGGCACCTACTCCGATGGGAAACATCTACTTGACGAGTTACCTTCACTTCAACTTGATGTTGTGATTACTGATATTCGTATGCCGCAAATTAACGGCTTGGAATTAATTAAGCAATTAAAAGCCAGTCACCCACAAATCCGCTCCATTCTAATGAGTGGATTTGTTGAATTTAATTATGCCAGAGAAGCCATACGCAGCTCTGCAGTAGACTATTTATTAAAGCCAATCGATAAGGAGCAATTATTCGAGCTGCTTTATCAATTAGAGGAAGAGCAGCAGTTCTCTCGTGACAAGGAGGTACGTCACCGTTCTGGTCTCTTACTGACCCTTCTTCAAGGCGACGAGCCCCCTTCACCCTTGCTTTTGTCGAGCCTTACTTTGCCCCAGCCTTATTTCTCAGTCTTTGTGTTCAAAGGAAGATCAAGAGAACCCGTCTGTTTTTGTGTAGACAGTCTGCGGCAAGTGATGGCATTTAGTATCGACAGCTTAGAGATTCAAAATGGACTGCATGTCTGTATCCTGTATTCTACAAAGCAACTCTCAGACAGCGATAGGAATGAAATCGGCGACAGAATCCGTATCTCTGCCAATGGTATGATACTGCATGTAGGTACTAGCAGTTCCTATAATGATACCGCCAAGCTTAGACAAGCATATCTAGATGCTAAGTTAGCCTGCAGCGTCGGCATCTATAATCCTGACCGACTGCACTATGCAAATATTCAGAACATTCAGCAGTCTGAGATAAATATCCTTGAGCCTTTTAATGCGATCAAGGAACCATTAATCCATGATCTGCAGATCCTGAATATGGAGGGTGCTTTAGAACGCGTGCATAACTTATTCTCAGTGCTGAAATCACAACAAGCTGTGCCCGATCAAATTCTCCGTGTCTGTCGATGGGTTATTGAATCTGCGCAGAAAGAATTGCAAGAATTTGAGGCCCTCTACAAAGGTGCACCCTATCTTGGGCTGGATGAAAGCATCGCGTCCAGTATGAGCTTCAGTGAAATCGAGCGTGGTTTCACCAACCATTTCTCAAGCATTCTATTTGAGATCAGAGCCCATCGCCTAGAGATGTCCGGTACAGCTGTAGAAACCATAAAGCGCTGGATATCAGCCAACTATAATCAGCATGCGGATCTGAACACCTTAGCGAATATGGTTTTTTTGACACCAAGCTATCTAAGTAAGCTGTTCAAACAAGAGACTGGACTTACATTAACGGACTACATCACGGAAATCCGGCTACGTAAAGCCAAGCATCTGCTCAAGAATGCCCCTGACCTAAAGATTCACGAGATTGGAGCAGAAGTTGGATATGGCGATCCTGCCTATTTCAATAAGCTTTTTAAACGTGTAGTCGGCGTTACACCCAATGAATATAAACGAATTTCTATCGTATAAGGAGTTTGATCACTTGCAATCACAGATTCACACGAGCAGCGATAATCATGAAATCATCGTCTATGACACCACAGAACTATACGGTGAACAAGGTGCGTTCCGCGTCATGCAGTTTTCCAATCAGGCCATTCAAGGTGCGATGGATCTCAATCACCCAGAACGAGTTGTGTTTGAATATCCGCGAGCCATCATTCACTTGATGGAATGCAATGCTCCCTCTTTCGAGGATGCCTTTCTTATAGGTCATGGGATTGGAACGATTGCTGGGCATTTTATAGACAAAAGATTTAAAGTAGCTGAGCTAGACAGCGAAGTAGTCGAATTAAGCCGCCGCTATTTTGGATACATCCAAGATAACGTAGTGATCGGTGACGGACGTCAGATCCTTGAAGGTGAAGAACCACAGAAATATGATTACATCATCTTGGATGCTTTCACCGCCGCGGGCACGCCGAGGCACTTAATCTCCAGTGAATTTTTCAGCATCGTGTATTCAAAACTGAATGCCAAAGGGTATCTCCTAATGAATCTAATGGGAAAAGGTGAAAATGACCCACATATTAACGCGATTCACACCACGCTCGCGGAAGAATTCACCTATATCAAATCCTTTTCACTGCCTTCAGATGGGGCTGCGGATATCAAAAACATCATTATTATAGGTGGATTTAAGCCGATCCACTTTCAAGCTCGCCACATGGCAGGCTTTAAAGAAATCCAGCTTGGGCAAGGATATCTTATTCGGGATTAAAGTTATGCAAATAAAAATGACCTCATCCTCCACTTCACTGTGGGCTTTGAGGTCATTTTTGGGTTGTTACTATTTGATATCCTTTACACCGGATTAGGGACAAAACTGCCACCTCGGCAATACTTCAAATAATTTAGCGCATGTACTTGTCCAGTCATTTCTAGTTCACCCTGGTAGACAGGATCATGCCAGCCTTCAATATCAATAGTTCCCTTATAGCCGGCTTGGCGCAGAATCGAGATGATATCCACCCAGTTCGTATCTCCGAAGCCAGGCGTCCGGTCCCACACATAAGACTTAGGTCCGTGAATTCCGTATTCCTTGACGATATCCCAGGCAATAGTGGCATCCTTGCCATGTACATGGAATACCTTATTCACCCATTTGCGTAGCTGCGGAATCGGATCAATGAGACCTATCAGCTGGTGGCACGGTTCCCATTCCAGACCCAGATTGTCTGCTGGTACAGCATTGAACATTTTCTCCCAGGCTGAAGGATTGTGAGCGATATTCCACTCTCCGGCCTGCCAGTTTCCACCCATAGAGCAATTTTCAAAAGCAATTCTTAAGCCACGATCGGCTGCCCTTTTGGACAATTCACTAAACACCTCTGCAAATCTCGGAATCGACTCGTCAATCGAAGAACCTGGAAGACGTCCAGTGAATCCGCCGATAATATCTGTGCCGAATAAATGCGCATGTTCAATCAGCCGCTCCCAGCTGGCGAGTGTGTCAGCGTTGTCGCCTGTCCCTGAAAGTGGATTGCCATAAATCCCAACAGAAGAGATGACAAAATCATGTTCAGCAGCCAGTTCCTTAAGTCGTGCAGCTGTTTCTACAAGATTGGTTTCACCTGTGGTCTGCCAAAAGTTCAGGTTAAAGGATTCAAAACCATGCTGAACGATTTGCGGAATCACGGTGACGGCCTCCCCGCCACGAACCAGAGTACCTATTCTCAATGTGTCTTGCATACGGGTTACCACTCCAATGATAGCTTTTATAGTCAGGATTAAACCTTAAGTGTTTTGAGCATCTTGCAAGAGCCTCGCTTGAGCAATACCGCATCGTAGACAATATGCTGATGACCTGACCTTCCAGAAATTAGATCAAACAGAACGCCCACGCTGGATAAAGCCATTTCTGTACCCGGTTGGCTGATCGTATCAAGTGAAGGATGAAAATATTCAGCCATTTCGATCCCGTCAAAGCCAATGATTGAAATATCATCCGGAATAGACAACCCTGCGGTAAGCACCGCTTTGGCAGCACCGATAGCAATCGTGTCGGAGGCTGCAAATATTGCGGTTACTCCCTTATTCCTTTTAAGCAATCTTCGCGCTGCATCAAATCCAGAGCTAGGACTGTATTCACAATCTTCCACAAGCTGTGCATCATAAGGCAGATTATGTTCTTCCAGTGCTTTTTTGTAGCCCAAATAACGCCGGTTGCCTGTCGTTTCATCCAGTAATGGGGACTTGGCTAGAAAACCAATATTCTCATGCCCAAGTGATATCAAGTAATTGGTGGCCTTATAAGCTTCCTTCAATTCATTAATGGTGACACTAGAAAAGATATCAGGGTCCACCTCTTGTGTAGAGGTGATCGTTGTCAGAACAAATGGGACCGTCAGCTGCTTGAATTTCTCTTCGGAATGATTGTAAGTTCCGCCCATGAAGATGATCCCGCATAGATTCTTTTCTTTGGTTAGCTGAATCGCCGCATTAATTTCATCCGTTCCATCCTCTACCTGATGAATGAGGAAAGGGTACCCTCGCAGATTAGCCTGCCGCTCGATTTCTTTGATCATATTAGAGAAGAACGGATTCGTAATCCCCTTAACCATAAGTGCAATGTTCTTAGACTCCGTAGTTTTTAGATTTCTCGCATTGGAATTGGGAATGTAATTGTATTCCTTAACAACATTCAGAACCTTTTCCCGTGTAGCCTTGCTCACCAGCCCCTTATTGTTGATGACCCTGGAAACCGTCGAGATGCCCACACCGGAAATCCGCGCGATATCCTTGATATTTACGTCCACTATACTCCCCCACTTATAAGTAAGGGAGCTATATGCTACTATAGCTCCCTTACACCTTTTAACGTTCTTTAGTTCACTGGAACAAACTCAGCCAATTGCTTTTCTACTTCGGCAATAACCTTGTCAATTCCTGCTTTTTTCAGTTGCTCACGGTAATCCGCTACAGCAGCTTTAGGATCTTTGCTTGTTTTACCAAGCATCAATTGAATACCAAGCTGGGAATTCACGTTGGAGATGGAAGCAATTTCTGTAGTTACATTCGATGGATCAAAGCTAAAGCCATTGTATGGATCATCGATAGCGACTTTATCCCACTCTGCAAACAAGGAGTTACGAATTGGGTTTTCTGTATCCGTAGGAACTACGAATTTGTCGTTACGAAGTGACCAAGCAGCGAAACCTCCGCCGTCCGTTTTTTCGTTGAAGCCTGGAGGCTGCTTTTTAACACCATTTTCCATAACATATTGTTTGCCTTCAATACCGTTTTGGATGAGGTTGTAGTAGCTTTCGTCAGTCATGAACTTCTCGATTACCATCAGAGAGCGCTCTGGATTCTCGGAGCTCGTGCTGATTACAGTCGAGTTGTCAACGCCCATCTTACGTTTGATCTTCTTGTTGGCTTCCGCAAAAGTAAAGAATGCAGTTTCTGCCTCTGGTTGTGCCTTCAAATCTGCACCGTATTGGCCGATCCAGTCCTGAGCATGAGTCAAATAACCTGCGGAGTTTGCTGCTCTGAAGTTATCTTTACTTCCAAGAGTTGCAGACAGCACATCTTTGCCCCAGTACCCTTTATCTGCCCATTCACGCATCTTCACAGCCCAATCTTCGAATTCTTGAGTGTATGCTGGATGGAAGACGGTCTTGTAGTCCTCTGGACTTTTCGTCACAAGATTCAGTTCATTCAAAGATATACCAGGTGCGTTAAGCCACATTCCTGTAGTATCAACGAGCATTCTGAACATATTGGCCGCATCTTCAGACTTACCGTTAATTGGTGGGAAGGACTCATTGGCAACAACATTATCCATGTATTTAACCATATCGTCGAGTGTGGTGATTTTTTCCATGCCATATTTTTTCAGCAAGTCTACACGATAGGCATAACCATTCGGTGTATATTCGCTATAAAGACTCGGAACACCATAGATTTTACCTTTGTATTTAGTATTTTCCCATACACTAGCAGGAATTTCTGCCTTCAGCTTAGGAGCAACTTTATCGAGCATATCTGTAAGGTCCACTAGAGCGCCTTCACTAGCCAATGTGAAATAGGATACTGGTGCTCCAGGAGATGCATGAGACATATCAAATTGCTCACCAGAAGCAAATAGCAACGGATATTTGGTATTGATATCCGGCCAGTCAATATACTTCACTTCAATTGTAGCGTTAAGATCAGCCTTAAGCTTTTTGTTAATCTCAGCAAGAATCGCCTTATTTTGAACGCCTTCACTGCCCCACAGGTAGTAAACCAACTTAGCTTCTTTAGAAGTATCTACTCCTCCTGCATTCGTTGAAGCTTCTGGTGCCTTCGTAGCTGCCGGATCATTACTTGCCTCGTTGTTCTTCGATGAACAGGCTGTCAATGCCCCAGTAAGCATGAGTACAGCAATTAAAGAAGACGCAATTTTTTTACCTTTCATTAGGTAAGCCTCCCTTTTCTTTTCTATTTATGAATTGCATTTATAATAAACGCGCCTTCGAAAAGGAGACGTCCATTAACCCTTTACAGCCCCAACGGTGAGGCCTGTTACGAAATAACGCTGTACAAATGGATAGAGAAGAATAATTGGCCCGGTGGCCAGCACAGCTGTAGCCATCTTGATGGATTGCGTTGGAAGATCAGCCGTATTGATAACTGCCCCCGAATTGATTAGTGTACCGAGATTCGTCTGATTGACCATTCGCTGCAAAAAGTATTGGAGTGGATATTTCGTCGGGGAGTCCATATATAACATCCCGTTGTACCACTCATTCCAAAAGCCTATCGCCGAGAAAAGCCCGATGGTAGCTAAGGAAGGAACCGCCAGCGGAATAAATATCCGCCAATAGATATGGAAGTCGCCAGCACCGTCAATGGTAGCAGATTCATATAAGGAATCCGGAATCGCCTTCATGAAATTACGCATCAGGAAGATCGACCAAGCGCCAACTACAGCCGGTAGAATCATGGCAAATAAGTTATCTTTCATATGCAGGTGCTTGACCATCAGGATATACGTTGGAATCAAGCCACCGCTGAAGAGTGTCGTAAAGTAAATTAGAAAGGAAAAGAAGTTGCGATACTTGAAATCCTTGCGGTTAAGCACGAAGCCAGCCATCGACATCATGAACAGTCCAAGGACCGTACCCACTACGGTTATAAAAATAGTGATCTTATAAGCATTTACCAATTGCGTAGAGTTGTTAAATAACAATTCGTAAGCCTTAAATGAAAATTCCTTAGGCAGCAGCTTGTAGCCTTCACGGACAATTTCCTGCTCGTTCATGAACGATGAGGAGATCATTAGTGCGAAGGGAAATACACAGAACAGTGCAAAGATACTAATGCAGATATAGCTAATCACTTTTATGATAATACTTCCCGAATCCTGTTTGATTTTTTGAGTTTCCATATTCATCACCCCTGTTTCATGTCTGGTTTTAGAACAATGCGCTGTCTGGCTCGACCTTGCGTACAATAAAGTTAACTACTAGCACCAGAATCAGGCCAAACATGGATTGGTAGAAGCCCACAGCGGCGCCCATAGAGAAGTTGAATTGTCCCACCAGTGAACGGAAGACATAGGTATCGATAATATCCGTCTGCGGATACAGCACCGAGTTCGTACCGATCAGATTATAGAAAAGGTCAAAGGAGCCCTTGAGAATTCCACCCATACCAAACAGTAAAAGCAGAATAAAGGTTGGCTTCAGAATCGGTAAGGTCATATAACGGATCCGCTGCCAGGTAGTGGCTCCGTCCATATAAGCAGCCTCGTACAGATCATGATTAATCCCTGTGATCGTTGCCAGATAGACAATCATTCCATATCCGGTAGCGGCCCAGATCTTGAAGGCTACAATGATATATTTCCATATGCCCGGATCAGAATAAAACTCGTAACGGTCTAGCCCCATTCCGGTTAGCATCGTATTGATGAACCCGGAATTGAAATTGAATATATTGTAGGCAAACACACCGACGATAACCATAGAGATAAAGTAAGGTAGGAGAATAACGGATTGAGACACTTTCTTGAACCACTTGCCCGAGATCTCCGAAAGCATAATGGCAAACACAATTTGAATAATGTTACCCAGAGCTAGGAAGACGATGTTGTAGAGCAGTGTATTCTTGGTAATATTCCACAGATCGCCATTCTGAACCAGAAATTCGAAGTTTTTCAGACCGATAAAGTTACTTCCGAAAATACCCTTATTGAGCTTGTAATCTACGAATGCGACGTAAGCGCCAGGCATTACCGCATAGTGAAAAATAATGAAGTATAGGATTACAGGCAGCAACATTAGAAAAAGCACTTTCTTCTTAATGACTTCCCGGACAATATTTCCACCCGCAAGCTTAATTCTTGCCAATGAGCCCACCTCCAATTTGAAAGATGCATTTCATCACATGCATAACTTAGCTTCCTTTCTTGTCCCGCAACCAGCTTGAAACTGATTGCTCATCCTTTATGATAAAGCGTATCGGATGATATAGAAACGTTTCCATAATTTCTTTGAAACTCCCTGTACGAAAATCATACTCCCTAGATGTATGCGCTGTCAATTCATTTTATTTTTGTTTTTCTAGTAATAAAAATCACATTTTACAACCTAAATATAATGAATCGGCCGATTTCGCGAAGATAATTGACTTTTTATGGTCTTCGGACTAAGATCGATATGTATCGTTAATGGAAACGTTTCTATCTGTTCTTTCATAGACATGTCAGTCTTATATATGATGTCTGACAATGAACTCCCCGTTCTTATCTATTGCATGTCTCATCCAATTATATTTATCTGCGTGTGCACTGCGGCGAACTCAAATAGCAAGCGCTTTCTTATTGGTATAGCACATCTATTTGTCACAATAACTTTCAATGCGCTCACGAGGAAGGTGTTAACCATGACTAAACTGTTTATCCAAGATCTTGTGAACGATATGACTCTAGAAGAAAAACTGGCCCAATTAACCCAGCTAGGCCCTCACTATTGGGGTTTGGATGATACCGTAGATTTAACCGGTCCATTCAAGGAACTGAACATTAAGCCGCAGGTAATGCAGAACATCGGAAGCGTTCTGAACGGCATTGGAGCCAGGAATGTGATTGATCTACAGACCCGGCATTTGCAAGCCAGCCGTCAGAAAATCCCCTTACTCTTCATGGCGGATGTGATTCATGGTTACAGAACGATCCTACCGATCCCGCTTGCGATAGGTTGTAGCTTTGACATGGAGGCCTGTGAAAGGTTCGCTGAAATTGCAGCCAAGGAGAGCGCAGCTGCCGGTATTCACCTCACTTTCTCGCCTATGACGGATCTTGTACGCGATCCGCGCTGGGGACGAGTGATGGAGACATCCGGTGAGGACCCTTATCTGAATGCTCGTGTAACTGAGAGCATGGTACGGGGCTATCAGGGCAAAGACCTAAAAGAAAAAGGTCGTATCGCTGCCTGTGTGAAGCACTTCGCCGGTTATGGCGCTCCCGAAGGCGGTCGAGAATACAATACGGTGGATATGTCCCTCGGCGTATTACGTGAGTTCTATCTACCAGCCTATAAAGCTGCTGTAGATGCTGATGTAGCCATGGTGATGGCCGCATTCAATACGATTGATCGTATACCTGCAAGCGGTAATTCCAAACTTCTCCGCGGGATTCTGCGTGAGGAATGGGGCTTCAATGGCGTTACCATCGCCGATTTCAATTCCGTAAATGAACTAATCCCTCATGGCGCTGCCGAAGATGGTCGTGAAGCAGCTGAGAAAAGTCTGGCTGCCGGACTAGATATTGAAATGATGTCCACCCATTATCTAAACCACGGCGCTGCTCTCGTCGAGGAAGGCAAGCTTGATATCTCCTTGATTGATGAAGCCGTTATCCGGGTGCTAGAACTCAAGGACGCTCTCGGCTTGTTTGACAATCCATTCAAGGATGCAGATCCACTAGTAGATGAGGCGCCCACGCCGAGCGCGGAGAATTTACAAGCTGCGAGAGAGCTGGGTGCAAGCTCAGTGGTGCTGCTGAAAAATGACAATAACGCTCTGCCCCTTAAACACGGTATGAAGATTGGATTGGCTGGTCCCTTCGCTACCTCTATTCATGTGCTGGGCGGCTGGTCTGGAACGGAAAAAGACCCGGCCGTATCACTCTACAACGGCATTTCTCAAAAAACATCTGCCGCGGATATTATTACGGCCATGACTGGTGAGCTGGGAAGCATGCTAGAGGGTGTTTTTGATGTGGAGGATGAAATCGAAGAAGCCTTTCAGCGCCTAAAAGATTGCGATGTAATTCTCGCTGCTGTCGGTGAGAATCAGCAGGATACCGGGGAAGGCGGAAGCAAAACCAATCTGCGCTTGTCGACCAATCAGGAGAAGCTGATCTGGCGTCTGAAAGATACCGGCAAAAAGATTGTTACCATTGTATTTAGCGGCCGACCACTGGAACTAAAGCCTGTTCTTGAGGCCAGCGATGCTCTACTGCAAGCCTGGTTTCTGGGAACAGAATCCGGAAATTCATTAGCTGATGTGCTGTTCGGAGATTATAATCCGTCCGCTCGTTTATCTATGAGCTTCCCTTACTCGGTTGGTCAAATTCCTGTTTATTACAATGCCTATCAGACGGGACGTCCCTATGATCCCCTATATCCGAATGTGCGTTATGTAACCCGATATCTGGATTGCCCTAATGACCCTCTTTTCTGTTTTGGCTATGGTCTGAGCTATTCCAGTTTTGATTACAGCAACTTCAATGTTGATGCTAAGGGTCGGATTGTTGCCTCCATTGAGGTGGAGAATACTTCAGACATCACCGGCAAGGAAACCGTTCAACTCTATATCCATGATGTTAGCGCAAGTGTCGTACGCCCGGTCAAGGAGCTGAAAGCCTTCCGACAAATTACACTCGCAGCGCATGAGAAACAAGTGGTTTCTTTCGAGATCACTAGAGAAATGCTGATGTTCTACGGAAAAGATGATCAAATGGTCTTCGAACCCGGGGAATTTGATATTATGATTGGTAGAAGCTCCGGAGACCATTTCACCCAGCGGATCTGGATCGGCTAACTATATTAGACAGTAAGGGAGATAACCCCAATGAGACACAGCTTATCATTTCAGCAAGATGGAACCTTGAAAATTGTACAGTTCACTGATCTTCACTGGATGGATGGAAGAGCCGAAGATCAGCGTACCCGGGAACTGATGGAACGTGTTCTAGAAGCAGAACAACCTGATCTTGTGGTCTTCACGGGAGATCTAATTTACACTGCCCCTGTCTCTCCTGGCGAAAAGGCATGTGAAGACCCTGCCCAAGCATTTCGGGATGCTGTCGCTGCTGTAGAAAAAACAGGTACCCCTTGGGCCTTCGTATTTGGTAACCATGATACAGAAACCCTGATTTCCCGCAGTGAATTGATGCAGATAGCATTAGAACATCCCCACTGTCTGGCCGAAGCCGGTCCAGAGGATCTTGAAGGTTCAGGCAATTACACGCTTGAAATAAAAGATCAGGATGGCCAAGCAGCCGCTGTCCTTTATTTTGTTGACTCGGGCAGTTACTCCGAGATGGAGCATATCCCAGGCTACAATTGGATTAACCGGAATCAAATCAACTGGCTAACTGCTGAATCCGCTCGGTTGAATCCTAAAACTGCTGAGAACAGGCTGCCTGCATTGGCTTTCTTCCATATCCCGATTCCGGAATATCGTGAGGTCTGGTCTACACAAGTCTGTCATGGGTATAAGTATGAACGTGTATGCTCACCTGAGGTTAACTCGGGATTATTCTCGGCTTTGCTTGAAATGGGTGATGTGCTTGGCACCTTCTGCGGACATGACCATATCAATGATTTTACGGGCAGCCTGTATGGCATACGTCTTTCCTATGGCCGTGCTACCGGCTACAATACTTATGGAAAAGAAGGCTTTATGCGGGGCGCACGCGTCATCAGACTGACCCAAGGCACCCAAGACTTCGATACCTGGCTTCGTCTTGAAGACGGATCTGTCCTGCTGGAACAGCCAATTCATCAGCCTGAACCTGCTGCCGGTTCAGAACATTAATCGTCTTACTTTATTGTCTGCAATCTTTTTGCTCATTAATAGTTATAAAAAGAACCCGCATAGTGCTGGTTCTTTTTTATGTTCCAATATTAGCTTGTTCTCATACTCCCCATTACATCGCTTTTTTTGTTAAAATAGAGTAGTCGACGTATTAAGTACTACAGCGTCAGTCATGGAACGGAGGCAAGTACCTGTGGATTATATTATTCTGGACATCGAATTCAACGGCCGTAAGTTTGCCAGCGAGCACCCTATGGAGGTCATTGAGATTGGAGCTGTCCGGTTAGACTCTTCATTGCAGTATAAGGATGAATTTTCTTCCTTGATCAAACCCATATATTTCTCCACCCTTAATTCTTTTATTAAGAAAAAAACCGGTATTCCCCAAGAGGAAATCGACATCGCACCCCGCTTCCCGAAAGTCATCACTGCTTTTAGAGAGTGGCTTGATCTAAGTACAGATGGAGTGTTGCTCCTTACTTGGGGTGGCGAAGACATGAAGCGAATCATTCAGGATGTACGTATGCACAAGATGGACGACTCCTACTGGATGTCTGCAACGTATTTCGATTTACTGAAGGGTGTGCTGCGGGCTCGCGGCCTAAGCAATGATATCAGTGTCGAAGGCGCGATGGCTTTGTTTGAACTTGAACCTTCTGGATCTGCTCAC
This sequence comes from Paenibacillus sp. NPDC058367, assembly GCF_042723305.1. Lineage (NCBI taxonomy): Bacteria > Bacillati > Bacillota > Bacilli > Caryophanales > Paenibacillaceae > Paenibacillus > Paenibacillus sp. NPDC058367. The sequence continues at coordinate 2,394,280 of NZ_JBHXIZ010000001.1, forward strand.
CGTGCGTTGGATGACGCAAAGATGACTTCGGAAATCTTCCGCGCTGTGTTTAAGGATCTGGATTTTGAGCGCTCACAGCATTACGTAGATACTTTTTCTAATGCCAAAGAACGCAAGACGGTCAAAGTCGCCATTAAAGCGATGAACTCACAAAAAATAGTACCTACCTGGGACCTTGTTCTCGAACACTACTTCTCAGACAAAACAACCCTAGCTGATCCTCGGAAATTAGAGGAATTACAAAATTATTTTGCGGCGCAGATGGGTCAAAAATAACTTCAACATCAGCAAATCATAGCAGCGGCAGTCTTCCCAATGATCTTCAGCGGGTAACTGCCGCTGTTTGGGATACGCAAAAAAAACATTTGACCTTCACGCTACGTAAAGGTGTACATTGAATTTGTGGGAGGTGATACTACGGAATACACAGTACAGAAGCTCGCTGAGCTAGCTGGAATCAGTACGCGAACCCTGCGCTACTACGACGAGTTTGGCATTCTTAAGCCGGCGAGAATCAACTCCTCGGGGTATCGTATCTATGGCCGCACCGAAGTAGATCTTCTACAGCAAATTTTATTTTATCGAGAGCTTGGCTTAAGTCTGGAACGTATCAAAGCTATTATGACTGAACCGTCATTCGACGGAGTCAAAGCGCTACGGGAGCATCATGACAAGCTGCTTGAAAAGAGACATCAATTAGATCTATTAATCGCTAACGTCGAACAGACGCTGGCTCACCAAGAAGGGAGAATGACTATGAGTGACGCTGAAAAATTCGAAGGATTCAAGCAAAAGCTGGTAGAGGATAACGAGAAGAAATACGGTCAAGAAATACGGGAGAAATATGGGGACAGCACCGTAGAACAATCCAACAAGAAGCTTAAAGGTATGACTGAAGAACAATATGCGGCTATACAGCAGCTTGAGGAGGAAATGTTCGAGACACTTGTGCAAGCGATGGAGCATGGAGATCCTGCCAGTGTATTGGCGCAAAAAAGTGCTGATCTACATCGCCAGTGGCTCTCCTTCTACTGGGATTCCTATTCCAAAGAGGCACATGCCGGTGTCGCGCAAATGTATGTGGATGATGAACGTTTTACCAAGTACTACGACAAGCATCGCCCTGGACTTGCAGCGTTCCTAAGAGATGCCGTTCACGTATACACGGGAACAAAATAATAAAATAGAAATAGAGCGGCACCGGAAATCCGGACGCCGCTCTATTTCTATTATCTGAACCTCACTGATAGCTCCTATAGACTGCGATGCAGCAGTGACAGTACATTTCGCAGCTCAACCACAGCTACCTGTCCAGGCGCAGAGGGCTTATGCGCCGCTCCAAAGGTAAGCGCTGAACCGAATATTTCACCGGCTAGACGGCTAATGACCCCAGCTCCCGCCATGGACATTGTAATAATCGGGCGATCTGCATATTGTTCTTTCATCATATGGGTAGCTTCTAGTAAAGTCAGTACATCCCCCGCATCCTGAGGCATCACCGCAATTTTAGGCAAGTCCCCGCCAAGCTCCTGTGCCTTGCGTAATCGCGAGATGATCTCCTCTTGAGAAGGTGTTCCATGAAAATCATGATTCGAGATAATGACAGACACGTTATGAGTATGAGCAGTCTCGACTAGTAGCTTTACATCCTGTTCCTCATTGAATAATTCAACATCAATTATATCTACTAGACCACTTTCAGCTGCAGCTATATTCAGTGCTATGTAATATTCCGTGCTAACCTGCTTCTCTCCGCCTTCTTTTGCACTCCGAAAAGTAAAAATCAGCGGTAACTCCGGAATTACAGAATGGATTTCTTTTAGTGCTAAATTGACCGCCTCTACGTCTTCAACTTCGTCAAAAAAATCCGTCCGCCACTCCACTAAATCGGGACCAAGCTCTTTTAATGATTCGGCTTCCTGTTTCAGTTCAGACAAGGTAGCTCCAATCAACGGAACACATATTTTAGGGATTCCTTCGCCAATGATCACATTTTTAACGATTACTGTCCTGCTCATTATTTCAGCCCCTTATCCAGTCGTCTGCTATAGATTCTGTATTGTTTATTTTACTGCCGATACATGTTTTAGAAACTGTTCAACCTCTGATAACTGCGGCAGCGATGGGATCGCGCCTTCTTTCCCGACAGCCAGTGCTCCAACAGCATTAGCGAAGCTCACTGCCTCCTCCAGCGTTTTGCCTAAGACCAATTGCTGGGCTAATGCCCCATTGAATGAGTCTCCGGCAGCAACCGTGTCTATCGCCTTGACCGGGAATCCAGGAACTGACTTAGCGCCTTCAGCATTAACGATCAGTGCGCCTTTAGATCCCAAGGTTACAATCACATTTTTAACACCTTTTTGCAGCAAAATACGGGCTGCCTGCTCAGCAGTCTCTAAACTATCTACAGTCATTCCGGTCAAAATTCCCGCTTCTGTCTCATTAGGTGTCAGATATGATACTTGACCCAGCATCTCGTCTTTAAGCACTCTAGCTGGTGCTGGATTCAGAATGACCGGAATTCCATGACGATGTGCAATGGCAATAGCATGCTCACTCATCGCCAGTTCCATTTCAAGCTGCATCACAATCATCTCAGCCTGGCTGATGACAGTCTCTAACGCCTGTATATCCTCTGCAAAGAGATCAATATTCGCTCCGGGTACAACGATAATCCGATTCTCTCCATCTTCTTCAATAACGATTGAAGCTACACCTGTTGCCTCCGTTTCACTCACTGAGATATGTTCTATATGAATACCTTCCTGCTTAATAATCTCCAGCATTTCGCTTCCAAAGGTATCTTTTCCGACGCTGCCGATCATACTAACCTCAGCACCCAGACGTGCTGCGGCAACGGCCTGATTCGCTCCCTTTCCACCGGGAGATAGAGCAAATGCTTGTCCCATAAGCGTTTCTCCTGCATTCGGTGCCCGGTTCGTACGTACTACCATATCCATATTTAAGCTTCCAATCACAACTATACCCAACTTATACACCACCAATAATTATTTCTTCAATCTCTTTATCTTAGGGTCTTCCCTTCACTTTATCAATCACTTCCGTTGATTTTGCCCCTAATTGGCTATTTTCACCAAAATGACGTTATGCTTTTGTAGATAAAGTGTGCTAGAATGATGGTGCAATCGCTTCCACAACGATTGGTGACTGTTTTTTGAGCAAACGTTTGCATCTTAGATAATGCCAGCAGCTTTACTGCAATTCAATCTAATCCGCGATTAGGAGGCTTATCAAGTGAACGAACAAAAATTACCATCAGTAGCTTATTTCAGTATGGAGTACGGGTTACATTCCGATTTTAAAATGTATGCCGGAGGGCTTGGAATTCTCGCCGGTGACTACATTAAGGGAGCTAAAGACATCAATGCTCCTATCATCCCTATCGGGCTGAAGTGGAAACAAGGTTATACGGATCAAAAAATTGATGCAAACGGTAATCCATACGACTCCTATCACAATTATGTTTATGATTTTCTTGAAGATACAGGGGTGAAGGTAACTGTAAAAGTCAGAAAGACCGATGTGGTGTGCAAAGTATGGAAGACTGATTATTTTGGCAACAGCACGTTGTATTTACTGGATACAGATATCCCCGAGAATAATGATGCATGGATTACTGGACAATTGTACGGCTGGTTCGGTGAGGAACGGATCGCTCAAGAGATCGTACTCGGGATCGGCGGAGTAAAAGCTATGCGTGCTCTCGGCATTCCGATTGATGTCTATCATTTCAATGAAGGCCATGCAGCCTTAGCAGCCATCGAGCTCATTCGTGAAAAGATGTCCGGAGGCAGCACCTTTGAGGAAGCTTGGAAAGCTACTCGGGAAGAGGTTGTGTTCACTACACATACGCCGATAAAAGAAGGCAACGAAACCCATCCACTCGACCGCCTAGAGTATATGAGTGCATTCAATGGCTTAACCCGCGACCAGATGGAGCGTATCGGTGGCGAGCCGTTCAACATGACGGTTGCCGGTCTACGACTCTCACGTATTTCTAATGCAGTGGCTCAGCTTCATGCGGATACAGCCAATAAGATGTGGAAAGAGGTTGCCGGAAGATCGGACATCATTGGCATTACTAATGCCATTCATACCCCTACCTGGGTAGATGAAAGAATGACACAAGCCTATGAACAAAATGGCGATTTATGGGCAGTGCATAAAGAAATTAAGGGTGAACTGATTGATTTCATCAAAGAACGGTCCGGCATTAGTCTAAATGCTGACAATCTACTCATTGGCTTCTCACGCAGAGCTGCTCCTTATAAACGCAGTGACCTGATCTTCTCGCAGCCGGAAATTATTGAGCCTTATCTGGAGTCCGGCAAAATACAAATCGTCTTCTCTGGCAAAGCCCATCCACTCGATGATAACGGCAAAAAAATCGTCAGCAATTTAGTGGCGATGATGAAAAAATATCCGAAGAGTGTTGTCTTCTTGGAGAATTACGATATGACTATCGGCGCACAGCTGACACGCGGTTCTGATATTTGGCTCAACAATCCCCGTAGACCACTGGAAGCAAGTGGTACCTCCGGGATGAAGGCAGCCATGAACGGCGTATTGAACTGCTCTATTCTAGATGGCTGGTGGCCGGAAGCCTGTATAGATGGCGAGAATGGCTGGCAGATCGGAGACGGCTTCGAGACTACTGACTTCGAGGTTCTGGATAAGCATGATAGTGATGCGCTATACGACACCCTATTGAATCGAGTACTCCCAACCTATTATGAGAATCGTGAACAGTGGGTACAAATGATGAAGAAGAGTATCAAAACCACTCGCACCGAATTTGCCACCAAAAGAATGCTGGATGAATACTATAACAGAATGTACATTAAAAACTAAGTATAGAAAACGGATATTCCTATATCAAAATAGAACAGCGCACCCTCCAGTGATGGTAGAGGTGCGCTGTTTCTTTTTTAACTCTGCTTAGTAATTAATCACTCTATCTATCATATATATCTGAATGGGACGACGATTACCACATACTGTAATGTGTCAAATATTCAAAAAGTGTTGCATTTTCCCCAAAAAACATTAATATAGAACTTATACTAAATCTAAAATCAAATCTTACGAGGTGATTCTATTAATGAGCTCCAATAATAATAATCTTACGACCAGCTGGGGTGCTCCAGTAGGCGACAATCAAAATTCAATGACAGCCGGTGATCGTGGTCCTACTTTGCTGCAAGATGTCCATCTGCTTGAAAAATTAGCCCACTTTAACAGAGAACGTGTTCCTGAACGTGTCGTTCACGCTAAGGGTGCTGGCGCTCATGGGTATTTTGAGGTCACTCAGGATTTAACTCAATATACAAAAGCTAATTTTTTATCTGAGGTAGGCAAGCGTACCCCAATGTTCATCCGTTTCTCAACGGTAGCTGGGGAGCTAGGTTCTGCTGATACTGTAAGAGACCCACGTGGTTTTGCTGTGAAGTTCTATACCGAAGAAGGAAACTATGATCTCGTAGGTAACAATACACCTGTATTCTTCGTTCGTGATGCAATCAAGTTCCCCGACTTTATTCATACACAGAAGCGTGATCCACAGACACACTTAAAGAACCCTAATGCGGTTTGGGACTTCTGGTCTTTATCGCCGGAATCTCTTCATCAGGTTACGATTTTGATGTCAGATCGCGGAATCCCAGCTACGCTAAGACATATGCACGGGTTCGGAAGCCACACCTTCAAATGGGTAAATGCCGAAGGCAATGCCGTCTGGGTGAAATATCATTTCAAAACAGAACAAGGCATTAAGAACCTTGCTCCAGATCTTGCCGCCAAAATAGCTGGGGAGAACCCAGATTATCATACAGAAGACTTGTTCAATGCTATTGATAAAGGAGAATTCCCAGCGTGGAAGCTCTACGTGCAGATTATGCCAATCGAAGATGCGAACACTTATCGCTTTGATCCATTCGATGTAACCAAAGTATGGTCGCAAAAAGATTATCCATTAATTGAGGTTGGCCGCATGGTACTGGATCGCAATCCAGAGAATTACTTCGCGGAAGTAGAGCAAGTTACGTTCTCTCCTGGCTCTTTCGTCCCTGGTATTGAAGCTTCTCCTGATAAATTGCTACAGGGTCGACTGTTTGCTTACGGCGATGCTCATCGTCACCGTGTAGGTCCTAACCATAACAGCCTGCCTATCAACCGTCCAAAAGTAGAAGTGAAGAACTATCAACGTGACGGTGGCATGGCACTCGGCAACAATGGCGGATCCGGTGCCTATTATGAGCCTAACAGCTTAGGCGGACCTAAAGAAGCACCACAGTACAAAACATCACCTTTCGAAGTATCTGGAAATGCCGACAGTGTCTCCTATAATAGTGATGACCATTATACACAACCTGGTGACTTGTATCGCCTGATGAGTGAAGAAGAACGTACACGTCTTGTTCAAAATATCGTAGGCGCTATGACACCAGTTGAAAGTAACGATATTAAACTTCGTCAAATTGTTCATTTCTATAAAGCTGATCCAGAACTGGGACAGCGTGTTGCATCCGGTTTAGGATTATCCGTCCCAGACGGAATATAAGACTGTAATTGCACTTATACAATCAAAGAGGACCTTTACCCGTAAATGGGAAAGGTCCTCTTTGTTCATAAGAAAAGCTAAAACATATAATATATAAGAACGATCACGATGCATAGCGTGGAGACAACAGATAAGCACGAAAAAAAAGTATTCCAGTTATTGCCCTTCATTTGTCTTATACACGACCAGTATACTGCTTCTTTGATGCTCTGCCCCATCACGTGAAGATTTGACTACCGAACCGTAACAGATATTCACAACCTGTTCCTCACGCAGCCCTGCCAAGAACTCATTCGCCTTATTCTCAGCATACGAATTATCAGCATCTACAAACTCTTTTACTTGAATCATCCTGATCTCTCCTTTAATAAATTATAGTTACTTTTTATGTCTAGATTCTATAGGTGAACTCAACGAAATGTACATGGCGTATCACTCCCCTGGTAACATTTAATGTAAAATTATCTTCGAAATATAGTATAGGCATTCCGCAGTTTTCTACGAAATGCCTATAACATCAGCCTATCATAGCACCCAACTATACAATAGTCAAACGTTTTAAATACAATATTTAGTAAGAATTTATTGCCTTTGCAAAATGGATTGGATTTACATATAGAAGCTGTTATACTGATCAGAAGGTTCCCTCTAGGGGACCTCTATTTGTATAGGAGGGATTTTAATATGGCAACGCGTCATAACAAATTTGCAAAGAATGTGCTACTTAGAGGGGGTGAAATCTACTATGAACCATAGTCTAATTTATGAAGGCTCAAGGACACAACTGGTCCAGCAGCTTATTTATTTTGATGAGGAAAAAATCGCATTTCTAAATCAGTATTTCCCGGAACGAAGCAAACAAAGAAGTAATGCTGAAACGCTGTTGTCCCGTTATTGCTCCGAGCTGGAACAATTACTTTCCCGTTTCAATGGTGAAGAATTGAATTCACTCGTATTGATTGGAAGTCAGCTTCAGCTACGCTACTTAGACGACAATACTACAGATACCTACACCATCGTATTTCCAAACCAGGCAGAACCCAATGATAACAAGATTTCAATGTTCTCGCCTATTGGCATGCAGCTGCTGTTAGCTCAGATCGGCAGTACATGTCAGCTAGCTATTCCTTCAGGTGAGTTATCAGTAAAAATCGAAAGTATTAAGTTTGTGAATTGTGGTGAGGTGGCCGTTCTTATTTAAGCCCACTCGCACATATCACCAACATTAACAGCGTCCCTTTCCAATCTTATGGAAGAGGACGCTGTTCATCTATTCAGCCTGTTAAGCACTTCTTCATACTTTTATTTGAGCCTCAATCCTTCACCCAGTTTACTGACTGATTTTTCGATACGAGATGCTCTGGTTTCAGGTCTTTTCGCCGCTTCGATCCAAGATACATATTCCTTCTGATAAGAATAAGCCAGACCGTTATAATAAGCTTCTGCCTGCTCATGGCTACTCAACGCATCAAGGAAATCCTCTGGGGCTTCTACCTCCCGTAATTGATGATCTTGCTCCATCGTCACATGCACAATATCACCAGGTTGAGCTTTGGCTAGATCCCGTAGTTCCTTCTTTACCACCATAAAATGCTTTCCGTTTCCATGGGGCATAAGCGTTCCTCTATAGGGGATTCCATTTACACTTCCTTTTACCTGTATTCTGGACTTTGTTTCAAATATTTGTTCGGCATCAAAAGGGACGTTAAGATAAGTCCAGCTCCCACTTGCATCAGGTCGCACTAATTTAGCTTCAAATTCAAACATTGCTACCTCCTCAACTAAAAGCCCTAAGTTCTATTGTATCCATATGAATGTAACTATACAAAAAAACACCTGCCTATAATAGACAGATGTTTCTTAATTATAAGCGGGTGATGGGAATCGAACCCACGCTATCAGCTTGGAAGGCTGAAGTTCTACCATTGAACTACACCCGCAAAGGTATAAAATCGGGATGACACGATTTGAACATGCGACCCCCTGGTCCCAAACCAGGTGCTCTACCAAGCTGAGCTACATCCCGTCAAAACATGTAATTACTTAGTAATAAAAATGGCGCGCCCTGAGAGATTCGAACTCCCGGCCTTTTGATTCGTAGTCAAACGCTCTATCCAGCTGAGCTAAGGGCGCAAAAATTATGGAGCGGAAGACGGGAATCGAACCCGCGACCCTCGCCTTGGCAAGGCGATGCTCTACCGCTGAGCCACTTCCGCAAAATATGGTGCGCGTGAAGGGACTTGAACCCCCACGTCGTGAAACGCCAGATCCTAAGTCTGGTGCGTCTGCCATTCCGCCACACGCGCACACTTTGAAAATAATGGTGAGCCATGAAGGACTCGAACCTTCGACACCCTGATTAAAAGTCAGGTGCTCTACCAACTGAGCTAATGGCTCTCATAAATGGCTGGGGATATAGGATTTGAACCTATGCATGACGGAGTCAAAGTCCGTTGCCTTACCGCTTGGCTAATCCCCAACAATAATTAACTAAATGGCGGAACCGACGAGATTCGAACTCGCGATCTCCTGCGTGACAGGCAGGCATGTTAGGCCAACTACACCACGGTTCCATAGACATAATGCATAAGAGTAAATTGGTTGCGGGGGCAGGATTTGAACCTGCGGCCTTCGGGTTATGAGCCCGACGAGCTACCGGGCTGCTCCACCCCGCGTCATTTAATAATTATATACTATTCATTTACACTACGCCAGCTAGTCCCAAAACATCATGCTTAAGGAAAATTTGGTTGCGGGGGCAGGATTTGAACCTGCGGCCTTCGGGTTATGAGCCCGACGAGCTACCGGGCTGCTCCACCCCGCGTCGTTCTTAAATGAATATGGTGGAGGCTGAGGGGATCGAACCCCCGACCCTCTGCTTGTAAGGCAGATGCTCTCCCAGCTGAGCTAAGCCTCCATGTTATGACCCGTATGGGATTCGAACCCATGTTACCTCCGTGAAAGGGAGGTGTCTTAACCCCTTGACCAACGGGCCATGCTAATAAACTTTGTGGCGGAGAGAGAGGGATTCGAACCCTCGAGACGCTTGTGGCGCCTACACGATTTCCAATCGTGCTCCTTCGGCCAAACTCGGACACCTCTCCATAAATGGCTCCCCGAACAGGACTCGAACCTGTGACAACTCGATTAACAGTCGAGTGCTCTACCAACTGAGCTATCAGGGAATATGGTGGGCCTTAGTGGACTCGAACCACCGACCTCACCCTTATCAGGGGTGCGCTCTAACCAGCTGAGCTAAAGGCCCTTTTTAAGACACATCAATATTAAGGGCAAAAAAAATACCACGGGTAATGTGGTTGTCCGCTTGGCGACGTCCTACTCTCCCAGGACCCTTCGGTCCAAGTACCATCGGCGCTGGAGGGCTTAACGGTCGTGTTCGGGATGGGTACGTGTGGAACCCCTCCGC